>FOHD01000003.1 GCA_900111695.1 Olsenella sp. KH3B4
TGGCCGTTCAACGCGTTCGACGACTTCTTCGCTCCGCTGGCAACCACCGATGGTGACGTGGCCTTCAAGATGAACGTCGAGGACGCGGGCGACAAGTACGTGGTCACCGCCGAGCTCCCTGGCGTCAAGAAGGACGAGGTCGACGTCGAGCTCAACGAGGGCAGGCTCTCCGTCAGCGTTGACAAGAAGGAGTCCGACGAGGAGAAGGGCAAGAACTACCTCCACAAGGAGACCGGCGAGTGGAGCGCCACGCGTGGCGTGTACCTTAAGGACGCCGCGACCGAGGGCCTAACCGCCAAGATGGACGGCGGCGTGCTCACGGTGAACGTCCCCAAGCAGGCGGAGAAGACCAACGTCACCAAGGTCGCAATCGACTAGTGGCGGCGTAGGTTTTGCCCACATAGCGCGTAGTGCGTGGCGGCGCCCCGGTTTCGGCCGGAGCGCCGTTTTCTATGCCCACGCGTGCTGAGCGAACTGGGGGTCGTCCTCCCAGATGGTGACGGAGCCCGTGGCAAGCGTTTTGGGGACGTCGATGAGACGCTGGTTGGACGAGCCGCGGAAGCGCAGCGTGATGTCGTGCAGCTCCTGCATGAAGGGTCCGTCTACCAGGACGTTTAGACAGGCGAGGATGCGGTCCATGTCAGGCGAGGCATGGTCGCCATCTCCCGTGAGCTGCTCCCACGTGCGCCCGGAGTACATCCAGATGTTCTTCTCGGGGTAGGCTGCGCGTACGCGCTCGAGAAAGGGCGCCAGGGCCGCGGCGTTCTCCGGTTCCGTGGGCTCGCCGCCCAGGACGGAGAGCCCGTCCACGTAGGGCGCGGCAAGCGACGAGAGGATCTCCTCCTCGGTCTCCTGCGTGAAGGGCTTTCCTGCCGAGAAGCTCCAGGCTTCCTCGTTGAAGCAGTTCTTGCAGTGCAGGCGGCAGCCAGAGACGAAGAGCGAGGTGCGCACGCCGGTTCCGTTCGCGATGTCGCAGTACTTGATGGTTGCGTAGTTCATGGGAGGACCCCTTTGCGAGAACGATGTGGGAGAACGATGCGCTAGCGGGTGGAGTGTAGCGGGACAGAGCCATGGGCAGCAATGCAGAGGCCGTCGCTGGGGCTGCGCTGGGGCTGGGGGCTGCGCCTGCGGCTGCGGGGTTCCGCTCCAAAACTGCGACTTAATTGCAACCTTCGTAATGGTCGCAGCCTGTCTACCTGCGGTTTCTCTCAGCGACGCACGAGGCTAACTGCAATTAAGTCGCAGTTTTCCGGGGGTCACGCCGGCCGGGAGACACCGGCCGAGTCGCGCCGGGTCGCGCCGGCCGCCAAGTGCGTGCCGTGGCTCAAAGAAGGGTCCACCCCCTCGTGGACGGCGAGTCGCGAAGCGAGCGAGCGCAATGCGCGAGCGCCGGGCATGTCCACGAGGGGGCGGACCCCAGGGCTTACAGGTGCAGCACGCGATCCTTGATCTCTTCCGTGCGACCCTGGTTCCAGAACTGCGTGCCAATGTAGCCGCAGGTGCGCCTGGCCACGTTGAGCTTGGACTGGTCGCGGTTGCCGCAGTGCGGGCACTCCCACACCAGCTTGCCGTCGTCCTCCACGATCTTGATCTCGCCGTCATAGCCGCACACCTGGCAGTAGTCGGACTTGGTGTTGAGCTCGGCGTACATGATGTTCTCGTAGATGAACTGCATGACGCGGATGACGGCCTCGAGGTTGTCCTGCATGTTGGGGACCTCGACGTAGGAGATGGCGCCGCCGGGCGAGAGGCGCTGGAACTCGCTCTCGAACTTGAGCTTGGTGAAGGCGTCGATCTTCTCGCGCACATTCACGTGGTAGGAGTTCGTGATGTAGCCGTGGTCGGTGATGCCCTTGACCACGCCGAAGCGCTTCTGCAGGCACTTGGCGAACTTGTACGTGGTGGACTCGAGCGGCGTGCCATAGAGCGAGTAGTCGATGTTCTCGGCAGCCTTCCACTCGGAGCACTTGTCGTTCATGTGCTGCATGACGGAGAGCGCGAAGGGCTTGGCCTCCTCGTCGGTGTGGCTCTTGCCGGTCATGTACTTCACGCACTCGTAGAGGCCGGCATAGCCCAGCGAGATGGTGGAGTAGCCGCCGTAGAGGAGCTTGTCGATCTTCTCGCCCTTGTCGAGACGGGCCAGCGCACCGTACTGCCAGAGGATGGGGGCAGCATCGGACAGCGTGCCGCAGAGGCGGTCGTGGCGGCAGCGCAGGGCGCGGTGGCAGAGCTCCAGGCGCTCGTCGAAGATCTTCCAGAACTTGTCCATGTCGCCGTCTGAGGAGAGTGCGACGTCGGGTAGGTTGATGGTCACGACGCCCTGGTTAAAGCGGCCGTAGTACTTGGGCTTGCCCGGCTCGTAGTTCTTGGCCTTGGCGACGTTGTCGTAGCCGTTGCCAGAGCGATCCGGCGTGAGGAAGGAACGGCAGCCCATGCAGGTGTACACGTCACCGTGGCCCTCGGTCTCACCCTTGGAGAGCTTGTACTCGCGCATCTTCTTCTCGGAGATGTAGTCGGGCACCATGCGCTTGGCGGTGCACTTGGCGGCCATCTTGGTGAGGTAGAAGTACGGATCGCCCTCGTGGATGTTGTCCTCCTCGAGCACGTAGATGAGCTTGGGGAACGCCGGGGTGATCCAGACGCCCTTCTCGTTCTTCACGCCCTGGTAGCGCTGCTTGAGCATCTCCTCGATGATGAGAGCGAGGTCGTGCTTCTCCTGCGCGCTCCGTGCCTCGTTGAGGTACATGAACACGGTGATGAACGGCGCCTGGCCATTGGTGGTCATGAGGGTGACGACCTGGTACTGGATGGTCTGGACGCCACGTGCGACCTCGTCGTGCAGGCGCTTCTCGACCATCTCGTCGATCTGCTCGGGCGAGGCCTTGTAGCCGATGGTCTCCATCTCGGCGTAGACCGAGCGGCGAATCTTCTTGCGGGAGACGTCGACAAAGGGCGCGAGGTGCGTGAGCGAGATGGACTGGCCGCCGTACTGGCAGGAGGCCACCTGGGCGATGATCTGCGTGGCGATGTTGCAGGCGGTGGAGAAGCTGTGCGGTCGCTCGATGAGCGTGCCGGAGATGACGGTGCCGTTCTGCAGCATGTCGTCGAGGTTGATGAGGTCGCAGTTGTGCATGTGCTGCGCGTAGTAGTCCGCGTCGTGGAAGTGGATGATGCCCTCCTCGTGCGCCTGGACAATGTCGGCGGGGAGAAGGTCGCGCATGGTGAGGTCCTTGGAGACCTCGCCGGCCATGTAGTCGCGCTGGACCGAGACGACGGTGGGGTTCTTGTTGGAGTTCTCCTGCTTGACCTCCTCGTTGTTGCACTCGATGAGGGCGAGGATCTTGTCGTCCGTCGTGTTCTTCTGGCGCTTCTGGTTCTGGACGTAGCGGTAGATGATGTACTTGCGTGCCACGGAGAAGTGATCGAGGGCCATGAGCTGGTCCTCGACGAGGTCCTGGACCTCCTCGACGGTGACCGTGTGGCCGGACTCCATGCACTCGTCGGTCACGTTGAGCGAAGCGAAGCGAATCTCGCGCTCGGTGAGGCGCTCGTCCTCGGGCACCTCCATGTTTGCCTTGCGGATGGCGTTCTCGATCTTTGCGACGTCGAACGTGACCTCGGAACCGTTGCGCTTGATGATCTTCATGTGCTCACTCCCTCTTGAACGGTGCCTGCAGAAGACGGAAAACGTGCAACTGTTGGCATCGCGTCTGGCTTGTCTCACTATGCGCTGCTGTGGGCGCAGTGTTGCGGCGCTGTCTACTATGACACAACATCTTGTGCCCATGACGCGAGATAAATACCGGATATTGTCTCGCGATATTTCACATTGCGTTGGAAGATTGCAGAGTCATCGCAGGTGAGAAAAGAGCGGAAGTTCAAACATTTAAGATAACGGTGCCACTTATCGCTCTGGTTTTCGGTGAACGGTGAAGGGGCCCTTGGGGGCTCGCGGGCCACACCACCCCAACGCCTGGGGCGGTTGTGGTGGCGTCCCGAGGACGCCAATGCTGCCGCTGGCCCGACCATGAGCCGCCGTCGGCCGCGCCCAATGTAACAATCGAGCGCGTCATTGCCCCAGGGCATGTTCTGCGGCCCGTCTGTGGTCTACAGTCCCATGCGTACGTTACGCCTGCATCCGGGGAGGGGTGCGCATGCAGTTCTCAAAGAGGCTCGACCTGTTTGGCGACGAGGTCTTTGCCGCGTTAAACGCCAAGCGTCGCGAGCTTGAGGCACAGGGTCGCGAAGTGTTTGATCTCTCGGTTGGCACGCCGGACTTCGAGCCGCCGCACCATGTCATTGAGGCGCTTAGGAAGAGCGCCGCAGACCCTGCCAACTGGAAGTATGCCCTGCACGACAAGGACGAGCTGCTCCAGGCGGTCTGCGACTACTACCGCACGCGCTTTGGCGTGGAGGGCATCACGCCTTCGATGGTTATGAGCTGCCGCGGGACGCAGGAGGGCATGGGGCACGTGTGCGCGGCGCTGGCAGACCCCGGCGACGTGGCCCTCATCCCCGACCCCTGCTACCCGGTCTTTGCCACCGGCACGCTCTTAGCGGGAGCAAAGCCCTGGTATTACCCCCTTACCGCCGAGCATGACTTTCTCCCGTGGGTGGAGGGCATTCCCGAAGACGTTGCGGACGCCGCCCGCTACATGGTGGTCTCGCTTCCCGCGAACCCGGTTGGCTCCGTGGGGACGCCCGAGGTGTACGAGCAGATCGTCGCCTTTGCGAAGACCCACGACATCGTTGTCATCCACGACAACGCCTACTCCGACATCATCTTCGATGGCCCTGCCGGCGGAAGCTTCCTCGACTATCCCGGCGCGCTCGACGTGGGCGTGGAGTTCCTCTCGCTCTCCAAGTCCTTCAACGTGACTGGCGCGCGCCTCTCGTTTTTGGTGGGACGCGAGGACATCGTGGCCGCAACGCGCAAGCTCCGCAGCCAGGTGGACTTTGGCATGTTCCTACCCGAGCAGGACGCGGCCATTGCCGCGCTCACCGGTCCGCGCGACTCGGTGGAACGACAGCGCCTGCTCTATCAGGAGCGCCGGGACGCGCTCTGCGACGGCCTGGAGGCCGTTGGATGGGAGCGCCCCAACGCGCACGGTTCGATGTTCGTGTGGGCGCGCATCCCGCACGGCCGCATGGACTCGCACGCGTTTGCGCTCGAGCTTATGGAGAAGGCCGGAGTCATAGTGACGCCTGGCGCAAGCTTTGGGCCCTCGGGGGAGGGCTACGTGCGCTTTGCCCTGGTCATGCCGCCTGAGCGCCTGCGCGAGGCATGCCGGAGGATTGGCGAGTCCGGGATCTAGCGGTGCCGCGTTTGGGGACGCGTGGACGGGACCTGAGGCGCGTTGTCGCTACCGGGGAACGGCTCCGGTAGGTGTCAGCCGGGCATGCCCGGCAGGGGGTGGTGAGATGAACTCGAAGAACTTCCAGGACTTGGTGCGATCGTCTCGCACGTACAGGCGGTTCGCCGAGGACGAGCCGCTGAGCTACGGGGACCTTGCAGCGCTGGTGAACGCCGCGCGCTTTGCGCCCTCGGGCAACAACATGCAGGTCCTGCGCTTCCACATTGTCGTTGATCCTGCGGAGCGCTCGGCGGTCTTCTCGCGCCTGCACTGGGCTGCGCTGCTGCGCGACTGGAGCGGCCCCGTCGCAGGCGAGCGACCCACGGGCTACATTGCCGTATGCGCGCCCACCGCCCTTGCCGCCAACCCCGTTCGCCTTATCGACACGGGCATCGCGGCGCAGACCATCGCCCTGGCCGCCGCATCGCGCGGCCTTGGCTGCTGCATGCTCAAGAGCTTTGATGCCGACGTGAGCGACGTCATGGGCGTTTCGGCCGAGGGCTATGTCGCCGAGCTGGTGCTTGCCCTGGGCGAGCGCGGGGAGCGCGTTGTGCTGGAGACGAGCGAGACCGAGCACGGGCTGGCGTACTGGCGCGATGACGAGGGCACGCATCACGTGCCAAAGCTCGCGCTGGAGGACCTTCTCGTCTAGGGGGCACTTGCGTACGGGATTGCTGCGGTAACGGCCCCTGTGGCGCCAAATCGGCGTCACAGCGGGCGCGTCCGTTACTTCTCGCCGTTGCGCTTGCCCAACGCATCAAGGCCGATAAGGGCCGCGCCGATGGCGCCGCACAGCTGCGAGTCCGCGTGCGTGGCAACCGGCGCCTTGAGCACCTCGGACAGCGCGCGCACGACGCCCTCGTTCTGCGCGACGCCGCCGGTCATGAGGTAGGGCGGCTCGGCTCCCACGCGGCTTGCAAGCGTGGCGGTCTTTCTCGCCACCGAGACGTCCAGGCCGTGGATCACGTCGGGGGTGGGGGTGTTTGCCGCCACAAGCGAGACGACCTCACTCTCGGCAAACACGGTGCACATGCTCGTGATGCGCACCTCGTGGCGCCACTCAAGGCCCCGGCGGCAGAACTCGTCGAGGTCCATCTCCAGCACGCGGGCCATGGCCTCCATGAAGCGACCGGTACCTGCGGCGCACTTGTCGTTCATCACAAATCCCGCCACGCTGCCGTTGGCGTTCAGGTGGATGACCTTGGAGTCCTGTCCGCCGATGTCGATGACCGAGCGCGCGTCGGGCGCAAGGTAGTGGGCGCCGCGCGCGTGGCAGGTGATCTCGGTGACCGAGGAGTCCATTCCCTCGATGTTGTCACGGCCATAGCCGGTCGACACGCGCATGGCCACGTCACCCGCGGCAAGGCCGGCCTTCGAGAGCGCCTCGTCCATCGCGCGCGCCGCGGCGTCGGCCGCTCGGGCGCCGGTAGGGACGATGACCGTGGCAACGATGTCCCGGTTGGCATCCATAATGACGACGTCGGTTGAGGTGGAACCGGAGTCCACCCCCATGACGTATGTGCCCGCCTTGGCGGCGTCGAGCGAGTTGCCCGTCGTGGCCGGCGCGGGCTCCTCATGGTGAGCTGCACCGCCGCGGGCCCGCAGGGTCTCGCCAAAGGCCTCGAGCCTCGTGCGCAGCTGGCCCTCGCTCTGTGACGTGCCGTCCGTCTCAATCTTCACCATGGGAATCTCGTCCTTCTCCGCAAGGGCTCCGTATTCGAAGCCATAGTAGTCGCAGAACTTCATCGTGTGGTAGACCACGCCCCGCTGACCGCGCTCGCCCACGAGCTCGTCTCGCTCGGCGACGTCGTCCATGCGCATGCAGGGAATCTGGCCGAGAAGTGCCGGCGCGTACCAGTCGAGGAAGGCGTCGAGGGGGTCAGCCGCGGCCATAGCTCCGGTGTTGTCGCAGCACGTGCCGCACGCCGGTCCGGCTGCCATCCGCGCAAGCTGGGGCGGGGGAGAGACCTTGAGGTGCCGACTCGTGCAGGTGGCGTTCTCCACGGGCATGCCCACGCCCTTCTCCACCTCTGCGACAAGCGATGCCGACGCGTGCGCGCCCATGAGCGTCACATGGTTGTCCGCGCGTCCCACGCCCGTCCCACAGGCGGCGCAGGCAGCCCCCACGTCGAACTGCGCGCCGCTGTACGCCGCATAGGCGTCCGCGAGCGCCCGCAAACGGCGCCGGAAGAGCGCGACCTCGGCGGGCCCGCGACGGTGCGGCAGGTCGAGCAGGTAGAGGAAGTCCATGCGGGCTGAGGCCCGTAGCACGTCGTAGACCCGACGCACCACGTCGCAGCAGGTCACAAGCACGGCCTCCCGAACGTCTGCGGCCATCATGCGCTCGATGAGTCCCTTGCCGTAGCCGCAGAGGTTGGGATGGGCCAAGGCATCCGCATACGCGAAGGAGGCCACGTCCGCCTCGGCAATGCGGGGCGTGGCGCCAAATCCCGCGAGAAGCTCGATGGGCGTGTACTTGCACGCGTAGAAGACTTCCCGATGTTCATACTGTCCAGATTGCATAGGTCAAAACTCCGTTATGTTCCTTGCGCAGCCATAGGCCCTTTGCGACTCTCGTGGTCCGTCCTAACTGCGCTTATCCTCCTGCTTGCGCTTCTCGACCATCTCGAGGAAGGCCGAGAATCTCGTGGACATCTGGCCCTCCATGCAGTTGGCGCGGTCGCAGGCGTCGCCGTCGAGCACCAGCACGGGCCAGCCGGCCCCCTCGAGCTGCCGACGGATGAGCTGCGCGGCGCCTGCCGTCTGCTTGCAGCCCCAGTGACAGAAGAGCACCACGGCGTCTGCGTTTGTCTCGCGCGCGAGATGCTCGATGCAGTCTGCCCGGCGCGTTGCGGGCCCGTTGAAGCAGCTGCGCACCAGGCGCTCGGCCATGAACTCAAAGGGGCTCGAGGCGTCGAACCAGGCTTCGCCGTCGGTGGGGACGTGCTCGAACATCATGTCGGACGCCACGATTTGCGACGTTTTGCTGGTGTTCACAAGCTCGCCGATCGACTCCAGGAAGTAGGGCGAGACGTGCGCCCACACCAGATTCACGCCCTCGTAGGGCGCGGCGGCGAGAAAGTCCCGCTGCATCTCGTGCGCCAGGTCTTCGCACTCGGGGAGCCCCAGCAAGAGGTGGAGGTCGAGCATCTCCATCATGTCGATGGTCATGGTGTTTGCCAGGTAGCGTCCGCGGCGCGTGGGGAGCGTGGCCGCAAGCTCCCGGATGGTGCGCTCGGAGCACGCGCAGGCCTGTCGCAGGCGCTCCTCGTCGAGCTTGCGCGAGAAGGCGTCCTCGGCGGCGTGGGCCATCTCGCGAAGCTCGTCTGCGACGTAGAGGACCGAGTCGCGCGAGACGTCGTAGGGGACGTCCACGTATGCGTGGGGGACGCCCCAGAAGCGGCCCAGGGTCTTGAAGGTGAGGTTGTTGGCATCACAGGCAACCGAGCAGCTAGCGAGCATGCGGGGCTTGCCCAGCACGCCCGAGGTGGCCATGCCCATGAGGATACGGTGGTAGGAGCAATAGGTCTCGGGTATGCCGCGTCCTTCGGCAGCGGCGATGAAGCCCCCCTCCGCTTGGGCGCCACTCGCGAAGGAGGCCACGGCCTCCGCCGTCACGGGACGCGCGCCCAGTGCGTGGAAGATCTCGTTGGGGGTGAAGACGCTTGTGACCACGGCGTTGTCGAAGTCTGCGAGCGCGCCTACCACAAAGTCCATGAAGAGCTGGTATCCGTGGTTGCCCGAGGGCAAGAGGTCACCGTAGGGTGCAAGGTGGACCTTGCCGCGCATGGCCTGGAAGCCCAGCATGAGCCAGTTGCGCACGAAGGCCGGCCGCGAAGAGAGGTTCTTCTCGGCAATGCCCCCGTACCAACCTATGAGGCGCTCGCCAGCTGACGGGCCGGCCACGCTACGCCTCCTCGCTGCCGACGAGCTCGCGCACGTCGAGGTCGAGGCCAGACGCCTCGATGGCCTCGCGCGGGCCAAAGACGCAGACGCCCGCGGAGGCGGAGTTGGGCTCGAGCGCGGGCGCAAGCGCGCGCACGGCGTCGGCGGTGGTGTCGAGCTCCTGCTGGCGAATGATGTTTCTCCAGTTGGCCGGCCTGCCGTTGAAGCGCTGCGCGTCCTGCCGGCGGGCAAGCGCGCGGGGCTTCTCGGGAGCGTCCTGCGCCGCCACGGATGAGACAATATAGCCGGAGAGCTCGTCGTCTGTGGGTACCCACTTGGCAAGCCACGCGGCAGCACCGTCGTAGTGCTCGAGCGTAGAGGCCACATTGGGGTCGCGGAACGACCAGAACCTGCGAATGCCCTCGGTTGTGCGGCTGAAGCCCACGCCGTAGGCCCCACCCTTCACGCGGACCTCGTTCCAGAGGTAGTCAAAGCTGAGGGCGCGGGTCGCTACCTGCCAGGTGCCCAGCGTACCGGCGTCAGCCGCAGTTGGCGCAGCGCCGCGTGCAACGAAGGAGACGTTCGAGGGAATCACGAAGCCCTCGCGCGCGACCTTGGGGGAGGGAATCTGGAGCCTGTGCTCGCAGACGTTCTCGCCCTGCTCCTCGAGGCCCAGCGTGCCTCCAAGCTCCCAGAAGCGCGCGCGGTCGTCGGCAGAGCCGGTAAAGCTCACCGTGACCTCGTCGGCGGTGAAGATGCGGTCCGCCAGGTTGGGGAGAATCTCCTGGAGAGCAGGGAGCCTGCGGTCCCAGTTGGCGAGGAGTCGCTTGAGGAAGAGGTAGTAGTCGATGCCGCCCATCTGGCTCGATGCCACCGATGCGGACGAGAAGTAGCTTGTAGCGCGGGCGGCCGCCGCCGTGTGGCCCGAGTTCACGAAGTACTGCTCGAGGGCGACCTTGCGTTGCGTGAGGATGTCGCGCATACGGCTGCCGTCGAGGTAGAGCGTCTTGGCCCAGACCTCCTGCGGGATGCTCGCCAGGGCGTCGACCTTCTCGGAAAGGGCGCTCGCGCTCACCACGAGCATGGGGCGGGCAAACGAGAGGTCATCATCGCGACCGTAGGTCTCGTAGCCAAAGCCAAGGTTGCCGAGGTTTGTCTCGACCAGCGTGTCGAGGTCCGACGCCGTGTGGAGCTTGGTGTCGAGCTTGCCGAGAAGATCGGTGAGCACGCCCACGTAGGGAAGCTCGGCAAAGCCAACGCGCCGCAGGTCAAAGTAGTGATAGACGTAGTCGATGTGGCGGGTGTCAAGCTCGTGGGCAACGCAGGGGAGCGGCGCCTCGACGTCTTTTGCCTCGGGGTCTGGGCGCGCGGGCTCGATGTCCGCAACGGTGAGCGTGGGGAGCGTGGCCAGGGCCTCCGGGGAGTCCGGCGCCTCCTGCTCGGCACGGAGCGCCTCGACCTCGCGGCGCACGGCCTCGACGTCCTCGTCGCTCATCTGCGCGCGCAGCTGGGTCAGCTCCTGTGCCTCCTCGGCTGCGTCGCCGCCCTCCGTGGGAACGAGCTCGGCCAGTGCGGAGTGGGGGTTCTCGCACACAATCTGCTTGAGCAGGTCCTCGAACATGTTGTTTTCCAGGCCCTTCTTGAGAACGGCCAGAGCCTCCTCGTACCTAAGGTAGTCGAAGGGGTGATCGTCGTCGTAGAGCCAGCTCGAGAGCGCCTGCATCGAGAGGGCAACGCCGTCGGTGGCCCAGGAGCCAAAGTCGCGCTCGCGCAGGTTGAACTCCGCCTGGGCAAGGGAGGCCTCGAGCTTGTCGCGGGGGATGCCGTTCTCTGCAAACTCGCGGCAGGAGTCCTCGATGAGCTTGCGGAAGCGATTCGCCACGTCCGCATGGGCGCCCTTGAGCAGGAAGACCACCTCGGGCTGTGCCACGCCGTCGACGAGCACGGCCTGGAAGTCGTTGGCCAGCCCGGCGTCGAGCACGCGGCGCTTGAGCGGCGCCTCGTTGGAGCCGCAGAGCGCGTCGAGCAGCACGTCCACGGCAAGCACGCGCGTGCGCTGGCTGGACGTGGCAACAACGTATGCCAGGCCCACGGAGGCGTTGTCGGGGGCGGTTGCCATCTCGACCCTCACCGGAGCTGCGGTAACCGCAGGCTGGAGCGGCAGGGGGTTGGGCGTGCCCGCCTGGCGGTTCTCGGCCCCACGGAAGCGCTTGTCAATGAAGGCCAGCTCGCGGTCGATGTCCATGTCACCGTAAAGGATGGTGTAGCTGTTGGGAAGGGCGTAGTGGCGGGCGTGCGCGTCGAGAAATCCCTCGTACGTGAGGGTAGGGATGGCGCGCGGCGCACCGCCGGACTCAAAGCGGTAGGGGCTCTGGGGGAAGAGCGCGCGCGAGAGTGCCAGGTCAAGGACCTCGTCCGGGTCTGAGAGGGCGCCCTTCATCTCGTTGAAGACCACGCCGTTGTACGAGAGCGAGCCGTCATCCGCCGCCTCAAGGTGCCAGCCCTCCTGCTCGAAGATGCGGCGGCGGTGGTAGATGGCCGGGTGAAGGACGGCGTCCAGGTAGACGCCCATGAGGTTCTCGAGGTCGGCCGTGTTGGTGGAGGCCACCGGGTACATGGTCTTGTCCGGGAACGTGAGGGCGTTCAAGAAGGTCTGCATGGACGTCTTGAGCAGGTTGACGAAGGGCTCCTTCACGGGATAGGCGTCGGAGCCGCAGAGCACGGAGTGCTCGATGATGTGGAAGACGCCCGTGTCGTCTGCGGGTGGCGTCTTGAAGGCAATGGAGAAGGACTTGTTGTTGTCGGCGCACGAGATCCACATGGCGCGGGCGCCCGAAGCCTGGTGGCGCAGCACGTAGATGGTGCCGGAGACCTCGGGGACGGGGGTTGCGGACACCACCTCGAAGCCGGCGTGCGCGCTGCCGGGTGCAAGCGATGGGTCGGGCGTGAGGTAGTCCCGCTTGGGTGCTGTGGTGATGCCTTCGGATGCCATGGTTCCTCCTAGCGATGTGCGGGCGCGCGATGGCCGGCTTGCGTTCCCGCGACAAAGGGTGGCACGCGGCCGGCGCTGTCGTTATTCAAGAAGAAGCTTAACACGCATGGTATGGTGCCCGTTTTTCCCAGCAAGCAGACTCGCTTGCCGCCGAGAGGGGTGTTCCGCTGTAGAATCGCATGAGACAAAGGGACAGTCCCTTTGTCTCATCCGAGAAAGGCGAGGACTGCTCGATGACAGAGGAATTGCCGCTCAGTGACGAGCAGCGCCGCAAACGAATTCTTCGCGGTGTGGTGTGCACGCTCGTGGGCGGCACCTTCTGGGGCATCAACGGCACGGCGTCGAAGCTGCTCATGGATGCATACGCGGTTGACCCTCTGTGGCTTGCGTGCTTTCGTGAGCTTGCTGCCTGCTGGCTCTTTCTTGCGGCGGCGCGCGTTACCAACAAGGGGCAGGTCACCCGTGCACTTCACGACCCGCGTTCGCTGGTGGGGATCTTTGGCGTGAGCCTTGGTGCGATTCTCTTCTCGCAGGTTGCCTACCTCGAGGCCATCAACTGGACAAACTCCGCCACGGCGACAGTCATGCAGAGCCTAGGGATGCTCGCCGTGCTCACGTACGTCTGCGTGAAGATGCGGCGCGGGCCAAAGCGCCGCGAGGTTCTGGGAGTGATACTTGCCCTGGTGGGGACCTACCTTTTGGCGACGGGAGGCAATCCCGGGCAGCTCAGCCTGCCCGTGGGCGGGCTTGTGTGGGGGCTTCTCTGCGCGGCGGCGTCCGCTTGCCTCTCGATTCTGCCGGCGCGCCAGCTTGCGAAGTGGGGCAACTTTGTGGTGAACGGCTTGGCGTTTCTCTTCTCGGGCGTCATCCTGCTTGTTGCGTATAGGCCCTGGGAGCACATGCCGCAGCTTGATGCGACGGCCGTGGCTCTGCTCGCATTCATGGTGGTTGTGGGGACGTTTGGCGCGTATGCCCTCTACCTGCAGGGCGTGAAGGACGCGGGCTCCATGCGCGCGAGCCTGCTGGGGACCATAGAGCCGCTCACTGCGACGGTGACCTCGGTCCTGTGGCTGGGTACGAGCTTCTCGCCAGCCGACCTTGCGGGCTTTGCGCTGGTGCTTGCGATGGTGTACCTCACGGCGTAGCCGTCGGTTGGCGCTTGGCCGCTGGCGTTCTGGCTGCCGGCGAGCCGGCCGCTGGCGGAGGGGCCTCTGGCGGAGGGGCCTTAGGGCAAAACTGCGGTTTAATTGCAGTGTCCAAGAGGGGTGCAAGCCATGTACCTGCGGTTTCTCTCAGCGACGCACGATGCTAACTGCAATTAAGCCGCAGTTTTTCTGGAGCGCGGGGGCGGGCGAGCGCGAGCGCGTGCGAGAGCGCGGATGGGGAGCGCGACGAATGGGCGCGTCAGGCGCCGATTATTCGACGAGAAACGGCGGAATGGCGGCGATCCGGCCCTATCCCCGGATGTCGAGGTCTATGCGCCGATTGCGTCATACGAGGCGAGCAGGGCATCAAGCCACCCGTCATCGTCCTCGGGTGGAAGCTGGATTCTCGTTCCTTGTACTCCCAGTACCTCGCTGCGGAGCCATGCCCTTCTCTGCCTAAAATGCGGTGTTTCTTCTGGAAGCTCGTGGTCGAGCCATCCGGCAAGCTGGTGCAGTATGCCTTCGAAGACGAGAAGGTCATAGACCTCGGGGGAGGTGAGCGTCATCGCGCGGATGCCCATCACCTTGTATCCCTTCATGCGACGTGACGTGTCCGCGGTTCCCTGGCGGCCGCCGTGCCAGAGGAATCCGGTTGCCTCCACGGCGACCCCGTGATCCGGCCAAAAGAAATCCGGCTTGATCCAGGACGAGCCGAAAAGGCGTTGAGCCGTGCCGGAAACTTCGAGTGTTGAGTTAACAAGGGGCTTGGGGATGCCGGCACTGCCGTTTGCCCGTCCACAGAAGGCAAGCGTGTAGATCTGGGCCTCTAGCGGAGAAGCAAGGCCATCTGCCGCGAGAGACAGTGATCTACCAAGCAGCCGCGAACCCCAAGCTCGCGGCATGGCGGTGGCATAGGAGCGTATGCGGTCCAAGCTGGAGAGCGGTGGCAACCCGTAGACTGTCGTTGGGCCTGCGCATGCCTTCTCGTCGTCTCGCCGCTCGAAGCTCGTTCCCGAAATCTGTTCATAGAAGGGGACTGCCTCTGGCCGGAGGATTCTGTAGCTGCCAATCACTTGGTCAACGAGCAGCGCGAGCTTTGGCCTGCTCAGAGAACGGGCCATCTGCATCAGAGCCATCTCTGGGGGACAGACAAAGGGGTTCTCGCCAGTATGGCTAGCTGATACCAAGTCGCCAAACGGCTGTCCATAGGACCATCCGTGCGGAACAACCTGTTCGTTTGACCTGAGCCCGGGCCTATTCGAGACGATTATGTGTACTGGCTTTGGCAGCCCAGAAAGATGGGCGACCCTGGAACGTCGCTGCTCGAGGGATGATGTGTCGAGAAGGGCGAGAGATTCGATGCCACCTCTGACCTGGGGAGTCATGCCGTGTGGTTGTGAGGGCGCCTTATTCCCCAGCCCCAGGAGGTCGTACGCCTCAATACTCGAGATATGTCCAAGTAGCATCTTCATGCACACATGATAGCTGCTGCGATGGTGGGGCTGCGGGTGTGTCGACGGGCGAGCGCGAATAGCCCCGGGACAAGAAAACTGCGGCTTAATTGCACCCCAAGAAAAGGGTGCGAGTCGCCTACCTGCGGTTTCTCTCAGCGACGCACGAGGCTAACTGCAATTAAGCCGCAGTTTTTCCTGGGATGGGGTTGCGTCGACGTTGAGAGGGGTCGACACTGCGTCGACGTTGAGAGGGGGTCGACGCCGCGACGGCGTTGAGGGTCCCGAGACGCCCCGTCCTCGCCTAGATTGCGGCCATGTTTGCTGCGACGGAGGAGTACCACGCCGACGAGTTGGGCGGGCAGTACTTCTGAGCCATCGCATAGGTGAGATAGCCGCCGTAGCCAGAGGCAAGTCCGGCGGCGTGGGCGTAGATGGCGCTCTCCCAGCTGCCCCAGCTCACGTTGCCCCAGCCCCACGCGTTGTGTGGGTAGGCGCAATAGAGGCCCTTGCTGCTCTCGACGGCAGAGATTGCGGGCGAGAGGCGCGGGTCGATGCCGTAGTCCCAGGCAGCGGCGGCAAAGGTGCTGCCGTAGCCAGCCAGCGGGGACCCGGCAAGGTAGGCGTCGATGCGAGCGCCCCACTGGGACACGAAGCTGTCCTTGTCGCTCTGCCAGTTGACGTTATCGCTGGAAGTGCTCGAGCTGCTGGAACTGCCGGAATCGCTCGAGGAATCACTGGAAGAACTGGAAGACTGAGGCACCTCGACGGTCGCCGTGTTGCCCGACTCGGTCTGGAAGGTCTGACCCTCGCTCTGGGCGGCCGCTTGAAGCGCCGCCTGGGCCTCTGCCTCTTGCGCTGCCTGCTCCTCTGCCATCTGCTGCTGCAGTGCCTCTCGAGCGGCAACCGCCGAGTCAAGCGCGTCCTGTGCGTTCTGGCGCTCGGTCTCGGCCTGCGAGAGCTGCGAATCAAGGTCTGCCTGCGTGTTTGAGAGCTCGGTCGTGAGGTCGACCAGAGACTGGATCTGATTCGTGTTGTACGAGGTCACGGAGTCCAGGAACTGGATGGTGGAAAGGAAGTCGTAGAAGCTGTCGGACGAGAGGATTAGCTCGACGAGCCCCTGCGAGCCCTGCTGCATCTTGTACTGGGCACGGATGCTCTGTGCTGCGGCGGCACGCACGTCAGGCAGTTGCGCCTCGATCTCGGAGATGCGCTGCTGGTTGTCGTCGATCTGCTGCTGCAGCTGTTCGACCTTCTCGTTTGCCGTGTTGAGCTCATCGTTGGTCTGCTCGACCTTTGCCTCGAGGTCATCGAGAGTATCGCCCCAGGCGACGGTGGGCCTTGCTGTGCTGACGCCAATTGCCATGGTGCAGGCAAGCGCAAGCGTAAGGACTCCTGATCGGGTTGTAGACGAGAGCGACAAAGGTTACCTCCGTGACCGACGTTTACGGCGTGCCGTGGTACAGAACATGCCAACAGCGCAGCTAGATAACCTTAGCGTGAAAAATGAGGTATCACGGTTCCTGCAAAAGTCTCAAGTCGTCATATAGAGTTGCGGCCCCTCCAATCAGGAGGAGCCGCAATGAAAAAACCGATATATACCTGCGACTTTACAAATCCCCTGAGCCACTCCCTCGCGCGGGAGAACAAGCTGTGGGATTTCTGTGGGATACCGTGAAAAGACCCAAGAAATCCGTGAACGGCATAATGCCCGCCGCAAGCGTTACTTCACTACGAGCACGTCGCAGGTTGTGGAGCGCGTGAGGAAGGTGGAGATGGAGCCGAGAATCGCGTACTTGATGGACGAGAGGCCGCGCGCCCCGCAGATGACAAGGTCGGGCTTGATCACGTCGAGCATGTCGTCCTTCAGGGTCTCGCGGATGCGCCCCGCCTTCACGATGACCTTGACGCTCTTGATCTGCGGCTCCGCCTCGGCCTCGGCGACCTGGTCGGCAATTGACTCGCGGAAGTCCTTCTCGAGCGAGGGTATGAGGTCGACGGGGTAGGTGCCCGCGGTCTCAAGCGCGGTCGAGTCGATGACGTGGCCAATGTAGAGCTCGGCGTTGTCGTTCGCCGCCATCACGATGGCGCGATGGAGCACCTTGGACTGGCGCTCGGTCCCGTCCAGCGACACAAAGATCTTGTCGTATCCGAGGTCCTGGTAGGTCTGGGTTGTCTCTGCCATGGCGTCCTCCTAAGCGAGTATGCCTGGGGCAGACGCCGTGCGCGTCGCCCCCGCGCTCTCGTTCTACCCGCCGGCGGGGCGGATTTCTCGAGAAACACGGGGAGACGTGCGACTTGCGCCACGAACGGTAGGCGCGCGGCGTCGCCTTTGCCTATGCGACCGTATCCACAAACCCCACGCGGTAGGTCTTGAAGACCACCGAGCCCTCGTCCTGCGTGGCATCGAGGTCGACGTCGCCCCAGATGCCAAAGTCGTGGTCGTCATCGGAGTCGCGGAAGACCTGGTGGACATGCCAGACGTGCTCGGTCTTCTCGTCTTTCTCGTCTATGTCGAGGTAGGCGGAGGAGCGGGCGTCGGCGTCCAGGAGGATCTGGTCGTGCTCGGCGTGGAAGGCGTCGAGAGCCTGCTGCCACACGACCGAGCGATAGCCCCAGTCCGCATCGAGGTCGCCTAGCTCCTCGACCTTGCCCAACGCCGCAAGGCGCACGCGGGCGAAGAGGGCGTTTCGAACGAGAAGGGTGAGGCCGCGCTTGTCGTGGACAACCTCGTCCGTGCTGGGCGCGGCAATCGCGGCACCATCCTCGGAGCCGGAACCCTCCCACTCGTCCACGAGCGAGGAGTCTGTGGTGCGCACGACCAGCCTAAGCCAGGTCACGATGTCTTCCAGGCGTTCGTCGCGCTTCTCGGCAGGCACCGTGCGGTCGAGCACGCGATAGGCATCGGAGAGGTAGCGCAGCAGCGTGCCCTCCGAGCGGGCAATCTTGTAGCGGCCGATGTAGGTCTTGAAGTCGCTGGCCGTCTCGACCATGTCGCGCAGGACGCTCTTGGGTCGCAGGCAGTAGTCGCTTGCCCAGGGGACCTTCTCGCAGTACTCCGCAAAGGCGGCGTCGAGAAGCTCCTCGAGCGGCTTGGGATAGGTGACCTCCTGCGCACGCTCCATGCGCTCCTCGTACTCGATGCCCTCGGCCTTCATGGCCGCGATGGCGGCACCGCGGGCCTCGCGCTCCTGGGCGCGCAGGATCTGCGGCGGATCCTCGAGCGTGGCCTCCACCATCGAGAGAAGGTCGAGCGCGTAGGTCTCACTCTCGGGGTCCAGAAGCTCGATGGCGGCGAGAAGGAAGGGCGAGAGGGGCTGGTCCAGGGCAAAGTCCTCGGGTAGGTCAACGGTGAGCAGGTAGGAGGCCGTGCCGTCCTCCTCCTCGCGACGCTCCACCACGCCAGCGTCGATGAGGGTCGCAAAGACCTCGTCCGTGCGCTGCGAGAGCGCGGCCTTCTCCTCGGGCGTCTGCGCGGAGTCCTCGATGAGCTTGTGCGTGCGGGCCCAGGCGTCTCCGCCCTGCTCGATTTCCGCAAGCACCATGGAATGCGTGATGCGCAGACGCGGGCGGAGCTTTTCGGGCTCGGCCGCAATGAGACGCTCGAAGGTCTGCTTGTTCCAGCCCACAAAGTCAGAAGGCGGCGTCTTTACCTTGATCTTTCGGGCGCGCTTGGGATCTCCGCCCGCCTTGGCCAGGGCCTTTGCGCGCTCGATGTCGTACTCGGTCGCCTCTGCGATCACGCGGCCCTCGGTGTCGAAGCCGGCGCGACCGGCGCGTCCCGCAATCTGGTGGAACTCCCGCGCGTTCAGGCGCCGCATGTGCTTTCCGTCGAACTTGGTGAGCTGGGTGAGAAGTACGGTGTGGATGGGGACGTTGATGCCAACGCCCAGGGTGTCGGTGCCGCAGATAACGGGGAGAAGCCCCTGCTGGGCGAGCTTCTCCACCAGCAGGCGGTAGCGCGGCAGCATGCCGGCGTGGTGCACTCCCACGCCCGTGAGGATGAGGCGCTTCAGGGTCTTGCCAAAGGTCGTGGTAAAGCGAACGCCCTTGACGGCGTCCTTCAGTGCCTCGCGCTGCTCCTTTGACGAGACGCCGTAGCTCGAGAGTGCCTGGGCGCTCTTGAGGGCGGCCTCCTGCGAGAAGTGCACGATGTAGAGAGGTGCGTCTCCGTCGCGCAGGGCAAGCTCCACCGTGCCCTCGAGCGGGGTCTCCACAAACTCGTAGGATAGGGGCACCGGGCGGGGCGCGTCGAGCACCTTGTCCACGGCGCGTCCGGTGTGCTCCTCGAGCGAGGTGGCAATGTCGGTGACGTCGCCCAGCGTGGCGGACATGAGCAGGAACTGGGTGTGGGGGAGAGCCAGGAGAGGCACCTGCCACGCCCAGCCGCGGTCCCGGTCGCTGTAGAAGTGGAACTCGTCCATGGCCACGCAGCCTATGTCCGCGTGCTCACCAAAGCGCAGCGCGTCCTGGGCAAGGATCTCGGCGGTGCAGCAGATGACGGGCGCCTCGCTGTTTATCACCACGTCGCCCGTGATCATGCCCACGTTGTCCTTGCCAAGAAGGTCCACAAGGTTGAAGAACTTCTCGCTGACCAGCGCTTTTATGGGTGCCGTGTAGTAGGCGCGGCGATTGGTGCAGTTGGCTATGAAGAGCATGCCCAGGGCAACCATGCTCTTGCCCGAGCCTGTGGGGGTGCCCAAGATCACGTGGTCGCCCGACGCAAGGTCGAGAAGAGCCTCCTCCTGGTGGTCCCAGAGCTGCATGCCGCGCGACTCGACCCAGCCGAGGAAGAGCTCAAGCGCGTCCTCGGCGGGGATGTTGGGGTAGGTCTCCTCGTCCGGCCAGGGGATGAGGCGCCCCAGCGAGCCGGGGCCGTTGGGGCCGAGGTCAACGGCGGTGGGACTCGGCTCGCTGGTCGTGGCGGCGGATTCCTCGGCGCTCATCGGGCGTCCTCCGAGCAGGGCTCGGTGCCGCCTGCAAGCTCCGCTCGCACCACGTCCTGGAGGTGGCGCTCGGCTGCCGCCGTTGCCTCCGCGTCGCCCGAGCGCTTGGCCTTGCGATAGGCGGCCATAGCCTGGGCGAAGGGGCCCTCGACGAGGCTGCCCGCGTCGTCCTGCTCACCGTGTGGAGCGTCTGCCGGCGTGCCTGCCGGCGCGTCGAAGGCCGTCCTCGCCCCGTTTGCCTCGAGCTGCTCGCGCAGCTGCTCAGCGAGCTTCATGTCGTCCTCGTCCATGCTGTCCTCCTCGGCCCTGCGGCCGGTGTTCTCGCTATCTTGCGGCGCCCCTTGCAGGCGCGTTGGCTGCGCGGAGCTTGGTGGTCTCGCGCCGCGCCCATGCGGGCCTGTTCAGTATCGCACGTCCAATGCCCGCGAGGTCGCACGCACCCTGCTCGAGGAGGGCCTCTGCCGCGGCGCCTGTCTTGATGCCACCCGCCAGGAGCACCGGCACGCAAACGGCTGCCCGGATGGGCGCCGACGAGTCAGCAAACCAGCCAGGGGTGTCCTCGAAACCGGGCCTGCCGTAATAGCACATGCCACCGGAGACGGACAGCAAACTTGCGCCCGCCGTCTCCGCCATGCGCGCCAGCGCCACGGCATCGTCGATGGTGTTGCCGCCGGGCAGGTAGTCGCAGCCGCCCAGGCGAACGGACACCGGGTAACCTGCGGGCAGCTCTGCCCGCACGGCGGAAAGGACCTCCAGAAGGAGCCTCGCCCTGTTTTCTAGCGAGCCTCCGTAGGCATCTCTCCGCAGGTTGGTGAGGGGCGAGAGGAACTGGTCGAGCAGGTAGCCGTGCGCGGCGTGTATCTCGATGCCGTCAAAGCCGGCCGCGCAGGCGCGGCGCGCCGCGGCCGAGAAGTACTCGGGTATGCGCGCGATGTCGTCGGCGCTCATTTGGCGGGGGAGGGGGTGGCCAACCTTGGCGCCCGGGCAGGTGACGGCAGAGGGTGCCAGGGGATGCGTGCCCGTGATCTTCTCGTCCGCTGCGGACCCTGCGTGCGAGAGCTGCACAAAGACGGGGGTGCCCTGGTCGTGGACGGCCGCCGCTTCACGCTTGAGGCCTTCGACGTCCTTGTCATGTGCGATGGATGCCTGGTGCGCGGTTGCCCGTCCCTCCTCGCAGACAAAGTGGTGGCCGCACTCAACGAGTCCCAGGTAACCGCCGCGCGCACGGGCGGCGTAGTGGTCGCAAAGCGCCTGGGTCACCCGGCCGCATGCGTCCGCCTTTCTCGTGGCAACGGGCACCATGACCAGTCGGTTCTTGAGCTCGAGCCCGCCCACAGCAAGCGGCTGGTCATACATCATGCGTGCGTGTCCCCCTTGCGGGGAATCCGAACCATGGCAGTTGCCAGCGCGGCACCGGCCTCGTTGGTGATGGAGATGCATGGCGGCTCCATGCTGCGTGCGGCCAGGGCGGCGGCCAGGGACCCCCGTACCGTGCACACGGGTGCGCCGGAGGTGGCGTCGAGGGTTTCCAGCTCGAGGGGATCGATCTTTGTGCCCGGTGGCAGGAGCCGTGCCAGGGCGTCTATCGCCGCTCCCTTGGCGGCGAGGTGGCCAGCCACGTACTCGGCGGGGTTCTCGCGCGCGTTTGCCTGGGCGAGTTCGGCAGGGGTGAGCAGGTGGGAGAGCCTGTCCGCTGAGTGGGCGAGAAGGTCTTGCGCGTTGGCTATGCGCACGAGACGTGTCCCCGTGGCGTGCATCCCCGTGTTCATGGTGCTCCCCGTCCCTCTTGTGTGGCCTGTCCCCTCTAGGGTAGCGCGGGGGAGGGCCGTGCGAGCGGCGGCGGGGCAGGGGCGTCCCGGCCGTGTTTAGTTGCCATGTCGCGGCAGCCGATTGTCCCAGACCTCTTGGAGAATGCGCTGCGGTGTGGTGCCAAGCGCGTCGGCGTAAGCGTAGACTTCGCTCAGGTGGAGCGAGCGCTCGCCAGACTCGAACTTCGAGATCATCGACTGGTTAATGCCCAAGCGGGCTGCAACCTGGTCCTGCTTCAGGCCAGATTCCATCCTCAGCTTGCGGAGGACCTTTCCCACGAGTCTGTCGGCAATCTCGTACATGCGCCGGAATGTAGACCCGCGCGCATGACATTCAAAAATAGAATATTCTGGTGTCTACCAGGAAAACGACGCTATTTAGCAGGTGATACTTTGGAAAACCCACAAGAAGAGCTTCACGGCTGCGCAGACATAGCCAGGGCACTGGCTCTCCAGGCAGCAAGTGGTTCTGTCTCTCCGGAGTCGCTCGACCTTCTCGCCGGCAAGATCGAGGACGCCGCGCGCATGCTTGACGGGGAGCGCATCGAGCGATGGGTCGAGGTCATCCGTGACGCCAACGGGGTCGAGCGCGAGGTTCACGAGAGCATGGCGTAGCTTTGTCGGCGCACGGTGCGGGCGCGGGTGCGGGTCACATGCCGTAGTCGAAGAAGGACGAGACGTGCACCGTGACGCAGTCGGTCTCGCGATCGATGAGGTCAAGCGTCTTTACCGTGTCTTCGACGATGGCAACGCGGCGCTCGGGGACCTCAAGCTCTTGCGCCAGCTGGCGGAGAAACTCGACCTTCTCGGACTTCTCCGCCACGGTCACCACATGGCTGGGGGCAAGGCCGTAGCAGCGCGTGACAAAGGCCCGCTTGCCGGGTGCCTCGACGTCGCTTGCCTGCGAGCAGGCCCATACGCGGTTCTCGCCCTTGTCCTGGACAAAACGTTTGATCTGCGGCACCGGACGCGAGCTGGCGTAGGGGTCGTGCGTGCGGACGTAGTCCTCCCAGTCCTCGTCAGGGCAGGCACTGTGGCAGAGGTCACCAAACTCGTAGACCGCAAGGACTCCGTCGATGTCAAAGACCACGGCGGTCTGTGGCTCTAGCAGGTACTTCATGAGCTTGGTCACCATGCGCTCCCTTCGCTTGCACTCCCGTCCGAACCTCAAATTGCGTCCCGAACGGACTCCTGCCCACGGAGTTTATCGCCTTTTCTCAAAACGTCTTCGCGGCAACTGGGCAAACGTGTCCGACGATTCATGGAAAGCGATAAAGAGTGACCGGTGTCGCCCAGCGGGGCAGGTGGCCAGCGGGGTGCCGACGGTGCCGCAGAGGCTGCAGGCACCGCTCGTCGCCAAACGGTGCAAGTTTCAAAGAGCTGACATTCGCGCGGCCCAATGGGTAGACCAACAAGTGGAAGCATTTCCCCAACGCCCTCCGGGCAGGAAAGAAGGCTGTCATGGCACTCGACAAGAAAGTCGGCGACACCCTCAACGCGCAGATCAACAAGGAGCTCTACTCGGCATACCTCTATCTCACGTTCGCCGACTACTACGAGGATCGCGGTCTCAAGGGGTTCGCGAACTGGTACATGGTGCAGGTGCAGGAGGAGGTCGCCCACGCCAAGATTCTTCGCCGTTACCTACTGGACAACGACTACCAGGTCAAGATGGCAGCTATCGCCGAGCCCGACAAGACCTTCACCAACGACCTCGAGCCGCTCCAGGCGGGCCTCGAGCACGAGCGCTACATCACGGCTGCAATCAACGAGTGCTACCAGGCTGCCTATGACGTACATGACTTCCGCACCATGCAGCTGCTCGACTGGTTCGTGAAGGAGCAGGGCGAGGAGGAGACCAACGCCTCCGACATGATCAAGAACATGGAGCTCTTTGGCTCCGACCCCAAGGGTCTCTACGACTTGGACCGCGAGTACCAGGCTCGTACCTACGTTGCGCCCACGATGGCGATGTAGGCCACACAGACATACACAGACGAGAAGCGCGGCGGCCTCTTCGGTCACCGCGCTTTTGTATGCGCATTGCCCGTGGCCTGCGGTCCGTTGACAGTTTCCGAAAACTGTTCGTTGCCACACATTCTCTTCACATCATATTATGGGCTCATTCGTTGACAGGGTGTCAACAAGGGAGGTGTAGTCGATGCGTGGTGAGATTGCCGAGACGCGCCGCGAGCAAATTGTTGCCGCCGCCCGCTTCCTGTACGAGGAGAAGGGGATCGACCGCACCTCGGTAAAGGACATCACCGACAGGGCCGGCATCACGCGCAGCCTCTTCTACCACTACTTCTCGAGTCGCGACGAGGTGACCGACGCCATTCTCGACGCCTACGTGGAGTCCTTCGTGGCTGCGGTGCGTGAGTGGAACGCACAGCGCGTGCGCGGGGACGTCACCGGCGCCCTCAAGACATGCGTCTCCATGCTGCGCCGTCACCTCTTTGACGCGGACAGCTTTAGGACCGACCTCCTCAAGAGCCAAAACGCCCTACTCTACCAGCGCTTTAGCCAGCAGACGGCCCGCACGCTTGCCGAGTACCTCACGCGCACCACCGTCGCCGAGTACGCGCGGTACCACCGCGTTGAGATACGCCATCCCTACGAGGAGTTCTACCTGCTCATCATTGGCCTCATGAGCTATATGAGAACCCACCCCAACGCCTCGGACGAGCTCGTTGCCGACCTCATTGCCGACACGCTTCATCTCGACCTTGGCTCCCAACAGGACTAGCCGCGCCGCGGCGCGACGGTAGCGTTTCCCCAAAGACAGCAAGAGAGAGGAAGTGCCATGTTGTTCGACCACAGTGCCAATCTGCCGTTCCAGCTTCTGGGGTGGGTGATGGTCTTTGTTGGGCTGATCGTGCTCAATGAGTTTGCCCGCAGGTCCAAGGTCGGGGGCCTCATCATGTTTGGCGTGCTGCCCGTTGCCATGACCATCTACTGCATTGCCATCGCCGTTGGCGTGGCGCAGGGCCAGGAGTGGGCGCTCACCAATCCCACCCACATCTACCAGAACAGCTGGTTCCACTATGCCAAGGTGTACGCGGCACTGGCTGGCTGCATCGGCTTCATGGCGATCAAGTACGAGTGGGGCAAGCTAGGCAAGGCGCACTGGTTTCGCGCCTTCCCATTTGTGATCGTTGCGATCAACATCCTCATCGCCGTGTGCTCCGATTTCGAGAGCGCCTACCACTTCTTTGCGCTGGGCGAGAGCACATGGGTGACCTCGGAGGGCGCGACGCAGCTCGCCGGCTGGAACAACGTCTTTAACGGCATTGCCGGCATCATCAACATCTTCTGCATGACGGCCTGGTGGAACGTGTACTCCTCCAAGGACGGGCGAGACATGCTCTGGCCTGACATGACCTGGGTCTTCATTGCCGCCTACGACATCTGGAACTTCTGCTACACCTACAACTGCCTGCCGCACCACGCCTGGTACTGCGGCCTTGCGCTGCTCCTTGCTCCCACGGTGGCGAATGCCCTCTGGAACAAGGGCGGCTGGATTCAGAACCGCGCCAACACGCTGGCCATCTGGTGCATGTTCGCGCAGGTCTTCCCTGCCTTCCAGGAGGAGTCGGTCTTCGTGACGCACTCCACGCTCAATCCCACCACGGCGACCGTCGTCTCCGTGATTGCGCTCGTGGCGAACGTTGCCGCCATCTGCTACATTGCCTTCCGTGCCAAGAAGCTGGGCGTCAACCCCTACAAGCAGGACGTCTTTGTCGGCACCCGTGACTTCGAGGAGGCAACCGCCCGCCGCGCCGATCTGGCCGCGTAGCCTGGCGCTGCAGCTCAAGGGTTCTAGGACTGGTGGGTCCCCGCTTTGGCGGGGGCCCATTCTTCTGGTATGGGGATGCTCACGTCTACCGTGAGTGCCTCGTCTGCTAAGAAGCCCCCTGTACGAACGCGGGGCGCCAGCATGTGCTGACGCCCCGCGTTTGCGTGCCACGCGTCTGCTGCGTGGTCGTGTGCTACTTCACGCCGTACTGCTTGTAGTACTCGTCGATGGCATCCTTGAGCTGCGGCGTAATGACGGTGCCGTCAAGCGCCTCGACAACCTCGGCCATGGTCACAATGCTCGCGACGGGGAAGCCGTAGCGCTCCTGGATCTCCTCCTGGGCGCTCACCTTGCCGCCCTTGCCAACCTCCATGCGGTTGAGCGAGACGATAAGGCCCTTGACCTCGACCTTTGCCGCACCGGTCACGATGGGGTAGGTCTCGTCGATGGACTTGCCAGAGGTGGTGACGTCCTCGATCATCACCACGCGGTCGCCGTCCCTAAGCTCGCTTCCCAGGAGGTTGCCCTTGTCGGCGCCATGGTCCTTGACCTCCTTGCGGTTGGAGCAGTAGCGCACCTCCTTGCCATAGAGGTCGTGGAAGGCGATGGCGCAGGAGACCGCCAGGGGGATGCCCTTGTAGGCCGGCCCAAAGAGAACGTCAAAATCAAGCCCAAAGTTGTCGTGGATGGCGTGGGCGTAGAACTCGCCCAGGCGCTTGAGCTGCGAACCCGTGACGTAGGCGCCTGCGTTCATGAAGAACGGCGACTTCCTGCCGCTCTTGAGGGTGAACTCACCAAACTTGAGCACCTTGCTCTCGACCATGAAGTCGATGAACTGGCGCTTGTACTCCTCCATTGACGTCTCCTCTCGGTGGTGACGATCGTCTCGTCAGAGATTCTACGCGACTACGGACGCATTGGTTGCACCGCTGGGCCGAGAAGCTCAGCGGAACTCTCCAGCGCGTGTACGACAAGCGAGAAACCGTCGAGGTCTGCTGCCGAGAAGCGCGCGGGGATGGGGCTGTCGCAGTCAAGGACGCCCCAGATGACGGTGCTGCCGTCCGAGGCGGTTGCGTGTATGGGAACCACGAGCTCCGAGCGCGATGCGGCATCGCAGGCAATGTGGCCGGGAAATGCGTGGACGTCGGGCACGAGCTGGGGCTCGTTTGTCTTCACGGCCGCTCCGCAGACGCCCGCGCCAGAGGGGATTCCCACGCAGGCGGGGCGCCCCCAGAAGGGTCCGAGGACAAGGTCCTGCTCGCCCGCGGGGCCTGCGACACTCACGTAGAACCCCACCCAGTTGATGCTTGGCAGAGTCTCGCCCAGGAGCGCGGCGACATTCGCGAGCGCGGGAAGCCACCCTGGCGTTCCCTCGGCAAGAGATCCAACCTGCTGGGCGAGAAGCCCGTAGTCTGTGGCGCGTGTGCTCTTCATGGCAGCGCCTCCTTCCAGTGCGGAGAATGAGGGGGTGCGGCCCCTGCCGTCGCGATAAGATGAGACAGTTAACGAGCATGACACAATTCCAGGAGGAAGGACGTCCCTTGAATCGCACGAGAATCGCCGCTCTTTATGCGGACATGGACCAGCTGGGGGGCACCGAGCTTACCGTTGCCGGCTGGGTGCGCTCCATCCGCGACATGAAGAACTTCGGCTTCGTCACCCTGAACGATGGCAGCTGCTTCAAGGACCTGCAGGTCGTTGTCAACCGCGAGCGTCTGGGCGACGAGACATACGAGGGAATCGTCTCGCAGAACGTGGGCGCGGCGCTTATCGTGCGTGGCACGTTGGAGCTCACGCCGGACAGGCCGCAGCCCTTCGAGCTGCAGGCGGCGTCCGTCACGGTGGAGGGTACCTCCGCGCCCGACTACCCCATGCAGAAGAAGCGCCAGACGCGCGAGTTCCTGCGCACGCAGCAGCACCTGCGCAGCCGCACCAACCTCTTCCGCGCCGTGTTCCGCGTGCGCAGCGTTGCCGCCTTCGCCATCCACCGCTTCTTCCAGGAGCGCGGCTTTGTCTACGTGAACACGCCCATCATCACCGCGTCGGACGCCGAGGGCGCCGGCGAGATGTTCCGCGTGACCACCATCGACCCGGCCAACCCGCCCCTCACCGAGGACGGCAAGGTGGACTACAGCAAGGACTTCTTTGGCAAGCCCACCAATCTCACCGTGTCCGGGCAGCTCCAGGCCGAGAACTTTGCCATGAGCTTTGGTGACGTCTACACCTTTGGCCCCACCTTCCGCGCCGAGAACTCCAACACGCGCCGCCACGCCGCCGAGTTCTGGATGGTCGAGCCCGAGATGGCCTTCTGCGACCTCGAGGGCGAGATGGACGTCTCGGAGCAGATGCTCAAGTACGTTATCAACTACGTGATGGAGCACTGCCCCGACGAGCTGGACTTCTTCAACAAGTGGGTGGACAAGGGCCTCAAGGATCGCCTGAGCCACGTTGCCACGAGTGACTTTGCGCGCGTGAGCTACACCGATGCCGTGAAGATCCTCGAGGACGCTCAGAACTCCGGCACGATGTTCGAGTACCCCGTCTCCTGGGGTGTCGACCTCCAGACCGAGCATGAGCGCTACCTCACCGAGAAGCACTTCAAGCGACCCACGTTCGTGACGGACTACCCACGCGACATCAAGGCGTTCTACATGCGCCTGAACGATGACGGCAAGACCGTCGCCGCTGCGGACTGCCTGGTGCCCGGCATTGGCGAGATCATCGGCGGCTCTCAGCGCGAGGAGCGTCTCGACGTGCTCCAGAGCCGCATCCAGGAGCTTGGCATGGATCCCGAGCAGTACAAGTACTACCTTGACCTGCGTCGCTATGGCGGCTGCCACCACGCGGGCTTTGGCCTGGGCTTTGAGCGTCTGGTCATGTACCTCACGGGCGTCGATAACATCCGCGACGTGCTGCCGCATCCCCGCACCGTGGGCAACGCAGACTTCTAAGGGCAGCGAGAGTAGGGGCAGGGCCTGTGATTGAGTGCTTCAAGACAACCGTCGAGGAGGACGAGAGCGGCGAGAAGGCCTTTCTCACCTCGCGCGTCGCGGGGCCCTGCCCAGGATGCTGGGTGAGCGTCGTGGCTCCCACCAAGCGGGAGCGCGCCTGGATGCAGGACGAGATGGGCGTCATCCCGGACTTTGTCGCCTCCGCGCTCGATGACGAGGAGAGCTCGCGCATCGAGCGAGACGACGAGACCAGGCAGGTGCTCGTGATTGTGGACTGCCCCTTCGTGGAGGACAAGAGCGAGGCCGAAAGCACCTCGATCGTCCAGTACGACACCCATCCGCTTGCCGTGCTCTTCTTGCCCGAGAAGGACCTGGTAATGACCGTGAGCCTTAAGGAGAACTGGACCGTCTCCGCGTTCGAGAGCGGCCGGGTGCGCGACATCAATACTGCGCAGCGCACGCGCTTCCTGCTGCAGATTCTGCTGCACATCTCCAAGCGCTACCAGGTTGACCTGCGTTCGGTGAACCGCCAGTTTCGCGAGAACGAGCGCGAGCTCAGGAGGTCCATGCGCAACGAGGAGCTCATCAAGATGCTGGGATTCGAGAAGTCGCTGGTGTACTTCTCGACCTCGCTCAAGGCGCTCGATGCCACCATCCAGCGCATAAGCTACGGCAGAATCCTCAAGCTCTACGACGAGGACCGAGACCTTCTCAACGACACGTCCATCGAGGTCAGGCAGGCCATCGAGATGTGCGAGATATACACGCAGGTCTACAACGAGACCATGGACACGTTTGGCTCGATCATCAACAACAACCTCAACCTCACGATGCGCACCCTCGCCATCATCACGCTCGTGCTCTCGGTGCCCACCACGGTCTTCTCGTTCTACGGTATGAACACCGGGCTTCCCATGGACGAGACCTGGGTGTTTCCGGTCATACTTTCCGTGGCGCTCTCCGTGTTTGCGACGTTTTGGATTATGAAGAGCCGTGTTGTCAAGTAGCCCCTTGCGTGCAGCCCAGAGGTGCGACTTCATGCCGTGTCTGCCATCCGGTGGCGGGCACGGCATTTTGCGTTGAGGCTTTGACCAATCGCGACGCGTCCGAACCTGGCACCCGCACGGCGCATACCCTTGCCAAGACGCGTATGGGTGCGCTTCTGTTGAGTTTGGTGAGGGGTCAAGATGCGGGATGTTACACGTCGCCAGGCGTTCGGTCTTGCTGCGGGTGCGCTTGCGGCATGTGCGCAGGCAGGCTGCGCAGCTGCGCCGTCGGGGGACGAAGGCGAGGGCACCAAGGGGGTCCGCGGCGTGCAGGGCGTCGAGCCGCTCGACTCCAGCGTGACCTCGGGGTGGGACAGTGCGTACTACACCCCCGCCTATGGGTCGCTCGAAGAGGCGGTCGCGGCATCGCGCGAGGTTGCACGCACGATCGAGGCCGAGGGCATGGTGCTCCTGGCGAACAACGGCGTGCTGCCGCTGCCGGAGGGCTCTGCGGTGAGCCTGCTGGGGCGTTGCGCAGAGGACCCGCTCTTTGGCGGCTATGGCGCGGGCTCGGTTGCGCCGGACGCCGTGTGCACGGGCTTCTACGAGGGCTTGATGCAAGCGGGGCTCGAGGTGAACCCCGCCGTCCACGAATGGCTCTCTGCCCACGTGCAGGACCGGCCCCGTGGAGGGATCCAGACGTTGGACGTGCGCGCCACCACTACGTACTACATTGGGGAGCTGCCCTGGTCGAGCTATCCGGAGGACGTGCGTGGAAGCGTCTCTGGGACCGTTGCCGTGGTGGTTCTTGGCCGGGCGAGCGGGGAGGGATACGACCTCTCGCTCGACCTCAATGCGTCGCTGGCAGACGAGCGCTTCTCGTCATTTGTCCCCAACGAGGAGACCGTGAACTACGCTGAGGGGCAGCACTCCCTCCAGCTCACAACGGAGGAGCTGGGCCTCATTGCGGGTGCGCGCGAGGCTGCGGACCACGTGGTGGTACTTCTCAACACGGGGACCACGCTCGAGGTGGGGCCTCTTGTCGAGGAAGGGAGCCCCTACCAGGTGGACGCGCTACTCCACGTGGGCTTTCCTGGAGCTGTGGGTGCGGAGGTGGTAGGCGAGGTTCTCTGTGGGAGGCGGAATCCCTGCGGCAGGACCTGCGACCTCTGGGCTCGGGAGATGCGCTTTGCCCCAAGCTTCAACACCATGGGCGAGCATCGCTACACCGACATTCACGACTTCTACCTCGGCAACACAACGACCGGCGATGGCGCGCGCTTTGTGGAGTACCTCGAGGGCATCTACGTTGGCTATCGATATTTCGAGACGGCCGCCGCAATGGGGGCAATCGACTACGACAGTTCCGTGACCTTCCCCTTTGGCTATGGCCTCTCGTACTCAAGCTTCAAGCAGTCGCTGCTTGACTGTCGTGTGGACGGCGAGAATGTCGTGCTTACCGCAAGCGTCACCAATGCCGGGCAGCTCTCGGGCAAGGACGTTCTCGAGGTGTACGTGGGTGCCCCGTGGGATGGCACTGTCGAGAAGAGCGCTGTGGCACTTGTCGCCTATGCCAAGACCGGAGAACTTGCGCCAGGCGAGTCCCAGACGCTCGAGCTGAGCTGGCCCGTGCGCCAGATGGCAAGCTGGTCTGCGCAGGATGGCTGCTGGGTGCTTGCCGCCGGCACGTACCAGGTCTCCCTTCGCACGGACTCCCACCATGTGGTCGAGACGCGCGCGATTGACCTGGACGAGAAGCGCTACAAGACCGACGACGCGACGGGGGCAGACGTTGTCGCTCGCTTTCCGGACCTGGACGAGTACTTCGATAGCCTGGCTGCCTTGGGGGCGGATGGCGCCCCGGCGCTTCTCACCCGCAAAGATATGGCGGAGAGCTTCCCGGCGCCCGCACAGGACAAGACCGCAGCCTCGGTGGGCGTGACGCTTTCCATGTACGATGCGGAGGCGGAGAGCGACGGGACGGCGACGGCGCCGCAGACCGGTGCCCAGAACGGGGTCTCGCTCATCGACCTGAGGGGTCGCGATTTTGACGATCCCCTGTGGGACATGCTTCTCGACCAGCTGTCTCCCGGGGACATGGTTGCCCTCGTATGCACCGACGCTGGCGAGAAGATCGATTCTGTTGGCAAGCCGGCCACCGACTGGGACGACTCGCCCGTGGCGATGGGCGGCATGGAGCGCGGCGGCTCGCACTGCGTGTGGCCGAGCGAGTATCTGGTGGCGGAGACCTGGGACGTTGACCTGCTGCGCAGTATGGGCGAGGCCGTAGGGGAGGAGTCCCTCTCGTCTGGCATCTTTGGTTGGTGGAGCCCTGCCATCAACATGCACCGCTCGCCCTTCTCGGGCAGGAACTACGAGTACTACTCAGAGGACCCCCTGCTTACGGGGTCCCTTGCCCGAGCCATGGTGGATGGTGGTGCCTCGCGTGGGATGGTCAACATGCTCAAGCACTTCTGCGTGTACGACCAGGAGACTAGCCGCAGGGAGCATCTGTGCACCTGGGCTACAGAGCAGGCCGTCCGCGAGATGTACGCGCGTCCGTTCGAGATGGTGGTCAAGTCGTCCGCGCGGCATGCGGTGCCCGTGCTGGATGCGTCGACGGGAGAGCAGGTCCAGTCTAAGGTGGAGGTACCCCTCTCGATCATGAGCTGCTACAGCTTTCTGGGAAGCGCCTGGGGCGGTGGACGAGAGGACCTTCAGACCGGGCTGTTGCGTGACGAGTGGGGCTTTGATGGCGTCGTGCTTTCGGACTATAGCGTGGACGACTACTACATGGACCACGACCAGGGGATTGCGGCCGGGACGGACCTCATGCTTGCGACCGCTGCCACGGGTACCGTTGCTGATCCGAGAAGTGCCTATACCCTCACCAACCTGCGCAGGTCGGTGCATCGGTACCTCTATGTGGTGGCGAACTCCAACGCCATGAACGGAATCCCGCCGACCGTGAGGGTCACGTATTCGAAAGGGTAACGAGGGGTGCTGCGGGGTGCCGCGGGTCGGACGGTGGCGCCGGAGGACGCGTTTTGGCAGCAGATGCGTACGAAGTCACCCCTGTGGCGCCAATTTGGCGCCACAGGGGCAGTTCCCGCAGCGACTCCGTACGAAAACCCCGCTGTGGCGCCGTCGCACCTGCCGCCGTCGCGCCCTCCGCCGTCACGCGCGCGGAGGCTCGCCACCCATCTCCCAGGAGCGGGCGCTCTCGCAGGTGGCGTGCAAGGTGACCAGCAGCGTGTCCGCCGTGGGGAACCACCTGGTGGAGAGAACCCCCTCGCCGTGGTTCACGTAGACTTCGACGGTTGATCCGTCCACCAGCACGCGCAGCTCGCGCAGCGTTGCGAGCGGCATCACGCGCTCGGTGCGCCCAACGGCGGACTTCTCGTCTACAAACGCAATCCTCAGCAGGCCGTCGTCAGCGGAGAAGGACAGCTCCAGCTGGCCGTCCAACCCCATCTCGAGGTTGCCCTCGATGTCCAGGAGCTCGATGTCAGCGTGGTGGTGGGGGAGAATTGCGCCCACTGCGGGGTTCACGGGCTGCGCAAAGCCGCGAAGGCCGTCGATCTCGGCAACCGGCCATTGGCGGAGAAGACCGTCTGTGCCAACCGTGACCTCGCGCGGCACGGTGAGGCAGTGGCACCAAGCAAGCCCGTCTGGTGCGGACGTGTACTCAGCATCTGGCATGCCCATCCAGCCGATGAGAATGCAGCGACCCTTCTCGTCCTCAAAGACCTGCGGCGCATAGAAGTCAAAGCCCCAGTCAAGCTCGACAAAGCTTGTCTCGTCCACCTGTGTGGTGCCAAGGATGCCCTGGGGCAGCGGGAAGTATCCGGCCTGGTAGAGGTTCTGCCAGCGCGTTGGCTCGCTGGGCAGCCCCTGCGGGCACACAACAAGGTAGTCGTGGCCGTCCAGCTGGATCACGTTGGGGCACTCCCACATGTAGCCAAACGGGTGCGCAGACTCGATGCGTCCGCGGTACGCCCACGTAACGGCATCGCTGGACTCGTAGAGAAGAACGTCGCCTACGTCGTCCGAGCGACGGGCGCCCAGCACCATGTAGGAGCGCCCGTCCTGCTCCCAGACCTTGGGGTCGCGCACGTGGCGCGTGAGATCGGAGGGATAGTCACGGGGGCGAAGCAGGACTTCCTTATCCGAGAGGGAAATGCCGTCCTCGCTTGTGACCATGATCTGGTTGGCGTCGCGACCGGTGTGGATGTGGTCGCCCTCGTACTTCACGTTGCCGGTGTAGTAGAGGCGCAGGAGGTCGCCGCCATCGGGCGCACCGCCAGCTACCACCAGGGCGGAGCCAGAATACACGCCGTCGGCGTCCTCGGGAATGGAGGGCGCAAGGGGCTCCCCCAGATCCTCCCAGTTCACCAGGTCACGACTGGCAAAGTGGCCCCAGCCCTTCTTGCCGGCGGCTGGCCAGTCGGGGGCTGCCTGGTAGAAGACATGATAGGTGCCGTGGAACTGACACAGACCGTTGGGGTCGTTGAGCCACCCCTGGCGTGGTGCCAGGTGGAAGTGGGGTGTCCAGCGCTCGTGCGTGGTGGACATGGGTCTCCTCTCTTAGGGGCACGGATTGAACGCGAGACGGGCGACCGCCAGAAGCGACCGCCCGCATGGGTGTGTTAGCTGAGCCTAGCGCGTGGCAAGTGCGGCGTCACCGGCCTTGACCTCGCCGGTTGCGAGCTGGTCGACCGCGGTGTACGCGTCGGTGTTGGTGATCACGAGCATCGTGGTGGCTGCCTTGCCGGCCTCCTTGATGGCACCAAGGTCGGCCTCCATGAGGACGTCGCCGCGCTTGACGTGGTCGCCTACCTTGGTGAAGGGCGTGAAGGGCTCACCCCTGAGCTCGACGGTGTCGATGCCAATGTGGATGAGGATCTCGGCGCCGGCATCGGAGAGCAGGCCAAGGGCATGCCCAGTCTCGGCTACCACGGTCACCGTGCCATCAACGGGCGAGACGATCTTTCCGTCCTTGGGTTCCACCGCGATGCCCTTGCCCATGGAGAGAGACGCAAAGACGGGGTCGGAGACGTCTGTGAGCGCGATGGCGGTGCCGGTGGCGGGGGCACCGATGGTCTCGGCCTTGGGGGCCTCGGCGGTAGCGACGCCGCTCTCCTCTGCCTGGAGGGCGCGGACCTCGTCGGCGACGGCTGCGGTCTCGGCCACGGTCTTCTCGGGCTTGGGGGCGTCTTCCTTATCGCGGTACACCGCTGAGGAGATGCCAAAGGCAACACCAAAGGCGACCGCGAACATGATGATGTACTGGATGGGCTGGGCGATGCAGAGCAGGATGCCAAAGATGCCCGTGACACCAGTGCCGGATGCGGCCAGGTTGAAGATGAAGCAGCAGAGGGCGCCGCAGGCGGAGCCAATCATGCCGGCCACGAAGGGCTTCATGTTGGGGAGGTTCACGCCAAAGATCGCGGGCTCGGTGATGCCCAGGAGGCAGGAGATGCCGGCGGGAACGGCGAGCGACTTGGTCTTCTCGGAGCGCGTCTTGAGGGCAACGGCCAGGCAGGCGCCACCCTGGGCGATGTTGGCGGAGCTGGCGATGGGCAGCCAGTAGGTGACGCCGTACTGTGCGAGCATCGAGACGTCGATGGCGGTGTACATCTGGTGCAGGCCGGTCACGACGGAGGGCGAGTAGATGAGGCCGATGATGATGTAGCCAATGCCCAGAGGTACCTGGAGGAGGAACATGAGCAGGCCGAGGATATTGTTCTCAAGCCAGACGAAGATGGGGCCAACAAAGAGAATCGTGATGTAGGCGGCCAGCGAGACGGACAGCAGGGGCGTCAGGAACAGGTCGAACATCTCGGGGACCACCTTGTGGAGGCGCTTCTCGAAGAAGCAGAGGATCCACACGCCCACCAGGATGGGGATGACGTGGCCCTGGTAGCCCACCCAGTCGATGCTGTAGAGGCCGGGAATCACGTCGAGGGTGATCATGGTTCCGTCGGCGATTGCGGTGCTGGCGCTGTAGGCGTTGATGAAGTCGGAGCTGATGAGCAGCGCGCCGAGGGAGGCGCCAAGGTACGGGTTGCCTCCAAAGACCGTCGCGGCGGAGAAGCCCAGAAGGATCTGGAGGTTGGCGAGGGCGCAGGCGTTGATTAGCGCTGCGATGCGCCACCACACCGATGTCTGGTCAAGCGAGAAGAACCCGGCACCGCCATCCGCGACGGGGGTGCCCATGTAGGAGAGTGCCCCCATGATGCCCATGAGCATACCGGATGCCACGATGGCGGGGATGATGGGAACGAAGACGTCCGAGAGGACCTTGATGGCACGCTGGAACGCGTTGCCCTGGTTGGCGGCGGCCTCCTTGGCCTCTGCCTTGGACGCAGCGGTGATGCCGGCCTGCTTGATGAACTCGTCGAAGACCTTGTCGACGGTGCCGGTTCCAAAGATCACCTGGAGCTGGCCCGAGGCCTGGAAGTTGCCCTTGGCGCCAGCGACGTCGTCGAGCTTGGCCTTGTCGATCTTGCTGTCGTCCGCGATGACCAGGCGCAGGCGGGTTGCACAGTGCGCCGCCGAGACGATGTTGCTCGAGCCGCCAATCGCCTCCAGCACCTCACGCGCCGCTTGAGCATAGTTCAGAGCCATGTGGTCTCCCTTCTCCATACCGCTCACATGAATATGGAACCGTTCTCATAGCAGATTTCATGGAGTAAGTAGTTGTTTAAACTAGTTCTCTATGAAATCGTTCTCACAGCGTCAATGGTAGTCATTGCAGGCCGTTGCAAATGTGGAATACGAGAATAACGGTGAGTGGTCGAGATGCGGCCGCGAGCGGCAAAGCGCCCAAGCGCCAGCCCCGGCGCTCGCACTAGCGCGAGCTCGTGCGAGCGTATATCTCGTAGCCCATGCGCAGCTCGCGGGGAACGCCGTCGTCGTCGGTCATGGCCTCGACGAGCATCTTCGCTGCCTCGACGCCGCTGGTGAGGTAGTAGAAGTGGACGGTAGTGAGACTGGGGGTCATGATCTTGGAGAGCTTGGAATCCCCCACGCCTGTCACCTGGACGTCTTCGGGGATGCGCTTTCCGTATTCGCGCAGGCAGGTCATGGCGCCAAAGGCAATGTCATCGGTGGCGCAGACAATCGCGTCGACATCTGGAACGGCGTCGAGGATCTTCTCGGCGCAGAGGTACCCGGAGTCCACGGAGAAGGTGGCGCTTTGCTGCGCCTGGGGGCTCACGGCAACGTTCATGCTAGCGCAGGCATCAAGGAAGGCACGATGGCGCTCCTGCCCAGCTGCCACGTCCTTCTCGTAGACGCCAATGTAGCCGGGGGTGTGAGAGGTCTTGAGGATTGACCGCGTGAGGTCGTAGACCGCGTGGTAGTCGTCCTGGTAGACGCAGGAGTGGCCATCTAGTCGCTGGCCCAGTATGACCACGGGGATGTTGAGCGAGTCCAGTGCCTTGTGGTGAGCAGCCGTAAATACTGTGGCTATGAGGATGATACCGTCGACCTTGTTGCGCTCGGCAAAGAGGTTGAGGTAGTCGACCTCCACCTTCTCGTCGTTGTCAGTGTTGGCGAGAAGTACCTGGTAGCCGTTCTGGCCCAGTACCTTGGTGATGCCGGCGACCATGCGGCTTACGGAATGGGAGTTAATCTTGGGGATGATGACGCCCACGAGCTTTGTCTTGCCCGTGCGCAGCGTGCGCGCCTGCTGAGAGGGGATGTAGCCGGTCTCGTTAATGACGCGCGAGATGAGCTCGCGCTTCTCCTTTGAGACATAGCCGTCGTTGAGGTAGCGCGAGACGGTTGCCCGCGAGACTCCCGCGAGCTTTGCTATCTCATTGATGTCCATGTTTTCCGCCCCCTCGCTCGCACGCGTTCCCCGTACGCAATATGAGAACGATACCAGAAGGCGATGGACATGACCGGACGAATGCGGCGAGGGGCATGGGGTAAGCTCTTGGACGGAGTGTAGCGACACGTGATCGGCAGGAAGGGAGCACGCCATGCTGATGGAGGACGCGCGCGAGCGCATTGTTGCCTATGGGAAGCGGATTGCCACGGAGGGACTTGCCGTGGGGACGAGCGGTAACCTCTCGGAGTACGACCCTGCCACAGGCCTCATGGCCATTAGCCCCTCAGGGCTGGGGTACTTCGAGACCACGCCCAAGGACGTGGTGGTGCTCCGCCTGGACGGCAGCGTGGTGGAGGGGAGTCGCCGCCCGTCCTCAGAGGCGCCGCTTCATGCCGAGGTCTACCGTCGTCGCCCGGCTGCCCGCGCCGTGGTGCACACGCACTCGCCGTATGCGACCACGCTTGCGGCGCTTGGCGAGCCCGTCCGCGCGGTGCACTTTACGATTGCGGACTCGGGTGCGGAGGAGGTGCCCCTCTCGCCCTATGTCACGTTTGGCACGCCCGAGCTGGCTGCTTCGGTGGGAGAGACCTTTGGCGAGCACCCCGAGACAAACGCGGTGCTCATGGAGAATCACGGTCTTGTTGCGTGTGGCCCAAGCATGAGCGCCGCCTTTGGGCTTGCTGTTAACCTTGAGTTCGTCTCCCGAATCCAGTGGCAGGCAGAGTGTGTGGGCACGCCGCGCGTGCTCTCGGGCGAGGAGGTCATGGGCGTCTCCCGGCGCTTTGAGACGTACGGGCAGCCTGCTGCAGTCAAGGCATAAGAGCTGCCATGGTGGGATTTTTCTCCCCGGGAGTTTAATCCCGCGCCAAAGGAGGAACGTGTGATTGACGAGACGAACAAGAACACGTGGCCGTTGCGATTTGACTCTGAGGGACGTTTCCGCGTGCTGCAGCTCTCTGACATCCAAGAGACCTCGCGCGTGCGAGACGACACGACGGCACTTCTCCGTGCGGCGCTCGACGAGGCGAAGCCAGACCTCGTGGTGCTTACTGGCGACCAGATAAAGGGCTACGCAATCGAGTTCGCGCTGGGCGAGAGCGCAGAGCGCGCCCGCACGGTGGTGCGGAAGATTTGCTCGCCCATGGTCGAGCGAAACATTCCCTTTGTGGTCACCTATGGCAATCACGACCGCCAGTGCGGCGTTGACAACGAGGAGCAGGAGAGCTGGTACAAGGCAATCCCCGGATGCGTGAACGGCATGGTTGCCGCCCGTGAGCCCCGTCTCTACCTTGGTGCCGGTACGCTTGCCGTGCCCGTGCTCTCGCATGATGGCGAAGACATCCGCCTGGCGGTGATTGTGGCGGACTCTGGCGCGGGCTCGGGAAGCGACGGCTACGATCCCTTCGATCCAGAGAAAACCGCTTGGGTAACCAGCTGTGCGCAGGATCTTGCGAGGCGCGCCGGACATCGTGTCCCCTGCATTCTCTATCAGCACATTCCGCCCATTCAGGTTTACGACTGCCTTCGTGACGCCTGCGAGGGCGAGCATGGCGTCCTTGGGTTCCGCACGCACTATCATCCCGGTCGCATCCTTGTTCCCGTCGATGACCTGCGTGTCTCCGGGGGACTTCGGGAACCCGTGTGCAGCCCCGACATCGATACCGGCGAGGTGGCAGCCCTTACGCGCGAGGGGAGCACCTTCGCCATCTACTTTGGCCACGATCACAAGAACACATTGGTCTCGCACTACGGCAGCATTGACCTTGGGTATGCACCGTCTGTTGGCTTTGGCTCCTACGGACCGGGCACGTCTCGTGCGGCGCGGCTTTTCTCCTTTGGCGAGAAGAACGCGGCGCTCTACACAACGCGCCTGCTCACGTACGCGGAGCTCATTGGTTCTCGCACCGAGCGTCCGCTTACCGACTGGGCCTCCGAGCGTGTGCCCGTCTCGACGGAGGAGGCTCGCGAGATGGTGCGGCCTGCGCTTCCGGTGCTTGGCGCGGCAGCTATTGCGGCGTTTGCCCTCGGTGTGGCAAAACGACAGAAAAGGGGCAGGTAGATGGCAGAGAAGCCAGTGGAAGAGGACGGCGAGAAGCCCGGTGGGAGCAAACCCGCCGGTCGAAGTCTCACCAAGCTCAACATGCGCCGGACCATTCTGGTGACGCTGCCCTTCATGGGGGCGCTCACGTTCTGGCAGGCCTACGATGGGCTGGTGCCGCTCATGTTCAAGAACACGTTTGGCATGGGAGACACGCTCACCGGCGTCTTCATGTCGCTTGACAACGTGCTTGCGCTCTTCATGCTCCCGCTCATGGGCGCGCTGTCCGACCGCATGACCACCCGCTGGGGTAGGCGCACGCCGTTCATCGTGGTGGGGGCACTTCTCGCCGCAGCGCTCACCCCGCTCATTGCCGTGGCAAACGCGATGCGCAACCTGCCGCTCTTTGTGACGGTGCTTGTTGCGACGCTGGTGGTTCTCTCGATTTACCGCTCGCCGTCCGTGGCGCTCATGCCCGACGTCACTCCGCGTCCGGTGCGCAGCAAGGCCGATGCCTTCAACTCGCTCATGGCCGCGGTGGGTGGCGTCATTGTACTTGTCGCCATTGCGCTTCTCGTCCCCGCCGTGGAGAACCCGGACTACATACCCGTCTACCTTGTCATCTCCTTCATGCTTCTGGTGACGACCATCATCTTCATGGTGTTCTTTCGAGAGCCCAAAGAAGTCGCGGCGATGCACCGCGAGAGCGCTGAGCTGGGCATTCCCGAGGACGAGGTCGATGCTTCGGACGAGGGAGGCAAGGAGCGCGAGGCGGATCCCATCAAGCGCCGCTCCCTTGTCTGCGTGCTTGTCTGCGTCTTCTTCTACTTCATGTCGAACAATGCCGTGACCAGCGGCATCTCGCGCTACGCTGACGTGGTGTGGGGGATGGCCGGAGGCTCGTACGCGCAGGTGCAGACTGTGGCAACGCTTGCGGCCATCGTTGCCTACATGCCCATGGCCGAGCTCTCCTGCAAGATTGGGCGAAAGGTCACGACCTACATTGGCATTGCGCTTATGGTGGTGGCCCCGCTGCTCATCTCGGGCACCACGGATTTCTCGGCGATTATCTACGTGTGGGTTGCCCTCTTTGGCATTGGCATGGCAACGGTCTCGCTCACCGTGTACCCCATGATCATGGAGCTGGCGAGCGCCAACTCGACGGGGCGCTACACCGGGTTCTACTACACGGCGAGCATGTCCGCGCAGGTGGTGACCCCTATCCTCTCCGGTGCCGTCATGCAGTTTGTGGGCTACCAGTACCTCTACATCTACGTGGCCATCTGCGCGGCAATATCTGCCGTGCCGCTGCTGTTCGTGAAGAATGCGGACTCGCTTACGATGGACGAGGTGCGTGAGCGTCAGGCTGCGGCGGAGGAGAAGCGCTAGGCGAGTTTCCGCAAGCGCCTTGCGTAGGCGCGCATCGCAAAAAGAAGGGCCGCCGGCATCCAAAAAGACGCCGACGGCCCGTTGCCTTCCTATTGGCGCGCCGAGAAGCAACCGAGAAGCTACAGTGCGCAGGACCAGCGGATGTTCTCGTCGTCCAGCTTGCTGGGATCGAAGTCGTCCTCCACGAGGCGGGGCCCCTTGAAGCGACGGTCACGCACGACCTTTGCCGGAACGCCTGCAACCGTGACGTCATGCGGGACATCATGGACCACGACCGAACCAGCGGCGACCTTTGCGTTATCGCCCACGGTAATATCGCCCAAAATGATGGCGCCGGCACCCACCATGACGTTGTTGCCAAGCGTGGGGTGACGCTTGCCGCCGTGCTTGCCCGTCATGCCAAGGGTTACCCCCTGGTAGAGGAGGCAGTCGTCGCCGATGATTGACGTGGCGCCAATGACCACGCCAATGCCGTGGTCAATGGAGAAGCGTCGGCCAATCTGCGCGGAGGGGAAGATGTCCGCCCCCAGCTTGCGGCGCGTGCGCTTGGCGAGAAGGAGCGCGAGGCTCCTCATGCCGTGGGTGTAGAGCCAGTGGTGGCGCCTATAGGCCCAGACGATATGGGTGCCCGTCGAGTAGAACACGATGTCCCAGATCGAGTTGGCCGCCGGGTCGCGCTCGAGCGCCGCATGGGCGTCCTCGCGCATGACCTCGAAGAGCGACATCTCGTCAACGGTACGCGTGTCCTCGGCAGAACCCGCTGCGGTGGCGACGCTTGTCGTTGCCGTGACCATTAGAGGTCCATTGAGAGGTAGCGCTCGCCGGTGTCGGGAAGGATGGCGACGATGACCTTGCCCGCGTTCTCGGGACGCTTGGCAAGCTCGACCGCCGCGGCGACGGCGGCACCCGAGGAGATGCCAACGAGCAAGCCGTAGTCGGCCGCAAGGCGCTTCTTGGTATCGATGGCGGTTGCGGAGGCAACGGGGACTACCTCGTCGACAACGGAGGCGTCATACGTCTTGGGGACAAAGCCAGCGCCAATGCCCTGAATCTTGTGGGAGCCGGCAGGCTTGCCCTCGAGGACAGCGGACTCTGCGGGCTCGACGGCGATACCCTTAACGGAAGGCTTCTTCTCCTTGAGGAAGCGGGCGGTGCCGGAGATGGTGCCACCAGTGCCAACGCCAGCCACGATGAAATCGACCGTGCCCTCTGTGTCTGCCCAGACCTCGGGACCGGTGGTCTCGTAGTGGGCCTGCGGGTTTGCGGGGTTCACAAACTGGCCGGCAACAATGGCGCCCGGGGTCTCTTGGCGGAGCTCCTCCGCCTTGGCGACGGCGCCCTTCATGCCGTCCTTGCCCGGCGTAAGGACAATCTGCGCGCCATAGGATGCGGCAAGCTTGCGGCGCTCGATGGACATGGTCTCGGGCATGACGAGAATCATCTTGTAGCCGCGCGCGGCCGCAAGCATGGCAAGGCCAACGCCGGTGTTGCCGGACGTGGGCTCGATCACGGTTCCGCCGGGCTTCAGAGTGCCGTCCTTCTCGGCGGCATCGAGCATTGCGCGGGCGATGCGGTCCTTGACAGATCCGCCGGGGTTGGTGGCCTCGTACTTGCCGTAGATGGTTGCTGCGCCATCAACGAGCCCCGAAAGGTCTACCAGGGGGGTTGAGCCGATAAGGGCCTCGATCTTCCTTGCTGCCTTCATCTTTCTACTCCTTGTGCGTCTGGTGACGAGGCAAGTCGGCTGCCCCCAGTGGGGCTCCTCCGCCGGACAACTCGTCAAGACAAGAGTGGCACTTATAAACCCACTCCACAAGTAGGAATTAATGAATGGAAATAATTCCCATTCAAGCGGTGGGAAATGAGACAAAGGGACTGTCCCTTTGTCTCATGGCAGCGGAGGTGCTAGTAGAGCGGCAGGTCTCCGGTGATGGGATCGATCTTCTCGGCAGGGAGGGGCTCGAAGGCCAGGCACGTGAGCGTCGCCTCGCCGTGGAACTCGGTGAGACCGGCGTCGCGCACGAGCGCTACGGCAAAGCCCTGCTCGCGGCCCTTCTCGGCGATGTTGAGCAGTTCTTCCTCGGAATCCACGTACACGCAGACCTTGGCAACGCCGGAGTCGAACCAATCCGAGAGCGCGGTGGAGTCTGCCTCGGGGTGGTCGAGGTAGACCCACGTGGGCGTGCCATCGGGGGCCGTGCGAACGCGCACCTGGTCCAGGCGCCCCTCACGGGCGAGCGCCATGAGCGTTGCCTCCACGCAGGCGTGTCCCGACTGGGCCGCGATCTTACCCTTGCGCATCTTGAGGTCGCGCCTCATGACGATCATCTGCTTGGACTTGTAGCCTGCCATGCCGTTCCTTACTGTCGTGACGATACGTAGCTGTTGTCGATGGTGATCTTACAGATGGCGTGCGGATACTTGGACGTGACAATCTTCGCTATCGCCGCGCGGAGCTCGTCGTTGGTCATTTCCAGGTCGTGCGGGCGAACGCAGTCAAAGATCACGTTGGTGTGGGTGGGTCCCGGCACGGTTCGCAGGTCGTGAATCGTGAGGCGCGGATCGATCTCCTTGATGTGAATCGAGATCCAGTGTCGCATGTCGGTTACGCGCGGGTCATCTGTCACGATGGGGTCGTAGTGGAGCGTCATGACCAGGCCCTCCTTGAGGAAGTCCTGCTCGATGTTGTCAAGGAGGTCGTGGGAGGCAAAGACGTCGCCCTCGCCCGCCATCTCGACGTGGGCGCTTGCAAACTGGCGGCCGGGGCCGTAGTCATGCACCATGAGGTCATGGGTTCCCAACACGCCGGGGTAGCTCATGATCTTGTCATGGATGTGCTGGATGAGCGCGGGGTCTGGCGTGCGGCCAAGAAGCGGATCGATGGCGTCTCGCACAAGGGAGAAGCCGCTCCAGCAGATGAACGCCCCCACAACGGTACCTGCAATGCCATCGAGGTCAAAGCCCGTGAAGTAGGAGACGATGGCTGCCGCAAGGACTGCGCCAGAGGTGATGACGTCGTTTCTCGAGTCGATGGCCGTGGCCTCCAGCGTCTCGGATGAGATGCGCTTGCCCATCGAGGTGTTGAAGAGCGCCATCCATGACTTGACGGCCATCGAGAGTGCGAGCACCGCAATGACCGCGGGGCCAAAATCCGTTTGCTCGGGAGAGACGATCTTCTGGATCGACGTCATGACCAGGTTGATGCCAACGGCAAGTACCAGCGCGGCGACGGTGAGCGAGGCCAGGTACTCAAAGCGCCCGTGCCCATAGGGGTGCTCGTCGTCGGCGGGCTTGCTTGCAAGCTTGAAGCCGAGAAGCGCGACTATGTTGCTCGATGCGTCGGACAGGTTGTTCACGGCGTCTGCGACAATCGACACCGAGCCTGCGGCAAAGCCCACGGCCCCCTTCGCGACGCAGAGAACCACGTTGCATACGATGCTGACGATGCCTGCGAACTGCCCATAGCGCGTCCTACCTGCAGGATCGGTAGTGCTAACCCCTGAAAGGAACTTCTGCACAAGCCACTCTGTCATCGTCGCCATCTCCTCCCATAGTGCGAAACCCAAGCTCAGCAGCCTGTCGCTGTGATTTGAGCAATTGGGCATGAGTCTAGCCCTTTTCAGGAAGTGGAATGGGGTGTCTCCCAAGCGTCACGATTCTGCCGTATGCGAATCTGTCACGTTTCTGACACTCGATGTCACGCTCTGTCATTCGCACAGGTCAGATTAGGTGTATGCCCCATTGCGTCTGGTGTTGCGGCGGCGCATGGGCTCACTTGAGTCCAATTTGCGTACGTGTGTTCGTATACCATCTCACCAGGGTGTGGTGCGTTGGCGGGAGTTGTCATGGACGCTGTTCTCAAGGTGGTCTTGCGGCTAGTGGTGGCGTCGACGTTGGGGGCCTGTGCTGTGGGCGCTGCGGGTTGGGCCGTAGCCAGGAGAGAGCTTGCAGGGTGGCCCGTCTGGTCTCGGAGAGTAGTGATTGCGTGCGGGGTGCTTGCGGGGGCTTGCGCGGGCGCCCTCGCGGCAAGCTGGCTAGAGACGGTAGAGCTTCTTGTGATTCTCTTTGCGCTGCTTGCCTGCAGCGTGGCCGATCTGGGGAGGCGTATCATACCCAACCGCGCGGTTGCCGTTGTCCTTGGCGCCAGGGCAGCGTATCTCGCCCTGGGGCCTTTGGTCTCGTGCGCCAGTGGAGTGGCGTGCAGCTGGGCTTTCGAGGGAATGTGCGCGTCGCTTGCCGGGGGCTTGACGGTGCTTCTCGTCTTGGCGGCTGTGCGACTCTTCCTGATGTGCGCAAGAGGCTGCCCCAGAGGGGACCTTGGAGGCGGGGACGTCAAGCTCCTTGTGGCCTGCGGTGTTTGTTTGGGGCCAGTGGGCGGTGCGGCGTGCGTTGTGCTCTCATGCGTGCTGTCGTTGGCGTTCTGCATGGGAGCCTGGGGCTTTGAACGAGTACGAGGCGTGGCTAGGGCATTCCCAAGCTCGTTTCCACTTGCCCCGGAGGTCCTTGCATCAGTGGTCATTTTGACCGCCTACCGAGCTATTTGACCGTTCACACCTTGTGTTCCTTCCAATTTGTTTCATAAAAAGTTTTTTAGTGTTGGGAGGGCGGCGGTAGTCGTACGATAGGTGGGCCACTGGCGGTCCCCCAACACCCGCCAGCGGTTCGGCTGGGTCATGCGGCCCCGTGTCGCGCCCTGTCGAATGGTCTTGCCCTTCGAGTGCGCGGCCTCGCGCCCCGGTCGTCTCCCCCTACGTCGGGGTGCTTGACGGCCGCAACGACGGTGCGTTTGCATCGCGTTACACTCGTGGGGCAAGGCCTGTATGCGCCTCGGCCACGGCCGTTTGGGGGGAAGCATGATAAAGCTCATCCTTTCAGATTTGGATAACACGCTGGCATGGGCCGGCGAGCACATCGTCACGCCGCACGCCCGTGCGGCCATCCACGCGGCCCAGGCCGCTGGTGTGCACTTTGCTCCCGCTACGGGGAGGGCTCCATCGGCGCTTCCTTGGATGTTCGATAACGACGAGGCCTGCCTCGCAACGGTGCTGGCAGACAATGGGCAGCTCATCTACGTGGACGGCAAGCTCGTCCATGAGGTTCCTCTCGACCTAGGGGCGCTTCGCCGTTGCGCGGATCTTCTCGACAGCATGGACGATGCGTGGCTCGTTGTTGACTACGTGGACACAGGCGAGCAGTACGCGGTGAGAGCCCCCTCCGACTACCTCGAGAAGTACCGAGTTCCGTACTTCTTTGCCGTGACGGGCAGCGTCGACGAGGTGCCCGACCGTCCCGTGGTGAAGGCGAACGTGCGTGTGGTGGGAGACTTCGTGCGTGGCCGAGAAGTGCGCACTGCCCTCAAGAACGACTGTCCCGAGTTCGACTTTGTCTTCCCCATGCAGGAACGTCCGCACATCGATATCCTGCCTGCGGGCTGGGACAAGGGCGTGGCAGGAGAGTGGCTCGCGCGTAATCTTGGCCTCACGAACGACGAGGTCTGCTGCTTTGGCGATGCCGAGAACGACCTCCCCCTCCTTATGCGCTTCTCGAACTCCGTTGCGGTTGCCAACGCCACGCCGGTTGCCTTTGGCGCTGCGCGTTGGCACATAGGCCGGGCGGACGAGGACGCGGTGGCAGATGCCATCTTTGACATTGCCCGCTCCACCGCGGCGGGCAAGATGCCCTCGTTCATGCGCGATTAGGGACGGCGCGCGTCCGTTCTAAGCGGTTCTTCTCGTAGCCATCTCGTAAACCGGCAGCAGCTCAGGGCAAGCCGGGGCTACCATGTGTTGTTACAAGCTCGGGGTCATTTCTGTGCGATTGGGGAGCCATGAGAATTACCGACAAGCTCGCGGCGGGGCAGACGCTCTCGTTCGAGATCTTCCCGCCCAAGGGGGAGATGCCGCTCGAGGAGGCATACCGCGTTGCCTCCCAGATCGCGGAGAACAAGCCGGATTGGATTTCGGTGACGTACTCTGCGGGCGGCTCGGGCAACTCGGCGAACACGGTGCCCATCGCTGCCAGGATCGAGGGCGAGCTTGGGGTTACCGCGCTGGCACACCTCACCTGCATGGGGGCGACGTGCGCCGACGTTGACGCCTACGTGGACAGCCTGGGCGCCGCGGGCATCCAGAACGTGCTTGCGCTTCGTGGCGATCACAGGCCTGGCGTGGGCGTGGTCGACTTTGCTCACGCCTCCGACCTCATCGCGCACCTTCGCAAGACGGCTCCGTCGCTGTGCATTGGCGCCGCGTGCTACCCCGAGGGTCACGTGGAGTCCGCATCGCTCGACGAGTCCATGCGTGCGTTGTGCATCAAGCAGGAGGCGGGGGCAGACTTCCTGGTGTCGCAGCTCTTCTTCGACAACGATGACTTCTACCGCTTCCGTGAGCAGTGCCTCCGCTATCGCATCAAGCTTCCCGTCGTCGCGGGCATCATGCCCTTCACGAGCGTCAAGCAGATTCAGCGCATGGCGTTCAACTGCGGCGCATCCATCCCCGCCAAGGTCGTGAAGCGCCTCGTGCGTGCGGGAGACGATCCCAAGGACCAGGCTCGCGCGGGCATCGAGTATGCGTGCGAGCAGATCTGCGACCTTGCCAAGAACGGCGTCGACGGCATCCACATCTACAGCATGAACCACCCGGAGATTGCCCGCGCCACCCACGACGCCCTTGCCAACATGGGATACCTGGGGTAGCTCGATGGTTGAGTCGTATGCCATAGACTCCATCGACCGCTCCGAGGTCCTGCGCTACATGGGCTATGCCGGCCAGAGCATGACGCCCGAGCTCGAGGGGCGCATCGACGACGGTATGGCGCGCTGCCTCTCCATTGGCGCACCCCGAGGCGTCTGGCGCGTCTTTGAGGTGGGGGGCCGCGGTGCCAAGGATGACGGCACGCCCTTCGTGCGTCTTTCTGGCACGTCGCTGGAGCTTCTCGGCACCTCCATGCAGAAGCACATGGACGGGGCCGTTGCGGTTGGCGTCATGGCGGTGACCGTGGGCATGGGGGTCGAGCGCGAGCTGCGGCGCCTCTCGCTCACCGACCGCGTGGGGCAGGTTGTCTTTGACGCTGCCGCCACAACGCTGGTCGAGCGCGCGGCAGACGCCTGCGAGGCGTCCATCGTCGCCGCAGGACACGAACGCGGGCTCTTTGCCAACTTCCGGTTTAGCCCCGGCTATGGCGATATGCCCATGACTACGCAACCTGTGCTCCTGCAGGCTCTCGACGCCCAGCGCCAACTGGGCATCACTCTTACAAACACCCTGCTCATGGTGCCCACCAAGAGCGTGACCGCCGTGGTGGGGCTCTTCGAGACCATCCAGTCATCCACGCATGCAAGCTGCGCGGGATGTCCCTGCTTCGACTTCTGCACCATTCGGCCAACAGGCCATACCTGCCGCGGCTAGCGGCGAGAGGAGCTGCCCATGAGCGCCAAAGGACCCCATGCGGGAGATGCGCGCTGGCCCAAGGACCGACTTGTTCCCCGCTCGCGCCGCGTGCGAGACGAGCACCTCGCTGCCGTTCTGCGTGGCGAGGAGTTCCTGCTCTTTGACGGTGCCATGGGCACGCAGCTGCAGGCTCGTGGGCTTGCGGCCGGAGAGCTGCCAGAGCTGCTCTGCATTACCAACCCCGACGAGATCCGCGAGGTGCACGCTGCCTATGTCGCCGCCGGTGCCGAGGTCGTGACCACCAACACCTTTGGTGCCAACGCGGCCAAGCTGGGAGACGCCGCAAGCGTGGGCGAGGTCTTCACGGCGGCGGTGTCTTGTGCGCGCAATGCCGGCGCCCGCTACGTGGCGGCGGACCTTGGTCCCACGGGCCAGCTTCTCGAGCCCATGGGTCCGCTTCCCTTCGACGACGCATACGACCTCTTTGCCGAGCAGGTGCGCGCCGCCGATGCAGCCGGAGCGGACCTCTTTGTGATCGAAACCATGGCCGACCTTGCCGAGGCCAAGGCGGCGCTGCTCGCCGTGCGCGAGAACTCCGACCTGCCTGCGTTTGTGACCATGACCTTTGGTGAGGACGGGCGCACGTTCCTGGGCACCATGCCCGAGGCCGCTGCGGTCACGCTTTCCTCTCTGGGAGCGGATGTCGTGGGCATCAACTGCGGCCTTGGCCCTGCAACCGTGGCGCCGCTTGTCGAGCGGATGCTTCCGTGGGCATCCTGTCCCGTGATGGCGCAGGCCAACGCCGGCCTGCCGCACGTGGTGGATGGCGCGACCACCTACGACGTGGGGCCGGAGGAGTACGCAGAGGCGGTGGCGGGCATGCTCGATGCGGGCGTCACCGTGATTGGCGGCTGCTGCGGAACCACTCCCGAGCACATAGCCCGCGAGCACGAGCTTCTCGCCGGACGCGTCCCCGCGGAGCGCCGCGTGCGCGACAGCTTTGCCGTGTCGAGCGCACAGGAGATCTGCTCGCTTGATTACGGCCAGGTGGGCGTCATTGGTGAACGCATCAACCCCACAGGCAAGCGCCTGATGAAGGAGGCGCTGCGCTCGGGCGATCACGACTACGTAATGAACATGGCCATCGAGCAGGGCCGTGCGGGGGCGCAGATCCTCGACGTGAACGCTGGGCTTCCCGAGATAGACGAGCGAGCCGTGATGTGCCAGCTCGTCTCGGAGCTCCAGGGCGTGAGCACGCTGCCCCTGCAGATTGACGCGGCTGACCCAACCGTGATCGAGGCCGCCGTTCGTAGCTACCCTGGCAAGGCGCTCATCAACTCCACCAACGGCAAGGCCCAGACGATGGCGGACGTGCTGCCCATCGTGAAGCACTATGGCTGTGCGGTGGTGGGGCTCACGCTTGACGAGGATGGCATTCCCGCCACGGCAGAGGGCCGCCTGGCCATCGCCAGGAAGATTGTGCGAGAGTGCGAGCGACTGGGCATCCCGCGCCACGACGTGGTCATAGACTGCCTCACCATGGCAGCCTCGACCGACCAGACCCAGCCCCGGGCCATTCTCGACGCCATTCGTCTGGTCAAGCAGGAGCTGCCTGGCGTGCGCACCGTGCTGGGCGTGAGCAACATCAGCTTTGGCCTGCCCTTCAGGCCCCTTGTGAACGGAACGTTCCTTGCCGCGGCCTTCTCGGCTGGTCTTGACCTTGCCATCATCAACCCCTGCCTTACCCGCATGATGGACGTGGTCGACTCCTGGCGCGTGCTCTCGGGCGAGGACGAGAGCGCCCAGTACTTTGTGGCCAACTACGCCGAGAGGAGCGACCGCACTCCCGCGTCGGCGGAGAAGGCCGTTGCGTCTCCGGCCAATGCCTCTGCCGTCCCTGCCGCAACGCCCGCCGAACCCACGGATCCCGCTGCCCGCGCCCGAGAACTGGTGCTCGCCGGCCGCAAGGGCCCCATGCCCGAAGTTGTCGCCCAGGTCATCGCCGAGCACGACCCCATGTACGCCATCAACGAGGTGCTCATCCCCGCACTTGACGTGGTGGGCGAGCGCTTCGAGAAGGGCGTCTTCTTCCTGCCGCAGCTCATGGCTTCGGCGGAGGCGGCCAAGGCCGGATTCGAGACCATCAAGAAGGCCGTGGATGCCAGCGGTCAGGGCGCGAACGTGCCCGAGAAGGGCTCCATCGTGGTCTGCACCGTTCACGGCGACATTCACGACATTGGCAAGAACATCGTGCGCATGCTGCTCGAGAACTACGGATACAACGTGATTGACCTGGGCAGGGACGTGCCGCCCCAGGCGGTGGCAGACGCTGTGGTCAAAGACCACGTGCTGCTCTGCGGGCTCTCTGCCCTCATGACCGCGACGGTTCCCGCCATGGCCGAGACCATCGAGCTCCTCCGCAAGGAGGCGCCCTGGTGCAAGGTGGTGGTTGGTGGCGCCGTGCTCAACCCCGAGTACGCGAAGATGGTTGGCGCCGACTTCTACGCGAAGGACGCCACCGAGACTGCCCGCATTGCGGCGGAGGTTTTGGGGTAGGGCTCTTGCCGCGTCGCGTGCCAGCCGACGTGCGACGCGGCAACGCCCCTACATCACGCGGTGCACGGCGTCGTGCCAGCCGGCCACGAGCTTCTCGACGCGCGCGGGGTCCATCTGGCGATGGAACACGTCGTCCGTCTCGTGCAGTGCCTTGAGCTCGTCGGTGCCGCTCCAGTAGCCGGTTGCAAGCCCAGCGAGGAACGCCGCGCCGAGCGAGGTGGTCTCGGTGTTCTCCGGCCTTCTCAGCTCGCATCCCAGGATGTCTGCCTGGAACTGCATGAGGAAGCTGTTCGCGCTGGCGCCGCCATCGACGTTGAGCACGCCCAGCGGGTGTCCGGCGTCCTTGGCCATGGCATCGGCGAGGTCATAGATCTGGTACGCAAGCGCCTCGAGCGCCGCGCGAGCTATGTGGTTGCGCGTGGTTCCACGTGTGATGCCGAGAATTGCCCCGCGTGCGTCCGGGTTCCACCAGGGAGCCCCAAGGCCCGTGAACGCCGGGACGATGTAGACGCCGCCCGTGTCCTCCACGCTCTTCGCCATCCACTCGGTGTCGGCGGCGTTCTGGACAATGCCCAGCTGGTCGCGAAGCCACTGGATGAGTGCGCCCGCCACAAAGACGGAGCCCTCGAGCGCGTACTCGGTACCCTCCACGTTGGGTGCCGAGGCGACGATGGTCGTGACCAGGTTGCTCTTGCTCGCCCGTGCCTCATGGCCGGTGTGCATGAGCATGAAGCAGCCGGTGCCGTATGTGTTCTTGGCCTGACCGGCCTCGAAGCAGCACTGGCCAAAGAGGGCTGCCTGCTGGTCGCCCGCCACGCCGGTGATGGGGATGCCTGCGGGCACGCCGGGATAGCTTGTCTCGCCAAACGAGCCGCTCGAGCGCCGAACCTCGGGCATCATGGAGAGCGGAATCCCAAAGAGGTTGAGCAGCTCCTTGTCCCAGCAGTTATCGTGGATGTTGTAGAGCATCGTGCGGCTGGCGTTGGTAACGTCCGTCGCGTGCACCAGGCCACCGGTGAGCACCCACACGAGCCAGGTGTCAACGGTGCCAAAGAACAGCTCGCCCGCCTCGGCGCGCTCACGGGCGCTGGGAACGTTGTCGAGGATCCAGCGGATCTTGCTGGCCGAGAAGTACGCGTCGGGGAGAAGCCCCGTCTTCTCCTGGATCATCTGGCGCGCCTCAGGTGTGCCGCAGAGTTGCTCCACGAGGTCTGCCGTGCGCCGGCACTGCCAGACGATGGCGTTGTAGACGGGTTGCCCGGTTGTGGGGTCCCACACGATGGTGGTCTCGCGCTGGTTGTCGATGCCTATGGAATCGATGTCCTCGGCCGTGAGGCCGCGCTTGGCGAGAAGCTCTGTGAGCGAGCCGAGCTGCGAGTACAGGATGTCCTGCGGATTGTGCTCAACCCAGCCGGGACGCGGGAAGATTTGCTGGAAGGGGCGCTGCACGCAGTCGACCATGCGCCCTGCGCGGTTGATGAGAACGGCGCGGCTTGAGGTGGTGCCCTGGTCAAGTGCGATGACGTACTTCTCGGTCGCCATGGCTAGGCCTCCTCGGCGGAGGTGGCCTGCGGCGTGGAGGCCGGTGCCACGCGCTTCTCGACCCACGCCAGCACGTCGGCAAAGACCTGCTCGTGACCAGTCTCGTTGAGGATCTCGTGACGCATGCGCGGATAGATCTTCACCTCGACGTCCGTAGAGCCGGCACCGCGGGCAAGGGCCGCGGCCTTCTCGACGCCCTCGCCGTTATCGCCAACCGGGTCCTCGGCACCGGCAATGAAGAGCAACGGCAGGCCGTGCGGGACGCTTGCGGCGCAGGTGGGGGAGTTGACCTCGGAGGTGAGAACGGCGACCTCGTGGTAGGCCCCCACCGAGAACATGAAGCCGCAGGAGGGGTCTGCGATGTAGTCGTCGACGTTCTTGCGGTTGCGGGAGAGCCAGTCGAGGTTGGTCCGGGCATTGGGGATGGCCTTGCCGTAGCCGCCCGCCCCCATGGAGTCGACAAAGGAGGAGCGATGATCGGCGCCCCTGAGGAACGACTCGAGCCATGTGATCTTGAGGGCCGCACCCGATGCAGCGGCAGGGAGAAAGCCGGTGCCGCAGATGATGGCGCCCGCAAGCCCCTCGCCGTGGTGCGCGATATAGGAGCGCACCTCAAAGCTGCCCATGCTGTGGCCAAAGACAATGTAGGGGGTTCCCGGAGCCACGCGCTCCTGCGTCATGTGGCGAAGGACGTCTATGTCCTCCACGAGTGCCCTGGCCCCGCGTCCAACGGGCAGCTCGCCCCAGTGCTCGGGCGAGCAGGAGCGGCCGTGGCCAATCTGGTCATGCCCCACGACGAGAAGCCCGTGGGAAGCGAGGAAGCGGGCAAAGGCGTCGTAGCGGTCGATGTGCTCGGCCATGCCATGGACGAGCTGCACGACCCCGCGGGGTGATGGCGTTCCCTCTGCCTCATCCGGCCCCATTCCCACTGGCCACCACGCACATGCGCTGATGGTCGATGCACCGTCTGTCGAGGGGAACGTGAAGCGCTCTCGGGTGACCTCTGTGGACATGCTGCCCCTTCCTCCGTCGTGGCTGAGCAAACATTATTGTTTGCCGCCGTGGGAGGGGCGGGCAGATGTCCGTGGCCGCGCAGAACGGGGCTGCGTGTGGGCCAGCGTTGCCGGCGAGTGGTTGCGGGCATGCGGCAGCGAGGAGACCCGAAGGACGTCCCGCTAGCCTTGGAGCTTATCCGTTGCGAGGTCGTGCGCCTCGAGTTCCTCGGCCTTTCGGATTGCCAGGCGAGTCGCAAAGAAGACCGCGCAGATACCGCCCGCAAGCTTGCCCAGGAGCACGGGCACGATGAGCGTGGGCTGGAAGTTGGCGGTGAAGGAGAGGTGGTCGCCAAACAGGAAGGCGCAGCACACGCTGAAGGAGATCACGATGACCTTGTCGCGCGCCTTGAGGTCCTTGACCATGGCAAGGGCAGCCAGCACGTTGGCAGAGGCGGCGAGAAGCCCGGCGGTGGCATCGGAGCTCAGGCCCACCGCGTGGCCAATCTTCGAGAGGGGCTTGGCGAGGTAGGTCTTGATGAGCCATACCATGGGGAAGGCGCCGCAGAGCATCATGCCAATGGCTCCGGAGACTTCCAGCGCACGGAACTGGTCCTGCTCGTCCGCAATGATGGGGTCAAAGCCAAAGGCCCCAAAGATGGTAGAGAAGAGCCCGGTGAAGTACTCGATGACAACCACGACAAAGACCACCTTGAGCAAGCTGTCGAGCACGCGCCCAAAGACGATGAAGCCGCGGATCATGGCGTCGGGTTTAGTGGCGAGACCAACGGCCAGCGCCACGCAGATGATGATGAGCGGTACCAGGTTGTGGGCAATCTGGGACCACGTGAGAGCCAGCTGATAGGTGGCTGCGGCGTTGGTCGAGACCGTCTCGCGAATAACAGGGTTAGCGATCGCGATGACGGCGCTCGCCACAAATACGCCAATGGGGATGGCGAGAAGACCGCTCATGACGCCGAGAGCGAGATACTTGCGGTCCTTTACCTCGAGCATCTTGAGCGCTACGGGCACGGTGAAGACTATGGTCGCACCTGCCATGTAGCCGGTCATCATGGCCATGATCCAGCTCTCCCTCGTCTGCGCGAGGGCGTCTGCCAGCTGATAGCCACCCATGTCCACGGCAATGAAGGTCGTGGCTGCCATGGCGGGGTCGGCACCGAGGGCGCCGAAGAGGGGCCCAAAGACCGTCGAGACGAACGCGGTGAGGTAGGGGGCGGACGCCATGATGCCCGCGACCGGCAAGAAGATGGGGCCAATGGAGTCTATGCCCGCGACGAACTCCTTGCCCAGCTCGCTCTCGGGACGCACAATCGAGGCAATGCACCCCGCCGCCGCGCAACCCATGATGATGAAGACTACGACCCTGCCAAAGACTTCCATGCTGCTCCCAACGGTTCAAAGGCACGCGAAGGCTTGGCTCGCATGAACGGTGCCAGCCTGGCGCGCCTGTTGCTTCTCTCGCGTTTCTAGATCTTTGATCCCAGCTGTTCCGCGCGCCTGCCGTATTCGGACGCGTAGCGATGCCAGAGGTCCTGCCAGTCTCCCACCGGGTCACCGCACTGGTCCTTGTAGAGTGCCCATACGAACCAATACCAGGCGGCAAATGCCACATACGAGATGCAGTGGAAGAGCTCGGCTGCGCTTGGCTCGCGCTGGAAGTACTCGCGGAGCACGTCACGCGCCTCGTCGTAGCTGTAGTCGCTGCAACAGATGAAGGTCCCGAGGTCACTCGCGTAGTCGGACATGCCGGAATACTCCCAGTCGATGAGCGAGATCTCCTCGCCCCTCACCAGGAAGTTGGGATTGTAGAAATCGTTGTGGCAGAGGACCGGCGCTCCCGAGGTTGCGCGGACGCGTTTTTCGAGGCCGTCGATGAGGGCTCGAATCTGATTGAAGTCCTTGTAGCGACCCTTCTCCTCCTCGCTCAGAAGATCGAGGATGCCACAGGTGTTCTCGAAGACGTCGAAGCTCCACTTGGACGCGACGCCACAGGAGTGGAGCTGCCTTGCCATCTCCATGGCGCGCCCCACGTGCTCTGTGTTGTGGTAGTCGAAGGGAACGCAGCCATCGATGTAGTGAGAGATCTTCCAGCCACGCCTGGGGTCCTCGTAGATGAAGGTGCGGTCGAGTCCAAGCTTGGCGGCGACGCCCTGGGCGAAGGCTTCTCCCTCGCGGCTGATGATCTTCTCGGTTCCGGCGCCTGGTTTGCGGTAGACATAGGCCTTCCCCTTGGCGACAAAGCGAAAGGAGTCATTGGTGAGTCCCTCCTGGATGGGGGAGAACTCCGTGACATCGTCTGGTGCGCAACCGAGGGTCGCACAGATGTTGCCGAGCGTCTCGATGTCCGTGAGCCCAGTCGTGGGCGTTGTGTCTGACATGGCTCTCTCCTTGGTCGCCACGCATTGGCGAATGTATGGGTATTGTTCATTGTTTATAAAGATAACGTAAGTCCTGAACATTTCCAAGAGAGAGCGACTTGCCACGGCATCGACAGACAATTACGAAAGGCCTAGCGCCTCTTTCCAAACAAGACCGAGAGGAACTTCTCGCTGATGGATGCACGTGGGGTTGCCCCGGTTCTGATGCCTGCCGCCGGACCTGCGTGGCACCAGAGCGCAACGGCCACGAGGACTGCCCCGGCAACCGCGTGTGCCGTGTTTCCGCACGCGAGCTCGATGGCGAGCCACGCCGCGGGGATGACAAGCGCGCCCAGGCAGAGGTAGCCGCCAAAGAGCACGACGAGAAGGCCTGCCACGGCGGCGATTCCTCCCGCCACCGGCGTGACGAGGATGATTCCCGCGCAGGTCGTAGCCACGCCCTTCCCGCCGCGGAAGCGATGCCAGGCGGGAAACACGTGCCCGAGCGTGGCCCCCGTGGCTGCGGCCGTGCCCGCGACGTCTGCCGTGTTGGGAAAGAGGGCGCGGGCCAACGCAAACGCAAGGATGGTCTTGGCAATGTCGCCGGCCAGCGTGACCGCTGCCCAGCGAGTTCCGTAGGTTGCCCCCATATTGGCCATGCCGGGGTTGCCCTGTCCCACGTCAAAGGCGCTCTTGCCGCTTACGCGCTTGCTAACCAGCTCTGCCGTGAGAAAAGACCCGCATACGTAGCCCATCGCAAGCGAGCCGGCCACTTCCGTTATCACCCCTGGCATCACAGTCAGCCTCCCTTGAACAAGATTAGGTATCGATGAAGTGAAGGGGCTTTTGAGACTTTCCAGTTAGGGTACCCTTCAACCTTGGGTGTGCCTGGGAAAACGATAGAAGGGATGCACCACATGTTCGACGGAGTCATTTTCGACATGGACGGCTTGATGGTCGATACCGAGCCTGTATGGATGGAGTGCTGGGAGCCGGCCCTTGCCCACTTTGGCTATCCCGTTCCCCCAGGCATCGCCGACGCGGTGCGAGGTTCGGCTGGCGACACGGCCACCCGCATCCTTCGCGAGATGGTAAGCCCTCAGCTCGACACCAAGGCGTTTTGGGCGTACTTCTCGTCCCTTGCCGAGAAGATCTTCTCCCAGGGGGTTGAGAAGAAGCCTGGTCTCGACGAGCTTCTCGCCTACCTAGGGGAGAGAAACGTGCCCTGCGCCGTCGCCTCGTCGTCCTCGAAGGAGGGCATCGATCGCAACCTGCGCTTCATTGGTGCCACCAACAGCTTCCAGGTCATCGTTCCAACGAGCGACGTCTCCCATGCGAAGCCTGCGCCCGACATCTTTCTCGAGGCGGCGCGACGTCTGGGGACCGCGCCGTCGCGCACGATGGTGCTCGAGGACTCATTCAACGGGGTGCGTGCCGGAGCTGCAGGAGGTTTTTTCACCGTGATGGTCCCCGACCTCGCCCAGCCCGACGACGAGATTAGGTCTATTGCCTCTCGTGTGTGCACGAGCCTGCTCGAGGTGCGCGACCTTCTCGCCTGTGGCGAAATAGGCTAATCAGCGGGCGAGTGGGCAGAGCCCCAGGCGTTCGTGCTTCTTCTGTCTTGTATTGGGGAGGGTCCCATGGGTGGTTTTCATTGCTCCGAGTGCATCTATTGCTCGTTTGCCATAAACAAGGAGACCGGTCTGTACCAAGGCTCCTGCAGCCGCGGCTTCACGCTTGCGGTGCCGCATGTGTACAAAGAGCCGGACATGTTTTTTGCAAAAAGCCCCGATGACCTGGTGCCCGTTGTCGATCGATACGGGAAAGAATACCTTCGCCAAGGCAACGTTTGCGACCACTTCCTACGGCCTCAAGACGCCAGGCCCTAGGAGGCGGAAGTAAGCCAAGGGGAAGTTTCTTGAATTTCTATCAAATGCTGCACTTCTTACGCTATTTAAACAACGTGTTGTGCTCATAATGCACTGCAGCTATGGGCTAGTGCCAAGGCGGCATTAGCACTGTCTAGCCACGCGCTAAAGAGGGAAAAGGCGGTAGCCAAATGTCGAGAAAGGCCCAGACTGACAGCGGGGAGACCAAGCGGGGGCTCATCGCGTCAGCCACAGAGGAATTTGCCGAGTACGGATACGAGGGAGCGTCCCTGCGCCAGATTTGCTCAAAGGCCGGTGTGACCACGGGAGCATTGTATTTCTTCTTTGATAGCAAGGAAGACCTGTTCAACAGCGTTGTCTCTCCCCTGATGAGTGAGCTGCCTGCAATCCTCGCCACTTGGATTGAGCATGACATTGCGGTGATCTGCGATGGGACGGGCGAGCCCACCAACGTTGAGGAACTGCCCGACGGCTTGGCCGAGCTTCTCGAGCAGTATCCGCTGGTTCCCAAGATTGCCCTGAGCAATCGCGACAACCCCGTGGTCAAGAAGTATCTTGATGCCAAGGTTGCCGAGATTGCGGAAAGCATTGAGAGCCGCATGGTCAAGAAGGACGGTAAGGATTCCGACGGTTTCTCTTCCCGTCTCCTTGCTACCATGTCTGCGGATGCCTTCATTGACATCCTCGCCAGCGACGATGATCACAAGGCCATCTCGCGCCACCTGACCGAGATGTCTGCCTTCGTGCGTGGTGGCCTGGAGGCCGCGCTCAAGAAGTAAGTCGAGAATTCACGGAGAGCGAGAGGAGATAACACTATGGTAAGCCAGCTCCTCTCGCTCTCTGTGACCATGCTGGTGGCGGCGCTTGCCCCCTTTGTGGCAAGCCTTGTCCCCGGCAGAGCCATCCCGGAGGTTGTCTTTCTCGTCTTTGCTGGTGCGCTTCTCGGCCCCTATGGGATTGATGTTATCAGGACAAGCGGAGGCGCCCTCTCGCTTGTCTCGGAGCTGGGCATGGCCTTCCTCTTTCTGCTTGCCGGCTACGAGATACAACCCTCCGAGCTGGTTGGCCCCATGGGGCGTCATGCCTCCATCTGCTGGGGTGCCTCGCTGGCAGCCGCAATCGCGCTCGTGAGCCTCACGGGCTTCAGTCGCTTCACTGGCATGGCAGGCATTGCCTTCGCCATCATGCTCACCACCACGGCGTACGGCACCCTTGCGCCCATCATGCGCAGCCGCGGCCTTACCAACACGAGCGTGGGACGCGCGGTCACGGCCTATGGCGCCACGGGCGAGGTGCTGCCCGTCATCGCGGTGGCACTCATGCTCTCTACGAGGTCGCTTCTCGTCACGGTTGTTGTGCTTGTGGTCTTCCTTCTGGTCTGTGTGCGCATCGCGCGTCTCTCCACGTCTACGGCCCGCATTGGCGCACGTTTCCGCGACTTTGTGAAGTCGAGCGCCGGTGCCTCTACGCAAACGCCGCTTCGCCTGGTGGTGCTCCTTCTTGTGTTTCTGCTCTTTCTCGCCGAGATGGCGGGCTTCGACTCGGTGCTTGGCGCCTTTGCCGCCGGCTTCGTGCTGCGGGTTTTCTTCCCCGAAGGCAGCACGGATCTGGAGGCACGCCTGGAGGCCATTGGCAACGGCTTTCTCATCCCTGCGTTCTTTGTGATATCGGGGGCGGGCATCGATCTTTCGGCTGCCGTTGCCGACCCTGGCCTGCTCTTCCTCTTCATTGGGCTCCTGGTGGCCGTGCGCGGGGTCTCCGTGGCCATCTCGCTGCGCGTGAACCCCGAGACCCGCACGATGCAGCCGCAGGAGCGCTTTGTGACGACGGCCTACTGCGTGATGGCGCTACCGCTGGTGGTTGCCATTACGCAGATTGTGGTGGACGCGGGTGCCATGACCAGCCAGGACGCGTCGGTCCTCGTGACGGCGGGTGCCATCACGGTGCTTGTGGTGCCCGTCCTCACCTCGCTTGTGCGCGTGACTGCGCCCGCGCACCCCGTTCACGCCCTGAGCAGCATCGTCTCGGGCGAGGAGAGCGCAAACGAGGCCCTCGAGCGGCAGCGGCGTGCCATGCAGAACTCGCGCAGGCGCTTCGAGGCGGCTCGCGCCCGTCGCAGGCGCGAGCAGGGAAGGGGCCTCTCATCTGCCGAGTACATCGCCCGCCATGGCGGAGACGAGCCCAGCGACGACCCGTCCGGCCGCCCTGACGTCTGATGGTGCCGGTTGACCCGTGCCAATTACATATGATTGATACGGGCTTCGCAGCTCGTGGGTGATTGCGCTGCCTGCAATCGTATGATGGGCGCAGTATACGTGGCTCTGGGGAGGAAGCTCATATGTCTGATGCAGCGGCGAGTACGGCACGTGACCTCATCTTTCTTACACCCATCTTCCATGGGAAGATCTGGGGCGGCCGTGAGCTGGAGAAGCGCTTTGGTTACAACATTCCGGACGGCCCCATCGGCGAGTGCTGGGGTATCTCGGCTCACCCCAACGGCGACTGTGTAGTGGACGGCGGCGAGTTTGACGGCTTGCACCTCTCGGAGCTCTGGGACGCACGCCACGAGCTCTTTGCTGGTGCCAAGGGCGACCGCTTCCCGCTGCTCATCAAGATCCTTGACGCGCGCGAGAACCTCTCGGTGCAGGTGCACCCGGATGACGCGTATGCCGCCGAGCACGAGAACGGCTCGCTGGGCAAGCGCGAGTGCTGGTACGTGATCGACTGCGAGCCAGGCACGCGCATCATCGTGGGGCAGCGCGCCAAGAGCCGAGAAGAGCTTGCGGCCATGATCTCCGAGGGTCGTTGGAGCGACATGCTTAACTACGTGCCCATCCATCCCGGCGACTTCTTCCGCATCGAGCCGGGGACCATGCACGCCATCATGGGCGGCACGCTCATCCTCGAGACCCAGCAGTCGTCCGACGTCACCTATCGCGTGTACGACTACGACCGCGTTCAGTCTGACGGTACCAAGCGCCCGCTTCATGTGAAGCAGTCGCTCGACGTGGTGGACTATGAGCAGGTTCCGCCCACAAGTGGCAAGGTCACCGCACCCGAGGAAGACGGTGTGACCGAGCTTATGGCCTGCCCCAACTTTGATGTTGAGCGCGTGCGCGTCTCTGGCGAGAAGACGCTTGCGCAGCCGTGGCCGTTCATGTGCCTCTCGGTGATCGAGGGCTCGGGCAGCGTTCGCGATGGCGCCGGCGTCGAGCACGCCGTGAGCGCGGGAAGTCACTTCCTAGCGCCCTCCGGCTCTGGCGACATCCGCCTGACGGGCGAGATGACGCTCATTACCTCGCATCTTCCCGAGCGCGCATAGGGTCTGGGCCGCTGGTCCGTGGTGCCGCCCCTGGTGGTGTCGCCCCTGGTGGTGTCGCCCCTGGTGCAGCTGCCGCTGGTCCGTGGTGCCGCCCCTGGTGGAGCTGCCCCCCGGTGGTGCTGCTGAGAATGAATTCGACATAATCTCGCGTCAAAACACTGCTATGTGTCCAATTCCTTCTCGTTTGCCCTCTGAGGGAGAATGACACCACCTCGGAGTAACAGAAGAGCGCCCGGAGGCCAAAGTCTCCGGGCGCCGTTGCCATTCCACCGCCTAGCTGGGCGTGGTTCTCACTATGATGCAGGCCTCGGCTGCTATGCCGCGGGCTTCGCCCCGCCAGGGATCTCGCCGCCGCAGTGCGGGCAGCGGGTGGCACCGGCCTTGACCTCCTCGAGGCAGTGCGGGCAGATGGGCGCCGCGGCCTCCTCTTCCTTCTCCTGCTTCCCGGCGAGCTTCTTCGCCTCCTCGGAGAGCTTGTTCATGCTCTTGACCAGGCAGAAGATGATAAACGCAATGATGATGAAGTTGATGACGGCCGAGATGAACGCGCCAAAGTCGAGCTGGGCGGCGCCAACGTTGATCACGAGGCCAATCTGCTCGCCGCCGCCCGTGAGGCCCGAGATGAGCGGCTGGATGATGTCACCAACCAGGGAGTTGACGATGGCCGTGAACGCGCCGCCGATAATCACGCCGACTGCCATGTCCATCACGTTACCGCGCAAGATGAACGCCCGGAACTCGCTGAAGAAAGCCTTCATGGTGATCCCCTCTCCTGTATTGATGAGCCTGGGGCCGCTGTCTGGCCCTTGTGCGAACTGGCACTGTCGTCAGCGACCTTGAAAGACTTTACCACGCAAGGAAGCGTCGAACCAACGTCTGACCGCGATCAATCGGACCAAAAGGCTGGCGCTACAGCCCAAGTTCCTCCGAGTCGAGCATTACGGTGAACGGCCCGTCGTTTATGAGGCCCACGCGCATGTGGGCGCCAAATTCGCCGCGGCCCACACGCCCTGGCCCCAGGTCCTTCTCGGCAAGCTCGCAGAAGAGTTCGTAGAGACGGTTGGCAAGCTCTGCCGGGGCGGCATTCGTAAACGACGGCCGGTTGCCGTGACGCGCGTCGGCGTAGAGCGTGAACTGGCTCACCACAAGAAGCGATCCGCCCACGTCCACAAGCGAGAGGTTGGTGCGACCGTTCTCGTCGGCGCAGATGCGAAGCTTGCGTACCTTCTCCCACATGCGCCTGGTGACGTTCTCGTCATCATTGGGGCCAACGCCGAGAAGCACGAGGTAACCTTCACCGCATGAGCCAACCTCGCTCCCGTCCACCTCGACCGACGCTCGCTCGACTCGCTGAATCAGTGCGCGCATGCTACCTGTCCAGCCCGTAGATTGCAGAGAACTTCTCGACAAGGTAGTCGGTGTAGTAGCGTGGCTCGAAGTTCTCTCCGCACGCCATGCGGATGAGTTGCGCGGAGTCCTTGGCACGGCCCCAGTGCCAGATGTTGGCGCGCAGCCACTCGCGGATGGGCGCAAGGTCTCCGGAGGCGCAGCAGCCGTCAAAGTCCACGCCCTGGCGCACCATCGCCGCCTTGAACTGCGCTCCAAAGGCACTGCCCAGCGCGTAGGTGGGGAAGTAGGCAAAGTCGCCGTCGGACCAGTGGGTGTCCTGGAGGGTTCCCTCGGTGTCGCTGGGCACCTCCACGCCCAGGTAGGAACGGTAGCGGTCTGCCCAGAGGCCGGGTACGTCCGCAGCCTTCGCCTCGCCCGAGAAGAGCAGCTGCTCAATCTCGTAGCGCACCAGGATGTGCAGGGGGTAGGTGAGCTCGTCGGCGTCGCAGCGGATGAGGCCCGGCTCCGCGCAGTTCTCGGCCATGTAGAGCTGGTGAGGCGTCATGCGGCCGAGCTGTCCGGGGAAGTGCTTGGCGAGAAGGCGCGCGAGTTGCTCGGAGAACGCCTCGCTCCTGCCCACGTAGTTCTCGAAGAAGCGCGACTGCGACTCGTGCATGCCGGAGCTGGTGCCGCCCTTGAGCGAGGTGAAGCGGTAGGCGGGGTCGACGTTCTGCTCGTACATGGCATGCCCGCCCTCGTGGAGCATGCTGAAGACGTTGGAGAGCACGTTGTCCGGGTACACGTGGCTCGCGATGGCCACGAAGCCCGTCGACGGGCCGCCCGTGTAGGGGTGCTCAGTCGAGCCGAGCCACAGGGCGTCGGTGTCCACGCCCTCGAGGCGCACCAGGTCGCGGGCAAGATCCCACTGGCGGCGCTCGTCGAAGGTGCCGTCAACCACGCGGTGGCTGGGCTTTCTCGGCGCGGCCATGCACTTGGCCAGAAGCGGGACCACGCAGGTCTTTACCTGCTTGAAGAAGGGGTCGTAGAAGACGCGGCTCGTGCCGTGCTCGTACTGGTCGAGCCAGACGTCGTAGGGGTCTGCGTCCGGGTTCATGGCATGCGCCATGCTCACGCGGGTGGCCACGAGGCGATCGAGGTAGGGCTCGAAGCTGGCCCAGTCGTTCGCGGCCTTGGCGCGACGCCAGACGTCGTTGGCCTCGACGGCAAGACGGCAGAAGGCCGCGCGCTCGTCTGCAGGCACGCCTACCAGAGAGTTGCGGTCGCGCTTCAAGATCTTGACCTGTGCCGCGCGTGTCTCGCCGATGATGCCGGCGTTAGACTCCAGCCGGTCGAGCAGAGGGCCAACCTCCGGCGCGCAGAGCAGGCGCGTTGCCTCCTCGTCGAGGACGGCGGATGCCTCCGCGCGCTCCTCCGTGGCCTTGGGAGGGTCGATGGAGGGGCCGAGGGTCGCTATCTCGTCCAATGCGTAGCGAAGGGCGAAGCGACGGCTCTCCAGCCGGTCGAGTTCTGCCATGTCCTGCTTGGGATTGGGGAGCGCCGCGTTGATCGCGGAGGGCGCGTTGTTTGCCATGATGCCTCCAGACCGCCCCAGTGGGGCGCAAAGAGCCGACTGCACGAACTTCGAGTGTATCCCATGGCTGTGGCCACCCCGTGCGCGTGCCGGTAGCCGTTGCGTGTGCGCCGCCGATTGCGGCAGGCACCGCTCCTTCTGCGTCATGAGTCGTGCACGGTCCAAACCGTCGTGGGATGATGTGCACAGTCGCTCCCCGGTGCCGTACGCCTCGGGGGCGCATCCGACAGAGAGCCAACCGAGAGGGGAAGACATGCAAGCCGTCCTTGGCATTGACATCGGAGGAACCAGCATCAAGGCGGGGCTCTTCTCGCCCGAGGGCGACCTGCTCGAGGAGCGCAAGATCCCCACGCCCGCCCTTGTGGATGCGGAGGCGTTCGCCACGGTGACCGACGGCCTGACGCACCTCCTTGCCGCCCATGACAATACTCCCGAGGACGTCATTGCGTGTGGCTTGGACATTCCCGGCCCCGTGGCAGACGACGGCAAGGTTGGCTTCCTGCCCAACATCCAGCTCGATCCCGACGGCCTTGTTGCCGCGATCAATGCCGCGTTCCCCAATGCCGCCATCGCCTTCGTGAACGACGCGAATGCGGCCGCGCTGGGCGAGCTCTGGGCCGGCGTGGCCCATGGCGTCTCGAGCTTTGTGCTTATCGCACTTGGCACGGGCGTGGGTGCCGGCGTCGTGGTAAACGGCCGCCTGGTGGCCGGTGCGTTTGGCGCTGGTGGCGAGATTGGCCACATCACCGTTAACCCCAACGAGACCGAGACCTGTGGGTGCGGTCGCCACGGCTGCCTCGAGCAGTACGCCTCGGCTAAGGGCATCGTGAGGCTCTACCTCAATGAGTGCGAGCGCCGCGGTGTGACGCCCGTGCACGTCGAGCACGCCACCGACACGCTCTCGGTCTTCCGTGCCCTCGCCAAGGGCGACGAGTGCGCAAAGATTGCCGTGGACCAGATGTGCGAGTACCTGGCTCAGGCCATGTCGCAGGTCTCCTGTGTGGTGGACCCCGCTATGTACCTCATTGGCGGTGGCGTTGCGGGCTCGTTTGCGACCTTCGCGCCAGAGCTGCGTCGTCGCTTCCAGGCCCATGCGCTTCCTACCTGCAAGGATGTTGCCATCGAGGCAGCGTCGCTGGGCAACCAGGCAGCCATGTACGGCTGCGCGTATGAGGCGCTTGAGCTCCGCAAGCGCTCCCAGGCCGGCAAGTAGAGCAACAATCCCAGGTGCTCTCCCATACGCGCCCGTGCAGTGGGTTTCCCACCGTGCGGGCGCGTTTTTCTCTCGTCAATACCGTTGCCCCTCCCCAAGCTACCGCTAAGCAGGATTTCGAAGAGCTATTTTCGTTTTTCTTCGTTTTGTCTCGCATTTTTACGATTACGTGGTAAAGTTGTGCACAGTCTTGGGAGGAGATGTGGAGAACGGCAATCTCTTCCGCGGGAGTGGCCCTACGGGACCACAGGGATATGGCGCCGTGTGCGCCACAGGAGAGGGGAGTGAAGGTATGGCCGAAGACACGACGTACGACCTCATTGCCGCTACCGGTTGTCCAACGGGCATCGCCCACACCTACATGGCTAAGGAGGCCCTCGAGAAGGCCGCCGCAGCCAAGGGCCTCACCATCAAGGTCGAGACCCACGGGCAGGTCGGCATCGAGAACGAGGTGACCCCTGCGCAGATCAAGGCTGCAAAGGCCGTCATCGTCGCTGCCGACAAGGACGTCCAGGCCGAGCGCTTCGCGGGCAAGCCCATGGTGAGCGTCGGCGTGACCGCAGCGATCAAGGACGCCGAGGGCCTCATCGACAAGGCTCTGGCGGCCAAGGCCCAGGGCGAGCTCAGCGAGGAGGTCGCAAACGCCTCGAGCGACAACAGCTCCTCCGACGAGAAGGAGTCCGTGGGCCACATCATCTACAAGCACCTGATGAACGGCGTCAGCCACATGCTCGTCTTCGTGGTTGCCGGTGGCGTCCTCACGGCCGTCTCGTTCCTCTGGGGCATCACGTCGTTCGATTCCACCGCGGCGGACTACAACTCGTTCGCGGCAATGCTCAAGATCATCGGCGGCATCGCCATGAACCTCATGGTCCCGGTGCTCGCTGCCTACATCGCCGAGTCCATCGGCAAGCGCCCGGCACTGGTCCCCGGCTTCGTTGCCGGTATGATCGCCATCACCGGCCTGCCCGTCTCCCCTGAGACCGGCCTCATCGACGCCGGTGGCGCTGGCGTGGGCTTTGGCTTCCTCGGCGGCATCGTCGGCGGCTTTGTTGCCGGCTACGTGATCGTCGGCCTGGAGAAGCTGCTCTCTGGCATGCCCAAGAACCTGGACGGTCTTAAGGCCATCTTCCTGTACCCGCTGCTCTCCACCTTCATCACGGGCCTCATCATGCTCGGCATCTCTGGCCCCATGGCCGCAATCAACACCGGCATGATGAGCTTCCTCGAGGGCCTCGAGGCCTCTGGCCCCATCGTCCTCGGCCTGGCCATCGGCTGCATGTGCGCGTTCGACATGGGCGGCCCAGTCAACAAGGCTGCCTACGTTACCGGCACCGCGCTTCTCACCGAGGCGCTTCAGGCTGGCATCGGCACCCCAACCTACAACTTTGGCACCAACTTCATGGCTGCCGTCTCCGCCGCGTGCATCGTCCCGCCGCTGATCACCGCCTTCGCCGTCATCGTGGGCAAGAAGTACTTCTCCAAGGAGGATCACGACGCCGGTATCGTCAACATTGTCCTGGGCTGCACCCACATCACCGAGGGCGCCATCCCGTTCATGACCAAGAACATCTGGCCTGTCATGCCCATCATGATGTGCGGCTCCTCGATCGCGGCAATCCTCACCATCCTCTTTGGCGTCCACGACCCCGCGCCTCACGGCGGCTTCCTGGTCCTGCCCGTCGTTGATGGTTGGTATCTGTGGCTCATTGCAATCTTTGCTGGCGTCCTTGTTGGCGGTATTCTTTACGTCATCTTCAAGCGCAACGAATACCATAAGAACGGTGACAAGGTCGTGGAGTAAGGAGAGCGCATGAGCGAGTTCGTTCCAGCATCCCATGTCTACGTGGACAACCCCGCAAGCACCGTGGACGAGGTTCTGAGGTTCCTCTCCCAGACGGCCGTCTCCTACGGGGTGGCCAGCAACGCCGACAAGGTCTTCGAGGCCTTCAAGGCCCGCGAGGCCGAGGGAACAACTGGGATGATGGGTGGATTCGCCATCCCGCACGCCAAGACCGCAGAGGTCGACACGCCTACCGTCATCGTGGTGAAGTTCGCAGGGGAGGTCGAGTGGGCGACCATGGACTCCAAGCCCGTGCGCTGCGCCATCGCCCTTCTCATCCCCGATGACGGGACCCAGACGGAGCAGCTACGCCTGCTCTCGAAGGTGGCGGTCCTGCTCATGGACGCAGACTTCCGCGAGAAGGTGCTTGCCTCCGCAGACCCGCAGGAAATTGCCGGTCTCATCAACAACGGCCTCGAGAGCTAGACGGCCGGGCATCCGGTCTGAGGTTCGTGCTGGGGACCCGTCGCCTGCGCGTCGGGTCCCCTTTCTAGTACGGCGTTATCAATCGCGTGACACGCGTCGAGAACGATCAAGGGAAGCTCAATGATTTACACACTTACCACCAACCCCGCCATCGACATGAACATCACCTCGGACACGATCTCGACCGAGCATGTCAACAGGACGCGCGACGCGGTCTACACGCCAAACGGCAAGGGCCTGAACGTCTCGTTCACGCTCAAGCACTACGGCATCGACTCCAAGATCCTGGGCTTCTTCGGTGGCTTCTCGGGCGACTACATCGTCCGCGAGGCCGACAAGATCTGCCCCGTGAAGCCGGTCCAGATCGATGGCATCACGCGCGTGAACGTCTTCCTCACCACGCCAGAGGGGGAGTACAAGTTCCCCAACGCCGGTGCCGAGGTCAACCGCGCAAAGCAGGAGGAGATGCTCTCCCTCATCCGTGGCCTGGACGACCTCGAGTGCCTCGTGGTCTCCGGCAGCCTGCCCACGGGCATCGACGCCTCGTACTACGACGAGCTCATCGAGGTGGTGCGCGAGAAGGGCGCGGAGTTCGTCCTGGACATCTCGCACAAGCACCTGCGCGAGCTCGTTGAGAAGGAGCCCCTGCTCATCAAGCCAAACGACGAGGAGGTTGCCGCCATCTTCGGCGTGGACGTGAAGAGCGAGAGGGACATCGTCTCCGCGCTCCATGCCATCCACGACGCCGGTGCCAAGAACATCCTCCTCACGCTGGGCGGCGAGGGCGCGTACTTCTTCAACGGCGAGCACGTCTGGCATGCGAACGCCGCCAAGGTCGACGTCCTCTCGACGGCATGCGCCGGGGACGCCACGCTCGCGAGCTTCCTCTCGGTGTGGCTGCCCAACCGCGACCAGGTAGAGCCGGCGCTCACACGAGCCATGGCAACGGGCGCCAACGTCGCCATGAGCGCGGGTCTCGGCGACTTTGCCCTTGTCGACCAGCTAGCCAGGTCTATCAGCGTTGATTTGGTGGAGTAGAGGCCATGAATTCGACCAAGAGCCCGCGGATGCTCGCCGCAGAGCGGCAGAGGTACATCCTCGATACGATTCACGAAAGCGGAACCGTCTCCGTTGTCCAGATCTGCGAGCACTGCGGGGTCTCCTCCGTTACCGCGCGCACCAATCTTGACACCATGGAGCGTGAGGGGCAGCTCAAACGTACGCACGGCGGGGCAGTGCCCGTGACGCAGCTCGTGATTCCGGCGGTCCCGCAGCGCGTGCACAAGAACGCCCAGGCAAAGCAGGCAATTGGTCGCAGGGCGGCGGAGCTCGTGGGCGACGGGGAGACTATCCTCGTTGGCTCCGGCAGCACGACGCTTGCGTTTCTCCACTGCCTTACCGAGAAGCGCGGCATCACGATCATCACCAACGACATCAATGGCCTCATCTACATCGAGCAGTTCCTCCCGCAGGCAACGCCTGCGTGTACGGGCGGCATCTTGGGCCGAGAGTATCGCCACTTTGCCGGCCCCATGGTCGCCTCGTCTCTCTCTGACATCTACCTTGACAAGGTCTTTCTTGGTGCGGATGGCTTCGAGCCAGACTTTGGGTTCCTCGCCGAGTTCGAGCGTACGGCTACCACCAAGGTCGAGTTCATGCGCCATGCGAGAAAGGCCATCATCCTCATGGACGCCTCCAAGGTGGGGGCCGCACGCTCCTTTGTGCGCTTTGCCGGCCCAACCGACGTGGATGCGGTCATCATGGACAAGGACCCCGGCGGCATTGTAGCCAGCGCGTCGGCAGGCCGGGACGGAAAGAGCCGCGTGGTGATCGCGTAGCGCGGGGCGCTGGTTCCCGGGGCGCTTGACGTCCCCAAGAAAGGGTAGGAACGAGAATGGCCCATTCGAGGAGAGACGTTCGGCGCGATGTCGGGAGGAGGTCGGCGACGCCAGGAGCGCACCTGACGCGCAAGAAGGTCTTCTTTGCGCTTGCCGTTGCGTTCATGGTTGCCGTGATGGTCGTGGGGTTCATTCTCGAGAACAGCGTAAGCCCCGTTGTCACGAGGCTCTTTGGCACGCTTGTGGACAAGCCATCGGAAGAGACCGTTGCCACGACCAATGATGCGGCGCGCCAACTGGCGAACGAGGTCGAGGCCCAGGGTGCCGTCCTTCTCGCCAACGACGGGACGTTGCCGTTCTCGGATGACGTCACCAAGGTCAATGTCTTTGGCTGGGCGTCCGTCGACTGGCTGGGCGGGGGCTCGGGCTCTGGCTGCGTGACCTCGGTGGAGACGGACCTTATCTCGGCGCTCAATGATGCTGGCATTGAGACAAACACCGAGCTCACAGCCATGTACCAGGACTTTCATGCAGCCGGGAAGCGCCCCAAGACCCTCTCGAGCAAGCCTGACGAGTCAAGTGTGCTCTACGAGCCCTCGATAACGGACCGCACGTGCTATACGGACGAGCTTCTGAGGGACGCGCAGGCGTTCTCGGACACCGCCATCGTGGTTCTGCAGCGCTACGCAGGCGAGAGCAACGACATGCCGCTCGCGCAGTACAAGGTGGCCGAGAAGAACGGCCCCGTGGAAACGGACGCGAGCAGGACCTCGCTTGACCTCTCGACCGAGGAGGAGGCACTTCTCGCCTATGTGGGCGCCACGTACCAGAACGTCGTCGTGGTGGTGAACTCGACGAATGCTATGGCCCTGGGTGCCCTCGATTCCACGCCTGGCATCGATGCCGTGCTGCTCGTGGGCTATACGGGCCAGTACGGCGCCGAGGTTCTGCCGCAGATCCTCAGGGGGGAGATAAATCCCTCCGGGCGCACGGCGGACACCTACGCGTACGACTTCTCGACGGCACCCGCCTACGCCAGCGCCAGCGAGCACGTGGGTGCGTATTCCTCGGCAGATGGCCTCTATCCTGCCGACGGCACTCAGAACGGCAACTTCTCCCTGCCCGAGGGCTATGACCAGGTTTCCTACGTTGACTACTCCGAGGGCATCTACGTGGGCTACAAGTGGTACGAGACGGCGGATGCGGAGGGCTTCTGGTCCGAAGTTGTCAATGAACACGGCGCGGGTTACCAGGGCGTGGTTCAGTATCCGTTTGGCTTTGGGCTCTCCTATACCACGTTTGACTGGGAGGTGGTTGACGCGCCGGCGCAGGGCTCCGAGCTGGGCGATGGCGCCTCGATCACGGTTCACGTTACCAATACGGGCGGCATTGCCGGGCGCGACGTAGTCGAGCTCTACTACAGCGCTCCCTACACGGCAGGCGGCATCGAGAAGAGCTCCGTGGTGCTGGGAGACTATGCCAAGACCAGCCTGCTTGCGCCGGGGGAGTCCGAGGACGTCACGCTTAGCGTGGATGCCCGTGCCATGGCAAGCTATGACTGCTACGACGCAAATGGCAACGGCTTTGAGGGGTGGGAGCTCGACCCTGGAACCTACACGCTCACGCTACGGCACGATGCCCACACCGTGGACGACGCCGAGGGAGCGACGATTTCCCTTGAGCTCTCTGGGGGTCGGGAGTATCCCACGGACGAGAAGACCGGGGCAGAGGTTACCAATCGCTTCACCGGCGCGGATGCCGTTGATGGCGTGAGCGCCGACGGGCAGGGTACTGGGCAGAACATCACGTACCTCTCGCGCGCGGACTTTGCGGGAACCTTCCCTGCCGTTGCATCGACGCGAGCCATGCCCGCGGGTGTCGCCGCGCTCAACCTGTACACGGACGAGGAGCGCGAGGCCGATGACGCCAGGGAGGCCGCCATGCCTGCCACGGGGGCGAGAAACGGCCTTGCTATCGAGACAAACGGTGTCATCACGGGTCTGGGGCGCAAGCTGGGGACCGACTACAACGACCTGCAATGGGATAGCCTCCTCGACCAGCTTACGGTTGCCGAGATGGAGCAGCTGGTCACCAACGCCTATTCCGGCGCCTCGGCGCTCGCCTCCGTGGGGAGGGGCTCCGAGACCCGTGAGCTGGACGGGCCGGCGCAGATCGAGAGCTTCGTGCCCACCAATCCCGGCACGGGCTTTCCCTGTGCTGTTGTCCTCGCGCAGACGTGGAACCGCGACCTGGCGCGGCAGGTGGGGCTCACCTGCGGCGAGCAAGCAGCACAGCGGGGGCTTTCTGGCTGGTATGCGCCATGCGCGAACCTCCATCGCACTCCCTTTGGTGGCCGCAACTACGAGTACTACTCCGAGGACCCCCTGCTTGTGGGGCAGACCTGCGGCAACGTGGTGGCGGGCGCGCGCGACGCCGGCGTGTACTGCTACGTCAAGCACCTGGCGCTCAACGACGGCGAGGCGTACGTCTACCGCGACGGCGTTTACACCTGGCTCTCCGAGCAGACCCTCCGCGAGGTCTACCTCGAGCCCTTCCGCGTCGTGGTGGAGGACTATGGTGGCACGGCGCTCATGAGCTCCTACAACCGCGTCGGCGCGGTGTGGGCGGGCGGCAGCGAGGCCCTGCTCACCGACGTTCTGCGTGGGGAGTGGGGGTTTACCGGCGTCGTGGTGACGGACTTTTCCGACCACCCCGCCTACATGAACGGCGACCAGATGCTGCGGCACGGCGGAGACCTCTGGATGCAGATGTCCGGCGGGTCTCTCACGTCAAACGCAAGCTCTGCCAGCTACGTGAGCGAGCTGCGCCGCGCGACGAAGGACTTCCTCTACGCGTACCTCGATGCCCGCGTGGCAAACGAAAGCTACGTGGACGCAACGGGCGACGTCTCTGCGGCGCGGCCGAGGAACTCGACCATTACGACGCCTGGTTTGACCCTGCTCGTTGTGCTCCGCGTGGTCTCGGTGGCACTGGTGGGCCTTGCGACCTGGCGACTTGTGGCGGGCTTCAGGCTGCGGCGCACCAAGAGGGCGTGAGCGGGCGAGAGCAACGCCCGCATGGGCGGCGATTCTGCTGCAGGGGAGCCCCGCGTGTCTCGTCGCCCCGAAATTGGGCGAAATTATTGCGCGATTTTCTTAGCCGAGAAGGTCTCAACTGGGCAAATACAAGTGATGCCAGGAAAAACGCGCAATAACTGAGAAGGACGAGTAACCTGTGCTGCAGACAAGAAGCGGCCCGGACGACAATGCCGTCCGGGCCGCCCGTCAATCTGTACGTGCGACTACGCCTTGTTGGTGGAGCCCAGGTTGTCCATATGGGAGGTAACGACCTTGTAGATCTCCTCCATGCCCGGCTTCGAGGGCTTCTTGGGGTCGAAGTTGTTGGGGTTCTCGGCCATGTAGCCCATGAAGCCACGGGTGAACGCCTGGCGCAGCTCGGTGGCGTAGTTCACCTTGCAGATGCCGTTCTGGATGGCCTCGGCAACCTGGTCGTCAGGCACGCCCGAGGTGCCGTGAAGAACCAGCGGCACGTCGACGCGGTTGCGAATCTCCTTGAGGATGCCCTGCTCGATGTGCGGCGTGCCCTTGTAGACGCCGTGCGCCGTGCCCACGCCAACGGCGAGCGAGCTGCACTTGGTGCGGTTGACAAACTCCTCGGCCTCATCGGGGTCGGTGTAGGGGTTCTCGCCCTTGACTGCCGGGCCGTCGTCCTCCTTGCCGCCAACCTTGCCGAGCTCCGCCTCAACAGGGATGCCCATAGCGATGGCGACCTTGGTCACGCTCTCGGTGAGAGCCATGTTGTCCTCGAAGGGAACGTGGGAGCCGTCGATCATGACGGAGGTGTAGCCGGCACGCAGGGCCTGCATGCAGCGGTCGAAGCCGTCGCCATGGTCGAGGTGCAGCGCCACGGGGACGCTTGCGGCGTCGGCAGCCACGCGAACCATGGCGGCAAAGTAGTCGAGGTTGGCGTACTTGATGGTGCCCGGCGTGGTCTGCATGATGACGGGGGAGTGCTTGTCCTCGGCGGCCTTGATGACGGCCATCACAAACTCGAGGTTCTCCACGTTGAACGCACCCACGGCATAGTGGCCAGCCTGGGCGTCGAGCAGCATTTCCTTGGTTGTGACAAGCATCGCGCTCTCCCTTCACGTTCCCACGGGCTGTGCCGTGGGGCTTCCTTATCTGCAACGCGATTGTATCGTGCCTGCTTGCAGACGTGGTCTTGGGCAAATGGCGGTACTGGTCAGCAACGAAAAGCGAGCGTAAGCGCCCGACGCACCTCGCTGTCCCTACGGGCTTCTCAGAGCTTTCCAAAACGCAGAAAAGAAAGAAATATGCTTGTGATATCTTGCTTTTAGACAAAGAGAAGGAAACACATTTTGCACACATGCGTAGTGGGATTGATTTGCCGGGCAGTGGGATTGATTTGCCGGGCAACTTAATCCCGCGGGCGAGGAGGAGCACATGACCGAGTTCGCCGAGGAGAGGCGCGCGGCAATTCTCTCCATGCTCGAGAGGAACTCGTCCGTCCAGGTGGCAGAGGTGGCCGATGCCCTGGGCGTGTCACGCGTCACCGCACGAGCAGACCTTGACGCCCTTGCACGCGACGGCAAGCTGCGTCGCACGCACGGCGGGGCGGTATCGCTCTCGCGCACGCTCACGGTCTCGATCCAGGACCTGCGCGTCAACGTGAACGTGGAGGCCAAGCGAGCCATCGCCCGCGTGGCCGCGACGTTTGTGCAGCCGGGGCAGTCCGTGCTCGTCGACACGGGGACAACCGGCCTCGAGCTCGTGCGCGCCCTGGGGGAGCGCGGCGAGGTGACCATCGTGACCGCCGACCTCACCATCGCCGACTACGTAGACCGGTCCATGCCCTCGGCCGAAGTGGTGCTTTTGGGCGGGGCGCTGCGCAAGGGCCACCGTTACACCTCGGGGGCTGTGGCGGTGCAGGCCCTCTCCATGCTCCGGCCCGACGTCGCCTTCGTGTGTCCCACGGCCTTCGCCCCCGGCCGCGGCTTCATGACCGGCTACGAGGGCATGGCCGAGCTCAAGCGGGCCTTTCTCGCCTGCGCGGGCATGACCTGCGTACTCATGGATGCAAGCAAGGTGGGCGCCCGCGGACTCTTCTTCTTTGGCGATGTGGGCGACGCTGACGTCATAGTGATGGAGAAAGACCCCGAGGGAGCCGTCGCCGGCTGCCTCGAGGACGTGCCCACCCGGCTGCTTCTGGCGGGGGAGTAGGGCGAGAAGAACGTACCTTCCGCGCCGCCTACGCCACGCGCTCCACGCGGGTGGCGTCCATGAGCCCGCGGGCGACCTCCATGTCAAAGTGTCCGGTCGACGCGGACATGCAGTTGGCGCTTGCGCAGGCCATCGCGTAGCGCAGCTGCTCGGCGGGCTCCAGGCCGCGCGCCATGGCAACGGCAAAGGCGCCAACCATGGTGTCGCCGGCGCCCACGGGGTTCACGACCTCGATCTTGGGCGCGATGCCGCGGAAGGTCCCGGCGTTGCATGCCATCACGGCTCCGTCGCCGCCGAGCGAGACCACCACCTGCGCAATGCCGCGTTCGTGAAGCTCGCGCGCCGCCTCGAAGACCTCGTCAACCGAGGAGACCGTGCGTCCTAGGATCTGACCCATCTCGTCCGTATTGGGTTTCACCATGCTGGGACACGCGTCGATGCTCGCCTTGAGCGTGGCGCCGGAGGTGTCGAGGATGCACGGCTTTCCCTGCGAGCGGACCAGCTTGATGAGACGCACGTACGTGTCTGCGGGCAGGCCCTTGGGGAAGCTGCCGCTCATGGTTACCACGTCGGCGCACGAGACAAGCGAAGAGAGACGTTCCTCGAGGGCGGCAAGCTCCGTGGCTGTCACCTCTCGGCCGGGCTCCAGGAACTCGGTGGAGAGCCCATCGGGCTCGAGCACGTTCACGCAGCAACGCGTCTCGGTTGCCACCTCGACAAAATCGTGGGGAATGCCATCGCGGTCAAGCAACTCGCAGAGGAGTCGCCCGTTGTTGCCACCAACAAAGCCAGTCGCGAGGACCTCCTCGCCGCACGTGGCAACAGAGCGCGACGCGTTGAGGCCCTTGCCGCCCGCGTTGTCGATGCACTCCGCCACGCGCATGACGGTGCCGCGCTCGAGGTTGGAAGCGATGCGATATGCCTTATCGATGGAGGTATTAAGCGTAACGGTGAGAATCATGGTGTTCCTCTCTGCAACCCTGGGGTGCAATATAGATACCAGTTCCTGAAAATAACAAACCGGACCTATGAGTTTTGTCCTTTGGTAACAACCACTGGATATACCAGAAATCTAACGTATCTATGCGAGAAAAACTCCGTCAGGGTATGCTGGTATCGATAAATTGGTACCACTACCTGCGATAACACGCCGTGACCGTAATGAATTCAACCGCAAGCGGCATTCAAGAAATAATAACCAAGTTTTCTCTGGACTAAATGCGGAGGTCTTGTAAAGTAGCCGTAGTTGAAATGTGGTAGTAACCAGTAACCGAGAAGCACGACGGGCGTAACAAAGAGGTTCCTTGTTGGAACCAAAAGTCTTCTAGCCTAGAGAGCGTTACGAAGACCCCGTCAGAGGAGGACTTGCATGGTCGGATTTGTGCTCACTGGTCACGGAGACTTTTCCGTTGGTCTCGACAGTTCCGTCAAGATGATTGCGGGCTCGCAGGAGGAGTTCGACGTAGTGCCGTTCCACGAGGACGAGGCAGGCGAGTTCCCCCAGAAGCTGGCGGACGCCATTGCCGCCTCCGCCGAGAGGAACGACGGTGTGATTGTCTTCTGCGACCTCATGGGTGGCACGCCGTTCAACCAGGCCATGATGAACACGCAGCTTGTTCCTGGCGTCGAGGTCATCGCGGGCACCAACCTGCCCATGCTCCTCGAGGTCCTCACCACCCGCACGCCCGAGTCCACCACGCAGGAGCTCATCGACTGCGCGGTTGAGGCCGGCAAGCAGGGCGTCGTCCACATGGTCCTCACCGTTGACGACGAGCCCGACTCCGACGACCTGGGCCTGTAATGGACTTCTGGCAGAACGTGCTTGCAGCCTGCGCGGCGCTGCTCATTCTCATCGCCATCATGGGCGTTGTCTATGCGATCTACAGCGCGGTAAAGGCAAACAAGCAGAAGGCCTACTTCGCCGAGCTCCATGCCAACCTCAAGGTTGGGCAGCGCGTCGCCTTTGCGGGTGGTCTCTTTGGCAAGGTAGTCCGTGTGGGCGAGGAGACCTGTGACGTCGAGGTCAAGTCCGGTGCGGTCGTGGAGGTCTCGAGGTACGCAATCCAGGAGATCTCAAAGAAGTAGGTCGTGTCATCGCAAGCCAGTTGGCCCGTCCGTAGTTTGAAGGAAAACTCTCGCCTGCAGATATGCGAGCGAGTACGAGAAAGGGGAAGCAAGCATGGCTGAGCCCAACATTCTTCTTACCAGGATCGACAACCGCCTGATTCACGGCCAGGTCGCCACCCAGTGGACAAGCACCATCGGCGCAAACCTGATCCTCGTCGCCAACGATGAGGTTGCCGGCAACAAGATGCGCCAGAAGCTCATGGACATGGCCGCGCCTCAGGGCGTTGCTACCAGGTACTTCTCCATCCAGAAGACCATTGACGTTATCCACAAGGCCGCTGCTCGCCAGCACATCTTCCTCATTGTCGAGAACCCCGAGGACGCACTTCGCCTCGTCAAGGGCGGCGTGCCTATCAAGAAGCTCAACATCGGCAACATGCACATGTCCGAGGGCAAGCGTCAGGTTGCAACCTCCGTCGCCGTGAACGACGAGGACGTTGCCGCCTTCCGCGCGCTCCAGGACGCGGGCGTGGAGCTCTCGATTCAGCGCGTGCCCAGCACGCCGGTCGAGCCTACGGCAAAGCTCTTCGAGTAGCCATCTAGCGCTTTTCGCAACAACTTAGTTTGGTCGTGCGCACCCGTGAGGGACGGGTGCTAGCGATAGCTCTATCTCTATCCGTGGCACGTGGTACTAGGAACCATAGGAAAGGAGGAACAAGGATGGAATACTCAGCTCTCCAGGTGATCTTGGTCTTCATCGTCACGTTCATCGCGGCTATCGACCAGTTCAGCTTCCTCGAGTCTCTGTATCAGCCGATCGTCACCGGTATGGTGATCGGCCTCATCCTTGGCGACGTGCAGACCGGCCTCATCGTTGGTGGCACGTACCAGCTCATGACGATTGGCAACATGCCAATCGGAGGTGCCCAGCCGCCCAACGCGGTTGTCGGCGGCATCATGGCGGCCATTCTGGCAATCACCCTCAAGCTTGACCCGAACGCTGCTGTCGCTACTGCTATTCCGTTCTCCCTGCTTGGCCAGTACGGCGTCACCCTGATCTTCACGATCATGTCGCCGCTCATGTCCAAGTGCGACCAGTACGCCGCCGAGGCTAACCCCAAGGGCATCGAGCACATCAACTACCTCTCGATGTGCCTGCTCGGCCTCATCTTTGGCGTCGTTGTCACCCTGTTCTTCATCGGCGGCCAGGCCGTCGGCTCCGCCGTCGTTGCCGCCATCCCCAAGTGGCTGAGCAATGGCCTCTCCGCTGCCGGTGGCATGATGCGCTTCGTCGGCTTCGCAATCCTGCTCAAGTTCATGATGAACCGCGACATGTGGGGCTTCTACTTCATGGGCTTTGGCCTCGCGATTATCGTCTCCGGCATCTCCAGCCTGGCGACTCCTGCCCTGCTGATCCTGGCCCTCATCGGCTTTGGCTTCGCCTACTGGGACTACCAGCAGAACACCGAGCTCAAGGGTTCCGTTGCCGTTGCTGCTGACACCGACGGAGGTGAGGAAGATGGCATCTAACGAGACGACTGCTCAGACCGTCAACCGTTTTGAGGGTGTGACTCACTACCAGGACCTCACGCCCGCCCCTGATCTGGACCAGAAGACGCTTAACAAGATGGCGTGGCGTTCCTGCTTCCTGCAGGCGTCCTTCAACTACGAGCGCATGCAGTCCGCAGGCTGGCTCTACTCCATCCTTCCCGGTCTCGAGAAGATTCACGCGGATAACAAGGAAGATCTCGCGCTCTCGATGACCCACAACATGGAGTTCTTCAACATCCACCCGTTCCTTGTCACCTTCGCCATGGGCATCATCCTGTCCATGGAGCAGAAGAAGGTTGACATCCCCACCATCCGCGCCGTCCGCGTCTCCCTCATGGGCCCGCTTGGTGGCATCGGCGACGCCATCTTCTGGATGACGCTTGTGCCTATCCTGGCCGGCATCACCTCGAACATGGCTATCGCAGGGAACGTCTTTGGCCCCATCCTGTTCCTGATCGTCTTCAACATCATCCAGTTCGCGCTTCGCTTTGGTCTCATGAACTGGTCGTACAAGATGGGCATGAACGCGCTTGACTCCCTCATGGAGCACATGAAGGCGTTCACCCGTGCGGCCTCCATCCTCGGCGTCTTCGTCGTTGGCTGCCTCACCGTCACCATGGGTGGCACGCAGATCAACCTTACGATCCCCAACGGCACCACGCAGGCCTACGTCGCGCACACCGCGACCGTCCCCACCGAGGACGTGAGCAAGTTCGAGGTCATCTCCAAGGACTCCGACGGCACCACGCTCTCCGGCATGGTTGACGCCGCGGGCAACCCGCTGGCCACCACCGACGCAGACGGCAACGCTGTGACCGCTGGCGCCACCGATCTCGGCAACGGCATGAGCGAGGTCACCTACATGGAGACCGTAACCTCGCCCGTCAACGTCGACATCGCCAAGATCCTCGACAGCATCTGCCCCAAGCTTGTCCCGCTCGCGCTGGTCATGCTCCTGTACTACCTGTTCTCTAAGAAGAACTTCACCCCCATCAAGGGCATTGTTCTCGTGCTCATCATCGGTATTGTTGGTGCCGGCTTCGGCATTTGGCCGAGCATCTGGGGCTAAGCCCTACAATGGTCGCGTACCCGGGGCGGCCCGCCGCCCCGGATGCCGGCCCGCCGGCGCAAACGCGCTACAGGCTTTAGTGCAACAGGCGGCGCGGGTACGCTTACGCGTGCTCGCGCCTTTTTCAGGACGGTGACGACATGACTCCCATCTCGCGAAAGCAGCCGCTCTACGACCAGCTCGTCGACCTTCTCCACGAGAAGATCGAGAACGAGATGGGCCCCGGAGACATGCTCCCGTCCGAACGCGAGCTTTGCGAGACGTACGGCCTCTCGCGCACGACCGTGCGGCTGGCCCTTGCAGAGCTCGAGCGCCAGGGGCTCGTGACCAGGCAGCACGGCCGCGGCACCTTCGTGTCCGAGTCCGTGCGCGAGGCGACGAACCTCATGGGCACGTACAGCTTCACCGAGCAGATGAAGAGCATGGGGAGGGTCCCCACAACAGTGGTGCTCGAGTTCGATACCAGGGAGGCACCAAAGCACATAGCTGCCTGTCTGGGACTGCGTATAGGCGACCCCGTTATACGCATGAAGCGCCTGCGCGCCGCCGATGGCATCCCCATGATGGTCGAGCGCACCTACCTGCCGGCGTCCGAGTTTCTCGGCCTCTCCCGGAGGGACGTGGAGGCACAGCCGCTCTACGACATCATGGAGAAGGTCTACCACGCGACTATCCGCGTGGCGGAGGAGGAGTTCTGCGCAAGCGTTGCCCGCAAGGACGACGCGGAGCTTCTCGGCATCGGCGAGGCTGCCCCCGTGCTCAAGCTCTACCGCACCACCTTCAACGTGAAGAACACGGCCATCGAGTACACCAAGAGCGTTGCTCGAGCCGACCAGTTCAGATACAAGGTCTCACACTATCGGGGCTAGGGAAGGCCCCCGAGAGGAGAAGAACATGTTCGAGAAGGACGAGGCGACGCTCACGTCGATGGGTGCCCAGATCACCACCAAGGAGATCATGCAGCAGCCGGACCTGTGGGAGGGCACGCTTAAGATCTACGAGGACAACCTCGGGGCCATCGAGGACTATCTCGCCAAGGCACGTGCGCTTGGTGGCGCCCGCCGCACCCGCGTGATCTTCTGCGGTGCCGGAACCTCGGCGTACGTGAGCGACACGCTCGTGCCGTACCTGCGCCGCGTTGGTGACAACGAGGCCTTCGAGTTTGCGCCCGTGGCCACGACCGACGTGGTATGCGCCCCCCTCGACTACGTGCGTCCCGAGGACCCTACGGTCATGGTGTCCTTTGCCCGCAGCGGTAACAGCCCCGAGAGCATGGCCGCCTACGAGCGCGTGGGGCAGGTCGCCAAGGACCTTCTCTACCTCAACGTGACCTGCGCTCCCGAGGGCAGGCTCGCCCAGGAGTCCAAGGACGACGAGCGCGCTCTCACGCTACTCATCCCGGGCGCGAACGACAAGGGCTTTGCCATGACGGGCAGCTACTCCTGCATGCTGCTCCTCTCGGCGCTGATCTTTGACCAGGCCTCCATCGAGGACAAACGTGCCTGGGTCGCCCGTGCCGCCAAGATGGGCCGCGATGTGGTTGCCCGCGAGCCCCAGATCAAGGCGTGGGTAGACCGCGACTTCGACCGCGTGACCTACCTGGGCTCCGCCTCGCTCTCCGGCCTTGCCCGCGAGGGGCAGCTCAAGATCCTGGAGCTCTGCGCCGGCCGCATCGCGACCTCGTTCGATTCCTCGATGGGCTATCGCCACGGACCCAAGTCCTTTGTCAACGAGAAGACCCTCGTGTTCGACTTCGTGAGCAACGATCCCTACACCCGCCAGTACGACCTCGACATCCTGAACGAGATCAAGGGCGACGAGATCGCGCTTGCCACCGTGGGCATCCAGCAGAGCACTGGCAGCGACTTTGAGGGCGAGAAATTCTCGTTTGACGGCGACCTGCTCCTCCCCGAGGTCTACCTCGCGCTCCCGTACGTGATGTTCGCGCAGACCGTCGCGATTAACGCCTCCGTCAAGGTTGGCAACACCCCCGACACCCCGTCGCCCACCGGTACCGTGAACCGCGTGGTCAAGGGCGTAACCATTCACCCGTTTAGCCTGTAGTCCTGCTTCGGTGTGGGGAGCCTGGGGTATACCTTGGTTAACTTGTCCCCGCACCGAGGGCTTTGCCCTGGAAGGAGAGATCATGGCAACGTATGCGGTTCATGCCGCTCACTTCGTTCTCCCCGGTAGGCTCACCGGAGAGGGCTACCTCACCATCGTGGACGGCCGCTTCGGCTCCTTCTCGACCGAGAAGCCGGACTGCGAGATCGTGGACTACGCAGGAGCCTACGTTGGTGCCGGCCTTGTTGACACCCACATCCACGGCTTCCACAACCACGCGACCACCGACATCGACCCCGCTGGCATCAACGACGCCTCCGTGGCGCTCGCGCAGCGCGGTACCACGGCGTGGCTGCCCACCACGTTCACGGATTCCGTCGAGAACATCGGCAACCAGTGCGAGACCATCGCGGATGCCGTGGACGCGCGCGACGAGGGCTTTGTTGGCGCTCGCATCCCCGGCATCTTCCTCGAGGGACCCTTCTTCACCGAGAAGCACAAGGGCGCCCAGAACCCCAAGTACCTCGTGCCCCCCTCGTACGACGTCTTCGAGGAGTGGCAGCGCCGGGCGCGCGGCCTAATCTGCAAGAGCGCGCTTGCTCCCGAGTACCCCGAGGCGCTCGAGTACATCTCGCGCCTCTCCGCCGAGGGCGTGGTGACCGCACTTGGCCACACCGATGCCACGTACGAGCAGAGCATCGCTGCCGTCGATGCCGGCGCCACCGTCTTTGTGCACACCTACAACGGCATGCGCGGCCTGCACCAGCGTGAGCCGGGCGTTCTCGGCTGCGCGATGACCACGGACGAGACCTATGCGGAGCTCATCTGCGACGGCCACCACGTGCAGCCCGCCGCGTGCGCGGCGCTCGTGCGAGCCAAGGGCTGGGAGCACGTCGTTCTCATCACCGACTGCCTTGCCTGCGGCGGCATGCCCGAGGGCAACTACATGAGTGGCGGCCTGCCCGTCGTCATGAAGGACGACCTGTGCTACCTGGCCGACATGAGCAGCATCGCCGGCTCGGTGCTCACGCTGGCAAAGGGCGTGAAGAACATGGTCGACTGGGGCATCGTGACGCCCGAGCAGGCCATCCGCATGGGCAGCGAGGTCGCTGCGCGCTCGGCGGGCGTGGACGACGTCTGCGGCAGCATGCTGCCCGGGCGCAACGCCGACTTTAACGTTTACGCGGCGGACATGTCGCTTGTGGCGACGTACGTTGGTGGCCAGCTGGTGCCCGTGGCGTAGAGTTCGCCCGCGGCGGCGATCGGGGCGGGGCGGCGAGGTTTTCTCGTCCCCCGCCGTCGTCGCGCTGAAGCGGTGGTGGCGCGTTCCCTCTGCGGCGCCGTCCTCCCCGCGGTCCCGTCCCCCCTCGCGCGGCACCGTCCTCCGCGACGGCGGGCTTGATGTGGGCACGTGCCGTCCCCCGAGCTGGGCCGCCTGGGAAAACTGCGGCTTAATTGCAGCCCGCCAGGAGGGGCCGAGGCCGCTACCTGCGGTTCTTCTCGGCAGCATCCCCGGCCAACTGCAATTAAGCCGCAGTTTTTGAGGAAAGGGGCGCCCGCGCAACGGAGGCGAGGGGCGCCCGCGCTTCGAGTCGGTCCCGCCCGTGGCCTCCAGCCCGCACAACCCTCTCGCTGCGGAAAACAGCCAAGGACGCACCTACTATCACATCACCACAGCGGGTGGCCACGGCTCTGTGTGGGCACGAAAGGCATTAACATTTGACGGAGACCAGGCTTCCCCGGGTACAGTGGTGAGAGGCACTGGCGAGAAGACAGTTGATGCCAGTGCCGAGATGGGAGACGCGGGCGTTACCGCCCTGTAGCGCAGGCGGTGCAGAGAAGGCAGGGGAGACATGCCGAGAGACACCAAGCTCATCCTTTGCGACATCGATGGGACGATTCTGCCCAAGGGCAATCCCCAGGTCTCCCAGCGCACGATACGGGCCTTCCACGCAGCGCTTGACGCCGGCATTGCCATTGGTCCCGCAAGTGGTCGCGGAATCGACTGGATTCCGCCCTTCTTTGGCGGGGACACCGCCTGCTGCGCCACCTGCCTGGCCACCAATGGCCAGCAGGTCTACCTCGGTGGCAAGCTGGTTCATGAGGAGCGCCAGCCGCACAATGCGCTCGTGCGTCTGGCGGCAATGCTCGCGGGCGTACCCCATTCCGGGATGCTCTGCTTTGACGGAGGAACGCCGCTCCTGGTTGCCGGAAGCCGAGAAGACCTTAGGCGCCCCTTTCCCGCCTACGCCGAGAAGTGCGTGCCAGTCGATGCCGTACCGGATGTGGTGGTCAAGGCCAACGTGTTCGTGGACACGGACGAGGCAGGCACGCGAGATCTTATCGCCCGGGCGGCGCGCGAGGTTCCCGAGCTGGACCTCGACTACGCGCACGCAGGCTTCTCCAACGTGATGCCCTACGGTTACAACAAGGGTTCCGGAGCGCGCATGCTGTGCGAGCTTCTCGGCATTGACACGGACGAGGTCGTGGTCTTTGGCGACGCCGGCAACGACCTGCCGCTCTTCTCGGCGGTTCCCAACTCCGTGGCGGTTGCCAACGCCCAGCCCGAGGCGGCAGCGGCAGCCCGCTGGCACATTGGCCGCTGCGAGGACGATGCCGTTGCCGCTGCGATCGAAGCCCTTGCCGTCGGCGAGTGGCCCTTCTCGGCGTAGAGTCGCCTAAAGAGCCGTTGATAGAGTCGCCCAACGCGCTGTTGAGAAGGATTTCTACATTTTTTGCCTGCTTAGGGCAAATTCTGTCCAAATTCTTCTCAACAGAGACGGCGCGCTGTGCCGGGGACCCGTTGGGAAACGGCACGAGCTGTCCCATCCCACTTCGCTTCTGTTAGAAATTCACGGGGCAGAGAAACTCTGACATTCCCTGTGGGAATTCGGCTTCTTCGCTGTTGCGGGTGGGTGACGAATGTGCGCCCACTCGGTCGGTGGCCATGCTACACGGCTACCATGGCCCCAACGTCACAGGAGGCACCATGGTTGCTGTCATTCTCGTCCTGGTAGTCATTCTCGCGCTGGTCATTGTCTGCGTTGCCCGTGCGGCGACGCTCAAGCCCACGCTGCCGGCTGGCTCGCCCATCGATGCAGGCGGCTATCACGCCGGCGACGAGGAGGTCGAGCGCTTCCGCACGCTGCTGCGCATTCCCACCGTTTCGCGCGATGATCCGGCCAAGCTCGATCGCGAGCCCTTCGACCGCTGGGTGCCTACGCTCCAACGCCTCTACCCGCGCACGTTCCAGACGTTCGAACTCACGCGCATCGACGAGTACGGCATCCTCATGCGCTGGCCCGGGTGCGACTCGTCGCTGGCGCCCGTGGTGATGATGGCCCACCACGACGTGGTGCCCACCGATGGCCAGGACTGGACGTACCCGCCGTTCGCCGCCGAGGTCCACGACGGCCAGATCTGGGCGCGCGGGACGCTCGACAACAAGCTCTGCTTCTGCGGCTGCATGGAGGCGTTCGAGCACCTGCTGGCAGAGGGCTACATTCCGCCGCGCGACATCTGGTTCTTCTCCTCCTGCTGCGAGGAGACATCCGGTCCCACGGCCGACAATGCCGTGGCCTGGCTGCGCGAGCACAACGTGCATCCCTGCATGGTCCTCGACGAGGGCGGTGCCGTGGCAACGGGTGTGCCCCTTGGCGTGACCTCGCCCATGGCCATGGTGGGCGTCTCCGAGAAGGGCCACGTGGACGTCACCGTAACGGCGCACGGGGCGGGCGGGCACGCGTCAGCCCCCTCGAAGAACGATGCCACGCGCCTTCTCGCCCGCGCAACCGAGCGCATCTGCGCAAATCCTGGAAAGCCACAGGTGGCAGATGCCGTCACGGCGATGCTCCAGGAGCTTGCGGCCCGCGGCAGCTTTGCCTATCGAATCATCTTTGCAAACATGTGGCTCTTCCGGCCGCTGGTGGGGCGCATCCTGGCGGCAGGCGCCGAGACCGGCCCCATGGTCCGCTCGACCTACGCGCTCACGCAGCTCGAGGGGTCACCGGCGAGAAACGTCCTTCCTCCCGTTGCCACGGCCAACCTCAACGTTCGCGTGGCGCCCTTCGAAGACGTGAACGCAGCGCTCGCTCGAGCCCGTGCGCAGGCGGCCGAGGAGTGCCGGGCGTCCGGCGCCGCCGCAGATGCCGTGAGCGTCGAGGTTGCCGAGAACAGCCTGGTAAACGAGCCCTCGCCCTTCTCGCCGCACGATGACGCGCAGTTCGACTACATCCGTCGCTGCGTTGCCGGCGTCTATCCCGAGGCAGGCGTCTGCCCCTACGTGCAGACGAGCTGCTCGGATTCGCGCTCGTTCACCAAGATCTGCGACCACGTATACCGCTTTGCCGCCTTTGTCTACACGCCGGTGGCGCGCGGTCTTATCCACGGTGCCAACGAGCGTATCCCGGTTGAGGACTACAAGCGTGGCGTGGAGTTCTACGTGGCGTTTGTTCGGGGGCTCGATCAGCTAGACGCATAAAGGATGCAACCATATCCCGCTGCGCTGGCAGCCCCGGCGCGTGGCGAGGACGAGAGGAGCCAAGATGGCCGAGAAGGAGCAGGGGGCCACGCCCAGGGAGAGGATTCCCTTCGACTGGAAGCGCTGTGCGATTGCCTCCCTTCCCTTCATGGGGATGATTTCGTTCTGGCAGGTTTTCGACGGTCTGGTTCCCAAGATGCTCACCCAAACCTTTGGCCTCTCCAACTGGCTCACCGGTGTGGTGATGGCGCTCGACAACGTGTTTGGCCTCTTCCTGCTGCCCTGGTTTGGCATCCTCTCCGACCGCTGCCGTTCGCGCCTGGGGAGAAGGACCCCCTTCATTCTGGCCGGCTCTGCCGTGGCAACGGTATCCGTGCCGCTCATCGCCGTGGCAAACAACCTGGGAAGCCTGCCTCTGCTCATTGCGATGATCTTTGTGACGTTGGTTGCCATCTGCTCGTACCGCACCGCGACGCTGGCGATTGTCGCAGACATCACGCCGCGGCCGCTGAGAACCAAAGGCGACTCCGTCGATAAGATCGTGGGTTACGCGGGTACGGGCGTCATGCTGGTGGCCATCTCGGTTCTAGTCCCCTCGGTCGCAAATCCCGACTACGTGCCGGTGTTCCTGCTGCAGGGCATCGTGATTGCAGTGGCAGCCGTGGTCTACCGCGTGCTTCTCAATGAGCCCAAGGCAGTGTCTAAGATGCACGAGGAGAGTCTTGCCATGGGCATCAAGGAAGATGCCATCGACACAGACGACGCTGACGAGAAGGGCAAGGAGCGCGTGACCGATCCAGAGCTGCTTCGCTCGATTGCGCTGCTCCTTGGTGCCGTTTTCTTCTACTACATGTCCTACAACGCCATGACCACGAACATCTCTCGCTATGCGTCCGACTTCTTCTCGATGCTCGGCGGTTCCTACGCAATCATCAACATTGTTACCATTGCGGGCGGGCTTATCTCGTACGTGCCCATCGCCAACCTCTCACTTAGGGTGGGCAGGAAGCGTGTGGCCCTTGTGGCTGGCCTGGTGATGACCGTCTGTCCGGCCATCATGTGGCTCTTCCCGGCGTTCACGCCCTTCTACTACGTGCTGTTCCTGTTCATGGGCGCATCGCTTGGCGCCGTTGACCTGTGCGTGTACCCCATGATCCTCGAGGGTTGCAGCTCTAGGAGCGTTGGCCGCTACTCGGGCTACTACTACACGGTGAGCATGGCGGCACAGGTTGTGACGCCCATACTCTCGGGTCTGGTCATGGACGTGGCCGAGTCGCAGCTCTTCCTCTACATCACCGTGATGGGGGCGGCTATGTGCGCGTTTATCGCCCTGGCCAAGCACGGCGACTCGATTCTCGCGGCCGAGATCCTGCGTCGCGAGGCCAACGCGGGGGAGTAGGGGGTAAGTCAGAGTATGCTGCAGTGATTATTCGATGGGGCTCCAGCGCCAATCTGGCGGTGGAGCCCCAATTCGCAGAAGGCATTGCTGCTGGTTTGAACTCTATGGTACGGAAATCAATCCCTCTTGAGTCGCTAGTTCAATTACGCTCTCTGCAATACCGAAACTAAAACGTATTTGTTCGCAGGCAGCCAGATGTTGCCCCACTCCGTAGATTTATTGTCTTCGAGATAGCAGACCTGATCGATATTGAGTACTGGCGCGGACTCATCGCACTCCAGCAATTCGCCGCGAAGTTTTCCGGCAATCCTTGCACCGTATCGGACTTTTGCGTATCCAAGCTTTTTGCCCGATGCTTCTTCGATAGCGCTAAACAGGGTCCTCTTGGAGTAGTCAAACATGTCAATGCCGGGACAAGTGAGCATGTTAATGCGACTCTCCATGTACAGCAGCGGACCCTCTTCTGTTGAGCGAACGCGTCTAAGATAGAAAATGGGGGAGTTGAGCGGTACACCCAGCCGCTGTGAACATACTTTATCTGCTGTGACAACCTCAGCCCCAACGACCTCGGTGGTGAAGTTAATGCCCTGCATGCTTAATGATTCGGCGAAGGAGAGAAGGCTGTTTCCTGTAAGGTGCTCGACGTTGGGCTTGATGACAAAGCTGCCTTTCCCTTTTACTTTTGTTATAAGCCCCTCATTTACCAGAAGCTGAATGCCCTTTTGGACCGTACCCCGGCTAATTCCAAACTGAAGCATAAGCTGATGCTCGGATGGGAGCCTCGTTCCCTCGGGCCATTCTTGCGAATAAACCTTATCCCGGATGTAGTCTGCAAGCTGAACGTGCAGTGAAGGGGCTGTATCTGGGGATTGGTCCATGGCTATCACTCGTTCTGCTTGGATGTCCAATGCTCTTTTCGCACGACTGCAGCTGCTATAGAACAACGGGCGAAAATCATTAAAACATCTCTGATATTGCCCATATTATAAGCGCCGCTCCCCCTACAAAGAGAAGCAGGATAGTGAGACCATTTATCCCCAGAAAAGTCGCATGAAGAGAATTGTACAGACCGCGCTTCCATGTCTCCCCGGGAAGCGTATTGGTTCGCACAACGATAACGCATGCACGGATGGCATAGACGATTACGGCTATCCCAATTGCGATACGTCCAATTCCCAAAACGAGGTTCTGCTGAGCGACAGAGCGAATGTCTATGTTGAGAACACTAGGGAATACGTACGCGAGTAAAGCAATGATGAGAATCGAAAGAAACAGGTAGCTAGAACCTTTCTGGAGGTTTTTTCTCGACGCCTCGGGGCTTTGCTTGGTGCGTTTCGCGCTCATTTTTCCTCCGCTTGTTGATTATGAAATCATGTACAGGTTTAGCTGAATACGTAGTAGATATAATTGTCCATAAAATAATAGTCAAGTATAGGAGGATTTGGCAGATGGTAAAAATAGCGCCCTCATTGATGAACATGAGCCTGCTCCAAGTTGAGCACGATTTGCACATACTGGATTCAATAACAGATTTGTATCACGTTGACATCATTGATGGCCACTATGTACCAAATATGTGCCTGACGCCCCACTTTATCGCTCAGATACGTCCAGTTACTTCTAAGCCCATCGAGGCACACCTGTACGTAGATGGAATCGACAAGGCGTTTATTGATACATGTATAGATGCTGGCGCATCTCTGTTGACCCTTCCGGCGGATGGGGTAGGACGCTCAATTCACAGGTTCTGCGACTACATCCACGAACGAGGCGCAAAAGTGGGGGCATTCATTAATCCTGCTGATCCCGTCAACGTCATTTCGTCCTATGCCACAGAGCTTGATTCTCTTCTTGTGTTGTCCGTTGACCCAGGATTTACCGGACAGAAGTTCATTGAGGGAACCTATGACAGGATTGTCGAGGCTAAAGTCCTGCGTGCTGAGGTTGGAGCTCATTACGAGATAGCAATTGACGGAGGATGCAATGCGACAAACTATCGCTTGTTGATAGAAGCTGGATGTGATGTCTTGAATCTCGGGCGCGGTCTTTTTGACAATGGCGATTCGCTTGAAGAATCGGCGCGGTGTACCTATGAAGAGATTCAGACTGCTGCGCGTGAGGCAACTAAGATGTCTTTCTGAACAATTGACCATAAAAGTGAAGTCAACTAATCCGTCCGCCTTTAATACTCTACCGCTTGCCTTATTCAAAACATGACTACAAAATAATGGTCAAGAATACGTCTTGTAGCAATGAGATTGCTTGGATTCATCTGAGGGAGGTGTAGGAATGGTTGGAATCGTTGTGGCATCTCACGGATCTTTGGCATCTGGAATGCTCGATGCACTCGAGCTTCTTAGCGGAGAGCACGAGGCAATACAGGCGATTGGGCTTCAGCGTGGAGATTCCCCTGATACGTTTGTTTCCAATGTCGAAGACGCAATCAATGCCGTCGATGAAGGCGATGGTGTTTTGGTGTTGGTTGACTTGTTCGGCGGGACTCCCTCAAATGCTGTTGCCCAGTTGCTCGAGCGCGATGATTTGAATGCCGTAGCCGGGGTTAACTTGCCGATGCTACTCTCGGTGGTATTTGCTCGTGACGAGATGAATCTCAGCGCGCTCACTGAGGAAGCGGTCCGTGCGAGCTGTGACAGCGTGGTCGATATTCGACATAAGTTGTTCGACACGAGCGACGACGAAGAAGATTTTTGATGTGATTGGGGCTACTATGCATGCAGCTGGCATGGACAACGTTCTTCTAACACGTGTTGATGACAGACTCGTACACGGTCAAGTCATGACGTCGTGGCAGAAGGCCACTGGCGCTAACAAATTCATGGTGGTCGACGATGAGGTCGCAGCCAACGATCTCATGAAGACAGTGCTCAAGGGCGTTGTGCCTAGCAACGTGAAGCTTGGTGTGTTTACAGTCCAGAAGGCCGTGGACAGGTTGGTCAAAGGGTTTAAGCCTACTGACAAGGTAATCATGCTGGTTAAGACCCCGCTCACAATCCTCAGGCTTTCTGATGCGGGCATTGACTTTGATTCCCTTAATATTGGCGGCATGGGTATCAGCGGAAGCCGTAAGACCTTCTACCAGAATATTGCTTGCTCTGACGAAGAGGTTGACGCCATGCGCAAGCTTATCGATAGGGGTTGCAAGATCACCATTCAGATTGTTGCCGACGACCCCAAGAAAGATGTCGCGGAACTTCTGAAGTAGGTCCCAATAGGTCTCTCTCGTCGAGAAGGTAGGTGCGTGTTTCTATGCAAATTACCCTGTTGCAGGCATTTCTTGTTGGTGTCGTGTATTACATGGGCTTCGTCGGAACTCCGTGGCTCATCGGTTGTCTGGGTAGTCTTTCAACCATTCAGAAGCCCCTGGTGGCAGGCGTGCTTGTTGGTTTTATCCTCGGAGATCCGGTGCAGGGCTGCATTATCGGTGCTGCAGTACAGATGCCCTTCATCGCCTACATCTTTGCAGGCGGTGCTCAGCCCAATGATCCTGGTCTTGCAGGTACGCTCGGCGTTGCACTCGCACTTGCGGCCAACCTCGAGCCGGAGGCAGCGGTTGCGATTTCCGTCCCGATTGCTCTTGTAGGCACGATTGTAAACGTCATTCGCATGACGCTGGACGTTACGTTCGTTCACATGATTGACCGGGCTTGTGAGAAGGGCGATATGAAGCAGGCTGTCTTCCTGCACATCGTCCCACCGCAGATTCTTTGCTTTATCCTCTGCGTTGTGCCTGTTACCCTCGGCTGCTACTTCGGTGTTGACGCCGTTAATGGCATCATTGAAGTCATGCAGGGCCGTCCTCTGTACACCCTTGAGGTTATCGGCGGAATCCTTCCGGCGCTCGGCATTGCCATGAACCTTCGTACGCTTGACCGTCCCGGTACGCTCATCTGGTTTGTCTTCGGCTTCATTCTCAGCGCGTATCTTGGACTTGGCGCTATGCCAATCGCAATTATCGGCTTCGTTATCGCGTTCTTCTACGTTCAGCTCGAGACGAAGGCCGAAGAAGGGCGTGGAGCAGTGGTGCCCCAGATTGCGGCCACCTCGGCATCGACTTCTAGCGTTGCATCCGATGACTCTGACGATGACTTTGAATAGGGGATGACATTCATGGCTGAAGATATGAAGAACGTCGTGACTACTCCCAATGCCGAAGGGCATCACCTCGATAAGCGTGACGTTACTCGTGCATGGTTTAAGTGGGTTTGCCTGTCCAACACGAATTACAACTACGAGCGCCTGATGGCGTCTGCACTCTTGGCATCCTTCTCGCACATCCCCGACAAGCTCTATCCTGGGGATGACCAGAAGCGCGTTGAGTTCATGAAGCGCCAGATGGAGTTCTATAACACCGAGCCCCACTTTGGCTGCATTATCAACGGCCTTGCGCTCTCGATGGAAGAGGAGATGGCCAACGGCTCGGCCGTGACGCCCGAAGCTATCACCGCCGTCAAGACCGGTCTTATGGGACCATTTGCTGGCATTGGTGACACCCTTTGGCAGGGTACGCTCACACCTATTCTGCTTGCTGTGGCAATGCCCCTTGCTACGCAGGGTAATCTGCTCGGGCCCCTGCTCTATATCGTTCTGATGTATGCAATCATGCTCTTCATCTCGCACTTCATGTTCTTCACTGGTTACAATTCGGGCAAGGAAGGCATCGAAAGTATGATGGCTTCCGGGTCTGTCAAACGCCTGATTGCTACTGCATCTACCATGGGTGCCATCGTTCTGGGGTGTCTTGCAAATAGTTACGTTACCTGTACGTCGTATTTGCAGATTCCGGTTGGCGAGGGCTACATTGACCTCCAGGCTACGCTCGATTCCATCCTTAAGGGTGGGGTGCCTCTCGCAATTACCCTTTTGACCTGGTACCTCCTTAAGAAGAAGAACATGAACTCTACGGTTGTTCTTCTTATTTTGGTTGCGATTGGTATCGTGCTTGGTGCTACCGGTCTCTTTGGCGGCGCTGCATAGTATTTCGCACCCGGTTTTGGAAACCTCTCAAAGCCGGGTGCCATTTTCTCAGAGACAGAAGAGCCCTGCTCAATAACCATTAGGACGGACATAACTCTATGGACAGAATTGTTCTCAAGCGCCCGTTTTTCGTCGTCAACCCCAAGTCCTACCTGTATGGCGAGAAGCTCCGTAGGCTCGCGCGCAAGACTGACGAGCTGTGCGAGCGCTACGGCTTCCAGTCGCTGTTCACGGCACAGCTCATTGACCTCGCGTGGGTCGCGGACAACTGCCCGCACCTCATCCCGTGTGCGCAGGCGATGGAGAGCCTCAGGCCGGGCCGCGGCATGGGGCACATCCTGCCCGAGGCCCTCGCGGCGGCGGGCGTGCGCGCAACGTTCCTCAACCATGCAGAGAACCCCATGACGGTGGGAGAGCTCGCCAAGACCATCGTGCGCGCTCGCGAGGTGGGCATCCTCACCTGCGTCTGCGCCGACTCCGTCGAGGAGGCTAGGGCAATCGCCGAGCTCCACCCCGACATCATGACCTGCGAGCTCAACAGCCTCATCGGCACCGGTCACATCGCCGGCGAGGACTACATTCGCGCGTCTACGGAGGCCGTCAAGTCCGTCTCACCCGGGACGATGGTCCTCCAGGCGGCAGGCATCTCTACCGGCCAGGATGTCTATGACGCCATCTACTATGGCGGAGACGCTACTGGTGGCACCTCCGGCATCGTCTGTGCGGAGGACCCCGAGGCGAAGCTCGAGGAGATGTTCGCGGCGCTTGACCGCGTCCGCGCCGACATCCAGGGGGAGGCTTAGTCATGACTGTCTACAAGGGGCTCGTGAAGGTCGAGACGCTCGCCGGGAAGCCGACCTATGTCGACGTCACCAAAGAAGTTGCGGACATCGTTGCTCAGAGTGGCATCAAGGAGGGTGTCGTCAACTGCATCTCCTGCCACACAACCTGCGCCGTTTACTCCCAGGAGTTCGACCATGACATGACGCCCGCAGGCGACACCTTCATGCAAGCAGACCTCTCGGATGGCCTGGAGAGGATCTTTCCCGAGCAGCGCGACTGGAAGACGTACCGCTATCCCGGCCTTCGCCACTTCGAGGAGGTCGAGAGCTGGCCGAACGCAGAGGCCTACCTTCCCGGGGGCGACCGCACCCTGCTCTGGAACGGCGACGCGCACCTGCGCTCCGTGCTCGTGGGCAGCAGCCAGACCTTCGAGGTCGCCGACGGCAAGCTCGAGATGAACGGCCTCGCGAGCATCTTCTTCGTCGACTTCGACCGTACCCGCGAGCGTACCCGCAATCTTCGCGTTGTTGTGATGGGGGATTAGCGCGCAGGTGAGATTGGACGAACTCGATTATCGCTGTGGCCTTCTCATGAAAGAGAGAACAAAAGCATGCTGGTAAATCTCACAGATATGTGTGCCATTGCCGAGCAAAATAACATGGCAATTGCGCAGTTTGACACGCCGAGTCTTGAGGCATTGCGTGCGGCGTTGGATGCCGCTGAAGAACTCGGATATCCCGTAATGATTGCTCACGCAGAGGGCCATGAACCTTTTGTTCCCCTTGACGTGATTGGTCCGACTATGGTCGAACTTGCCGAAAGGTCCAGCGCAATGGTATGTGTGCACTTGGACCATTGCGAAAACCTCTCTTATATGAGGCGCGCGCTCGAAATGGGATTCAATGGCGCGATGTTTGATGGCTCCTACCTTCCGTATGAGAAGAATGTTGAGATGTCCCAATACGCGTCGCAGATGTGCGCGGAGTTTAACGCGGGTCTCGAGTGTGAGCTTGGGTCCATGGGGTCACGTGAGGCTGGGGTACGCCCCGAGGGAGGAACCGCCGAGGAGTCGGGGGCAATCTATACCAATCCGGAACAGGCGTCTGACTTCATCTCAAGTACTGGGCTAGACGCGCTTGCTTGTTCCTTTGGCACCGTTCACGGCCTATATAAAGGCGAGCCTCATTTGAATTATGATGTGCTCACTGAGATCAGAAAGAAGAACAAGGTTCCTCTTGTTATGCATGGAGGTTCCGGTGTTTCTGATGAGGATTACGCAAAGTCCATTAATGCAGGTATTCGAAAGATTAACTACTATACATATGGTGTGGTTCGAGCTGGGGAAGCTGTTCGTGGCATCGTTGATTCATCTGCAGGTAAGCCCGTGTATTGGCACGATATGACTATGGCCGCTTATGATGCCCTATACACCGACTTCAAGAAGACCATGAGAGTATTTGCAAATGGAGCAAAGCCAATTGCTTAGTTCCAGTGGCTGAAAACCTCCTCAATTACCACTCAGAACATGAATTGGTGAAAGCCACGGATGGCCGATGGTTACTGGCTGTCCGTGGTTTTCGAAGTTATTGACAGGAGTCCATTCAAAAAGTCATGCATGAAAATAACTCCTAACGGTTGGCGCTCTGAGCCGGCGTCGGGATTTTGTGCCACCATGCTTTGTGACTGGTAACCTCAAGTAACTTTCCAGTACGTATCACTCTGAGTGGCGAAGGGGCGAAGGTTCGGTGGATCTGATAGAGCGCATGAAGTCCCAGGAGGGAAACTTTACCGAGTCCGAGCTTGCCGTCGCCCGCTACATTGCCGGCCACCCCATGGATGTGGTGGGCAACACCGTCTCGAAGGTCTCGGAGCTCTCTGGCCTCTCGGCTGCAGCCATCGTGCGCATGTGCCAGCGCATGGGATATAGCGGCTTCTCAGAGTTCCGCTTTGAGATGGACCGTCAGATTCTCTCCAATGGCACGCAGGAAGAGGGTGGCGCGAGCGAGGGCGGTCTCCTCTCCCGTTTTGTGAACATCAACGCCGTTCAGCTGCGCAAGGTTGCCGAGGCAGTTGACGCATCGCTGCTCAACCATGTTGCTGCCTCGCTCTGCAATGCACCACGCGTTGCCGTATGGGGCGTGGACCGCATGTATGAGAGAGCGCTGCAGCTATCTGCAGGCCTCATGCATGCAGGCATCTTTAATAGCGTGACAAACGACACGACGGTGATGGATGACGTAGCAAGCATCCTAGGCAGGGGCGACGCCTGCGTGGTTATCTCACAGAAGGGTCGCGACTACGATGCCTACGCTCTGCTCATGGATGCTATTCGCGAGAACGGGGGAGAGGTCTTTTTCGTTACGGTAAATGACCGAAGCCAGTTTATCTCGCATGCATCGAACGCAATCGTGCTGCCAAGCATTATGAACGGTGGGCGATCGGACCTCGCAGATGCCCAGCTCACCATTTACATATACCTGGAGATTCTTCTAGACGAGGTTGCCTATCTGCAGAGCAGGGCGGAGGGTGTCAACGCTAAGGCAAGTGTGCCGGACGGGGAGTGAATCCCGTCCGGATCAAGAAGAACGCTAGCCGAGAAGCTCGGAGACAACTGCGGCGACAAGCGTGCGCGGCAGCAGTACGTCGAGACCAGACGCCTCGCGCGCAGCGTCGCGCATCTGTGTGGTGAATCCCATGCAGTCAAGGCAGAGGAAGGCGTCGTTCGATCCGCGCAGCATGGCTGCCGTCTCTCGTACGCCGTCGATGCCCGCGTAGGGGCTTGCCGAGACAACGTCCACCTCGACGCCGTGCTCGCCCCACCAGATCTTGGCCTGTTCCACCTGAGATGGCTCGGGCACCATCACCGCCACGCGCCGCCCGCCCGCAAGGGCGCGGGCGACGGCGTGGAAGAGCGGCTGCGGATAGACGAGAGGGACCTCGTGCCGCATCTCGGGGAAAGAGCCGGTGCACAGCACGATGGCCGCCCGCGCGCCCTCGCGCTCGGCCTGGTCTATTCTCGCCTGGACCAGGGGCAGCACCTTGGTGCCGGAGAACGTGACCTGGGAGCCGTCGCGCATTCGCGATACGAGCACCTCGTCGTTTGGCTCGGGCGCAAGGTCGCGCTCCACCTCGCTCGCCGTGAGGTCGTCGAGCGCACCGTACTGCACAAGCTCGAGCGTCGGCGCGAGGCGCGACTCGAGGTCAGCCGTCATGTCCGTGCGGGGTGCCTGTCCCACGGTGATGCCGGCAATCCTGGTGCGTGCCATGCCTAGCGCGCCTGGCCGGAGGTCTGGAAGCGCTCCATGGTGCCGTAGAGCTCGGTTAGGTGCTTGAACTGCTCGGGGTCGAAGAAGGCGCAGGAACCCTGGCCGTAGACCTTCGCCACCTCCACGGCAAAGCGAGCGGCCTCCTCCACGTCGGTGCCGTGGGTGGCGCCGGTGGCGCAGCCGGCGACCATCTGCTCGGTGGCAATGGCAACACCAACCACGGGCGCACTGGTCGCAGTAGCAGGCTGCAGGATGCTGTTGAGGTGGTAGAGGTCGTTTCCGTACGGGGTGATGTCCTGCTGGGAGAGGGCAAAGACCTGCGGCATCTTGCCAGTGACGCGCGTCATAACGTCCATGAGGTCGTTGGAGACCGAGAGGATGTAGCCCTGCATCACGGTGGGGGAGATGGCGATTCCGTTCACGTTGATGATGCGGTTGCCCTTGGTGGTGTCGATGGAGACCACGGCGTCCATGCGGGGGTCGACCTCCATGCGGTTCATGGTCTCCATGTCGATGGGGGAGTCCATGAAGGGCACGGGCTCGTGGGGAAGCGTGGGCGCGTCCGGGCACACGTGGGTGGCAACGATGACGTCGCCGGCAAGGACGTCGCCCTGCTCGTGCATCTCAACGAGCTTGAGGGCGGCAGTGAGCGCCGCGAGGGCGCCGTCGCCGTCGGACACGGCACCGATGAGCTCGGGACGGGCGCCAAGCCCACCGAGACGGCCGACGATGCCGAGCGTGGGTGCGTCTCCGCCAGAAGACTTGCCGTTGGAACCAGGGATCAGGACCTTCATGCAGTCGGTGCCGCCGCGCTCGCCGGAGACGCGCTCGACGGTAACGTCGCTTGCGCCGTGGGCGCGGAGAAAGTCTGCGACCTCGTTGCCCGAGGCGGATGGCTTGTCGATAAGATCGTAGATGTCGAGCATCTGGCGAAGCAGCATTGGAATTCCTTTCAACGAAATACGTTTCAATCCACGTGCCAAACAATTCGAAGACAACACCGAGAACCGGCGTGTTTAGCGTCTACCTTAGCCCGAGAAGAGCCGTCAATTGTTACAGCACGATGTAACTTGTTTCATGCGAGTGAAATACACGCTCCCAGTCTCTGCTCTCCTGTCGCCAGCATGGCATGCTGCATCCAACGACCCGCAGGAGGTGGGTCAACGCGCGTGTGCCGCGTTGGTTGCCGGGAGGATTGGCCCGGCGTGAGGGAGGAGCTGGCAATGAGCGCTCAGAACAAGACCAGGTTGAACGTGCAAGAGTCCATGGCGTGCCTCTCGAGGCGCGGCTTCCTACGCACGGCGGGAATGCTGGGCCTAGGCGTTGCGGCTGCCGGCCTTGCGGGATGCGGCGGAAGCACCGACAGCTCGTCTGCCTCGGCGGGCACCAGCGGAGCCGCTGGCGGCACCCTCGTGATCTCGCTGCCCTCCTCGCCCAAATACCTTGACCCCATTCTCTACACGGGCACCTACGAGTCCCAGATCATCAACTGCGTGTGCGACACGCTCGTCGACTACAACATGGACCTGTCCCAGATCGTGCCAGTGCTCGCGACCGACTGGACCATCGGCGACGACGGCCTTACCTACACCTTCAACCTGCGCAGCGACGCCAAGTTCCAGAAGGGCCAGTACCAGGACGGCCGTGCCGTCACCGCGGAGGACATCAAGTACTCCCTCGAGCGCTCCGCCAAGCAGTCCTCGATGAACCGCCTGGCGATGCTCGACCACGTTGACGTTGTGAGCGACACGACCGTCAACTGCGTCCTCAACGCCCCCGCCGCCTCGTTCCTCACCGCGCTCACCGACGCCGGCAACGTCATTGTCCCCAAGGAGGAGGTCGAGGGCTGGGGCGACTCCTTCGGCGACCACCTCGTTGGCTCCGGTCCCTTCAAGCTCGAGCAGTTCCTCAAGGACCAGGAGTCCGACCTCTCAAAGAACGACACCTACTGGGGTCCCACGCCCAACCTCGACGGCGTGACCATCAAGGTCGTCACCGACATGACCCAGGCTGCAAATGGTCTCACCACCGGCGAGCTTGACATGGCCACCTCGCTCACCGGCGAGTCCATCCAGACCATCAAGAACAACTCCGACCTGGTCATGCAGCAGACGCCTGCCCTGCACATCGCCTACGTCTACTTCAACCAGGTGAACGGCCCCACCGCCGACCAGCGCGTGCGCAAGGCCATCCTCATGGCGATCAACCGCGATGACCTGGTGAAGGGCGTCTATCCGTACGGCGAGGCCGAGACCGCCTCGCTGCCGCTTCCCAAGGGAAGCTGGGGCTACGATGCCTCCGTCGAGAGCGACGTTCCCGCATACGACCCCGACGCCGCGAAGGCGCTGATGGCAGAGGCGGGATACGCTGACGGTCTCTCGCTCAACCTTTACATTTCCAACACCGAGGCCCGCATCAAGATGGGAACCATCCTCCAGCAGACGCTCAAGGAGACCCTAAACATTGACCTCACGATCAACCCGTCCGACTGGGGCACGTTCAGCGCCACGGCCGCCTCTGGCACTGCCGACATGTACGGCATGAGCTGGACCTGGTACCCCGACCCGTTCTTCTTCCTCAACAAGCTGTTCAGCAGCTCCGAGGTGGGCGCGCTCGGCAACGGCGCTGGTTTTAGCCACCAGGACGTTGACGACCTTCTCGACAAGGCCCTTGCCGTCACCGACCAGGACCAGCGTGCCGACTACTACAAGCAGGCGCTCAAGGCGATTGTCTCCTACGACCCGATGCTGGTTTACGCCTCCGAGTTCGTGAACACCGGCCTCACCACCAAGGTCCAGGGCTACGAGCAGCGCGCCGACGGCAAGATCGTCATCGTGAACGACGAGGTCAACGTCTCGAAGACCGCGTAGCAGCACCATCGTTTCTAGCCAGTCGAGGGGGCACGGGCGAGACCTGCGCCCCCTCGGTACCGAATGGGGCCATCCTGCGTCGCATTCGGACGAGAACACCCAGGGGGTGGTAGCAGGATGGCCAAGACAATCATCAGACGGGCGCTTCAGACCATCCCCGTCCTGCTCGTTGTCGTAACGTTCACGTTCGTCCTCACGCGCATGATTCCGGGCGATCCGGCAGTAACCATGCTCGGCCCCCAGGCCTCGCCAGATGCCATCGAGACCATGCGAGAGAAGATGGGCCTCAACGAGCCCATGCTGCAGCAGTACATGAGCTACGTCCTCGGCGTCCTGCAGGGGGACTTTGGCTATTCCTACTCCTATAACGGCGCGGTGATGCCCATCATCCTGAGCCGCCTCCCGTCCACGCTGATGATCACCATCACCGGACTCGTGCTTGCCATCCTGGTGGGCATTCCCATTGGTGTCGAGTCTGCGGTCAAGCAGAACACCGCCTTCGACTACATTTTCATGGTGCTGGCGCTTGTCGGCGTGTCGATGCCCATCTTCTGGCTTGGTCTGATGCTCGTCCTCACCTTCAGCGTGAACCTGGGATGGCTTCCGGTGATGGGCATGGGCAATATCGCCAAGGGCGCCTGGGACGTGGTGAGCCACATGATCCTGCCGTGCCTCTGCCTGGCAACGATTCCCGCTGCGACCTTCGCCCGCATCACGCGCTCCAGCATGCTCGAGTCCATCAACGCGGACTACGTGAAGGCGCTTCGCTCTCGTGGCATCAAGGAGTCCGTGGTCATCTGGAAGCACGCCTTCAAGAACGCCCTCCCGCCCATCGTCACCGTGCTGGGCATCCAGCTCGCCGGCGCCTTTGCCGGAGCCATCCTCACCGAGACAATCTTCTCCTGGCCTGGTCTGGGAACCCTCATCGTGAACGCGGTCAACGGTCGCGACTATGCCCTCATCCAGGGCGTGGTTCTCTTCTCGGCGGTGGTCTTCGTCTTTGTGAACCTGGTCGTGGACATCGTGTACATGATCATTAACCCCAAGGTGAGCTACGAGGGAGGTGCCCGCTAATGGCAGAGCAGACAAACGCGACTGCGCCGGAGGCCCTGAGCGACGCCGCCAACCTCGAGATGCTCAAGCGCGAGCGGCGAGCGAACAACGTCTGGCACAAGCTCACGCGCAACAAGATGGCTGTCGTGGGGCTCATCATCGTTGCGTTCATGGTCATTCTCGCCGTGTTCGCCCCAATCATCTCGCCCTATGACCCCAATGCGACGGACATGTCCAACATGTTCGCGGCGCCGGGGCAGGCGGGCCACCTCTTTGGCACCGACTCCTATGGCCGCGACCTGCTCTCGCGCATCATCTATGGTGCGAGGATCTCGATCTTCATCGCCATCGGCGGCACCATCGTGGGTGCCATCATCGGCGTGCTTCTGGGCCTTGTCGCCGGCTTCTTTGGTGGTGCGATCGACTCCATCATCATGCGCGTCATGGACGGCATGATGGCCTTCCCGTTCATTCTCCTCGCCCTCATCCTCATGACTATCCTCGGACAGGGGACGCAGAACGTGATCATCGCCATTGGCGTGGCAAACGTCCCCAACTTTGCCCGCGTGGTGCGCGGCCAGGTGCACGTGGTGAAGAACGAGGAGTACTGCAATGCCGAGAGGGTCATAGGCGCCTCTCCCGCGCGCATCCTCTTCAAGCACATCTTTGCCAACGCCATGTCGCCGGTCATCGTGTACTTCACGCTCAACATCGCAAGCGCGATCATCTCCGAGGCGGCCCTCTCGTTCCTCGGCCTTGGCGTGCAGCCTCCCACCGCGTCTTGGGGCGCGATTCTCTCGGAGGGCAAGAGCACGCTCCAGACCGCGCCGCACATCGCCACCATCTCGGGCGTCTTCATCCTGCTCACGGTGCTTGGCTTCAACCTCTTTGGCGACGGCATCCGCGACGTCTTCGACCCCAAGCAGAAGCGGTAGGTGATGACCATGACCGAGCAGAACACGGGGCTTCTCGACGACGCCGGAACAAAGTCGGGCGAGAGGATCCTCGAGGTACGCGACCTCAAGACGTACTTCCACACGGCAGCCGGCGTCGCCAAGGCGGTCGACGGTGTGAGCTTCTCCCTTGACCGCGGCAAGACCCTTGCCATCGTGGGCGAGTCCGGATCTGGCAAGAGCGTGACCGCCTCCTCCGTCATTCGCCTGCTTGCCAAGACCGGCAAGATCGAGGACGGCTCCATCGAGTTCGATGGCATCGACATGGTCCACGTGCCGGAACGCGAGCTGCTCAAGCTTCGAGGCAGCGACATCTCGATGATCTTCCAGGACCCCATGAGCGGCCTCGACCCGGTCTTCAAGGTGGGGACTCAGATGGTCGAGCTTATCCGCGCGCACAGCGACCTGGGAAAGAAGGAGGCCTACGACCGCGCCGTCGAGATGCTGCGCCTCGTTGGCATCCCCGACCCAGAGGCCCGCATGGACGCCTACCCCTACGAGCTCTCGGGCGGCATGTGCCAGCGCGTGATCATCGCCATGGCGGTGAGCTGCCACCCTAAGTTCATCATTGCCGACGAGCCAACGACTGCCCTTGACGTGACGGTGCAGTCTCAGGTCCTCTCACTCTTGCGAGGTCTTCAGGACGAGCTGGGCACTGCTATTCTCCTCATCACCCACAACCTAGGCATTGTGTGGGAGATGGCGGATGACGTTATGGTGATGTATGCAGGGCGCACCTGCGAGTACACCTCCATGAGGGAGCTTTACTCAAACCCGCTCCATCCCTATACCTGGGGCCTTCTCGACTCCATGCCACGGCTCTCCGATACCGCAAAGACCGACCTGAAGACCATACCGGGCGTGCCTCCCGACCTCAGGCTCACCGGTACGTGCTGCAACTTCTGCAACCGCTGCCCCTATGCGACGGAGGAGTGCCACAGGCGCGTGCCAGAACTCAAGGAGGTTGAGCCGGGGCACTTTGTGGCGTGCCTGAGGCAGGACGGCGAGCACAGGCTCGTGAGAGGCGAGGTGAACCACCATGAGTGAGACGCAGGCAGCCGCTGTTGCCGAGAGACCCCAGGTTGCGAGCGGAGAGCCAATTCTCTCCATCAAGCACCTCTCCAAGGACTTCCGCCTGCGCGGGGGCAAGCTCTTCTCCAAGCCGCAGGTGCTCCACGCCCTTTCCGACGTGAGCTTGGACGTCTATCCCGGCGAGACGCTGGGCATCATTGGCGAGTCCGGCTGCGGCAAGTCCACGCTGGGCCGCTGCGTGGTGCAGCTGCACCAGGCCACCTCGGGGCAGATCGTCTACGGCGGGCAGGACATCACCAAGCTTTCCGGGCAGCCGCTCAAGGCTGTCCGCAAGGACATCCAGATGATCTTCCAGGACTCCTACTCCTCGCTTGACCCGCGCTACACGGCGGCCAAGACCATCGAGGAGCCCATGCTCATCTACCGCACCGAGCCCGATGTCTCCAGGCGCGAGCAGCGCGTCCTCGAGGTCATGCGCGAGGTCGGCCTGGACGTGCAGCACCTCCAGCGCTATCCGCACGAGTTCTCCGGCGGTCAGCGGCAGCGCATCAACGTGGCCCGCGCCCTGGTGCTTGACCCCAAGGTCATCGTCTGCGACGAGCCCGTCTCCGCGCTTGACGTCTCCATCCAGGCGCAGGTGCTCAACCTCTTCCGCCACCTGCAGCAGGAGCGAGGCCTCACGTACCTCTTCATCAGCCACGACCTCTCGGTCATCAAGCACATCTCCGACCGCGTTGCCATCATGTACCTGGGGCGCGTTATGGAGCTATGCCCTGCCGACAAGATCTACGCGCACCCGCTGCACCCCTACACCAAGGCGCTTCTCTCCGCCATCCCGCCCGAGAGCCCCTTCGACAAGAAGGAAGAGATCAAGCTCCAGGGCGAGATTCCAAGTCCTGTGGGGGAGCAGGTGGGCTGCCCGCTTGCCGGCCGCTGTCCCTTCTGCATGGAGCGCTGCCGCCACGAGCGCCCCTCGCTCGAGGAGGTCGAGGCCGGTCACCGCGTGACATGCTTCAAGTACCACGACGTCGCGGCCGAGTAGCCGCGCGAGTCTCGCGTATTCAATCCGTTCGTTAGTCCGGGGAAGTGTTTGTCTGCCATGTCAACGGTTACGAAGGAAGAACTTCACAAGAAGGTCCTCGACCACAAGGATGAGCTTGTCTCCCTCTGCCAGGACCTTATCCGCATAAAGAATCAGAGCCCGTTGGACCCGCAGGAGCTGGCGGTCGACTTTGTGAGGGGCTACCTCGCGAGCCACGGCATCGAGTCACAGCGCCTGGTTGCCTATGCGGGTGAGGAATACCCGGTCATCTATGCTCACATTGGCTCTGACGAGGGCTTCCGCGTTGTCCTTAACGGCCACGTGGACGTGGTTCCCGTAGGCAACCTCTCCGGCTGGGACTTTGACCCCTTTGGCGGTGAGGTGTTTGACGGAAAGATCCACGGGCGCGGTTCCTCCGACATGAAGTGCGGCCTTGCGGTACTGCTCTTCTCGATGGCGCTTCTCAACGAGTCTGGCGCCAACCTCAAGGGCGACATCCGCCTCCATGTGGCCACGGACGAGGAAATCGCAGGCACTGGCACCAAGTGGTTCTGCGACCACGGTTATGCGGACGGTGCGGATGCGGTGATGGTGGGCGAGCCCACCGGGCACGACACCATCGAGATTGGCCAGAAGGGCATCCTGCACCTCACGCTCACGGCGCACGGCACGCCCGGCCACGGCTCGACCGGCAACTACAAGGGCGACAATGCCATCACCAAGCTGGCTCGCGTCATTCTCCGCATCGACGAGCTGACCTCCGTGCCCGGGCACTACCTGCCGAGCCAGGCGCGCGCGGTTGCCAATTCGCGCACGATAGCCGAGCGCACCATCGACAACCCCCTGGTGGGCAACGTCATTGACCACTGCTCGGCCAACGTGGGGATCATCGAAGGCGGCGGCAAGATTAACCAGGTGCCCGACCTCGCAAGCTGCAAGGTGGACGTGCGCCTTCCCTATGGCTGCAAGCACGAGGACGTGGTGGCTGCCGTCGACCGCATCATCGAGGAGAGCGGCGTCTCGGGTGTGGAGGCCAGCTACGAGTGGATTGCCGAGGGCAACTACACCGATGACACCTGCCTTCTGGTGAAGAGCCTTAAGAACAACATTGAGAGCGTCTGGGGCGAGGAGTGCCTTCCTGCTTATCAGTGGGCATCAAGTGACGCTGCGCACTATCGCGCGCTTGGCTGTCCCACCATCCAGTTTGGGCCTGCCAACAACGCGGGCATCCATGGCTACAACGAGGACGTGGACGTGGAGGACGTGGTGCATGCAGCCGAGATTTACATGCTCGCCCTCTGCGACATGCTGGGTATCGAGTAGGGGAGGTCTTGCATGGGAGAGTGTGGTTGCGAGTGCGAGTGCGGTTGCGAGTGCTCGACAAATGAGGTTCCGGAGGCAAAGAGCGCGCAGCTCACGTGGCATGTTGGTGACGAGACGATCGACTACGTGGCCACTGCTGGCCACTTGGACATCGTCGACCGCGACAAGGTCCTCGAGGGGCGCATGTTCAATGTCTCCTATGTTGCCACGGCCATTGATGGCAGCGAGGTAGACCCCCATAAGCGTCCGGTGACCTTCTGCTACAACGGCGGTCCCGGCTCTGCCTCGGTGCCCATCAACTTTGGAGGCCTTGGCCCGCGTCGCGTGGTGACCCACGGGATGGACTTTGTGGGCGCTGGCTATGAGGTCGTGGACAACCCCGGCACCCTGCTGCGTGAGTCAGACCTTGTCTTTCCGGATGCCCTGGGCACGGGCTGGTCCTTCGTGGCGGATGGCTACGATACCAAGCGCGTCTATGGCCTCGAGGAGGACGCACGAACCTTCTGCCGTGCCATCTGCCAGTGGCTTGACGAGAACGACCGCTGGGGTTCTCCGCTCTACATCTTTGGCGAGTCGTACGGCACCATGCGTAGTGCCGTTCTCATGCGTTACCTGGGTGAGGCGCACGTGCCCCTGGCGGGCGTCGTGATGCTCTCGGCCTACTACGACTGGACGCAGAACCTGCCCGGCAATGACCTCTACTACGTGGGCATGGTCCCCACCTTTGCCTCGACGGCGCAATACTTTGGTCTGGTTGGCCAGGGCGTCGACGAGGACGAGTGGTTCGACAGGGCCTCTGCTTTCGCCGGCGGCGAGTATGCCCGCGGCATCTTCCAGGGCGACGAGATCGATCCTGCCGAGAAGGATGCCCTGGCCGAGCGCCTGTCCACCTTTATCGGACTTTCCAAGGACTACCTGCTTGCCCGCAACAACCGAGTTGAGCTTGAGGACTTTAGGAAGGACCTCCTCGCCGGTCGCGGCCTTGTGTGCGGCCGCCTTGACCAGCGCTTCACCGAGACCTCGCTGCTTCCCAGCCAGCGCGCCTCGTTCTACTTTGCCTGCGAGGATCCCGCTAACCACGCGCTCGAGAGCTGCTGGTATGCGGCGTTCCGCGACTTTCTGCGCAGCGAGCTGGGCTACGAGGGCCCGGCAGAGTACCGGCTCTCGGTGTGGGGCGAGATCGGGATTGGCTGGAACTGGGTCCACGACGAGCCCGGCTTCGACGAGACAACCGTTGCGGCGCCCAACCTTGCCTACGACATCGCCGTTGCCCTGAGACGCAGCCCCACGACCAAGCTCTGCATCCTGGGCGGCCGCTATGACACGGCAACTCCCTGGTGGAACGTGCGGCACACGATGTCGCAGCTCTACCTGCCGGATGCGCTCAAGCGCCAGATTACCTGGCACCGCTATGGGTGCGGACACATGGCCTACACCGACGAGCCCACGCTCCACGCCATGGCCGCTGACCTGCACGAGTTCTATAGCAAGTAGTTTCTCGCGTCGAGCAGTCCGCCGTCGGCGCATTTTGGAGAACCGCTCGTCGAACCTCTCCTACCCATTATCTGCCCTGTTGGGTAGTAAATGGGTAGGAGGGGAGTCGTCATGAGAGAAGATGAACTGCTGAGAGCAATCGATGAGCTGCTCGAAGGATACGACTACCACAGCCATCCTTCGTTCGAGGATCTTCCCGCGGGTGCGAATGACCTTTCGTTTGAAGCTTTGCGCAAGTCATTCTCGGCCGCGAAGCTTGAGCTGGGGCTTCGTCAGATGAGGGCGCTTGGCCTGAAGGACGGCGAGGGCACTTTCACCAACTTGGGTCTTATGCTGTCCGACCAGTGTCCTTTCTCCTTCCAGCTTGCGTCATTTCAGGGCACCGACGTGCGCATCATCAAGGATCGAAAGATTCTTGAAGGCAGTGTTATCTCGCAGCTAGAGCAGATGATTGACTACCTCGAGTTCAGAAACGAGACCAGCGGCATTATCACGCTTCCATATCGGATCGAGACGAGGAGCTACCCTGATGATGCCCTGCGCGAGGCAGTCCTTAATTTGATTTTGCACCGCGACTATGGCTCTCCTGTCATCAACAAGGCAAGCGTCTTTGACGACCGCATTGAGTTCATGACTGCCGGGGGCCTTGCCCGGGGTGTACGGATGGACGAAGTGACAAACGGTACGTCCGTCTGTCGCAACCCCAGGCTGGCCAACGTGATGTTTCGTCTTGGAATGGTTGAGGCATATGGGATGGGATTGCCGCGCGTCTTTGCGGCATATGCGGGAAGGGCGGTGAAGCCCATCGTCGAGGTCTCTGCCCACGTGTTCAAGCTGACGCTACCAAATCTCAACTACGTTCGCGAGCACGGAGTGCCGGCATGGGCGGAGGAGGGGTCTCTCGTCCCCATGGGCGGAGTACCCAGAACCATGGAGCAGGTGCCCGGGCCCCGTGTGATGCGTCCAGGGGACTCAATTCACATGGTGATGAACATCGTGGAATCCAACGGGAGCATCACGCGCGTGGAGGTCGAGCAGGTCCTGGGCGTCTCAAGGTCCAGCGCCGGTAGGCTCCTTGAGGGGTTGGTGCGGGCCGGCAAGCTCAAGAAGGTGGGCTCCGGGCGTTCCAGCGCGTATGCTGCCGTGGACTGACGAGTGAGCCACATTGCAAGGAGGTCTTCCATGCGCATTGACGAGGTAATTGCTGCTGTAAAGGGATACTGCCTGGGGATTTCTCCATGGACGGGTGAACCAATCGACGAGGTGACCACTCGTGACAAGGTTACCTACGGCGTGACGGATAAGGAGTGCACGGGTATCGTTACCTGCATCTGGCCGACCGTCGATATCATTCGTCAGGCAAAGCACTCTGGCGCGAATCTCATCATTTCGCACGAGGCGCTGTTCTGGAACCACGGTGATCACCAGGACGTGATTGGCGGGACCAGGGCGTATGACGAGAAGAAATCGCTGCTTGACGCATGGGGCGGCACAGTCTGGCGCTGTCATGACTATATCCACTCGGGCGTTCCCATCGACGGTGGTGCCATGGTCGACGGTATCTTCTACGGCTTTGCCAAGAAGATGGGGTGGCAAGACTGCCGAGTGGGGGACGTTGTTCGCTGCCGTGACTTTGAGATTCCACTGACTTCCGGAGTGGAACTTGCGCGGCAGATCGTGAGGAATTTGGGTCTCAACGGCACGAGGGTCACAGGGGATTCCTCTGCGCGAGTGCGGAGGGTTCACATCCCGATGCACATACTTGGCGATCCGGCTTATGACACCCATGAGATCAACTTTGCCGACGGCGAAGGCGTGGACGCCTTGGTGACCATGGAGTTCATCGACTTCACTACCTGCGAGTACATTCGGGATGCGGGGATGCTTGGCGAGGGGAAGTGCGCCATCACCGTTGGTCACTTCAACTTGGAGGAGCCCGGGATGGAGCTCATGGCCGAGTGGCTTCCTAAGGCTCTGGGAACGCCTGAGGTACCCGTTAGCTTTGTTCCCATTGGCGATACGTACCAGTATGTAGCGAAGTAGCGTCTTGTAACCCCCCCTCCGCTTTCGCCGGTGCTATTGTCGCATGCGTCTAACACCCCATACCCACTAGGCACCAGGAGGCACCACGACATGTCCATGTCAGCTACGCTCGCCCTTCAGATTGTTGTCATGTTCATGCTCGTGGGCGTTGGCTTCGTGATGTTTCGCGCGGGCAAGATCACCATGGAGGGCAACCGCACCATCGGCAACATCCTCGTGTACCTCTCGCTGCCCTGCGTCATCGTGAAGGGCCTCATGGTTGAACGGACCGCCGAGAACGCGATTGGACTTGCGATTTCTGCCGTTGCAGGGTTGCTGGCGCTTATCGTATCCGCAATTGTCGCGCGGCTCATCCTGAAGAAGGACGCCATTGGAAACTTTGCCGCGACCTTCTCGAACCCCAGCTTCTTTGGCATTCCGCTGGTGATTTCCATCCTGGGTCAGGGGCCGGTGTTCTACATGACCGGTTTCATCGCATTCATGAACCTTGGCCAGTGGACGTACGGGGTGTCTCTGCTTACGGGCGAGAAGGGGCGCGTCTCTGTGCGCGGGCTGGTCACCTCGCCGTTCTTTGTGGCGATGCTCATCGGCCTTGCACTCTTTGTGTTTCAGCCTCCGCTGCCTGGGGTCGTGACGAGCTGCCTGGACTACGTGTCTGCGCTCAACACCCCGCTGGCCATGTTTGCTACCGGCGTCTACCTTGCGCAATCGCGCCTCTCCGACGCGATTCACCGCGTGGGGCTCTATAAGGTTATCCTTGCGCGCCTTGTTGTCTCGCCTGTGGTTTCCATCTTGCTTCTCGGCCTTCTGCCTGCGGAGTTTCTCGACCTCAAGCTTGCTGTTCTCATTGCCCAGGCGTGCCCTGTTGGTCTGAACGTGGCGGTCTACGCGCAGCTCCACGATGCCGACTACGTCTATGCCGTGGAGACGATCGTGGCATCGGTGCTGTTCTCGTTGGTCTCGATTCCGCTGGTGGTGGGCCTGGCGCAGATGGTGTGGTAGCGGTTGCTGCCTGGCGGCGGATTCATCGAGCTGCGGGAACTGCCCTTGTGGCGTCGGATTGACGCCACAGCGGGGGCTACGTACGGAGTTGCTGCGAGAACTCACCCTGTGGCGCCAGAAAGACGCCACAGCGAGGGTTTCCGCGGCTTTCTCTGCTAAAAGCGGCCTTATGGCGCCGCCCGTCCCCCCGCCGGCACCCCCAGCAATCGTGCAGAGCTTACGCCCGTTTTTCTCCGCCCTCCTCGCCAGCCCGCCATCGTGCTACCATGCCCCCTAGGCAATGACGGAGAGGTTTGGTCGTCGCGTCGCCAGCGGACAAGAGATGGGGCTCACCGGCTGAGAGGTCCCTCCAAGGCTGACGCCCAGAGTTCACTCCACCAGCCGCAACCTCAAAGCGGGTCGCACGGCCTGCAAGTAGGGAAGCCGTAGGCCCCACGGCACGGGGCGCAATGAGTGGGCGCGCGCGAGAGAAAACGCGCACGTCAATCAAGGTGGTACCGCGGAGATATCCGTCCTTGGGCAGCGTTGGCCCGGGACGGTTTTTTATTGGCTTTGGAAAGGATTGCACTATGGCGATGTCCGATGACCTCAAGTCCATTGAGGCTCAGGTTGAGGAGGGGCTCAAGGGCGCCGAGACCATGGAGGCCCTGGATGCCCTGCGCGTCTCGATGCTCGGCCGCAAGGGTAGGCTCACGGCCCTCATGCACACGATGGGCCAGGTCCCGCCCGAGGAGCGCCGCGCCATGGGACAGATGGCAAACACCGTGCGCGCCAAGGTTGAGGCTGGCCTCGCCGCCCGCCGCGAGGAGCTGGCAAACGAGCTCCTGGAGCGTCGCATGGCCGCCGATGCCGTGGACGTCACGCTTCCCGGTCGCACGCTCTCGCCGGGCACGCAGCACCTCATCAACCAGATCCGCGAGGAGATCGAGGACATCTTCTGCGGCCTGGGCTACACCGTCGAGGACGGCCCCTACGTCGAGACCACCTACTACAACTTCACCGCGCTCAACGCGCCGGAGGACCACCCCAGCCGCTCTGCGCGTGACACCTTCTACGTGGTTGACAACGCCCCCGAGGGCAAGGAGACCCACGTCCAAGGCGAGTCGGACATCCTTCTGCGCACCCAGACCTCCGGCGTCCAGGTCCACACCATGGAGTCCCACGAGCCTCCCATCTACATGATCTGCCCCGGCACCGTCTTTCGCCCGGACACCGCAGATGCCAACCACCTGCCGCAGTTCACGCAGGTAGAGGGTCTCGTCGTTGATGAGGGCATCACCTTTGGCGACCTCAAGGGTACGCTCGACTACTTCACCCGCGAGATCTTTGGCAAGGACCGCGCCACGCGCTACCGCCCGCACTTCTTCCCGTTCACGGAGCCCAGCTGCGAGGTCGACGTCTCCTGCGGCGTGTGCCACGGCAAGGGCTGCCGCTTCTGCAAGAACACCGGCTGGCTCGAGATCCTGGGCTGCGGCATGGTTGACCCCAACGTCTTCCGCTACTGCGGCATCGACCCCGAGAAGTACACCGGCTTCGCCTTTGGCATTGGTGTCGAGCGCGTGGCTGCGCTCCGCTACGACCTGCCCGACCTGCGCATGCTCATGACCGGCGACATGCGCTTCCTGAACCAGTTCTAGGCAGGGCCAAAGGAGAGACGCCCCCGGCGCAGCTGCGTCCGGGAGGCGAGAAACAAGAAGCAGGGCGGTGGCCTTCTCCGCCCAGAAGGGAATGCAGATACCATGCGCGTTTCGTATGAGTGGCTCAAGGACATGGTGGACGTGCCCGAGGACCCCAAGGATCTGGTCAGCGAGTACATCCGCACCGGCACCGAGGTGGAGGGCGTCGAGCGCGTTGGCGCCGACCTCGACCACGTCTACACGGCCCAGGTGGTGAGCAAGAAGCCGCACCCGGACTCCGACCACATGTGGCTCTGCCAGGTCTCTGTTGGCGACAAGAACGTCGACGAGAACGGCAACCCCGTGCCGCTGCAGATTGTCTGCGGCGCCCAGAACTTCAACGAGGGCGACCACATCGTGACCGCCATGATCGGGGCCGTGCTCCCCGGCGGCGTGAAGATCAAGAAGTCCAAGCTCCGCGGCGTGGAGTCCTGCGGCATGAACTGCTCCGAGCGCGAGCTTGGCCTGGGCAACGACCACGACGGCATCATCATCCTGCCGCCCGACGCGCCCGTGGGCATGCTCTACACGGACTACCTCGGCAGCTCGGACACGGTGATCGACTGCGAGATCACCCCCAACCGCCCGGACTGCCTCTCGATGGTGGGCATGGCGGTCGAGACCTCGGCCGTTCTCGACGAGGACACCCACATCACGCTTCCCGCCATCAAGGAGGAGAAGGGCCCGGACGCCCACGACCTGGTGGACGTGCAGATCGATGACGCGGAGCTCTGCCCGCGCTACACCGCCCGCGTGGTGCGCAACGTGAAGATCGGCCCCAGCCCCGAGTGGCTCGCGCGCCGCGTGATCGCCGCCGGCTCCAGGCCCATCAACAACGTGGTGGACGTCACCAACTATGTGATGTACCTCACCGGCCAGCCGCTGCATGCCTTTGACCTGGGGAAGCTCCAGAAGCGCGAGGACGGCAAGCGCCACGTGGTGGTGCGCGCCGCCCGCGAGGGCGAGCTTCTCACCACCCTTGACGAGAAGGAGCGCACGCTCACGCCCGACATGTGCGTGATCACCGACGGCGGCGAGACCCCCATTGCGCTTGCCGGCGTCATGGGCGGCCTCAACTCCGAGATCGACGGGAGCACGACCGACGTCCTTCTCGAGAGCGCGACCTTCTCGTCCGGCCACGTCTCCCGCACGAGCCGCAACCTGGACCTCATGAGCGAGGCCTCCATCCGCTATGAGCGCCAGGTCGACGGCGCCGGCTGCGCGGACGTCTCCAACATCGCTGCGGCGCTCTTCGAGGAGTGCTGCTCGGCCGAGGTCTGCCCGGGCATCGTGGACGTCTATCCCGCGCCCGTGCCTGCGCCCGTTGTAACCATGCGCCCCGCCCGCGTGCGCGCGCTTGCCGGCGCGGACATTCCGGACGACTTCATGGTCGCGCGCCTCAAGCGCCTTGGCTGCAAGGTCGAGCCCGCCGAGAACGGCGCCTACACGGTGACCGCGCCCACCAACCGACCCGACCTCACCCGCGAGGTCGACCTCATCGAGGAGGTCGTGCGCCTGTGGGGCGAAGGCGACATCGAGCCCACGCTTCCCGCTGCGCGTAACCACGCCGGTGGCCTGACCGTCGACCAGCAGCGCATTCGCAAGATCGGCCGCACGCTGCGCGCCTGTGGCCTCTCCGAGACCACCACGTACTGCTTTGCCGACGCGAGCGACCTCTCCAAGCTTGGCATGAGCGAGGAGGGACGCGGCATCCCCGTCAAGATCATCAACCCGCTCGTCGCCGACCAGGCCGAGATGCGCCGCTCGATCCTGCCCGGGCTTCTCCGCTCCGTGGCCTACAACCTCGACCACGGCGTTGACGCGGTGGCGCTCTACGAGATCGGCCGCGTCTTCTTTGGCCACGAGAGCAAGAGCCAGCCCGACGAGCCCAGCTTTGTGTGCGGCGTGCTCTCCGGTCACCGCGACGACGAGTGGTGCCAGAAGTTCCAGGACTACGACTTCTTCGACGCCAAGGGCGTTGTCGAGCAGCTCCTCGCAGCGCTTCGCGTGACCAAGGTGCGCTTCAAGGTGGCAGACCCCCAGACTTACGGCTGGCTGCAGCCTGGCCGCGCGGCCGAGGTCTATGGCAACAAGGGCGAGCTCATGGGCTGGGTTGGCAACATCCACCCCAAGGCGCTCAAGGCCTTTGGCGTCGATGCCCCCGTGGTTGCCTTCGAGCTCTCGGTCGAGTCGCTCCTGCGCCTGGCGCACCGCGAGCTTCCCTACGTCGACGTGCCAACGCTCCCCGGCGTGGACGTTGACCTGGCCATCGTGGTTGACGAGTCGGTGACCTGCGAGCAGCTCGAGCAGCGCATCAAGAGCGCCGGTGGAAAGCTCCTCGCCGACGTGCGGCTCTTTGACGTCTACCGCGATCCCGTGCGCGTTGGCCTGGGCAAGAAGTCGATGGCCTTCTCGCTCACCTATCGCTCCGCCGACCACACGCTGACCTCCGAGGAGGTGGACCGCGCCCACAAGAAGCTCGTGGACAAGGTCTGCCGCGCCACCGGCGGAGAGGTCCGCGGCTAGCGGGCTGCCCGCGTGCCGCAAGGACGCACGCTCGTGCCGAGCTGGAACATACATACCGCCCACGTCGAGCGGCTCCTTCGCGAGGAGGGGGCCGCTCGGCTGGGTGTGCGCGACGTGAACGCCTTCCTGTTTGGCAACGTGCTGCCCGACATCTACGTGGGCTACATGGTGCCGGTGCCCGTCGCGCGCCTACGCGACTACCGCGAGACGCACTTTGCCGACGGCGGTGCGATTCCCTCGCCTAACTACGATGCATTCTGGGAGCGCTTTGTCGTTGGAACCGGCGCGGGCCCCCTGCACGACCTGCTCCTTGGCACGTGGGCGCACCTTGTGTGCGACTCGGTGTACAACGCGCGCACGCGCGCGTACATCGCGTCCATCGGTGTGAAGGCCGGCGACGTCACCCGTAAGCGCAAGCAGCGCGACTTTGCGCTCTTTGGGAGAACCTTTGATATTTCGCTTCGTCCGCGCGTGACGCCAGGGCTTATAGCCGCCTGCGCCGCGTACCCGCAGTACCCCGTGGTCGAGGAAGATGTGCGCGAGGCCGTCGCGGTTGCAGGGCATATTGTGGACGAGAACCACAACGGCCTCATTTTCGGCGCCCCCGACTACGACCTGCTCACTCCAGAGTTCTTTGCCGGGGCCTCCGCGGAGGCAAACGAGAGGATCGTTGCCGGACTGCGCAGGCTGACCGCATAGCGCGCCTTCTATCTGCGGCGTTACGCTGTGCGTTGCCAATCTTGCCCCCGATGTTACGCATGGTTCACCGTCCCGCAACCCGTGGGCCCCACCATGGGAGGGGAACGGTCGGGTTCCCCCGAACGCCCGGCCGTCTCTCCCGTCCCTCGGTCTTCGAGTGGCCCCTTCCCGGTGGCCGCGGCCCTAGACCGCGGCCATTCGCATGAGACAAAGGGACAGTCCCTTTGTCTCATCCAAATCCGTACGTGCTTGCGCAACGTTTATCGCGTATGGTTGAGTGGCTAGCGAGGCGCTGGTCGGGTGTCGCCCATGCTGTTGCCTCGCACGTGTCGAGAGGAGCAACGATGAGCTGGTACGAGCCATCCTTTGTCTATCAGGTCTATCCACTGGGACTATGCGGTGCACCGCACGAGAACGATGGCGTTGTGGTCCCGCGTCTGCGCAAGCTCGTCGACGACGGTTGGATTGACCACATGGAGCGCCTCGGGGCAACCTGCCTCATGCTCAACCCCGTCTTCCAGAGCCTCACGCACGGTTACGACACCACGGACTACACGACCGTCGACTGCCGTCTTGGCACCAATGACGACCTGCGCTTTGTTGTGGACGCGTGCCACAAGGCAGGCATTCGCGTGCTTCTCGACGGCGTCTTCAACCACGTGGGGCGCGAGTTCTTCGCCTTCCGCGACGTGCGCGAGAACGGCCAACAGAGTCGCTACGCCGGATGGTTCAACATCGACTGGAACGGAAACAGCGAGTTCAACGATGGCTTTGGCTACGAGACCTGGGCGGGCGTCTCGACGCTCGTGAAGCTCAACCATGGCAACTTCGAGCTCAACGACTACCTGGCAGATGTCATTCGCGGCTGGGTGCGTGACTTTGACATTGACGGCCTGCGCCTGGACGTGGCCTACTGCCTTGACCGCGGCTACCTGGGCTATCTGCGTCAGATTGCCGACGGGATCTCGCAAGAGCGCGGGGAGAAGTTCGTGCTGTTGGGGGAGACCATGTTTGGCGACTACAACCAGTGGATGGGCGACGGGCTGTGCGACTCGGTGACCAACTACGAGGCCTACAAGGGTCTCTGGTCGAGCTTCAATAGCGCGAACATGCACGAGGTTGCCTACGCGCTGGAGCGCCAGAGCGGAAGCCAGCCCTGGGACCTCTACACTGGCAAGCACCTGCTGGACTTTGTCGACAACCACGACGTGCCGCGCATTGCGACAAAGCTGGACGACAAGCGCCAGCTCAAGCCGCTCTATGGGCTGCTCTTTGCCATGTGCGGCGTGCCCTGCGTCTACTACGGGAGCGAGTGGGGCATCGAGGGCGAGCAGCGCTTTGGCGACTATGAGCTGCGACCCGCGCTGGACGCACCCGAGTGGAACGACCTCACGGACTGGGTGGCCGCGCTGGCGCATGCGCGCGAGAAGAGCGATGCCATCGTGTGGGGCGACTACCGCGAGCTTCAGTGTCAGCCTCGGCAGCTGGTGTTCCAGCGCAGCCATGGGGACGAGCGGGTCATCGTGGCGATAAACGCTTCGGCTGAGTCTGCCGTGGCGCACTTTGACGCCGGTTGCGGGCGTGCCGTAGACCTCATCACCGGCGAGCCGCATGACTTTGGCGGGGGCTCGGAGCTTGCGCCCTTCTCGGCGTACTGGTGGCTCTGCGAGTGATAGCGGCTGACACTGGGGGTGCGGTTGCCAACGACGCTACTGCCGCCTGCGCTGAGAGTGCGAATGCCTGTGCGAGTTCCTGTGCGGTTGCCGCCGAACGTGAGTTTTTCTCGCCGCCGGTGACTGTAATTGCGCCTCCGGCGAGAAAATGGCGCCGGAACATGGGTTCCCGACGGAATCCCGTACGAGAAGGGCCCTCCGGCGCCGAAATCTCGCCGGAGGGCCCGTTCCCGCAGCAAGCGCTGCCAATAACTCTGCTCCGGCGCCGAAATCTCGCCGGAGGGCCCGTTCCCGCAGCCATCGCGCACAAGGTCACGCTTCCGGCGCCAATCTTCCTTCCGCTGAGAATTCTCAATCGTTTAGAGGTCTCTAAACGATCGAGAATTGCAGGAACCTGCCCCAGGCATCCCGTCCCCAGGCATCCTTACGGCTTTTACCGCGCCCTCTGCCATCATCCACCCTGCGTCCTTCTCGCCAAAAGAAAACCGCCCCGGGCGAGAAGCCCGAGGCGGTCAACGAGAAGCTCAGGGCAGACCCTACTGGACCTGCGCCACCATCGCCATGTTGGTGCTGGTGGTGTAGTCGCCCTGGCGCGGGGAGGTCTGCGGGTCGCCGGCGGTGATAACCACGATGTCGCCCGCGTCCACCACCTTGTTCGCCTTGGCAACGTTGAGGGCGTTGTAGAGCGTGTTGGAAAGCGAGCCCTGCTCCGTGGTCTTGAACCCATAGACGCCCCAGTAGAAGCAGGTGCGACGGATGGCCTCCTCGCTCGGGCTCATGGCGTAGAGCGGGATGCGGGGACGGAAGTTGGACACGATGCGCGCAGTGCGGCCGGAGTGCGTGGGGCACAGGATGCACTTGGCGTTCACGCGGTCGGCCATCTCGACGGCGGCAAAGCCGGTTGCGCCGTTCACGTTGCGCACGCCGCCACGGTCGTGGTAGACCTTGCGCTCCTCGAGGTAGGTCTCGGTCTCCTTGGCGACCTCCGCCATGGTGCGCACGGCTGCCACGGGGTACTTGCCGGCAGCGGTCTCGCCGGAGAGCATGACGCAGTCGGTGCCGTCATAGATGGCGTTGGCGACGTCGGCGACCTCGGCGCGCGTGGGGCGCGGGTTGCGAATCATCGAGTCAAGCATCTGCGTTGCGGTAATGACCGGCTTGTAGGCGTTGTTGCACTTGCGGATGATGGTCTTCTGGATGTGGGGCACCTGCGCGGCAGGAACCTCGACGCCCAGGTCGCCACGGGCGACCATGATGCCGTCGGAGGCCTCGAGAATCTCGTCGAAGTTCTTGACGCCGAGCGCGCTCTCGATCTTGGGGAAGACCTGGACGTGCGGTGCGCCCATCTCGACGCAGATGTCACGAATCTGCTTGACGGCGGCGCCGTCGCGGATGAACGACGCGGCGATGGCGTCGATGCCCAGCTCGCAGCCAAACATGATGTCCGCGCGATCCTGGTCGGTGACAGAGGGCAGGCCAATGTTCACGTTGGGAACGTTGACGCCCTTCTTCTCGCCGATCTCGCCGCCGTTGGTGACCACGCAGTGGATGTCGGCGCCGTCCACGTGGTCGACCTCAAGGCCCACAAGGCCGTCATCGATGAGGATGATGGAGCCCTTCTCGACCTCGTTGGGGAGGTTGAGGTAGTCGAGCGAGATGTGACCTGCGTTGCCGTGGAAGTCCTCGGTGGTGGGCTGGGCGGTCACCACGATGGTGTCACCGGTGTTGACGGTGACCTTCTTGCCGTCCTCGAGAAGCCCGGTGCGAACCTCGGGGCCCTTGGTGTCGAGCATGATGGCGACGGGGATGTTGAGCTCGGCGGAAATGCGACGGACGCGCTCGATCATCTGACGGTGATAGTCGTGGCTACCGTGGGAGAAGTTGAAGCGGGCAACGTTCATGCCGCTCTCGATGAGGGAGCGAAGGACGTCATCGCTCTCGGTTGCGGGGCCCATGGTGCACACGATCTTGGTCTTCTTGCTAAATGCCATTTTTCTCCTTTGCCTACTGTCCTCTTTGGTGCGATGTCTCTATGGCTAGCAGACGACGCTCCTGGGCACGAAGTCCGTGCCGTGAGCGAATGCCTGCGCGTTGTCGAGCGTCACGCGAGCAATCTCGCCAAGGGCCTCCTTGGTGAAGAAAGCCTGGTGAGAAGTCATGACCACGTTGGGGAAGGAGCAGAAGCGCGCGGTGATGGAGCTGCCGAGAATCTCGTCCTCGCGGTCCTGGTAGACGTTAGCGTTCTCCTCCTCGTAAACGTCGAGGCCTGCGGCGCCGATCTTGCCGGCGCGGATGCCGCGGATAAGCGCGTTGGAGTCGACCAGGGCGCCACGGGCGGTGTTCACAAAGATGACGCCATCCTTCATCTTGGAGATGGAATCGTCGTTGATCATGTGGTAGCTCTCCTCGTTGAGGAAGGCGTGCAGCGAGATGAGGTCGGCGCGGGCGTAGAGCGAGTCGTAGTCGACCTTGCCATCCTTGATGTCGACGTACTCGTCAACAACGTGCTCCTCGTCGATGAGCTTCTGGTTGGGGTAGAGGTCGGCACCAATGACGTACATGCCAAAGCCCTTGCAGATGCGGCAGAGGGCGGCACCAATGCGGCCGGTACCAATGATGCCGGCGGTCTTGCCGTGCAGCGTCACGCCAACGAGACCGGTGAGGTCGAAGTTGTTCTCGCGGACGCGGATGTAGCCCTTGTGGATGCGACGGTTGGCGCAGAGGGCGAGGCCCATGGCGTGCTCGGCGATGGCCTCCGGCGAGTATGCGGGGACGCGGGTGACCTTCATGCCGAGGTCCTTGGCGACCTCGACGTTCACGGCGTCGAAGCCGGCGCAGCGCATGAGGACGAGCTTGACGCCAAAGCCGGAGAGAATCTCGAGGGTCATGGCGCCGCAGTCGGCGTTCACGAAGGCGCAGACTGCGTCATACCCGCGGGCGAGCGGGGCGGTCATGGGGGTGAGATTGGTCTCGGTGAAGTCGATCTTGACGTCCGGGTAGTCCTTGAGCTCTTTGGTGAAAGAATCCCTGTCGTAGCTGGCGGTTCCGTAGAACAGAATCTTCATCGTTGCCCTTTCCTCGAGACCCTGTGGAATCAATCTCGCACGCGGTTACGTGCTGTCTTAGCGAGAGTTTACCGCATGGGAAAGACGCTGTGTGGCAGGCGGGGCCAAGTCCTTACGAATGAGATACGAGAGGGGCACCGTTGCGAAATCCCCGCGTCAAAAAAAGATTGGCGTCTGCCTCATCGGGTAGAATGAACCGGTACTAACCATGCGCCCGGCATGGCAGCCTTGGTGAGCCCTTGCCCCTCCTGGGGAATTATTATCGGGCATCAATCTGCTGGGCGCCCATGACCCCAGGAGGAAGCATTGAAGGAGTACCTACAGGATTCTGCGCAAGTCATCAAGGATGTTGCGTCTGACGATACCTATGGCCTTGCTGCAGACGAGGCGGCAGCGCGTCTCGAGAAGAACGGTCTCAACAAGCTCAAGGAAGCCAAGAAGGACCCTCTCTGGAAGCGCTTCTTTGCCCAGATGGCAGACCCGATGATCATCATGCTCATCGTCGCTGCGGTCATCTCCGCCCTCACGAGCATGGCCCAGGGCGAGGCGGACTTCGCCGACGTGATCATCATCTGCTTCGTGGTCGTGGTCAACGCGGTTCTCGGCGTGGTGCAGGAGTCCAAGGCCGAGGAGGCCCTGGCTGCGCTCCAGGAGATGTCCGCCGCGCAAAGCAAGGTCGTGCGTGACGGCAAGGTCGTTACCGTGCCGTCCTCCGAGCTCGTCGTTGGCGACCTGGTGATCCTCGAGGCCGGCGACTCCGTCCCCGCCGACTGCCGCATCATCGAGAGCGCGTCCATGAAGATCGAGGAGGCCGCTCTCACGGGCGAGTCCGTGCCGGTCAACAAGATCGCCACGGTCCTCGACGTGCTCGAGGAGGGCAAGGATGTCCCTCTCGGCGACCGTAAGAACATGTGCTACATGGGCTCCACCGTGGTATACGGCCGTGGCCGCGCCGTGGTTGTTGCCACGGGCATGGACACCGAGATGGGCAAGATTGCCGACGCCCTCACGCGTGCCGAGGACGAGGAGACGCCGCTCCAGAAGAAGCTCGACGAGCTCTCCAAGATTCTCTCCATCATCTGCATCGTGATCTGCGCCCTGGTCTTTGTGGTCACCTGGCTCAAGCACGGCATGGGCTTCTTCGACAACATGACGCTCGTGCTCAACACGTTCATGGTTGCCGTGTCGCTTGCCGTCGCTGCCATCCCCGAGGGCCTGGCTGCCGTTGTGACCATCGTGCTCTCCATTGGCGTCACCAAGATGAGCGAGCACAACGCCATCATCCGCAAGCTCTCCGCCGTCGAGACCCTGGGCTGCACGCAGGTCATCTGCTCGGACAAGACGGGCACCCTCACCCAGAACAAGATGACCGTCGTGCGCCACTTCACCGAGGACCAGGATCGCCTCGTGCGCTGCATGGCGCTCTGCTCTGATGCCAAGTGGGATCCGGCAAAGAACGACGCCGTGGGCGAGCCCACCGAGGCCGCGCTCGTGGCCGATGCCGCCAAGCTGGGCTTCACCTCCGGTGACCTCGACGCCGCCAATCCCCGCGTTGGTGAGGCTCCCTTCGACTCCGGCCGCAAGATGATGTCGGTGGTCAACAAGGCACCCGATGGCAACTACATCCAGCACACCAAGGGCGGCCCTGACGTCATTCTCGCCCGCTGCACCAAGGTCCACACCGCCGACGGCGACGTGCCCCTCACGGACGAGTGGCGCCAGCGCATCATGGAGGCCAACAAGGCCATGGCCGACGACGCGCTGCGCGTGATGGCTGCTGCCCGCGTGAACTACGGCAAGACGGCGCCTGCGGACTTCTCGCCCGAGGCGCTTGAGCACGACATGACCTTCCTGGGCCTCTGCGGCATGATCGACCCGGTCCGTCCCGAGGTCAAGCAGGCCGTGGCCGAGGCTCACTCCGCCGGCATGCGCGTTGTCATGATCACCGGTGACCACATCGATACTGCCGTTGCCATCGCCAAGGAGCTCGGCATCATCGTCGACCGCTCGCAGGCCATCACCGGCGCGGAGCTCGACCGCATGTCTGACGAGGAGTTCGCGAAGAACATCTCCAAGTACGGCGTGTACGCCCGCGTCCAGCCCGAGCACAAGACCCGCATCGTGGACACCTGGAAGAAGCTCGGCAAGGTCGTTGCCATGACTGGAGACGGCGTGAACGACGCCCCGTCCATCAAGCGCGCCGATATTGGCGTGGGCATGGGCATCACTGGCACCGACGTCACCAAGAACGTCGCCGACATGGTCCTTGCCGACGACAACTTCGCGACCATCATCAACGCCTGCGAAGAGGGTCGCCGCATCTACGACAACATCAGGAAGTCGATCGCCTTCCTGCTTTCCTCCAACCTCGCAGAGGTCATCGCCGTCTTTGTGGCGTCGCTTGTCGGTTTCACCATCCTCGAGCCCACGCACCTGCTGTGGCTCAACCTCATCACGGACTGCTTCCCCGCGCTTGCCATGGCCATGGAGGAGGCCGAGCCGGGCATCATGAAGCGCGACCCGCGTAGCGCCGACGACGGCATCTTTGCCAACGGCATGGGCCTTGACTGCCTCATCCAGGGCGCCTTCATCGGCACGCTGACGCTCATCTCGTACTTTATCGGCCTTAACATCGAGGGCGTGCCCCTGGCGTCGGTACTGTCTGGTGCCGACAAGGGCCTCGACGGCATGACCATGGCCTTCCTCACGCTCTCCATGGTCGAGATGTTCCACTCGTTCAACATGCGCAGCCGTCGCCAGTCCATCTTCAAGCTGCCCACCCAGAACAAGTGGCTGTGGTTTGCCTTTGCGGGTTCGCTCGTCCTCACCTTCGTGGTCATCGAGACCCCGCTGGCCCAGGCCTTCGACTTTGCCGAGATCAGCGCCTTCGAGTACGGCATTGCCATGCTGCTCGCGGTGGCCATCATTCCGCTGGTTGAGATCTACAAGGCCATCATGCGTGCGGTCGAGAAGGGCAGGAACTAGTCGTCCATGGGCAAGCGCGCGCCAAAGAAGGGTTCCCAGAAGAGCTCGCGCAAGCGTGGCGCTCAGAGTGCCGGCAGGTCCCAGCAGGGCCTGCCGGCCCTTTCTTCTCTCGCTGACCTGCCCGCCTTCTCCGAGCTCACGCCGTCCGAGCGCCAGCGGAGTGCCTTTGGCGAGGCAGCCACGCAGGCGGCGCGCTCGCTGGGCTGCGGCGTGGACGAGATGGCGCTTGGGTGCGTGGTACGGCTCGATCGCGGATTTCCGGCCGTGGTGACCGAGGATGCGCTCTTCCGCGCGGAGTTCTCGGCGCACCTCACCAAGGGTGGAGACTCGCGTGTGGCCGTGGGCGACTGGGTTCTCGCGCGCGTGCCTGCCGGCCACGACATGGGCCTTATCCTGCAGATTCTCCCGCGCGAGAGCGACATTGCCCGCTGGAAGGGCGGTTCGCGCGGAGAGCGGCAGACGCTTGCCGCAAACGTGGGCGTGGTGCTCGTCGTGCAGCAGCTGGGGACGACGCCTATCTCGTGCGAGAGAATCGCGCGCTCTGCCGTTATTGCGCGCGACTGTGGCGCGGGGGTCGCCGTGGTCCTCACCAAGGCTGACCGTGCGCCCAGCACCGTGCTTGCGGAGGACGTTGACGCCGTGCGAGACGTCCTGGGCGAGGCCTGCGGGTTGGTCATGACCTCATCGGCGGACGACGTGGGGGCAGAGCGTGCCGAGAAGGACGCCGATGCGCTGGGGGTTTCCTGGGGGCCGGCCGCAGTTCGCTCACTTGTGCCTGCGGGGACCGTTGCCATCGTGCTGGGGGAGTCTGGCGCGGGGAAGTCAACGCTGCTCAACGCCCTGTTGGGTCATGACGTGCTTAAGACCGGTGCCGTGCGCGGGTCGGATGATGCGGGACGGCACACGACGGTTGCGCGGCGCATGGTCTCTGTCCCGGGAGGCGGCGTGATCGTGGACGAGCCGGGGCTGCGGAGCCTTCCCATCGTGGGCCACGAGCGTGGGCTTGCGGCGGTGTTTCCCGAGGTGGCGGATGCTGCTCGAGGCTGCCGATTCTGTGACTGCACCCATACGCATGAGCCTGGGTGCCAGGTGCGCAAGCTTCTCTCGGAGGGGCGCATTTCTCAGCGTCGCTATGACGTCTACGTGGCGTTGGCCTCCGAGATGCGCGAAAGCGCGCGGACGCTCGATCCGGACATCGTTTTGTAGCTGGGCGTGCGTGCCGAGCGCGGCGTGACAACGCGTGCACGCCCAGAACGGCGCATTTCTGATCCGGGCAACATCGTGGTGTGCACACAATTCCTCCACATTGGTATATGGGCCATCTGAGCTGCTCGGATGTCGCTGGTTACCCATGGCTGGGGCGCTGTTGGCGCATCCGGCAGATACCGCGTCCTCGCGTTCTCGCATCGTGAAAGTGCGGCGATAACAACGAGATGTGACAGCTTCCTGCAAGAAAGGTGTCCGCACCTGGTAGCTCTTTCTTGGAAGGGCGGCGGTCAAGGGCTTCTCCCACGGGAGAATTTTCTCACCCGAGAACGACGGTTGGGAAGGAGGAGCCCATGTCACGCCGCTTCAAGATCGTGCTGTCTGGTGCATTTGCGCTGCTTGCCATTGTGCTCTGCCTGGCATACGGCGAGAGCGTGCGGGCGGAGGAGGAATCGCGTCGCCAGGAGACGCTCACCCGCTACGGCGGGGAGGTGGTGAGCCTGGTGGTCGCCACGTCCCAGCTCGAGGAGGGCCAGGTAATCTCTGCGGGTGACGTTGCCAAGCGCGACTGGGTCTCGGACCTTGTGCCAGAGGGCGCCATCACGAACCTGGATGACGCTGTGGGGAAGAAGGTCACGGTCGCCGTTGCCTCCGGGGCGCCGATTACCCAGCTCAACTTAAGGGAGACGGGCGCAACGGTCGAGGTGCCCTCGGGCACGATTGCCGTCTCTGTTCCCCTGACGGACAAGCTTGGCGTGGGCGAAGGCGTTGTTGCAGGTGACAGGCTTGTCGCCTACCGCGTGGCCGATGGCACTGCCACGGTGCTTGCAGGGGAGGCCACGGTCCTCTCGCTGCCCGAGGGGGCAAAGACGCTCGCCTCTGGATCTCAGGCAATGACCATCGCACTTGCCCCGGAAGACGTGTCGAGCGTCCTCGCGGCGTCGACTGAGGGGAGTCTTCGGTTTGGGCTACCCGCTAGCGACGTCCAGGGCGTGGACGCGGGCGTGCCTGCCGCACCAACCAAGGTTGACCAGGAGGTGGGCGAGTGATGGGACACGCATGGAGCGTCCTGTGCCCCGAGGAGGAGCGGACTGGCATGGTCGAGGCGATAAGAACGATAGATGCCCTGGCAGAGTGCGAATTCTCACAGAGCGCGGACGAATTGCGGCGACGCCTGGCGGAGTCTGCCCGTGGCGAGAGGTCTGTCCTTGTCGGCTTTTCCAAGTGTGGCGTTTCGGACGTGAACCTTGCGGCTGCCATCGTGTCCGATGGACATGCCGAGAAGGTCGTGCTCGCGTCAAGATCTCCCTCTGGGTCCCTGCGGTCCCGCGCAGCGCGTGCGGGCATTGACCTTGTCATCGACCTGGACGGCGTGCCCCCCGTGCCGTCTGCGGAGATGAGCGCCAGGCCGGCGACGGAGCCCCTGCCGAAAAGCGATGGGGGTCGCATCTCGGTTGCTCCGGAGCCGGCACTGACGTCCGAGGGGGCGCGTGCGCCAATCGTCACGTTCTGCTCGGGGAGAGGGGGCGTTGGCAAGACGTCGGTCGTGGCGTGTGCCGCGGTAGCCGCCGCATCGTGGGGCATGCGGGTTGAAGCGGTTGACCTGGATCTCTCCTGCGGAAACCTCTTTGCGACACTGGGCCTTGCGCGGGGGACAGACCTCTCGCGCCTCTCCATGGAGGACGTTGAGGATGGAAGTCGGCTGGAGAGGCTTGGGGCGCCGTGCGGTGATCGGATTTGCGTGTGGGGGCCGTGCGCTCGCCCCGAGACCGCTGAGCTCGTCTCGGAGATAGTTCCGGGGCTGCTGGGTGCCCTTGCCGGCAGCTCGGACCTCGTGCTTGTCGATACCTCCCCCACGTTCTCCGAGGCAGTTGCGCTCGCGGTGCGCCAGAGCGACCGCGTGGTTCTCGTCCACGACAGCAGGCCTGGCTCGCTGGCTGCGCTCGCGCGCACGAGCGGCCTAGCCGTGCGGCTGGGCGTGGCACGGACGCGCATAGCCCGGTTGGAGAATCGCGTGGACATGCGGGACAGGACGGACCCGGCGTTGGGCAGGGCGGAGGTGGGGCTCGAGGCAGCCCGCGCGTTTACGGCGCTCGACGGTGGGGATGAGGTCGCCGACTACCTGGGATGCGGGGATGCGGCGGGTCTTCTGGAGGTTGGCTCGCCGTTTGCGGAATCGGTTTCCGCATGCCTGGCTCAGCTCCTGCAGGAACTTGGAGCACTTCCGGCGGCCGAAGCGGCACATCGTGCCGTCGAGGGGCTTGCCCCACGGCGAAGGGGTCTCTTCCGGCGTAGGAGGGAGGCGGTCTAGGTGTCTGTGCTCGAGATGGTTCGTGAGGAGGAGGCAAGGGGTGGTGTTGCCAAACCAGAGAAGCGTGACCTGCGCCGCCAGCGTCAGAGCCTCAAGGCAGCTCTGGTCGAACGGCTTGGGCTTGCGACCATAGCCTCGATGCTCTCGGCGGGAGATGCCGCGCAGGCGCGCTCGGCGCTCGCCGTGACCTGCAACGCGATTATCAACACTGGCGGATATGAGGGGCTTACGCACGAGGACGTCGCGCGTCTTGTTCGCCAGGTGATAGACGAAATCTGCGGGCTTGGCCCCATCCAGCCGCTCCTCGAGGACGAGGGGGTCTCCGAGATAATGATCAATGGCTGTGACGCGCTCTTCTACGAGCGCGGGGGCGAGGTCTTCTCGGCACCGGCAGTGTTCGACTCGCCGGAGCAGATCATGATCGTGGTAGACCGCATCCTCGCTCCGCTGGGAAGGAGGCTCGACAGGAGCTGTCCCATCGTGAACGCGCGGCTTGCCAACGGCGACCGTGTGAATGCCGTGGCAGATTCGATTGCCATAGGCGGACCGGTTGTCACCATCAGGCGCTTCTCCAATCGCATCACGTCGCTGGAAACGCTCGTCGAGCTGGGGTCACTGCCTGCGTGGTACGCACAGCTGCTGCGTTGGGCAGTTCGGACGCGAAAGGGGATAGCCGTGGCGGGCGGCACGGGGTCGGGAAAGACCACGCTCCTCAACGCGCTCTCGTGTGAGATTGACCCAGGGGAGAGGATCGTGACCATCGAGGACTCCGCCGAGCTGCGCTTTGACGCGCATCCGGACGTGGTGACCCTCGAGGCCAGGGGAGCCTCGATCGAGGGCTCTGGCGAGGTAACCATTCGCGACCTGGTGAAGAACTCCCTGCGCATGCGACCGGACCGCATCGTTGTTGGCGAGGTTCGTGGCGAGGAGTGCATTGACATGCTGGCCGCAATGACAACAGGACATGACGGCTCCATGACCACGCTGCATGCAGGCACCGCCGAGGAGGCCGTGCTTCGTCTGGTGCTCATGGCGCGCTTTGGGATGGACCTGCCCGCCGACATCATCGAGGAGCAAATTGCCTCGGCGCTCGACCTCATTGTGATGTCTCGGCGTGCTCCGGATGGCGCGCGCTACATCACCTCGACGCACGAGGTTGGGTGGTCGAGTGGGACAAAGGCGGTGGACCTTGCCGAGTGCGTGTCGTTCGACGTGGCGGAAAGGACGTGGAGGCTCGTTCGCGAGCCAGCGTTTGTGGGACAGGCGGTACGAGACGGGATTCTCGACGAGAGCGAGGTGGAGCGATGGAGGTCTTCCTTCCGCTGATAGCTGCCACCTGTGCGTTTGTAGCTGTCCGGGTGCTTATCGCGAGTGGCGAGCGCGGTGCGAAGACCTTGGCGTCACGCGCGCTCCGCTCGTGCGAGCGATGGGCTGCCAGGCGTCTCGAGTCCCTGGGACGAAGCGGGGTTGTGGCCGCACTTCTCGAGGGCGAGGACTGGCGCCAGGCGTCGGATGCCCTTGTCGCGCTCCCAAACGAGGGCAGGGCGGCCTTGAGGAGGGAGTCGGCGTGCGCAGCGCTTCTTGTTGCGGGGGTGGGGGTCGCCTGCGTGGGAGGCTTGCTGTTCCTCTCGCTCGTCTCGGCGCTCGCGCTTGTCTGCCTGGAGAGGGTGGCGCTTGCCGCATGGCGTGCGTCGCGCGATCGCCGCCGTGCGCGTGAGATATCGCAGGAGATGCCTGGCGTTTTCAGGACTCTCGCCGTGGCGCTTGGTGCCGGGCAGACGCTTGCCCATGCCATCGAGTACGTGGGGTCGCATGGTCGTGGCCCGGTCTCGGCGGGCTTTGCCTCCGCGTCTTTGGGGCTTCGCTGCGGGGTTTCGACCGAGGCCGCGCTCGAGACCCTCTCCCAGGAGCTCGAAGCGCCGGGGATGGGGCTTCTAACTACAGCGCTGGTGATCTCTCATCGCACGGGGAGTCCCCTGCGCGATCTGCTCTCTCGTTCGGCCGCGCTCGTCGAGCGGCAGGGCGAGTTCGAGCGAGAGCTCGAGGTGAAGACGGCTCAGGTGCGCCTCTCTGCCCGCATTGTGTGCAGCCTGCCGTTTCTCATGGTGGCGCTGCTCGCGGTCATCTCGCCCGACTTCCAGCGCGGCCTTCTCTCTCCCGTTGGGCTGGGCTCGGTTGCCGTTGCCGGTGCGCTCGACGCCTGCGCCGTCCTTGTCATCCGACGGCTCATGAGGGCGGTGCTCTGATGGCTGGCGTCGCTTTCATGGCGGCAAGCGCGTCATGTGCGGCCGTTGCGGGGCTCGCGGTTGTGCAAGGAGCGGCTGGTGGTCCTGACCACGGGACGGCCCTGGGCGACGGCCTCGAACGATGGGCGGCGGGTGTGCGAGAAGGACTTCGTGTCATCCCGGCCGTGCGTCAGGCGAGGGAGCGGGACCAGCTTGTGCGAAGGAGGTCTTCCTGCCTGCGTGAGATGCCCACGTTGATAGACGTCCTTACGCTGGGTCTCTCTGCGGGTCTCTCGTTTGATGCCTCGCTCGCGCTCTACTGCGACCGCTATCAGACAGAGCTCTCGCAGGCGTTCTCGGAGGCGATGCTCAGCTGGAGGATGGGGGTCATGAGCAGGGAGGCGGCGCTCGAGTCCATGGCAAGCGAGCTGGGGGTGGATGCGCTTGCACGCTTTGCCACGGTCGTGGGGGAGTCTCTCGAGTTTGGCTCGCCGCTTGCGTCCGCGCTTGAGGTCCAAGCGAAGGCCATTCGAGACGAGCAGCGAGCACAGGTGGAGGAGGAGATCGAGAAGGCGCCGGTCAAGATGCTCATTCCGTTGGGCGTCCTGGTGGTGCCAGCAATGCTTCTCGCAATCTTGGGGCCGTTGCTTGCCTCTGCGGCCTCGTTTGGAAGGTAGATGGCGATGAGGGAAAGGAGCGTCACATGACATGGGGAAGCGTCAATCGGGAGGTTCGCAGGGTGGTCGCGGGCGCCCTCGAAGACGAGCGCGGGCAGGGCACCACGGAGTACGCGATTCTCGTTGGGGTTCTGGTGGTGATAGCCATCGTGGCAATCCTGGCATTCCGGGAACGCGTCTCGCAGCTGTGGACCGCCATAGCGAACGGCATCAACTCGCTGTGAGAGTACGGCGTGCGGCGCTCGCGGTGGCAGCGGGGGCATGCGCACTGGCGGTGTGTGCGGCGGTGCTGTCTGGTCGTGGGGGTAGCGGCTCACCCCCTCCTGCGGGTGTGGTGGAAGCTGGCGAGACAAACGGGCCTACGGGCATCGGTGGAGAAAGCGGGGCTCAACGGGTTTCCCTACCAGGGGGAGCAGTGGGAGACGCGGCAGACGCCGGCCTGGAAGGCAGCGCCGCCGCGGTTCCCGAGGCGGCTACCGAGCTTGTGTACGAGTATGAGCAGCGCGGCGATTGCGTGCTCGTGCGGTCTGGGTACCTCGACCTCTCAGGCAGGGTTTGGAGCATGGTTGTGGAGGGATCGGGATGGGTCGACGTGTGCATAGTGCAGAGCGCGGGCAGTGGAGTGAGCGAGACCAAGGTCATGCACATGGACGTCGAGGAGTGGGAGGCGTCCCTAGACGAGCTTGGCCTTGGTGGATAGCCAATGTGTCAGGGCAGTCCACGCTTGAATACGCGCTGGTGCTGGTGGCGTTTCTCTCTATGGTGGTAGCGTTGGGGCTGATGTGGCACGCAGCACGTGACGGGACTCTCGTGCGCATGGCAGCGGATGCGGCAACGCATCAGGTCTCGGGTGGGACGCTCGCCTGGCTGCAGGACCTCCTGGGGTTCTGAGATGGGACGCAGGGGATGGCGAGCAGCGCGTGCGAGCGAGGAGGGACAGGCGACGGTTGAGGCGGCCGTTCTCATTCCCACAGTGATGGTTGTCCTGGCGCTTCTCCTCCAGCCGGCGATGCTCCTCTATACGCGCGCGGTCATGAGCGGTGCGGCAGCCGAGGGGGCTCGGCTTGCCACGACCGCAACGTATGACGAGGTGGCGTCTCTCGTCGATTCTTACGTGAGGAGAAGGCTCAGGGCCGTGCCAGACGTTGCCTGCTTCCACGAGGGCGGCGTCGGTGCCTGGGACGTTTCCATCGAGCAGGACGGAAATCGCGTGCGCGTCTGCGTCGTGGGATATGCCCAACCGTTGCCGCTGATGGGCGTGACGGCGGGGCTGGTAGGACGGATGGACGGCGGGAGCGTGCTCCTCTCTGCAGAGGTCGAGCGCAGCATCCGTGCCGAGTGGGTTGGGGGTGACTACGGTGATTGGATCGCAGCATGGGGCTGATGTGTCCCTGGTCAAGAGGGCTTCGGGGTGGGGTGGCCTGCGCTTTGGTCTCTCGCTCTTCCTGGATGACGAGGGAGGATACACCACGGTTGCCGTGGCGGTTGCCCTGCTTGTGAGCATATCGCTGGTCTTTGCGGCTGCCTCTGCGGAGTGGGTGATGGCGCGCTCGTACGAGGTCCAGCCCGTAGCAGATGCCGCAGCCATGGCAGGTTCAAATTCTGTCGCCGCCTATGTCACGATTGCTCGTGTTCTCGACGCCTGTGTGCTGAGCCTTGGACTTCTCGGTGTGACGGTCTTCGGAGCCGGCCTTGTGCTCTCGTGCATTCCTGGTGTCGCGACCTTTGGGGGAAGTGTCTGCGATGCGGGGAAAAAGGTCCTCGATGCCAGACAGGACTTTGCGAGGAGTGCATCTGAGGGCCTCGAGCGCCTGGAGAAGACCTTGCCTGCGGTTGTGGTTGCCAACTCCGCCGCCTGTGTGGCGGAGAATGCGCGAGCGCAGGGCCTGCCATATGTTGGCTGCGCCATCCCGTTTCCCGTGGAGTCGCAGTCGGATTTCTCTTCGCTTGCCCTAGAGCTCTCGTCGGACGAGATGGACAAGGATGCTGAAGAGCTGCGAGAGCTGTCCCAGCAGGCTGATGACGCGAAGTCGCTTGCAGATGCGGCCCGTCAGCGTGGGTGGATGGCGGACTGCGGGGGTGTTCCCTACTGCTTGGAGGAGCGTGCCGCCACGCTTGCCGGTCTTTCGGGCGGCAGCAACCCGCACTACCCAAGCGCGGAGGGATGGGGGTTCGGCGTTCCCCTCCTGCGGGCGCGCGCCTATTACGAGGCTCGCGCAGCCCAGGAGGTGCCGCTCAACTCAACGGTGAACGAGCTCACAAACTCCGCGGCGCGTTCCGCCTTCTACGACTACGCTCTCCGGCAGGTGCGAGGCGGGACCTACGTGGAGCACGAGGACGGCACGGTCCAGATCGAACTTCCCGATCTTCCGCACAACGCTGAAGAGACCAAGGCTTCGAGTCTCTACACCGATGACATCTGGCCCTGTACCAGCGAGAATGCGGGAAAGGCGCTCCACGCGTCCAATCGGTGCCCGGCTGCAACGGGCTCCCCGGCAGGGTACGCCTCTCTCCAAGACCTCGACGCGGGTGAGGTTACTAGGTGCGAGACATGTGGCATGGACCTTGCGGCCATGGGCGCGGTTGCTGCGGCATCGACCTCTACGGACAACGGCTTTGAGCACTACTGGCGTGAAGTCGTAGCCGCGTCGAGGGAGTACGAGGCTGCGCGCAACAAGCAGGCGGATGCCGAGAAGAGCCTGCGCGACAAGGCGGAGGAGGCGCGCAGCTCATTCGAACGTGCTGTAGACCAGCTCTCGGTCGTGCGGCCGCGCATCTGCCCTCCTGGGGCCTGGGGCTGCGTTGCCGTTGTCTCGAGAACAAGGGCAACAACCGTTCCGACTGAGCTCACCGCCTCGTTCCTCTCATCGGGGGAGCTTCCCGCGGGGTCTGCGGTCTCGGCGGCGGCGCTTGCGCCGGACGAGTCGACTGCCGAGAACAACGTGCTGGCCAGCTTCTTCGATGGGGTCACCTCTCAGGGAGCGGGGTCTGTGCTGGGGGGTGCCTTCGACGGGGTCTGTGAGCTCTGGGGACGTCTGCTCGTGGGATACGGCTCGAGATATGATTCGACGTCCGCGACAGTGGCGGACTTTCTCGACAGGCTCGACAACGTGTTTGGCGGGACGGTGGGATCGTGGCTGCGTGGCAAGATCAAGGAAACGGTTGCCGCCTGCGGGTTCGAACCCGTGGACATGAGGCTCATGAAGCCAGCGCTTGTGGGGTGGACCCGCGTTCTCGACCAGTCTGGCTACGACGCGGCAGGCAAGGCGCGGCAGATGATCGAGGCACTGCCCGCGGGAGCAAGCTCGTTCGACCTGGCAAAGACGTTGGGCGTCTGGGCGGCGGATTCCCTTGGCTACGGAGAGATCACCGTGGCGGAGCTCTCCATTCCGGGGACTGACATCTCCATCCCCCTCACCATTAGGCTCGACGACCTCTTGGAGCCATCATGAGCGGGCCTGTGGCGACATCGGTTCGCCAGCGCTTTACTCGACGCCTGAGGGGTCGATCCGGGCAAATGACCGTGGAGCTTGCTGTCCTCGTGCCCGTGGTCATCGTGGTTGCCCTGGTCGTGGTGAACCTCATGGAGTTTGTCGACGCCTGTGCGGCGTTTGACCGCCTGAGCCTCGACGAGGTCATCGCCGAGGGCGTCTCTCCCGCAGGAGAGCAGAGCATGCCGGCGTCCGTCGCCGCTGTCGAGGATGCCCTCCGTGCCGCGCTTGGCCGGGAGACGCACTGCGACGTGGAGGTGAGGGCGGAGCGCGTCTCGGAGGGGGAGGGAGAGAGCCTGCTCTCGGTCGCACCCCTGCTCACGCGCTACACCTGCACGCTCGTGTTTAGGCCATGGCCCAGGGAGCTGCGGCTTCCTGGCATCTCGTATTCGGCGCCGCTCAAGCTGAGGCACGAGCGGACGCTCGTCATTGACAGGTATCGTCCGGGGGTGGTGGTCTGATGAGGTGGATGTGCGTCGAAATAGAGAGCCCGACAGTTGAGCAGAGCTCGCCTACCTTGGGGTTCAGGGTCCTCTCGTCGTGGTTTGAACGACTCGTGGGGCTTCTCGGCACCGGTCCTTCCGCCCGGCCCGTGGTTCTCATGAGATGCGGTTCAATCCACACGTATGGGATGGCATATCCCATCGACGTTGCCCTCGTAGGATGCCGTGGAGAGGTGCTTGCTTCCGAGCGGGCGCTCCTGCCGGGACGCATTCTCTCTCATCCCGCAGCATTCTGCGCCTTCGAGCGCCCGGCAAGCCCTTGTCCATGGCCTCTGGTGGGGGAGACGCTGCGTGTGACCTCGCTCTCATTTGAGCCAGAGTGTGCCGCTCGGCCATGCCCCGAGCTCCCGGAGCCCGTCTGGGAGGTGGCCGGGTCATGAGCGAGTACGCGACCAAGGTTTGTCCCCGCTGTGGGGAAGAGCTCTTTGCGGACATGCGCGTCTGCTACGGGTGCCTCTACGAGTTTCCCGCTGCAAAGGGCGACGCGGGATTGTCTGGTCCGGATGCTGCTACAACGAGACGGGCAAATGTGGATCCCGAGGAGCCAGCCTTGCCAACGCTTGCGGAGGACGAGCCGTTCCTGTGGGATGCGGGGCTGCCTCCTGCCGAGGCTGGGTGGGAGGACGATACGCTCGACCTTTCGGACGTTGGTGAGGCACCCAGAGCCACGCCTGCTCCTAACGCGGCCGGCCAGGCATCTGGCTGCAAGGTGCTCTGCTGGGTACGCACGTCCTCAGTGGACGTGAGGATTCCCATACCCAAGGAGGGACTGGTCGTCGGTCGCGACCAAGCAAGCGACATCGTTCTTCACTCGCGGGCGGTGTCCCGTGCGCACGTGCGGATACTTCCTCCAGGGGAAGGCGAGGAGGGCATGCGCGTTGTTGACCTTGGGGCAACCAATCCCGCGGTGTTCACGGGAAGGGAGGTGAGGGGAGAGGTTCTTGTTCCGCTTGGTTGGACGGTCTCCATCTGCGGCGCCTTCGTTACACCCGTGCGGTCAGAGGCGTAAGACATGCTCTGGTATTCTGGAGTCGCGATGCCACAAGGTCTTCTACAACCGTCCATTGGGGGATTCTATGAGAGCCTGGCACCCTGCTTGCGTTCTTCGGCGCTGTCAGTCTGCGTTCCTCGCGCTGCCGCTCTTTGCCGTGCTCTTCGTCCTGGTTCTCGGCGTCACGCCGGCACGAGCTGATGACTACAGCATGGACCAGACAAACATCGACGCTACGCTGGACTCGTCTGGCGGGCTCACGGTGACCGAGGTGCGCACCTTCGACTTCGACGGAGACTTCCATGGCGTCTACTGGAAGATACCCAAGGGGGAGAACAGCTCCAACGGCCGCACGGTGAACATTCAGGTGCTCGATGCCGGCATCGTGGAGGGCGGACAGGCCAGGTCCTTCGCGGAGTCCTCGGCGGGTGCAAACGAGACCTACTCCGTTACAGATTATGGCTCCTACCTGCAGATCAAACTTTACTCTGCCCAAAGTGACACAACGGCGCACTTCTACGTCTCGTACTACGCCGACGGCATAGCCACGCGCTGGTCGGACACGGGAGAGCTGTACTGGAAGTTCGTCTCTGACGGCTGGGACGTCGAGTCGCAAAACGTCACCTGCACCATCCATCTTCCGGTGCCGAGCGGCGAGTCCGTGGTGGGTGGAGACAACGTCCGCGCCTGGGGTCACGGTCCCCTGGACGCAAGTCTCGCGTTCGACAGGAACGACGTCGTCTACACCGTTCCGGGCGTTGGCACGAGCGAGTTCGCCGAGGCGCGCATCACCTTCCCGGCAAGCTGGATTTCCGCATGCCCGGAGACCTCGGGTACCATGCTGAGCACCATCCTCGCCGAGGAGCAGAAGAACGCCGACGATGCAAACGCGCGTCGAGCCTCCGCCCGCTTTGCCATGTACGGTGTCACGGGACTCTGCCTTGCCGTTGCCGTAGCAGCCATCGTCGCAACTGTGGTCGCAAAGCGCCGCTACAAGGCCACGCACACGGCCCAGTTTGACGACAAGTACTTCCGTGACGTGCCCACGGGCGACCACCCGGTGGTTCTCGCCATGCTCGCCACGGGGGAGGATGCCGGGCCGGATGGCCTCACGGCCTCGCTCATGCGCCTTACCGACGAGCATGTCGTGCAGCTCGACAAGGTCAAGCTGAGCAAGAAGAAGATGCTCGGGTCGAAGGAGTTTGAAGACTACCGCGCCTCTGTCGTGGGCCCCATTCCTCTGGGTACGCTTGGCACCCCCGCGGAGCGCGAGTCTGCCCGACGCGCGGATGTTGCGGCAGTCAACTTCCTCTTCCGGCATCTGGCCCGCAAGATCTCGAAACCCAACGATCCCTCGTACACCGGCGATGAGCCCGCGCTCTACTTCACTGCCATCAAGAAGTACGCAAAGTCCTCACCCGAGGCATACTCCGATGCCTACGAGTCCTGGCAGTCGTCAATCAATGCGGAATACCTGCGGCGTTTCTCCGGGAACGGTTCCCTCAAGGGCACTGGGCACGGTATCGCCATGCTGTTTGGCGCGCTCTCCATCCTCGCTGCAATACTGGAGGCGTTCATCGTCGGCATCATGTTCGAAGGCGACGTCCTTCTCGCGCTGGGCGTCGCAGCCATCTGTGGCGTATGCGGCGGTATTTCTCTGTATCTGCTCAGCAGCAAGTTCTTCAAGGACATCAGTGCGGAGGCCATCGAGACCAAGGCCAAGGTCCTTGCCCTCAAGCGCTGGCTCCAGGAGTTCACCCGTCTCGATGAGGCAGTGCCAAGTGACGTTATCCTCTGGAACCGCCTGCTGGTGATGGCGGTGGCGCTGGGCGTTGCGGACAAGGTCATCGAGCAGCTCAAGGTAGCGATGCCGGAGCTCATCGACGACCCGGATTTCATGCCGGTGTACTCCTGGTACTACATTGGCCACTCCGGCATGGGCTCCCCTGCGGACGTCTTTGGCGGCGCCATACACGATGCCTCAGTGGCGGCCATCGCCAACTCCATTGACGCCAGCGGCGGCGGTGGGGGTGGCGGCTTCTCGTCCGGTGGTGGCGGAGGCTTTGGCGGCGGAGGCGGGGGCGGCGCGTTCTAGCGCCGCTGACCGTCCGGGAGGGGCCTCTCCCTCCCTAGATGAACGGTGCTTCTCCCGTACGACTTTGCGGTTCTCTCAGCTCCCTGGGCGCGAAGCCCCACGGAATCGAATATCATCAGAGCGGACTATGCAAGCTCTGGCCGAGCGCCCCGATGTGCGTGCGGGGCGTTCGACGTGGACATGGCCGATTTGCGGGCCTCCGCTGCCCGCATAGCCCGGAGGCGGGCGAAGGGAGAACAATGTACAACGTGCGCATGATTTGCGAGGACACCTGGTGGCTAGGTGCGTCTGACCGTAGGATTCAGCTGTTCGAGAACACCTATCCCGTGCCCAATGGCATGTCCTACAACAACTACCTCATCCTCGACGAGAAGACCTGCCTGCTCGACGGTGTGGATGAGGCGGTCTCGCGGCAGTTCGAGGAGAACCTTGCCCATGTTCTCGACGGGCGCTCCCTTGACTACCTGGTGATCGACCACATGGAGCCCGACCACTGCGCCGTTATCCCCGACCTGGTCCGCAGGTGGCCCAACCTCAAGCTCGTTGGCACCCCCAAGGCCTTCGACCTTGTCCGCCAGTTCCACGGCTTCGATCCCGAGCCCCATGCCATCAAGGTCAAGGAGGGCGACACCCTCTCCCTTGGACGCCACACGCTGCAGTTTGCCCTTGCGCCCATGGTGCACTGGCCAGAGGTCATGGTGAGCTACGACCAGCTCACGGGTACGCTCTTCTCGGCAGACGCCTTTGGAGCGTTTGGCGCCATGGGCGGCGCCATTTTTGCTGACGAGGTCGACTGGGAGCGTGACTGGGCGGACGAGGCACGCCGCTACTACACCAACATCGTGGGCAAGTACGGCCTGCAGGTGACGTCGTTGCTCAAGAAGGCCTCCAAGCTCGACATCAAGGAGATAGCGCCGCTGCATGCGCACATCTGGCGCCGAGACTTCGACCAGATTCTCTCCCGCTACCAGAAGTGGGCTGCCTACGAGCCCGAGGACAAGTCCGTTGCCATCTTCTACGGCTCCGTCTACGGCGGCACTGCCAACGCGGCCGACATCCTCTCGGCCAAGCTCGCCGAGTCGGGCGTGCATAACGTGCGCGTCTACGACGTCTCCAAGACCCCGGTCTCCGAGATGGTCTCGCAGGCATTCCGCTCGCCGGTGCTGGTCTTTGCCTCTGCCACGTACAACATGGGCATCTTCGACGGCATGCGCGAGCTTCTCGAGGACCTCAACGCCCACGCGATGAAGAACCGCACCGTCGGCGTTATCTACAACGGCTCGTGGGCGCCGCAGGCGGGCTCGCTCATGCTCGACGCCATCCAGCGCATGAAGGGCATGGAGGTGCTTGCCCCCGAGGTGCACGTGACCTCCACAGTGGACGAGGGAGCGCTCGAGCAGATCGATGCCCTGGCAGCTGCCATCGTGGCAAAGCTGGCGGAGTAGGGAAGGCGGCCGGCTCTTGGCCGGCACGCAAACGGCGAGAATTGCGGCCCTCACCCCCGGGGTAGGCACCAGAATATGCGCGACACGCCGGACGGGGTGGCACTTGTGGTTGCTGGCCGTCCCATCCGGCATCGCCTAGCGCTTGGGTCGTTGCTCCGGCCCGGGCGCTTTTTCATGGGGAAGGCACGGCATGGGAAGCCAGAACCACGGGGCCACGCTTGGTCCCTCCGCAGCTCAGATGGCCTATCCAAACGAGCGCAGGCCCTGGACTACGCGCGAGCTGAAGACGCTCTTCACCATGCGAGGCGAGAGCACGGACGCGGCTGGAGCGGCATGCACCCGAGAGAAAGACGAAGCCCCCGCGCAGGTAGCGCAGGGGCTTAGAAGAATTCCCAGTCACGAATGACCAGGGGTTCGGGGACGGGGCAATCCGTCCGCCTGTCTCACATCGTAGCACCCGGCTACGAGGAACGCGCACGAAAAAAGCCCCCAAAGATGCAAGCCGGTACAAACCAAAGCATCTAAGGGAGCCGTAGCCCTTGGGGGCGCGGGCTGGCATCCGTGCCCCACTTGCGCACCACATTGTGGCCCAGCCGGGCCTTGGGTTCGCTTGCGTGCGGTCGCGTGGCCATGAGCGACCCAGCCAACAGGGCTTTTGCAATCTAAGGTTGCACCATCGCGCACATAGCAAAACAGGTCAGAGCAACTAGTGCTCTGACCTGCGTGTTTACTGGTGGCGGGGAAGGGAGTCGAACCCCTGACACGGGGATTTTCAGTCCCCTGCTCTACCAACTGAGCTACCCAGCCAAAGGCTTGCTCTTGCAAGCTCGTTTACTATACCAAACCGCGCGAAAAGGTCAACGACAATCTTTGCAATGTCGAGAAAATCATCGTCCGGATCGGCCAGGGCCTACCGAATGTCGCGGTTGTCACGCGCTGCAGAGATGTCTTTCGAGAAAATCGCCATTTCTGAAAACGGCCGCATCCCAACTGGGCAAACGTCCTTCTCACTTAAGAAAAAGCGATATTCTCCGAGAAGAGACGGGCGTCGGCGGGGGAGAGGGGCCTCTTACGAGAAGGAAGAGGCCCCGGCGGCGCGAAGGAAACGCCACTGTGGCGCCGCCCCGGCGCCGTCTCCGCCGTCTCCGCCGTCTCCGCCGTCGACAGCGACTCCGCCGCGCCCCTGGTCCCGCGCCGCACGCCCTACGCCAGACGGAACGACTTCCCGTCCTCGTCGAACGCCACGGGCTTCGCGCGCCCGGCAAAGTACGAGCTCACGACCTCGCGCGCTGCCGCAAGCACGGCGGCGTCGTCCTTCTCGGCAACGGCCTCGCGGCTTACCTCGATCCATAGCGACTGCCCGCCACATGCGTCGCGCAGGCGAACGCGTGCCGGAACCCCAGCGTTGAGCAGGGCCTCGTTCACATCGGCAATCTCAAGGATGTTGACGACCTTCATTTTCCGCGTCCCTTCTCGCGCATCCACGCGAAGACAAACTGCTGCTGTATTCCGCCCCACCGGGAGTCCCACACCACGTTGTGCTCGCGCTCCGCCCGCTTGATCCAGGTGTCGCGCGGCACCGCCTCGAGGTACTCCAGCCCAAAGAGGCAGATGCAGCTCGCAACCTTGGGACCAATGCCGGGGCTCTCCTCGAGCTCCGCCATCGACTCATCAAGCGAGACGTCCCGGCGGTCAAGCCGCTCGGGGTGCCAACCCTGCGCTCGCCTCGCCAGGGCCTCCAGGTAAGGCCGCCGGTACCCAAGCCTGAGGCCGGTCGCAAAGGCGTCGTCGGCGAGAAGCGCGTCCAGCTCGCGCGGTCCGGGCACGCACCCACCACCGGCGTCGAGCAGCGCGTCCATCGTCCGTTGGATGCGCACGATGTTGGAGTTCTGCGACACCACAAAGCTCACCGCTGTGTCCCACCAGTCCTGCGTAAGCACCCTAATCCCGGCGCCCACCTCCATGATCTCGGCCGGCATGGCAAGCTCGTCCAGAATTTGCTCGTAGTCAACGTCCAGGGCTAGGTAGTGACGCCAATAGGCAAGCTCGTCTCCTTCCACCTCGGTACCGTCGGCGCGCCGCACACGAACGATGCCCTTCTCAGCGTCGCCCTCCTGCGAGAGCAGGCAACGCCGACGACCGCTTGCCACAAGCCATCCGTCCGCGTCGCGCCGCCACGTAAACACCTGCCCCGATGCGGCAATGGCGTCAAGCGAGAAGAACGTTGTCTCAAGCGCTGCCATGCGTCCACCTAGAAGTGCACGGAGAACTCGGCCTCGTCTGGCACGGGAGGGATGTCCTCTTTGGAGTCGATGGTGTAGCTGATGGGGAAGCGCCGGTAGCTCTCGAGCAGGCGCGTGAAGAACGTGGAGACGGCCTCGTCTGGCCCTTGGAGCTCCATGCTCACGGAGCCGTCGGGCTCGTTTTTCACCCATCCAGTAAGGCCGAGGTCAAAGGCCACGCGCTGGCTGGTCCACCTGAAGCCCACGCCCTGCACCTGCCCCACGAACCGCACGTGGATGCGGCGCATGCCCTCGCCGGCCGACGCGCCGCTGCCAGCCGACGCGCCGCTGCCAGCCGACGCGCCGCTGCCAGTCGCGCTGCTCTCGCCCTGGTCCTTGTTCCTTCTCACGAACATCGCGTCTCCCTCGAGTGCCTGTCTTCCGTCACGCCCGCACGACCGCAAGCTCTCCATTTCTCGTGGTTGTTGCCCGTGCGAACGTCCCCACACGCGGGTACGCTTACAATACTACCCGGACAACAAGGGCGACCGAGGAGACCACATGGCGACCAAGTGCAACATCATGACGGACTCGTGCTGCGACTTTTCTCCCGAGGAGGTCGAGCAGGCGGGAATCACGTGCCTCTCGTTCACCTACACCGAGGCGAGCAAGCCTGATGGCGGCCTCTCTGGCGTCGACGACCTCTTCCAGTCCCGCTCGGCCCATGAGTTCTACTCCGCCATCGAGAACGGCGCCTGCCCCATGACCTCTCAGCCCTCCCAGATGGTCTACGAGGAGGCGTTCGAGAAGGCCATCGCCTCCGGCGTCCCCACGGTTCACTTTGCCCTCTCAAGCGGTATCTCCGGCGCCTACAACGGCGCCGTCACGGCGCTCGACCGCGTGCGCGAGAAGCACGGCGGCACGCTTCCCACGCCCATCTACGTGGTTGACTGCCTCATCGGCTCCACCACCCAGAACCTCCTCATCCACGCCGCCATCGAGAAGCGCGACGAGGGTCTTACCGCGGAGGAGCTGGTCGCCTGGGCCGAGGAGGCGCGCTTCCACGCCCACACCATCTTCATGGTGGACAACCTCGACGCGCTCCACCGCGGCGGGCGCATCCCCAAGTCCGTTGCCGTGGTGGGCGGCCTTCTCGACGTGAAGCCGCTTCTCACCTTTAACCTCGACGGATCGCTGGCGATCATGGGCATGGCGCGCGGTCGCAGGAAGGCCATGCGCAAGATGGCCGAGTTCTACGAGGACTTCCACGATTCGTCCTACCTTGGCCACGTGGTGGCCATTGGCGACGCCGACTGCGTGGCCGACGGCGACTCCCTCGCCCGCATGCTCAAGCCCTCCGAGCACGCGCTCAAGGTCTACCGCTCCACCATTGGCCCTACCATCGGCTGCCACGTTGGTCCCGGCATGTACTCCTGCTGCTTCTGGGGGGCAGACCGTCGCGACGACAAGAACAACGATGCAAAGAACAAGGGCAAGGCGGCCAAGTAGCGCCGTGCTTCTCGCTAACGTAGTTCGGGCCGCACCGCAGCCCGTCACTTTTACAGGGGGTCTGCGATGAGCTGGACACGAAGGGAATTCCTCGAGCTGGCATCGGCTGGTGCAGCGAGCATGGGCCTTGCTGCCTGCGGCGCTCCCACGCGCCAGCAGCAGGACAGCGGCTCCGACCAGAACTCGGATACCACCGAGCAGCCCGCAGACAACGTCGACCTCGGCGAGTTCAAGAGCCTGGCGCTCGATACGTCCGCCTGGAAGTACGACAAGGACAACGACGTCTACTATCAGCTTGGCCTTACCTACTGCCTGAAGCCCGCGACGACGGCATACGAGTCGCTGGCGATCTTCGTTCCCGGCAAGTTCTTCTCTGCCGAGAAGAAGGGCGACACCTACTCCTGCACCGTGAACGACAAGGCCGTGGTGGGTGGCTTCACGCCGTCCACGGCGCCCATCCTTCTGCCCATCAACAGCGGCACGCTCTCGCCGCAGGCGAGCCCCACGAAGTATGGCTACGACGGTCTGGGTACCTTCCTCGATGCGGGCTGCATCTACGTGTACGCCGGCTTCCGCGGCAGGAGCGCTGGCTACGATTCTTCTACCGGCTCCACCGACCTCTATCCCGGTGGCGCCCCCTGGCCCGTGGTCGACCTCAAGGCGGCTATCCGCTACCTGCGCTACAACAAGGACGCGCTGCCTTGCGACACCTCGCGGGTCTTCTCGTTTGGCTTCTCTGCCGGCGGTGGCGTGAGCGCGCTTCTCGGCTCTGCGGGAGATGCCGAGATCTACAAGCCCTACCTCGACTCCATTGGTGCTATCACCCATGACGCCGAGGGCAATGCCGTCTCGGATGCCGTCTTTGGCAGCGCGTCGTGGTGCCCCGTCACCTCCTTCGATACGGCCGATGCCGCCTACGAGTGGGCGATGGGACAGTATGCGGGAACGGGAACGCGGGCCGAGGGCACGTGGACGTCCTCGCTCTCGCAGGGGCTCGCTGCGGACTACGCGAGCTATATCAACTCCATGGACCTCCGTGACTCGGACGATTCGCAGCTCACGCTCGACGAGTCCGAGGGCGGCGTTTACACGCTGGGTTCCTACGCGAGCCAGCTTCTCTCGATTCTCGACGAGTCCGCCACCAATTTTGTCTCGGACACCACGTTCCCCTATACGTACACGCCGCAGCAGATTGATGACCCAATCTTCCCTGGCGACCCCAACCTCGCAACCACGCGCGCGACCGAGGCTGCCGTGGCCGCCGCCAAGCAGGAGGCGCAGTCCTCCGCTGCGACGGACGCCCAGGGCGACGGCGCGGCCGCGGACGCTACCGGCTCAGCCGATGCCGCCGCGACCACAACCACGACCACGCTTCCCACGGGCACCACGCAGGTGCAGTCCACCATCTACGACACGGTGCAGAACTACTTTGCAGCGCTCAACTCCGACTACTGGTGGATCAACTACAACGTGAGCCGCCAGACGGTCTCGATCTCGAGCCTGCGCGACTTCTCGATGCATCTGCGTCCTGCGGAGCTTTCGGTTCCCGCCTTCGACGCCGTCGACCGCTCCACGAAGACCAACCAGCTCTTTGGCATTGGCGAGGAGAGCACCCTGCACTTTGACGAGACGCTGGGAGAGCGTGTGGCGGCAAACGCCGACGCCTATGCCTCGCTTGAGGGCTGGGACGAGTCCTATGCCACGGCCTGGCAGGATGACCTCGAGAAGACCGACTCCCTCGATTCGGACATCGCCACGCGCGTCTCGATGTTCAACCCGCTCTACTTCCTGAGCGGTACCTACAGCGGCTACGGCACGGGTGCGGTGGCGCCGCACTGGCGCGTGAACGAGGGCGTCTTTGACACCACGACCTCGCTTGCCACCTCGGCAAACCTCGTGCTGGCACTACGCCACTTTAGCGGCGTCGAGGATGTTGCCTACGTGCCCGTGTGGGGCCAGGGCCACGTGATGGCCGAGCGTTCGGGCACGGCCAACGACAACCTCCTTACCTGGGTTGCCGCCTGCTGCCAATGAGACAAGGTGAGACAAAGGGACAGTCCCTTTGTCTCACGGGCTAGAATGAGACAGAGGAATGAGACAGAGGGACTGTCCCTTTGTCTCATGGAGCGGAATATGACTGACGAGAAAAACGCGCGTACGGTTACCGCGGCCATCACCAGGCGCGGCTTCGTGGGGCTGGCGCTTGCTGCAGCGTCATTCTCGCTTGTCGCCTGTGGGAGCTCCTCAAGCGCGGGTGGGGAGGAGGGTACCAGCACCAGCGCCTCATCGTCTTCCCCATCCTCGGACGCATCTCCAGACGCCGACGCCACCGACCAGCCCACGGGTACCTACGCCTCGGGCGTCCACCACGCGACCATCGAGGTCACGGGCTACGGTACCATCTCGGTTGCCCTCAACGCCGATGTGGCGCCCATCACCGTCTCAAACTTTGCTGGCCTGGTTGAACAGGGCTTCTACAACGGGCTCACCTTCCACCGCGTGGTTCGGGACTTCATGATCCAGGGCGGCGACCCCAACGGCGATGGCACCGGCGGCTCCGGAACCACCATCAAGGGTGAGTTCTCTGCAAACGGGGTGAAAAACGACATTGCCCACGTGCGCGGCACCATCTCGATGGCACGCTCGTCCGACTACAACTCGGCCAGCTCGCAGTTTTTTATCGTCCAGAAGACTGCCGCCTCGCTCAACGGCCAATACGCCGCCTTCGGCAACGTGACGGACGGCATGGACGTGGTCGACGCCATTGTGGACGCGACGGCCGACAAGGGCGATTCCAACGGTATTCTCCCCAAGGAGGACCAGCCCGTCATCGCCTCTATCACGATGGTGGACTAGAGCTCATCCCGTACTTTCTACAACGAAATAAACCAAATAAGATAGTGTGCTTTGCTGCAATAGGCAATAGGACATACCTAAATGGTATGGAAAACATCGTTATCGTGCTAATATCTTATGCATGAGAAAGGAGCTTCTTCATGTATGAGATTGGTGAGTACGTTGTCCATCCAGGTCAGGGTGTGTGTCGTGTCGAAGATGTAACGGATGGTCCCAACCCCTGCTACCAGCTCATGCCCGTGGGCGAGCGCCATCCCATGCGCATTAGCTATCCCGTCTCCAGCGAGTCCCGCCTGCGTCCGGTCCTCTCGGCCGAGGAGGCCCGCGCAATTATCGATGAGTACCCCACCATGGAGGTGGAGTCCTACTCAGAGCACAGCGGCACCCTCGAGGAGCAGCACTTCAAGGACGAGATTCGCCGCGGAAGCTGCCAGGACTCCGTCCGCATCGTAAAGACCTTCCGCGAGCGCATCGATGAGGTCAAGGCTCGCAACAAGAAGCCGCCCGTGGCCTTTGACCGCATCCTTAAGCTTGCAACGGCTCGCTCGCTCCAGGAGCTCTCCGTCGCGCTTGACACCACACCCGAGGATGTCCAGGCGCTCTTCCAGGGTGCGCTTGACGCTGCGGAGGAGGAGAACTAGAGAGCCCAATGCGGCGGCGTATTCTGATGCCGCAAGATTTCGCCGTTTAGGATTATTCCGAACGTTTAAGAGGGGCTAACCATCCGGATTCCGCGGCATCCCTGCAATGCTGCGGAATCTCGCCGTTTAGAAGGGCCTAACCGTCCAAATTCCACGGCATGAGAGCCGACGCGATTCAATGCCGCGCGTTCTCGCCGTTTGGGACTTTTCCGAACGTTTAGGGGTGCCTAACCGTCCAAATTCCACGGCATTGTCGCAAAGCCAGGCTGCCGACGGTACCCCGACGCCAGCAACCTTCCTCGAGCGCATGCCTTCCACATTCTTTCCGCTGCGTTGCCATTCTCGGCAGCGCGTCGGCTTGTCGCTCGCCTCGGGTAGAATGAGGTGCACAGCTCTAGTTGGCTTCGACCAAGGAGGATCCGTGCCCACCGCAGACGAGACAGACCAGAACCGCGCGATCATCACCGTCCTGGGGCATGACCGCCCGGGCATCGTTGCAGCAGTGTCCACGGAGCTCTCCGAGCGTTCCGCAAACATCCTCGACATCTCGCAGACCATCCTCCAGGGTACCTTCACGATGACCATGCTCGTGGACCTGGCGCTGGTCAAGACGGACTTCTCCGAGCTCAAGGGTGCTCTCGACGCGCTCTCTGAGCGCCTAGGCGTCCAGATTCGCATCCAGCGCGAAGAGGTCTTCCACTACATGTACCGCCTGTAGCTCTTCTCAGTGCAAGCAACGGTCTTCGGCGCGTCCGCCTCGCGGTGCGGGACGGCGAGAAAGGTGTTAGGCCATGCCCCTCTTCAAGTCAAACCGCAGCAGGAACGAGGTCTTTGGGCCAATCCTCTCGACGCTCGACACCTCCGCCATGACGCACGTGGCGGACGCCTATCCCATGCCCTCCAAGGGGCTTGGGCGCCCCGCCGTCTCTGATGGCCTCTATGACGGCTACAAGGACGCCGACGTCCTGGACGGCGACCTCTACAGCCGCTACGACGTGAAGCGCGGCCTGCGCAACGCCGACGGCTCCGGCGTGCTCGTGGGTCTCACCACCATCTCGAACGTCCACGGCTACACCAAGGAGAATGGCGTTGCCGTGCCCGACAAGGGTGACCTCATCCTGCGTGGCTACCACATCGAGGACCTGGTGGCGGGCCCGCAGCGCGAGGACCGCTTTGGCTACGAGGAGGTGGCGTACCTCGTTATCACGGGGCACCTGCCTACCACCGCCGAGTTGGACGACTTCCGCGCCCGCATCGACTCGCGCAGGCAGCTGCCTGACGGCTACCTCTCGATCTTCCCCCGTACCACCTACAGCCACTCGATCATGAACGTGCTGCAGCGCGCGACGCTCTTGCTCTACGCCTTCGATCCCATGCCGGACGACACCTCGCCCGAGCACGAGATTGACGTGGCCCTCTCGCTTCTTGGCCGCTGGCCACGCACGGCGGCAGTGGCGCATGCCGCAAGCGTGGCTGCCATGAACGAGGACCGCCTGGTGGTGCCACCCGCCCGCGAGGGCTTCTCGATGGCCGAGACGGTGCTTGATGTGCTCCGTGGCGACGAGGGCTTCACGCACGAGGAGGCCATGATGCTCGACGTGATGCTCATGCTCCACGTCGAGCACGGTGGCGGCAACAACTCCACCTTCACCACGCGCGTGCTTTCGTCCTCGGGGACCGATGCCTACTCGGCCTACGCGGCGGCGCTGGGCTCGCTCAAGGGTCCCAAGCACGGCGGCGCCAACTTCAAGGTTGGCCAGATGATTGATGACATTGGCTCCCATGTCGCGGACTGGTCCAACGACGATGAGATAGCGGGCTATCTCGAGAAGATCGTCCGTGGCGAGGCATTCGACCAGACCGGGCTCATCTACGGCCTGGGCCATGCGGTCTACACGCTCTCCGACCCCCGCGCGCAGCTGGTCAAGCGCTATGCGCGCAAGCTTGCGCGCCAGAAGGGCACGGAGGAGAAGCTCAACCTCATCGAGAGCATCGAGCGCCTGGGCCCCGAGGTCATGCGCGACGTCAAGGGCACAAAGAAGCCGCTCTGCGCGAACATCGACATGTACACTGGCTTCGTCTACTCCATGCTGGGCGTGCCCAAGGACCTCTACACGCCCATCTTCGCGATGGCGCGCGTTGCTGGCTGGGCGGCGCATCGCATGGAGGAGCTCTACGGCGCGGGTCGCATCATTCGGCCGGCCTATCGCTCGGTCTTCGACATGCGTGACTACGTGCCGCTGGCGGAGCGTGACGCCTCCGCTGCGGGGGAGGACGCGGCGGACGAGAAGGGCGCGGCTGCCGAGAAGGACGCCGGCGCGGAGGGCGCGGCAGATGCCCGGTAGCGACGTGCGCGTTGCAGCGTCAGGTGCTGCCGCGTCGGAAGGCCGCGTGCGTCCGCGCATTGTCTTCTCGGACATGGACGACACCTTCCTTGCACCAGACAAGTCGCTGCTGCCACGCAACATGGCCATGCTCGACCGCCTGGTGGAGGAGGGCATCGAGTTTGTGCCCTGCACGGGGCGCGCCTGGCACGCCATCCCACCCGAGGTGCGCTGCCATCCGGCGACGCACTATGGCGTGCCCTCGGACGGTTCTGTGGTGATTGAGGCTGCGTCCGAGAAGGTCCTTCTCGACCAGAGCCTGGGCGCCGAGCGAGCGTTGGCGCTGCTTTCGCGCGTGCGCGGGCTTCTCGGCCGCATGACCTTCGAGGTCTTTGCCGACGGGCGCGTGCTCACCGATCGCACCAGCTGGGAGCGCATTGGGGGCCTGGGGCTCTCGGCGACGCAGACCGCCTACATGCGGGCGTCGCGCACGCTGGTGGACAAGCCGCTCGAGCGCGTGATTTGCGATGCGCGCACGGTCGAGCGAGTGGGCATGTGCTGGGGCGTGGGTCCCGGGGCAGGCGAGGTGGCCTCCGCGGCGCGCCTGGCCGTCGAGCAGGACCCTACGTTGCGGCACACGGGCTCCTACGGCAGCGCGATCGAGGTGGTGGACGCGCGGGCGTCGAAGGGTTCGGCGCTGGCGTGGCTCTGCGATGAGCTGGGCATTGCGCGCACGAGCAGTGTGGCGTTTGGCGACTCGCCCAACGACCTCGAGATGATTCGCGCTGCAGGCGACGGTGTGGCCGTGGGCAACGCGTGCGGGGCTCTTCTCGGCGAGGCGGACCATGTGACGGACGTAAACGCCGAGAGCGGCTTCGCGACGTACCTGGAGGGGCTTCTCGGCCGCTGACGCCAAAGCGAGGGTTTTGGCAGCAAGTGCGTACGAAATCGCGGCTCTGGCGCCGTTTTGGCGCCAGAGCCGCGATTTTCTCGTGCGTGGATACCGCCGCCGAGCGGGGCTACTCGCCGTCAGCCTCGGCTTGCTTGCTGGCCTTCTCCTCGGCAACCTTCACGGCGTACTCGAGCTCCTCTTCCTCCTCGGAGTCCTCGTCGTCGCCATCGTCGATGCGCAGCGGCTTGAAGCTCGCCGTGTCACCGCCAACCAGGGTCTTCTCGGCGTCGCTTGCGTTCTCCTCGCGCTCGTTGTGCATCGAGGCGGAGAAGATGTCCTCGTCGTCGGAGTCCTCGTCCTTTGCTGCGGGCTTGGCCTCGGCCTTCTTGGGCACCGCCGCCAGTGCGGCGTTTGCATCAATTGGGATGCGCGTGAGCTTGTGCTGGCGCTTTGCCTTGGCGAACAGCGGCACGTACTCGAAGATCACCGAGGAGTTCTCGAGGCCGTACCAGCGCATGGGCGTGCCGCACAGACGACGGATGAAGTACTTTGCCTCGATGGTGCGCGCGTCGGTGCCCGAGATGTCCGTCTCGGGCGAGAGGACCTTGCGAATCAGGCAGAAGCGGAAGTCTCCCACGATGCTGTGCTTGCGGTAGATCGAGTACTTGTGGTTCTGCGGGGCAAGCTGGTCGTGCTCCACCAGGTCCTCGACGATCTGGTAGAGGTAGGTGTTCACGCGCTGGTTCACGCGGAAGCCCAGGCGCAGCTGCACCTTGAACAGGAAGTCCGTGTCAAAGGTGTTGACCATGTACTCGTGGGTGTAGGGCTCGTCGGTCACCTGGACGTTGAGGAAGTAGTACGCCCTCGCGCGCTTGGGGCGCTTGTCCAGAATCGAGTAGAGAATGTCGCGGTCAAGCTTGTCGAGCGACGAATCGTTGGTGAGAAAGACCAGGTTGTCGGCGAGCAGTGGGTAGGACTCGTCGTGCGAGAGGTCGAAGAGCTGGTCGAGGTACTCGCGAACCGGCAGGTAGACGGACTGTGTGCGCTCGATGGCGGTTCCGCGGCGCCAGATGTACATGACGAGGAACAGCACGGTGGCGAGAAGCACGGTGACGTAGCCGCCGTGGAAGAACTTGGTGAGGCTCGAGAAGAAGAACATGAGCTCGATGGCGCCAAAGAAGAGCAGGAACACCACGGCTGCGGCTGGCTTGCGACGAATGCGCGAGAGGTACGTGAACAGCAGGATCGTGGTCATGAGCATGGTGCAGGTGATGGCCAGGCCGTAGGCGGCCTCCATGTGCTCGGAGCTCTGGAACAGCAGGACAACGCCCATGCAGCCGATCCACATGATGTTGTTGACCAGCGGAATGTAGATTTGCCCGCGCGTCTCGGAGGGGTAGTTGATCTTCATGTGGGGCATGAGGTCAAGGCGAATGGCCTCGGAGACGATGGAGTAGGAGCCCGTGATGAGGGCCTGCGAGGCGATGATTGCCGCGAAGGTGGAGAGAACCACGGCAAAGACGCGGAACTCCTCGGGGAGCATCTGGAAGAAGGGGTTGAGGTCGGGGATGGCGGCAAGCTCGGCACTGCCGTGGTTGGCGATGATCCAGGCGCCCTGACCCAGGTAGTTGAGGATGAGACAGAGCTTCACGAACGGCCAGGAGACGTAGATGTTTGCCTTGCCAACGTGTCCCATGTCGGAGTAGAGAGCCTCGGCGCCGGTGGTGCACAGGAAGACGTTGCCCAGCACCATGAGGCCGGCCGCGTTGAGGTTGTGGTCAAAGAGGAACATGATGCCGCGCAGTGGGTTGAGCGCGCGGAAGACGTTGAGGTCAAGCCCCACGTTGAGAAGGCCGGTGATGCCCAGGAAGAGGAACCACACGGTCATGACCGGGCCAAACGCCTTGCCGATGGTTGAGGTTCCCGCCTTCTGCATGGCAAAGAGGATGCAGAGAATGACCAGGGTGATGCCAACCACGATGGCCTGGTTGTCTCCAATGATGTTGAAGAAGAAGTCGATGGTGCGCAGGCCCTCGATGGCGGTGGTCACAGTGACGGCGGGAGTGAGGATGCCGTCGGCGAGAAGGGCAGCGCCGCCGATCATGGCAGGGATGATGAGCCACTTGCCGCAGCGCCTAACGAGGCTGTACAGCGCGAAGATGCCGCCTTCGTTGTGGTTGTCGGCCTTCATGGCAACCAGCACGTACTTCACCGTGGTGATGAGCGTGATGGTCCAGATGAGCAGCGACAGTGCGCCGAGTACCACGTCCTCACCCATGGTTCCTAGGCCGCCGTTGCCGGTCATGATGGCCTTGAGGGTGTACATGGGGCTGGTGCCGATGTCGCCGTAGACGACGCCCAGCGTAACGAGGACCATGCCGGCCGAGAGGGGGATGCCGCCCTTTCTTACGGGCTTCTTTGCTCGCCTGGGTGCGACCGGTGCGTTGGATGTAACCATGACGCTCCAATTTCCGTGGTTTCTACCTGCGAATCCCTGGTTATTCCAAATACAAACCGTTGAATATAGCACTCTCCTGAAAGAAAGGTGAGCGCTTCACTCTTCCGACAAGTATATGCAGTTAGGAGGCGGTTTGCCTGCGGCTTCCCCCAGCGCCGTCGAAGGCTGACGATGCGCTGATGGTTTGTGCGCCGCATGCCGACGGCGGCCGTCGGTGGTGCTGGGGAGCGGAAGGCGGCCGCAGCGGCGGGCGCGGAAGGCGGCCACGGCGGCAGGAGCGTTTCCCGCGATTTTTCGTCTTTCGCGGCGCCTGGCACAGTTGTTTAGAATGAAAGACGTTGGCTTTTTTCTCGGCAGGGTTTGTGTAGCCCGGCCGAGGCTCCACAAGGGAAGGGGTTCTCATGGCAGACGAGAATGCGCAGGCGTCCCTAGCGGCGGCTGCGTCTGAGGCGCCGCGTCGTCCGTACGAGGGCGTGCCGGCAAACGTGGTGAGGAGCGTGCCCGATCCGGCAAGCGCGCGTCTCTCGTGGACAGACGGCGAGAGGACCATCGACTACGTGTCCACTGCCTCCCACCTCGACGTTCGCGACGATTCGGGCCGCCTTGAGGGCAAGATGTTCTCGCTCTCGTACGTCCAGGTGGACGAGGAGGGCCAGCCAGACGCTGCCCGCCCGGTGACCTTTGCCTACAACGGCGGTCCGGGGTCGTCCTCGGTGCCCATCAACTTTGGCGGCATTGGGCCTCGCCGTGTCCAGACGGACGGCACCAACCACCTGGCGGCCTCAGCGCAGGTGGCCGACAACCCCCACACGCTGCTCAAAGACTCCGACCTCGTGTTTCTCGACGCCCTGGGCACCGGCTGGTCCGTGGTTGCCGACGACTGCGATCCCGCCACGGTCTTCTCGGTGGACGGCGACGCGGACGCCTTCGCCCGCGCGATCATGGACTGGCTCGAGAAGAACCACCGCTGGTCGAGCCCCATCTACCTCTTTGGCGAGTCCTACGGCACCTTTAGGAACGCCGTGCTCATGAGGCTTTTGGGCGAGAGGTCCGTCAAGCTCACCGGCGTGGTGATGCTCTCGGCCATCTGGGACTGGGTACAGACGCTCCCCGGCGAGGACCTCTACTACCTGGGCATGATGCCCACCTACGCCGCTGCGGCGCAGTTCTTTGGCCGCGCGGGCGAGGGCGTGGACCCCGACGAGTGGTTCGACCGCGCGATGGACTTCGCCGACGACACGCTGGCGCCGGCGCTTCTCCGCGGCGACCGTCTTGGCGAGCAGCGCGAGCGCGAGGTCGCCGAGCAGCTCTCGCAGTTCGTGGGGCTGCCCGCCGAGTTCCTCGTGCGCCATCACCTGCGCGTGGAACTCACCGAGTTCCGCCGCGAGCTTCTGCACGACGAGGGGCGCGTGTGCGGCCGCCTCGACATGCGCTTCTGCTCGGACGAGCCGTCGCCCATGCAGTCGAGCCTCGATTGGCTGGGCGGCGAGGACGCGGCCGACGACGCCGTGGAGGCAAACTGGACCAACGCCTTCCGCGCGTTCTGCGCCGACGAGCTTGGCTACAAGGGGCCCGCTGTCTACTTGGGCCAGAACTGGGAGCGCGTGGGCCACAAGTGGATCTGGCAGCACGAGGTGCCCGGCACGGGCGAGAAGGTCGGCGCGCCCAACGTGACCGGCGATGTCGCGCTCGCCCTGCGCCGCAATCCCACGATGAAGCTCGCGATCATCGGCGGTCGCTACGACGCGGCGACCACGTTCTGGAACGTGGTCCACGACCTGAGCTGCCAGTTCCTCTCGCCCGCGCTCAAGGAGCGCGTGACCTGGATGCGCTACGGCTGCGGGCACATGGCCTACGTTGACGAGCCCACGCTCGCAGCGATGGACCGCGACCTCCACGAGTTCTACGAGAGGGCATGAGACAAAGGGACGTTCCCCTCGTCTCATTGAGAAGGCCGGCTCCCGCGTGGGGGGTCGGCCTTCTCGCGAGGCGCGGCACCTAGAGGCCCAGCTCCCGCGCCGTGATGCCATCCTCCCTACGCGTCACCAGGTACGCGTGGTGGATCTTGGGGTTGCGCGAGAAGTCCTCGGGGATGGTCTTCGCGGTGATGTCCGCCAGCTCCACGCCGGCCTTCTCGAGCGTCTCGATGTCGGGCTTGAAGCTCCGCAGGTTGCACGAGAAGATCGCGCAGCCGCCGCGCGAGAGCAGCCTGGAGACGGAGATGATGAGGTCGGCGTGGTCGCGCTGCACGTCCCAGGAGCTGGTGTGCATGCGGTTTGAGTTGGAGAACGTGGGCACGTCGCAAAAGACGAGGTCCCAGGTGTAGCGGTGCTCGTGGCGGCGGTCGGCCACCCACTGCAGCACGTCTGCCTGGATGAACTCGTGATTGCGCCCGACAAACCCATTGCGCTCCATGTTGCGGCGCGCCCAGTCGAGCGACGGCCTGGAGAGGTCCACCGTGGTGGTGAGCCCGGCGCCGCCGTCCGACGCGTAGCAGCTTGCCGTGCCGGTGTAGGCAAAGAGGTTGAGGAAGCTCCCGCCGGGCGTGCGCTTCATGAGCTCGCGCACCATCGCGCGGGTCTCCCTGTGGTCGAGGAAGAGCCCGCAGTCAAGGCGCTCGGAGAAGTTGACCTCAAAGGTGAGGCCGCCCTCGTCCACGAGGTGCGCGCCGCGGGGCAGCTCCACGTGCCCGTCCCGCCTGCGTCCGAGACGGGTGTCGCGGGCCATGCCGTCGCGCGTGGCGGCGCGTCCTTCTCGCCCGCCGTCTGCGTACTGCGAGCCGCCGCGCGCCCGGGTGCGCACGCGCACGTGCACGTTGGCGGGGTCGACGTCCAGGACGCGAGGCGCTATGGCGAGCACGTCGAGAAGGCGCCTGCGCGCAAGGCCGGCGTTCACGTCCTTCGGCGCGGCGTACTCGGAGACGTAGAGCCAGCGGCCAGGAGTCTCCGAGCCACGGTAGAGGTCGATCGAGACGGCATAGTCGGGCAGGTCGGCGTCGTAGACGCGGTAGCAGCTCACGTCCTCGCGCGCCGCCCACTTCGCGCGGAGCTTGGCCACCTTCGCAAGGCGTGCGGCAAACTGGTCGGATGCCCCCACAAGGACGGGAACGCTGCCGGCGTTGCCGCGCAGCTCGACGAGCGGATGCTCTGTCGAGAGGGACATGGGGTCGTAGCAGCGGATCGTTGCCTCGTCGCGGCCCAAGATCACGTCGATGGCCTCGACGGGTCCGCCTCCGGCCGCCGCGTTGGCGGCATCGTCCGGGGAGAGGGCCACCACGCCGGCACCGTCGTGCCTCGCCACGGCCCCGACGCCTGCCGAGAAGAGCGAGAGTGCCTCGGCCTCGCTGGCGAGGTCGTCCGGCTGCGGCCACGCAAGGTCTGCCACAAGGAGCGGCGAGCCGTCGCCCACGGTGGCGGCAAGCTCGCCCGGTGAAAGGAAGCGCGGCTCGACGTCCATGTCGGCAGCGCGGAGCGCCCTCCTCGCGGCGGCCTCCGCACCGGGGCGCGAATCGCAGAGAAGGAGCTCCACGCTGTTCTCGACGCCCGCTTCCGCGCGGTCGGCGGCCTCGGCGGCAAGCGCGTCCCAGGCGTCTGCGTCGTGGCCTGCCCAGCGAGAGAAGCCCCAACGCACGCGGAGCAGCCCGGGCGCGCGGTCGAGCGCCTGACTCGCCGCCTCCACGGCCACGCTTCCGGTGCCGGGGAAGAGGTTCACCAGCACGGGCGAGCCGTGCCGCACGTCGCGGAACCAGCAGCCCGCCTCGAGAAGCGCGGCGGCGTAGTCTGCCCGTCTCGGCGCGAGACGCCCGCGGCCCGCAGCCGCAGACTCCCAGCTCCGGTTGAAGAGCGGCTCGCCCGTGAGGTCGATGCCCACGAGCGCCCGCTCGCGCGAGAGGCGCACCACGATGCCCACGTCAGGCGCGTCCGTGTTCACAAGCGGCCGCGCGCCCCTGCGCGAAAGGAGCCTGTCCGCCACGGCGTCCTTCGATCGCAGCGCCACGAACTGCGTGTTTCTCAGCTGCTCGTTGGTGCCGCGTGCCTCGATTGCCATGGTTGCGCCGGGTGCCACGTGGTCCTCCCAGGGAATCGCAGAGAGACCCTCGTAGAGCTGGTCCGCATTTGCGGCCCCCACGCGGGCGAGCACGAGCGTCACGTTGGAGGCGAGCCGCGACCACAGGCAGCAGCGGTAGGCGTCCGCCAGGCTGCCGGTGAAGGAGACCTGGCCCACGAGGGGACGCACCCCCTCGGCGCCAAGCGAGTGAAGCTCTCCTGCCAGCAGAGACTCGAAGCCCTTGGGGCACGTTGCGACAAACTCCATCGGGACACCTTTCGCCCGTAACCTGCGCGCCAACCGGCGCGTCCGCCGACGCCCGCGCGCCGAGAAAACCGTTGCGACCATCATACGTGTGCCCCGCCCGCGCACCTGGCGGCACAGGCGCATCCGCTCACAGCTCCACAAAGTCGTTCGTCCGTATGTGCGCTCCGCTCCGCCCCGTCACGGATAGAATCTAGGGTGCACTGTTCGTGCTTGTTCGAAGGCAGCCGCGACGCACCACGCGTGCCGTGCGGCGGGAAAGCAAGGGGGGAACCATGGACGCAGGCGTGAAGGAAACCATCAAGCTTTGGCAGGACAACGTCACCGAGCCAGACCTCAAGGCCGAGCTTGACGCCCTTGTCAGCGCTGGCGATGAGGATGCGCTCAACGACGCCTTCTATCGCACGCTCGAGTTTGGCACTGCGGGCCTGCGCGGCACGCTCGGCGTGGGCACCAACCGCATGAACGTCTACGTGGTTGCCCAGGCAACCCAGGGCGTGGCCAACTACTTGAACGCCCACTATGACCACCCCACCATTGCCATCGCGCGCGATTCTCGCCTCAAGGGCGAGGACTTCCAGCGCGTGGCGGCCGGCGTCCTTGCCGCCAACGGCGTGCACGTCTACGTCTACCCGCGCATCGAGCCCGTCCCCACACTCTCCTTTGCGGTGCGTTACCTGCACACCTCCGCAGGCATCGTGCTTACGGCGTCGCACAACCCGGCACAGTACAACGGCTACAAGGTCTACAACGACAACGGCGGCCAGATCGCCAATGAGGCCGCGGATGAGATCAGCGCCTCCATCGCGCAGACGCCCGTCTTTGGCGGCGTCAAGATGATGGACTTCGACGAGGGCCTCAAACAGGGCCTCATCGAGTGGACGCCCGAGGAGGTTCTCGACGCCTTCATCGATGCCGTCAAGAAGGTCTCGGTTCCCGGGTTCAAGGCGCCCGAGGGCTACAAGGTCGTCTACACGCCGCTCAACGGCACCGGCATGGAGTGCGTCACGCGCATCCTCAAGGAGATTGGCGTGAACGACGTCACCGTGGTGCCCGAGCAGGCCAACCCCGATGGCAACTTCCCCACGTGCAAGTATCCCAACCCCGAGTTCCGCGAGGCTCTGCAGCTGGCGCTTGACCTGGCCGAGAAGGTCAAGCCCAACCTGGTCGTTGCCACCGATCCTGACGCCGACCGCATGGGCACCGCCATCCCGCACAACGGCGAGTACAAGCTGCTCACCGGCAACGAGATGGGCGTCCTCATGATGGACTGGCTCATCAAGATGGCAATCGACCGCGGCGAGGACCCCAAGCGCAAGGTCGCCGTGTCCACGATCGTCTCGTCCGTGATGCCTGACGCCCTGGCCAAGCACTACGGCTTTGAGATGCGCCGCGTGCTCACCGGCTTCAAGTACATTGGCGACCAGATCGACCAGCTCAAGGACGAGGGCGAGGAGGACCGCTTCCTCATGGGCTTCGAGGAGTCCTACGGCTACCTCGTGGGCACGCACGCGCGCGACAAGGACGCCATCGTGGCCGTTGAGATGTGCGTCGAGATGGCGGCGTACTACGCCGAACGCGGCATGGACCTCTACGAGGCCATGGAGGAGCTCTACAAGCAGTACGGCTACTACCTCAATGGCACCGTGAACGCCCAGTTCCCGGGCGAGGCCGGCGCCAAGCGCATGGCACAGATCATGACCGACCTGCGCGAGAAGCCCCTCACCGAGATCGCCGGCTACAAGGTCGTGGGCGTGACCGACTTTGGCAAGGGCGCCGAGATGCCGCGTGTCTCTGGCCTGCAGAAGGAGCCCGCGCAGGAGCTGCCTGCGGCCAACGTGATCGAGTACCGCCTCGAGGACGACAACAAGGTGATCTTCCGTCCGTCCGGCACCGAGCCTAAGGTCAAGGCGTACCTCTTCGCCAAGGGTGCCACGCGTGCCGATGCCGAGGCCGTGCGCGCGAAGCTCCAGGAGGCCGCCGAGAAGGCGCTTTCGTGAGACAAAGGTGAGACAAAGGGACAGTCCCTTTGTCTCATTAGAAGTTTGATGAAGCCCCGGCGCCGGTGCGTCGGGGCTTTTTCGTGCCGCGCTACTTCGTGAGGTGCTCGCGCACACGTGTGAGCTGTGTCTTTGTGGCGCCGCAGGCGAGAAGGTACGCCTCGATGGAGCCGTAGCTCTCGAGTAGGCCGTCGTACACGCGGCCCATGAGCTTTGCCAGCACGTCCACGGTGGTGAAGCTGGGGGACACGCCCTGGTAGATGTAGGCGTCTGCCTCCTCGCGCGTGGTGAAGGAGTAGGTGTAGTCGGCCACGATGCTTGTGCGATCCACACCGCACAGGCCCAGGAGCAGCATCGACGTGATCCCGGTGCGGTCCATCCCGGCGGCGCAGTGGTAGAGAACGCACTCCCCGGGCGCCGCCTGGGCGAAGGCCGAGAAGATCCGGCGCACGGCGTCGTGGTTGTCGAGCATCCTGAGGTAGCCGTTTGCGAGGTAGTCGCGTTCGTCTCCGGGAAGGCGCAGCTTGGGGTCGTGCAGATTGACGCCGAAGAGTGGCACGTTTTGGTATGTGACGCCGGGGTAGGCGGCAAACGTGTCTGGCGAGCTCGCGCACTCAGAGGCGCTGCGGAGGTCAACTACGCGCGTGACGCCGTATTCGCGCAGGTAGTGGGCCTCCTTGCGCGAGAGCGCAGAGGTGGAGCCGGAGCGCAGGAAGCGGTGGGCGAGCGTAGCTGTGCCAGGTGTGCGACCGTGGCCAGCTGACAGCGGATAGCCGCCCAGCTCTCGGCAGTTGTCGCCCACGGGGAGGAGCCGCCCGCCCTCGGTGGGGGCGGGGGCGCTCCTGTCGCCTTGCTTGTGTCGCCAGCCCAGCATGCGCGTGCCTTCTCTACTCGTCCATCTCGCGGTTGTAGAACTCCGTGATCTTGGCGTTGTAGTACTCGCCCTTCTTCCGCTCTATCCACGCGTCGCGCTGCTCGACGATGGCGACGGCCTCGTCGGCGGCCTCTTCCATGGATTGGGGCCGCGCCTGCGCGAGATAGGCGGCCATGCGCTCCATGGCGCCAACGGAGCCCAGGTAGATGGCGAGCGCCTCGCCAAACTCGGCCGGCCAGCCGCAGCGCTGCGCTGCCCGTGCGAGCGTCTGTCTCGCCCGGTCCTTGTCGTCTGCCTCGTCCACAGCGTCCTCCCTTCGCAGCTTGCTCTTGCAATCCTAGCAGTGCGTGGCGGTGGGTCGGGGTTGCAAGGTTGCCTCCCCTGCCAAGCACCGATTTGATCCATTGGAGGGCGTTGCTGGCAAGCCGCGCTTGCTCGATCGGGAAAAATGTCCGCAAAAGCCTTCATGATGGTAGTGGAGTGGGAAATCGTGATGGAAGCGCCCCTGCGCTATCGAAGGGCCTGTACGGGGTCCTTGCGCGCGGCGCGAATTGCGGGTATGAGGCCCGAGAACACAGCAAGGATAATGCCCACCGCCAAGGCAGGAATGATGGTCCATGGGGTGGGGGATACCAGGCGTGCCTCTCCGGTGAGGTTTGCGATCGTGTAGGACAGCGGGAAGCTCGCAACAAGTGCGGCAAGCGACCCTACGCAGCCTGCAATCAGGCCAATCAAGGCGTTCTCCCAGCTAAACAGTTTGACAATGTCGCGCCTGGTGGCTCCGAGCGCCCGTAATGTTCCAATTTCAGCGCGACGCTCGATGGCCGCGACCGAGGTCACCGAGAACAGCATGAACACGCTCAGCGCCAACGCAAGCACCATGAGCGCGACAAGGGCGTTGTTCACTACGCCCACCACTTTGGTCACCTGCTCGACTCCGCGCTGGCTCATGTCCTCATAGCTCAACGGTGCCGAGTCATCGCCCACCACGTTCGAATTGAAGCTATCGATCTCGCTCACAATCTGCGTTCGCTCGTCGACCCCAGAGGGATAGATGCGTATGGAGGTCGGCTTGTCTATATCGGCCGCACCCAACTCTTCCATGTTCTGAGCATAGGCGCTGTTCAGCGTGGGCGGTGCGATGGACTCGATGTCGCGCACGAAGTCTTCGTCAGAGAGGGCCGCAACCGTGGCCACGTCCTCTGCGCCAATGGTGAGGTTGCCATTTGCGTCAAAGTAGTCCTTGAAGTGCTCCCGCAGGGCAACGACCTGCTCGTCACTCAGACTATCGATGTAGGTTCGCTTGGCATCGGAAAGCTCCGCCTCGTCCACTACCGCATGAAACGCCTCGCGCGCCCGAGCGGCCTCGGCAGCCTGCTTGGAACCCCGCGATTCCTCCGAGAACTTCCGCCCCGTAAAGACGTCCACATCTGGCGATGCCTTCTGGGCAACTGCGACCTCGCTCTTATTACAGTGCTCGACAAGCCAGGGAATGAGCGCCGAGCTGTATCCGATTGCTCCGGTTTCGGCAACGTCTTTAATCTCGGCAGACTCGCGCACGATCCCCACAATCTTGAGCTTGGGGGCGTTTGCTAGCGCCTGGTCCATGTGGCTGCTGCCTTGTGTGACCTTCGTCCAGCCGCTGCCGCTTTGTACGTAATAGTCGCTAGCAGGTATGATGGTGAACTCGCGCCCGAGCAGGTCATCGAACGAATACGAATCGCTGATCCCCGGGATTTGCGTGTCCTGCTTGTTCAGGAGAAGGTCGGCTGACACGTCCTTTAGTGCCTGAAGGTCCGCGATGCCGGTCGCATAGAGGAAGTAGTCGGAAACGCGACCTTGTCGGTCGGTAATGATGACCGCCTCGTCATACTCCGTTGGCATCTTTCCGGCAAGAAGCTCATACGGGCTCTTGCCCGCATGCTCGTTGTACGGAAGCTCACGCACGAGGGTCGTTGGGTCTGGAAGCACATCCGAGAGCGCATCTTCCCCGTCGCTCCCAAACACGTGACTCAACGAGAGGTTCTTCAGCAGCGTAGCGGAGCCATCGTCCACGATGCAGGTTCCTGCAGAGTCATAGAGATTCAACGGCTCGTCATAGCCCACCTGCACGTCATACGCATTGTCCCAGATGCTTGACTGGGCTGAGTTTACGTACCACAGAAACTCTTGCAGGTCGCTGGCGCGGCTCCCCTGGAGCGCGGCAAAGGTCACGTCTTCGGCGATGGGGGAGGTTGTCACCTCAGTCGGGGCTTCCTCTGATCCAGAAGTGCTGTCAACATCGTTGATTGCGACTTGGGATATTGCGGCAGCTGTGCCATTCTGCTGTATCACGATGGGATTTGTAGCCAGAGTGGTTGCCGCAACCTGTCGCGTGTAGGCGCGTGCGCCGTCCTGCACCGAAAGCGCAAGGCACATGCCCATGATGCCCAAAGCTGCCACCACGGTTGTGATGATTGCCCGCTGCCGCTTGTTGTGCATGTGGCTGAGGGCTGTTCTGCGAATGAGCCTGCTGCGCTGCCGCGGCTTGCGGAATGCGGGCCCGGCTTCCACGCCCGCCGACTCTGGCTCTGGGTTCCCCTGTGGCGTGGGCTTCTCGGCAGGGGGCTCTTCTCCAGGCTTGGTGTCGCTGACCACGCAGTGCTCGCCAAGCTCGATAACGCGACCGGCATACTCATGGGCAAGCTCTCGGTTGTGGGTTACCACGATGACCAGGCGTGATTTAGACGCTTGGGCGAGAAGGTCCATGACCTGTCGGCTGCTTTGGATGTCAAGCGCGCCCGTTGGTTCATCGGCGAGAATCACACGGGGATTTTTCACGAGCGCCCGCGCAACTGCCACGCGCTGTGCTTGCCCGCCAGAAAGCTCGGAGGGCATGTGCGATTCAAGCCCCGAAAGCCCCACCTCGTCGAGCGCGCGCTGTACAAGCTCGTCAGCGTTGTCGACCGCAAGCGATTCGTGATTGCAAGCCATGCCAAGCGCCAACCGCACGTTGTCGGCCACGTTGAGATAATCCACCAGGTGAGCGTCCTGGAATACGAAGCCCACAAGATCGCTTCGGTAGGCATCCCAGTCCTTCTCGTCAAGCGAGGAGGACGCCATGCCGTCTATCTGAAGCGAGCCTTCGTAGTCATGCTCAAGTCCCCCGAGGATGTTGAGCAGCGTTGTCTTTCCGCATCCCGAGCGGCCGAGAATTGCCACGAGTCCACGGCTGCCAAAAGAAAGCGAGAGCCGGCTCAGAACGAGCTGGCTCCCGTAGCGCTTTGTGATCGACTCGGTTTGAATCATTGGGGCTTCCCTAAAGCGTCAAGCGCGCTGCTCCTACTTCACGTAGATGTCCGAGACGAGCTGCTGATACGCGCTCTTGAAGTTCGACTGGCTGCTGCCGGTGCCCGAGACGAAGTCCGGGGTGGCCGAGAAGATCACTACCTCGGTGTAGTTGGAGAACGTGAAGGATGCGGCAACCGCAAAGTAGTCCTTGTTTTCTCCCACCGCCAGGCACATGCCCTGGGCCTGAGAGGCCAGTGAGCTCAGGCTGAAGTTCGAGAGCACTTGATGGGCGAGGTCTGAATTAGCGCTTGCGGAGACTACGTGGTCACTTGAAATGCCTGCCTTGCTCATGGAATCGGCGAGGTCCTTGGCCTTGAAGTCGGTCTTCTTGGTGACCGTTGCGTACGCGACGCAGCCTGTGCTCTGCTCGGTGACACTATCCGAGGGGCTGATGTTTACGAGCGCCCACTGACCGTCCAGCGTCTTTACGTCGTCATCGCTCAGAGAGAGGCTGTTGCCGTAGCTGCTCAGCCCAGAGTTCACCTTCTCTTGGATAAGCTTGGCGGCGTCCTGACTGGAGAAGTAGACCGGCTCGTCGGCTACGTTTGCCTTGGTCGCAGAAGAGAGCGCACCGGAATCCCCGCTCATCACTTTTCCGAGCACCCCGTTGGAGGAGCTTATCGCCGGGACAACCAAGAACACAACTAGGAGGACTGCTGCCACCGCAATGGCGCCAATGATTGCGAACACGGGGACCTTGCTCTTTGGCTTAACGGCTGTGCCCATGGTGCCTGTTCCGGCGGCTGGCGTATAGGGAGGCATGGCAGGGTTTGTGCCAAAGGGCCCGGCGTTAGGCATCTGGCCGTTGACCTGCGTCGTGGGGTTGGCGCTTGGAATTGGCTGCGTGCCGGTAGCGCTACTCTGCGTTAAAGGCTGGCCGCACTTCTGGCAGAACTTCGCTCCGTCGACGTTCTTCGTTCCGCATTTAGGACAGAACATGGCAAGTCCTCCTTAGGTCAACTTCAAATGCCATGGCAAGATTATCGCCCAATGCTTTGGCGTTCGTTGCGCAACCTTTGGGAGAGGCAAATGCCCCGGTGGCACTTTTTCAGTCTTTGCCTCGCTTGCCACACGTAAGCTTTTGTTGCGCAACAGACGCGTGGTTTTGTGCTGATACCATTCAGTAGACGGTTGGGGAATCCCGAACTAATTATTTGAGAGCGAGGCTGGCATGATTTGTCCCAAGTGCGGGGCCGAAAACGCCGACGGATCCCGGTTCTGCAAGACATGCGGAGCGCCCTTGGCAGATGCCACATCAACTGTAGACACAGCTGTGCCCACGTATTCCAATAAGAGTTCAAAGAAAGCTCTGGTGGCGGTGATAGCCGTTGTGGCCGTTGTGCTGGTGGCGGTTCTGGCTGCAAACCTGCTGGGGCTTGTGCACATTGGGGCTTCTTCAAGCGCGGGGTCGCAGGCTTCTGGCGGCAAGACTTCGCCTGACACTACCGTGGTGAGCTCCGCTCTCTGGTCTGGGAATGACACCTCGCCTTACGTAGACCAAGATGGGACGGAGTGCGGGAACACCCCTTCGAATTATGGGCAGAGTGCCCCTACCGTAAGCGATTCCGACTACGACTACTTCTACTCCGAGAGCGAAGGTGGCCTTTGCCGAGCAAAGAAGGGCAGCTCGCAGGTGGATGTCATCCTTCCTACCAGCAAGCTCGGGAGCGCGGACTTACATTCAAGCTTGTATCTCAACAAAGATGGCGACACCCTCTTCTTTGTGGAGAGCTACTATCGCTATTCGAGCTTTTCGAGTAGTTCGTTTGCCATTTGCTCGGTTGGTGCCGACGGCTCGGGCTTCACCACGCTCCTAGAAATCCCATCGACGGATAAAAGCACGGGGTCATACTCCTACATCAGCGGACTCTACTTGTACGATCACACGCTGTACTATGTCGTGCAGAGCCTGGCTGGTGAGTCGAGGTATTCGGAGTACACGTACGATGTGTATACGATGGATGAAGACGGCTCAAACCAGCAAAAACGCTGCAGCATACAGCTCGTGGGCTACGCTGAGTTTTTCGTAACGAAGGACAAGGTGTACTACACCTACAACAAGCCAGATGTTGACAACCCCGGAGGCTCTTCGCGCAGCAGCGTGTTCTCCCAGAACTTGGATGGGTCTGATCAGCAGGAGGTTTATGTGAGCAGCCTGTCGGAGATTGCGGATGGCCCCCTTGTCCAGGACGGCAATGTCTACGTGATGGAGAGCACGTCCTCCAACTATTCCTCGGATTCCTCGGGTGCGTCGAGGCTCCAGCTAACGCGAATAGATGCGTCAGACAACAGCCCAAGTGTTCTGTGGACTGGGGAGACGCTGTCCTACCATGACTATTATCAGCTTAGTGCTATCGCCGACGACAACGTCTATTTGATTGAAAGCAGCGATGGAAGGCTGCTGAGCCTTGTTGGCGTGCCCCTTGTGGGTGGCGATTCAAAAGCGTTGTCCGTGGACTTTGCAGGCGTGGGTCCATCGCTTTCCAACGCCAGCGACTGCCTTGTTTTGTATGGCAGCAATACAGCGTGGTCCGCTGGTGCGGAGGTCACGCGCATCGGCTTTGACGGCACGGTGTTCCGCGAGGTAGTCGGCTAGAGGCTGTTCGGTTGTGGCGTGATGCTCATCATCGCGCCCCTGGGGGCCATCCCTGCTTGGGTGTAAAGTGCTGACAGGCAATTGCCGTTGTCTGCCAGCACTTTTGTTGTGAAAGGAATCGTGAGCGTGCCGAATATCCTCTTTGTCTGTCACGGCAACATCTGTCGCTCGACCATGGCCCAGTTCGTGATGGAGGAGCTGGTACGCCGCGCCGGCCGCGAAGGAGGCTTCCAGATCGACTCTGCCGCAACCAGCCGAGAAGAGCTGGGCAACGACGTCCACCCCGGCACGCGCGAGCGCCTGCGTCGCGCGGACATCCCCTGCGGTCACCACGCCGCGCGCCAGATGGGACCCAAGGACTACGACCGATTCGACTACATCGTGGGCATGGACCGCGACAACTACGACGGCATGTACCGTCTGCTTCTGGGCGAGAGGGGCATGGGCTTCTCGTGGCCGCCCGTCTCGGAGCAGCTCGTGCACGAGGCGGACCCGCTACACAAGGTCTCGCTGCTTATGGATTGGACCGGCCACCCGCGCGACGTTGCGGACCCCTGGTATACCGGCAACTTCGACGCCACCTACGACGACGTGATGGCTGGCTGCACCGCCATGCTCGGCAAGCTGCTGCCTCAGGCCAAGGTCCGCTAGCGATGGGCGCCGCGATACCCATGGAGCTCCTGTCGCCCGCCGGTGGCCCCGAGCAGCTGCGTGAGGCCATCCACTTTGGCGCGAACGCAGTCTACCTGGCCGGGCGTCGTTGGGGCATGCGGGCGGGGAGCCGCAACTTCTCGGATGAGGAGCTTGCACGGGCGGTGTCCTACGCGCACGCGCGGGGTGTCGCGGTTCACGTGACCGTGAACACGGTCATGACCGATGCGGATACAGACGCGCTACCGGCGTTCTTCTCGCTTCTCGCTGATGTTGGCGCGGATGCGGTAATCGTGGCAGACCTTGGGGCCATTGCGCTTGCGCGCACGTACGCGCCGCAGGTGGCGGTCCACGTTTCCACGCAGGCGTCGGTCATGAGCGCGGCAGCGGCCGAGGCGTACGCGCGCCTTGGGGCCAGGCGCGTGGTTCTCGCCCGCGAGATGACGCTTGCGCAGATCGCTGAGATGCAGCGTCGCGTGACGGGGGAGCTCGAGCTAGAGGCCTTCGCGCACGGCTCGATGTGCATGGCGTACTCGGGACGCTGCCTGCTCTCGGCAGGGCTCATGGGGCAGAGGCGCTCCGCCAGCCATGGGGCATGCGCGCAGCCCTGTCGTTGGGCGTGGTCGCTTGTGGAGGAGAAGTCCGGGGCCGTACTGCCGGTGGAGCAGGGCGCGAGTGCGAGCTACCTGCTCTCGTCGAACGACCTCTGCATGATTGGGCACCTGGACGAGCTGCGCGAGGCTGGCGTCGATGCCATCAAGCTCGAGGGGCGCTCGAAGGGCGCCTACTATGCGGCGGCGGTGACCAATGCGTACCGACACGTTCTGGACGGCGAGGACGCGGGGCCGTGGCGCCAGGAGCTGGACCTCGTGAGCCACCGCCCGTACTCCACGGGCTTCTACCTGGGAGAACCCCGGCAGAATCCGGGCAGGGTGGACTACCGGCGCGAGAGGTGCCTGGTGGGCGTGGTGGAGCAGGTCTCGGCTGGCGCGACCGGGGAGAATGGCGCGTGCGTCGCTGCCGTCCGCTGCCGCAACCGCGCAGAAGCTGGCGACGCGCTTGAGGCGCTCTCGCCCGGGCGGTCGCCGCGCAGCTTTGGGCTGGACGCACCTCTCGTTACGAATGGCGAGCTCTACCAGCTGGAGCTTCCCTTTGCGGTGGAGCCGCTCGACCTTCTCTGCGCGCGGACGTGAGAAGTCGCGCACCGCGCTCCGCCCATATCTGCCACTTGCCGAATAGCATTACGTTGTGGACGGCTTCCTGCTCAGAATATGTTATATAACAGATAACATTAGCCCAGGGGAGCCCGGGAACAGGCCTCTGCCCTTCTCGGCCCCTCGCATCCGTCCTTGCGACACGTCGCGTGAGGGAAGGGGAGCACATGAGCAGGATCGTGATCGTCGGTGCCAATCACGCGGGGACCGCGGCGGCCAACGCCATTCTCGACAACCACCCCGGCAACGAGGTCGTGATTATCGACCAGAACAGCAACATCAGCTTCCTGGGCTGCGGCATGGCGCTGTGGATTGGCCGGCAGATCTCTGGTCCGGACGGCCTCTTCTACCAGACCAAGGAGGGCTTCGAGGCCAAGGGCGCGACGGTCCACATGGAGACGCGCGTGGAGTCCGTCGACTACGACGCGCAGGTGGTCCATGCCGTCGCGGTGGACGGCACGCGCATCGACCAGCCGTACGACAAGCTCATTCTCGCCACCGGATCGCTGCCGATCATCCCGCCCATCGAGGGGATTGACCTGGCCAACGTCCAGCGCGTGAAGCTCTTCCAGGACGCGCAGGCCGTGGTCGAAAAGCTCCACGACCCGGCCATCCGTCGCGTGACCGTGGTGGGCGCGGGCTACATTGGCGTCGAGCTAGCGGAGGCCTTCCAGCGCAACGGCCGCGAGGTCACGCTCGTGGACATGGCTCCCACCTGCGTCTCCGGCAACTTTGACGAGGAGTTTAGCGACCTCATGGCCGAGAACCTCCGCGGCCACGGCATCGAGCTGGCGTTTGGCGAGAAGGTCCTGCGCCTTGAGGGCGAGAACGGCAAGGTGGCCCGCGTGGTCACCGACAAGGGCACCCACCAGGCCGACCTTGTGTGCATGTGCATTGGCTTCAAGCCCAACACCGAGCTCTTCGCGGATGCGGGCTTTGACACGCTGCGCAACGGCGCCCTGCTCGTTGACCACCACCAGGAGACGAGCCGTCGGGGCGTGTACGCGGTGGGCGACTGCTCGAGCTGCTTCTACAACGCCAAGGACGGCGAGCCGGCCTACATCGCGCTGGCGACAAACGCCGTGCGCTCGGGCATCGTAGCTGGTCACAATGCGTGTGGCATGGCCCTCGAGGGCGTGGGCGTGCAGGGGTCGTCGGGCATCTGCATCTACGATCTCAAGATGGTGGCCACGGGCCTCACCGAGGCTGCTGCGCGCAAGGCTGGCTACGATGCGTGCGTGAGTGACTTCTCGCAGGTGCAGAAGGCGACCTTTGTGGAGGGCGATAACCCCGAGGTCAAGATTCGGGTGGTCTTCGACGGCACCACGCGCAGGGTCCTTGGGGCGCAGATGGCCTCGACCTACGACATGAGCGCGGGCATCCACATGTTCTCGCTGGCGATTCAGGAGGGGCTGACCATCGACCGCCTGGCGCTTCTCGACGTCTTCTTCCTCCCGCACTTCAACCAGCCGTACAACTACTACACCATGGCCGCCTACTCTGCGGCTCTGGGCGCCTAACCCCGCGGGATTGAACTCCCCGGCAATGGAATCCCGTTGCCGGGGAATGGAATCCCATTGCCGGGCAAGAAAATCCCGTCCATGCGGAACTCTGTTGGAGGTTCCAATTACTGTCGTCTCCGGGCGTTAGACTCTTGAGAGTCAATTCGATACCACAGGAGACATGCATGCCCTCTGACCAGCAGTTCTCGTTCTTCTCCGCAGCTAGCGCCCCTCAGGCGGCAACGGCCCCGCAACCCGCCGCCGCGCAGGCCGCCGCCCCTGCGGCGCCCGCAACCCCCGCCGCCGCCAACCGCCCCTCCGCCGTCGACATCGACGGCCTCAACCCCGCTCAGCGCGACGCCGTGCTCTGTACGCACGGCCCGCTCCTGGTGCTTGCCGGCGCGGGTTCGGGCAAGACGCGCGTGCTCACGTACCGCATCGCGCACATGGTGGCCGACGAGGGCGTCCGTCCGTGGCAGGTGCTCGCCATCACGTTCACCAACAAGGCGGCGGCCGAGATGCGCGAGCGCCTCAACGCGCTTCTTCCCGGCGGCACCCGCGGCATGTGGGTGTGCACCTTCCACGCCATGTGCGTGCGCATGCTTCGCGACGACCCAGAGCTGGTGGGCTACCAGCCGAACTTCACCATCTATGACGACGATGACTCGAAGCGCCTGGTCAAGACCATCATGTCCGAGCTCGACGTGGACCCCAAGCAGTTCCCCATCCAGGCCATCCGCTCGCAGATCTCGGCAGCGAAGAACGGCCTGGTTATGCCCGACGAGATGCAGGGCCAGGCCCAGACGCCGCTCGAGCGCAAGGCGGCGCAGGTCTATCGCGTGCTGCAGGGCCGCCTCGAGCGCGCCAACGCCATGGACTTCGACGACCTCCTGGTGAAGGCCTTCGAGCTTCTCGCCAAGAACCCGCAGGTGCTCGACGCCTACCAGGAGCGCTTCCGCCAGATCAGCGTGGACGAGTACCAGGACACCAACGGCGTCCAGTACGCCATCACCAACCTTTTGGCCCGCAAGTACAGAAACCTCATGGTCGTGGGCGACGACGACCAGTCCATCTACTCCTGGCGTGGTGCCGACATCAAGAACATCCTCTCGTTCGAGAAGGACTACCCGGACGCCCACGTGGTCAAGCTCGAGCAGAACTACCGCTCCACCGGCCACATCTTGAACGCGGCCAACGCCGTGGTGGCCCACAACTCGCACCGCAAGGCCAAGCGCCTCTTCACCGACGCGGGCGACGGCGAGAAGATCCGCGTGTACCAGGCCGCCGACGAGCGCGACGAGGGCCGCTGGATTGGCTCGGAGATCGAGAAGCTGCACGACAAGGGCACCAGCTACGACGACGTTGCCGTCTTCTACCGCACCAACGCGCAGTCGCGCATCCTCGAAGACATGTTCCTGCGCGCCGGCGTGCCCTACAAGATCGTGGGCGGTACGCGCTTCTTCGACCGCCAGGAGGTCCGCGACGTGATGGCCTACCTCAAGGTCGTCGTGAACCCGGACGACGACGTTGCCGCGCAGCGCGTGGTCAACACGCCGCGCCGCGGCATTGGCTCCACGTCCATCAACAAGATTCGCACCTACGCGGCCGAGAACCGCATTTCGTTCTTTGCCGCCTGCGAGGCGTGCATCGCCGAGCAGGGCCTGCTCTCGCCCAAGGTGCGGGGCGCGCTCTCCGAGTTCACGGGCACCATCGAGGCCGGCCGCCACATGACGGGCGAGCTCTCGGATGTGGTGGAGGCCATCATCGACCGCTCCGGCCTCATCCGTGCCCTCGAGGCCGAGCACTCCATCGAGGCCGACAGCCGCATCGAGAACATCAAGGAGTTCTACGGCGTCGCGGCCGAGTTCGACGAGACCCACGATGACGCAGTCGAGACGCTCGAGAGCCTGGAGCAGCTCCGGGCGGCAGGACTGGCGGACAGCTCGGCTTCCCCCAGCGGCGATTTCGCGAGCGCAGCGAGCGAGCGAGCGTCGCAAGACGCGAGCGCTGAGCCGCAGGGGGATGCCGGGCTGCCCCCGGTTGCTGCCGAGAAGCTTCCGGCGCTCATGGAGTGGCTCGCGCTACGCTCGGACCTGGACGCGCTTGCGGGCTCCTCGAGCGCCGTCACCATGATGACGGTGCACTCTGCGAAGGGCCTGGAGTTCCCGGTCGTCTTCGTCGCCGGAATGGAGGAGGGAATCTTCCCGCACTCGGCGCACGAGGGCGACCCGGCGTCGATCGAGGAGGAGCGCCGCCTGGCGTACGTGGCCATCACGCGCGCCCGCAAGCGCCTCTACCTCACCTACGCGCTCACGCGCCGCACCTTTGGCTCGGTGCAGGCAAACCCGCGCAGCCGCTTTGTGAACGAGATTCCCGCAGCGGACGTCGAGGCCGTGGGCGTTGGCTCTTCGGGCTTCTCGGGCGTGGGCTGGGAGAAGCGGGGAGACAGGCACGGCACCTTTGGCAGCGGCCGTGGCTCCGAGGTCTACGGCGGTCACGTCTTTGGCTCGCGCACGCGCTCGACGGGTGGGTCCGCCGCTCCAAGCGCCGTGTCGTCGGCGCCCTTGTCGCGCCCGCAGGCCCCGCGCCGCGATGCGGCAAAGGCGGTGGAGAGCTTCTCGGCAGGAGATCACGTCTCGCACAAGACCTTTGGCCCCGGTGTGGTCATTGCCGCCAAGGGCGACACCATCGAGGTGCGCTTCTCTCGCACGGGCAAGACCAAGAAGCTCATGAAGGGCTTCGCGCCCATCGTGAAGATTGAGGAATGAGACAAAGGGACTGTCCCTTTGTCTCGCTCTTTGTCTCGCTCTGTCTCACGCTCGCGGACGAGAAGCGCCGCATGCCGTCTGGTGGAACGCGGCGCGTCCCGGATGCCCTACGCTCTTCTCGCCGGCGGAAATCGTGCGTCGGCGAGAAACCGGGCGAGGGTGAGGAGCAACGGCCATGGCCGAGTCGATACGCGTGGTGGATCGGGCCTTCGACATTCTCGAGGCGCTCTCGGACAGCCGCGAGCCCCTCTCTCTGACAGACATCTCCAAGGCGACCGGCCTCAGCAAGAGCACCGCCCACCGCATCCTATCCTCGCTGGTGGCGCGCCAGTACGCGGAGCGCGACGAGAGGGGCGGGTACCGTCTGGGTTACAAGTTCATCGAGATTGCGAGCTCGCGCATAAACAGCCTTGAGCTTCTCGCCGAGGCGAAGCCGTGCCTCTCGCGCATGCTGTGGGACCTCAACCTCACCACCCACATGGGCGTGCTCGAGGGTGCCGACGTGGTCTACATGGAGAAGATGGACGTGTATCCCCACACGCGCCTCTACACGCAGGTGGGGTACCGCTCGCCCGCGTTCTGCTCGTCGATGGGGAAGTGTCTGCTCTCGTGCCTCTCCGGTGACGAGCTGGCGCGCGTTCTTGATTGCTGCGACTTCAAGCGCTACACCCCCTATACCATCTGCTCGCGCGAGGACCTTGTCGAGCACCTGCGGAAGGTCCGCGTGCAGGGGTGGGCCATGGACAACGAGGAGTACCAGCTGGGACACCGCTGCATTGGCGCGCCCGTGTTCGACTACCGTGGCGAGGCGGTGGCCGCCATCAGCGCGAGCGGCACGGTGACGGAGCTCACGGACGATCGCATCGACATGGTCGCCGGCGAGGTCATGAGCGCCGCGCGCCACCTCTCGCGCCGCATGGGATACAAGGCCGCGTAGACGAGACGGGCGCTGCCGCGCCGGCCGCCACGCCGGACGCCGTCGCCTCGCCTGCCATGCTGCCGCCAGCGCACACGAAACGGGTCCGCACCAAACGATGCGGGCCCGTTGCCTTGCGTTTCTCGGCAGCCGCTACACGATGCCCTTGAGAACGACGGTCTTGGTGTGCGTGACCTCGTCGAAGGTGGACATGACGCCCTCGGTGCCAATGCCCGAGTACTTGTAGCCGCCAAACGGCATCTCGAAGCTCCTGAAGAAGCTCGCGCCGTTGATCACGGCGCCGCCGCACTCCAGGCGCTCGGCGACGCTCGTGGCGAGCTTCATGTCGCGCGTGAAGACGCACCCGCAGAGGCCAAACTTGGAGCCGTTGGCAATCTCAACGGCCTCGTCGACGGTGTCGAACGTGATGATGGGCACCACGGGCGCGAAGATCTCCATGTCCTTGGCGACGTCTGCGGTGGCGGGCACGTCCGCGATGACCGTCGGCTCGAGGAAGGCGCCCGTGCGGTGGCCGCCGAGGATGACCTTGCCACCCTGCTCCACGGTGAGCTTGATCTGCTCCTCGGCCTTGATGGCGGCCTTCTCAGAGATGAGACAGCCAATCTGTGTGGACTCGTCGGCGGGGTCGCCCTGCTTGAGGGCCGAGATGCGCGCGACGGCCTTGCTCGTGAACTCGTCCACGAGGCTCCGGTGGATGAGGAAGCGCTTGGACGCGCAACACACCTGGCCGGTGTTGTACATGCGGCCCCACATGAGCTCGTCGACCGCCAGATCCACGTCCCCGTCGGGCAGGAGGATGAAGGCGTCGTTTCCGCCCAGCTCAAGGGCGGTGTGGGCAAGGTGGTCCGCCGCGTGGTGAGCGGTCTCGATGCCAACCTCGGTCGAGCCGGTGAGGGTGATAGCGTCGACGTCTGGGTCGGTGCAGAGCCAGTTGCCAACCTTTGAGCCGCGTCCGGTCACGATCTGGATGGCGCCGGGCGTGACGCCGGCCTCGCCGAGAAGCGCCGTAAGCTTGCAGAGCGTGAGGGGGTTGTCGGTCGACGGCTTCACGATCACCGCGTTGCCGGCGAGAAGGGCGGGTGCCACCTTCTGGTCGAAGAGGTCGCACGGGAAGTTGAAGGGGATGACGGCGGCGATGACGCCCAGGGGCTCGCGGCGGGTGATGAGGATGTGGTGCTCCTGCCCGGCCTCCATGCCGGCGGGGATCGTTTCGCCGTAGAGATGCTTCGCGCGCTCCGCGAAGGCGCGGAAGGCGATGGGGATGTTCGAGATCTCTGCGCGAGCCTCGACGATGGGCTTGCCCGTCTCGGCGCAGAGGGTCTGGGCCAGCGACTCGTGGTCGCGCGCCACGAGGTCGAGGAACTTCATGAGGATGTCGGCCTTCTCGTGCACCGGCACCTTTGCCCAGGTGGGCTGGGCTGCCTTGGCGTACTGGACGGCGGCCTTGATGTCCTCCTCGGTCGCTGAGGGGATGGTCTCGATGAGCTTGCCGGTTGCGGGGTTGGTGACCTCGATGGTTGCGCCGTCTGAGGCGTCGGCAGGCTTGCCGTTCAGGAACATTTTCATGGCAGGGTCCTTCCTTTCTTTGGGGTGCTTGCGGGTTTTTGGGCGCCTGCGGTTCTCCCCAGCGCTTGCGGTGCGAGGGAGCGCGTGCGGTGCCGGGAGCGCTTGCGGCTACTTGGCGAATCCGGTGAACGAGAGCATCAGACCGCCGCAGGTGTTGCAGCCGTCGTCGACCTGGCCATACTCGCCAAAGGTGAACTCGGTGAGGAACGGCACGCCGCCGGCCTGCCTGGCGAGAAGGTCCGCCACCTCGCCGATGCGCTCGCCGATGCCCGCGCGGCGTCCGCCGCAGTGGACCAGCAGGTACGCGGCCGGATCCGCGATCTGGCTCTTGAGCTCGCCGAGCGTCTCGCCGGTCGAGGCGATGAGCTCGTCCACGCTGGCCTCCATGCGGATCACTGCGGTGTTCTTGGCGATCTTGTTGCCAAGGCTGATGGAGCCGTCGTCGTTGCCGGCCATGGGGTGGCGGATTGCGACCAGGTCTCCGAGGCGGTCCTTCACGCCGAGCGGGGACACCACGGACTCGGCGAGAAGCGCGCCGCCGCGCAGGCCGTCGACGTCCATGCCGCGCCAGGAGGCGTACTTCTCGAGCGCAGGCACGCCGTCGATCTCGGCCAGAATGCGGTTGCCAACGGTCTTGGTGACGATGCCCACGTCCTCGGTCTCGTGGTAGGCGCCGGTGTAGACGTTTGCCATCGCGGGCGCGCCGTAGAAGAAGGCAACCGCAACGCCGTCCGCGAAGGCGCCCTCGGAGGTGTAGAGCTGCCAGTCACCGGCGATGGCGTTGTCCGCCGCACTGCCGCCAAAGAACGGGACGCGCCCGATAACGTGCGTGATGCCCTTGACGTAGTACTCCTCCTCGGCCGGAGAGGCGGCCATGAAGTAGTAGAGCGGGGCCTCGTCCTTGCCTGCGGCCTCCATGGCCTTGCGGGCGACCTTCTCGCCAAGCTCAACCGCGTCCTGCGCGGGATCGGTCTTGGGGCAGGCGGCGACGCCGACCGACATCCCCGGGTCGTCGAACGCCATTGCGCCGAGGAAGCCGTCGCCGCCCGTGAAGCCTGCCGGGGTGATGACGCCGGTGAACGAGGTGTTGCCGATTACCGGTACGTCAGGGAGCTCCTGCGCAAACTCGTCGAGCATTGCGGGAAGGTCATAGGCACAGCTCGCGTAGGCGAAGACCACCTTTGAGCTCCCGACGCCCTCGTCCTGGGTGCGGAGCTTGCCCACAGTTTCCTTGACGGCCTCACGTGGATCCAGATTGCTGCTTTCCCCGACACTTGCCTTGAGCATGACATCCTCCCAACGGTTGATACAGGACCAAAGCCAAATCCGAACTATGGGGTCGAACCCGTGCGCAAACCCGAACCCGAACCCGAACCTCATGCCAGATGGTACGAAGGCGGGCCTGCCAACGGGGCGAAGCCGTGCCACAGTGCGGAAAGGGTCGTTCCACTAGATGAGAACATGCAGGTAGATGCCATGAAAACTGACGAGAAGGACTGCCGTTTGGAGCCGCTCGCCCTACCGCTTGCGGCGCGGACGAGACAAAGGGACAGTCCCTTCGTCTCGTCCTTTGTCTCATCGGGAGGGTATGATGGCTTCTCACCAACCGTTTTGGCTTTCAGGTCTGGGGGAGCGATGGAGGACGTCCTCGCAAACATAGACGCGTCAGCGTTTGTCGGGAAGGTCGTCTACCTTGCCGTCGTCGTGGGCATCGCGCTGCTCATCCAGCGTGTGGTGGTGCACGGCCTCAAGCGCGCGCTGGACGCGGCCGGGGTGCCCAAGGCGTCGATCTTCGTCAACATCGTGCGCACGGTCATCTGGGCGTTTGCGCTGCTCGCCGTGCTCGAGCCCGTCTTAGGCGTCCAGCCCACGGCCTTTGTCGCCGCCCTGGGCGTGACCTCCGTGGTCATCTCGTTTGGCCTGCAGGACACGGTGTCAAACATCGTCGCCGGCCTGGGCCTCATGATGGGACGCGTGGTGCGCCCCGGCGACCAGGTCACCATTGGCGGCTTCACCGGCGAGGTGGTGGACGTCACCTGGCGCTCCACCATGGTGCGCGACAAGGGCGGCAAGGTCGAGGTCATTCCCAACTCCGTGCTCAACAAGACCGCGCTCACGCGCGAGACGGACTGGTCGGTCACCGACTGCCCCGTGGAGTTCTACGTCGAGCAGGGCAGCGATCTGGATGCCGTGACCCGCGAGGTCCAGCGCCTTGCGAGCGAGAAGTGCGGGGCGGCTCTCGCGCCGGGCTTCTCGACTGAGGTCCTCTTCGACCACCTTGGTCCCCTGGGCATCCATGGCACGGCTCACCTGCACCTTGTTGCCGGTTCAAACTATGCCGTGCAGGCCGATGCGCTCGTGCGCGCCATCTCTCGCGCGCCGTGGATCGCCCGGCCGGCGTCTGCGGACACGAGCGCATCGATAATCAACGACGCAACCAACTGAAAGGCAGTGACGCCATGAAGACAATCGCAAGCTTCACCGTGAACCACCTCGTGCTCGAGCCGGGCGTCTACGTGAGCCGCGTGGACGAGGACCCCGATACTGGTGCCGTGGTCACCACCTTTGACCTGCGCCTCACGGCACCCAACCGCGAGCCCGTCATGGACACGGCCGCGGTCCACGCCATCGAGCACCTGGGGGCCACCTTCCTGAGAAACGATCCCGAGTGGGCCGGCCGCGTGGTCTACTTTGGTCCCATGGGCTGCCGCACGGGCTTCTACCTCGTGGTGTTTGGCAAGTGCAGCTCGCGCGAGGTGCTGCCGCTCGTGCGCCGCTGCTTCGAGTTCGTGCGCGACTTCGAGGGAGAGATCCCCGGCGCCCGGCCTGAGGCCTGCGGCAACTGGCACGATGCCGACCTCAACCTGGCGCACTGGTGGGCTCGGCGATACCTCGCCAACACGCTCGAGGTCATCGACGACGCGCACCTTACCTATCCGGCCCTGCTTGACGGCGAGAAGAACGAGGGGTCCCAGGATGCGTAGAGACATCAAGATTGGCATCATCGGCGCCATGGAGGTCGAGGTGGCGCACCTTGTGGCAAGCCTTGAGGACGAGTCAGTCTCGACCGTGGCGGGCATGGAGTTCCACGCCGGCACTTTGGGCGGCGTGCCCGTGGTCGTGGTGCGTTCCGGCGTGGGCAAGGTCAATGCGGGCGTGTGCGTGCAGGTGCTTGTCGACCGCTACGGCGTGACGCACGTGGTCAACACTGGCGTGGCAGGGTCGCTTGACGCACGTATCGACGTGGGCGACATCGTGGTCTCGACCGACTGCCGCTATCACGACGTGGACGCGACCGTCTTTGGCTACGAGCCAGGGGAGATTCCGCAGCTGGGATGCGTGGGCTTCTCGGCAGATCCCGGCCTGCGCGCCCAGGCGGTGGCCGCCGTGCGAGACGTGGCCGGCGGCGTGCGGGCCTTCGAGGGGCGCGTGGTCTCGGGCGATACCTTCGTGGCGGACGCACACGAGAAAGAGCGGCTGGCGCGCGACTTTGGTGGCATGTGCTGCGAGATGGAAGGTGCCGCCGTCGCCCAGACGGCATGGCTCAACCGCGTGCCGTTCGTGGTGGTGCGCGCCATCTCGGACAAGCCGGGGTCTACGACGCCGGTGGAGTACTCCGCCTTCGAGACGGCTGCTGCCGAGCATTGCGCGGCTATCGTCGCGCGCATGGTTTCTCGCCTGGGGGAGTAGGGCGGGGCGCCGAAGCTTTGGTTTTCTCAGCGATTGCGTACGAAGTCGCAGCTCCGGCGCGTATTTGACGCCGGAAGGTGCGTTGCCGTAGCCATCACGTACGAAAGTGCCCCTCCGGCGAGAAAAACTCGCCAGAGGGGCCATCTCGTACGCATTTGCTTCGATTACGCGCCCTCTGGCGTCATTTTCTCGCCGAAGGGCGCGTTTCCGTCAACGGGCCGTCGCCCCTACACCCCCTGGATGCAGATCCCCACGATCTCCGGGCCGGTATGCACCAGGAGATCGGCCGAGATGCCCGAGCGTATGACCTCGACGGCGTTGTCCACTTGGGCAAGCACGCGCTCCTCAAGCTCGTCGAACATGTCGCACGCGCTCGAGCAGCAGATGGCCACGCGCACCTTGTCGTACCTTCTCGCCTGCTCCTCAACGAGGGAGATCTGCGTGTCGATGGAGCGCTCCCAACCGCGTGCCTTCCGCGCGACCACGTAGGCGCCCTCCTCGTTGCAGGTGATTACGGGTTTGATGTTGAGCGCGGATCCCAGTCGGTACACGGCGGCACTGATGCGGCCGCCCTTGCGCAGGTACTCAAGGCTCTTTACCGAGAAGAACACCGAGTTTTTGCGTGCCACCAGCTCGAGCATCGCGCCAATGTACTGCAGGGTGATACCCTCCTCGACCATGCGTACGGCCTCCATCACTACAAGCCCCGCGCCAACTCCGATGCTCTTGGAGTCCACCACAACAACCGGGAAGTCGTCCAGCTGGTCGGCAAGCATGCGCACGGTGTCGCAGGTGGCCGAGAGGCCGGAGGAGATGCTCACGAAGACTGCGGCCGCGTAGCCGTCGTCATGCGCGCGGTCGAACTCGCGTCGGATCGTTGCGGGCGAGGGGAGCGAGGTCGAGGGAACCTCGGTGGCCATGCGCTCGACGAGTTGCTCGGGCGTGATGGTGACGCCGCTCTCGAACGTCGAGCCGTCCGAGAAGTTTATGCGCAGTGGGACGATGCGCACGTCGTGCTCGCGCGCGAACGCGGTGGGCGTGTCCGTGCCCGTGTCGGTGATGACTGCGATTCTCTGGCTGTTCAACGTTCCCTCCAATGGACATCGGAGAAGGAGAGCGCGTCCGATTTTTTCATTGCCACAACTATAGCCATTGCATCTAGTTTTGAATACTAGATAATCTAATCACACAGAATCCAAGCGTTGCGGGGGGGGCGAGTGAGAATGGCGGACGAGAAGGACCAGGCATGCTGCCCCGGTGTCCGTGACGCGTACCGCGCCCTCGCCGAGCGCATGACGAGCATCCACATCTCCCGCTTCTCCGAGCTCCCACGCATCGAGCTCTACCTGGACCAGCTTCTCTCCCTCGTTGACGACGAGCTCTCGTTCATGCGTCTGCCGGACGAGGGTCCCCTGGTCACTGGCTCGATGGTGAACAACTACGTCAAGCGCCATGCGGTGCCCGCGCCGGTCAAGCATCGCTACACCAGGCGTCACATCTGCTACGTGACCTGCGTGTGCCTCTTTAAGCGAGCGCTCTCGATCGAGCAGGTCACGCGCCTTATCGGCTATGTCGAGGAGGAGAACCTCGACCTTGCGCACACCTACGACGAGCTCTGCTCCGCGCTCGAGTGCGCGCTTGCCGAGCAGTTCGCGGTGGGCCCGGACTTTGTTGCGCCGGCGGTGGAGCCCGTGATCGACCTCCGCGACGCCACCGGCGCCAAGGTTGACTCTCCCCTCGACCGGACCATCGAGGCCGCCGTGGTGAGCCTTGCCGCAAAGATCTACGTCGAGCAGGTCCTGGCCCTCGGCGACGCGGTTGCCGCCGCGGCTGCGAGCGCTGCCCCCACGACCGACGGGACAGCCCCCTCGACCTCGTCACCAGACGTAACAACGGTAAAATAAGTTTGCATTATGGGTTGGGTAGGATAAGAGGGTAACGAAGGGCCCGAGCGGCCTCTCCTCAAGGAAACGGACAACACAACCAATGGCAAGCATCTACGGTGAGCCCGCGGTCATCAGGCGCATCGAGCAGCGCAGCGCTGTCCACAAGGTGACCTCCAACGGAACAATAGCCGCTGCGGTCATGGTGTTCGCTGCCATCGCGGCAGTCATCACGGCCAACTCTCCCGCCTTCGAGGTGGTAGAGGAGGTGCTCCACGCACCGCTCTCGCTGGGCATAGGCCCGGCGACCTTCTCGATCTCCATCGAGGGCTTTGTCAATGACTTTCTCATGGCCATCTTCTTCCTTCTCGTGGGCATCGAGCTCAAGTACGAGATGACCGTGGGACAGCTGAGAAAGCCCAGACAGGCCGCGCTCCCCATGCTCGCCGCGGTTGGCGGCGTGGCGGCTCCCGCGGTGATCTACCTCGCCCTCAACGCCGGAGGCGCCGTGCACGGCTGGGCCACGCCCATCGCCACCGACATCGCCTTCGCGCTGGGTGTGATGTCGCTTCTCGGCGACCGCATCGCCCCGGCGACCAAGGTCTTCTTCCAGACGCTCGCCATCGCCGACGATATCCTTGCCATCGTGGTGATCGCACTCTTCTACGGCCAGACGCCCAACGTGGCTTGGGTGGCGGCGTCTCTCGGCGTGGTCATCGTGCTGTGGATCATCGCGCGCATGAAGGTCTACTCGGCCAAGCCCTACATGCTGGTGGGGCTGGTGCTGTGGGTGTGCATGTACAACTCCGGCATCCACGCAACGCTGGCCGGCGTGATTCTGGCGTTCTTCCTCCCCGCGCGCTCCGACGTGCGCCTCTCCAAGCTGGGCAACTGGCTTGACGCCCGCGCCCGCGAGCTGGACGACACGTATGACGACGAGAGCCACGTCCTGGGCCAGCACGACTTCACCACTGCCGCCGTGCGCGTTGAGCGCGTAATGCACCACGTCACGCCGCCGCTGGAGCGCATGGAGCGCTACATTTCGGTACCGGTGAACTTTGTGATCTTGCCTATCTTTGCGTTTGTGAACGCGCAGGTGAGGATTGTGGACATGGATCTCGCCACCATCATCGCAGACCCGGTGACCAAGGGCGTGTACTTTGGCGCCGTGCTGGGCAAGCCCATCGGCATCATCCTGGTGACATGGCTTCTCGTGCACATTGGCTTTGCCAAGCTGCCCAAGCACGTCGACTGGCCACAGATCATCGCCGTGGGCATCATGGGTGGCCTGGGCTTCACGATGTCGATCCTCATCTCTGGGCTGGCGTTCCCCGATCCCAGCGAGGTCATGGCGGCAAAGTGCGCCATCCTCGCCGGCTCCGTCACCTCAGCCATCCTGGGTCTGCTCTTCGTGCACGTTGCGAGCGCCGTGAGGGAACGCCGAGAAGCCCGCGAGCACGCGATTGACCTGGACGACGAGTCGTAGCTGCTTGGGAGCGGCGCTGGACTTCGGCTCCGGCGCCGCTTGCCCTCTCCTGCATGGGGTTTCGTGTACAGAATTTGCGGTTGCCGGTCGTTTTTAGCTGAATTGCCGAGTACGAAGGCTCTAACTATTTATGGATCCGCAGGTAGAGAAATGGCACCGGCGAAGTGATACTAAGCTGGACCCCGAATTTTGACCGGCAACCGTAAATTTTGGGCACGCTCCGCTTTCTTTGCCCCTCTCCTCGCCAAGAAAGCTTCCCTCCGGTACGCCCGTTGAACCCCACCCCCGGCCCCACCCCCGGCCCCCGTCCTCGTCCTCGTTCTTTATCGGTATCTGTGAAACGGTTGTTGCATTTGCCCAGTTGGCGGCCAACGCGTTTCACAGATACCGATAAAGAATGCCGAAGGGCGGGGGGAGACAGGGGAGGAGAGAGGCGGGCCCGGGTCCCGAGAAGCTCGAGGCCGAGAAAGAAAGAGCCCCTAGTAGCGCTCGAGGCGCTTGCGGATGGCGAAGTACTCGGAGAGCAGCAGCACCAGCAGGATGCTCATCACCACCACGGCGCCAACCACGGCGCCGGAGAGCCCGGAGAACCCAACGAGCAGCCACAGCACCGGCACCGAGAAGGCAAAGGCGATGAGGTAGAGTCTGCTCACGGCCTGCTGCTCGCGCAGCACCGTGATGATCTGGTACAAAAAGTCAATCGCCGCGCAGATGCCCCCGTTGGCCACCATCACGTAGACCAGCGGCCTAAACTGCTCGAAGTCCAACCCGTACAGGAAGCTCATGATGGGGATGCCAAGCCAGCCCATGAAGAGCCCCACAATCACGGTAATGCCAGCGATGACGCCCATCATGGCCAGGATGATGAGGTCAAAGCGCTTGTGCTGCTCGGGGTCGTCCCAGATGCTCGCCAGTCGCAGCAGCTGCGGCTTGTAGATCATTGCCGCGGCCATGAGGATGGCGTGCGCAGGGAAGTACATGGCGTTGTAATAGAGCTGGTTGTCGTAGGAGAGCGCGCCCTCGATGGCGAACTTGGGCATCGAGTCGATGAGGTTGTAGAGAAACGCCGCCAGGAACAGCGGGAAGCAGTTGACGAAGATCTCCTTCACGCCGCGCCACGTGAGCGGCAGCGAGCGCTCGGTCTCCATGAGGGCCAGCGGCAGGGTGAGCAGCACGAAGGATGCCGCGGCACCCACTGCCATGCCGATGCTCGAGACCACCATGTTGCGCGTGATGAACAGCAGGATCGTGAAGACCACAAAGGAGAGGGCGCAGCGCACCGCCTGGGAGAGGCCGGCCAGGTAGAGCTTGTCCTTCTGCTGGAGCCTGCCCTCGTAGACGTCGCCCAGCGCGTCGAAGAAGCGAAATCCCATGACCCCGCACACGATGGCCGTCATGTCTGCGTCGTAGCCGCGGATGCGGCAGTACAGAAGGCCGATAAGGACCATGACAACGCAGGTCGCAATGCGGTTGACCTGGTAGTCGTAGAACGAGTCCATCTCGTCTATGTCCGAGACCTGGTACGTGCGCACGCCGTAGTTGCCCACAAAGAACAGGAGCGTACCCACGACCATGGCCATAGAGAAGAGGCCGGCGTTCTCGGCGCCCACGAACTGCGTGGCCACGATGGTGAGTAGCGGGAAGAACCCTCCCCAGCACGCCTGGCCAATGGAGTTGCACACGTAGTCTCGCGTGGTCTGGTGCGAGAGGTACTGCTCGGACTGCTGAGAGATGCTGCCCGAGAAGACCGAGGAGATCAGGCGGTCCCACCAGTGGTTGGTGACGCGGCGGAGGAAGCCCTCCTTCTTGGGCTTTGCGGCGGAGCGGCTGGAGCGGCCCTCATGCCTCCCGGCGCGCGACCCCACGAGCGAGCTCAGTCCTCCCTGCCGGGTTCTCCTGCGCTGCCTGCTCGTACGTGCCATGCGCCGACCATCCTCTCACAGCCACTGGGGCCAAGCATCTCTCGTCCGCCGGTCAACTATAGGGGCCATTGTATCGCGCCGCATGCGAGCGGTCGCGCATCCGGCTCCATCGTGTACGTTGCGTTTCGCCTTTGCGTTTGCTCGGTGGGGTTTACGCTCGCCTTGCGCGGGCTTGCTATGGTAGGTCCTGCATGCAGCGACATGCGGCACACGTGCAAGTCCGTCGGCGGGACCGGCGGAACCTGAGGGAGGAATGCATGACAGAATCCGAGCTATCGGGCCTAGGGCAGGGAATCGTGCCCGTGGCGCCAAGCGAGGCCGAGCAGGCGCGCTCCGCGCTCGCGCTGGTGGACGTCCCCGAGGAGCTTCGCGACAACCTGGCGCTCTTTCTGCGCCTGGTCCGCAAGGTGCTCGTCGAGAACGACCCAGACCTTCTCGCCACTTTTGACCTGCTGCTGGGCGACGCGATCCGCGTGACCTACGCCGACGGCGTGGCGCACACGGACGAGAAGGCCGCCCTTGCCGAGAAGGCGTTCCAGGAGTTCGTCTCGACCATCGACGGGCTCTCCATGGACAGGGCGACGCTGCTCATGCGCGCCTTCGTCACCTACTTCCACCTGGCGAACATCTGCGAGGAGAACTACCGCGTCTCCTCGCTGCGCAGGCGCGAGAGCGAGGTCCCCACGACGGAGACCGCCGACCCCATCAACGACCTCACGGTGGCGTACGGCCAGCTGGTGGACGAGTGCGGCCGCGCAAAGGCGACTGCGCTCCTCAACCGCCTGGAGTTCCACCCCGTCTTCACCGCCCACCCCACCGAGGCGCGCCGCAAGGCCGTCGAGGGCAAGATTCGCCGCATCTCCGAGCTTCTCGCCAAGCGCGCTACTCTCTCTGGCGTTGAACTGGTGGAGAACGAGCGCCTCATGCTGCAGGAGATCGACGCCCTGGTGCGCACCTCGCCCATCGCGTACAAGAAGCCGACGCCCGTCGAGGAGGCCGACACCGTCATCGACATCTTTGACGCCACGCTCTTCGACATGGTGCCCGAGGTCTACCGCCGCTTCGACGACTGGGAGCTGGGCGAGCGGGCAGGCACCGTGCCGCCCGTGTGCCCGGCGTTCTTCCACCCCGGCAGCTGGATTGGCTCCGACCGTGACGGCAACCCCAACGTCACCGCAAAGGTGAGCCGCAAGGTAGCCGAGAAGTTCCGCGTGCACGTGCTTGAGGCCCTGGCCGACAGGACCTACTACGTGGGTCGCAACCTCACGCTGGACGCGCGCTTCACCAAGCCCTCCGACGCGCTCGTCAACCTGTGGAACCACCAGGTCGAGATGAGCGAGGTTCTCTCGCAGCGCGCGCTTGAGGTCTCCACCTCCGAGCTGCACCGCGCCGTCATGATCGTGATCTCCGACCGCCTGCGCGCCACCATCCAGCGCACGGCCGACATCATGTACGCCTCGGCCGAAGACTACATTGCCGACCTGCGCATCGTTCAGCGCTCGCTGGCCGCGGCCGGTGCCGTGCGCACCGCGTACGGCCCGCTGCAGAAGCTCATCTGGCAGGCGGAGACCTTCGGGTTCCACCTGGTCGAGATGGAGTTCCGTCAGCACTCGCTCGTGCACGCACGCGCGCTCGAGGACATCCGCGAGCACGGTCGCTGGGGCGAGAGGGGAGAGCTCCAGCCCATGACGCGCGAGGTTCTCGACACCTTCCGCGCCATTGGCAGCATCCAGCGCATCAACGGCGTGAAGGCCGCGCGGCGCTACATCATCTCGTTTACGCAGTCGGCGCAGAACGTGGCCGACGTGTACGAGCTGGCGCGCCTGGCCTTTGCGCACGAGGCCGACGTGCCGGTGCTCGACGTGATCCCGCTCTTCGAGCAGGTCGAGGACCTGGAGAACGCCGTTGACACGCTCGACCAGATCATCAAGCTCGAGCCCGTGCAGAGGCGGCTCGCCCAGACCGGCAGGCGCATGGAGGTCATGCTCGGCTACTCCGACTCCTCCAAGGACGCCGGCCCCACCTCGGCCACGCTGGTGCTTCATGCCGCGCAGGCGGCCATCGCGCAGTGGGCCGAGAGGAACGACATCGACCTGGTGCTCATGCATGGTCGCGGCGGCGCGGTGGGACGCGGCGGCGGTCCGGCTAACCGCGCGGTTCTCTCGCAGCCCAAGGGCTCGGTCAACTGCCGCTTCAAGCTCACCGAGCAGGGCGAGGTAATCTTTGCCCGCTATGGCGACCCAACGCTTGCAAGGCGCCACGTGGAGTCCGTCGCCGGCGCGACGCTGCTGCAGTCGTCGCCGTCCATCGAGTACGTGAACACCGAGACGACGGCCAAGTACGCTGACCTGGCCACAAAGCTGGACAGCGCGTCTCGTCGACGCTACCGCGACCTTCTCGACACCGAGGGCTTCGCCGAGTGGTTCTCCACGGTCACGCCGCTCACGGAGATCGGCCTCATGCCCATTGGCTCGCGACCCGCCAAGCGCGGCCTGGGAGCCAAGTCTCTGGACGACCTGCGCACCATTCCGTGGATCTTCTCGTGGTCGCAGGCGCGCATCAACCTGGCCGCGTGGTACGGGCTGGGCACGGCGTGCGAGGAGCTGGGCGACCTCGACCTTCTCCGCCAGGCCTATGCGGAGTGGCCGCTGTTCACCACGTTCATCGACAACATTGAGATGTCGCTCTCCAAGACCGACGAGCGCATTGGGCGCATGTACCTGGCACTGGGCTCGCGCGACGATTTGGCCAACAAGGTCCTGGAGGAGATGCGCCTCACGCGTAAGTGGGTGCTGGCGATTGTGGGCGACGAGTGGCCGCTGGAGCATCGTCGCGTGCTGGGGCCGGTGATTCGCGCGCGGCTGCCGTTCGTCAACGTGCTGTCGGTGACGCAGGTGCGCGCGCTGCGCGCGATGCGTACGCGCGGCGAGCACCTGACGCCGGAGGAGCGCGAGAGGTTCATTTATCTGATCCTGTGCACCGTATCCGGCGTTGCGGCGGGACTTCAGAACACGGGGTGATGCGGGCGCCGTGGCACGTGCCGTCGCGGAGCGGGTGCTGCCGCGGTGGTGTTTTTGCAGCTAGAACGTATGTGGTGGGCCCTCCGGCGTCAGCCTGGCGCCGGAGGGCTGCTTTTTGCAGCAAGTGCGTACGAAGTCGCTGCTGTGGCGCCGTTTTGTCGCCATAGGGCGCGTTCTCACAGCGACCCCGTACGAACCCTCCGCCGCAGCGTCTCCCCGGCGCCACAAGGCGCGCGCCAGCGCCCGACCCCGTGCCAACGGGCTTCTCGCACGCGCAATTGTGCAGAACTTGCGACTCCGCGGTAATGTCTCGTCTCTTCTCGTCTTGGTAAAACGTTTTACCAACTACACTCCAACTGTGAGCATCGTACGTGACAAGAACAAGTAGGCGAGCGGTGCAAAAAGCCCGCCCAAGCGACGGCGCCACAAGGCCCGTCAGCGAGAGGAGAACGAGAATGGCTCAGCCTGTGTTGGGAACCCCTTGGAAGAAGCTTGACGGTCCCGTGAGCGAGGACGAAATCGCGTGGGTCGACAAGTACTGGCGTGCCGCCAACTACCTGTCCGTCGGCCAGATCTACCTGCGCTCCAACCCCCTCATGCGCGCGGACTTCAAGAACCAGGATGGCCCCGACGGCTTCACCCGTGAGGACGTCAAGCACCGTCTCGTTGGCCACTGGGGCACCACACCCGGCGTCAACTTCCTCTTTGGCCACGTGAACCGCCTCATCCACGACCACCAGCAGAACGCCATCTTCCTCATGGGCCCCGGTCACGGTGGACCTGCCGGTACCGCGCAGTCCCTGCTCGACGGTACCTACCGTGAGGTTCGCCCCGACATCACCGACGACGAGGCCGGTCTCCAGAAGTTCTTCCGCCAGTTCTCCTATCCTGGCGGCATCCCCAGCCACTACGCGCCCGAGACCCCCGGCTCCATCCACGAGGGCGGCGAGCTTGGCTACGTACTCTCCCACGCCTACGGCGCGGTTCTCGACAACCCCAGCATGCTCGCGGTTGCCGTGGTGGGCGACGGCGAGGCCGAGACCGGCCCGCTTGCCACCAGCTGGCAGACGAACAAGTTCATGGATCCGCTAACCGACGGCATCGTGCTGCCGATCCTGCACCTCAACGGCTACAAGATCGCCAACCCCACCATCCTCGCCCGCATCTCCGACGGCGAGCGCGACGAGTTCTTCCGCGGCATGGGCTATCACCCCTACAACTTTGTCGCCGGCTTTGACGAGGAGGACCACGCCTCCATCCACCGTCGCTTCGCCGCGCTCCTCGAGGAGGTCTTCGACGAGATCTGCGACATCAAGCGCCGCGCAGCCGCCGGCGAGGCGTCCCGCCCGTTCTACCCCATGATCATCTTCCGCACCCCCAAGGGCTGGACCTGCCCCAAGGAGATCGACGGCAAGAAGACCGAGGGTTCCTGGCGTGCGCACCAGGTGCCTCTGGCGTCTGCTCGCGACACCGAGGCCCACTTCGAGGTCCTCAAGGGCTGGCTCGAGTCCTATGACCCCGAGGGTCTCTTTGACGAGAAGGGCGCCATCCGTCCCGAGGTCACCGAGTTCATGCCCGAGGGCGAGCTGCGTCTGGGCGCCAATCCCAACACCAACGGCGGCAAGCTGCTGAAGGACCTCGAGCTCCCCGACACGGCGAAGTACGCGATCGACGTCGAGAAGGGCGGCCATGGCTTTGGTGCCACCGAGGCAACCCGCGTGCTGGGCGAGTACACCGCCGAGCTCATCAACAACAACCGCGACATGTTCCGCATTTTCGGCCCCGACGAGACTGCGTCCAACCGCCTGCAGCCCAGCTACCAGGTGACGGACAAGCAGTGGTTCAACGGCGACCTCAACGACGACCCCGCCAACGACGAGCACCTCGCGCCCGTGGGCAACGTTATCGAGCAGCTCTCCGAGCACCAGTGCGAGGGCCTTCTCGAAGGCTACATCCTCACCGGCCGCCACGGCCTGTGGTCGAGCTACGAGTCGTTCGTGCACATCGTGGACTCGATGGTCAACCAGCACTGCAAGTGGCTTGAGGCCACCGTCCGCGAGATCCCCTGGCGCAAGCCCATCTCCGGCCTCAACATGCTGCTCTCCAGCCACGTCTGGCGTCAGGACCACAACGGCTTCTCGCACCAGGACCCGGGCTTTGTCGACGTGCTTCTCAACAAGTGCTTCAACAACGACCACGTGGTGAACATCTACTACCCGGCCGACGCCAACCTGCTCCTGGCCGTGGCCGAGCGCGCCTACACCTCCACCAACTGCGTGAACGCGGTCTTTGCCGGCAAGCAGCCCGCCCCCACGTGGGTCACGCTCGACGAGGCCCGCGAGGAGCTCGCGGCCGGCGCCGCCGAGTGGAAGTGGGCGTCCAACACCGCCGATGGCGAGGAGCCCGACATCGTCCTCGGCTGCTGCGGCGACGTGCCCACGCAGGAGACCATGGCCGCGCTCGAGCTTCTCGACAAGCTCGGCGTCAAGTGCCGCCTGGTGAACGTGGTTGAGCTTCTCAAGATCCAGAACGCCTCCGAGAACGACGAGGCGCTCACGGACGAGCAGTTTACGGCCCTCTTCACGGCCGACAGGCCCGTCCTCTTCGCCTTCCACGCCTATCCCGGCACGGTTCGTCGCCTCATCTGGGACCGCCCGAACCACGACAACTTCCACGTCCACGGCTACGAGGAGCAGGGCTCCACGACCACGCCGTACGACATGCTGCGCCTGAACCACATGGACCGCTGGGCGCTCGCTGCCGACGCGCTGCACATCCTGGACGCCGAGAAGTGGGCCGACCAGATTGCCGAGTGGGAGCAGTTCCGCCAGGACGCCTTCCAGTTCGCCGTCGACAACGGCTACGACCACCCCGCCTTCACCGACTGGGTGTGGCATGACGCCAAGGACACCGCCGCGGCGATCAGCGCCACCAAGGCGACCGGCGGCGACAACGAGTAGCGCGCCTTGCACGTCTCGGCTCTAACTCTGCTGCAAGGGAGAAGCCCCTTAGGCACACGAAAAGGACCCGTCGGCTTTGCCGGCGGGTCCTTTCTTCTGCGGGAGAGTCGCTCCTTTGGGTCTAGTCCTCGAACTCGTAGACCGTGACGTAGCGTGGGTCCTCGCCCTCGTGAACCTCCACGATCTTCTCGACCTCCTCGGGAATGTCTGGTGTTGGGCAGGGTGTAGGTCCCGAATACCTTACGCATGTTCCGCAGCTGCTGCTGAGCGAGCGCGGTACCGGACACATGCGGTTCTCCCAGCCAGCGTTCGTGAGCAGCCGGGAATAGCGCGTGGCGCCAAAGTGTGAGTAGAACAGGGCGATGTAGTTCGTCTCGGCCACGGCAGCACGCCTATGCCTTGGTGAGGATGAGCTTCCACCCGTCCTGGGTGTCCTCGACGGCTACGGTGTAGCCCTGGCTCTTGCCAAACCTGGTGACGTTCTCGCGGGCGGCAACGGCATCTACCAGCACAATCACACCCTCGGGATCCTCCTTCACGGCGTTTCTGGTAAGCACGACTGGCTCCGGGCAAGAGAGCCCCTGCGCGTCGATGGTCTTCATGGCTACTCCTTTGCGGTCTTGAGGTTGGTGAGGGCGATTACGGCAACAACGACGATGCCGATGACCACGGCAATCATGCCGTTGGTGGTGGGGCCGTCTCCGCTGGCGGCGAGGCCAAAGTTGTGCGCGAACGCTGCGCCAACAAAGAGACCGAGGATGGTAACGGCGCTGTCGGTGTTGCCCTCGCCAGAGAGGATGAGCTGGCGCAGCGGGCAGCCGCCCAGGAGCACGCAGGCAAAGCCGGTGAGGTAGAGGCCCAGGAAGTTCCAGATGCCATCGCTGTGGGCGATGGGCTGGTTCTCAAAGCCCAGGTTGAAGTACGAGGTGCCGGTGGTGGCGGAGAAGATGAGGTTCATGACCAGTGCCGAGACAAGTACGGCAACAAAGCCCAGGAGTAGACGGTTCTCACGGAAGAGAATCATGTCGCGGATGCCACCCACCATGCAGAAGCGGGTGCGCTGCGCGAGGACGCCCACGATGATGCCGGCTACGAGCGAGATGGCGAGAGGTGCGTGCATCGAGCCGGGGCCCTTCTCGCTAAAGAAGATGAAGGCGGGTGCCGCAATGAGGAGTACAAGGAAAACGAGGGCAATTACGGGGAGGATGCCACCCTCGGACTTGGAGACCTTGCGGGTGCGGCTGAGCGAGTAGCCGCGGTTGAGGAAGAACACGCCGGTCGCGATGCCGCAGGCAAAGCCCACGAAGGCGACGACGGCGTTAAGGTCTCCGCCAGCGATGCGCAGAATCATGCGGAATGGGCATCCAAGGAACATGAGGGCGCCGATCATGGCAAAGAACCCAAGGACAAAGCGGGTCATGGGCGCAGAGCCACCGCGGGGCGAGAATTCCTTGGTGGCCAGGGCGGCAAAAAGGCTGCCAAAGATGAGGCCGATGATCTCGGGCCTGATGTACTGGACCACCTCGGCGCGATGGAGGCCAACGCCGCCGGCGGTATCGCGCAGGAAGCAGGCGATGCAGAATCCCATGTTCTTGGGGTTCCCAAAGAGCACGAGCGACGCGCCTATCACTCCCATGATGACGCCGGCAATAATCGTTATTGCCTTCTCGTTCTTGGTAAGGTTCATGCGAAACGTTCCTTTCTACCCGTTCGTGTACAGCTGGGGGACTCATATATAATTGTTTGGGTTCATGAAAATATGTTTGGTATTAGGTGAGAGGTACTGGTAAACCGATGAACGCGTATTTGGATAACGCTGCCACAACGTTTCCTATACCAGAGTGCGTGCCCCAGGCCATGTACGAGTTCATGACCACGTGCGGCGCAAACGTGGGCCGTGGCTCATATGCCAGTGCGTTTGACATCGAGGGTGAGGTGCTCGAGACACGCGAGGGGCTGGCCTCGCTGTTTGGCGCGCCAGATGCCCGAGACATCGCCTTTACCCGCAATGTGACCGAGTCGCTCAACCTCCTGATAAAAGGCCTGCTCCACGACGGAGACCACGTCATTGTCTCCTCCATGGAGCACAATGCGGTCATGCGGCCGCTTGTCCAGCTGGGGTCTTGCGGCGTGAGCTTCTCGCGCTGTCCGTGTGACGAGACGGGCATGCTGGACGTTGATGCGCTTGTGGAGTGCCTGCGCCCAAACACGCGCGCCGTGGTGATGCTGCATGCCAGCAACGTTACGGGCACCGTGATGCCTGTGGCCAAGGTGGGTGAATTCTGCCGCGCACACGGGCTGACGTTTATTCTCGACGCGGCTCAGACTGCGGGCGTGGTGCCCATCGACATGGGGCTCATGGGCGTTGACGCCGTGGCGTTCACGGGCCACAAGGGGCTCCTCGGTCCGCAGGGCATAGGAGGCGTGGCCGTGACAGAGGAGCTTGCGCATCGCATTGAACCGCTGGTGGTTGGCGGTACGGGCTCCGTGAGCGACAGGGAGACCATTCCCAGCTTCATGCCGGACCGTCTAGAGGCGGGCACGCCCAACCTGCCGGGAATCGTGGGCCTGCATGCAGCGTTGGGGTGGCACGCCGCACAGGAGAAGGGCGCCGTGCTGAGACATGAGCTTGGGCTCACGCAGCGGTTCCTCGATGGCCTGGGGCCACTTGAGCGCACGGGGTGCGTGCGCGTGTGCGGGCGCAATGACGTGGGGGAGCGCGTGGGCGTGGTCTCTCTCGCCACGCCTGGGCGTGACGAGGCCGAGGTAGCGACTCTTCTGGATGAGCTCTACCACATAAGCGTGCGCGTGGGCCTGCACTGTGCGCCCTCTGCGCACAAGACGATTGGAACCTTCCCAACCGGCACGGTTCGCTTCTCGTTTGGGTTCTTCAACACCGAGGAGGACGTGGACTGGGCGCTTGTCGCGCTACGGGAGCTTCTGGAGAGGGGCTAGGGGCGCATCTGGGGTCTCCGAGCGCGTAGAACCGTGTGATTATCCAAGAGAGCTGTGGGTGTAGCTGCGACAACGTGCGTGTTGCCGTATCCTTCTTGCATGACCGCGTGAAAGGAACCCTGCATGGCACGAAAGCTGACCGACGTCGAGCGTATGAACCTTGATTACTTGAGGGAGGCCCTCTGCCAGGTTCTCGAGCCTTCGCAGAAGAACAAGGCCGCGTCTGTGGCGAGTGCTCTCGTGCGCGTGCGGGGTGACGTGGTGACGGACGAGGACATCTCGCGGATTGTGGGGAAGTACGGCAAGAACGCCCAGGTGGCGCTCGTCGCTGCCATTCGCTCCGAGGCGCTCGATCCTGTGGAGGGGCAGGAGGGCGTCTACACGCTCCGCGTTCCGACGCAGGTAGAGGGTGCGGTTGACGTTGCCGAGGAGGCTGGGGTCGCGGATGCCGAGAAGCCCGAGGAGGCCGGCTCGGCGGCCGCAGCCGAGACCGAGGCGGATTCCGAGCATGCTGCGGATGCCGCTCCTGAGGCCGAGCCGGGATTCGCTGCCGAGGTTGCGAACGTCGACGCCGCGCCGGCGCCCGAGAGGAGAAAGCCGCGTCGCCACAGGAGGAAGCCGGCGTCTGCGAGGGAGAGCGAGGAGCCTGCTGAGACGGGCGTCTCGCCTGAGGGGTTGGCCGCGGCCGAAGAGGCTGCGGAGGGCTCCGCAGCCGAGCAGGAGGCCGCACCCGCCCGCGAGGCCGCGACGGCGCCCGCGGCTGCGGAGCCCGAGGCCACGACGGCGCCCGAGGCCGCGTCCGCACCGGCCGAGGCCTCCGTGTCCCCGACGCCAGCCGAGAAGCCCGGGCGCTCCTCCAGCCCACGCACCCAGCGCGGCCGGCTCCGTCGGTTTGGGAAGGGCGGTCCCTCTCGTCCCATGCAGCTCTCCGAGGTTCCCTACGTGCGCCGCGGCGGTCCCGCCGAGACCGAGGTCCGCGCCAAGATCCTCGAGCTTGACCAGCGCTTCTGGATGAACGGCTGGCTGCTCAGCCACCCCGGCGCGTACACGCTCTTCGAGCGCCAGCTCACGGCCATCAACGATGCGCTGGTCAACGGCGCACTTCCTGGCGACATCACGCGAAGGCAGCTTGCCTACCAGATGGGTGGGGACGAGAAGTTCTTCGAGTACGGATCCGACGGGCACAAGCTCCTGCGCGCGATGGGCATGGAGGACGTCATTCGCCACCGACCTATGCCCAAGCCGGACCTTCTCTACCACGCGCCGCGTCGCCGGAAGCACATGCGCGTGCTGGTCACCGAGAACCTTGACCCCTGGCTCGACGTGCACGACCTCATGTATGAGGAGGGCCGCACCACCATTCTGGGCGAGCGCATCCATGCGGTGGTGCTGGGTGGCGGCACGCCCATCCTCGAGCACAACCGGCTGGCGCTGCTGCTTGACACCCTTGGCGCGGATTCCGTCGAGGTGCTCTACTGGGGTGACATAGACCGCGCGGGCATCGACATCATGGTGCGCCTGCGCGATGTCCTGGGCGCGCACTATCCGTTTGCGCCCTTTGCTCCCGCCTACCAGCTCATGATTGACAAGGCGATGGAGCGCTACCCGGATCCCGCCGACAACGAGCAGACCTGTCAGGTGAACCTTGGCATGCCGGACATGTCGCTCATGTGCGAGGGTCTCACCGACGAGGCCACCGCCTACGCGCGCAGTGTGGTTGAGGGCTGCCGCCTTATCCCCCAGGAAATCCTCACCCGACGCGACCTATGAGACAAAGGGACAGTCCCTTTGTCTCATAACGGAATCGTGTCGAATCACCCCGCACTCAACAGACGAGGAGAACGCCATGGCCAAGCTGCTCTTTATCGAGTACCCAAAGTGCTCCACCTGCAAGCGCGCCAAGAAGTGGCTGGATGAGCGCGGTGTTGCGTACACCGACCGCCACATCGTGGAGGAGAACCCCACTGCGGCGGAGCTTGCGGAGTGGCAGGCGCGCTCCGGGCTTCCCGTGCGTCGTTTCTTCAACACCAGCGGGCAGCTCTACCGACAGCTGGGCGTGAAGGCACAGCTCGATGCGGGGATGAGCGATGCGGAGGCCTTCGATCTTCTCGCCACCAACGGCATGCTGGTCAAGCGGCCGCTTGTGGTGGGGGAGGACTTCGTGCTTGTCGGCTTCAACGAGGCCGCCTGGGCAGCCCGCCTCGGGCGGGATTGAGTTCCCCGGCAACGGGATCCCACTCCCCGGCAATGGAATCCCATTGCCGGGGAGCTTAATCCCGCGAGCTGCGGCGAAGGACCTTCTCGAGCGGACGACCCTTTGCCAGCTCGTCCACCAGCTTGTCCAGCACGCGCACCCGGTGCATGGTGGGGTCCTCGACCTGCGCCACGTCCACGCCGCAGACCTTTCCGCCTACCAGCGCTGCGGCGGGGTTGTACGCCGGCGCGTCGTCCAGCCAGCTGGAGAAGCTCACCGCCTCCAACCGCTCGTCGGTAAGGTCGGCAGCTGTGTAGCCGAGAAGCCACTCAATCACGGAAAGCAGCTCCTCTCGGCTCCGGCCCTTGCGCTCGACCTTGGCGGCGAGAAGGTCCACGTATGTCCTTGCCGGCCCGTCCACCTGGGTGCAGACGAGAGAAACGTCAACCTTCTCGCCTGGCTCCTTTCCAATTGCCGCGCGGATGTCCTTGCGGATGCCCAGCACGTAATTGCGCCCGCCTTCCTCGCGCTTCTCGGCAACCACGCTACCGTCGTAGGGAACGCCGTCGAAGGTTGCGTGCACCTTGATGCGCCCCGCGCCAAACACGCGCGGAAGGTCGAGAGGGACGTGCACAAACGCCCCGTCGATGCCCTCGACTTTCTCGATTGCGGCGCTAAAGCTATAGGTCTTCACGTCTGCTCCTCCCTGCAGCCTTGCGAGAAGTATAGGTTCTGGTCCCGCTCCGAGTGCCGGCTACGCCCTGGCGCTGGATGCCGCCCGGCATCGGTCGTCGTCCCGGCGCCGGATGTCGCCTGAGTGCCGTTATTGGCAGCAAGTGCTGCGGAAACCCCCGCTACGGCGCCAATCCGGCGCCACAATGCCCGTTCCCACAGCAACACCGTACGACCCCGGCGGCGCCTATGTTTCGCCGCGCTATCCCGCTGGGTCAAGTTTGTTGCCATGTGCCAAACGCTGCTATGACGCACCCCAGGGCATGCTATCTTCCGACCCGTCGACGAGAAGGGAGCAGCCATGGCGTTCCAGCTACCGGTCTACCACCACCCCGATTTCTCCGCGCTCGGTCTGGACGATGCGCCCAACGTCAGGTGGGGGACCGTCGAGCAGAACGGCGTGATACCCGAGGGCTTCCACAGCACGTCAATGTACCCAGAATATTTCAAGATTGATGGCAGCTGGAAGCTTGCTTCCTCTTCTCGCATGGATGCCTGCATCGTCTTGAGAGACGATGGCACCCTCCACGTGGTCACCGGGCGCCACCTCAAGGAGGGGGACCTGGTCGCGCTGGGACGAAGCGAGGACGGCTCGGAAGGCATCTACGTTCAAACGGATGGCTTCGAGGACCCGTCTGCGTCCAATGGCGAGAAGTTCGCCTTTCGCCAGGGTCGCAGCCGCGAAACCGCGTACACGCGTGACTATGACGACCTTATCGAGCTGTTGAAATACGAGCGTGACCACGGGTTTATCGAATGGGTGATGGGGCCTGCGTTTGCGTTCGACGCAGATTCTCGTCACGCCATGCAGCGGCTGGTTGAGGAGGGCTACGTCCACGCGCTCTCCGGCGGCAACGCGCTCGCCACGCACGACCTGGAGGGCGCCATGTTCCATACGGCGCTTGGCCAGGACATCCGCACGCAGCAAAGCATGCCCAACGGTCACTACAACCACCTAGACACCATCAACCGCGTGCGTCGGTCCGGCTCGATTGCGCAATTTGTTGATGATTACGACCTGCAAGACGGCATCATGTACGCGTGCGTGAAGAAGAACATCCCGTTTCTGCTGGCTGGGTCGATTCGTGACGACGGCCCGCTGCCGGAGACCATCGCGGACGTGTACGAGTCCCAGCATCAGATTCGCGTGCTTGCGCGCAAGGCGACGACGGTCATCTGCATGGCTACGATGCTGCACACGATCGCGACCGGCAACATCACGCCCAGCTATCACGTTAATGAGGACGGTGCCGTACGGCCGGTCTACATCTATGCCGTTGACGCCTCGGAGTTTGTCGTCAACAAGCTGCACGACCGCGGGAGCCTCTCGGCAAAGACGATTGTCACCAACGTGCAAGACTTCATCTTCATTGTGGCCAAGGGGCTGGGCGTGCTCTAGGGGCTGCGCGCCGCGGCCGCCCTTCGGGACGTGAGCGCCCTACAGCACAAACTCAACGATGCGGTCCTCGCTTGCCGGGCTTGGCTCTGGGTACTCCCGTTCTATGAATTGTTGCATGTACTCGACGCCAGGCTTCCAGTCGAGCAGCGCCCAAATCAGAAGCTGCCGTTTGGCGCAGATGGCGGGAGAGTCGAACGCCTTCCAGCACATGGAGAAATCCCGCTCTGAGAAACGCTCGGCGGCACAAATAACCTGTTGCATGAGGGCGTCAAGCCCAGAGTTGCTGTACAAATCTTCCATTGTGGCGTTGACAATGACCAGCCCGCGCGAGGCAAGCTCTCGCGTCCGGCGCAAGTCGTCGACGTACTTCTCGCGTACGTGGGCTTTCTCGTGAGCGACTGCTTTCTGGAGAAGCGCGTTACCGGGACTCTCAGCTGCTGCCGTGGCAGCAGAGACAATACGGTCCAGCTCAAGGTGGCCGCCGCCTTCATAGTTGATGCCCACGGGTGCATCGGGTACCAACATATCCGGCACTCGAGACTCCTTCCCAAAGCGAGTCGCGTTGCCGTATTCTGCCTTTGACCGCTCGTTAAGGATGAGCCGACCAATGCCGTATCCCAGCATCTCAAGCGGAAGGGCGGCCATGGCGGCAATGAGCGATTCCGTGGGCGACCACGAATTGTTTGATACATACTTTATGCATTCCCTCGCTGCGCTGAGTCCCGGGATGCCGTGACATCGGGCTATGAAATCCTCGATTTTCTCAACAGTCGTAAGTGGGGGCACTCCGTAGGTGATGGGACCGAGTCTTGGACCGTTCGCGTCACGCGAGTACTTACCGGTTAGTTCGTAGCCGAGAAGAACCAGTACCTGCGGAATCATTACCGTTGCGAGTTCGACAAATAGGAGCTCGGGCGATGCAATTTGGATTCCCGAGCCAATGTCCAGAAATGCGTCATCGGGAAGTCCCTTTGAGTAGATGGTGCACGAGAAGAACCTTGCGCGTGTGCGGTCGGGGTCAGACGGCACGGCGATATGAAGTGGTGTTCTTTGAGTTGGTTGTGGAAGTCCCAGCCAGTCAAGATTGGCGGCTGCCGGAGACCAGCGTTTCTTGCCATCCGGATGCCGAGGCGAGCGGAGAGGAGCCTTTGCCATGTGACTGATAAGCCGATTGACCTGCGGTGCCTTTCCACACCTGATTGTCCTGAGCGCTCGAAGCGCAGATTGCTTATTGAACGACAGCTGCATGACTCACCCGCCCCTGGCCGATTGGTGGCGAGTAGTATACGAATGTGCTGCTGCCGAGAAGTGCTAATAATCAATGAATATTGGTCATATAATACGCATTGTCATCTTGCGTCACTTTAGTTACGCTCCCTGGCATTTTTCGTCCTCATTTGCGCTTGTAGGGGGCAAAAATGCCTTGGTTTCTCGCTAGTATCCGCAGCAAAATGACACTGCGGGCATGTCGCTCACGGTTTTCTGACAAGCGCCTCTCAAGACTCTGACCGAAATTTGTCAGAAAAGGCGGGTTTTCTCGCATCCCAAAATGAATACAAAAGTTTCAACTACCTTCTCTGGTGGCTCGTCTGGGTCCCCGGCTCACCCGTGCTCCCGCGGCTCATCCTCTATCCAGACATTGTTACCGGCTCGTTGATGAAAACGATTGACAACTGGGGAAATGCCCGAATTGCTTGCCGGGCCGGTAACAACGGAAGCGCTGACTGCGGGTAGCTCCCCGCTTGTTACCGGCACAATTGACCGGGCGGCTGCCAACTGGGGAAACGCGCGACATGCTTGCCGGGCCGGTAACAACGGCCACGCGCCCACCTGGCACTCCCGCTCGCTTGTTACCGGCCCGTCTGGGCTTCCGATTGTTTCCGCAGGCAAGATCTGATAACCGCTCTGCGCCGGTAACAACCAAAGGCCCCGGTGGCGGGGCCTTTGGTGAGCCTCTGCGAGGGCCGCCCAAAGAACCCGCCGCCCCATTGTGGAGCGCGTGTGACACTCGTGCCATGACAAGCACGCCGAGAAATAACTACTCACACTGTGCAATACTTCACAGGGCGTGAAATAGTATTCACTGTGTGAAGAAATGGGGGCCAGGGCTTGAGCCAAACCGTCAGCGAGGTCTCGCCGGCAGCAAGCGACACCCCGCAGGTCACGGACCGTCGCACGCGCCGCACGCGGCTCGCGCTCCGCGATGCGCTTGCGGAGGAGATAGCCGCCACGGGCGACCTCTCCCGCGTCACGGTGACCGCCGTGACCGGCCGCGCGGGCGTCACGCGTCGCACGTTCTACTCGCACTACAAAGACATCCCGGACCTCGTGAACTGCATCGAGACGGACACGGTAGCCGAGCTCCGCCCGCTGGTGGCGCAGCTCTCCAGCATCCATCTCGACCAACTCGCCGAGGCCATCAACCACCAGGAGCCCTGCCCGGGTTCGCAGGAGATCCTCTCCTACTTCAAGGAGCGCGGCTCGTATCTGCGGCCGCTCCTGGGCGAGGGCGGTGACCCTGCCTTCTCGCAGCGCATCCGCACCATGGTCCACGAGGTCGTGGCCAGTCGCGCGCTCGACGGCATCGACCTGCGCGCCCTGGGCGCGTTCTTCGACTACTACCTCACCTTTGCCATATCTGCCGAGGTCGGCGTGCTTCTCCGCTGGCTCGAGGGCGGCATGCGCGAGAGCGTGCGCACCATGGCGCGCATCATGACCGCCCTCATGTTCGTGCGCCCCGGCGACCTATACGACAGCCCCATAGAGCTCGACCTGCCCAGCTTTGCGCTGGCAGTCATGCTTCCCGACGAGGAGGACAACAACTGATGACCGAGAACAACGCAACCGCCGAGCCGCTCGAGCTCACCCAGAACGGCGCGGAGCTCTACCCCGCAACGCCGCAGGACTTCACCGGTGCCGACCTGCGCCTGGGCATCGACGTGGGTTCGACCACGGTCAAGCTCGCCGTCATCGACGCCTCGGGCAACCTGGTCTACGCCAACTACGAGCGTCACCACACCGACATCCGCGCCACGGCAAAGGAGCTCTTCGCAGGCGCCCAGCGCGTCGTGGGCAACGTCCCCATGCGCGTCTCGATCACCGGCTCTGGCGGCATGCTGCTTGCCAAGTGGCTCGACCTCGAGTTCGTCCAGGAGGTCATCGCGTCCAAGCGCGCCGTGGAGGCCCTCATCCCCCAGACCGACGTCGCCATCGAGCTGGGCGGCGAGGACGCCAAGATCATCTACTTTGACAACGGCATCGAGCAGCGCATGAACGGCACCTGCGCCGGAGGCACGGGCGCCTTCATCGACCAGATGGCGACCCTCCTCAAGACCGACGCCATGGGCCTGAACGAGCTGGCCAAGGGCGCCACGCAGATTCACCCCATCGCCAGCCGCTGCGGCGTCTTTGCCAAGTCCGACGTCCAGCCGCTGCTCAACGAGGGCGCCCGCCCCGAGGACGTGGCCGCCTCCATCTTCCAGGCCGTGGTAACGCAGACCGTCTCGGGCCTTGCCTGCGGCCACCCCATCAAGGGCTATGTGGCATTTCTCGGCGGCCCTCTGCAGTACCTCTCCGAGCTGCGCCGCCGCTTCTACATCACGCTCGACCTCGACGAGGAGCACCGCGTGGTCCCCAAAAACGCGCACCTCTTTGTTGCCACCGGCGCCGCGCTGGCGGGCGAGTCCGAGAAGCGCGTGACCTTTGCCGAGGTCATCCGCTCGCTCGAGCAGCTGAAGGACGTCCAGGGCTCTGAGGTCCAGCGCCTGGACCCGCTCTTTGCCACCGAGGACGACTATAAGGAGTTCAAGGAGCGCCACAACAAGGAGGTCGTGCCCAAGGGCGACCTGGCCAGCTACCGTGGCCGCGTCTTCATTGGCATCGACGCCGGCTCCACCACCATGAAGTGCGCCGTGGTGGGCGAGAAGGGCGAGCTTCTCTACACCTGGTACGGCAACAACAACGGCGACGTCCTGGGTACCGCGCGCCACATCATGGACGGCATCTACGATGCTATGCCCGAGGGCTGCACCATTGGCCACGTGACCACCACCGGCTACGGCGAGGGCATCCTCATCGAGGCCCTACGCGCGGACTCTGGCGAGATAGAGACCGTCGCCCACCTGCGCGGCGCGAAGGCCTTCGTCCCCGGCGTCGAGTTCATTCTCGACATCGGCGGCCAGGACATGAAGTGCCTCCAGGTGCGCAACGGCGTCATCGAGCACATCATGCTCAACGAGGCGTGCTCGTCTGGCTGCGGCTCGTTCATCGAGAGCTTCGCCAAGTCCATGGACATGAGCGTCCAGGACTTCGCGAAGGTCGCCGTGACCGCAAAGGCCCCTGTCGACTTGGGCAGCCGCTGCACCGTCTTCATGAACTCCCGCGTCAAGCAGGCGCAGAAGGAGGGTGCGACCATCGGCGACGTTGCCGCGGGCCTCTCGTACTCCGTGATCAAGAACGCGCTCTTCAAGGTCATCAAGCTGCGCGACTTCGACGAGATTGGCACATACTGCGTGGTCCAGGGCGGCACCTTCATGAGCGACGCCACCCTGCGCGCCTTCGAGCTCCTCACAGGCCGTAAGGTCATCCGTCCCGACATCGCCGGCTGCATGGGTGCCTACGGCGCGGCCCTTCTCGCCCGCGACCGTGCGGGCGCCACGGGCACCTCGACCGTCCTCTCGCGCGAGGACATCGACAACCTCAAGGTCAAGCACACCAACGTTCACTGCGGGCGTTGCGCCAACAACTGCCTGCTCACGATCAACGACTTTGGCGGCGGCCACCGCTTCATCACGGGCAACCGCTGCGAGAAGGGCGCCGGTCGCTCGGGCAAGACCAAAAACGACGCCCCCAACCTCTTCGAGTTCAAGAACAAGCTACTGTTCGATCGTCCCTGCCTGGACGCCGACACGGCGCCGCGCGGCACGGTGGGCATCCCCCGCGCACTCAACATGTACGAGAACTACCCCTTCTGGCACGCGTTCTTCACCAAGCTGGGCTTCTCGGTGATGATCTCCGACCAGACGTCCTCGAAGACCTACGATGCCGGCATCGAGTCCATGCCCTCCGAGTCCGCCTGCTACCCGGCAAAGCTGAGCCACGGCCACATCATGAACCTCCTTGCCAAGGACCCGGACTTCATCTGGATGCCCTGCATCCGCTGGGAGCGCAAGGAGGACGACACCGCCACCAACCACTACAACTGCCCCATCGTGATGAGCTACCCGCAGGCGCTTGGCCTGAACGTGGACGAGCTCTCGGACCCCAGCGTGGAGTATCTCGCACCCTTCGTGCCGTATGACGACAAGCGCGAGCTCAAGCGCCGGCTGTACGAGCTCATCTCGGTTCAGCGCGAGCAGGACGCCGCCAAGGGCAAGGGACGCTTCCGCGGTCCGCACATCACGCGCGCCGAGGTCGACGAGGCCGTAAACGTTGCCTGGCAGGCCGACATCGACTTCAAGAACGCCATGCACCGCGCAGGCGACGAGGCCCTGGCCTGGATGGAGGAGCACAACGCCCACGGCATCGTGCTGGCGGGGCGCCCCTACCACAACGACCCCGAGATCAACCACGCCATCCCCGAGCTGGTGCACTCCTTTGGCTTCGCGGTGCTCACCGAGGACTCGGTGGCGCACAAGATGGAGCCCGAGCGCCCCATCCGCGTGGTTGACCAGTGGATGTTCCACAGCCGCCTCTACCGTGCCGCGCGCTTTGTGGCCACCCGCAACGACCTCGACCTTATCCAGCTCTTCTCGTTTGGCTGCGGCCTTGACGCGCTGACCACCGACCAGGTCCAGGAGATCCTCGAGGCCTCGGGCAAGATCTACACGGTGCTCAAGATCGACCAGGTGTCCAACCTGGGTGCCGCCCGCATCCGCATCCGCTCCCTCATGGCCGCCCTTAAGGAGCAGCAGGAGCAGCTGGAGGAGAAGACCGCCGAGGGCGAGGCCAAGGAGGTTGAGCCCGTGGGCGTGCACCTGGCCGACGGATCGCTCGAGCGCGCCCGCAAGACCGACCTCTCGCGTCGCACGCCCGTCTACCGCGAGGCCAAGAGCGCTGCTTTCCCTAAGGTTCGCTATACCAAGGAGATGCAGGAGGCGCACTACACTATCCTCGCGCCGCAGATGAGCCCCGTGCACTTTGAGCTTGCCGAGGCGGTGCTGCGCGACTATGGCTACAATCTGGTGCTTCTCCCCTCCGTTGACCAGGGAGCTGTGGACGCCGGCCTCAAGTACGTGAACAATGACATCTGCTACCCGTCCATCCTCACCGTGGGCCAGATCATGGAGGCCGTCGAGAGCGGCAAGTACGACCTCTCGCACACGGCTGTCCTCATCTCCCAGACCGGCGGCGGCTGCCGAGCCACCAACTACATCGCCCTTATCCGCAAGGCGCTGCGCGAGAGCGGCCACCCCAACATCCCCGTGATCTCGATCAACATGGCCACGGGCCTGGACGAGGACAACCCCGGCTGGTCCATCAAGGACCCGGTTCTTCTCACCAAGGCCATCTACGTGCTTCTCTACGGTGACCTCATGATGCAGTGCGTCTACCGCACGCGTCCGTACGAGGCCGAGAAGGGCTCGGTCAACGCGCTGCACGACAAGTTTATGGCCCGCATGAAGGAGGCCGTGCACACGCTCAACAAGCGCAGCTTCGAGGAGATCTGCCAGGAGACCATCACGGCCTTCGACCAGATTCCGCTCGTGAACGACCGCTCCAAGCCGCGCGTGGGCGTGGTGGGCGAGATTCTCGTCAAGTTCCACCCCACGGCCAACAACCAGCTGGTCAAGGTCATCGAGGCCGAAGGCTGCGAGGCCAACGTGCCCGGTCTTGTCGACTTCTTCCTCTTTGGCCTCACGAGCCCCATCAACATGAAGGGCGAGCTGGGCTCCAAGGCCTCCAAGCGCCTCACGCACATGGCGGGCATCAAGCTCATCGAGGCCGCGCGCAAGCCCATGGACCGCATGCTGGCGCAGTCCTCGCGCTTCGAGCCGTACGAGGACATCTTCGAGCTTGCCGATAAGGCCGAGCAGGTCCTCTCCCTGTGCAACACCATGGGCGAGGGCTGGCTGCTCACGGCCGAGATGGTCGACCTCATCGAGCACGGCACGCCCAACATCGTGTGCGCGCAGCCCTTTGCGTGCCTGCCCAACCACGTGGTTGGCAAGTCCGTGATCAAGCGCCTGCGCCAGATGCACCCCGAGAGCAACATCGTGGCAGTTGACTACGACCCCGGTGCGTCCGAGGTGAACCAGCTCAACCGCATCAAGCTCATGATTAGCGTGGCCAAGGAGAACTATCGCAACGACCACGAGCGCGGGTTCCGCCTGGAGAACCCCAACGACCCCACGGTGAACGACGCCGTGGCGCCCTACGTAGACGAGTCGCGCTTCCACCACGATTCCATTGTGAACGAGGGCGGCGTGGGCCACGGCGCGCCGGCGATCCATCTCACTGACGAGCAGCTCGCGCAGATCGAGGACGCCAAGCGTCGCGCCGGCGTGACCAAGTAGGAACGGGACGGGATTAAACTCCCCGGCAATGGAATCCCATTGCCGGGGAGAAAAATCCCGCGAACGAGAGGAGAAAGCGTAACGTGGTCAAGCTCGTCTTTGTCGATATGGACGATACCTTCCTCACACCTGAGAAGACCATCACGCCGCTCAACCGCCAGGCCCTCGACCTTGCGTACGAGCGGGGCATCCAGTTTGTGCCGTGCACCGGCCGCAACCACACCGGCCTTCCGGAGGAGCTGGCGCACCACCCCAGCGTGCGTTACGCCGTCTGCTGCAATGGCGCCATCGTCCGCGACCTGCACGAGAACCGCAACCTCCGCGAGGTCACGCTCGACCACGCGCTTCTCCATAGCCTTTGGCACGACCTCCAGGACCGCGAGGTCACCTTCGACCTCTTTGCGGATGGCGGCGTCTTCACGGCGCGCGACCGCTGGCACGTCATCGACGAGATGGACGTCTCGGAGGCAACCCGCGGCATCGTCACCTCGGTGCGCACCTGCTGCGACAAGACCGTCGACCAGATGATCGACGCGGCGCACTCCATCTGCAGGGTGAACGTGTTCTACCTCAACGAGAAGGACAAGCGCGCCGTGTGGGATGCGGTCGACGCGCGCCCGGAGCTTACTCGCGCATCCTCGCTTCCCTGCAACGTCGAGATCACCCACGCGGGCGCCGACAAGGGCGCAGGTCTCGCCTGGCTCTGCAACTACCTGGGAGTCCCCGTCGCGGACACCATCGCCTTCGGCGACTCCTCGAACGACATCGCCATGCTGCGCGTGGCAGGTGACGGGGTTGCGATAGCAAACGCAACCGCGGAGTGCCGCGCCGTGGCCGACCACGTGACCGCGAGCTGCGAGGACTCCGGTGTGGCGCGCTACCTCATGGGGGAGGGAAAGCCCCTCTTCGTGGGGGCGTAGGCCTCTCTGCGCTTCTCGGCTACAGCGCTGCGCCGGGCACCCTCGGCGCCCCTCTCCGCAAGGGTGTAGACTTTCGCCTGACGACCAAGTGGCCCGCACGGGGCGGGCCTTCACACGGCAGTCCGAAAGGAAGACCGCATGAGCGACGTTCTCGACCGCTTCCTGCGCTACGTGCAGGTTGACTCCCCCTCAGACCCAGACAATGAGGAGGAGGTGCCGTCGAGCCCGCTCGAGCATGGCATGGCGCGCCTCCTGGCAGACGAGCTCACGGCCATGGGTTGCGTGGACGTGAGCGTCGACGAGCACGCCTACGTCCTGGGGACCGTCCCCGCCTCCGCTGGCGCCGAGGGTCTGCCCGCCCTCTGCCTGTGCTCGCACCTCGACACCACGGCCGACGCCCCCTCGCTGGGCGTGCGCCCGCACGTGGTGCACTACGAGGGCGGAAACCTTGTGGCTGGCGTGGTGGACGGCCAGGCCGTCGAGACCACGCCCGAGCAGGTGCCGGATCTCGCGGGCTTCGTGGGCCAGGACATCGTGTGCTCCGACGGCTCCACGCTCCTGGGGGCAGACGACAAGGCCGGCGTCGCCGAGATATGCGCGCTTGCTGCCCGTCTCCTCAAGGATCCGAGCATTCCGCATCCCACCCTCAAGCTGGCCTTTGTTCCCGACGAGGAGATTGGCCACGGGGCTTCCCTTCTCGACCTCGAGAAGCTCGGCGCGGCCTGGGGCTACACGGTCGACGGCGAGGCACTGGGCGAGTTCAACTACGAGACGTTCAACGCCGCCGAGGCCCTGGTGCGCGTGCGTGGCGTGATGGTGCACCCCGGTTCGGCAAAGGATGTCATGGTGAACGCCATCACCGTTGCCGCCGAGTTCGACCAGCTGGTGCCCGCAGCCGAGAGGCCCGAGCATACGAGCGGCCGCGAGGGCTTCTACCACCCCACGGTCATTCGCGGCACGGCCTCGGAGCTCACGCTCTCCTACATCGTGCGCGACCACGATGCCGAGAAGTTCTCGCAGCGTCAGCAGACGCTCTGCGACATCGCGGAGTTCCTGAACAAGCGCTATGGCGAGGGGACCGTCACCGTGACGCTGCACGAGCAGTACCGCAACATGGCCGAGGCGTTTGGCGAGTGCCCCTTCCTCATCGACAATGCGCTTGCCGCAAACCGCGAGGCCGGCGTGGAGCCCAGCGTCGTCGCCGTGCGCGGCGGCACCGACGGCTCGCAGCTCTCGCTGCGCGGCCTGCCATGCCCCAACATCGCGACGGGCGGCTACAACGCGCACTCGGTTCGCGAGTTCATCCCCGTTCCCTCGCTCGAGGTCATGGTCGAGATCCTCCAGAACCTGGTTGCCAAGTTCGCCGTCTCGCAGGAGGCCGTCCCGCAGGAGGCCGCTCCGCAGGAAGCGACTCCGCAGGCGTTCGGCCAGACGGCGGCCCGATGAGCCCCGAGGTGGCAGATCTCTTCTCGGTGGCGGCTGCCGTGCTGCCCGTGCTTGCCTGTCTCGTCGAGTGGGCGGGCAGCGTGGGCATCTCGGAGCGGCACCACAGCCACCACGACACCTACGTCATCTCCTCGGCGCTCTCGCGCTCGTTTGCGTTCGCGATGCTGCTCATGGGGGCCATCGGGCTCATGCTCGGTTGGCTCTGCGACATGGGCGGCTTCGATTCCAGCGCGGATGTGGTGGTGCCGTTCTTCTCGGCCTTCGTGATCGTGCTCTTCGTGCTGTGGGCGCTCATGAGGCGCTATCGCGTCTCGCTCTACGACGACTTCATGGACGTGAGGCCGTATCTTGGCTCCGTGCGGACGATTAGGTACGACAAGATCGAGCGCATGGAGTGGCGCGGCGTTCGGTGTGGGACGGGTTTCAGAAGCCTCGAGATCATCTCGGCGGGGGAGCGGCCGGTGAGGCTTCCGGGAGTGCTGGACCTTGAGCACATCCTCGTCCACATCGACCGCGACGACGCGCTGGTTGGAGGCATGCCACAGCGGCGCTAGGCGTGGGCCTTCTCGGCGCCCCCTGGCTCCGCTTGCATGGGGCTTGCCTGTTCCTGACAACTCTCGCGTCGCGTGACACGGGGCACCCCTATGATGGAAGGAAGCTGCCCAATCGCGTTTATCCGGGGGTTATCGCCTTGATCAAGCTCGTTCTCTCCGACATGGACAACACGCTCATCCCGTTTGGGGCGCGTCACGTCTCGCCGCGCACGCTCGAGGCCATCCACGACGTGATCAATGCCGGGGTCCACTTTGGCCCGGACACGGGGCGCGACTACGTGGAGCTCATGCGCTTCTTCCACATGGACGAGGCGTGCTTCATGACGGGAATCATGTCCAACGGCAAACGTGTGCGCGTGGATGGCCGCGACGTGTGGACCTACTCGATTCCGCACGACTGGCTCCAGCGCATCGCGGACGCGCTCAAGCCCGAGCGTGGGATGTTCCTCGTGTGCTTCCCCCTGGACACCAACCTCTTCAACCCCGGCTACGTGGTGGGTGCCTCGGAGGAGGAGATGAACGAGTACGAGAGGCTCGTTCACTTTAACGGCGGCCGTGTGGAGGACGTCCCCAACATCGACTTCATTGCCGCCGCCATCGCGTGCAATGGTGACGAGAAGCGCCATGCCTACTGCCAGCAGCTCATTGCCGAGGCGTGCCCCGAGGTGGAGACCATCATGTCGGTTCCCAACTGGTTCGACGTGCTGCCGCTGGGCATCAACAAGGCGTCGGCGCTCGACACCATCCTTGACGCCGTGGGGGCAACGCGCGACGAGGTCGTGGTCTTTGGGGATTCCGGAAACGACGTTGCCATCCTGAGCGAGGTCCACTACTCCGTTGCCGTGGCAAACGCGACGGACGAGGTCAAAGGGGTCTGCAACTTCCACTGCGGGGCATCGGCGGACGAGGGCGTGGCGGACGCGCTGTTCGAGATTGCCCGCGCCACTCGCGCCAACGAGGTTCCGGCGTTTCTGAGGGAGGGCTAATGGTACGTCTCATCGCTGCCGACATGGACGGCACCCTGCTCGACGAGAACGCTCAGGTCCCCGAGGAGACCTTCGAGCTCATCGAGGCGCTGCGCGAGCGCGGGGTCATCTTCTGCGCGAGCTCCGGGCGCAGGTACAAGACGCTGCGCTGGCTCTTCGAGCCCGTGGCTGACAGGATGGACTACGTGGCGTCTCTTGGCACGCAGGTCTACGCCGACGGCGTACTGCTTGACCGCGAGGTCTTCTCGACGCGCGCGGTGCTGCGGCTCTTCCGCACGTGCCAGGAGTTCGACTGCTTCCACCTGGTGCTCTACGATCGCTCGCACACGTACCTGCTCAACGACCAGAGCAACTACGTGCGCGAGCTCGACAAGGACCTGCCCAACGCCGAGCGCGTCTTTGACCCGCCGTCGCCGGACGTGAGCATTATCAAGGCGGCCATCTGCTACGACCGCACGCACGAGATCATGGACATGGTCTACGTGCTCGAGCGCGAGCTGGGTGACGTCTTCTCGTTCATGCCGTCGGGCAACACCTGGATCGACGTCACGCCGCGGGGGATCAGCAAGGCCACGGGGCTGGAGGCGCTGCTAGGCTACTATGGCATTGATAGGTCCGATGTGGTGGCGTTTGGCGACTCGATGAACGATTACGCGATGCTGCGGTACGTGGGGCATCCCTATGTGATGGGCAACGCGCGCTATGCCGTGAAGCAGATTGCCGAGAAGGTCGTGGGCACCAACGTCGAGCATGCCGTGCAGACGGAGATGCGCAGGATCCTCGAGGAGCTGGGGTAGGGCGGCTGCGAAGATTTTGTCCACTCTGTGGAGATGCTTTCCAGTGTTGACCGCAAGAGGTCCTGAGCATATAGTTATTTCTTGCGCTGAGGCGCAACCCATTGCGGGGTGGAGCAGTTTGGTAGCTCGTCGGGCTCATAACCCGAAGGTCGCAGGTTCAAATCCTGCCCCCGCGACCATAGAATCAAGCCCTGACCTGCGAAAACAGGTCAGGGTTTTTTCTTTTCACAAAGGCTAAAAATAGCAAAAGTAACAGTATCAGTAACGGTATCGCAGGGAGACTTGCATCTACTTTTTGCACTTCGTGTTTGCGAGGTAGACCATGGCGGCGCAATCGACCCCAACGATGGCAATCGCCACGCACACGAACGCTATTGGAGTCGCCTCTCCCAACAATGCCAAGACGAGAAGCACGACCGTGACCACGAGCATCCCCACGCCCATGACCCGGAGCAGCTTTCTCTCATCCACCGCCTCCCTCTCCGCCTCGGTGGCCGTATTGTAGCCTGCGACGAGGCTTGCACCGCGGCCAGACAGGAACGTAACGGTCATGATGGCGGACGCAGCGAATATGGCCCACAGTACAATGCGTGCGAACATCTCACTCATCTCGAACTCTTCTGCGCGGTCCTTCAGCCCACTGTATACCTGACGGCTTTATACCCATCTATCCGAGCTGCATGTCGTCCTCCAATGCCTCCTCGTCGGCCACTGTAGGCAGGCGGCGGGATGTGCCGGATGCCGACCGTCCGCTGCCGGCTCTTCGCCGTGTCGTCACTGTCTTCCTTGAGCTAACAACGGAAGCCAATTACAATTCAATTCCGTAAGAGCAAACGGAATCGCACCGAACATCGAGGAGCTGCGATGTGGCCGGGCATCACATACGAGGCATGCGCTTGGGAACGGGACCCCGACGAGCTGGTGCTCGTCCCCAAGAGCCGAAGGCGCAAGATCCTGCCGACATACGAGGCGGCGGTTCCCGCCGGCATCGCCTCGCTCCCCGTGGAGATCCCCTCGCCGCTAGCGCAGCGCCTCGCCGAGGTGGAGGTCTCCCTCGCGCGCTTCGATACCGCGCAGGAGGCACGCGGCTACTCCCTTCCCGCGCTCCTGCTCCGCAGCGAGTCTTCGTCGAGCTCGCAGATCGAGCGACTCACCTCGAGCGTGTGCAACGTCGCACTCGCCGAGCTCAGCGGCAAGGTGCCGGCCAACGCGCTGCTCATCGCGGGCAACGTTGCCGCGATGCGAGAAGCGCTTGGGCAGAGCGGCGAGATCGACATAGATTCGATCTGCGCCATCCATGACGTGCTCATGAAGGGAACGCGAGAGGCGAAGGGCTTGCGCGACGAGCAGGTCTGGATAGGCGGTTCCCCCTACAGCTCTCATGGGGCCACGTTCGTGCCCCCGCATGCAAACCGCGTAAGGCCGTGCCTGGAGGATCTCGTGGCATTCGGCATGCGCGAGGACATCCCGCCCATTGCGAAGGCCGCCGTATTCCACGCGCAGTTCGAGACCATCCACCCCTTCACGGACGGCAACGGGCGCACGGGCCGCACGCTGCTGCACCGTATGCTCGCCCGCGACGAGGTGCTCTTGCATGCGATGCTGCCTGTGTCGGCCGGGCTCCTGCACGACGTCGACAGGTATATGGACGCGCTTGAGGCTTATCACGCAGGTGCAATCGAGCCAATAATCGAGTGCCTCGCGGACGCGCTCGAGCTCGCCGCGGTCATCGGGTCGCGCATCGCGTCCGACGTGAAAGAGGTCCTCGACAACTGGGCTGCTGCCAACACGGACCGCGCGGGCTCCGCGTCGCACCGGCTTCCCGCGCTCCTCGTCGAGCAGCCGGTCGTCGACGTCGCCTACGTGGCATCGCATCTCGGCATCACCGACCGGGCAGCCCGCAATCTGGTCGAGGTCTCCTGCGAGCGGGGCATCCTCGCGAAGATGGGCAACGCGAAGCGCGGGGCCTTCTACCAGGCTTCCGACCTGATCGTGGTGCTCGAGGAGGCCTCGAGCCTTGAGGGCATCCGCAGAATCGCCGCGCGTTAGCCGCGAGGCGGAGCGCCGTTTCTCTCCACGACTCACAGTCCGAGCAGTTCGAGCACGCTCAAATCAGGTCTCACTGCCGAGATTGAGTTATGTCGGTCCGGCGCATCATATGTCTGGGTCGACCTCCTCGTTTACGAGGATCCTCCACTTCGCATCGAGCTTGCCCGTTCTGGCGGATGCCGGCGAGAGGAAGGAAGCTTCGAGTCTAAAGGGCATTCGCAAGATTGACCGCGCGAGAGCCGAAAGATAACCGAGGCGTGATGCGACACGTCTCATAACCCGGAGGTCGCGGGTTCAAATCCTGCCCCCGCGACCAAAAATCAAGCCCTGACCTGCGAAAACAGGACAGGGTTTTCTTTGAAGGCCGTCGATTCTGGGCGACAGTAACAGTATCGGAAACAGTATCGCGGGAAGACATCCGGCTCTTTGGTCCCCTTTGCGTGTCTGCGTTTACGCTGCCCTATGCCGTAGTAGCTCACGTCGCTCACCGCCCATGCAGGTTCCCGTGGGGATTCCCCGGCCACGATATTTCTAGCCATTGCCGCTTCTACAATGACGCTGTAAAATTAACGTGTATATTTACAGCACAGAGAGGCGCGACATGCCCAACATCAAGCCGATATCCGACCTCCGTTCTTACACGGCAGTGCTCGACGAGGTGGCGCAGGGATCTCCGGTGTTCCTCACCAAGAACGGGCGCGGGCGCTACGTCATTCAGGACATCTCCGACTACGAGCGCAATGAGGCCGAGAAGACCCTCCTCGCTCAGCTAGATTACGGCAAGCGTGTTGCTGACGAGCGCGGGTCTCTCACGACCGAACAGGTTAAAGGCATCTTCGAGGGGCGCTTTGCGCAGGAGGCCTAGATGGAACTCGTATGGTCGCCCGTGGCGGTGGACGATCTGAAAGCTGCGGCCGACTACATCGAGTCCGAGCTCGCAAGCCCTATGGCGGCGAGGCGCCTCGTCGATTCCGTGGTTGAGAAGGCGCAGCTTTTCGCCGACGCCCCGGGGGCTGGGATGACGCTTCGCACTCTCAATGGGGTCGACACGGGATACCGCTACATGCTCAGCGGGAACTGGATGGTCTTCCTGAAGCGATACAACGGACGGGCGCTCGTTGTAAGGGTGCTCTATGCGAAAAGCGACTACATGAAAACGCTTTTCGGGGAAATCGACAGCGAGCGTTAGAGCACAGTAATGCCAACCTGCGCGACATAGACTCATGCAACTAAGTTACCGAGCAATCCAGTTGCATAGACGCCCATTAATGCAACTCAGTTGCCCGGCAAATCAATCCCGCTCATCTAGATTGCCGTTTTCCGGCAACTGCAAATAATTCTGTGAAGGCTTACGGCTACGACGGCGAGATTGTCTCCCTCTTGGATTTCTACATTATGATGTGAGAGGTAACCGGACGGTGACTTGGTCTCACGCCGCCACATCAATATCCTGCGGAGAATGACATGGGTTCCAACTGGGTTGTTTGCTCTACTGCTGTGACCTTTGGACGCGGCTCGGACGAGCCAATCGAGCGTCTCAAGGCTGCTGGTTGCGAGGTCCGGCTCAACCCCTATGGACGACCGCTTACAAAGGCGGAGATGCTGGATTTCGCAGCGGATGCAAGCGCCATTATTCTTGGTAATGACGACCTGCCCGCAAGCGTCATCCGTCGTCTCAAGAAGCTGAGGATCATTGCCCGCTACGGCGTTGGTTTTGATGGAGTTGACGTGGCGGAGGCTCGTGACCTTGGCATTGAGGTTACGTACGCGCCCGCGTCAAACCGTGAGGAGACCGCGGATTTTACGTTTGGGCTCATCCTTGACCTTGAGCGGCACATTTCGCAGATGGTCATAGATACGCGCTCGGGTGGCTGGACCAAGCTCACGGGCACGAGCCTCTACGGTAAGACCATCGGTATCATTGGCGTCGGGCAGATTGGGTGTGCCGTGGCTCGCAGGGCGATGGGCTTCGGCATGGACATTCTTGGCTATGACATCGTCCAGCGCAATGAGGCCACAGTCTATGGCGTTGTTTACACCACGCTCAATGATCTGCTGAGAAGGTCCGACATCATCACGATTCACCTTCCTTTGGACGAGTCGACGAAAAACCTCATCGGCGCCCGGGAGCTGAGACTCGTTAAACCGGGGTCCATTCTCATCAACACGGCACGAGCCGGTATCGTGCGCCATGGAGCTCTTGACAATGCGCTGCAGTCCGGGAAGCTTGCGGGCTTTGCCATCGACGTCTTCTCCAAGGAGCCGCCGGAGCATCAGCCCTACTACGATTACGACAACGTGCTCGTAACGCCCCACGTTGCGGGAAATACCTTTGAGAGTAGCCGCCGCATGGGCAATATCGTTGTGGACAATATCCTTGCCGTTAAGTCTGGGGTCGAGCCGCCAGACCCCATCACTCCTCAGCACCTGTATGAGTCCATGATGGTGATGGGACAGTCAGCAGACGGCGAGTAGTTTTTCTGGCTGCGAGTGATCAACACATTTTTGGGCTTGGCAGCGTCTCCCTATGATGTTTTGAGCGTGCTGGTTTGAGCCCATATAATATGCAAGAGTAGTTGATATTCATACAAATAGTGATGTCACACGATTGCATTTGGGGTCTTATAAATATGTAGAAACTATGAACATATAACTGTTCATAAAGAAAAATATACGCATAGAATCATATAAGTGCAGGTAACTGTATAACAATACACATTATTAAATACAAATAATGCTCAATCTAAAACACTGCTTGTATATGTGGTGGAACTGTGTTCAAATAATTGCAGAAGTGAAGATTAATTCATTCACATTCCCCATTTGCAATGTGGAGTAGGGAGGAAAAGCGTGATAGACGCAAGCCTTACCAAGTTTCCTAAAGTGACGGTTATTCTCCGTGGATACAACTATGAGCAAGTTCGATGCGTTGTGAGAAGCATGGTCGGGACCAAGCTCGGAGCCATCGAGGTTGCGATGAATACTCCTGGGGCGGCTCAGATTATTGAAAAGGTCGTCAATGAGTTTGGCGATGAGGTTCTTGTTGGCGCCGGGACCGTTATTTCCGCGACGCGAGCCAACGCAGCGGTCGAGGCGGGCGCTCGTTTTGCTCTCTCGCCAATCTGCTTTACCGAGGAGATCTTTAGCATCTGCAAGGCGAATGGCCTTCTCACCGTTCCCTCTGCGTTCTCGCCCTCTGAGGTCTGGAGCATGTTCGAGATGGGCGCGGATATCGTGAAGGTCTTCCCCGCAGGCACGCTGGGCCCCAAGTACATCAAGGACATTCAAGCTCCTCTCAACCCCATGCCAATCATGGTTGTGGGCGGCGTGAATGGAGATAACTGCCAGGAGTTCTTCGACGAGGGTGCTTCATACGCTGGCATCGGGTCCGGCATCTTCGATCCTAGGCACATCATCGAGATGGATGAGGGTGCTCTCAAGGCTGATATTGAGGCGTTCGAGCAGAAAGTCCGTTGGTAGCGGGCGCAGAGAGGATTGACTCCGGTATGTCTCTCAATCTCTATCCAGAAGATATTCTCCTTCGCATCGATGCCGATAGCTGCGAGGAAGTACTACATCTTGCTTCCTCCCATCTGCTCGGAGAGGGAAAAGTCAAGCAATCTTATGAAGAACACCTCTTGGCTCGAGAGGAGGATTATCCGACCGGTCTTGCGCTCGGCGGGATAAACGTTGCAATTCCCCATACCGATTATCAATACGCCAATACCACTCAACTGCTGGTTGCAACGCTCGCCAAGCCAGTCATGTGGCACAACATGGAGGACTCTGATGAGTTGATTCCGGTAAGCGTGGTAGTTCTTTCCGTGTTTGATAAGCCTGAGCACCAGCTTGAAGCCCTTCAGCAAATCATGGGCGTCTTGCAAAAACAGGAACTCGTTGCGCAAATCGTTGATGCCGATTCTGCGCAACAGGTAATAGAGCTTTTCAATTAGGAAGGGTTAGAGCATGGAGAAGAAGACGGTTATCGTGTGCTGCGCCTCATCGATGATTACGTCGACCATGGCGGTTGCCAAGGTGAAGGAAATTGCTGCTGCTTGCGGTGCACCTGAGCCTCGCATTATTCAGTGCAAGTTCTCCGAGGTTCAGGGAAACCTCGCTTCTAATCAGGTCGACTTTATTGTTCCTACTGGCAAGCTCAAGGGTGTTGAGACGGGGGATGTGCCTGTAATTAAGGGGACAGCCTTTGTTACTGGTGTCGGCGAAGACAAGGCAAAGGCCGAGATTGAGGCTCAGCTTAAGGCATAAGTGTTACTTGCAAACTAGGAGGTAGAGGCAATGGACTTCGTGGTAACCGGTCTCCAAACAATCGCTTCGATGGGCCCCATGGTCATGATGCCAATCATCATTCTGGTCCTCGGACTTATCTTCCGTGTGAAAATCAATGTTTTGCTGAAGTCTGCCCTGCTCGTAGGTATTGGTTTTGCGGGCGTCAACATGGTAATCAACTGGTTTGTCGCCCAGGTTGCAGGTTCCGTAACCAACATGGTCTCGAACTGGGGAATTCAGACCTCTATCATGGATGTGGGATGGCCTGCTAGAGCTGCAGCAACATGGGCATTCCCTCTTGCCGCAATCGTTGTCTTTGTCGTTCTCGGTGTAAACGCCCTGATGCTTATTACCAAGACCACAAAGACCGTCATGGTCGACTTCTGGTCGTACAACCATTTCATCTTTACGGGGGCTCTTGTTTGGTATGCGACAAACGGCAACCCTTGGATTTCTATCATCGCGTCTGCAATCGACTTCATCATCACGATTAAGATTGCTGACTGGACCACTCCCGTTGTCGAGGACTATTTCGAGCTCGAGGGTGTCAACTTCCCGACTTCAAACTCTGCAATCTGGGCTCCTGTTGCATATGTTTTGAACAAGCTTTGGGATGCTATTCCGGGCATCAACAAGATTGACATCAATCCGAAGGGTGTCCAGGAGAAGTTTGGTTTCGTAGGTGAGCCGATGTTCATGGGATTCATCATCGGTGCTGCTATCGGTCTTCTGGCGGGCGACTCGATTGACAAGGTCCTTATCGTTGCCATGAGCACTTCCGCAACGATGGTTCTGACTCCCAAGATGATGCAGATTCTTATGGAGGGTCTCCTCCCGTTCGCAAACGCTGTCAAAGAGATCCTTCAGAAGCGTTTCCCTGGTACCGACTTCGTCATGGGCATCGATGCTGCCCTGACCGTTGCTAATGAGTCCGCTATCACGGTCGGAATCATCATGGTTCCTATCACGCTCCTCCTCGCGGCAGTCCTGCCTGGCAACAAGCTCCTCCCCATCGCCGATATTGCCTATCAGGCGATGTGGCTCGCCGCATGGCCGGTTGCGTTTGGAAAGGGCAATATCTTCCGCGGTATCCTCTCCACGACCATAATTACTTGCATCGTGCTGTGGATTGCTACCGCCCTCGCGCCCGTTCACACCCAGCTCGCAATTGCCGGTGGCTTCGTACTGCCGGATGGCATGCAGTTCATCTCCACTGAGGATGCAGGAGAGCACCTTATTGGCTTCTGCCTCCAGTGGCTTGCGGGCTTCTTGGCCTAGTTCATTGCATGAACAGTGTCTATACGAGGGGTGGGGCATAATGCTCTGCCCCTCTCTCTTCCCACCGATAAGTTAGGACGGCAATGAAGGTTACCGAAGTACAGATTTACGAGGTCAAGCCGAGGTGGATATTTTGCAAAGTTGACACCGACGAAGGCGTCAGTGGATGGGGCGAGATGGTGTCTGGCACCAAGACACAAACAGTTGTCGAAGGTGCCAAAGAGCTTTCGGAAAGAATCGTCGGTCGCGACCCATTCGAGATCGAAAGACTCTGGCAAGAGCTGCACAGGTCCTTCTTTCGTGGCGGTCCCATCAACGGGACGATAATCTCTGGACTCGAGATGGCCCTCTGGGACATCAAGGGCAAGGCGTTTGGTGTTCCAGTGTGGCAACTGCTGGGAGGTAAGGCGCGTGACCGCGTGCGAGTTTATTCGTGGATTGGCGGTGATCGCCCCGCAGATGTCGCAAAAGGAGCTAAGGATAGACTTGAAAAAGGTTTCCGTGCTGTGAAGATGAACGCTACCGAGGAGCTTCATTACGTTGACACCTATGACAAAGTCCAGCAAGTTGTTGACAGGGTGGAGTCTATCCGAAGCGCATGTGGGAACGAAATTGAAATAGGTATCGATTTTCACGGGCGCGTTCACAGACCTATGGCAAAGGTGCTTGCGCATGCCCTCGTTCCTTACCATCCCATGTTTATTGAGGAGCCTGTACTGCCTGAGAACTGGGAATCATTTGACGACATAGCTCGCGAGGCGCCCATCCCAATTGCAACGGGGGAGCGCCTGTACTCACGTTGGGAGTTCAAGCGCCTATTTGCCCAGGGGGCGGTCGACATCATTCAGCCGGACGTCTCCCTCTGTGGAGGCATTCTTGAGATGCGTAAGATAATCGCAATGGCCGAGGCATTTGATATGGCGGCCGCGCCACACGCTCCCTATGGACCAATCGCCCTCGCCGCAACTCTTCAGGTTGACGCATGTTCACCCAATGTGTTTATCCAGGAGCAGAGCCTTGGAATTCACTACAACCAGGGGTTTGACCTCCTTGACTTTGTTAAGAACAAAGAGATCTTTCAGTACTCAGACGGATATGTTGACGTTCCAAGCAAGCCTGGACTAGGACTTGAAATTGATGAGGAGAAGGTTAAGGGGGTATCTGCCGAAGGGCTCGTGTGGAGAAACCCTAGCTGGAAAAATTACGATGGCACCATTGCGGAGTGGTAGGGAATGATGATTAACACTGTTCTCGGAGAAGTTTCCCCTCAGGACCTAGGAACAACCTACATTCATGAGCATCTGTACGTCTCACCAGACGAGCTTGCACGCTACTATGATTACACTCTTGACGTGCCATCGAAAAGTATCGAGGAAGCCAAACTTTTCAAGGCTGCGGGTGGCCGCACGATTGTGGACATGACGCCTCTGGCGTATGGTCGCAACCCTGAAGCTCTCCGCTTTATTTCCCAACACGCTGGTATCAATGTACTGTGCATCACGGGGTTTCACAAGGATTTGTGGCTTCCTCGTTGGTTTGATAACTTATCTGATGAAGAAATCTCGTGTGAGCTTACGCGTGAGATTGAAGATGGAATAGGCTTCTCAAAGGTCAAGCCCTCTGCAGTGAAGATCGGTACTTCCCTGGGTAAAGTAACGGAGCGGGAGAAGCGTGCAATTAGAATTGCTACTCCGGTTGCCCTGAGGCACCACCTACCAATCATTACGCACTGTGACAAGGGTACGATGGGCCTTGAGCAGCTCGATTTGCTCGAAGCTCAGGGTATGGATTTGTCTCATGTATGTCTCTCGCACACAGATCTCACCTTGGATTCTGCCTATATGAAATCCCTCATGAGCAGGGGGGCGTTCCTCTCTTTCGATCACGTCGGAAGGGACCTTAGCGCACGCGATGCTAATCGCGTGCGGATATTAAAGGACCTCATCACTTCAGGATTCGGAGACCAAATCTGTCTGGCGGGAGACATGGGCAAGAAGAACTATTTCAAGTCGTATGGTGGTGCACCTGGCCTCGATTACATCCTCACAGACTTGAAAGAGTATCTCCTGGATGAGATTGGCGAAGAGGACTATTGGAAGATGTTGATAGACAACCCCCGGAATGTCCTCGATTGGTCCTAACGAAATTGGATAGGGGAATTTAGACCTCTATCCTTACCACACAACAGGAAAGGCAATACACTATGCAACGCAAGATCGATCAGCTCGAGCCCTTCCAGCGCGCCATCTCAAAGGCACACCTTGCAGCTGCGGGCATTTCTATTGATTCGCTCGAGGATCCGAACAAGCCGCTTATTGCGATTGCAAACAGCTGGAATGAGGTTTGCCCCGGCCACGAGCCGCTCCGACAGCTTGCCGCGGAAGCTAAGAAGGGCGTGCTTGAGGCCGGTGGAGAGCCTATAGAGTTCAACACTATCGGAATGTGCGATGGAGTTGCCCAGGGCCATCCCGGCATGAGGTACTGCCTGCCGCATCGTGATCTCATTACCGATTCTTGCGAGGCCATGATCGTCGGCGAGGGGGTCTTTGACGGCGTGGTCTACATGGGCTCGTGCGACAAGATTATCCCTGGCATGCTCAATGCCGCCGCACGAATCAATCTTCCCTCGGCAATTGTCACCGCTGGCCCCTGCTATGACGAGATAAAGCCCTCTGAATCCAAGGCGCTTCGTGCGGCGTTCTTGCGCGGGGAAGCAACAGAACGCGATGTAATCGAGGGAACGCTCAGATACTACACGGGCCCAGGCATCTGCCCGTTTTTGGGTACCGCAAACACCATGGGATGCATCCCGGAGGCTCTCGGCATGATGCTTCCATATGGTGCCCTCTGGCCAAGCTCTACTAGCCAGCGAAGGTTCAGCGCTCGACAGACCGGCGCACGCGTCGTTGACCTTGTCCGCAGGGGAATCCGGCCCTCTGATATCATGACCCAAGCGGCACTTGACAACGCGGTAACGCTCCTTGCCTCTATCGGCGGTTCACTCAATGCCTTGGTGCATCTTCCTGCCCTTGCGCACGAACTCGGCCTTGAGGTCACTTGGGATAAAGTTGCCGATATCACCAGCCACACTCCTGTTGTTTGCAATGTGGTGCCCAATGGTGATATCAGCTGCATCAATCTCTATAAGGCAGGCGGTGTTCCTGCTGTGCTCAAGACTATTGAGGGCGATCTTGACACCACGGTCATGACTGTGACGGGGCAGACTCTCGGCGAGAACCTAGACAAGGACGTACCTGTCGACCGCTCCGTCATCCGAACTCAAGATGACCCTGGCTCGGTCTGCAACGGAATACAAGTGCTCTACGGAAATCTCGCTCCCGAGGGGGCTCTTGTCAAGACGAGTGCCGTTCCAGCCGAGCAGCATGTTTGGACGGGAAAGGCCCAGGTCTTCGAATCCGAAGAGGAAGCATTTGCTGCTTATAACGCGCACACAATCAAACCTGGAACTGGCGTTGTAGTGCGCTACGAGGGCCCCAAGGGAGGCCCGGGCATGAAGGAGCTACACCGAGTCACCGAGATCATGAAGGGCATTCCCAACTCGGCAGTCATTACGGATGGCCGTTTCTCTGGTGCGTCGGGTGGACTTTCCGTAGGATATCTCTGCCCCGAGGCGTTCGAGGGTGGCGCGATTGCTCTCGTAAAGAATGGCGATGAGATTCACGTTGACCTAACCAAGAACCTCATTGAGCTGCACGTCTCTGATGCGGAGCTCGAGAAGCGTCGTGCTTCGTGGAAGCCGGTCATTCACGAGAATGGAGGACACCTGCTTGAGCGTTATTCGAAGCAGGTGGCTTCTGCAAAGACTGGTGCCGTGTTGAGCTAACTATCGCGATTCCCAGCTGGGAATTCCTTTTTGGGCACCGCTCGGCTCTTTGTTCCGTCCGGTGCCCTCATTATTAAACCAAGGATTTCAGTGCCACGCCTTCTCTGACGTTCTCAGGGAAGGCGTGGCTGCAGATGTTCGTCGTGTTGGCGACCCTACTGTTGTCGACACGCTCGTTAGTGCCTGTTGCTCCGGAAGTGGGACCCACCGTCGTCAACGGGAAGTAGTGGTTGAGAGGGTCTTGTCAAACCCTAGAGCTGCGAGGAGCCGTGCCTGCCTGTACATATTGCAGGTGGCGGGTTTAACATCCGGGGAGGCGATGCGTGCCTACCGCCACGAGTCGACGTACTCGGCAAGCGTGAGGCTAGGCGTGTCCCGCGTGGCCTTCCGGTACAGTTTGGCCTCGTGCTTATCCGTAATCCGTCCTCGCACCAGTCATCGGTCCCGGTGCGGTACGTGCGAGCGAGTACTAATAATTGTCGGCGTTGGGGTTCATCCCAATCTCGAAGCACCTGTGCAGCCGTCTCCCGCTGCGCATGCGAATAGTGCTTGCGTTGCGGGATTGAGTTGCCGGGCAACTCAATCCCGCGGTGGCAAAAGCGCACACGAAAACAATCCCTGGCACTTCTCGGCGGCGTTTTCCCAGGAAGTCGCTGACACCCATCGTTTTCGCGTGCGTTTTTCCCGAGAAACGCGCGCACTACCCTTTCATGCAACTTTTCTGCCCGGCAACTCAGTCCCGCGAACCCCGCGGCGATGACCCCGCAGCGTGTCCATACCCCCATCGATAGCAATGAAGCTGAAATGGAGAAGACCTAGTATGGTTTCGCGTTTCTGATTTGGTTGGAATGGCAAAACGGTAAGGGCGTGGTTGAGAGATGGCTAATACCCTGGGGTCTCAAAAGGACCACATCCAGGCGCAGCTCAGGCAGTGCTATGACCTGCTCGATGGAGGGGTCTGCTTCGTTCTTGCCGACGGAACCGAGCGAATCGCCTTCGCCAACAAGGAGGTGGCGTCTCTCTACGGGTGTGAGAGCGTGCAGGACTTCCTGCATGTTTGCTCCTCAAGTTATCAGAACATGATGGAGGCGGAGGACTACACGCCTCTCGCGGAGATTTCCGCCGAGAACTCCGAGCACTTCCCCATCGCGTTCCACTATCGGACAAAGGCGGGACACTTCCGAAAGGTGCAGGGCTCGGGCACGCTCAGGGACACCCCCCTCGGGCGGGCCTACGTTCTCACGATCTTCTCGGCCGAGCAGGTCTCCAGCGACCTGAGGGGGAAAGACATCACGGGCGTGCTGGGCATGCACGACTTCTTTCGGGAGGCCCTGCATCAGGCGCAAGACCGGCTGGCGCAACCGAGGGTGCGCGCCTTGTACCCGGTCTGCTTTGACCTCACCAACTTCGCGGAATACAACCGACTGTACGGTATGCATCGGGGAGATGAGTGCCTGAAGAGAATCGCCGATGTCATCACCGAATACTTCCCGGGGACATTAGTCGGCCACCTCACCGCCGACCACTTCGTGGCGCTCCTGCCATCGGCAGGCATTGAGCCGAAGCTCGAGCAGGTCACCAATGAGGTGAGCCGCTTTATTGATGACGATGGAATCCAGCTCAAGGTTGGCATATACCGGCCGTCGGAGGAAGATACGCTGGATGACCTGCGTCATGGCTTTGACTTTGCGAAGATGGCATGCGACAGCATCAAGTCGGATAGCAATCGGAGTATTGCCGTCTATCACCCCTCAATGGGGGAGACCATCGCCAACAAGGCCTATGTCCTGCGCCATTTCAGCGAAGCACTGGAGAAGCACTACCTCAAGGTGTACTACCAGCCGGTGATTCGCACGCTGACGGGGAAGCTGAGCGGGTTCGAGGCTCTGGTGCGCTGGGAAGACCCCGCACTCGGCTTGGTCTACCCGAACGTTTTCATTCCAGTGCTCGAAGAGGCCCAGCTCATCAGCCGTCTCGATCGGTACGTCCTGGAACAGGTTGCGCGGCTGATTCGAGATCGTATGGACAACGGCCTGCCTCTGGTTCCCGTCTCCGTGAACCTCTCGGCGTATGACTTCGATGGGGCAGGCCCGCTTGACTCGATCGAGAAGACGGTACAGCGCTACCGGATTCCAAGGACTGTGCTGTGCTTCGAGATTACAGAGAGGGTCATGATTCGGAACCATCTGACCATGTCGAAGATGGTCCACGAGTTCCAGCACGCTGGCTACCAGGTGTGGATGGATGACTTCGGGAGCGAATACTCGTCGCTGAACTCGCTTCATAACTATAACTTCGACGTGATTAAGATTGACATGGGCTTCTTCAGTCACTTTGACGATAGGAGCCGGCAAATCATCACCTCGGTGGTGACAATGGCCAGGATGCTCGGCGTGCAGACGCTGGCCGAGGGGGTAGAGACGCAGGAGCAGGTCTCCTTCCTGAAGAAAATTGGCTGCGGGCGCATCCAGGGGTACTACTACGGACGCCCGATGATGTACGAGGGCACGCTTTCCCTCATGCACAGCAAGGGCTTTCAGCTGGAAACGCCAGAGGAAGCCCACATGATGGATGCCGCGGAGGACATCAACGTTGCCTCTGATGCCCCCACGGCTATCTTCAGATTTGACGGGAAGAACATCACGCTTCTCCTTGAGAATGACGCCTACAAGAGGGAGCTGAGAACCACTGGAACGCAGGATATGGCCGAGGCAAATGCTAACCTCGGGGCGGAGGGATACCCGTTCCGTGGCAGGTTCCAGCAGCTTTTGACTGACGCGTCAAGGTCGAGGGCATGGGAGACCCTGACATATGCGGATAATGGCCAGTACATTCGGGTGAGCGTCCATTGGATTGCTGGGGACGAGAAAGACTGGGTCGGCGAGGCGCACCTCTACAACATCAGCAACGACTCGGCAATTCAACAGGCGAAGACGCTTGACAATACGCTGCGCAATATCTTTCAGCTTTACGAGGGCTTCTATCTTCTCGACCGCGGCAAGGGTGAGGTTAAGGTCCTGAGGTCTAGCCATTCGGAGGTGAACCAGCGGAAGGTTCCCCAAGCCGTCCAGGCGTTCATCGAGTACTTCACCGCGAACCTGGTATATCCGGATGACAGGGCACGCTTTCGGGCATTTATCGGCTCCGAGGACGTGGGGTCGAGTGTCGAGGCCGGAAGAGGCTCTATACGGGCCGAGCTCGTGCGTATTCGAAAGGCAGACGGCACCTATCGGTGGACGGTGTTCGAGGCACTCGCGATGTACAAGAGCGCCACTAAGAACGTCCTTCTCTGCGAGCGGGATGACATCTGGGAAGGGAAGGATGATAGAGACACCCTCCTTCCCGTGTTCTGCCGTTCTTTCGGAGTCTTTGGAGCCGGTGCCGTGCGGCCGGAGACCCTGGAAGAGAGTAGTCTCTTCCGCTCGCTCTGCAATGACTCTCCATACCCGTTCTTCTGGGAAGACAAGGAAGGTCGAATCCTTGGGGTAAGCAAGGGCTTCCTCAAGGGCGGGGGGTTCCGCGACGCATCGCCGTTTCTGGGGAAGACCGAGGAGGAACTCGGAGGCAACTTTGACCTGCCGAAGATGAGCCACTCTGGAGATGGACAGCCGAGTGACGGGAAATATGACACCGAGGCACGGGAGCTGACGTTGATGAACGGCAGGCTCCAGGAAGTCCGCATTTCTCGCTCGCCCTGGTACCAGGAAAAGGAAATTGCGGGAACGCTGGGCATGATTAGTGCCCCTGGACCGGAAGGTGATGACGAGGAATCTCGTCTGGGCCTTGTCGATCCCGAGACAGGGTTTCTCAGCTTCCGGGGTTCAATCGAGGCCGGCCTGCTGTATGCAGACCAGTATCGCCTGAGGAGGCTTGAGTACGTCGGCCTTCTCATGGACGTTCCCGCCTTTGCGGAGGTGATGCGTGACAGTGCCGAGAATGCGAAGGCTATATTGACAGAGCTATCGACAACGCTTCGGAAGGCCTTGACTCCTGGGTGGGCCGTTGCGCGAATTGGGCTTTGCTGCTTTCTCTGCTTCTGCCAGAGGGACAACGCCGGAAAGATCGAGGAGCGGCTAGGGGAGGTCTCGGAAATCCTTCCGCAGCTGTGGAGACGTCTTGGAGTCCGGACGGTCCCCACGCTCGCGCACGCGGTGGCGTATAGCTCGGAGGTGAGAAGCCTTGACGAGATGTTCCAGCTTCTGACAAGAAGGCTGAGCAGCGCGGAGAAGGAGGTATATGGAGACAAGCCCTATACGGACGATCGCCTGTTCGTGAGGCGAGAGGTGCTGGATGGCATGCCGGAACGCGTTGTCATCAGCGATCCTAAGACGTATGAGCTCGTCTATATGAACCAAGCTGCGCGGAGGGATGTTGGGATTAGCCAGGACGACAGCCTCAAGGGTCGCTTCTGCTACAGAGTGCTGGAAGGCTTCGATGCCCCATGCAGGGACTGCCCGAACATGATGCTGCGGATGGACCGTGCATTCTGTACGTCCCACATGAGCCACAAGACCGGAGAAAGCTTGATTGTCCGCTCGTTCCTCACGTCGTGGGAGAGGCGGTCGCTCAAAGTTACCATCGCCTTCAACCTGAACGAGTATCTGGATACGCTCGCAAAGGATCGTGGTCTTTTCTACCAGGAGATGCGCGCAAACGAGGCGATATCCCGCGGCATGATGGAGGCAGATCCGGAAAAGGGAATTGAGCAGACGATTGCGTGCATAGCCGAGAACATGCAACCGGAGCGGTTCCTTATATTCGAGGAGCGAGACGACAATACGGTCAGCGCGACCTACGAATGGAGGGCTCCGGGCGTGGTCGCGCTGAAGGACGAGCTCCAGAGCATTCCGAGGACGGGTCTGACGGCCCTGTATGAGGGATTTTCCTCGAATAGGCTGGTCATGGTTAGTGACATGGAAGCGTTCCAGAAGGAGCACCCAAACTTTTCGCTTCGCATCCATGGGGTGCATGGCTTCATCTCGGGACAGCTGCTGCTCCAGAACCAGCGAGAGGGCTTTACGCTGGTCATCAACCCATCGGAAGAGAGCTTCCAGACGGGCAGCATCTTGTACTCAACGCTCACCGACTTCATCGCGGTGATGGTTCGTAACAGAAACAGCCTGCACGAGCTGGAGAAGCAGAGCATGATTGACCAGCTCACCGGTGCCGGCAACAGACGTGCGCTGGAGCGCCGGATTCGGGAGTGGCAGGGCGATGGCGTGCTGGGCGTGATTTCAATCGACCTTAACGGATTGAAGAACACGAATGACACGCAGGGCCACCATGCTGGCGACGTGCTGATTCGCGAGACCGCGCGCGTCCTCGAGGAGTGCGCTGGTGAGGACTGCGTTTTCCGGACCGGTGGAGACGAATATGTCGTTGTGACTGAGGACCTTGAGGAGCGAGATATTCGGCTGCTGATTCAGCACATGCGAAAGAGCGCGGTGAACAACGGCATCAGCATGGCAATTGGATATTCGTGCATTCGGGGGAAGCTCACGGACTTCGATGCGCTGCTTACGAAGGCAGACTTCAACATGTACCAGGACAAGGGGCACAGCTTCCGCAGGAGGCGCGGGGATCGCTAGCGGGATTGAGTTCCCGGGCAACTCAATCCCGCGGCGGGCATGCAATCGAGTTCCCTGGCAATGGAATCCCATTGCCAGGGAACTAAATCCCGCGGGCAAGCGCCACGAACGCGTCAACGTCCTCGTCGGAGCTCGCCCAGCTCGTTGCCAGCCGCACCACCGTTCTGCCGTCGGCCAAGCGTTCCCAGAAGCTCATCTCGACGCGCTCCGAAAGGTGCACGTACTGCTTCTCGTCCAGCGCGACAAACACCTGGTTGGTCTGCTGCGGATACATAAGCTCGCAACCGGGGTCATCGAATGCTCGCGCGATTCGCCCAGCCTGCACAATTGCCCTCTGGCCAATCTGCTGGTAGAGGCCATCGGAGAAGAGCGTCTCAAACTGAATGCCCGTAATCATTCCCTTGGCGAGAAGAGCTCCGCGTCGCTTAACAAGCGTGAAGAAGTGGGGGCACGTCTCCGGCCTGGGAAAGACCACCGCCTCGCCGAGAAGTGCCCCGCATTTGGTGCCGCCAACGTAGAAGGCGTCGGCAAGGCGGGCCAGGTCGGCAAGAGCCACGTCGTTTGCCGGCGCTGCAAGAGCGTACGCCAGCCGCGCACCGTCAACGTAGAGCCGCATGTCGTGCTTGTCGCACGTTGTCCGCAACGCGCTAAGCTCGCGCAGCGAGTAGAGCGTGCCGTATTCGGTTGGCTGGGAGATGTACACCAGCCCCGGCATGACCATGTGCTCGCGGTTCTCGTCCTGCTCCCACGACTTTGCCAGGGCATCCACGTTGGCGGCTCCCAGCTTGCCGTCTCTCTCGGGCAGTTGGATGACCTTGTGCCCGCAGGCCTCAATTGCCCCCGCCTCGTGGACGCTCACGTGGCCCGAGCTCGCCGCGACGACGCCTTGCCACGGCGCGAGGAGCGCATCAATCGTGACGGCATTCGCCTGCGTGCCTCCAACCAGGAAGTGGACCTCCGCCTGCGGCGCACTGCAGGCATCGCGGATGAGCTTGCGTGCGTGCTCGCTGTGGGCGTCCATCCCATATCCGGCGTTGGCCTCCATGTTCGCGGCGACCAGGCGCTCGAGGACGCGCGGGTGCGCGCCCTGCTGATAGTCGGATGCAAACGGCAGTCTCTTCTCGGTGTGCATCGTAATTCCTTCCTGCAAGGTCAACCGGACCCATGGGGTGGTGTGTCAAGTCCAATACAGTGCTGCGGTACCGCGTTGGGACCTGACCCTGATATGCTCTATTGAGGTTACCTAATACAGGCGACAAGCAAAGGAGCTCCTCATGGCCATGATCGTACTTATCGTCATCATTGCGGTTCTCGTGCTCTCGACGGGCTACGTCGTGCGCCAGCAGCACGTCGCCGTTATCGAGCGCCTGGGCAAGTTCCACGGGTTTGCCGGACCGGGCTTTCACGTGAAGTTTCCCTTTATTGACGTCACGCGCGACGTAAGTCTCATGACCGAGGACGAGCACATGACCTTTGATGCCAAGACCTCGGATAACGTGACTATCGAGCTGGACGTCTCTATCCAGTACCATGTGGATTACGGCGACGTCGAGAAGGGCGCGGATTCGGGCGTCTATCGCAGCTTCTATACGCTGCAAGATCCCGTGGGGCAGATGCAGGACTACCTGGCCGACGCGCTGCGCTCGCAGATCCCCGCGCGCACGCTTGACGAGGTCTTCTCCGAGAAGGACGCCATTGCCCACGCGATCGACGAGGTCGTTGCCGCCAAGATGCTCGACTACGGCTACGTGCTGGTGACCACCCTCATCACGCGAATTAAGCTCCCCAAGGAGGTTCAGGAGTCGATGAACCACATCATCGCCTCGAAGAACAACCTCGAGAGCGCGACCAACGACGCCAACGCCGCTAAGGCAAAGACCGTCATTGCGGCGCAGGCCAAAGCCGAGGCAATGGCAGCCGAGGGCAAGGGCATCGCCGACCAGCGCGTTGCCATCGCGCGGGGCATCAAGGACTCCATCGACACCATCCGCGAGTCCGGCGTGACCGAGGAGGAGGCCAACCGCCTCTTCGAGTTCACGCAGTGGACGGACATGATGAACAACTATGCCGCAAGTGGTAAGGCTACTACGGTGCTGCTGCCCGAGGACTTCGACCAAAGCGGCGTCTTCAAGAGCATCGTCGCTGGTAAGAAGGCCGGGGAGAAGTAGGCAGAAGGCCGCTGGCAGCGGGCGTCGCAGCGGGCGTTGCGGCGGGCGGAGGACTCGGGCGGCGGGCTTGGGCGCAGCCGGGTGCCGCCGGGGTTCCCCGCCGCTGCCTGGCGGCTTCGGAACCTTAGCCCTGCCTCAATCGGCGCTCCAGGCGTTTGCTCACGGCGACAAGTGCCATCACGATTACGTAATAGATGACGGCGACGGCGATGAACGGCTCAAACGCTCGGTACGTAAGAGCCTGCACGCTCTGTGCCGCACGCATCATGTCCATAAGGCCGATGGTCGCCACGAGCGAAGAGCTCTTGAGTACCGTAATGACCTCGTTGACCAGAGCGGGGGCTACCGAACGCAGCGCCTGCGGAATGATGATCTCCCACATCATGAGGTGATAGGGGAGGCCCAAGGCTCGTGCGGCGTCGTATTGGCCGCGGTCCACCCCCTCGATGCCCCCACGCACGGTCTCGGAGACGGTGGCCGACCCATTGAGCCCCAGCGTGAATACCGAGGCAGCAAACATCGAGATCTTGTACCCCGTGAGCTGCGGCGTCGCGAAGTACGCAATGAAGAGCAGCACGATGAGGGGAATCCCACGGAAGATAGACGTGTAGAAGTCAAGCACCGCCCGGAGCGGCTTGCACGGCAGCACCTTGAGCACGGCGATAAGGAAGCCCAGCGCAAAGGCCAATACCAGGGCGGCTGCCGTCACCTCTAGGGTGACGGCGAGGCCGCTCAGGAACATGGGAGCATATGGTTCGATGACCGAGAAGTTCATGCCACTCTTTCGCTAGTTGGCGCTGGATGAACCCACACCCTCGGTTGCAGAGCCAGATGCCGAGAAGTCACCGCCCCATTCGAAGTCGGGGCCAACGTAGGTGCCAATGAACTGGTCGATGGTTCCGTCCTCGAGCATCTCGCCGACGCATTGGTCGAAGGCGGCCATGAACGCTGCGCCCTTCGTGGCCATGACGCGGTAGACGCCCACGTAGTCCTTGGTCTCGTTTCGGTCGAGAAGGCCTAGCACCAGGCCGTCGTTGGCGTCGCGCATGGACTGGCCCTCGGCGCCGTCGCACACGTAGGCGTCGATGCGGCCGGCGAGAACCTCTTGCAGGCACTGATCGCCGCCGTCGTAGGTGTGGATGTCGGCGTCGGGCAGGACAGCAGCAACAAACTTGTTCTGTACCGTGCCCGTGGTGCAGGCAATGCTCTTGCCTGCCAGGCCGTCGATGCTTGTGATGGGGTCGCCGCCCAGCGTGAGCACGCCAACGAGCGGCTGGTAGTAGCCGCGGGTGAAGTCATAGGTCTGCTCGCGCTCCGCGTTCGAAGACATGGCCATCGTGAAGGACGTGTCGCTTGCCTGGACGGAGGCAAGCGTTGCGGCAAACTCCTGCGGCTCGAAGTCGTAGGTGAAGCCAAGGCGGCTGGCTATCTCGTCTGCTACGGCGATATCCAGGCCAACGACCTTCTGGGTGCCGTCTGACTGCATCTCGATGTAGCGGTACGGCGCAAAGGCATCGTCGCCCACGAAGGTGAGGTGCTGGCCAGAGAGGTCATTTGTCGCGGAACCACTTGTGGCTGACGTGTCCGTGGCACTACTCGTGCCATCGCCCTGCTGCGTGCCGCCACATCCCGCAAGAGCCAGCGGCGCAAGGGCTGCTCCTGCTGCCATCACGCCGAGAAAAGATCTGCGATCCATAGAGCCAGAGAAGTCGGTGCTCATAACTATCCCCCCATTTCCGACTGTAGTGCCAGCCATTGTATCCCACTAAAATCCTAGTTGTTAGGTAGGATACATACTGGTAGCTTTCGCGGCCGTGTGGAGCCAAGTGAAGCTTACGGTGCTCGGCTGTTTGCCGTCGAAGCGTTCCGGTAACGGGCCTTGGGGCCCAGTTCTGATATGCCGCAGCGGCGGATGGGCTGGAAGACGGCGGCTCGTCTCGCTAGCGGTATTGTCGCACAGATTTCAGACGAAATTGCGAACAAACGTTCGCCCTCAATATTCGGCCGTTTGCCGATAGGGAACTGACCAACATGTTGGTCATATGAGACGCTCTATGTGCGGCGAGGGAGGAGAAGTCTATGGCGTACATAGAGATCAGTCTTGAGGGAGCTCGTCACGTTGGTCTTGCCGAGGCCAAGGCTGGGCTTAGCGGGATTGTCGTTGGGGCAGAGTCTGCTGGGGAGATATGTGTCATCGAGCGCTACGGGAGGCCGGCGGCACTGGTGGTTCCCTATCCGCATGCTGTCTCAGGGTCCGAGCGCGCTAGGGGCTCGCTCAAGGAATTTGCCAGTCCAGAAAAACGTATACAGGAGTGCGGCGCCTTTGCAGAGGCTATGGAAGTGAAGCATGTCGGAGAAACCCGTGCTTCTTGATGCGAATGCAGCCCTTCGCTACTTGCTCGAAGACAATGACGAGCAAACCGAGGAGGTTTGTCGGGCGGTTGCATCGGGAGCGGAGGTCACGCTGGAAGTGCTTGCAGAATGCGTCTACGTGCTCTCGTACGTGTATGAAGTGCCCAGGTCACGTGTGGCCGAGAGCCTCGGCCTTCTTCTCGATGACGTTGCGTGCCAGCGACGAGGCATAGCCCTGGCAGCGCTGGGGCTCTGGTCGGGTAGCACTTATGACTTCGTCGACTGCGTGCTTGCGGCTGAGCATTCCGAGTTGGGCAGAGACGTCCTGACCTTCGACAGGAAGCTTCTCTGCCTGCTTGCAACGGTCGGATAGCTGCGTGCACAAAAACGGCGCCCGGCCAAAGCCGGACGCCGCCTGGGGTGACGCAATGGCGAGGGTCCTCGCCGTGATGCGCTGTGCTTGCCCTAGAGTTCGTCTCGAAGCTGGTCAACAAGCTGGGAGAAGTACGTCAGCGCGTCTTCGACCGGCTTGCTTGTGGCCATGTCCACGCCGGCGCCTCGCAGGAGCTCGATGGGAGGCTTGCTCGAGCCGCCCTTGAGGCAGCCCAGGTAGTCCTTCACCGCAGGCGCACCCTCGGCAAGGATGCGGTTCGAGATGGCGATGGCGGCAGCGTAGCTCGTCGCGTACTGGTAGACGTAATAGCCGTAGTAGAAGTGCGGGATGCGTGCCCACTCCAGGCGTATCCCGTCATCCACGGTCACCGCGTCGCCAAAGTACTGCGCGTTGAGCTCGCCCCAGCGCTCGCAGAGGGCGTCAGCCGTGACACCACGGCCATCAGCGTTCATCTCGTTCACGTCGCGCTCGAACTCGGCGAACATGCACTGGCGGTAGAGCGTCGCGCGGAAGGACTCCACAAAGTTGTTGAGCACGTAGGCGTGGGTGGCAGGGTCCGTGGTGTGCTCGAGCAGGTAGTGCGAGAGCAGTGCCTCGTTGCAGGTGGAGGCAACCTCGGCCACGAAGATGGGATAGTCGCTGTAGGTAGGTGATTGCGTATGGCACGAGAGGTATGTGTGCACGGAGTGGCCCATCTCGTGCGCGAGCGTGAAGACGTCGTCGAGGCTCCCGTCAAAGCTCGTGAGGATTACGGGGTTGGTGCCGTAGGAACCTGCGGAGTAGGCGCCGGAGCGCTTGCCGGGGGTCTCGTACACGTCGATCCAGCGCTCCTCGAGGCCCTGACGCACGATGGCCAGGTAGTCCTCGCCAAGCGGCTCGAGCGCCTTGAGGATGAGGTTCCAGGCCTCCTCGTAGGTGAAGGTGAGGTCCACGGAGTCGACGAGGGGCACGTACATGTCCCAGAAGTGCAGCTCGTCCACGCCCAGGACGTCCTTGCGCAGGCTTGCGTAGTTGTGGAGCGCGCCGAGGTTCTTGTGCACCGCGTCCACGAGGTTGTCGTAGACCGAGGCGGGAACCTCGTTGGCATCGAGACAGTACTCGAGGGCGTCCTTGTAGCGTCGCGAGTCCGCAAAGAACTTGAGCTGCTTGACCTGGGCGGCGAGAAGCCCGGCGCAGGTGTTGCGGTGCGCGCCGTAGCTCGCGTAGACCGAGTCGAAGGCGGACTTGCGCAGCACACGGTCGTGATTGCGCTCGAGGCCGATGAAGCTGCCGTGGCTCACGGGGTGCTTCTCGCCCTTTGCGTCCGTGGCGTCCGCAAAGGTGAGGTCGGCATCGTTGAGCTGCGAGAACACGCGCTCGGGCTGGGCGGCTGCGTCACCGGCGCGTGCGAGGATGTCCTCCTCTGCCGCCGAGAGGCGGTGCGGGCGCATGCGCAGCTCGCGCTCGATCGCGCGGCGGTAGTGCTCGAGGTCTGGCTCCTCGGCAAAGAAGGCGGCAAGCTTCTCGTCCGCCATGCCAAGAAGCTCTGCCGAGAACCACGAGCATGCTCCCTGCGTCTCCACCTCCAGGCCCATGACCTGGTCGGAGTAGACTTGGTAGCGTGCCACACGGGTGTCGACGTCGGCGCAGCGGTCGGCGTAGTTGCCCAGGCGACTGAGGGTGACGTTTGCCTCGTCCGAGAGGCGAAGGTAGGCGAGAAGGTCTGCCGCCGAGGCGCTCACACGCCCCTTGTAGGCCGCGAGCTTGCCGGGGAGGGCCTTGGCGTCCTCGAACTGACGCTCGAAGTCCTTGTCGTCCACGCACATGGACGAGAGGTCCCAACGGTACTTCTCGGGAATCTGGTCGCGCGACTGGTATTGCATACGTGCTCCTTAGGGTGGAGTTCTTTCAGACTTTCCCATGGTACACGCTGGGGCGCGCGGCGGGCGAGACGCAGGGCGGTATGGTCGCCGGATGGTTTGGCTACGCGCGGGCGGGAAGCTGCGCCACGGCCTCGGCAAGGACGTGGCCCTCCATGGCGTGGAGCAGCTCGTTGAGCCAGAATCCCTCCCTGAGCTGCGGAGCATTGTCCAGCGCATACACGCGCAACGTGTAGGTGTGGTCACGGTCGGGCGGCTGAGGTCCGTTGTAGCGGCAGGTGAGGAGCGGATCGCGACTGCCTACCAGGCGCGACGCCGACGAGTTTTTGCCTTGGATCATTCCGCCAAAGCGCCGATTGGAGGCATCCTCAGGGAACTCGGTTGCGCTTGCGGGAATGTCGCAGGCGCACCAGTGAATCCAGGGGAAGCCGCACACGGGGATGGAGTCGACGTCGTAGAAGACCACGGCCAGCGTTGCAGCGCCCGTGGGTACGCCCGTGACCTCGAGGGGGAACGATCGCGTTGGCGTGCCGGCATACAGGCCGGCTGGGTCGGCAAACTTCGCGTAGGCGTCGGGGATGTAGCCGTTCTCGTCGAGCTTCACATGCACGTCCATGGTTGCCTCCTGAGGTTGGGATGCCACGTGCCTCTCGTCAGTATTGTATTCGGCGCCAAGCTTCTTCGGTCATCGGGCGCGCCCCTTCGTGCTACCGCTACCACCAGCCGGGCTGCTGCCGCCCCGCCCCGGGCTCCGACGGGCGGGCGGTCCTGCATGCTAGAATTACCTCGCCTGACGCGAGGCCAACTTTCGGCCGGACGAAAGGTTCCGCGCTCGGCCGCGCGTGCGGCCACACCACAGACGAGAGGCGCCCATCCAGTGACGCCGACAACATGTGAGGAGAAATCCATGCTCAAGAGCACCAACATCACCCGTCGCCAGGCGCTTGCCGCACTCGGCTCCATCACCGCCGGGCTTGCGCTCGCTGCCTGCGGCACCGGTCAAACAGAGTCCACGGATGCGCCCTCTTCCAGCGATGCCTCGTCCTCGTCGGAAGCCTCCACCGCCTCCGAGGACGTGACCGTCCGCGTGGCATCCCTCAAGGGCCCCACCACCATTGGCCTGGTCTCGATGATGGATACCACCTCCGGCGTCCCCACCGAGGATGCCCCCACCGAGCCCGCCGAAGGCTCCACGGGCATCACCTACTCCTACACGATCTCCGGTGCGGCCGACCAGGTCCTACCGCTGGTCATCCAGGGCGAGGCGGACATTGCCCTCGTGCCCTCCAACGTGGCCTCGGTCCTCTACAACAAGACCCAGGGCGGCATCCGCGTGATCGACGTCAACACGCTGGGCGTGCTCTCCGTGGTCACCGGGGACGCCTTCGTCGAGCAGTTCGAGGATCTCGCCGGCCACATCGTCTACCTCTCCGGTCAGGGAGCCACCCCCGAGTACACGCTCAACTACTTGCTTGACCAGGCCGGGATCAGGGATCAGGTGACCATCGAGTTCAAGAGCGAGCACAGCGAGTGTGCGGCCGCCATCCAGGCAGACCCTACCGCCGTCGCCATCCTGCCCGAGCCCTTCACCACGGCAACGCTGGCCAAGGACTCCTCGCTCTCTGCGCCCGTGAGCCTTACCGACGTCTGGGACCGCTACGCCGGCGGCTCGGGTAGCCAGTTCGTGATGGGAGCGACCATTGCTCGCTCCGAGTTTGTGGACGAGCATCCCGCAGCCATTGCGGACTTCCTCTCGCGCCACGCCGAGTCCGTCGACACCGTGAACGGCGATCCCGCCGCTGCGGCGCCACTCGTGGCGAAGGCTGGTATCGTGGCTAGCGAGGCCATCGCCGAGAAGGCCATTCCCAAGTGCAACATCGTGTGCACTACGGGCGAGGACATGCGCTCCGCGCTCTCCGGTTATCTGCAGGTCCTCTATGATGCCGACGCCTCCTCGGTGGGCGGTGCGCTCCCCGGCGACGACTTCTACTACGAGGCCTAGGCCTCAGCCAGCATGGCAGCCGAGAGTAACAAGCCTGCCGTGGCTCCGCGCGACGTTCTGCGCCGCGCGGGCGCCGTTGCCTTCTGGCTCCTCGTGTGGCAGCTCGCAAGCATGGCCGTTGGCTCCGATCTTCTGCTTGCCGGCCCAGTGACGGTGCTTGTGCGCCTGGCACAACTCGTTCCCACGGCAGGTTTCTGGTCCGCAGTTGGCTTCTCGCTTGCGAGAATAGCCGCCGGATTCGCTGTGGCCTTCCTGCTTGGTCTGGTGCTTGGCCTTCTCGCTCACCGCTGGCACGCGCTGGCGGAGCTTCTCGCCCCGGCAGTGAGCTTCCTTAAGAGCGTGCCCATCGTCTGCGTGATTGTGCTTTTGCTCATGTGGGTGGGGTCGGTGCGGGTCTCGGCCATCGCTGTCTTTCTCGCCGTATTTCCCGCCATTTACTTCAGCGTGCTTGAGGGATGCATGGCGGCAGACCCCGGACTGGGAGAGCTGCTCCGCGTGATGGGCGTCCCCGGCTGGCGGCGCTTCCTGGCAGACACCTGGCAGCAGCTACTCTCGTACCTGGTGGCCACGTGCAGGAACGCCTGCGGCATGGCGTGGAAGGCAGGTGTTGCCGCCGAGCTTATAGGAAGTCCGCGCGGCTCGATGGGGGAGCGCGTCTACCAGGCAAAGCTCCTGCTCGAGACCGGCGACCTTTTTGCGTGGACCATCGTGGTGGTGGCGCTTTCGTGGGCGTGCGAGAAGGCCTTTCTGGCACTCCTGCGTTCCACTGGTGGCTGGGCGATTGCGGCAAGCGTACCGCGAGCTGCGGCGCCGCAGCGCCGACAAGCCTCGCCTGCCCCGATAGGCATCTCGCTTGAGGACGTGACCCTGGGCTACGACGGCGTGCCGGTTGCTACCTGCAGCCTCGCGCTTGCACCGGGCTCGCGCACGGTGCTCGCCGACCCATCCGGCGCGGGAAAGTCCACGCTGGTCAAGGTGGTCTGCGGGCTTCTCGCCCCGCTCGCCGGACTCGTGGAGGCGCCGACTTGGGGTGAGCTCTCGGTGCAGTTCCAGGACCCGCGCCTGGTCGAGGCAATGACTGCGGAGCAGAACGTGCTGCTCTGCTCGGCGGGCACCCGTTCTGCGGGGGAGGCGCATGCGCTCCTGGCGGAGCTTCTTCCCGAGGATGCTCTGGGCAGGCCGATTGCGGAGCTCTCCGGCGGGCAACGCCGCCGTGTGGAGCTGGCGCGGGCGCTCGCGCATCCTAGCGCGGCGGTTGTTCTCGACGAGCCCTTTGCCTCGCTCGACGCCGACTCGCACAAGGTGGCGGCTGCCTTTGTGGTGCGCCACCTTTGTGGCCGCACGCTGCTCGTTGCCTCTCACGCCCCCGGTGACGCCGAGCTTCTCGATGCGCAGCCGGCACGGTTGGGCAACGCAGACGAGAAGGATCGGAAAGAATTCTCGGAAGAATAATTCTTGCGAGAATATTCTAGGACTCTTGCCGAGACGTGCCTACTTCGAGTAGGCCGCTCGCACGCTGACGCCGGGGATGGCGCCGATGCGGCCGGCCAGTGCCGCGATGGTGTCCTGCGGCGCGTCGACGGCGACGGAAATTACGTTCATGTGGCGCTTGGGGTAGGGGATGCCCATGCGGCCGATGATGATACTGGCATTCTCGTGCAGCACCTCGTTGAGGCGCGCGACCGATTCCGTGTCCTCGACGATGATTCCCAGCACTGCGACGCGCGTCTCCATGACTGCCTCCCGTGACCTGCGGTTCCTCGGCTTCAAGCGACAGAATACGCCCTTGTGGCGCCAAAACGGCGCCACAAGGGCGTTCCCGCAGCAACTGCGTACGAAACCCTCGCTGCGCCGCCGAGCCTTCCGGCGCGCACCGCGCCCTACCGCGCGAGAAGCGGCGTCAGCTCGCCCTGCGAGACGATCGTGACCTCGTGCATCGCGCGGCTGATGGCGGTGTAGAGCCGCCGCCGCGAGATCGGCGTGTCCGGGTAGACCCCTGCCTGCGCGTCGGGCACCACCACGTGGTCGAACTCGAGGCCCTTCGCCAGCCGCAGGTCCATGACCACCACGCCACTCGCCGGCATGAGGGTGTCGCGGCTCACAAGGCGCACGCAATCGCCCAGCTGCTTCGCAAGCCAGTTGGCGCGTGCGGCGTCGGCGGCAACGATGGCGGTGAGGCCCTCCTCGTCCGTGGCCTTCTCGGCAATGCGCGCCAGCTCAGCCACGTAACGTCCCGGGTCGCCGTCCGCCACCTCCACAACGCGCGGTGGCGTGCCAGCCCGTTGCACCGAGGTGAGACGCGCGCGCTCGTCAAGCGGCAAGAGGCTCGTGAACAGCTCTGTGATCTCGGGGCTCGAGCGGTAGCTGGTGAGAAGCTCGCAGGTCTCGACCTCGCCATGCGTCGCCGAGAAGATCTGTCGCACCTGGTCGAAGCTCGCCGTGCCCTCGCGGATGGCCTGGTGCTCGTCGCCAAGCAGCATGAAGTGCGCACGCGGGAAGTAGCGCGCAAGCACCATGAGCTGCGTCACGGTGTAGTCCTGCACCTCGTCCACCATCACGTAGCGCGCGGACTTCTCGCCGCCGCCCATCACCAGCAGCTTGAGGTAGACCCACTCTGCCGCCGTGAGCGCGCTCTTGCCCAGCACGCGCATGCCAATACGGTCAATGCGCAGCCAGTTGCCGCGCTCGATCTCGTCGTGCGCGCCGGCAAAGAGATGGCGCACGTACGTGAGCGCGTAGGCGGCGCACTCTTCGTCGTCGGCGGGGCTTATCGTCTGGCCAAAGACCTCGACCTGCTCTTCCACGTCGAGGCCCAGCATCTCCTCCCAGACCTCCTCGCTCTTGGAGAGCGCCGCAAGCTTGCGGTCAAGGCGGTCGTGCAGCTCGTCCTTCACCAGGGCGGTAAGGCGCGGGCCCACGGGAATCTGCGAGAACTTGGCCACGGCACCCGCCACCGAGGATGCCTTGAGCATCACGCGTTCGCCGCAGCGGACCTCGCGCAGGTCGTCGGGCTCAAGTGTCATCGTGCGCACGCCCTCCTCAAGGTGGGCGAGCTCCTCCGGGTCTCCGTCGCGCCCGTCGCCGCGCTCGGAAAGTCCAAGGCTGGCGAGAAACCCGCGCCACGTGAAGATGCGCGGGTTCTTCTCGCCCATGCTGGGCAGCACGGTGTCGATGTAGTGGCGAAAGACGTCGTTGGGCGTGAAGAGAAAGACCTGGTCTGCCGAGAGGGTCTTGCGCTCCTGATAGAAGAGGTACGCCACGCGCTGCAGCAGCACCGAGGTCTTGCCCGAGCCGGCGATGCCGCTCACGAGCAGCACCGGGACGTCCTCGTGGCGGATGACTGCGTTCTGCTCGCGCTGGATGGTGGCGGTGATGGCCGCGAGCTTCTCGGAGTGGTGCTTCTTGAGCGCACCCAGAAGCAGCGAGTCCTCGATGGCCACGGTGGTGTCGAAGTACGAGTTGAGCGTGTCGCGCGTGATGTCAAACTGGCGGCGCAGCAGCAGGTTGACGGTGCGCGTGCGGCCGTCTACCTGGTAGGATGTGGGACCCATCTCCTGGTTGTAGTAGGTCTCGGCCACGGGGCTGCGCCAGTCCACGATGAGCGGGCGCTTGTGCTCGTCGGTCATGCCTGCGGCGCCAATGTAGACGTCGCGCGGCGGACGGCCGGGACGCATCTCCAGCGTGACCTTGGCGAAGTAGGGCTGGCGCAGCAGCAGGAGCACGCGCTGGAGCTTCTCGACGGTGAAGTCGTGGTACTGGTTGTACGTATCGATGACCGAGTTGAGCGTCTCGATGGCGGCCAGCGTCTCCATGGTCTCGTCGGAGCCGCCAAAGTCGGGACGAATCTCCTCGCTCATCTCGCGGAGGTCCGCCGCCGCGCCCCTGTGGCTGGTCTCGATCTCCTCCGTGAGGGTGTCGCGCAGGCCGCAGAGCTGGGTGTATATCGCGCTCAGGTGGTCCTGCTCCTCACGGAACGTCTTGTCGTGCGTCTCGTCTGCCATGCGTCCTCCCCGTGCCCGGCACGAAAGCGTGACGGACTATTGTAGCGCGAGACGGGCGCGGGCGAGCAGGACCGCGGGGCTACTCTGTCGTGTCTCCGTCTCCCGCGAGCCGCACGGTGCAGGATGGGAAGCCCCCGGCGTTCGAGTACGTCACGGTGCAGGGAATGCGGTCGGGGAGCGCCTTGGGGTCGAGGCCCGCGCCAAGCGAAAGCGCACCCATCTCCCGGGCGTTGATGCGCCCTACCAGCTCGCCAAAAACCTGGCAACGCCAGGTGGCGCCAATGCCCAGCGGGCCCTTCTCGCGCACAAACTCGCCGGGTGCCGAGGTGACGGAGTGCTTTGTCATCTCGAGACCGGCGGCAAGGACCATCGTGGTGTTCTCAAAGACAAACTCCTCGAGCCTCTCGGGCTCGCGCCTACGTGCGGACATGTGTGTCTCCTCGTTGCGACCTTGATGTTCTCGATGCGTGTGCCTCGCAGCGCGCCGCCTAGTCGCAGGCCTTCTCGATGCGGCGGCGCAGCTCGTCGATGCCCAGGCCGGTCTGCGCGGAGGTGAGCAGCATCTGCTCGCGCGGCACGTCGAGCTGGCGCGAGAGAAGTTCAACCTGACGCGCCTGCTTGGGTCGGCTGAGCTTGTCTGCCTTGGTGAGCGCGACCACAAAGGGAAGCTCGTTCTCGCGGAGGAACGCCAGCATATCCTGGTCGAGCTTCTGCGCCTCCAGGCGCACGTCGACAAGGGCGATGACCAGGTTGAAGCTGCGTTCCTGCGCAAAGTAGCCAGAGATGAGGTTTGCCCAGCGCTGGCGCTCGGCCATCGAGACGCGCGCGAAGCCGTAGCCAGGCAGGTCCACAAAGCTAATGCCGTCTGCCTCGAAGAAGTTCACGTTTGCCGTCTTGCCTGGCTGCGACGAGACCTTTGCCAGCGCCTTGCGGCCCAGCAGCTTGTTGAGAAGCGATGACTTGCCCACGTTGGAGCGGCCGACAAACGCCACCTCGGGTGTGGTGGGGGCGGGGAGCCCGTCGACGGTTCCGTATGAAGCGATGTAGCGAGCGTTCTGCAGGTTGAGCGCCATGGTTTCCTCTTTTCGCGATGCCTTTGGGTGACGATTTTACCCGAAGCGAGGCTGCGGCCCCTCGCGGCGCGGTCCCGCGCTCCGGTGCGTCACCGCGTTCCGGCCCTCATCCGTCATGCACTGTTGAGAAGGATTTCGACATTCTGCGGCCGGCAAACCGAAGATTCCGTCCAATTTGTTCTCAACAGCGACGGGCATAACCATCAGCAGGACCGGTAGAATGTCGCCGTAGTGCAAAGCGGGCAGGGAGGTGCGACAGCGTGGACGAGAAGGACCAAAAACCTGGCGAGCCACCCAAGCGCTCTCTTCTCGTCACGCTCCTCATCGCGGCAGCGATCGCGCTGCTCGCCGGCTTTCTCGCCTGGGGAGTTCCTGCGCTGCTCGGTGTGAGATAGGTCGAAGCGCCGCCCCCGTCTCCTGCGCGCCGCCCCGTCGCCAGCTGCGCGCCAGCCCTGTCTCTAGTTTTTCGCTGAATGCACGGCGTCCGCGTGACCCGTTCCGCGCGGCCCCTTCATCATTGACACGTTAACAGGCGCGCGCACCCGCCGTCGGCGGCTGGCGCAAGAAGGGGGAAACGTGGATCTTCTCGAGCTTCTCAAGGCAGCGGTCTATGGCGTGGTCGAGGGCATCACCGAGTGGCTGCCCATCTCGTCGACGGGGCACATGCTCCTTCTCGAGCAGGTCATGCCGCTCAGCGTCTCGAAGGACTTCTGGGACATGTTCCTCGTGGTAATCCAGCTCGGCGCCATCATTGCCGTGCTTGTCGCCTTCTTCCACGAGCTCAACCCGTTCTCGGGCTCCAAGTCGGCCAAAGAGCGCCGCTTCACGTGGACGCTCTGGGGCAAGACCATCGTCGCGTGCATTCCCGCCGCCGTGATTGGCCTCCCGCTTGACGATTGGATCGAGGACCACCTGGGCAGCCCCTTTGTGATTGCCGCGGCGCTTATCGTCTACGGCATTGCCTTTATCATTATCGAGACCCTCCGCGAGCGCCGTGCCCAGCGCCTCGCCGCCCCAGCAGCAGGCTCTACCGCAGCGGTCGGCACGTCTGGTTCCTATCGTCCGCGTCACTTCTCCGGCTCGGCCGCGCCGCAGCCGCAGCAGGAGCTCGCGGTCTCGCAGCTTGCAGATTCCGAGGCCTGCATCCAGGACATTGGTGACCTCGACTGGAAGACCGCCCTGGGCATCGGCCTCTTCCAGGTGCTCTCCATCGTCCCCGGCACCTCGCGCTCCGGCTCCACCATCATCGGCGGCCTCATCCTTGGCTGCTCGCGCACCGTGGTCGCGCAGTTCACGTTCTACCTGGCCATTCCCGTGATGGTGGGTGCCTCTGGCCTGCGCCTGGTGAAGTACTTCCTCAAGGGCAACACCTTCTCCGGCCCCGAGGCGGCAATCCTGCTTACGGGCTGCGCCGTGGCGTTTGTCGTCTCCCTGGCGGCCATCCGCTTCCTTATGGGCTTCGTGAAGAAGCACGACTTCAAGCCCTTCGGTTGGTACCGCATCGTGCTGGGCATCGCCGTCATTGCGTACTTTGCGCTGGTCGCGGCCTAGGGGCACGGCGAGAAGAACGGGCTGCCGAGAGGAGCGTCGCATCATGGTGCGCGAGCGCGAGGGCTACATTCCGTTTGCGGGATACCAGACCTACTACCGAGTGGCGGGGGAGTGCCAGCCTGGTAAGCTGCCCCTGCTCGTCCTGCACGGCGGACCCGGTGCCGCCCACTACTACCTGCAGTCTCTCGATGGCATTGCCGAGAAGTACGGTCGCGCCGTTGTCTACTACGACCAGATCTCCTGCGGCCGCTCCAAGACGCCGCCCCTGCCGGATCTGTGGGGATGCTCTCTCTTTCTCGACGAGCTTGCCTGCGTGCGGGCGTATCTTGCGACGACCTTTGGCTGGGATCGTCTGCACATCCTGGGCCAGAGCTGGGGCGGCATGCTGGCCATGATGTACGCCATCGGCGAGCCCTGGCATAGTCACGGACACGACGGCCTGGCCTCCATGGTGGTTGCCAGCTCGCCCGCGAGCATGGACCTGTGGCTTCACGAGGCCATCCGGCTTCGCCACTACCTGCCGCAAGAGATGGACGAGGCCCTGGCGCAGGCCGACGTCGACGGTGACTACAGTCGTCCCGAGGTCCGTGCGGCGACGGCCGAGTATTACCGACGCCACGTCTCCAAGGTGCCGGAGGACGAGAGGCCCGCGCATCTCCACAGTCCCGAGCCGGATCCGGTTGGAGACGAGTGCTACCACTTCATGCAGGGGATGAGCGAGTTTGTCGTCACGGGCGCTCTCTCGCACTGGAGCGTGGTGGACCAGCTGCCCAAGATTGACGTTCCTACGCTCGTGACCTCGGGTGCGGCTGACGAGTGCACACCGCTTGTGGCAAAGCAGGTGGCTGACGGCATTCCCGGTGCCCGTTGGGAGCTCTTCGCCGATGGCACGCACTGGGTGCACGGCGAGCAGCCTGATCGCTATAACGCGGCGGTCGAGCGCTTCCTCGAGGAGCACGAGTAGGGCGGCTCCGCCGCCGTGCCGGCTACGACGCCATCTTCGTGAGCGCGTAGAACTTGCCCGTCGACGCGTTGGCGAGTGTGTCGGCATCCCAACTCCGGGAGGTCACGTCGCTTGAGGTGGGGTCGTGCACGGTGAAGGTGCCGTCGGAGCCCTTCTCGACCACAAGAATCCAGTGCTCGTAGGGGGTGAGGCTATCGGCCTTGACCTCCATCGCAACCACGGTTCCCGACGTGACCACCGCCGAGATGTTGTCGGCCGAGGTGTCGTACGTGTGATAGACCACGCCAAGCGCGTTGGATTCGTTTGTGAAGAAGTCGCCGCTCAAGCTTGAGTCACCGGTGGCGAGCCCGTCCTTCTCGGCAAGCGTTGCAATGGTCGCGGGCGTGTTGTCGGTCGAACCGGTAAGGCCAATCGTTGCCATGGACATCACCGTGGGACCAGACCCCGTCACCGCAAGCGCGCTGCCTGCGTAGTCCACCGCACCCCAGCGGGAGTCCCAGTCATAGAGCTGCGGGTAGCTGCCAACCGCCCCCTCCTCGCCGTAGGCCTGCGCCGTCTTGTCGGACTCCAGGTAGCCGGCGACAAGCGAGATGGCGTCGGGCTCGTTGAGCGCCAGCTCAACCAGGCGCTCGTCGGAGTACTGGTCGGCATTGCTCGCAATCTGGGCCATCTGATCGTCCTGGTCGAGTCGCGCAGTAAGCGCCTGCGAGAGGTCGTCCGAGATACCCGTGGCAACGCGGGGCTTCTCCTCCACCCGTTGCTCCTCCTGGGCGGCGTTGCCCGCCACGCAGCTCGAGATGGCAAAGACGAGAAGCACCACGGCGACAATGCCCAACACCAACGCGGCGACCATGCGCGTGTCAAGGCTGCCCGTGCGCCTCCCGCGTCCTGCGCTCGCAAAGCCAATGCTGCGGCTTCGCAGCTCATAGCCCTGGCGTCTGCCACGACTGCGCGAGCCCGTTCCAAGCGGCCTCTGCTGGCGCGGGCGAGAGGAACCGCCGCGACCCCCGCGCGAACCACCCGCGCGGCGCTGAGATCTCTGGGGCCTGCCGTCGGAGTACTCCATGAAGCCTCCCTGCGTGGTGCGCGCGCCGGGATGCGCGTGCGCGCCAAAAAGTCGATGCAACATTTCGAATGACGCGTGGGCCAGTCGCCTCGCGAATCTCTGCCCCGCACATCACATATGCACTATAAGACAGTGTTGCGTTTTGCATGCGGGCGACTCCTCCGAGCGGCGCCAGTGCTATGAAACGCTGCCTCAAGCGGCGCCGCATTGTCCGCCAAGCAGATGAGACCCTAGCTGAGCTGTTGGTATGGTGCTTGCGTGACCCTGGGAACGAATATGGGTATTGTTCATTTTTGATACGTATAATCCGATAGAAGTATTCACCCTTGTATGGGGTGGACCAACAGGCTCGGACCGTTAGTTGAGAGGCATCACGTGGCTAAGCAGAGAAACGACAGGCAAGAAGCCATCAGGCAAATCATTCGCGACAAGTCCATTCGCACTCAGCGAGCGCTTGTGGAGGAGCTCCAGGCAGAGGGTTTCTCGTGCACGCAGGCAACGGTCTCGAGAGACATCACCGAGATGGGTCTGCGCAAGCTTCCCGAGGGCATCTACGTGCTCTCCGAGGACCTGCACCTGCAGCGGATGCTCTCAGAGTTTGTGGTGGATGTGCTCCGCGCCGAGAACCTCGTGGTGATCAAGTGCCAGCCTGGCACGGCGTCGGGCGTTGCCGCGGCAATCGATGGGGCGGCGCTCTCGCACGCGCTGGGTTCGGTTGCTGGCAACGACACGGTGCTCGTGGTTGCCATCGACGGCCAGCACGCGGCCGACCTTCAGGCGCTCGTGAAGAAGCTCGGCAGCTCCAAGTAGGCATTGTGTCAATTGCTGCCGTGCCATACTAGCCGGCGTCGGGCAGACTGATTGCCGCCGCGCCGCGCCAAGGCGCCGCCAAGACGTGCGAGACGTTCAAACCAACAGGCGAGAAAAGAGAGGGCCCCGGCACGCTGCCGGGGCCCTCTTGCCATCGATGCAACGGGGTGCGCGCAAGCCGTTGCCTGTAAGCCGCTACTGGCCTTGTGTCCCTCCGGTGTTGGTGCCCGTGTTTGTCCCGGTGTTCTGACCCGTGTTGGTTCCGGTGTTTGAGTTCTCTCCCGTGTTTGTCCCGGTATTTGTTCCGGTGTTCTGGCCGTTGCCGCCGTTGCCACCGTTGCCATTCCCACCGTTGCCGCCCGTACCGGTACCGGAGTTGGTCTCGGTGTTGTTGGTGTTTGTCTCGGTCTTCTCGGTAGTGGTGCTGGTCGTGGACTCCGTCCTGGTGGAGTTGCTGGTGGAGTTGTCGGTGACGGTGTTCCACGACGAACCGGAGTTCGTGGACGCAGAGGTACCCACAAAGCTCCACGAGCTGTTGTCCTTGTAGGTGACGGTCTCGGTGGAGACGGGGAACTCCTCGCGGTCAACGCCCTTGAGCACGGTGTTCATGTAGTTAGTCCAGATGGGCTGCGCCGTAGTGGGGGTCGAGGCGAGGGCTCCCTTGTAATAGGCCGCCTGGTTGTTGTCGCGGTTGCCGCACCATACCGTGGTGGTGAGCTGCGGGGTGAAGCCGCAGAACCAGAGGTTGTCGGCCTTGTCGGAGGTACCGGTCTTGCCGCCCACCGGCTGGTTCGCGGTGAAGTTGGCATGCACGTAGTTGGTGGTGTAGCCCGCCTTGACAACCCCCTCGAGGACCTTGCGCGCATCCTGGGCAACGCCCTCGTCGATGACCTGCTTGGGATCGTCCTCGTGCTCATAGACCGTGTTGCCGTTGCGGTCCTCGATCTTGGTGATGGCGATCGCGTCGCGGTGGACGCCGTTGGTGGCAAAGACGCTGTACGCCTCGCACATCTCGAGCGGGGTGACGCCGGAGGAGCCAAGCACCAGCGAGGGGACGGACGAGAGGTCCGAGTCGATGCCCATGAGATGGGCGGTCTCGATGAGCTTGTCAACGCCAACGGCCATCACGACCTGCGCGTATGCGGTGTTGGAGGAGAGCTCTGTCGCGCGCGCGAGCGATACGTAGCCGTACTGCGCGTTCTCGTAGTTGTGGGGCGTCCAGGTGGATGTGATCTGCATGGGCGAGTTGCAGTTGAGGATGATGGAGGGGTTCATGCCGTCGATCATCGCCGCCATGAGCATGAACGGCTTGAAGCTGGAGCCAGCCTGCCGCTGGCTGATGGCGAGGTTGATCGAGCTCTGGCCCTGGGTCTCGTCGTATCCGTAGTTGGTGCCGCCGACCATCGCCACGATGTGGCCGTTGGTGTTGTCGACGGACACGAGCGCGGCGGAGAGCTGGTCGTTGCCGGACTTGGAGATGAGGTCGTTCACTGCCTCGTCGGCGGCCTGCTGCTTGTCGACCTCGAGTGTGGTGTAGACGCGCAGGCCGCCCTTGAGGATGGTGTCGTTGTCGAAGTCGTTCTGGAGGAGCTGCTTCACGTAGTCGGTGAAGTAGGGATACGAGCCAGAGACCTCGTCCTGCAGCGAGCCGGGGCTGAGCGTGAGCTCCTCGGCGGTGGCCTCGTTGTACTCGTCCTGCGTGATGTCGCCCATCTCGAGCATGTTGCCCAGGACCTTGTTGCGCCGCTCGACGCAGGCGTCAGGGTTCACGAACGGGTCGTAGTAGGAGGGGGAGTTGGGGATGCCCACGAGCGTCGCGGCCTCGGCCAGCGTAAGCTCGCTGGCGTGCTTGTTGAAGTACGTGACGCTTGCTGCCTCGATGCCGTAGGCGCCCTCGCCGTAGTAGATGGTGTTGAGGTACATGTTGAGGATCTGGTCCTTCGAGTACGTCTTCTCCATCTGGATGGCGATGTAGGCCTCGCGCACCTTGCGCTTGAGGGTCTGGTCGAACTGCTCTGACGAGAGGACCGTGTTCCTCACGAGCTGCTGGGTGATGGTGGAGGCGCCCTCGGAGCGGCCGCTGAGCTGGCTGGCGATAGCGCGCAGGATGCCCTGGGGGTCAACGCCGTTGTGCTGGTAGAAGCGCTCGTCCTCGACGTCGACGGTGCCCTTCTTCACGTAGTCCGAGATGTCGTCGAGCGTGACGGAGCGGCGGTTCTGGAGGTAGTACTCCGCAATCTCGGTGCCGTCGGCTGCGTAGACGATGGTGGGCTCTGCCACCAGGTAGGCATCTGCCGACTCGTAGTCGGGCAGGTCCTGGAGCCATGAGTCGACCACGGCGCCCAGGGAGACGGCGAGCGCCAATGCAAAGAGCGCTATGAAGCCAAACACGCCGGCGATGCCAAATCCGACGGCGTGCGTACTTGCGTGCTTGTGAGCCCTGCGGGTTCTGATGCCCATGGAACCTCCTCGTGTGGACACAATCGCTCACATTATAGGGAATGGGCCTTGTCGGCTTGTGTCCGTTCTGCGTGGACGCGGGACGAGAGGGACGCTAGCAGGCGCCGTGCTGCAGCGAGCGTGGCGCGGTCCTTGCGGCCTAGTCGACTACGTGGTACAGCCGAATGTCCCGGTCCTTGTAGACAAGCTGGAACCCCGGGGTGTTCTCGTCAATGGACTCGATGCCCGCCCAGTCTTCCGGGTTATAGGAATCGCTCGACTGTTGGGTTCTCCCCGTGACGTCCATCTGGAGCACCCACCGTATGCCCAGGCGCTCCGCCTCTGCGCGGACGTCCTCGTTGGTCGCTATCTGGTCGAGGCCGGTGCGCACGAGCTGCGCACCCTCTGTGTCCAGGTGGCCTCGCTCGTTTGCAATTCCATCGTTCGTCCTGTAGAGCACGTGGATGTCGTTGGCCCCGTAGAGATACAGGCTTTTGTCGTAGGTGGAGTTGGCCACGGTGTCATCCCCCACGATTTCCTTAATGTCTTGCAGGTCGCTGCGAATCGCCTCGCTGTTGAGGGGGTTCCATCTGCCGTATGCGGCGTCTATTTCGTAGCGGGCATGATTGAGCGCACCGTAATAATGGACGGGGACAAGCGCCTCGACGGAGACGAGGGCGATGGCGGCAAGCGCCGGGAAGACGGCCATGGCCCTGCGGACTCCTGGGCGCCCGGGAGACTTCCCCAGTTGCGTCTTGACGAGGCAGCAGATTCCCGAGACGCCTTCTGCGGCAAACATGATGGCGGGGATGACGAGAAACGCGGCGATTCGGTTGGAGTCCGTGTACCAGAAGCCGGTGAGGAGCTGCCTTGCCAGCCCCTCCGCGGACCCCGCGACAATGCACATGACCTGAACCATCACGTACGAGGCCACCAGCCCAGGGTGGCGAAGCCTCACGAGGTCGGTAATTACCCCGATGCCCGCAAGGGCAAAGAGGAGCGGCTGACCCTCGTGCAGCTCGTAGAGGTAGCTGCTCGTGATGAGTAATGCCTGGTTGCGTATGGCTTCTGGGACGCTTTCGTAGGTGCCCCAGTAGTTGCTAACGACACCTCGAAGGAACGGCGCGTTGAAGAGGGCAACCCAGGCTGCGATTGCCGCTGCTGACACTCCCGCCGCCATTGCGCAGGCGCGTGTGAAGGAGGCGCCGCGGCGGCGCTGTGCGCGAAAGACGTGTACCGCAACGGAAGGCGCGGTGAGCACGCCAAGTGAGAAGTCGGCGTTCGGGTGCACAAGAGCAAGGGCGACAACCGTGACGAGGAGGAAGGCTGCGTAGAACGCGTGGCTTCCCGTCTCGTCACGCATGAGCCCAAACATCAGCGCTACGCCCAGGGGCAGCAGCGAAAAGGCAAAGAGGTTGGGGTAGAGCGGCCCAAAGACGACCAGCGCGTAGGGCATGGCGGGGAAGAGACAGCACGGCACCGCCCCGGCGAGCAGGGCCGTCGCATCGCCCCGGAAGACCTCGGAGATGCAGAACGCCATCGCGAGGGGAAACACGACGGAGCCCAACACAACAATGGAGGCGTTGATTGCCAAAGGGGCGGAGACCCCCGCCCCGAGGACGGCAAGCGCGCAAAGCCCGTGGTAGGTGGCAGGGTAGAAGCTGAGGATGGCGCCCGTCTCGCCAAAGGGGTTGGCGACGGCGTCCGCAGCGGTGAGGTAGGCGCTTGCGCGGAGCGAAGACATGCTCTGCGAATCGGCGAACGCCCGGATGATGCTAAGGTGGGTGTCGTTGTCCCACTGCTGGATGAAGCCTCCTGCGGTGGTGTCTCGAGAGATAAAGACGTAGAGGCAGACGGCGGTTCCTGCGGCAACGTAGAGCAGGATGACTTGTGGGGTGAGCCCCTTGCCAACCTCTGACAGCTTGCTGCGTCGGCGTGCGAGAAGAAACGCCGCAAGCAGGCAGACTGCGGTCAGCGGCACGAACATGGTGAGTGGGTTTGCGGGAATTCCTGTGAGTGCGTATACGACTCCCGCAACTCCCAGCCATGCCGTCGAGACGATGGGGGAGAGCGCAAGGGAGGCGCATGCGGGGATTCCCGCGGCGACAAGCGCGATAGATCCGGGTGCGAAGAGCATGAGAACCATGACGAGAACGGCGATGAGCATGAAGCTTAACCTCACAGAGCGATAGCTGGTCGATGTTCGTACGCTACCACTGACTGTTGGCTCCATTGCCAAGCTTTGTCCATGGGGTTGCGTCCGTTCGGTGCTGGGTGCATCATCAGGGACTGCACTTTCAGTTATTCTGTGACAACTTGCTTTATTTCTGTTGAAGGGCCTACATTGTCCGCATCCGCTTGTACGCGCCTCTATTTCGAGGACGTTCTCAACGTTCTTTCGTGCTTTGCCGTTGTGGCGCTGCACTGCTCGCTCACCGTCTTTGGCCCAGGCCGCGGGCGCGAGTGGGAGCTCGCGCTCGTGCAGCAGGCGGTCTTCATCTTCGCCGTTCCCGTGTTCATGATGCTGAGCGGGGCAAACCTCATGGAGTACCGCAGCCGCTACTCGACTCGCGAGTTCTTCCGCAAGCGAGTTCTCAGGGTGGGCGTGGCGCTTCTCGTGGGAAGCGTTGCCTGCTACCTCGCATATTGCCTCTTTCCGGACTCGTTCTGGGGTGCGCGCGACGTCGCGAAGGACTTCTCCCTGCGGGCGTTCGTCCATGGGTTTCTGGGCGACACCATCAACAACACCTATTGGTTCTTCTATGCCATTCTCGGCGTCTATTGTGTGGCCCCACTGCTCTCGCTTGCCGCCGACAGGCCCCGCATGCTGCGCGGGCTTCTGGCGGGAGGGTTCCTCTTCGCGTTTGTGGTGCCAACGCTTACCTGGGCGCATGTCGTGAGGCCTGAGGACGCTAGCGCCGTTCAGGGCTGGCCCCTCCTTACGAGCACATCCGTCTTCTATTTCCTCCTAGGCTACTATCTTCGCAGGTACGTACCGGACACCAAGGCGGTTCGCGCGGTTGCGGCCATAGCGTTGGTTGCGTCGCCGGTGCTCATGCATGCCATCGGGCATGCCGTGAACGTTTCGAGGCCCGAGTACGACTCCTTTCCCGTGAACGCGTTCTTCCCGCTTGCAGCCACCTATGCCGCGGGCCTGTTCTGCGTTGTGCGTGCGCTTGAGCCGCGCCTTCAGGCGATGGGAAAGCGCGCGAGGGGCGCCCTCGTCACGCTCTCCTCGGCTTCCCTGTACGTGTATCTGTTCCACATCCCCGTGATCAACTGGCTTGGGGCAAACGTCACGCCCGAGCAGGGCGCCCGCTTCTCAAGGCATCCGCTCTACGAGGCCGTCATAGTGTTTGTCCTTGTCGGCGTGCCGAGCGTTGCGTACGCGCTTGCCAAGCGTGCCGCGAAGCGCCGCTCGAAGGAAGCTGCCAGCGCGCGGTAAGGTGCTTTGACGTACAGGCTCCTGCGGCAGGCGCGTGGCAGCAACCTGCGCTATCCTTGTGCGTGCGCGGTCGCAGGCGCGATCCGCGAAGACACGCGAACATACACGGAGGACAGAGCTTTGCTGCCAGTCGAAGAACAGCTGAAGGTCATCACCTCGGGCACCATGCAGATCGTGCCCATGGACGAGCTTCGCAAGAAGCTTGAGCGCGGGGTGCCGCTCAACGTCAAGCTGGGCGTGGATCCCACCAGCCCCGACCTCCACCTCGGTCACGCCGTCCCCCTGCGCAAGATGCGCCAGTTCCAGGACCTGGGCCACAAGGTCACGCTCATCATTGGCAACGGCACGGCGCTTATCGGCGACCCGTCCGGCCGCGACTCCACGCGCCCGCCCCTCACCGAGGAGCAGGTCGAGGCAAACGCCAAGACCTACGTGGCGCAGGCCATGAAGGTCCTCGACCCCGATAAGACCACCATCGTCCACAACGGAGACTGGCTGAAGCCCCTCGACCTCTCCAAGATGCTCAAGCTCATGAGCCAGTTCAACGTGGCACGCATCCTCGAGCGCGAGGACTTCCACAACCGCTATACCAACGGCCAGTCCATCGCCCTGCACGAGTTCATCTACCCGGTGCTGCAGGCCTACGATTCTGTCGTGGTGAAGGCGGACGTCGAGATGGGCGGCAACGACCAGATCTTCAACCTGCTTGCCGGCCGTGACCTCATGCGGGCCATGGGCATGGAGCCGCAGGTTGCCCTCACGGTGCCGCTGCTCGTGGGCACCGACGGCGTCAAGAAGATGTCCAAGTCCTACAAGAACTACGTTGGCCTCACCGACCCGGCCGATGACATGTACGGCAAGATCATGTCCATCACCGACGAGCTGGTGCCGCTCTACTTCCGCCTGTGCTCCACGCTGCCGGTGGACCAGATCGACGCCATCGACGCCGAGTTCAAGGCTGGGACGGCCGACCCGTACGCCCTCAAGCGCGAGCTTGCCCGCAACATCTGCGACCTCTACCACGGTGCCGGTGCCGGCGACGCCGCCCAGGCCGCCTTCGACGCCACGTTCAAGAAGGGAGAGGTCCCCGAGGACATTGCGGAGTTCCCGCTCTCCACGGTCCAGGTGAACGACGAGGGCAAGGTCTACCTGGCCAAGCTCCTGGTGGACGTCAGAATCGCTAGCGGCACGGGCGAGGCGCGCCGCCTCATCGACGGCGGCGGCGTCAAGATCGACGGCAAGGCCGTGGCGCCCAAGTGCTACAACGTGGACCCCGCGCTCTTCTCGGCGGGCACCGTGCTGCAGAGCGGCAAGAAGCGCTGGGCCAAGCTGGTGTAGTGAGGGTTTGCAACCATTTTGATGGCAACCGTTTGGGGCCGGCGCTCTCTCGGGAGTGCCGGCCCCAAACAACTTTCTGGGCAAGACGGTCTTTCTCGGGTAGGAGGCTATTCTTTCGAATCCAGGCGAGGCGTAGCTTGCCTCCGAGGACGCCTGACGTGCCACGAGGCGAGCCTCTGTGACGCCTGCCGGTATCCGTACATTCCGAGCAGTACGAAATAGCCGGAATACAGGTAGAGATACCGCGCCCTCGCCTCAAACGCGAGGAGGAAAAGGAGTATTGCCCCCACGCAATAGGCAATTACGAGCCAAGCGGGCTGAGAAGAGTTACATTCTTTCTCGGTCCAGCCACGATGCCTTCTCGGCCGTAGGAGCCCCAGGGGAATTCCAACAAGGCAGACAAGCCAGAGGGCCTGTTCGATGGTGCAGAAGAGCCGATATGGGGCTCCCTCCGAAGCATTGGCTGGTGGATAGATGTAGCTGTGGAAAAAATTGGAGCTGTCGTCCGAGGCAACGCCGACGGTCTCATGGATGAAGTCTCCCTCGGCGAGCCACGCAAAGGTTCCGTCATTGAAACACACGAGCGTTTTTTTCACGAGGTGCCTCGCCAGGCCAAGAGGGCCGTACGTCTCCAGACGTTCCTTGGTGACAGCCTTGTTTACTTCCTCGCGAGCCTTGACCGTGCTCTGGGTCATTGACAACACGATGTCATCGTAGGAGTAAACCCCATCCGTATCGTCGTTGAGCCCCATCATCAGGTAATGGCTTATCGTGAACCGGGGGTTGTCATCCCAGGTAATGTCGAGTTTCTCGGTCGCTGCACGAACCCCTGCGAGTGAGACGACAAAAGCGAGCAGCATAATCGCAACGTTAGATACTGCCTTGCGGAAGATGGGCGTCTTCAAAGACTCCAATACCCAGACCAGGCAAGCCGAGATAAGCACAAAGATGCAAGTTGGTTTGATATTATACGCAGCTGCGCTAAGCAGCCCCAGGGCGATGAGCGACAAGGGGTTGTCGACGTGGCACACGAGAAGGTAGAGCATCAGCGTGCAGAAGAAGAGGCCATACGTGTCTGAGTAAGGAATCATGTACCACGGGGAAAGCCCCACCAGTACAAAGAAGACGATGTCGGCAAGCAGCGAGGTCCTTCCTTGGCCAAGCAGCTTGGCAGAAACCCTAGTGAACAGGTAGAAGGATAGTGACACCAAGAGCATCGAGATGATGGCAAAAAACACGCCTTCGGCCATCTGTGGTACCACGGCTGCGCGAATGCGGTCTTGTGCTCGGAGGAGAATCAGCAACAGGAGGTTGTTGGGATAGCGCGAGAAGTACGAGTAGTACGAGCCATCCGCAGCAAGCGTTTGTGAAAGCGGAGCCGGAAGGATGGAGGCCTCGCGGACGATCCCCGCATCCCATCCGGTGAGAAAACCGACGTTGTAGAAGGAGACGAGCTGATAGCAATACAGGGCTGCGGTCGCTATGATTGCAACCCTCCTGCCGCTGCCAGCATGTATGGACTCTTTGGTGGTGGTTCTTCTCTGCAAAACAAGCTTATGGAAGAGAATCACGCCTACGACGGCTATCGCGAGAAGGGCGAGGTTTGGGAGAAGGGGAACGTTATACGAGCGCAGCCTGTAGTCGATATTGCGGTCAACGAAGACCACAATCGCGCACACCAGTACATAGACGAGAAGTACGGCATTCATCAGACCCCGTGCAAGTCGCCGGCTCCAGGTGTCTGGCGCATTGCTCATTTGAACCACACCCTATTTGCGGTCCGCGTCAAGCCAGTGCTTGCGGGAGAAGAAGTTCCACAGCATCACGATGCCCGTGGCGAGTACCTTTACCAGGATATACCAGCGCTCGCCCAGTGCGGCTGTGCCACCCCACATGATGAGCTGGTTGAGGCCCAGCCCGATGAGGGAGAGCACCACAAAGATGATGAACTCGCGCCCCTTGGAGAGATCCTCCCTATGCCTGAACACAAAGCGCATTGAGGCCAGGTAGTTGAAGACCGTGGAGGTGCAGAACGATATGCCCGAGGAGATGACAGGATCGACACCAAATACCTCGGTGAGAAAGATCATGATCCCAAAGTCGATGCCCGTGGCTATTGCGCCCACGATGCCAAACTTCATGAACTGCGTAACGAGATTCTCGAGTCCGCCCATGAGCGGGTGCCTAATCTAGCTCGACGTCCACGATGTAGCGTGGACGCTGCTTTGTCTCGAGGTACGCCTTGCCCACGTACTCACCGGTCACGCCTAGCGAGGTGATGACAAGGCCACCCACCAGCCAGATGGAAACCATGAGGCTGCCCCAGCCGGCAACTGCGTTGCCCGTCGCGCAGCTCACGATTGTGTAGATGAGCATGATGAGGGCGACGAAGAGGGCAACGACGCCGACGGTCGTCATCACGTGCATGGGCTCAATGGAGAATGACGTGATTCCCTCGGCTGCGAGGGCGAGCATCTTTGAGAGGGGGTACTTCGACTCGCCTGCCATGCGCTCCTTTCGAGCGTAGTAGACCTCGTCGGACTTGAAGCCAAGGGAGGGAACCATGCCGCGCAGGAAGAGGTTTGCCTCGCGGTACTGTGCAAGCGCCTTGAGAGTACGCGAACTCATGAGACGGAAGTCCGCGCTGTTGTAGACAACCTCAGCTCCCAACTTGTTCATGAGACGGTAGTAAGCCTGGGCGGTGTTGCGCTTGAAGCCGGTGTCTGTGTCGCGATTGTTACGAACGCCATAGACTATCTCGGCGCCTGCAACGTACTTGTCGACCATCTCTTCGATTACGCTGACATCATCCTGGAGGTCGGCGTCGATGGAGACCGAAATATCGCAGCCACGGTCGAGCGCATCCATGAGCCCTGCGTAGAGGGCGCGCTGGTGCCCCTCGTTGTGAGCGAGCTTGATACCAGTGAAGACGCGGTTGCTCTCGTGGAGCGAGCTGATGATGCTCCACGTTGAGTCCCTGGAGCCATCATCCACAAAGATGATGCGGCTGTCTGACGAGACCTTTCCCTTACTCACGAGGTCTTGGACGGTGCTCGCAAGGATGTTGCTTGATTGAGGAAGGACTTCCTCTTCGTTGTAGCAGGGAACGACTATGCAGAGTAGTGGTATGTTATCTCGCACGCTCGGGGGGACTATATTTAGATGCCTGTCGTTCAAGGCGTTTCTCCCAACGTTGTGACCGTGCTTGGCGATGACGCTAGCCATTATATTCGGGCCATTGGGCCCCAAGTAGCGCCTGGCTCAGAGAATATCTGAATATCTGTGGTTGGCCTCATGTGGAGGGGCGAGCATTTCTATGATTGCAATGCAAGTTTTCTCGGCCGGGGCTGTTCCTCGCGCCTTATCCAACTGACAGGGAGAACAAGTTTGACCACTACAAGGGGCATAGAGCTCCTGGCTCCGGCCGGAGGTCCCGAGGCGTTCAACGCCGCGCTGGCAGCCGGCGCAAATGCCATCTACTGCGGACTGGGCAACAACTTCAATGCCCGGCGCAGCGCGCACAACTTCACCGACGAGACCTTTGGCGAGGCGTGCCGCCGTGCGCACCTGGCAGGAGCTCGCGTCTACGTGACGGTGAACATTGCGGTCGCCACGCGTGAGATTCCGCAGGTGCTCGAGCTTATCCGCCGCGCCTGGCTGCTGGGGGCGGACGCCTTCATCATCCAGGACTGGGGGCTTCTCGCCGAGGTGCGCCGCAGCTGGCCGCAGATCGAGTGCCACGTCTCCACGCAGGCAAACGTGCACGACGCCCGTGGCACCGCCTGGTGCCGCGAGCTGGGCGTTGCTCGCGTGACGCTCTCGCGCGAGCTCTCGCTGGACGAGATGCGCACCATCGCGCGCGAGGGCGTGGAGCTTGAGGCCTTTGGACACGGGGCCCTCTGCTTCTGCTACTCAGGCGTGTGCATGATGAGCTCGCTTGCAGGAGGGCGCTCGGCCAACCGAGGCCTCTGCGCGCAGCCGTGCCGCCTGCCATACGACCTGGTTGACGAGGACGGCCACGTAATCGAGGCCCCCGGCCGTACGCGCCCCCTCTGCCCCAAGGACTATTGCGTTGTTGATGACCTTCCGCAGCTGCGTGACGCGGGCGTGGCCTCGCTCAAGGTCGAGGGCCGCATGAAGTCGCCGGACTACGTGTACTCCGTGATCTCTGCCTACCGCGGGGCGCTCGACGTGCTGGCTGCGGGCGAGAAGGACGAGAAGGCCGTGGCCGCACGCCACCGCACGCTGCGCCGCGTCTTCAACCGCGACTTCACCGACGCCTACCTCTGGGGCCGCTCCGGCGACGAGATGATGAGCTACGAGCGCTCAAACAACCGCGGCGAGCTGGTGGGCGAGGTCGTCTCGTCCCGCCGCCTGGAGGACACGCTCGTGCGGCGCGGCGGCTCCGACGGCGGGCGCGAGCGCATGCGGCGCCTCACCCGCGCGGACGTGGGGATTCGCCTGGACCAGCCGGTGGGGGAGGGCGATCTGCTCGAGCTTAGGCCGGTGGAGGACCCCTCGCAGTTCCTCACGGTGCGCGCCGAGCGCGCGGCAGCGGCTGGCGAGACGATCACCTGTCGTGCTTCTCGACCCATCCCGGCGGGCGCGGTGGTGCGCGTGATTCGCTCACAGGCGGCGATGGACGCCGCCGCGCGCGTCTCCGGGCTGGACGTGCCGCGCCGCCGTCCCGTCACCGTGACGGTGCGGGCGCGCCTGGGCGAGCCCTTCTCGGTGACGCTTGCCTGCGCGGACGGGAGCGCTTCTGCCACGGCGGAGGGCTTTGTGGTCGAGGCTGCCCGGACCAAGGCCGTGACCAGGGAGGACCTCGTCGAGCACGTGGGCCGCATGGGGCAGAGCCCCTTCGAGCCCGTCTCGTTCGAGGTGGAGATGGACGAGGGCGCGGGCATGGGCTTCTCGGCCGTGCACAAGGTGCGCGCGCGGGCGTGCAGTACCCTTGAGCAGCAGATTCTTGCTCCGTACGAGATGCGCGGAGAGGGCCTTGCCGTGGCTCCCTCGGCACGCGGCGTGGCCGCGCGCCTGGCAGAGGTGCGCGAGAAGGACGGCCTTGCCGTGCCGGACGCGTGGGACCGGCCCGCACCGGAGGCCTGCGCGCTTGTCGCTTCTGCCGAGGCAGCGCGTGCCGCGTTCGAGGCCGGCGCCGCGCGCGTCTACGCGACGTCGGACGCGCTTGAGGATGGTGGCACGTGGCCGGAGGGCGTGATTCCCTGGCTCGACGAGGTGTGCCGCGAGGGCGACCACTCACGGCTTGACCCCTGGGTGCGCGCCGGTCAGCCCGTGGGCGTGGGCAACGTCTCTGAGCTGGCGCTTGCCGCCTCGCGCGGGGCGCTGCCCGAGATTCGCACCTGCATCCCCGTGCACAACGAGAGCTGCCTTGTGGCACTTGAGACGGCGGGCGCCGCGGGCTTCTGGCTCTCACCCGAGCTCACGCTGGAGGAGGTCTGCGCGCTTGCGGGCGCGGCGTCGGTGCCCGTGGGGCTTGTGGTCTCGGGGCGCGCGCGTGCCATGACCAGCGAACACTGCGTGCTTCAGGCGGCCGGGCGCTGCATCCACGACTGCCCCAACTGCGAGCTGCGCCGTCGGCGCCTCTCGCTGCGCGACATCGACGGCAACCTCCTGCCGGTGCGAACGGACGTCCACGGGCGCTCGCGCATTTGGGCGGCGCATCCGCTGGACGCAACGCCGCAGGCAGATGCCCTTGTCGCCGCCGGCGTCACGCGCCTTATGGCCGACGCCACGCTCCTCTCGCCCGAGGAGTGCGCGTTTGCCGTCGAGCGCGTGGTGCGCGCGCTTGCCGCCGTGGCCGAGGGGAGGCGGCCTGCTCCTCGTGTGCAGGGCGCAACCTCCGGGCATCTTTTCTCGGGCATTGGGTAATATGTGACCTTGTAACCCATCATTGCGCTAGGAATTCGCACATCGTGAGTTCGCGCGAGACCACAGGCGCGGGGGCACCCGCGCGGGAGGAGAGACCATGGCAGAGAACGAGACCCCCAGCACCGAGCAGGTCGCAAACGACCAGGCCAACGAGGCCAACGAGGCCAAGCCGGTGCTCAACCGCAAGCTTCTGTCCGAGACCATCGACATCATCCGCCAGAGCCTCCAGGCCGACGGCGGCGACCTTGCCCTTGTCGACTGCACCGACGACGGCGTGGTGACCCTCGAGATGCAGGGCGCCTGCGCCGGCTGCCCGCTCTCGACCTATGACATGTCCGAGGGCATCGAGCGCATCCTCAAGGAGCACGTGCCTGGCGTCACCCGCGTGCAGCCTGCGGTTCTCTAGGCCGGGTGCTGCCCCGTGTGGCTGAACGACTTCTACCACTCACTGAATCCCATCGCGTTCACGCTTGGACCCTTCCAGGTGCGCTGGTATGGCATCGCGTACCTGGCGGGGTTTTTGTGCGCGGGGTTGGTGATCGCGCGCGTGGCCAGGCGCTGGAAGCTCGACCTTTCCACCGACGACGTGCTCTCGGTGATGATCGACGTCGCCGTGGGCGTCATCGTGGGCGCACGTATCTTCTACGTGGTGTTCTACGGCGCGGGGTACTACCTCGAGCACCCGCTCGAGATCTTCGCCCTCAACCAGGGCGGCATGAGCTTTCACGGAGGGCTGGTGGGCGCCCTTCTCGGCGGCACCATTGCGTGCAGGCGCTGGAAGCTCTCGGTGCTCACGGTTGCCGACCTCGCTGCCATCGGCGCGCCCATCGGGCTCTTCTTTGGCCGCTGCGCCAACTTCGTGAACGGCGAACTGTGGGGCAAGGAGACCTCGTTGCCGTGGGGCGTGATGTTTCCCAGCGGCGGGGCGGTGTGCCGGCACCCCTCGCAGCTCTACGAGGCCCTGCTTGAGGGTGTGGTGCTGTTCTGCGTGCTCTTTGCGCTGTCAAGGCGCCGGCCTCCCCGGCCGCAGGGTACGTTCATCGGGACATTTCTCATGCTGTACGGCGTGTTCAGGTTCCTCATCGAGTTCGTGCGACTGCCGGACGCGCAGCTGGGATACCTTCTCGGCACTGGCTGGCTCACGATGGGCCAGGTACTGAGCCTGCCGCTTGTGGCGGCGGGGATTGTGGTGCTGGTGCTGTCCTCGCGGCACGGCCGTCCGCAGGTGGGGCACCTCGATGCCGCGCCGGACGGCGACGCCGCGGCAGCCAGATAACGCCGCTGCAGCCAGATAACACCGCTGCCGCAAGATAACGCTGATTTCCGATACACATTCGGACCCGAATCTGTGACGCGCCAAGGTCGATACACATTCGGATGACGAATGTGTATCGACCGAGCCATCTGCGGGGGCGCCTTTTGTCCGTGGGCGTCAGCAAGCTCGAGTCCCCGCTAGCCTAACCTCGTGTTGAAAAATCCCGTGCGCGCCTGTGACACGGCGGGCACGTCCAGAACGGCAAATCTTTGATGCCCTTCGTATCCACGCGGCCTTCACATTTCGTACCCACCTTTACCAGGGGCTTTTCTGAGCCACCCGCATTCGTTGCTGGCGATAATAACCCGCACCTCGCAACCCGCACCCCAAAATTCCTGCGCGAACCTCTCAAGCTGCAAGAAAGCTGTCAGAAGCGTGCAAGAACCCCGTCGGCCTTTCTCAGAAACTCGGTTAGCCACCCGGCGCCCGTCGATATCCTTTGGGCATGGCAATCTACCTGGGACATACCTCGGCACTTGAGTACTGGCGCGGCAACGATTGGCCGCCGCCGGACGCGTCTCGCTCTGTCCGCATCGACCGACTCGGTGCGAGCTGTTCTGTAGAACGAAAGGCCTTGGCCTTCTCGCCTCCGTTGTCCGAACTCACCCTTCCCCTGGAGGTCCTCGTCAACGGTTCTACCAGGCGCGCCGCAACAGCTCTCGAGCATCCCCACTACTGGAAGTGGGGCGGGCTCTTCCTGCCGCTCGAGAACAGCGTCTTCGTTGCGTCCCCCGCAGACACGGTCCTCCAACTGGCACACGATTTCGACCTCCCTGAACTGCTCCTTCTCAGCTATGAGCTTTGTGGCACATATCGTTTCCCGGTGCGCGGAGAAGAGACTGCCTACGGGCGTCCCGCCTGCATGATGCCCGAGTCGTTGCGACGTGCCCTGTATGGGCGAGAGGGGATGCATGGCATCAAGAAGATTCGTCTCGTGCTGCGCTATCTGCTGCCAAAGTCGGGCTCTCCAATGGAGACGGTGCTGGTACTCGTGCTGACGCTGCCTCCGAGGTTGGGCGGGTACGGGCTTCCCACCCCAGTGCTCAACGTGCGCTGCTACATCGACGAGAGCGGAATGACGTACTACATCCCCGACCTCTGGTGGCGGGATCGGAACGTCGTTCTGGAGTACTTTGGCGGGCGCGACCACACGGAGCTGCACGACATGGTGTTGGACAACCTGCGGAGAAATGACCTTCTCGACAGCGGCCAGCAGGTGCTTGTTGCCGTGTACGAGCACCTCGCGAACGGGGCGAGCATGGATCGCCTGGCCGCGCAGCTGTCGCATCAGCTTGGGCTGGGCAAGATCGAGATGAGCAGAGAGGCGCGGGAGCGCCGGCGCGAGCTGCGGACCAGGCTCCTTCGATGGCGAGGTGGCGTGGAGGGGCGAAACCGCGAGGGCGCATGACGACCACCGCCGTGCCGATGTGCCGCTGCTGATACACATTCGTCCTCCGAATGTGTATCGACCTGGGCGCGTCACACATTCGTGTACAAATGTGTATCGGGCGTGTATCGGGCGAGAAGTGCTCCCGCCGCTCTCCGGCAGCAACAGGCGCTTCTCGTCTATACTTCAGGCGACATTCAAACCGAGGGCACGGTTTGGGCAGCTGTGAGGCCTGCAAATGGATCCCGGTTCTACTCCGGGTCAGCAACCAGAACTGTGCTCAGATGCGCGCGCCACGCTGTTGGCGGCGTTGCGCCGTGAGGCTACCGTCGCCACTCGACGGCCCTGCCTGCCCTCGACGCTCCCAAGGGAGCAGATCACAGGGAGGCGGGCATGAAACCCACAAAACCCATGGCAGCGTCCGGGACAAACCTGCGGAAGCGCATCCTGGCGGTCACGTTGTCGCTGGTCACGGCCGCATCGATGGTGCCCACGAGCGCGCTTGCCGAGGCTGCGGCGGAGTCCGCCCCGGCCACGACGTCGGCAGCGGCTGCCGCGAACGCATCGGTCAACATCTACTCCACCTACCTCACCACCAGCGAAAGCTCGACAAGCGGCACCTACGCCTACGCCGCCTCGGACACGCTGTGGGCGTGGGCGCGCGAACGTGGCGCCAGCGCTCCCATCGATGCCTCCACCCTCACGTACCAGTGGCAGGTGAGCTCCGACAACTCTACCTGGGAGGACATCCCCGGCGCCATCGCGCAGTCCCTCTCCCTCGCCAACTACGCTGGCCGTTACGTGCATTGCGTGCTCACGACGGCCGACGGCGTCTCCACGCGCACAACGCGCAGCCGCAACGCGGTTGCCGCTGCCGGCTCGGTCAACCTCGTAAGCGTGTCGCTGAGCAACACCGGCAAGCTCGCACCCGGCGACACCCTCACCGCAACGGCCAAGGACGCAAGCGGCGCCGACGCCACCTCCAATGCCAGCGTTACCTGGTCCTGGTACGCCAGCGACTCGGCGTACGGCACGGGTGAGAAGATCCCCGGCGCCGAGGGTCCAACCCTCACCGTTACCTCCGACCTCTTGGGCAAGTACCTCTACGCGAGCGCAGACGGTGGCTACGGGGCAACCGAGAGCTCCGCCGCGGGACCCGTACAAGAGGCCGGCGCCGTCACCCTGTACAAGGTGACGGTCGACGCGTCCGGCCGCGCGACGGTGGGCCAGACCATCTCGGCCACGTCATACACCGGCCCCTACACCCAGGCGACCTCCGCAGACGTGGTGCACTACCAGTGGCAGTGGGCTGCAAGCAACTCGACGGACGACACGGCGTTCACCGACATCCCCGGAGCCACCGCCGCGACGTTCACCGTTCCCGCGCAGACCGCTGACGGTATGTCGCTTCTCGGCACGTACCTGCGCGTCAAGGCAATGAGCGGCAACTCCGTGGTCTCCACCAGCGTTCCGTCCTACTACGGAACTACCTCGCAGGCCCCTGTTGGCCCCGTCGCGCTGGCGGGCGCCTACGACGTCTCAAGCGTGAAACTCTCGTCGTCGGAAACAAACGCGCAGGTGGGGGCCACGCTCACGGCGCAGCCCCAGTACGAGAAAGCCAGCAGCTGGGGCACCTATGAGGCGGATCTGCCCTCGGACGCCCAGCTCACCTGCACCTGGTACGCGGCGGATGACGCAGCGGGCACCAACGCGCGCGAGCTCACGGCGGCCGACGGCGCAAACGGCACCACGCTCGTGCTCTCCCCGTCGCTTGAAGGCTCATACGTGTGGGCAAGCTGCAGCGCGCTCATGGCGTCGGCCAGCAGCGAGAAGACCCAGGTCAAGGCCGCAGGCAGCTACGACCTCCACCACGCTTTGGTATCGCCTGCGTCGGGCACGCTCGTCACCGGCGACACCGCAACGGCGACGGTCTACGCCGCGCAGCTCTCGGGCAGCAACGTGGACGTGACCGGCAAGGACGGCGTGAACTTGCAGTGGTACGTTGCCGCAAGCGCCGATGCCCCGTCGGCAGAGTGGCAGCCGCTTGACGGCTGCACGTCGGCAAGCCTGCAGGTTCCTGCAAGCGCGGCGGGCAAGTACCTCAAGGTCGTGGCAACAAGCGGCGACGCCTCCGTTTCCGCCGCCTTCGACCAGCCCGTCGCCGACAGCACCACGCTCGCGGGCGCCGTCGCGCGCCTCCAGAACGAGAACTGGCGCCCCTCGCTCACGTACGGCACCGACACCAACGTGAACGACGTGCTTCTCGCCAAGCTGGCCGAGGAGGGCGTGGACACCACGGGTCTCACCGTGCGCGTCACCAGCGTCGACTTCCAGGACACTGGCGAAAACGCCACCGTGGGCATCTCCACCGCAGACGCGGACAACGGCACCGTCACGTACTTCTCGTGCGATACCGACAAGGTCTCCAGCTGGAACATGTCCTCGCTTCAGACGGTGAGCTCGATCGCGTTCACGCTCTCGCGCGGCGACGAGACCGCAACGTACACCCCCAACCGCACGTTCCAGGTGCCCTGGGACGAGGCTGCGGCGCGCGCGGTGCTCCAGAAGAAAGCCGATGCCATCACGCTGGGCTTTGCCGAGGGCGACTCCGCGGGCTCCGTGACCCAGGCCTTCTCGCTGCCGGTAAGCCTGGGTGGCGCCACTGCCTCGTGGAGCGCAAGCGACGGCACCGTGAAAGTAACCGGCGAGAGCTGGGACAGCACCCTCACGGCAACGCCCACGCGCGGATTGGTTGATACGCCGACAACCCTCACGGCAACCGTGTCCTTCACGGGCTACGGCATGCCCAACGTTACGGTGACCAAGGGCTTCCCGGTTACCGTCAAGGCAGACCCCGAGGCTGTTGCCGCAGCTCAGGCGGAGCTTGCGTCTACGGTCGAGACGGGCTTCACGTACGAGAAGGTAACCGCCTTCTCGACGGGGGACGCCGTCGACCACGAGGCCATTACCGGAGACTTGCAGCTTCCTACCACTCGCGCGCTGGGTGTGGACGGCAAGGCCTACAGCGTTTCCTATACCAGCGACGATCCTCTCGTCAGCTTCAACGGCTACCACGCCATCGTGGTGCGGCCCCTGGGCACCGCGCGCACCGTTGCCATTACCTGCACGGTCACGGATAAGGCGAACCCCCAGGTCACAGCCACCAAGACGCTCGAGTTCACACTCGCTCCCGTAAGCGAGAAGGAAATCGACGAGGCGGTCTCGCTCATGGAGGACGCCAAGGCGGGGTATGCCTTGGCGCTTCTCGACGGGCAGGGTGCCAGCAACGTGACAGGGAGCCTCCACACGTTCCTGGGCGCCTACCGCGACGCTTCCGGCAACCTGGCATGGGCGCGCAACCGCGACACCCAGTCCGCGCACCCCGGCATCGTGCTGGTTGACCTGCCCGGATACAGCGACATGGGAGGCATGACCTGGCGCACCTTCAAGTCAAGCCGCCCGGACGTGATCTCCAACGAGCTTCTCGCCTACACCAAGCCCGCCGACAACACGCGGGTTACCGTAATCTCGCGCCTTGCCGACGAGCGCTTCCAGACCTACTACGAGTTCTACAAGGATGACCCCACGGTGAGCGACCAGCTCAAGGCCAAGCTGGCGAGCCTTGTGGACCAGGACGTCTCGGCAACGTTTACGGTCGCGGGCACCTCCGGCCAGGACGCGCCGGCAACCGTTTCGGCAAGTTGCGCGGTCATTGGCCCCAACGCCACCGGCGCGAGTGTCAGCTGGGCGCCTGAGACCTCGCTTTCCGTCGAGCCGGGCACCACTGCGGCAGACCTCACCAAGCAGGTTCTCGACGCCAACGGCATCACCTATGACGCCGACCTCTACACCTTCGCCAAGGACGGCACCTTGCTTGGCTACGACGCCGCAACCGGCAAGTGGTGGCAGCTCTTCATCAATGGTGAATCCGCCACGGTGATGGCCTCAAACTACGTCCTCAAGGAGGGCGACAAGGTCGTCTGGTACTACTCCGCCTGGGGCGACTCGCTTCCGGGCCAGGTCACCGGCTCGGTCAAGGTGATAGGCAAGGACGCCTCGGGCCTCGACCAGGTCTGGGCGGATACCACGTCGCTCACCCTCGTGGAGGGCTCCACGGCTGCCGACCTCTCCGAGGCGGCGTTTGCCGAGAAGGGCCTCGCACACGATTCCGGCACCGCAAGCTGGGGCTGGTACCTCAATACCATCACCTCGCCCGTGGATGGCCGCGTGCTTGGCTGGGACGCCGAGACTAACGCGTACTGGCACCTGTTCGTAAACGGAAAGATGTCACAGGTGGGCGCCGGCAGCGTGAACATAGCCAACGGCGACGAGGTCGTGTGGTACTACTGCGCGGACGCTGACAACCTTCCCAAGAGCGACGCCCTGGTTGTCGATCCTGCGGCCAAGCGTCCCGTTGACCTGAGCGCTGCCTGGCCCGGCTACAAGGGCGCTGACGAGACGGGCGTGGTGCGCGGGCTCTCGACGCCCGTGCCGGGCTCCGGCACCTACGCCAAGCTCGACTGGGCGCAGTCGCGCCTCACCACCGCCATGTACGTCAACGCGAGCGACGCGATCATTGTGAACGGCGACGTCTATGACGCCGTACAGACGCAGCTCTATCGTCGCGACGCGTCCACCGGCCTGGTGCTCGACGAGGCGCACCTTGCCGCGAGCGTTGACTCCACGGCGCGCCTGCAGTACGCCGACGGCCTCATCCTTGTGCCCCTGCATAGTGCCCGCATACAGGCGCTCACCGCCGACACGCTGACCACGGTTTGGGTCTCGGCGGCGTTGCCCAGCTCGACTAGCTCGAGTGGCAAGGCCGTTGACCAGCAGCTTCTCTCGTCCGTTACCGTGCGCGACGGCAAGGCGTACTTCTCGACCGTAGCCCCCGACGGCAGTGACTCCTGCGGCGGCTACGTGGCCTGCGTGAGCCTGGCGGACGGCAGCATTGCATGGTCGCACGAGGACACGGATGCGGGCTACTACTGGACGGGAGCCGTGCCAACGTCTGCGGGGGTGCTCACGGCCAACGATGCTGGGCAGGTCTCGCTGCTCGATGCGGCGACGGGTCGCGTGCTCTCCTCGGTCGAGCTGGGCACGCGTTGCCGCGCGCAGCTGGCAGTGAGCGGCAACGTGGCATACGCGGTCACGACCGACGGCTCGCTGCACAAGCTCTCCCTGGGTTCTGACGGCTCGCTGACGGCTGGCCGCAGCGTGAAGTTTGGCTCGTACTCCACCTCGTCGCCCACCATCTGCGACGGTCTGCTTTACGTGGGCGGCTCCTCGTCCGCAGACGTGACGCGCGGCGCGCTCTTTGTGATTGACCTTGCGTCCATGCAGGTGACGCATGAGGCGCTGGTGCCTGCGACTGCCGTCGAAGGCCAGGTGGGAACCGGCGACGTGAAGAGCACGCCGCTGGTGAGCGTTGCCGCCGACGGTAACACCTACGTGTACTTCACCTGCAACGGCATGCCCGGCGGCGTGTACGCCTACCGCCTGGGCGATACGGTCGCCACCACGCTCTACCAGCCCGCGGCCGACCTCTGGCAGTACTGCATGAGCTCCATCGCCTGCGACGCAAGCGGCAACCTCTACTTCTTCAACGACTCCGGCACCCTCTTCAAGCTGGACGCAAGCGAGACCACGTCCGTTCCTAACGGGGACGAGGCCGAGAACGGCGAGAACAACGGTGGCTCTGCGGATGGCAGCGGCAACGCTGGTACCAGCGGTAATGCGGGCGGCAACACCGTAGGCGGCGCCTCTGACAATACCGTCTCGACCCCATCCGCCATGACGTCAGCAAAGCCTCGCGTACCCGTCTCTGCCAGCAACGCGTCGACCGGCTCCGTTACAGTTGACCCCGCAGCGTCAGATAACGGCTCGCTTCTCGACAGCTACTCGTCAGAGGACGTGACGAGCGTCACCTCCATTGGCGACAAGGACAACACGGTTACCGGCGAGACGCCCGCAGCTTACGAGGCAACACAGAAAGGCCTCCCCATCTGGCCCATCGTGGGCACCTGCGTGGGTGTGGCACTGTTCGTCATCCTGCTTGCAACGCGTCGTCGCCGCAGCGAGGGCGACGCCACCGAGGGGAGGCGCGGCTAGATGTCAGACAACGACACGCTGTCCAACAGCAAGCAGCCCGCAAGCGGCACGCGCACTGCCAGGGTGATCCTTGCGGTTCTCGCCGCCGCCCTCATCGCCTTCTGCGTGTGGGCGATGTCCGTCTACGCGCAGGGTGGCGACCCGCTCGCGTGGGTTACGGGTTCCGATGCGTTCCAGACCACGGCTGACGAGACGGACCAGGCAGCCGGTCAGGGCGATGACAGCCAGCAGCAAGCATCACAGGCGCTCACCGTCACTACGGATGATGTCTACACGGCGCTTGCGTCGCTCCAGTTTGATGGCATGGACGTCTCGCTCGAGAAGGACGCCACCCACGTGGTCCTCTCCGCGGATGGCATCTGGGTCGAGGAGGCAAGCTCCGCTCCTGCGCCGGACATGGCACTTGCCTGCGCCCAGCGTTCCGCGGCCCTCGCCACCTGGGCATCCGAGCAGGGCGTGGGCATCCCGAGCGTCACCTGGATCTGCGAGGACGGCGCTGGCGCCGTGCGCATGGCCATCACCATGCCTACGGACGGCGCCCCCACCACGGGCAGCCTACCTGCGCTCCTCTCGGCAGCAACGGGCTACGGCATCTCCGGCAACGCGTATGCCCGGCTGGACGCAGACGACATCTCGCAGCTTGCGGGCACCGCGCCGACGCTTCCGGACGGCACGGCCGTCTCCATAGACGCCGCCGTGACGGCTTCTGGCGAGGACCTCTCCACCACAGATGTCGCAACGCGTCAGAAGGAGGTCAGCGCCGGGACAGCGGACACCTCCGGTGCCGGTGCCACGTCCGGCTCCAACGTCTCGTCCTCTAGCAACTCCTCGTCGGCAGGCGGCACGCAGCCCGAAAGCACGTCTGCCAGCCCCGCCCCGCAGGAGTCCAAGGTCCGCGTCACCGTGACCATCGACGCGCGCGCCGACGGAGGGTCCACCAGCTCGTATACCGTCTCGCTCGACCCCGGCGCCACGGCATACGACGCCCTGGTGGCAACCGGTGCCAGCGTGAACGCGCGCAGCACGGCCATGGGCGTCTACGTTGCCGCAATCAACGGGTACGCCGAGAAGGACCAGGGCGGCGAGAGCGGCTGGAAGTATGCGGTCAACGGCAGCTACCCCAACTACTCGGCAGGTGCCTGCACGCTCTCGGATGGCGATGCGGTGACGTGGGTCTACGTTACGTCGGCATAGTGCAAGGAAAGTGCGTCATACTCGTCCCATGCTAACCATGCGAGACACACATACCGCCTTCGACACCTGTCACCCGGCCGTGCCGGCAGCCTACTTCGCCGCCGCCATCCTCATCGCCATCTTCGCGATGCAGCCGGTCTGCGTGGCCATATCGCTCGCGGGGGCGCTCGCGTTTTCGTTCGCCGCGCGCGGATGGCGCCGCACGCTCAAGGGCCTCCGCTGGCAGCTCCCCATGGTGGCGCTGGTCGCCGTGGCCAACCCGCTCTTCTCGGCATCTGGCTCCACGCTGGTGGCCCAGCTTGGCCCTATGGCCATCTACCAGGAGAGCATCGCCTACGGTGCCTGCGCGGGAGCCCTTCTCGTTGCCGTGGTCCTGTGGTTCGAGGACGCTGCCTGCGTGCTCACCCAGGACCGGCTGCTCCAGCTGGGCGCCCGCGCGCTTCCCACGGTGACCCTCGTGACCTCGATGGCGGCGCAGATGGTGCCACAGCTCTTGGATCGTGCGCAGACCGTGCGCGCAGCGACGCTCGCCACCACGGCTGCCGCGCCGCAGGGCTCGCGCGACCGCGGCGTGCGCGTGGCAGACCAGCTCATGAGCTGGTCGATGGAGGACTCCATCGAGCGCGCCGACGCCATGCGCGCCCGCGGATGGGGCGCTACGGACTGCCGCAGCTGCTACCTGCCCGATTCCTTTCGGAGCTCTGACGCGCTCGCGCTTGCGGGCATAGTGCTCCTGGCGGCGGCAAGTGCGCTTCTCGTCTCTGTGGCCTGCTCGCAGTGGCGCTTCTATCCAACCATGCCTCGCCTGGTTGCCTGGTGGGGCTATGTTCCGTACATGGTGCTGGCGCTTCTCCCCACCCTGCTTGACCTGGGGCAGCGCATACGGTGGGGGAGGGTCGCATGAGTGCGCTTGAGTTTGAAAACGTGAGCTTCACCTATCCCGCAACAGACACGGAGCCGCACCCCGCACCAGTGCTTGAGCATGTCTCGCTTGCGGTGCCCGAGGGCGCGTTTGCGCTGCTCACGGGCAGCACCGGCTCGGGCAAGTCGACGCTTCTGCGCCTTGCCAAGCCCGAGGTGGCGCCGGTAGGCACGCTTGTCGGCCACGTGCTCGCGTTTGGCAAGGACGTGCGCACGCTCTCGCCGGTGGAGTCCGCGCAGACCGTGGGGCTCGTCTTCCAGAGCCCCGATAGCCAGATCGTCTGCGACACCGTGTGGCACGAGATGGCCTTTGGTCTGGAGAACCTGGGGACGCCTGTAGCCGAGATGCGCCGCCGCGTGGCCGAGACCTGCATGTTCTTTGGCATGGAGCCATGGTTTCGCCAAAAGACGGCAAGTCTCTCCGGCGGCCAGCGCCAGATGCTCGCCCTTGCCGCTACGTTGGCCATGCGTCCGCGCCTGCTGCTTCTGGACGAGCCCACCTCGATGCTCGATCCAGTTGCCGAGAAGGACTTTCTCGCCATGCTCTTTCGCGCAAACCGCGAGCTTGGGGTCACCGTGGTGGTGGCAACGCACGCGCCGGAGCCCATGCGCGTCGTGGCCACCTGCGCCTTTCGCGTGGAGGACGGCCACGTGAGCGAGCTCTCGCTCGAAAAGGCCGTTGCCGCCTGCGCCTTTAGGCCGGAGGAGGTGGCGGCAAAAAGCGTGCCTGCCAGCGGCAAGCCCGCTGCAGGTGGCTTGACACCTGCGCTCTCCCTTCGCGACGCGTGGTTTCGCTACGGACGCGATGCTGACTGGGTTCTGCGCGGGTTGGATCTCACGGTGCCCGAGGGCCAGGTCACGGCCATCGTGGGCGGAAACGGCTCGGGCAAGACTACCCTCTTGCAGCTTGCGTGCGGCTCGCTTGCACCGCAGCGCGGCCGCGTCTCTCGCCCCCATGCGGCGTCCCAGGCGTACCTGCCGCAAAGCCCGCGTGCGATTCTCTCGGCGCAGACCGTGCGCGACGAGCTCATGCTCTGGTCAAAGGGCGCGGGCTACGGCGATGCCCAGGTCACGGCCATGATGGGGCGCCTGGGTCTTTCAGACGTTGCGGCGAGAAACCCGCTTGACCTCTCCGGTGGCCAGCAGCAGCTCGTGGCCTTTGCAAAACTGCTGCTTACGAAGCCGGACCTGCTCGTTCTGGACGAGCCCACCAAGGGCCTCGACGCCGCGGCTCGCACCAAGCTTGCCCGTCTCGTGCAAGAGTTGCGACAGGAGGGGAGAAGCGTCCTTCTTGCCACGCACGACCTTGCGTTTGTCTCTGCGGTGGCAGACTCCGTGTCGCTGCTCTTCGACGGGGCCGTAACGTGCACAGAAGGACCCGACGAGTTTCTCGCCGGGTCCTGGCTCTACCACGTGTGAGCTGTGGTGCACGACGTAGCGCCGTCGGCACGACGACAGCCTGCTGACGGCAATCCGCTAGAAGGTGAGGAACGGCTCCTCCATGCCCTCCTCCTCGAGGTCGTCCTCGGTGAGGTCGTCCAAGTCCTCCATGTCGTCGAGCTCGATTTCGTCGCCGTCGTCCTCGCCCCAGCCGTATGCGCTGGCAGCAAGCTCGTCCACGCTCGTGTCGGGAAGGGCGCTGGTCACCGAGCACAGGCCGTCGATGGCGGGGACAATCTTTTGCCACTGGGTGATCACCGGCTCCTGCGGCACGCCTTCCAGCTCGACGAGGGAGTCAAGGTAGATCTCGCTTGCGCCCTCAAGCAGGTCAGACTCGGCGCGAACGCTCGCGAACTTTGACGCAAACTTCTCGAGGGCCTCGTCCGCCGAGTCCGCCTCAACCACGCACGGCATGAGGCAGTAGTTGTTTGCCTGGTCCTTGTCATCGTTGTAGCTAAAGTTTCCAACGTAGAGCATGGGGCCTCCTCCGGTCGATGGGTGCGGCACATGCTCATCTTAGGCAATTCGGCGCAGCTTGGGGGCTGGTTCCCGCAAGCGGGCGCTACGCTATGTGGCATAGAGTGTCACATGCTGGTTTTCTGACGAGAAAGGCAAGGGCCATGGCAACGAGCAGCGCGATCGCAACCTGCCAACGTGTCATCGCTGGCCTCGAGGTGCCGTCGATAGTCGCTGTTCCCGCGGTTCTCGTTGCCTGCGCCGTGAACGGCGTGCAGGCGGCTGCGGGGCTCTCGCTTCTGGTGGTGGTTCTCTGCGTGGGGCTCTTTCTGGCCAGCTTCGAGGCCTCGCGGCCTGCGCTCCGACAGGTCATGCCCACGGCCACGCTCGCGGCGCTGGCGGCGGCCGGGCGAATCCTCTTTGCCCCCATTCCCGACGTCAAGCCCGTCTCGGCGATTGCCATTGTCGCGGGCGCCACGCTGGGCAGACGCGAGGGCTTCATGGTGGGTGCGCTGGCGGCGCTGTTGTCCAACTTCTTCTTTGGCCAGGGCGTGTGGACGCCCTGGCAGATGTACGCGTGGGGGCTCGTCGGCTACCTCGCGGGCGTGCTGGGTGAGCGCGGTCTTCTTAAGCGCCGCGGCGCGCTGCTCGCGTACGGGTTTCTCTCGGCTCTCCTTTACGGGGCGATTCTCAACGGCTGGTACGTGGTTGGGTACGTGGAGCCCATCACCTGGCCCACCGTGGCCGCAGCGTATGCGGCTGGTCTCCCGTGGGACTGCCTGCACGGAGCCGCCACGGTGGGCTTTCTCGCAGCAATCTGGGTGCCGTGGGGCGTGCGCATCCGACATGCCGTCGCGAAGTACGGCCTGTAGCGGGTCGCCGGGCCGCCGCCGGGCCGTCCCTCCCCTCGAAACGGGAAAACTGCGGCTTAATTGCAGTTCAAGACAGAGGCTGCCGAGAAGAACCGCAGGTAGCGTGCTTGGGCCTTCGTGGCGAGGTGCAATTAAGTCGCAGTTTTGGCGGCTGGGCCGCGTCCGGGCAGGTTCCGGGCCCCGCCGCCCGTGCCGCCCCCGCACCCCGCACCCCGCGCCCGCACGCCCCGCGCCCCCACCAAAAATTGTGAAGAAACCCGGACTTCCGCCCCGCGCTACGCGCCCCCATGCCCGCTCACCCTTGCGTCAGCGTCAACAGAGAGTAAAATTTCATAGGTTCAATGGGTATCGACCGCGTTCGCAGCCCCTGTCGCCCCAAGGTGACGCCAGCCGCACGCCCTCGCGCCCGCAGCAAGCAAGAAGCGCGGACGCGTGCCCGCGCGCCGTGTGGATAGGAGACTCAATGTCCGGACACTCTAAGTGGGCTACCACCAAGCACAAGAAGGCGGCCATCGACGCCAAGCGCTCGTCGCTCTTCTCCAAGCTCTCGCGCAACATCACCGTTGCCGCCAAGATCGGTGGCGACCCCAACCCGGACAACAACGCCACCCTCGCCGCTGCCGTCCAGCGCGCCCGCATGGTCTCCATGCCCAACGCCAAGATCAAGGCGGCCATCGACAAGGCCTTCGGCGCCGGCGCCGACGCGGCCGTCTACGAGGAGATCACCTACGAGGGTTACGGCCCCGCAGGCGTTGCCCTCTACGTCGACTGCCTGACCGACAACAAGAACCGCACCGCCGCAGACGTCCGCTCCGCCTTCACGCACGCTGGCGGCAACCTCGGCACCTCCGGCTCCGTCGCGTTCCAGTTCGAGCGCAAGGGCTCCATCGCCGTCGAGAAGGTCATCCACAGCGACGAGAAGAAGGTCCCCGACCGCGAGAACGCCGTGGACGAGGACGAGTTCATGCTCGCCGTGGCCGAGGCCGGCGGCGAGGACTACGAGGACGCCGGAGACGAGTGGATCGTCTACACCGCCTACGACAAGATGCAGGACGTCCAGAAGGCGCTCGAGGCCCAGGGCATCGAGGTCAAGGGCTCCGAGCTCACGATGATGCCCACCACCCCCACCGACGTCTCCGTCAACGACGCCAAGAAGGTCCAGCGCCTCATCGACCGCCTCGACGAGCTGGAGGACGTCCAGAACGTCTACAGCACCATGAACGTCACAGACGAGATCGCCGAGGCCCTCGCAGAAGACGAGGACTAGCACGCTACCGGCGCCGGCGGCCACAAGGCCCCGGCGCCGCTCTCTTCTCGGCACCCGTCTGCAAGGCCCCAAAAGCCAAGCTCCCGTCCAAGGGAAAGGTCAATGACTCTTCTCGAACTCCTCCAGCTGCTGCGCAAGCACCTCAGGCTCGTGGTCCTGCTTCCCGTGGCATTCGCGGTCATTACCGGCGTGTACGCCTTCTTCCTCCCCAACCAGTACACCGCCAGCACCTCCATGTACGTGCTCTCCAAGTCCAGCAGCCCAGACGGCACCACCGTCACGCAGGGCGACCTCTCGGCATCCCAGATGCTCACGAACGACGTGTCCAGCATCATCAAGTCCGACCGCGTGAAGGGCGACGTCGCTACCCAGCTGGGTCTCGACAACCTCAACGCCTACAAGATCGACGTCACCAGCTCCACCACCACCCGCGTGATCGACCTCTCCGTCACCGGCACGGACGCCGAGAAGGCCGCGGAGGTCGCAAACGCGTTGGTAACGGACGTCTCGAACGTCGCCGCACAGGTCATGAACGTGCAGTCCGTCAACGTGATCGACGCGGCCGTCACGCCCACCACGCCCTCCGGCCCCAAGCGCGCGCTCTACATGGCGGTCGCGTTTCTCGCCGGGCTCTTCGTGGCCGTCGTGATCGTGGTCGTTGCCGACATGGCCGACACGCGCGTGAGGAACAGCAAGGACGCCGAGGAGATCGCGGACCTGCCCGTCGTGGGCCACTTCCCCAAGGTCGAAGGGATGTAGCAGATGCCTAGGAGAAACCAGCGCGCCGAGGAGCAGAGCCAGGCGGTCTCTAACGCCGCGCAGACCCTCTTCGCCAACATTCGCTTCATGAGCGTCGACAACCCCGTGCACGTCCTTGCCATCACGTCCTCGGTCCCCAACGAGGGCAAGACCTTCGTCTCGGTGAACATCGCCTCGGCCATCGCCGCCTCCGGCGCCTCCACGCTCCTCGTCGAGTGCGACATGCGCCGCCGCAGCGTTGCCACCCGCATTGGCGTGCACGCCCAGACCGGCATCTACTCCGTGATGACCGGTCAGGTCTCGCTCGAGCAGGCCGCCGTGCGCACGCCCACCAAGAACCTCTACTTCCTGGATGCCGAGCCGCACATTCCCAACCCCTCGAACATCCTCAACTCGCACCACTTCCAGAGCTTCCTGGACAACGCGCGCGGCCGCTTTGACTATGTGGTCTTCGACACGCCGCCCGTGACCACCTTCGTGGATGCGGCCGTCCTGGGCACCAAGGTCGATGCCGTGCTGCTCGTCGCGCGCGAGAACTTTGTCAAGCGGGCGGAGCTCCAGCAGGCCGTGGACCAGCTCCGAGCTTCCAACTGCAACCTCGCCGGCGTGGTCATGAACGGCTGCGACTTTGGCAAGGGCAACAGCTACTACTCGTACTACTACGAGAGCGGCGAGGGCGGCCGGCGCAACCGCGCCGAGGAGGAGGCAAGCGCCCCCAAGTTCGTCCCGGCCAAGCCCCAGCCCCAGAAGGCGCCCGCCTCAAGGCCCGCCAGCAACGGCCACCAGAACGGCTCCGCCTCCCAGACGCCCGTGCCGGCAGGCCCGCCCCCACGCAGGAGCCAGCCCCAGCAGCAGGCGCGGGCGGCACAGCCCCAGCCCCAGCCGGCCCCGGCGCAGCGCCCTGCCCAGCAGCCCCAGGTGGCAACGCAGCCGCAACTCCAGCGCACCCACGTGGCCGGCCCCGGCGATACGGCCATGTACCAGCGCCTGGCCGAGCAGTCCCGCGTTGCGCGCGCCGGCCGCAGCTATCCCCGCTATGATGACGAGGAATACTAGCCCACGGTAGGGGAGCGAGGCGTGCACGATATTCACTGCCACATACTTCCCAGTGTAGACGACGGCTCCTCCTCCATGGAGGAGTCGCTTGCTATGCTTGCGGCCGCCAAGGCGGCCGGCGTGACGGAGATAACCTGCACGCCGCACTGCCGAGACCCCTACTTCGACTACGATGCCATGTGGCAGGCCTTCTACCAGTTCCAGGACGCGGCCGGGGGCTTTCCCCTGCACATGGGCTTCGAGGTCAACCACCACAAGCTCATGGACCTGGGGATGGACTGGGCGCGCGTGCTCGGCTGCTATGGCACGGCGGACTTCCTGTTGGAGCTCTCGGTCAACGCGTCGCCATCACGCTTTGCGGAGTACGAACGGACCATCTTCGAGCTGCAGGGGATGGGCTTCAACGTGATCATTGCGCACCCTGAGCGCTATGTGGCAGTGCAGCGGGACGTGGGGCTAGCCCAGGAGCTTGTGGACATGGGCTGCAGGCTCCAGGCATCTGCGGACTTCATTGCGGGTGGGCGTCTGGGTGCCGAGAAGCGCCCGGCAATAGAGCTCTTGAAGCAGGGGCTCTACACCTTTATTGCAAGCGACGCGCACTGCGTGAAGCACTACCAGTACCTTGCCAAGGCGCTGAGAAAGTACGGGAGCTACCTTGCGTAGACCTACAGGCCATGGGCTTGTTTCGACATACTGATGTGATGATTGTGGCGTGCGGGACTGAATGTCCTTTCCATTGGCCTGAAATGCGACCAAGACATAGAATGGACTTGCACTCAAGGATAAAGTGTGTTCCCCGATAATTGTTCGGGGGGGGGGTCTTCGTGGAGCGACAGAGCTGCGAATCATTATACTTGGCCGAAGCCGGTCGAGCATCGAGGGAGCAGGCGTCGGTACTGCCCACCAAGTCTCGCAAGCCTACCGAGTTCACAACTCTACAGGGCACCAAGGATGCCGACAAACCCTGTCCCGGCTCTGAGGAGTTCGTCGCCCTCTGCAAGTCCCTTGACTCTAGGTCCTTTGGCTATCGGTTTGTTAAGCGCGCCTTTGATATTGCATTCTCGGGATGTGTGACCATTATCGGACTCGTCCCGTGCGTATTGCTGTCCGTTGCGATTGCTGTAGATACCAAGGGGACTCCAATCTACTCGCAGGTGCGTGTGGGCAGGTATGGGAGGCCTTTCCATATCTATAAGTTTCGTTCCATGGTGGCGGATGCTGACGATGTTGAGAAGTACCTCACACCCGAGCAGCTCGCCGTTTGGAAGCGTGAACGCAAGGTAGACAATGATCCGCGTATCACCAAGCTTGGCCGAGTTCTGAGGAAGACCTCTATTGATGAGCTTCCGCAGTTTCTCAATGTGCTGCTTGGCCAAATAAGCGTCATCGGTCCTCGCCCTATTTCATATGACGAGCTTGAACACTTTGGCGATGATGCCGCGCTGCTCTGCAGCGTTCCGGGGGGCATCACTGGTCTCTGGCAGTCCTCAAAGCGTAATGACGCCACCTTTGAGACAGGTGAGAGGCAGAAGATTGAGCTGAGGTATGTCAAAGAGGCGAGTCTTGGGCTAGATGCCAAGTGCTTCATTAATACCTTTAGTGCCATGTTTAGCAAGAGGACTGGTCGATAGTGTGCCAGCCTACTATTAGTGTCATTATTCCCACACTCAACGCTGAAAATGAGATTGATCAACTGTTGTCTTTGCTAGAACGACAGACTCTCACCCCGAGTGAAATACTCGTGGTAGATTCGTCCTCTGATGACAATACAGCGGCTGAGGTTAAGAAGCATCCTTCGACTTCCTTGATGGTCATTGATAGAAGCTCGTTCAACCATGGTGGAACGAGGGACCTTGCCTTTCGCAAAACAACAGGTGAGATTGTTTGCTTTCTTACACAGGATGCAATACCCGAGAACTCCGACTATCTAGAGAAGCTCGTTCGTCCGATTCTTGATAACCCTGAGGTTGCACTTTCAAGCGGAAGGCAGCTGCCCAAGTCCGATGCTAGACGATTTGAACAGCTAGTCAGGAGCTTTAACTATCCAGATTATGCTTCAGTTCGTGGCAAGGAAGACCTGTCGATATATGGCATCAAGACCTTCTTTGCCTCGGACGTGTGCTCTGCCTATCGGCGTAGGGCATACATTGCATGCGGCGGCTTCCCTCAAGTCGTAACAAATGAAGACATGCTGATGGCTGCGCGTTTCATAGACAACGGTTACAAGGTTGCGTATGTGCCTGCGGCGACAGTTTTCCATTCGCATAACCTCAAGCCAAGCCAACAATATGAGCGCAACAAGGCAATTGGCTCTATTCTGGAGTCTCATTCGGATGAGCTAATGGGTGCAAGTGAGATAGGCGAGGGCGGAAAACTTGTTAAAGCGGTTTCCGCTCAATTGTTACGTGAGGGTCGGGTTGGAGAGTTCTTCCTGTTTGGAATTGATTGTGCCGCCCGCTTTCTTGGCAATCGTGCAGGTCGAGCAGAGGCTAGAAAGGTAATGAAAAAATGAAGGGTATTATTCTCGCCGGCGGCTCGGGCACGAGGCTGTATCCGCTGACCACCGTGACCAGCAAGCAGCTCCTGCCGGTCTACGACAAGCCGATGGTCTACTATCCGCTGTCCACGCTCATGCTGGCAGGCATCAGGGACATCCTCATCATCTCGACGCCCCAGGACGCCCCCAACTTCGAGAGGCTGCTCGAGGACGGGGAGGACTTCGGCATCCGTCTCTCCTATGCGGTGCAGCCCGAGCCCGACGGCCTGGCGCGCGCCTTCCACTACGGGGCGGGCTTCGTGGACGGGGATGCCTGCGCGCTCGTGCTGGGGGACAACATCTTCTACGGCAACGGCCTCTCCCGCCACCTGAGGAGGGCGGCGGAGAATGCCGGGAAGGGCCGCGCCACGGTCTTCGGATACCGGGTGGACGACCCCGAGCGCTTCGGCGTCGTGGAGTTCGACAGGGACTACAACGCCGTCTCGATCGAGGAGAAGCCGGCACACCCCAAGTCCAGCTACGCCGTGACGGGCCTCTACTTCTACGACAGCAGGGTCACGGAGTATGCGTCCAGGGTCGTGCCCTCGGCCCGCGGCGAGTACGAGATCACGGACCTCAACAGGATGTATCTCGAGGACGGCACGCTCGACGTCGTGACGCTGGGGCGCGGCTACGCGTGGCTCGACACCGGCACCATGGAATCCCTCTACGAGGCGGGGGAGTTCGTGCGCACCGTGGAGCGCGCCCAGGACCTGCCGGTGTCCGTGCCCGAGGAGATAGCCTACGAGAACGGGTGGATCTCCAGGGACCATCTCCTTGCCTGCGCGGAGCGCTACGGCAAGAGCAACTACGGCAGGCATCTGCGCACGGTGGCGGAGGGCGCCATCGTGCCGGACGGCAGGAACAGGGAGGACTAGGACATGGCAGAGGTCGTCTTCGAGCCGAGAAACATCGTCGTCACGGGCGGCTGCGGCTTCATCGGGTCCAACTTCGTGCGCTGGGTGGCCAGGAACCATCCGGAGGTGCATGTGACCGTGCTCGACAAGCTCACCTATGCAGGGAACCCCGCAAACATAGCAGGCCTCCCGGAGTCCCAGGTGGAGCTCGTGGTGGGCGACATCTGCGATGCGGACCTGCTGGACGAGGTGGTGCCGGGGCATGATGCGATCGTCCACTATGCGGCGGAGTCCCACAACGACAACTCCATCGCCGACCCCGAGCCCTTCGTGCAGACGAACGTCGTGGGCACCTACAGGCTCCTGCAGGCAGCGAGGAGATATGGCATCCGCTACCACCACATCAGCACGGACGAGGTGTATGGGGACCTGGCGCTGGACGAGCCGAGGCGCTTCGAGCCTGACGACCCCTACAGGCCGAGCAGCCCCTATTCCTCGACGAAGGCATCCTCCGACCTGCTGGTGCGCGCCTGGGCGAGGACCTACGGCCTTGCGGCCACGATCTCGAACTGCTCCAACAACTACGGCCCCTACCAGCACGTCGAGAAGTTCATACCCCGCCAGGTCACGAACATCCTCTGCGGCATCCGCCCCAAGCTCTACGGCACGGGGGAGAACGTGCGCGACTGGATACACACCGAGGACCACTCCCGCGCCGTCTGGGACATCCTCACCAAGGGGAGGATAGGCGAGACCTACCTCATAGGCGCCGACGGCGAGAGGTCGAACATCGACGTCCTGAGGGAGATCCTCTCCCTCATGGGAGAGCCCCAGGATGCCTTCGACTGGGTGCGCGACAGGCCCGGCCACGACAGGCGGTACGCGATCGACCCCACGAAGCTGGAGCGCGAGCTCGGCTGGAGGCCCGTCCACACGGACTTCGCCGAGGGGCTCGCCCAGACCATAGAGTGGTACCGCACGCACGAGTCCTGGTGGCGCCCCGCCAAGGAGGCCACCGAGCGCAGGTACGCGGAGCAGGGCCAGTAGGGGGAGAGGCATGTCCGACATTCAGTTCGAGAAGGACCTCAGGGTCGAGGAGACCGGCATAGAGGGGCTCAAGGTGGTGGAGCTCGCCGTCCACGGCGACTCCCGCGGCTGGTTCAAGGAGAACTGGCAGCGAGCCAAGATGGTGGCGCTCGGGATCCCCGACCTCCATGTCGTGCAGAACAACGTCTCCTTCAACGCGGAGAGGGGCGTGACCCGCGGCATCCATGCGGAGCCCTGGGACAAGTTCATATCGGTCGCCACGGGCTCGGTCTTCGGGGCCTGGGTGGACCTCAGGGAGGGCTCTGCCACATTCGGGAAGGCCTATACCTGCACCCTCGACCCGTCGCGCGCGATATACGTCCCCAGGGGCGTCGGCAACTCCTTCCAGGCATTGGAGGACGGCACCGCCTACACCTACCTCGTCGATGCCCACTGGTCGGCGGAGCTCAAGCGCACCTACACCTTCGTGAACCTGGCGGACCCGGAGCTCGGCATCCAGTGGCCGATTCCCCTCTCGGAGGCCACGCTCTCGGAGGCCGACCTGCACCATCCGATGCTTGCGGATGTCGTGCCCATGGCGCCGAAGAGGACGCTCGTCACGGGATGCAGGGGCCAGCTGGGACGCGCCGTGAGGCAGCTCGCCGAGGAGAGGGGCCTTCTTCCCTCCTTCGACTTCTGCGACATAGACACCTTCGACATGGCAGATCCCGAGGCCTACTCGCAGTATGACTGGGACCTCTACGGAACCGTGATCAACTGCGGCGCCTGGACGGCAGTGGACAGGGCCGAGACCCCCGAGGGACGCATCTCCTGCTGGAAGGCCAATGCCCAGGGCCCGGCGCTCCTCGCAAGCACCTGCGCGGAGCACGGCATCCGCCTCGTCCACATCTCCTCCGACTACGTCTTCGACGGCACGCAGGAGCTCCACACGGAGGACGAGCCCTTCGGCCCCCTCTCCGTCTACGGCCAGTCCAAGGCCGCGGGGGACCTCGCCGTCGCGGGATGCCCCAGGCACTATATCCTGCGCTCCTCCTGGGTCATAGGCGACGGGCGCAACTTCGTGCGCACCATGGTGGGCCTGAGCGACAGGGTCGCCGACCCGGAGGACAGGCTGGACCATGTCACGGTCGTGGACGACCAGCTGGGCCGCCTCACCTTCACGCGCGACATGGCCGCCGCGATCTTCCACCTGCTCGGCTCCCACGCCCCCTACGGCACCTACGACTGCACGGGCTCCGGCGCGGTGCGCTCCTGGGCGGACATAGCGAGGGCGTGCTTCGAGGCCGCCAACGGCAACGGGGACGCGGTGGTGCCCGTCTCGACGGCGGAGTACTACGCCGGCGCCGAGGGGCCGGTCGCCCCGCGTCCCGTCCACTCCGCGCTCGACCTCGCCAAGCTCGAGGCCACGGGGTTCTCCATGCCCGACTGGGAGCAGGAGCTGAGGGAGTACCTCAATAAACTCGATGGCGAAAACATCTGCTAGGTGGTCTTGATTCATGCACGGACAACACGAATTTAGCGAGACTTTCAAGAACGACCGGGCGCTGTTGTTGACAAGAGTATGGTTTTCTGGTGTATGTCGCGTGGGGTGGCCATCCTATCGCAGAGGAGATAGGAGCCGTTTCTCATGCCGGGGCGGACTTACCCTCAGCTATTTTTGTAGGTTCGAGACTGGGCCGAACGGCTCTATCAGAATCGGCGAGAACTGCAAGATTAACGAACACATGCGCATCCCCTCATACGACAGCGTGATCATCGGTGACAATGTTCCGATGGCTTCAAAGATATTCATCTCGGATTACAATCTGTATCCCGTCAAGTAAAAGTCGACAGTTCGCTCTGTCGATTTCCCACACTTCGCTCGGGGCATGCCCGCACCCCTAGCTTCCGTTACCAGAGAGCATGAGCGCCTGGTCCATGCGGTGGCTCGTCCCGTTGAACTCGACCAGCCTGCTGTGGTGGACGACCCGGTCGATCATCGCCGCGGCGAGCTTGTCGTCGCCGAGGACCGTGCCCCACCTCCCGAACTCGATGTTGGTCGTAATGACGAGGCTCCTCCTCTCGTAGCAGTCCGACACCACCTGGAACAGCAGCCGCGCACCGGCGACGTCGATCGGGACGTAGCCGAACTCGTCCAGGATCACGAGGTCGGCGTTGGTGGCGTCCCTCAGCGCGCCGTCGAGCTTGCCCTCGGCGCTCGCTCGCTCCAGCTGCATCACCAGGCGCGCCGTCGAGTGGAACCGCACCGGGCGACCCATCGAGACGGCCCGCACGCCCATCGCCGTCGCGAGGTGGGTCTTGCCCCTCCCGGTCCTGCCGTGGAACACGAAGCCCTCGGCGGTGTCCAGGAAGGCGAGCGACTCGAGGTCGGCCGGCCCGTAGCCGTCGGGGAAGGCCACCTGCGAGTAGTCGTAGCCCTCGAACGACTTGACCTGCGGGAACCTGGCCCTGCGCATGAGGCGCTCCCTCCTGTGCACGTCGCGGCTCTCCAGCTCGGCGGACAGGAGCCTGTTGGCCGCGCGGACCTCCGCGGCCGTCGCGCCGTCCAGGAAGCCCCTCACGACGTCGCCCGACATGAAGAGCCTCCTCGCGTTCGCCGCGAGCTCCCCGTCGATGGTCGACCTTGCCGCCCTACCCATCGGCAACCACCCCCGCGAGGCGGTCGTACTCGGCGAGGTCGACCGCCTCGTCGTAGGAGACCTCGCCCGTCTCGGCGCGGGATGCGGCCAGGGCGACCGCGGAGGGGTCTATCCTGCCCGACGCCCTCAGGGAGACCGACGCCGCGCGCACGGTCGCGTCCCACCCGGACAGCGCGCACTGGTCGCGCATGCACCTCACGGCCTCCCCGAGCCCCCTCCGGTCGAGCGCGTCGATGTGGTCCCGCAGGTCGTCCGGCAGCGCGGCCCTGACCCTGCTCTCCCGCCAGGCGCCGAGCCTGTTCGCGAGCAGCGGGAGCTGGGACGCGGGGTCCGTGGTGTCGGTGGGCGCGTCGCCGTAGGCGCGCGCGTGCTCCGCGACGACGGCGCCGTCGCCGTCCATCACCGCGACCCTCGTCGCCCAGAGCCCGACGACCTGTGTTTCGTCAAGAGAATTTGAGCAAAAAGAGCATCGGATATTGAGCAGCCTGAGCATCGGAGGCGCGCACGCTTTTTGAGCGGCTAGCTCTCCTGCATGAGGGCATGGCGGACGCGGTAGGACTCGCCGCGGAACTGGATGAGCCTCCCGTGGTGGACGATGCGGTCGATCACGGCGGCGGCCATCTGGTCGTCCCCGAACACCGACCCCCACCTGCTGAACTCCAGGTTCGTGGTGATTACCACCGACTGCCTCTCGTATGCGTCGGC
>FOHD01000009.1 GCA_900111695.1 Olsenella sp. KH3B4
CCGTGCGCGCGCGTGCCGCCGGCCTGGCGCGGGGGCGCGCCCTCCGGTAGGCGGGGCTCCCCTCGCCGTGGGCGCAGTGCATGCGGGAGGCCCGGTCGGGCATCTCGCGGGCGGCGAGCTCGCCCGCCTCCTCCATGCGCAGCCACCGTCTCAGGTTCCACTCGTTGGGGAACAGCGCGAGCCTGCGGCAGGCCTCCGCCACGCTCATCCCGCTCTGGTGGAACTCCCAGAGTATCCCCTCGCGCTCCTCTTTGGTATACATCCCGGGCTCCCTCCCGGACCGAGAAGGTCCGATCGTTCGTCCGGGGTCCCAAGCGCTTCAGGGCATGCTGATTGGTTTTCCCGGCGCGTTCCTGCTGGTCACGCATGATGGGCAGCTGTCGGAGGCGGTCACGCAGATTGGATGGGAGACAAGGCGAGGCGAGAATGGGATGAGGCTATAAGTCGCCGATGAATAAGGTTTGCTCGCCTTCGGCCGATGCCGCGATTCGGCCCGAGCGTGGTTCTTAGCACGCTCGGGCTAAGCGGCAGGGCAAGCGTCGATGCAAGAGAGTTCGTCGCTCGATTCAATGTGAGCGCCTTTCGCATGCACGAGCATCCTAGCCCCGAGTGTCCGATTGGCCGCAACGTGCATGCCGTGCTCGGTAAAGAGCTCAACGCTGCGGAACAGGCTATGCTCGAGCGTCTTGATTCCACTACCCTGGCCGATCTGGCCGACACCACAAGGGGGCGCATCGCGCAGCAGGAACAGGCCTAGGGGCCTGGGGTCGCGGGTTCGCCCAGATCGGCAAGCACCTCGGGTTCCATCTTGGCACTCCGCTCAGCCAGCGCCCGCGCTCGTCGTCCGGACGGACTGCCCTCGCTTTATCCGACAGCCCCGCCCAACATGCGGCCCGACACCAAGGCCGCCAGTTCCTGCGGGGTCTCTTTCCAGCCACTGCGCGCCCATGTGACGAACATCCCGTAGAGCCCATAGGCGAGGAAGGCGGCCTCGTAGCCTCCGTCGCGTCCCAGGCCGGCGTCGCTTGCGATCGTTTCGAACGCGGCCGGGATGGCATCCGTGCGGCGTTGCTCGACCATGAGGCCGTCTTCCGCGCGCAGAGACAGGCAGAACCCGGAGTGGCGCAGGGCACGCTCGGGATTCGAGAACGCGAGCTCCTTGAGGCGGTGCTCCTTCTCGTAAGCGCGCCACCGGCGAACAGGGCAGGCGGCCGGCAGCCCCTCCTTAGACGAGAAGCTGCGAGAGTGCGTGGCCCGGCCCACGCCCGCCCTTACGGCAAGCTCGTCGGTGGCCGCCCCTCGAATGTCCTTCTCGGCCATGAGCGAGAGCGGGGCTGGCCCCAGCATGTCCGTGGCATATGCAGACACGACAGACCTCCTGATACGAAAGCCGCCGATGCGTATCGTTCGCGCGTGTGGTATCGAACCGGTTGCTGAACGGACGATACGATTGCATCAACGGCAGTGAATCAAGGGCGTTCTTCAGGGGGGCCGAGATGAAAGAGAAGACAAAGAGGCGTCTACGGCTGCTCGCAAGGGTGGTCGGCGGAATATGCGTCGCTCTTGTCGTGCTCGCCCTGGCGCTGGCTACTCACACGCAGATTGCGGTTGGGGCAATCCAGGCGCTTTCGGCCGGTACGGTCAAGACGACCAACACCTATGAACCTGAGGGCGAGCCCATGGATGCGGTGCGGGACAACGGCCAGCGCATCGTTACCGATATTGCCTACGCCGACGAGTACCCCAACAGCTTTCTAGACATTACCTACCCCGACTCGGATACCTCCGTGCGAAGGCCTACGTCGGTCTACTCCCATGGCGGCGGTTTCTTTGGGGGCGGCAAGGGCATGGGCGACCCGCTGGCGTCGAGCGTGGCCCGGAAATGCCGCACTGCTTCGTGGCCCCGAGCGCTCGGACGAGGTCGCACGCGACGCGTTCGAGAGGATGCTGGCCTTTCTCGCCGACCGGGCGGACTAGATATCGGCGAAGTGGGAACTGTCTGACAGAACAAGGCTTGACCCCGACGTAACGTCATGGCTTAGAGTGTGGCCAAGACGAGCGAGGGGAGGGTCCGTGAGAACCGTGCATGAGGTCAGTGAGCTTGCGCACGTGAGCGTGCGAACGCTGCATCACTACGACAAGATAGGCCTGCTCAAGCCGAGCGCCCGCAGCGAGGCGGGCTACAGGCTCTACAGCGATGACGACCTGGCGCGGCTGCAGCAGATCATGCTCTTCCGGGAGCTGGAGTTCTCGCTCGCCGACATAGGAGCAATTCTCGACAGTCCGGACTTTGACCTGAAAAAGGCGCTCGACCAGCAGATCGAGCTTCTGGAGCTTCGTCGGGAGCACATCGGCAGCCTGATAGACATGGCGAAGGCCCTAAGGGGCGGAGAGGGGAGCATCTTGGAATTCGAGCCGTTCGACACGAGCAAGCTGGACGAATACGCCGAGCAGGCGAAGGCGTCGTGGGGAAAGACCCCGCAATGGAAGGAATACGAGAACAGGTGGGCCGGAAGGCCGAAGGGGGAGCAGGTCGCGATTGGCAAGAGCCTGATGGAGCTCTTCGTGCCGTTTGGACGGATGTCCGCCGAAGGGGCCGACCCCTCGTGCGAGGAGGCGCTGGCGCAGGTTGCAAAGATCCAGGCATTCATCACCGAGAACTACTACGACTGCACCAACGAGATCCTGGCGGGGCTTGGCCAGGCATACGGCAGTGGTGGCGACTTCACGAAAAACATCAACGCAGCGGCCGGGCCTGGTGCCGCCGAGTTTGCCGCTGCCGCAGTGGGAGCGTACTGCGAACGAGCGTAGGCCGCGAGAGGTCCGCTCAGCAACGCCTAGCTGGCTGCTAGCAGGCGGATGTCCTTCTCGACGTATGCCAGGGTGGTGCGTTGCAGCTGGCTCTCCAATGCCTGCTGGGCGGCCTCAAGCCTGCCGTCCAGCGCTGCGTGGATGTTGCCGCCCACGGGGCACTGCGGGCAGGGGCTCTCGTGAAAGTGGAAGAGCGAGTCCGCGTCGCTCTGGTCCACGGCGCGCCACAGGTCGAGGAGGGTGATCTGCTCCAGCGGGCGTGCGAGCGTGATGCCGGTCTTGCCCTTGCTGGAGTTGATGATGCCCGCCTGCTTGAGCATGCCCATGATCGTGCGCACCATCACGGGGCTCGTGCCGATGCTGCCAGCCAGGAACGTGCTGGTGACGGGCCTGGTGCCGCCAAAGTAGTCTATGGCGCACACCATGTGCGCCGCCATCGTGAGCTTGCTGGTTATCTGCATTCGTCTGCCTATTCCGTAACCACTATCTTACCAAAGCCCTCTGAGCTCTCCAGGAAGCGATGCGCATCTGCCATCCGGTCGAGCGAGAAGACCCTGGTGGGCCTCATGTCCACGCCCCTCTGCTCGACGTACTCGATGAGTCCCGCGAGCTTCCCTTCGTCCACGTTCCCCGAGTAGAAGCTCGTCAGGAAGCCGTTGGGCGGCAGGTCGACTATGGGGTCGAAGTCCTCCATGTACCATACACCGACCAGCTGGCCTGTGCTGCAGACGATGCCGCCCTCCGACACATGGCTGCATGTGTCCTTAAGGGTTGCTGGCCCCACGAGCTCCAGGACACGCTGGCAGGGACGGCCCTCCACCTGCAGCTTCCCGTCCAGGTCAAGCGCCGTGTCGTCGTAGCCGCCCTTGAGCAGCAGGTCTGCGCGCGCCTCGCTTCGGGTGGCGCCCACAAGGCGCAGCCCCGGTGCCATGGAGCGGGCCAGCTTCGCGAATGCCATGCCGACGCCGCTGGTGGCGCCGCGAACGAGGACCGTCTGGCCGGCTTCCAGGTGCAGGTTCAGCAGGGAACCGTACGCTGTGTAGTAGGTCTCGGGAATGGCGGCCAGCACTTCCCAGGGTAGGTCGGACTCTATGGGATAGAGCTGCTGGTTGGGCAGCAGCGCGTAGTCTGCGTAGCTGCCATCGAAGGCGCGACCCATCTCGCCCATGATGGAGACGACCTTCTGTCCCTCGGGCAGGCGAGCCGCGTCGGTGGTGGCCGCGACCTCTCCCACGCATTCGATTCCCAGGATGCGCGGGAACCTGACGGAGGGCGAGAGGCCCTGGCGTGTGAACACCTCGGAGTGGTTGAGTCCGCGGGCGCGCACGTGTACGAGCGACCAGCCCGGCTTCAGGGCGGGCACGGGGCGATGCTCCAGCCGTAGCACCTCGGGTCCTCCGGCCTCGTGCACCGCTATGGCTCGCATCGTCTTGGGAATCGAGTCGCCCATCGTTCTTCTTCCTTCCTGATTCCTATTCCAGTGCGTCATGCGCATGGGCGTTACCGTGCGACGAGTGACGCCTCGGCGCGCGCCGCGCCGCTGTGTCCGCAGGCGCACAGCTGGTCCTCCGCCAGGTCGCAGGTGTGGCGCTGGCGCGCCACCAGCTTCCGTACGAACTCGGTCGCCGGGCGTGCGAGAATCTCCTCTGGGGAGCCGAACTGCTGCACCCTGCCCGCATCCAGCACCAGCATGTGCGTGCCCAGAAGCAGCGCTTCGCCGATATCGTGTGTCACGAACAGTACGGTGATGCCGGTCTCGCGGTGGATGCGCGAGATTTCCGCCTGCAGCTGGGAGCGCGTGATCTCATCGACGGCGCCGAACGGCTCATCCATCAGCAGGATGTCCGGGGAAGCCGCCAGCGCCCGTGCGATGCCCACGCGCTGCTGCTGTCCGCCAGAGAGCTCGGACGGGTAGCGCTCCAGGAGGTCTTTGGAGAGCCCTACGATGTCCATCCACGTGCGCACTGCCTTGTGCGTGCGCTCGTGGTCGTGCTTGTTCAACAGGTTGGGCACGTAGGAGATGTTTTCCTCCACCGTCATGTGGGGGAATAGCACGCTGCCCTGGATGGCGTAGCCGATGTTGCGGCGCAGCTGGATGGGATCCGCGTCGCGGACGTTGCGCCCATCGACCAGCACGTCTCCAGAAGTGGGCTCGATTAGCCGGTTGACCATCTTGAGCGCCGTGGTCTTGCCGCTGCCGGAGGAGCCGATCATGGTGACGAACTCGCCCCTGGGAATCCTGAGGTTCAGGTGCTCGAGCACGCTCTTCTCGCCATAGCATTTGCAGATGTCGCGATACTCGATGGCGACGTCATTGGTCGTCGTGGTGCTCATCAGATCAGTCCCTTCGAGCGGAGAAACTCCTCGGCCACGGTCTTGGGGTCCTTGCCTTCCTCTTCCACCTCGTAGTTCATGCGTGCCATGTCTTGCTCGGAGATGGTGCCTTGGAGCTTCTCCAGCACGCCACGCAGCTCGGGGTGCTGCTGCAGCACCTGGTCGCGCACGACGTTGCCGCACTGGTAGGAGGGGAAGAAGCCCTTATCGTCGGTGAGGACCGTGGCGTCTGCGGTGCTTAGCTTTCCATCGGTGGTAAAGATCACGATGGCATCGACGCTGCCCTGGGCAAGCGCATCGTACTTGAGGCCGATGTCCATCTGCATGGTGTTGCCAAAGCTCATGCCATACGTGTTGCAGAGGGCGTCGTAGCCGTCCTCTCGCTCGAAGAAGTCTGCCTCGGCGCCTAAGGTCAGCTGGTCTGCCACGCGGGCCATGTCCGAGTAGGTCTTGAGGTTGTACTTCTCGGCGACGTCCTTGCGCACGGCTATGCCGTATGTGTTCCCAAAGCCGTACATTCCCACCCAGCTCATGCCAAGATTCTGGTAGCCCGCCTGCAGCTGGTCGAACTCGTCCTCGGAGTAGGCGCCCTCGTTCTTGAGGACCATTGCCCAACCGGTGCCCGTGTACTCCGGGTACAAGTCGAACTGGCCGGACTCCATGGCGGGTTCGATGTTGGAGGTACCGCCACCCACGCCCTCGGTGAGTTCCACCTTGAGGTTGGTGTCGTGCTCGATGAGCATCTTGAGGGCTTCTCCCATTACGTACTGCTCGGTCATGGGCTTGGTGGCCACGTGGATGGTGTCGCTGGTCCCGGCGAGCATGCCCGGTACGGTTGCGCCCAGCGCCACGGCCGCGCATGTCGCTGCGGCACCAATGGCCAGCCTGCGGTTGGTGCGGTGCGCCTTGGCACCGCGCACCCGCATGCGCTTCTCGACAAAGCCCAGAATGGCATCTACCACCAGGGCAAGCACGGCAATGAGAAGGCTGCCCGCCACGGTCATTGCAGCGTTGTTGGTGGTGATGCCTCGATAGATTGCCACGCCCAGGCCTCCCGCGCCAATGAACGACGCGATGCCGCCAAGCGCGATGGTCATGGTGGCCATGTTGCGGATGCCGCTCATGATGACAGGCAGGGCCAGCGGCAGCTGCACGCGCACAAGCGTCTGCATGCGCGTGCCGCCCATGCCCCTAGCGGCCTCCATGACGGCGGGGTCCACGTTGGTCATACCCGTGTAGGTGGAACGCACCATGGGCAGCAGCGCGTAGACGGTAAGCGCGATGATGGCGGTGGCGTCACCCACGCCGCTGAAGGGGATGAGAAAGCCCAGCATGCTGATGGACGGGATGGTGTACAGGAAGTTCACGACGGCCAGCGTGGGCTTGGCCGCCTTCTGGTACTCGCTGATGAGGATGCCGGCGATGCCGCCAAACACGATGGCGATAAGGACGGCAACCAGGCATATCTCCATGTGTTCAAGGAGCAGGCCCCAGAAGAAGTCCCACCGCTGGACCAGAAGGTCCCAAGTCTGCGCAAGCATCTATCCCCTTTTCTCTATGGCCTGAACGGGGCAGTTCTCGTAGCACAGCCCGCAGTGCAGGCAGTGCTCCTGGGCTATGGCGAAGGGCTTGCCTGGGGTGATGCACTGTTGCGGGCAGTTGCGCGCGCACGTGCCGCAGCCTATGCAGGCGTCGGTTATCTGGAAGCCCTGCAGGTGCGTGGGTGCGCCTCCCAGCGAGAAGGTCTGGCGATAGATGGGGGAGACTCCCAGGTCGAAGATCTCGACGCAGCCGTTGTCGATCACGAACGGGTCCAGCACGTAGCGCGACTGTCCGGGGTACACGTCGTTCATCGACGGGTTCTGCTCAAAGATGCGGTCAATCCAAGCGTGGGGGTCATCGGTGATGAAGCGCACTTCTCCGCCAAGGCGCACCATCTTGAAGTCGCGCGTCATGCCCACGATGGCCACGTGGGGATCGCGCATGAGCTGCCCGTGGAAGTCCTTCCCACGCGAGGTGCAGAAGTACAGCGCGCCCTCGTCCACGAGCATCACGTCGATGATGCGGATCTGGGGGTGGCCCTCCTGGTCCACCGTGGCAAACGATACGTCTTTGATCTCGCGAAGCGTCTGCAGACAGTCCTGTGCATTCATGTGGGTTCCTCTCTTGTGGCTTACATGTAATATATGTTGTGACACGTAACGTGTCAAGAAAAACTTGACATGTTTGCTACTATTGCCCCGGCAAACACGAACGTCCCATACGAGCGGTCTCGCCCGCGAGGGAGGAAGGGACACAACATGGAGGAGAAGGACATGACGCAGGACGAGCGCAGGGTCTGGCTCATCCGTGCGCTCTGCAAAGAGCGGAAAAGCTGGGGTGCAGACGTCCCCGCGATGCCCGAAGACGCGGAAGGCCAGCGGCTGCTGCTGAGGGCCCTCATGAACGTGCGGCCGCCCGTGCCGGCCGAGCCCGAGCTGCTGCGCGTGCAGGATGCGTACCTGCGTGGGCGCCTGGCCGAGCGCGGCGGCGCCGTGGGCGAGAATGGCATGTCCTTCTCGCCCGAGGGCATCGCCGTGTGGCGCGGGGACATCACCCGGCTTGCGGCGGACGGCATCGTCAACGCGGCCAACAGCCAGATGCTGGGCTGCTTCGTGCCCAACCACCGCTGCATCGACAACGCCATACAGACGTACGCGGGTATCCAGATGCGGCTGGAGTGCGCGCGCCAGATGGATGCGCAGGGACACGAGGAGCCCACGGGTCGAGCAAAGATAACGCCCGGCTACAACCTTCCCGCTGCGCACGTGCTGCATACGGTGGGTCCCATCGTGGGCGGCGCCATTCCCTCGCCGCATGACCGTGCGCTGCTGGAGAGCTGCTACACGTCCTGCCTGGAGCTGGCGCACGAGCAGGGGCTCGCCAGCCTGGCGTTCTGCTGCATATCGACGGGAGAGTTTGGCTACCCCAACCGCGAGGCCGCGCAGGTGGCGGTGGCCACGGTGCGCGACTGGAAGAATCAGACCAACAGCAAGATGAAGGTGATCTTTGATGTTTTCAAGCCAGTGGATTACGACATCTACCGGGAGCTTCTCGGGGTGCGTGGATAGGATTGCGGACGCGGTGCGCGATGCCGACGCCATCTTGGTGGGCGCGGGTGCGGGCCTCTCGACCGCTGCGGGCTTCGCGTACGCGGGAAAGCGCTTTGACGACAACTTCGCGGACTTCCGTGACGCATATGGCATAACGGACATGTACTCCGGCGGGTTCTATCCCTTTCCGGACGAGGAGTCGCTCTGGGCATGGTGGAGCCGCTCGATTCTGCTCAACCGCTACGACTGCCCTGTGGGCCAGCCCTACCTTGACCTGCTCAACATGCTGCGCGGGCGCGAGTACTTCGTGCTGACCACCAACGTGGACCACCAGTTCCAGCGCGCGGGCATCGACCGCGACCGGCTGTTCTACACGCAGGGGGACTACGGCCTGCTGCAGTGCTCCACGCCCTGCCACCAGGAGACCTACGACAACGAGGAGCTGGTTCGCCAGATGGCAGAGCGGCAGAGCAACCTGCGCGTTCCCAGCGAACTGGTGCCGCATTGCCCGCGCTGCGGTGCACCCATGTCCCTCAACCTGCGCTGCGACGACACGTTTGTGGAGGACGAGGGCTGGCATGCGGCGGCAAAGCGCTACGACGACTTCCTGCGCGAGCATCGACGCGATCGTATCGTGCTTCTGGAGGTTGGCGTGGGCGGCAACACGCCGGGCATCATCAAGTACCCGTTCTGGCGCATGGCGGCCCAGAACCGCCACGCCACCTACGTGCAGCTCAACAGGGGAGAGGTGCTCGCCCCCTCGCAGCTGGAGCGGCAGAGCGTCATCCTGGACTGCGACGCCGCAGAGGCCCTTGCCGCCTTGCGTGAGCGGCTGGGCTAGGGTCTCCAGGTCATTTCTTGTTGCACTGCCTGGTAGCGGAATGTAAATGATAAAATATCGATAAGATTACGATATGTCAGGAGGTGCTCATGAACATCCGGCCAGTCTCTGACCTGCGCAATCATTACTCAGACGTCGAGAAGGACGTCGAGGAACATGGCCCCGTCTTTCTCACGAAGAATGGCTATGGCTCGATGGTGGTCATGTCAATAGAACAGTTTGATCGGATCAACGGGTCGGTGGATGCTGCTCTTGACGAGGCTGATGTGCAGGCTTCGACGACGTCGCTGCGTTATACGCACGAGGAGGTTTTCGACTCGATTCGGAAGGGGCTAAATGCCAAGCGGGCCTGACGGGGTCGAAAAGAGCTATGAGCTGAGATACCTGCCCCTTTTCTGGGACGACCTCAACTCGGCTGTTTCGTATATCGCGACCCAGTTGAAAAACCCAGCAGCTGCGGAGAACCTGTTGGACCAAACTGAGCGGGCAATCCTGGAGCACGCCAAGCGACCTACCTTTGGAACCGTGTACCGTCGGTCGGACGGGAGGCAGGCATATTACTGGTTCCCAGTTGGGAACTATATGGTGTTTTACGTTGTTACGGACAACGTGATGGAGGTTCGCCGCTTCCTTTTTGGCAGCAGGGATCTTACCAGGATGCCACTATGAGGCCCTGGGAACGGCCTCACGAGTTCGAAGAGTTTCATTAGCATCATTGGGGTAACTCCGCCTGTGGTCCCGAGGCCCCCGTTCCTTCCAACGCCTGCGTCACGAGGCTGGCAAGGTTCCGCCTGAAACGATCGCGATCCTCTTCCGTGAACGCTGCGGGTCCTGATGTCCTACCGCCGGCGCGTCGGAGCTTCTTCTCCTCGTGCCTGATGAACATCGCAGAGTCAATCGTAAGCGGGTTGTAGACGCGCCCTCGCACCCCGATGGCACGGGCTCCTCTGCCCAAGACGATATCGGCCAGTCCGATATCCTGCGTCACGACCACATCCGCTGGCGTGACGGCGGACGCGATTGCGAAGTCTGCAGAATCGGCTCCGACGCCAACCTGTAGGATTTCGACCCAGAAGCCGCGGTCGGGATGGCGCGGGTCCTTAGGACTGCGTGGGTCATGTGCCCTCAGCCGCCGCTCTAGATTCTGGGTGCTGTTTCCGGCGATGACGCAGGGGATGTTTCGCGCGCGTGCGCAGGCAAGGGCCTCGCGAATTACAGGACACGCGTCGGCGTCGATGTAGATTCTTGTCACGGAAGGCCTGAGACCTAGCGGTTAAGGATGGCGGCCGCTTCGGCACCGGTCATGCCGTCGGCGATGCCGAGTTCCTGTGCCTTTTTCGTCATGCCGGTGATGGGGTTGGCAAGGACCTCGTCGATGCCTGCGCCGGCAACGCGTACTGCCGCATCGCCGAGCTGCTCCGCCTTCTCGAGGCTAAGGTACCCGCACATCAGGAAGCCTCGCTTCAAGCGAATCACGATGAGGGAGGCGTGTCCCTCTCCTGCGAGTGCTGGCACGACAATCCCCTCCGCCGCGTTACCCGCAATCGTGAGCGCTTGAATCTGCGTCGCCATAGTTGGCTCCTTTCCGAGCTTGTTTTCCGTGCTCATTGTTGCGACACCAATTGGGTTCGTCAACAGCCGTGTTATGCGGTCACTGTCCCAGCGTTGCCCGCAGCTGCTCCAGAAACGCCTCGCACGCAGGCGAGAAGATCCTGTGCCTCTTCCACGCAACCACAGAGCCGGTGGTGAGGGCAGGCTCCAGCGGCAGGAAGCGCAGTCTGCTGGTCTGCAGCTCCGGCAGGTGGTCGATGCCCAGCACGCATGCGGTGCCCGCCTCTGCCAGGAGCGCGGCGTTTCCTATCAGGTCGAAGGTGCCCACGACGTTCAGCTGTCCCGGTTTTACGAGGCCGTTTGACCAGGTTGCAAGATCAAACGTTTGGTGCGTGGTGCGCGAGCTTACGAGAAGTGGCATCTGTACCAGAGTCTGCGGCGTCACCGCGTCCAGCATGCCCCAGGGGCTGTGCGTTCCCACCACGACCCCCACGGTGTCGCGCGCCGGCAGCTCTAGGTGGTCGTACTTCTCCACGTTTACGGGTTCGATCATCAGGGCAAAGTCCACAAGGCCGCGCTCCAGGCGCTCCTCCACGGCGTCGGCGTTGCCGGTGTAGAGCTGGCAGGTCACGCGCGGGTGGTTGCGACGCAGCTCGGCAAAGGCATCGGTCAGAACGCGCATGGCCTGGGTCTCGCCCGCGCCGATGCGCACGACGCCTGCGACTTCGCGCTTGGTGCCCATCTCGTCCTCGGTCTGCTGCACCAGCTGCAGGATCTCCTCGGCGCGCTGGCGCAGGCGCATGCCGTCCGCAGTCAGCATGGTCGCGCGGTTCGTGCGCACAAAGAGGGCGCACCCCAGCTCGCGCTCCAGGTCGGCCATCTGACGTGACAGCGTGGGCTGCGTCACGTGCAGGACGTTGGCGGCCTCGGTCATGTTCTGCTCGCGCGCGACGGCGAGGAAGTATTTCAGGGTTCGTAGCTCCATGGCAACACTTCGCTCTTGTGGAAATGTAAATTACGTATTCCAAACTTATACGCATAGGCATTTCACATTTCAAGAGCAGCTCGGTAGCGTAGTGCGTGGTAAGGAGGGCCGTGTGCCCTACGACGCAACCACAGTGGAGGTGCCCATGGGACGAGTCCTGGTCCTGTACTACAGCTGGTCAAACGGCAACACGGGCGCCTGCAGTTCGCACGCTGTTGAACTCGCGGAAGTGGAACGGCAAGGTCGTTGTGCCCTTCTCGACCTGCGCCGGATGGGCGGGCTCCACGCTGGATGACATCGCGGGGCTGGCCGAGGGCGCGCGGATTGCCGAGCCGCTCACGGTGACGTTTGCCTCGGACGGCGGGGCGCGCATGGTGACGGACCCGCGCAAGGTTTCGGATTGGGCTGGCCGCGTGGCAGCCCTGGTATGAGGAGGAACTGACATGAAGCAGACGGCAGGCAGGGACGCGCTGAGCGAGTTCGCCCCCATGTTCGCGCACCTCAACGACGATGTGCTCTTTGGCGAGGTGTGGGACCAGGAGGCAATCTCTGCCAAGACCAAGTGCATCGTCACCATTGTGGCCCTCATGAGCCAGGGCATTACCGACAGCTCGCTGCGCTACCACCTAGAGAACGCGCGCAACAACGGCGTCACGCGCCCCGAGGCGGCAGCCATCATCACACATGCAACCATGTATGCCGGTTGGCCAAAGGGCTGGGCTGCCTTCAACCTGGCCAAGGAGGTCTGGAAGGACGACGAGCCCGTGGCTCAGGATGACGTGCGCGTTGCCGACCCGTCGGGCCTCTCAAGGGAGTTCCCCAAGGGCGAGCCCAACACCGCCTACGCCCAGTACTTCGTCGGTAACAGCTGGCTGGCCCCGCTGGGCGACCCGCAGCTGGGCGCCGCCAACGTCACCTTCGAGCCGGGCTGCCGCAACAACTGGCACATCCACCACAAGGGCGGCCAGGTGCTCATCTGTATTGCCGGCCGCGGCTGGTACCAGGAGTGGGGTAAGCCCGCGCAGGAGCTGAAGCCGGGCGACGTGGTGAGCATCCAGCCCGAGGTCAAGCACTGGCACGGTGCCGCGGCGGACTCGTGGTTCCAGCACATCGCGCTGGCCGTGCCCGCCGAGGGCGCATGCGCCGAGTGGCTGGAGCCCGTGAGCGACCAGGAGTACGACCAGCTGGGCTAGCAACGCGCGCAAGGCCTCTGCCTTGGCGCGTGCGGCCCTGGTGGAAATCAATCATTAGCAGTGGAGAAAATCGTTTAGTAGAGCATGAAAAAATCGTTCAATAGTATTTGATAGTATCGTTCAGTAGATTTAGGTAAAATCTATCAGTAGGGAGAGATGCTGCACTTCAACGGAGGGCCACATGATCATTCCGCGAGAGATGAAATCCGAATTGCTGAGGCTTTCGCACATGTATCCCGTACTTTCCGTTACGGGCCCACGTCAGAGTGGCAAGACCACGCTTGCGCGGGAGACGTTTCCCGACTATGCGTATGTGAGTCTGGAAGATCCGGATACTCTTGGCGCATTTGAGGACGACCCCCGCACCTTTCTGCGAGCCTATGGTTCGAACGTGATATTCGACGAGGCACAGAGGGCTCCCGAGCTCTTTCAGTACCTGCAGAAGGTCGTGGACGCGAGCGATCAGACAGGTCGCTTTGTGCTCACGGGCTCGCAGAACTTCCTGCTGATGGATGCAATCAACCAGTCGCTTGCGGGGCGGGTTGCCCTCCTGTACCTTTTGCCGCTCTCGCTCCAGGAGCTCGAGGACGCCGGTTTGGGACCCAATGACGCAGAGGACTGGCTTTTCTTTGGTGGGTACCCACGGCTGCACTCGGCCTCGATTCCGCCGGAGACGTTCTTTTCCAACTATGTCCAGACCTATGTTGAACGTGACGTCCGCAGGGAACTTGGCGTTCGCAAGGTGCGGGAGTTCACGACGTTCTTGCAGCTTTGTGCATTGCGCACTGGGCAGCAGCTGAATATAAGCAGCCTGGCATCCGACTGTGGCATTGCGACGAACACCGTTCGTGAATGGCTGTCAGTGCTTGAGGCCAGCGGAATCGTCTACCTGCTTGAGCCCCTCTTCAGCAACAGGAGCAAGAGTCTTACCAAGGCCCCGAAGCTCTACTTTCTGGACACGGGCCTTGCTGCGTACCTCATGGGAATTCGCTCGGCTGACGAGCTACTCCTCAGCGAGTTCAGGGGCGCGCTGTTCGAGACCGCTGTCGTTGCCGAGGTTCTGAAAGCCGGTTATGCGCTGGGGTCCAAGCCCGAGCTCTCGTATTGGAGGGACACTCGGAAGCGCGAGATAGACCTTGTGGTTAGGAGGGGGCTGCGGCCTGCGAAAGCTATAGAGATCAAGTCATCTGCCACGTATAAGTCACGCTTTTTTGACATGCTCAGGCAGGTTGCCCCCTCCGAACTGGGCCTAGACGAGAAGGACTGCTACGTGGTCTATGCGGGTGACGAGGAGCTGCACCCTGCGGGTGGCAGCCTCGTCTCTTACCGCAAGCTGCACAAGCTTGTGCAGGAGTGGCTTCGCATCTAGCGGTGCTGCTCGACAACCGTGGCGAGGTTGGCGCCAGACACGACTGCGTGGCCCTGCTACATGCTCTCGCGGAGGATCTGCGCGACCTCGTCCGGGGTCAGGGGATGGTAGCCGCCGGTGAGGATGAAGGTGCCCTTCACGGCATCGTCGACCATGTCCTCGGTGAAGCCGAGCTCGCTCAGGTGCTTGACCACGCCAATCTCGTCCATCCACGCGCTCATGGCCTCGAGGCCGGCCTGGGCCACCTCGAGCTCGGACTTGCCGGAATCGTCCACGTCCCACACCACGCGCGCGAAGCGTGCGAACTTCTCAACGCCATAGGGCATGACCAGGCGGTAGTAGGGCAGGCTCACAGCAGAGAGCGTCATGCCGTGCGTGGCATTGGTGAGGGCGCCCACGGCCTGCCCAATCATGTGGACCTCCCAGTCGGTTGCCTTGCCGCAGGCGATGGCCGTGTTGAGCGCCCAGGTACAGACCCAGGAAATGTTGGAGCGCGCCTCGTAGTTGGTGGGGTCCTTCACGGCGATGCGGCTTGCGTGGACGAGGCTGCGCATGAGGCCCTCGGCCATGTAGTCGGAGGTGTTGTCATCGGTGCCGGAGAAGTACTGCTCGCAGATGTGGTTGAAGGCGTCGTAGATGCCGGCGCGCATCTGGTAGTCCGGAACCGTGAAGGTGAGCTCAGGGTTCACAATGGCAAACTTGGGCATCACCTCGGGGCCAAAGACGTGACCGATCTTGAGGCCCTGCTCGTGGTTGGTGATGACGGAGCCGGCGTTCATCTCCGAGCCGGTGCCGCTCATGGTGAGCACGTCACCAACGGGGATGATCCTGCCGTCGGGGCTCTCCATCTTGAGGTAGAACTTCTCCCACGCGTCGCCGTCGTACCAGGCGCTCACCGAGACGCCCTTCGCGTAGTCGATGACCGAGCCGCCACCCACCGCGAGGACGAGGTCCACGTTGTTCTCGCGCGCAATCCTGCGGCCTTCGTTGAGCTTCTCGACGGTGGGGTTGCTCATGACGCCCGGGTCCTCGAACACGTTCTTTCCCGCGGCGGTGAGAATGGCGACGACCTTGTCGTAGAGGCCGGATCGCTTGATGGACCCGCCGCCGTAGGTGAGCATGACGTTGGGGCCAAAGCCTTTGAGCTCCTCCCCGAGCTGGTCGAGGGAATCTGGCCCAAAGTGGACGCGGACCGGGTTGTAGTAGGTAAAGTTGCCGAGCATGGTGCTCCTCTCGCCGTGGGCTTTCCTGGATGGATTCCCTTCTCGGTTGCTGTTGTACTATCTAAACCTGACTTTAGGTCAAGAGCATTTGTATGAGAATTGCTGCGGCAGGCTTTGCGGAGCGGCGAACATGTGGGGCATTACCGTGGCGGCGTACGTTTGGAGCGGTATCCCCTGGTTTCCAGTCGTACTATGAGATGTCGCCTGGCCGACGCTTCCCGTCGGCTGGCCCCAACAACGAGGGAAGGATGAGACATGATTGCTTTGGGCTGTGACCACGGTGGTTTCGAGCTCCTCCAGGAGGTTAAGGCGCACCTGGACAAGCTTGGTTTTCAGTACAAGGACTTTGGCACCTACAGCACCGAATCCGTTGACTACCCGGACTATGCCGCCAAGGTTGCGCGCGCGGTTCAGAGCGGCGAATGCGACCGCGGCATCATCATCTGCGGTACCGGCATTGGCGTCTCCATCGTTGCCAACAAGTTCAAGGGCATCCGCGCGGCGCTGTGCGGCGATTGCTTCTCGGCGGAGGCCACGCGCCAGCACAATGACGCCAACATCCTCACGATGGGCGCGCGCGTGACCGGCCCTGGCCTTGCGCTCAAGATTGTGGACACGTTCCTCGATACGCCGTTCAGCGGCGATGAGCGCCACGTCCGTCGTATTGCGAAGATCTCCGCAATCGAGGACGAGCAGTAAAGCGTTGACATGTGGCGCCGTCGGCTAGGGCCGGCGGCGCCACTGGGTGATGCCTGGAGCTTTGCGGTGTTTCTCAGCGAGGACCTGCTTGCGTCTGCGGCAAGAGGGCTATCGTGCCGCCTGTTCCGCGGCATTGCCTGCGGCCTCGCGCTTCTCGCCAAACAGGGCGCCAAAGACCCCGCGCACGATTGGCCCCGCGACAAAGAACTGCCAGAAGAACGCCATGGGCAGGTTGAGGATGGTAGTCTGGATCCACGTCGCGAGAATGTTGACGTTGGCCGGGCGCTTGATGATCAGCGTGGCAGCGAGGCTCATGAGCGGGCACATAAGCTGGACGCTGAGCGCGGAGATCGCGGCGACCATCGCAAAGGGCGTCTGGGGACGCGGGCCAACTAGCTTTGCCGCATGACGTGACGCAATGGGGGAGACCACGAGCATGTCGAGAAGAAATGCGATTGGTCCCATAAAGGCAAGCTCGGGCAGGGCCTCGACAAAGACGAAGTTGGATAGGCCGCCGACCTCGAGCGTGATGTTGTAGCAGATCATCCCATACACCATGACAAGAACCATCATGAGGGTGAAGATAGCAGTCTGGATGCGGTTTTTCGGCATGTAAACCTCCCGGGTTGATGCAGTGTTGTTCGTTATCACCGGGAGGGTGTGCGTTTCCAAGGATACCTGCAATGAGTTGTGTCCCCAAAACCCTAGCATGTCTCGCGCCCTGCCAAGGGGGCGCGGCTTGCGACGCGGACAAACTCTTCATAGGTTTTGTTGGGTGTCGGCGGCGGGGGAGGCGGCGTTGTTGCGCCGCGGTTGGCGCCGCAGCGACGGTTTCGTACGGAGTTGCTGCTGGAACTGGCCCCGTGGCGCCGGGGCGGCGCCACAGTAGCGATTTCCGCAATCCCGTCGGGACCCACTCGCGGGAAGGCAAAGGCGAGAATCCCGGACGCTTAACCCGCACTATGATGCTTGCTAGAAGCGCGTGGAGATGCGTACGGTGCTGGGGGCGGTTCGGACGTTCGATACCTTTGAGAAGAGAGACGAGAACCCGCGGGCAGACCTTACGGGCGAGGCGGCCGGCCTGCGCTGGCTTGGCGAGGCTGAGAAGGACGGCGGCCTTGTGTGCTCGCGCGTTGTGGAGGCAGGCGCTCATCGCCTGCTTGAGGAGCGCATCGAGGAGGGCGCACCCACGCGCGAGAAGGCCCGTCTCGCCGGTGCCGCTCTCGCACGCACGCATGCTGCCGGAGCGTCGTGGTATGGGTGCCCGCCGCCGGACTGGAATGGCGACGGCTACGCAATTGGCCGCTCCCTCACGCCCGTGGTGCCTGCCGAGCCAACTGAAGCCACCAAGGGCTGGGGCGCCGTGTGCGCCACGTCGCGCGTGATGCCTCACCTGCGCACGATTCGCAATGACGGCCTGGTAGACGCTTCGGAGGCACGTCTTCTTACCCACGTGGCCGATCGCATGGCGGCAGGGGACTTCGACTCTCCGGAACCGTCGCTTGTCCATAGCAAAGGGCATCGCTGCTCGCGCATTCACGGTGACCTCTGGGCCGGCAATCTCCTCTGGGCCGCCGAAGGCTCCCGTGCCGCCGCCACTGGCGCCGCGCTTATCGACCCCATGGCGTCGGGCGGCCACGCCGAGACCGACCTCGCCATGCTCCAGCTCTTTGGCTGTGTGTACCTGGACGACCTTCTCGCCGCCTACAACGAGGTGTCGCCGCTGGCAGACGGATGGCGTGATCGCGTGGGCATACACCAGCTGGTTCCGGTGCTTCTGCATTGCGTGCTCTTTGGCGAGAGCTACGTGGGCCTCGCGCTTTCCATCGCCCGCCGCTACGCGTGACGCTGGCGCTGCGGGCCCGGCTCGCATGGGACCGCTGTGCTCGTGGTAGCGTGGGCTATCCGCCGGCGATGCATCGATGCCTGCCACTATGGCTCAATCGGCGTCTCGGCCATGAGGACTTTGGACGAAGGGACAAGACAATGGCGAGAGAAACGTCTGCAATCTCATGCGGCACCTCGTCAAGCCGCTGCGCCTCCCACCGGGACAACCGTGTAGAAGGCACACTGTCCATGGCAGGCTGCGGCGCTGAGAAGGAGCCCGCATGATGGACACCCCAGTTGTCGCCTTTGTCTGCACGCACAACGCCTGTCGCAGCCAGATGGCGCAGGCGCTGGCCCAGACCCTTATGCCCGGGACGGCCACGTTCCTCTCGGCGGGAACCAGCCCGGCGGAGCGCGTTGACGCGGGCGCTCTGGAGGAGCTCTCTCGTCGTGGGGTCGCGGCGCAGGTCATCGACTCCCTGCGCCCCAAAACCCTCGCGGAGCTGCCCCCTCGCGTTGACTGGCTGGTGACCATGGGCTGCGGCGTCGCGTGTCCCTCGCTTCCGTGTGTGCACCGTGAGGACTGGGGGCTTGTCGACCCAATGGGTGGACCCAAGGACGGATACGAGGTCTGCGCCCAAGACATCCTTGGTCACCTTGCCGATCTCCGTGCGAGAATGGATGCCGAGAGATCTGGTTGCGGTGCCGGCGAGTAGTCTCGTCTCGGCCTTCTCGCCCTACTCGGCACCCTCGGAGCGCACGGCGTTCCTTATTGCGGGAACCGCGCGCTTTGCCACCAAGAACGCCAGCGCAACGGCAATGACTCCAATCACGACGAGGGTCATCACGTCGATGGCCTGCGTGGCGTTGGCCGAGGCGCTCTCCCAGGCCGACCCTGCGGCGTACCCAAGCGTGCAGAGCACGGTGTTCCATGAAAGCGAGCCTAGGAAGGTGTAGGCCGAGAAGCGCGCAACGCCCATGCCGGAGGTGCCGGCGGGAATTGAGATGAGGCTGCGCACCACGGGAATGCAGCGGCATACCAGCACGCTTGCCTGCCCGTGCTTCCTGAACCACCCAATGGCGCTCGATACGTCTGCGGGCTCAAAGCCAAGCATGCGCAGGGGTTTGGTGCCCATGAGGCGCTCAAGGCGCTCCTGGCTAAGGACTCGACCAATGCCGTACAGGACGTATGCCCCCAGGAGCGAGCCAATGGTCGCCGCGAGTATGGTCGCAGGAAGCCAGAGCGACCCGATGCTCGACATGAAGCCGGCCGCTGGCAGGATAGCCTCGCTGGGTATGGGCGGGAAGACATTCTCGAGAAAGATGAGCGCAGAGAGGGCAAGGTAGCCGTACTGCGCGACAAAAGACAGGACGAAGCCTTGCATGGTCGCTCCTTAGCGTAGTGCCGCGACGGCACCTCGTGGCGTATTGGCGGTGACACATGCTAAGGAAGCGGGCTAAACGCCCCGGCACGCCAAGATAAACGCTGGCTAAACGCGGAGGCGGTCTACGCGTTGGCATTAGAGTGCAGGATGTAGCCAGCGCCGCGCACGGTTTGGATGAGCGTCGGGTTCGCCGGGTCGCGCTCGAGCTTCTCGCGCAGCCTGTTCACGTGGACCGTGACCGTAGAACCATCGCCCACGGCGTCCTCGCCCCATACGCGCTGGTAGATGGCCTGCCGGCTAAATACGGTGTCCGGCCTCTGTGCGAGGAACAGCAGCAGCTCGTACTCGCGGTTGGTGAGCGCAACCTCGCTGTCCGCCACGCGCACGGCGTGCGAAGCCGGGCAGATGCACACATCGCCAAACACAATGTCGTCTGCCTGGGGTTCGTTTGCGTTGGCGGTTGCCACGGCCGCGCCTATCGCGCGCTCGGTGCTGGCGAGGCACGCCTTCACGCGCGCCACGAGCACGCTTGGCGAGAAGGGCTTGGTCACGTAGTCGTTGGCGCCGGTTCCAAGGCCGCGAATCACGTCGATGTCCTCGCTGCGCGCGGTCACCATGATGATGGGGACGCCAGAGCGCTCGCGGATTGACCGACACACGGAAAGACCGTCCTCGCCAGGCAGCATGAGGTCGAGTATGACCAGGTCAAAGCCACCGCCACATGCAAGCGAGAGGCCTCGGCGGCCGTCTGGGGCAATCGCGGTGTCAAAGCCGCTTGCTTCGAGGTAGTCACGCTCGAGTTCGGCGATGTCCTTGTCGTCCTCAACAATCAAGATCTTGCTCATGCAGGAGCCTCCTCCGTGCCGGACCTCATGGCGGGCGCGTCAGTCGCACGCAGCGTGAGAGTTATGCGCAGCCCGTGCGGCACGACGTTCTCTGCCGTGGCATCTCCGCCCATCGCCCGCATGGCGCGCTGGACAATGGCCAGGCCAAGGCCGCTGCCACCGGACGCTGCCGTGCGCGACGGGTCGGTGCGGTAGAACACGTCAAAGATGCGTCCGAGTGCCTCCGCGGGCACGCCGGGGCCGTTGTCGGCTATGACAACCCGCACACGGCTTCCCTTCGTGGTGGTGTCCGTGCGGACCAAGACTGCAGCGCCAGGTGCGTGGCGCGAAACGTTGAGCAGCACGTTTGACAGCGCCTGCCGCAGGAGACGCTCGTCTGCGAGCACCGTTGCGGGGGTCAGGTCCACCTGGGAGAACGTGTTGCCCGTGCGCTCAAGCTCTGGCGCAAGGTCGCTTAGGACGCCTTGCAGGAACGTGTCCACACGCACGGGGTGCTCCTCGTGCGGAAAGTCCCCAAGGTCAAGCTTGGAGAACGTGAACAGCTCGGATACCAGGCCGTCCATTTCCTCGGCCTTGGCGGCAATGCGCGTGGCGTAGCGTTCGCGCATCTGGGGCGTCGTGGTAATGCCGTCCATCAGCCCCTCGGCGTAGCCGCGGATTGAGGTGAGCGGGGAGCGCAGGTCGTGCGATATGCACGCGATGAGCTCCTGGCGGCTCCGCTGGTCGCGCTGCTGTCGCTCCTCGGATGCCTGGAGCTGGGCGGCCATGCGGTCGAACGAGTCCGCAATGGGTCGGAACTCGTCGTCGCGTTCGTAGCGAATGCGGTAGGAGAGGTTGCCGGCGGAGAGCTGCCGGACGCCTTCCTCAAGGTGCCCAAGCGACCACTCGATGCGGTCGAACACGTAGCGGTGGCAGAAGCGATTCACGAGAAGGACCGAGACTGCGGCGGTGAGCGCCAGGATGAAGGCGCTGGCTGCGGCCATGTGCTTGATAGTGCCGTCTGCGACCTCGGTGAGCGAGCCAAACACGGCGACATGGTAGCTCGCCGTGTCGTCACCGGAGGCCTCTTCCTTGAGGAACGCCATGCGCTCGCCCGAGCGCATCGTGATGGGGCTCTCGCCCGTGGCGCTGGCGGCAAGCGCGAGCGAGAGATCCGCTCCCGTGACGCCGCTGGTGGAGAAGACCGTGCGTCCGTCCTCAATGACGGCGAGGTCAAGGCCCTGCCCCTGGAGGAGGGAGGTGACGCCGTCAAACGAGGCTGACGCCGGCAAGGTGTCGCCCACGGTGTTCTCGACAAGCTCCGCCGCCGTGGTGGCGGCCCAGTAGAAGTCGCTTTCGCTGTCGAGCCCCAGGCCCTTGTGGCTGGCAGTGTTGAGCATCACGACGAGACACGCCACGCCAACGAGTGCCGTCACAACAACTGGCACCACGACCATGATCACGTTGGAGACTAGGAGCCTGTGGCGGATGGTCTGCCTCGACGTCATTGCTGCGCGTTCCTCTCGTCTTTGCCGTCGGGGGCGGGGATGCTGCTCCGGTATTGGTGCATCGAAGGCCGGGCGGCGCTTGCCTCCAAATATGCACTGTAGCCTGCGCTGTTGCAAGGAGCCAAGGCGCGGCGCCGGGGTATAACCGTGGCAGTTCCAATCTGTCCCCAGGCGCCTTGCCGCGGGACCTACCAAAGGGGAGTGATCTGATGGGCGAGAAGATCGATGTGCTAGAGCACGCAGGCGAAATCCTGCCTGCCGTCAACAGGGGCGTGCTGCTCACCAGCGCGGCACACGGGAAGGTCAATACCATGACCATCTCGTGGGGTACGCTGGGCGTGGAGTGGGCGCGTCCGGTGTTTGTCACCTTTGTGCGCGAGGGCCGCTTTACCCGTACGCTGCTGGACGAGACGGGCGAGTTCACCATTGGCGTGCCGGGAGAGGGCTTTGACCGTAGGATTCTTGCCCGCGCTGGAAGCATTACTGGTCGCGACATCGATAAGATTGCCGAGCTGGGGCTGCACACGGTGGAGCCCCAGGTTGTGTCCGTGCCAGCGATTGCGGAGACCGCCCTTACCCTTGAGTGCCGTGTCGTGCATCGCCAGCTCCAGGACCGCAACGCCCTGCCGGCGGACATCCTCGCGCGCTTCTATCCAGAGGACGTGCCGAGTACCAACTGCGATTCCAACCGCGACATGCACATCGCCTACTACGGCGAGGTTGTGGCTGCGTACACGATGTAGGCCTGCGAGAGGCCGCGTCGATGGCCGCTCTTGCTCCTACACCAGCTGGATGTGCTCGATGTCCTCGCGCTGAGAGGTGCGATAGAGCACGAACTTGTGGCCGATTACCTGGACCACCTGGGCGTGCGTGGGGCGGGCGAGCGCGGTTGCCGCCTCGCGGGTATCCATGCCCGAAGTGCCCTGAACCGAGCACTTGACCAGCTCGTTTGCCTCAAGAGCGGAGTCGGTCTGGCGCACAACGGCGTCCGTGATGCCGGCCTTGCCAACGCCGATGGTCGCCTCGAGTCGGTTGGCCATGCTGCGGAGCTGGCGGATCTGACGGCCGGTGAGTTCCATAGTTCCTCCTGTGTTGAAGCGTAGAGCTTCGGAATGCGGGGTTATCGCTGGTAATAACGATACGGCAGGTTACCACGCAAGGACATCGCCGTGCCGCTTCAGCGCGTTTCCCCTCGAAGCGTGCACGTTGAATTGCTGCGGCTATGCTGTCCCGCTCGTCTCGTCGTGAGCTGCATCCCATAGGCGGCGGCCGTCTTGGGGGAGGTCCTCGGGCAGGTTGGCTGCAAAATCCTCGTTGCCCTGCTCGCATGCATGGTTGTAGTACCAGCACTTCCAGCTGAGCATTGCGCGCGTGCGTTCCAGCTCGGCGATCTTTTCGTCGACGCCGTGGAGCTGCTCTCGGAAGAGTTCCAGGCGCTCGGCATACGTGCTGGGACCCTCTTGGCACCAGTCCATGAACTTTTTGATGTCACGAATCTCTAGTCCAGATTGCTTAAGACACTCGATTACGCGCAGTGCTTCCAGCTGATCATCGTCAAAGCGACGAATTCCCGACGTGCGTGCGAGCCCGGGAAGAAGCCCCATCTTGTCGTAGTAGCGCAGCGTCGAGATGGGGAGGTTGAACATCTGCGACACCTGGCCGATTGTGTACATGCGGCGCCTCCAATTTATGAACCTAAAGCCAGCTTCATATCATAGAGCGGGTTCTGGATCCCTACAAACCCGCTTCAGGTCATTGCTAATCGCCCGTGCGGTACGAAAAACGGCCGAACGGGGGACGCGCTGCCCAAAATTTGCGGTTGACGGCCCATTTTGGGCGAATCGCCGAGTACGAAGCCTCTAACTTTTTGCGGAGTCGCAGGTAGCGAAATGGCACCTTCAAAGTGATACTAAGCGGAACCCCGGATTTGGGCCGCCAACCGCAAATTTTGGGCAGGGGTGCGTGCAGAAGGCTCCGTTACGAACCCCCTACAAAGCATCCGTACAAGCCAACTGCTGTGATTAGATTCATCTAACTTGCAATCCTGGTGTCGGCGCACCTCTACCGAGGGTATCGTTGAAATGCGAATCAAGTTCGACCCGATGGGAGACGCCATGTTTGACAAGCTGCCCGTTCCTGGGCGCAATGACCCCTGCTGGTGCGGGAGCGGTCGCAAGTACAAGAAGTGCCACGGTCCGTCCGACGAGCGTATGGAGCGCCTGTACCTCGACGGCGAGGAGGTTTTGCCCCGCTCGCTCCTCAAGACCGCCGCTGACATCGAGGGCATCAAGGCCTCGGCCGCCGTCAACATGGGCGTCCTCGACTACGTTGGCGAGCACATCGCCGCAGGTGTCTCGACCATGGACATCAACCGGTGGGTAGAGGAATACCTTTCGGCGCACGATGCCGTTTCGGCCGACCTCAACTTCGAGGGCTATCCCTACAGCGTGTGCACCTCGATCAACGACGTCATCTGCCACGGCTTCCCCAACGAGAAGGACGTCCTTCAGGATGGCGACATCATCAACGTTGACATGTCCACCATCAAGGGCGGGTACTTCTCGGACTCCAGCCGCATGTACTGCATTGGCGAGGTCTCTGACGAGCGCCGACGCCTGGTCGAGACTTGCAAAAAGTCCGTCGAGGCGGGCCTTGCAGCCGTGCGCCCCTGGGGGCACCTGGGCGACGTGGGTGCGGCGGTGAACGAGCTGTGCCGCGAGGCCGGCTACACCGTGGTCGAGGAGTACGGTGGCCATGGCATTGGTCGCGAGTTCCACGAGGATCCGTTCGTGAGCTTTGTCTCCGAGCGCGGTACTGGCCCCATCCTGGTGCCCGGCATGTGCTTTACCATCGAGCCCATGGTCAACGCAGGTGCGCCCGACATCACGACCGACAAGGCCAACGGCTGGATCGTGCGCACGGCAGACGGCTCGGATTCCGCGCAGTGGGAGGTTCAGCTGGTGGTCACCGAGGACGGGTACGAGCTGCTGTCTTGGTAGTATGCGGGCCGTTCCTTGCCTGCGCCTCCAGAAGCGACTGTTTCGCGGGGTCTGCATGCAACTCGGCCCCCCTCGATGCCGTCCGCGCAACCAACTCGGCCCAAATTACGTACAGAAGTCAACATAAGTGGATTATTTTCCTGTGGCGAGGTGCCGCAGGGAGCTCCGTGCTTTCGCTTGGGGCCAACATAGCCGCTCTTTTACCGCAGACAACCATTCTTGACTCTAGAGAATGCCCCGAAGTGTCGCATTTTGGCCGCACTTGCGGGAACCGACTTACACACAATCTCGATTCAGAACGTAAGTGAGCACTCTCTGCGAACGCGCGGGGCCGGAATGCCCGTCCAGGCCACCACGTGTTGATTTTGTCGCGCGGTGCGACGCTCGTGCTATGGTTTTCCATGCGTGTAGCGCAAAGCCGCCGCGAGCAGGATGCCCCACAATGTCATCCTCGCGGCTAAAAGGTGTAGTTAGCAAAGCGTGCGGTTGCCCCTGGTGGGCGGCCGCACGCATTTTTTGTGTCGCGCGCCTGGCACGAGCGCGGCGGAGAGGAGCAAGGCATGCCAAAGAACAAGGTACAGGGAGTCATCTTTGGGATTCTCATGTCCGTCACCATGGCCTACGGGATGGAGGTCTACAACGTGGCGTGGAAGATGGGCATCCCCACTATGCCCGGCGGCTTCTCCAACATGACCAACGACGTGTTCCTGGGCGCCCTGGTCGAGGCCTCGTACATGTGGCTCTTCGTGTTCCTACTCTCGAATCTGTGGGGCACGCGCGGCGGCGCGGCGCTGGCGGCTCGCCTCGCCGACCCCAAGCGCGACAGCGCCTTCATCCAGGGCACCATTCGCTCCTGCTGCACCGTCCTCATCATGTGCCCCACGATGAGCCTGGTTGCGAGCATCCTCTTCAATGTCATCCTTGCTGGCATGCCCGTGGTGCAGCTCCCCGCCATCTGGGTGGGAACGCTCATCAAGAACTTCCCGATGGCGCTCCTGTGGAACCTCTTTGCTGCGGGCCCCGTCTCGCGCCTGGTGTTTGCGAAGTGCTTCTCGCATGTGGGAGAGGCGAAGGCCGAGAAGGGCTCGGATGCGACGCCGCTTCAGGCCGAGTCCGGCAGCGAGATGTAGCGAGGCAGCGGCGTCCGCGAAGGACGCGGTTTTAGCTACGGGTATGTAACGTGGAATTCCTTACGCCTCCCTTTCACGCGGCTATCCTTCTGTACGTTCGAAGGGGTTTCGCGAGGGGGAGGTGTGCTTGTGAAGAGGCTTGGCATTGTCGCTATCGCCGCCGTGCTTGCGGCCTCGCTCGCGAGCTGCCGACAGTTCCCCACGAACGACGAAACCTCGTCGGATGCGGTGGACGGGGACGTTCAGGCCGAGTCCAGCCTCGATTGGCGCTATTACCCTGGCACCAGCGACGAAGATACGCGCGAGATTGTCTGCTGGGGCGACAGCATGACTCAGGGCGTGGGTGCGGACACCGACGAAGGGGCGCTTGTCTCGCTTGCGGACGGGGAGCTGTACGATACCAGCTACCAGTCGTATCCGCAGGTTCTTTCGCAGCTCACGGGGCTCGACACCTACAACTTTGGCGTTGCCGGGGCCACCTCAGCGGAGATTGCCGCCATGCAGGGCGGCCTTACGTGGGAGGAGCTTGAGGCGGCCGAGAAGAGCGTGGAAGTCGCGGATGCGGACGACGCCGACGCCAACGCCGCGGATGAGGACGACGCCGACGCCGCCAACGTCGCGGACGACGCGGACGCGGACGCCGACGCCGCGGACGCCGACGACGCCGACGATCAGCCCGTAAGCCACATCGACCCCGACGTCATCGAGGAGGGCGAGCAGCACACCGGCGACATCCTCGTGCTTGAGATTGGCAGCAATGGCGGCTGGAACAACGACTACCAGGTTCTTATCGACCAGTACCGCGCGATGATCGAGCGCTCCGGCTGCGAGGACTACCTCATCCTGGGCGATACCGACGACCCGGGCACCTCGGTGGGCGACACGAGCCAGGTTCCCTTTACGGAGGACTACGCCCCGCGCGAGACCAACTGGGAGGCCGCGCTTCGCGAGGCGTTTGGCGACCACTTCATCAACATGCGCGTCTTTCTCATCAAGCACGGGCTCGAGATTTCGGGTCTTACGCCCACCGAGGAGGACGTGGCGGACGCTCGCCTGGGATGCATCTCAAAGCAGCTGCGGTCCGACTGGACCCACCTCAATGCGCGCGGCTACTTTGCCAAGGCGGTCGCCGTCTACCAGCGCGGGGTCAAGCTGGGATACTGGTCTCCCGGCGAGGGGAGCATCGACGTCGCCAAGCCGCAGAGGCACCAGGCCAATGGTGCGGGCGAGGACTAACGCAGCACGACTTTCTCGCCTGTTCCCGCGCTTCTCGACTATACTGCACTACGTCAATGAGCTGCCGCACGGCGTAAGTCCAATTGATGGCTACGCCGTCCAGCCGTGACGCTTCCGCGCATCATGCATGATCGAATCCCGCTGGACGGTCATTCTCGACCCGTCTAGGAGGGATTTTTTTGTCAGAAGCAACAACTGCCGTCGCAAAGGGCAAGGGCGAGCTCAAGCTGTGGACGCGTGATTTGGTTCTCATCATCTTGGTGAACCTGTGCGTCTTTACCAACCACATCATGAGTCTCTCGACCTTTCCGTTCTACATCCAGAGCCTTGGCGGTACCGAGGCCGTGGCGGGCATCTGCGCGGCGGCCTTCTCGTTTGTGGCCGTGATTATCAGGCCGTTTGTGGGCTGGTGGCTCGACAATGGCGTTCGTAGGGCAGCGCTTGTTGCCGGCCTTGTCCTCATGGGCCTGGCGCCGCTGGGCTATGTGTTTGTCCCCGTGCTGTCCGTGGCTATTGCCATCCGCATGATGCATGGCGTTGGCCTGTCGTTCTCCAACTCGACCACCGCTACCGTGGCGTCCGACGTGATCTGCCGTCCGCGCTTTGCCGAGGGCATGGGCTACTTTGGCATGGCGACGGCGCTGGCCTCCGCCATTGCGCCGGCGCTGGGACTCTCGCTCATGGAGGGCTTTGGCTTCAACGTGCTCTACGCCGTGGCTGCCGTTATCGCCGGGCTGGGTCTTGTGCTGTTTGCCTTTGTGCGCGCGCCCAAGGTCGACGTTCCCAAGAAGAAGCTTGACCTGCGCACCATCATCAACCGTGACTCGCTGCCTGCCACGGTGACCATGCTCATCTTCATGTTCACCTTTGGCGCGCTCGAGAACTTCGTGGCGATCTTTGCCTCCGAGGCCTCGCTGCCCTCGGGCTCGATCTACTTTCTCGTGATGTCCGCGATGCTGCTTCTGGTGCGCATTACCCTGGGCAAGCTGGTTGACCAGCGCGGCGAGGCGTTCTTTGTCTACTCCTGCAACGCAGCGATGCTCGTGGCGTTCCTGCTTCTGGCATTTGTCCCCAACGTCATGACGTATATCCTCTCGGCCGTGCTTGCGGGCTACGCCTTTGGCGGACTCGAGCCGTCGCTGCAGTCGATGGCCGTGCACACCTCGACGGAGGAGACGCGCGGCTCCGCCAACTCGACGTTCCTCTGCGGGTACGACATTGGGTATGGCTTGGGCGGCGGCATCGCGGGCTCGCTCATCACAGGTCTGGGCTATTCGGCCATGTGGTCGATCGTGTCTCTCGCCTGCGTGCTGAGCGTGCTTGTCTACGTGGTGTGGGCTCGCCACTCCGACACGTCGTTCAGCAAGAGGCTCGCCAACCGATAGCGTACGTGCGCGGCGCCTGCCGCTGGTATCCTAGACCGAGCGCATGGCAGGTGGGCGGACGCGGGCCGGCGCTCGCGTCCGTGTTTTTCGAAGGAGGCAACCATGAAGGCAAAGTTCGTTCATCGCTGCACGCATGTGCTGGACAAGGAGAAGACCATTGCGTTTTACGAGAAGGCGCTTGGCTTTCACGTGGTGAGGGAAATGGGCCCCGAGGACGGCTCCTGGACCAACACGTTTATGGAGAACGACGCGTCGCCGTTCCAGCTGGAGCTCACGTGGAACCGCGGGCGCACTGAGCCCTACGCCAATGGCGGCGATGACACCCACATTGCGTTTGAGGTCGACGACTACGATGCCTTCCACCGTCTGCATGAGGAGATGGACTGCATCGTCTTCGAGAACCACGCGATGGGGCTCTACTTCATCGCCGACCCCGAGGGCCAGTGGATCGAGATTATCCCCGCGAAGGCGTAGTGAGACAAAGGGACAGTCCCTTTGTCTCATTTTCGAAGCGAGCCCTCCGGCGTCCGGCGCCGGAGGGCTCGCTTCTGCAAGCGGCGCGCTGCACTCGTTAGCTCGCGATCACTAGTTGCGGTGCGTGCTTGGAACGGTCAACTGACTTGACAAGGTAGCCTTCAGGGTCTTCGTCCGTGATGACATAGTCAAAGTCATCCATGGTTGAGAAGCGATAGAAACTTGTTCGCCCAAGCTTGCTCGAGTCAATCATCATGACGCTCTGGCGGGAGTTTGCGATATAGGCGCGCTTGATGGTCGTGCTGAAGTCGTGCTCGACCGTAAATCCGTGATCATGGTGGAAACCGTCGCAGCTCAAAAATGCTTTGTCGGCATAAAGCTTTGACATTGCGTCGAGTGTCATGGCACCGGCAAGATACAGGTGCTCTTTTCGTACCTTGCCTCCAAGGAGCATTACCTCTGCGCCAGGAAGATTGAAGCTCGCAAAGTGCGCAATCGAGAGATCTCCGGTGATGATGGTGATGCCCTTCTTGTCCTCGAGTTGACGCACAAACTGGTATGCAGTGGTTCCGATATCGGCAATGATGACGTCTCCATCTTCGACGAGTTCCGCTGCAGCACGGGCGATTCGATCCTTTGCTGCGACATTGAAGTTGATTCGCTCCTCCGGGTAGCTCATGAGCATGGTGCGAGCGAGAGAGACCGCGCCGCCGCGAACGCGTCGAACCTTCCCGGCGGATTCAAGGGCAATGAGGTCGTGACGTACCGTTACGTCTGATACCCCAAACCTCTTCTGCACGTCAGAGACCGCGATGCTGGGGTTGCTGTCAAGCCACTCGAGAATAAACGACTGTCGATCTGCGGGAGATGATTCCTCGGAGGACACCTGCTGCCATCCCTTTCGAAAACCGGCGTGCATGCTTGCGAAAAGCACTCTTCCGTTCATCTTAGAGTTCCGATAACGAAAGAAATACGAATTATTCGTCAGTTGTTGGGGATTGGCCGCTCGCGGTTGATAATCAGCCGCTCACAGAATCTCATAAGGTAAATCAACCACATAGTCTCCACGTGTGTACACTACCTCCATGTAAATGAAGTTCAGAACATAAGATATTAACTTATGAACATAAATCTGAACTTTATGAATCCTTTCGTGGAGGGCGGAGGAATGAGCATCAAGGTATTTGCAGACGGCGCCGACATCGAGGGCATGCTCGACATGTACCGTGAGGGGAATGTCCAGGGGTTCACGACCAACCCCTCACTCATGAAGAAGGGTGGGGTCACGGATTACCGTGCCTTCGCCAAGGAGGTTCTCTCCCAGATCAAGGATTTGCCCGTCTCGTTCGAGGTCTTTGCCGATGATTTCGAGGGCATGGAGGCCGAGGCACGTGAAATCGCAACGTGGGCTGAGAACGTCTACGTGAAGATTCCCGCGCTCAACACCAAGGGCGAGTCCACTAAGGATCTGGTGCGCAAGCTCTCGCATGACGGCATCAAGATCAATGTCACGACCCTCTTCACCAACGAGCAGATCGCCGACTTCATCGATGCCGTCTCGCCCGACGTGCCGTCAATCATCTCCATCTTTGCCGGGCGTATCGCCGACACTGGCGTCGACCCCCTGCCGGTAGTTGCGGATGCCGTGAAGCTTGCTGCTCCCAAGCCCCAGTGCGAGATTCTCTGGGCAAGTACGCGCGAGCTGCTTAACATCTTCCAGGCCGAGTCGGTAGGCTGCCAGATTATCACCGTGCAGAACTCTATCCTCGCCAAGCGCAAGAACGTGGGCAAGGACCTCTTCGAGTACTCGCTCGACACCGTGCGTGGCTTTAACAAGGATGCCCAGGCCCTGGGCTTCCACATCCTGCCGTAGGTGATGGTGATGCTTAAGGATCTCCTCACCCCTGCAGTGATTCGCTGCCACGTCCACGCCACGGACTGGCGCGACGCGGTTACCCAGGCGGGAGCGCTGCTCGAGGCCGCTGGGAAGTGCGACCACAGCTACACCGAGTCGATGATCGCCTCCATCGAGAAGTTCGGCCCGTACGTGGTGCTCGAGGAGGGCGTGGCAATGCCTCACGCCCAGTCCAACGGCAACGTCTCCGAGGAGGGCATCTGCATCCTCACACTTGACGAGCCCGTGAGGTTTGGCCACGACGAGTACGACCCGGTGAGCGTGCTTATTGGCATCTGTGCTCCCAACCCCCGCGAGCACCTCGATTGCCTGGCCGAGCTGGCGAAGATATTCGATGACGAGGACGCCATCCCGAAGCTTGCGGCGTGTGCGACGTCGGAAGACGTCATCACAACGATGGACTCGTTCTTCCAGTAGGGCTTGCCTCCGAGAAGGGCGGCCTCAAGAGGCCGCACCAACGGGAGATGTTTGGAACGACGCCCGCGCGACCGCGGGCTGAGGATGAAAGGAAGGAACATGCACATCATTACGGTTTGCGGCAACGGCATCGGCTCGAGCCTGATGCTCGCCGGCAAGGTGCAGGAGATTTGTGACGAGGAGGGTATTGCCGCCGACGTCGAGTCCATGGACCTGAACGGCGCCTCCTCCTCAAATCCGGACCTCTTCATCACGGTCAAGGAGCTTGCGCCCGAGCTCCACGGCAACATCGTGATTGTTCGCAGCTATGTGAACAAGAAGAAGATCCGCGAAGACGCCCTCGAGGCGATTAAGGCTGCTGCGGCGAAGGCCCAGTAGCAGTGACGTTGCGCCTGGGGACAGCAGCCAGGTGCGAGCAGTAACTATCGAAGGAGATGGATATGGACGCAGTTCTCGTCATACTCAAGTTCTTTGAGTCTATTCTCACCAAGCCGGCGTGGATTATGGGTCTGTTCTCGTTTGTGGGCCTCGTGGCACTCAAGCGTCCCGCCCACAAGATCATGACCGGCACCCTTAAGCCCATCCTCGGCTACCTCATGCTCTCTGCGGGTGCCGGACTCATTCAGACCAACCTCGCCCCTCTCGGCACCTTCATCGAGACCGGATTCCACATCCAGGGCGTCGTCCCCAACAACGAGGTCATCGTCTCCATGGCACAGACGGTTCTGGGCGTCCAGACCATGGTCATCCTGATCCTTGGCTACGTGGTCAACATCCTGATTGCCCGCTTCACCAAGTTTAAGTACATCTTCCTCACTGGTCACCACAGCCTCTTCATGGCCTGCCTGCTCTCCGCCGTGCTTCAGGCCTCTGGTTTCTCGGACGTTCCCCTGGTCATCACCGGTGGCCTGTTCCTCGGCCTCGTGAGCGCCATGCTTCCTGCCGTTGGCCAGCACTTCACCGAGAAGGTCACCGATGGCGACGAGATCGCTATGGGTCACTTTGGCTCCCTCGCGTACTACATCTCCGCTGCCGTGGGCAGCATCTTCAAGAAGGATGCTGAGGAGAACAGCACCGAGAAGATTGAGGTTCCCGAGAGCCTTGCCTTCCTGCGTGACACCACCATCTCCACCGGTCTGACCATGGCGTTCTTCTACCTGCTCACGGGTATTGTCGCCTGGGTTGCCGATCCTGCTGTGGTTGACGAGCTCGCCGGTGGCGATAACTTCATCGTCTACGCACTGACCTGCGCGCTCTCCTTCGCTGTTGGCGTCACCATCGTCTACAATGGCGTCCGCATGATTCTTGCCGACCTCGTGCCTGCCTTCCAGGGCATCTCGAACAAGCTCATCCCCGGCGCCATTCCCGCCGTCGACTGCGCCGTGTTCTTCCCGTATGCCCCCACCGCCGTTATTCTCGGCTTTGTTGCCTCCTTCATCGGCGGCGTGGTTGGCATGTTCATCGTGGGCGCTACCATGGGCGTCTTCATCATCCCCGGCATGGTTCCCCACTTCTTCTGCGGCGCAACTGCCGGCATCTTTGGCAACGCGACCGGTGGTCGCAAGGGTGCAGCGCTTGGCGCCTTCGTCAACGGCCTGCTTATCACCTTTGCCCCGGCCCTGCTGCTTCCCGTTCTGAGCGTCTTCGGTTTCCAGAACACCACCTTCGGTGACTTCGACTTTGGTGTGATTGGCATCACCCTTGGCCGCACCGCTGCCGCCTTCGGTCCTACCGGCGTCTACGTCATTCTCGCCATTCTGCTCGTTGTGGCTTTTGTCCCCAACTTCATCAAGACCAAGAGCCCGGTCATCAATCACACTCCCGAGGAGTAGCGAAGCAACTGGTTCGTCTACAGTTGGGCTCTTGCGCGGACTCGCTGATGCGGGTCCGCGTTTTTCTGGCGCCACAGGGCATGTTTTGGCAGCAAGCGCGCATGAGACAAAGGGACAGTCCCTTTGTCTCATTTTCGAAGTGAGCCCTCCGGCGTCAATCCGGCGCCGGAGGGCTCGTTGTTGCAAGTGGCACGCCGCGCGTCGCTTACGGGCGCGGGCTACCGCAGTTGCCGCAGAAGCGCCCGGTGTTCTGGGCGCCGCACGAGCAGGTCCACGGCCCGTCAGCCGGCTGGGGCCTGGGGCTTCCGCAGTTGCCGCAGAAGCGACCGGTGTTCTGGGCGCCGCACGAGCAAGTCCAGGTCTCCGAGCCGCCCGCCGTGCCCGCGCCACCCGCCGATGCCGCGCCCGCGGCGCCGCTCGGCGTACCCGACGACGGACCGCCTCCCGCGGCGCGGCCGCCGACACCCATACCATAGAGCCCTTGCATGTTCATGCCTCCGCCCATGGCGTTGGCCATCCCCATGCCCATGAACCCCATCGCCGCGCCGGCGCTGTTGGACGCCGCCATGCGCATGGCATCCGCCTGCGATGCCGCCAGGCTTGCCGCTGCCATCGTGGGATCGCGCATTACTGCGGCCTTCTGCAGCTCCTTGATCATTGCCTCGTCCTCGGGAGAGGCAACAATGGAGTTCACGCCAAACGCCGCCACCTCGATGCCGCGCATCTGCCCCCAGGACTCGGAGAGCTCCTCGTTGAGGGCCTGAGCCAGCTCCTTCGTGTGCGCGGGCACCGCCGAGTAGCGTACGCCCATGGCCGAGATGCGTGCAAACGCCGGCTGCAGCGCGGTGAGCAGTTCGCTTTTGAGCTGCGAGTCGATTTTGTCGCGCGTGTAGGGCTGCTCGACGTTGCCGGACACGTTCTTGTAGAACATGAGCGGGTCGACTATTCGGTAGGAGTACTCGCCGTTGCAGCGCACGGAGATGTCAACGTCCAGCCCGATGTTGTTGTCCACCACGCGGAAGGGCACCGGAGCGGCTGTCCCGTACTTGTTGCCCACAATCTCCTTGGCGTTGAAGAAGTAGACGCGCTGGTCCTTGCCCGTGTCACCGCCAAACGAGAAGCGTGTGCCCACGCGCTCGAACGACGCCCGTATCCTCTCGCCCAGTGAGCCGCCCTCGCCAAAGAGAAGGCTTGGCTCCATGGAGCTGTCGAACACAAACTCGCCGGGCTCGCCGCACGCCTCGACCACCGCGCCCTGCTCCACGATGATCATGTACTGACCCTCGTTCACGGCGATGATGGATCCGTTCGAGATGATGTTGTCCTCGCCGTGCGTGTTCGACGAGCGTCCCTGCGCTGAAACCCTCTTGCGTCCCTTGACCACGAGGGTATTCGCGTCAAGCGAGTCGCAGTAGAAGTATTCGCGCCAGGAGTCGGCGAGAACCCCGCCCACGGCACCCATTCCAGCTCTCAGAAGTCCCATGGTTCACGCTCCTTCGTCGTTATTTCCGTTGGGCACGGTCGCCCTCACCATCAGGGTGATTCGTGCGCCCTCCTGGTGGAATTACCGAACGTCCCTAAACGCCTGTCGAACGTTGGCCGCGCGACCCAAAGCACCGCGTGCGGCGTGACTAGAATGGGCGTGTGGGCCGCCGTTGGGGGAATGGGCGTATGGGTCGCCATTGGGGCGCGAGTGAGAGGGGACACCCGCGTGAGCAGGTCTGACGACACGTTTGCGCGAAAGGCCATCGCCGGCGCATGCGCCGGAGGGGCCCTCCTGTGCCTGGTCCTTCTCGCCATGCAGGCGTTTGGTAGCATACCCCCGCCCGAGCCGGGCAGCGCAAGGTTCTTGTACGGGTCTTTCTTCTGGCCGTCTGGCTCCTACAGCGTGGTGCCCTCCTCGACCTCAGGGCTCATGATCCTCATGGCCCCGGCAACGGCGGTCTGGGGATTCTCGGTTCATGTGAGGTGCTCGGATTCGCGCATTCGCCACTGCCTCAAGGGCGTTGCCCTGCTCGTGGGCCTGTGGATGCTCGACGTGATTATCAAATACCGTCACCCCATCAACAATCCCCAGCTCACAGCCTTTCTCTGGTATCTCTTTTACGTGCCCATGACGCTCATACCGCTGCTTTGCCTGCTGTGCGCCCTGCGCGCGTCGGCGCTCGACAACAAGCCGTGGGCTCCTCTCCTGCGACGAGCTGCCTGGGCGACAAGCATCGCGATCATTGCCCTGGTGCTCACCAACTCCTTCCACCTGCAGGTCTTCTCGTTTGACATCTCGAGGCCAGACTGGCAGGAGGTCTACGTCTACAACTGGGGCTACTGGTTTGCGGTTGCGGTCTATGTGGCGGAGTACCTGGGCTTCTTTGTCCTCCTCTTTGCCGCGTCGCGTCGGAGGCTGCACGGCGTCATCGCGCTTCTCGTCATGGCGGCTGTTCCCTTTGGCGCCTACGGCCTCATGTACGCCCTGCGCCACGAGTTTGCAATCAAGACCAACTTCTCCCTCAACTATTCCCTGGTAGTTGTGGTGCTCTTGGAGCTTGCGCTGGACTTTGGCCTTTTGCCCTCGTGCCCGCTTCCGTCCTCGACCTCGCGCTGCGGGTGGCGCGGTCAAGGACGCGCGACAGGGTCACGAGGTTTAGGACCTCGGCCATCCCGCACGCGCTCTTCAAGGTCTATGGGGTAAGCGGCGGGGCGGCGCTTCTTGCCGAGGACGTGGCGCTTCTGGACGAGCAGCGCCGCATGCTCACCGAGCGTCAGGACCGCCTGCGGAGAAGCAACGAGGTCCTTAGGCACGAGAGCGGCCTCCGCCGCGAGCTCTGGCGCCTCGAGAGCGAGGAGCGCCTGCTCCTGGGCATCGAGGGGTCCATCTCGGACAAGGTGGGACACATGCGCGAGCTTCTCGCCACGCTTCCAAGGGGGGGCGCCAAGCGACCGGGCGCGAAGGCGAGACATGCTCACCGAGGTCAAGCTCCTTGTGGCCTACTGCAAGCGAAAGGGCGCACTCGTCCTCTCCGAGAGGAGCAATCCCGAGTTCGACCGCGACCGTCTGCAGCTCGTCTTTAACGAGACGGCCTCTGACCTGCGCTCCATTGGCGTCGACTGCGCGGCGATGGTGAGCCTGGAGAGCGAGCTTCCGGCGCCCGTGGTGAGTGCGCTCTACGACTGCCTGTACGACGTGGCCTCCGTTGCGCTCTTTGCCACCGACCCCATCCTCATGCTCTTCGTGAGCGGGGACGAGAAGGGCGTGGAGATGCGGGCGGCGCTTGACGCGGCGCAGATGGACGCGGCGCGCCTGGAGGCCGCGGCGTCGAGCCTGCGAGAAGACCTTGCGGGCTCCCACGGCAGCCTCTCCCTCGAGCTGTCCCCAACCTCGCTCAACGCGGCTGTTCGCCTCAGCGTGGGCGGCGACGTGCGGGAGGAGGGTGGGGAGACGTGAGCCATCTCTTCTCGATGAGGGTCTCGACGCTCCTCGTGATCTGCGGGGTCTCCTACCTGCTTACCGCGGGCCAGACCATCCATGCGTGCTTTGCCTCGGTGCGGCAGGATGGCAGGCCGCACTGGCTCTGCGTCTGGTATGAGGCCATGCTCGCCGTTCACCTGCTGTTCGTCTGTACCGTGTCGAACTCGGTCATGGAGAACCAAGGAATCGTCCTCCTGTGGCTGCATCCTGTGCTCCTTCGGGTGGAACCCCTGCTCTGGGCAAACGTCCTCATCGCCACCCTGGGCGGCGTCTGCGCCTTTCGCCTGCGCCGTCCCTGGATGGCGGCCGAGTCGGTGCTTCTCGCCTGCTGCACGCCGCCGGTCATCGACGCCATGGGGGAGGGCTCCTCGCTGCTCCTGATCGTCGACGTCTCGTTCTTCGCGGCGCGCGTCCTTGCATCGCTGGCGCTCGACGTTCGCAACAGCAAGACCTCGGTCTCGCGCCTCTCGGTCATCGATGCGCTGGACGCCCTGCACGAGGGCGTGATGTGGGTAAGCGAGCGTGGCGAGGTTCTCTTCATGAACGACGCCATGCGTGGGAGCCTGACGCGCCTGGGGCTGTCGACGGACTTGGCGGACGCGCGCGGGCTGTGGGGGAGACTCGAGGGGCAGGCCCGCGAGGTCGCCGTCGACCAGCTGCTCGTTGACGTGGACAATGAGACGACCTGCCTCTTCGTGCGCGACAAGGCGGTGCTGCGCAGGACGCCCTGCGAGCGCGTGATGGCGTTCGACGTGACCGAGGAGGTGGCGATCAACGCGCGCCTGGAGAGCGTCAACCGGCTCCTGGAGGCGGCGAACGAGGAGCTGCGCGCGTCGATGATGCAGGTCCGCAAGGTGGCCGAGGCCGAGGCGATCATGCGCATGAAGGCGCGCGTGCACGACACCATCGGCTCGCGCCTCTCGATACTCCATCGCTTCCTCGAGGACGACCGCGACGACCCGGAGTCGCTCGAGCGCATAACCGGGCTTCTCAACGGCATCGTGGACGACCTTGCCGAGACGGACCTGCCTGCCGCGAGCGCTGGCCTGGAGTCCATCCGAAGCGCCTTCTCGCTTGTGGGCGTGGAGGTCCGCATTGTGGGCGAGCTTCCGGCGGACGAGGCGGTGGCCCGCGCGTTTGCCGAGATAGTCCTCGAGGCGGTGACCAACGCCGCAAAGCACGCCCAGGCGCGGCGCGTGGACGTGAGAATCTGCCGGGGTCCTGGCGACGCGGTGGCGCTGAGTGTGACCAACGACGGCTGTGTGCCAGAGGAAATTGTCGAGGGAACAGGCATCCCGGGGATGCGCCGGATTGCCGCAGGCGTGGGCGCCACGTTTGCCGTGAGGACGGGACCGCCCTTTGCCGTCGAGGTCGTGTTGCCGGCGAGTGAAGATGGCACGGTATCGGAGGCGTGGGCCGGCGCGCTCGGCTCAGAGGACCAGGCATTCACCTCAGAAACCCAGGATGAGAGGGGGCGCGCATGATTCGCATCGTGCTTGTAGAGGACCAGGCGATGCTTCGGGACTCACTTGCCTGCACCATCAACGCGCAGCAGGACATGGAGGTTGTGGCGTCTCTCGCCAATGCCGCGGATGCCCTGGAGGCAACGCGACGCACCGGCGCTACCTGCGCGCTTCTCGACGTGTGCACCGAGAACGATTCGAGTGGCATCGTGTCGGCGCGCCTCATCAAGGAGGAATTGCCTGACGTTCGGGTGGTTGTGATGACGGGGCTTCCCGAGATTACGTTTGTCGAGCGGGCCCGCGAGGCGGGCGTGGACAGCTTCGTCTACAAGAACGTTGGGACGGGCGAACTTCTCGGCATCATCCGCTCGACCATGGAGGGCTACTCCACGTTCCCGCTCTCCAAGCAGCGAATCATCCCCGACGGCGTGGAGCTTACCCCGGTGGAGATAGACATCCTGCGTCTGGTGTGCGAGTCCAAGACGAGAAAGGAGATAGCCGCGGAACTCTACCTCAGCGAGGGAACGGTCAAGCGGCATATCTCGGAGATTCTCGCAAAGACCGGCTACGACAACATCCTGCGCCTAGTGGTGCACGCCGTCTCCAACGGCCTCATCGTCCCCGGGATGTGAGACAAAGGGACAGTCCCTTTGTCTCATTTTGGACGTCGCATCATGCCCCGTGGCCTTGGATGGGCCGCGGGGCACTTCTGTGCGCGAAGGGCTCGCGAAACAATCTGTGGTGACGAGTGTTGGGGACGCAGGCAATCGTGAGAGATGGAAAGGAGAGGCGACCATGGGACTGTTCGGAAAGATGTTCGAGAAGAAGACCTGCAGCATCTGCGGCGGTGAGATTGGGCTTCTCGGCAACCGCAAGCTCGAGGACGGCAACCTCTGCAAGGAGTGTGCCAAGAAGCTCTCGCCGTTCTTCAGTGACAGGCGAAGTTCAACGGTCGACCAGATTCGCGAGCAGCTCGACTGGCGCGAGGCCAACAAGGCACGCGTGGACGCCTTCAACGTCACGCGCACGCTGGGCTGCGACACCAAGGTGCTCCTGGATGAGGACGCCGGGAGATTCCTGGTGACCTCGGTCTCGCGCTGGCGTGACGCCAACCCGGACGTGTTGGACTTTTCGCAGGTCACGGGCTGCGACACCGAGACACGCGAGAGTCGCACCGAGCTTTACTGGAAGGACAAGGACGGCGAGCGGCACAGCTACGAACCGCCTCGCTACGACATCGACTACGACGTCTACGTGACCATTCACGTGAACGTTCCCTACTACGACTCGATCACGTTCAAGGTGAACGACTACCGGATTGAGGAGCGCAACTCGGTGGAGTTCCGCGAGGCCGAGCGGCAGGCGGGCGAGATTCGCGATGCCCTCACGCAGCTGCGCGAGAGCGAGCGCGAGAAGGTCGCCGCCGCCTCAACGCCAAAGACGGCGCGTACGTGCCCGTTCTGCGGTGCAACGACCATTCCGGATGCCAACGGGCGCTGTGAGTACTGCGGCGGAGCCATGGGCGCATAGCGGTTGCTTGGGTGGCGGTATGAGTGCGGTGCCATTGGAGAGCAGAAGGGAAGTGGTGAGAGTGAGTATCGGAAAGAAATGGGTGGCAATGCTGGCGTCGGTGTTTGCGCTGTGTCTTGTGCTGGCGGGGTGTGGCGGAGACGCGGCAAAGAACTATGTTGGCGACTGGAAGCTTACGGGCATGGAGGAAAACGGCGAGGCAACTAGCGCCGAGGACCTCAAGCTCATGGAAGACATGGGCCTGGCCATCACACTGAGCGTCAAGGAGGATAAGTCCTTCTCGCTCAACGTCATGGGCGAGGAGATGTCTGGTACGTGGGAGGCGAAGAGCGCTTCCGAGGCCACGTTCACCGTCGAGGGGCAGAGCGTTCCTGCCACGCTTGCCAATGGCGTCCTGACCCTGGAACAGGACGGTACTAAGATGATGTTCGAGAAGGGAACGGTGTCCACAAGCGGCTCGAGCGGAGCGGCGTCTAGCGGTACCGATACGGCTACGGGAACGGCGGGGACCGGGACCGATGCCGGTACCGCTACCGGGACCGCAACGGGAACGGACGCTGGGACAACGTCGACTGACACTGGCGAAGAGACCGTAACTCCCATCGGTCAGACCATCGCCGATGATGACATCTGCTCCATCGAGGTCGTTGACAAGAAGGCCGACTGGGCCGGTGACCCCGGTTACACGCTCAAGATCACGAACAAGTCCGACAAGTCCGTCACCGCCATCGCCCAGTACGGAACGTTCTCGGTTGACGGCAAGATGGTGGATCCCGCGCTGGTAGAAACAATTCAGCCCGGGAAGTACGCCGAGTGCTTCATGTGGTTTAGCGACAATGACGTTGCGAGCCTTGACCAGCTGGTGAACGTCGAGGGCGTCATCGAGGTCTACGATGACGATACGTACGACACGCTGGGCGAGTATCCGTTTGCCTTCTAGTGTGCGTTCGCCGCGTGCTTGCGTTGGGGGCTGGCCCCGGGTCCGTGCGGCCCGGGGCTGTTTGCTGGCGCCAGAGGTGCGGTGTTCGCGGCTAGTGCGTAGAAAAGTGACCCTACGGCGTCGCTCCTTCGCAAATTTTGAACACGAGGCCCCGCCGGAAGCCCGGGAAAGCCTACGGGGAGCCGGGTTCATCCACTGGAAAATGGCAGGGAGGGCCAGACCCATCTCTGGCAAGAGTCGGAGAATATCGCTATCTCTGAAACGGCTGCAGCGTTTTCCCAGTTGAGGTGTGCCAGTATTAAGAGAGAGCGATATTCTCTGCGGTTCGCAGGCGGCGCAGATACCGCACCTACCTCCGCAGGCGGCGCAGCGCATCCTTGGTCTCTGCGGGCACGCGCAGGCTCTCGATTCCCTTGCGGATGGCCATGCGCCGAAGCTGCGGGTCAAGCTCGGACGACGCAATGGCCTCCAGGGCGTCCTCCTCATGGGGAACGAGCGCCTCCGCCAGGTACCAGGCGATCATCATGCGCACGTAGTACTCGCCGTTGTCCGCGGCCACGGCCAGGCGCAGCTGCGAGGGGTGAAAACCCTCGCCGAGAAGGTCGCGCATGAGGATCGATACGCCAAAGCGCCTGGTGAAGGTGTGTCCCGAGCCCATCCAACGCTGGGCGAGAGGCAACAGCACCTCTTGCTGTTGCCCGCCCAGGGCCTTTTCGTTGTGGAACGCGCGCGGGTTAAGCGCGTCGCACACGCACCAGTTGTCCACAAAGGGGAGTAGTGCGTCCAACAGGCGCACCGCGTCGGCGACCTCGCTCGTCTCGTTAAGCACGAAGGCGTGCACCAGGTACTCCTCGTACCAGCGGTGGGGCAGCTCGGCGAGAAACGCGTCACGGTCGCCCGAGCGAGAGACCTCCCGCGCAAGACGGCGTAGCTTGGGCACCCGGACGCCCAGCATGGTGGCAGGGTCCGCCGTTGCAACTACTCGGGCGTTGAACTCCCGGTACTGTCCGTCCTTGTCGGCTAGCTCGCGCAGCCTGTCCTCGACCCACTGCATGGGAACCGCCTCTCTGCCCTACATGACGCAGCTGGTGCCACGCTCTCCGCGGTCCGCGTCGCCAAGCACGTAAGTTGTGCTCGCACGGGTCATGTTGAGCTCCGCCAGCTCAAGCTCGCCGTCAATGTAGGGCTGGTAGAACTTGTCGATGCCACAGGTGTCCAGCGAGCAATCGCCGCAGTCATCGCCCCAGGCAAGTGCCTCTGCTACGATCTGGATGCGCTCCTCGCGCGTTGTGTCCGCAATTCTCGTACTTCTTGTCATGCGTGCCTCCTTGGCTTTTGCCCCAGTATGGCACGGCGGGTGCGCAGGAGGCTCGGTGAGAGAGTTGCGGTTGGCTCCCCTTTGCTTCTCTCGTATTCGAAATAACGGAGATGGACGTCGATTCGCTTGCGTGAACGAGCTCGTCCGTCTCGGCATTTTGTGCAATGCGGCGCACGTGGCCCGGCGTTAGCTACAATACGCGAGGTCAGTTGCATAGAAACAAGATGGGAAGCACATGCCAAGCATTGCGGAACAGGTGGCCTCGCGGCGCACCTTTGCCATAATCTCGCACCCGGACGCCGGCAAGACGACGCTCACCGAGAAGCTCCTGCTCTACACCGGCAGCATCCAGACCGCCGGCTCGGTCAAGGGTAAGGCCAGCGCGCGCCACGCGGTTTCGGACTGGATGGACATCGAGAAGGAGCGCGGCATCTCCGTTACCTCCTCGGTCCTGCAGTTCACCTACAACGGCTCTTGCGTGAACATCCTCGACACCCCCGGCCACCAGGACTTCTCCGAGGACACCTACCGCACGCTCATGGCTGCCGACGCGGCGGTCATGGTCATCGACGGCGCGAAGGGCGTCGAGGCCCAGACCATCAAGCTCTTCAAGGTCTGCACCCTGCGCCACATCCCCATCTTCACCTTCGTGAACAAGCTCGACCACGACACGCGTGACCCCTTCGACCTCATGGAGGAGATCGAGGACGTGCTGGGGATCGGCACCTATCCCATGACCTGGCCCATTGGCTCGGGGCGCAACTTCAAGGGCGTCTTCGACCGCAACTCTCGCCGTGTGATTGCCTTCGAGGGAGACGGCCACGCAAACGCCACCAAGAAGGTGGGCGAGATCGAGGCCGAGCTGGGCGACCCCGCGCTGGACGAGCTTATCGGCGAGGAGAACCACAAGAACCTGATGGACGACATCGAGCTGCTCGATGGCGCGGACAACGAGTTTGACCTCAATGCCGTTCGCCACGGCCGCCTGACGCCGGTGTTCTTTGGCTCGGCCCTCACCAACTTTGGCGTGGAGCCCTTCCTCAAGGACTTCCTGCGCCTGGCTCCGCCGCCGCTCTCCTACACCGATACGTTGAGCGGCGAGGCCGTGGACCCCTCGCGCGACGAGTTCTCGGGCTTTGTCTTCAAGATCCAGGCCAACATGGACCGCCGCCACCGCGACCGCATCGCCTTCGTGCGCATCTGCTCGGGGAAGTTCGAGCGCGGCATGGACGCCTACCACATGCAAGGTGACCGCACCATCAAGCTTGCAACCGGTACGGCGATGATGGCAGACGACCGCGCCACTGTGGACGAGGCGTACGCCGGCGACATCGTGGGCCTCTTCGACCCGGGCCTCTTCTCGATTGGCGACACCATCTGCGCGCCGGGCATGCGCGTGCAGTACCCGCCCATCCCCACCTTTGCGCCGGAGCACTTCGCCCGCATCACGCAGGTGGACACCCTCAAGCGCAAGCAGTTCGTGAAGGGCATGGAGGAGCTGGCGCAGGAGGGCGCGATCCAGATCTTCCGCGAGCTTGGGACGGGCCTCGAGAGCGTTATTGTGGGCGCCGTTGGCGTGCTGCAGTTCGAGGTGCTGGAGCAGCGCCTCAAGAGCGAGTACCACGTCGAGGTGAGCAGGACGTCGCTGCCGTACTCGATTATCCGCTGGATCCAGAACTCGCCCGAGGAGCTGGACGTGCGTAAGCTCAAGCTCACGCGCGAGACCTGCCGCGTGGAGGACATGCGCGGCGGCCGGCTGCTGCTGTTCACGAGCGACTGGAACCTGGACTGGGCCATCGAGCACAACCCCGACCTGCGCCTCTCGGAGTTTGGCAACGTCACCTTCTAGCTCGCGGGATTTTCTTCCCCGGCAATGGGATCCCGTTGCCGGGGAATGGAATCCCATTGCCGGGGAACTTAATCCCGCGGGGCTAGGCCACCTGGGCGCGGGCGCGGCTGCGACCCAGCACCAACCCCACGAGCACCGCCGCCACGCCAAAGAGCGCACACACGCCTAGGTTGCCCACGAGCGGCATCACGGTCGCGCCGCTCACCTCGCCCATGCCTGCCGCGCCGTCAATCACCAGCGTCGCCCAGTACGCCGGCGTGAAGTGCGCCACGGCGAGAAGCTCGTCGGGCAGCAGCGAGAGCCCCGTCCACGCCCCGCCGAGAAACGACATCACCATGCCAAGGATGTTCGCAAGCGCGTTGGCGGCGTTCTCGCTCACGCCAAGCTGCCCGGCGAGAAAGCCCACGCTTGCGGACACCAGCGCATAGACGAGAAGCGCTGCCCCCACAAGCGCCACCTGCACGGGCGAGCTCCCCAGAGCAGAACCGCCAAACACCACAACCTCAAGGCCAAAGTTCCACACCCAGGCGATAAGCGCAATCGTGACGCAGGCGCCGAGAAGCGCCAGGTTGCGCGCATGGGCGGGCTCGGGCGAGGCCAGCCTGCGGTCACGCACGGGCTGGCGCCCCACAGAGGACATGAGCACCGCGATGCAGACCATCGCGCTCGAGAAGATGGGGTACGAGGCGAACTCTGCGGCCGTGACGATGCTCGCCGGCAGCGGTGCCGCGGCCTGCTCGATCATGCTCACCCGCGTGGAGCCCTCCCACGACGCGTCCGTGGCGGCAACCACGTCCGCCTCGCTGCCGCCCAGCGTTGCCGCCATGCCATAGAGCCCGTCGGCGTAGCCGGTGGCCTCCACGTCCACAAGCCTGCCGGCGCCCGAGTAGTACGAGACGTACGTCTCGAGATTGGGCGCCTGCGTGCCCCGTCGTGCCGCGTCGAGCAGTCCCTCTCCCCAGCCCTCGGGAATAACGAGCAGGTAGCTCACCTGGTCGCGGGCAACGGCATCCTGGATGGCGCGCTTCTCGTCCGCAACGTCCACCTGGTTGTTGCCCGCAAGCACGTGGCTCGCCAGCGCAGCCGAGAGCTCGGACCCGTCGCGGTCAATGACGGCCACGTTCACGGAGGTCGGCTGGAACTCGCCTGTGGCTGCCTGGCTCGTGGAGAGCCCAATTATCACGCCCACGAGCGAAAGCATGACCAGGTAGATGGCTATGTAGACCCGGTGGGAGAGGAAGATCTTGAGGTAGGTCCTAAAGGTGGTCATACGAGGTCCTCCTCATGCGCAAGGACGCGAGGGCGAGAAACACGAGCGCCATCATCAGCAGGGCGGCGAAGCTCTCGAGAAAGGCGCCGGGCGTGTCGTAGTAGAGCAGCGCGTAGAAGCAGTTGGTTGTCTGCCAGAGGGGGTTTACGTGCGCAAGTGCCGGCGCTGTGGCCTCGATGGAGTCTGCAAGCTGCTGCGAGGCAGTGCCGTAGAGGCCCGTGAAGAGCGAGAGCAGGCAGGTAATGCCGGATATCATCCCCGTCTCCATGCGAGGGGCGGTCCCGCAGAGAGCGCCGGCCGCGCACGCCATGAGCGACGACGCCGCAAGCGCGCCAACCACACCCGGAACGTTTTCGCCAAAGGGAACGTCCGCGACGCCCCACATGAAGAGGGTCGCTGCAATCAGGCACGCAAGCTGGCAAAGCCACGCGCCGAGAAGCGCTCCCACGAGCATGCGCCAGCGATGCACGGCGGCGAGTGTCTGCCGGGCGCCCAGCGGTCCCGCGGTGGGCAGAAGCCGACGCACCGACTCCATTGCGGCGGTGGCTCCCATGCCGGTAGCCATGGCGAGAAGCGCGTAGTAGTAGCGCGCGTCGGCGCTGGGCGGGTTCTTGGTTGCGGAGAGTCGCACCGTCTGGACGGCGTTGCCGGTAAAGGCGCTTAGGGCGTCGCCGGTGGCGAGAAGCTCAGGCCGCGTGACCGCGACCTTCTCGATGGCGTTTCGCGCGTGCAAGTAGAAGTCGAGAACCTCGACAAGAAACGAGGTGGGGAGGCTGCCGTTCTCGGCGATGCCCGCGTGGGTAACGTTGAGCTGCGGCGTGCCCTCGCCGTCCACCGTGAGATAGGCGTCAACCTCGCCCGCGTCTGCCGCGGCCTTCGCCTCTGCGGAGCTCTCGTAGTAGGTGACGTCGCATATGCGCTGGTCGGATGAGGCGTCCGAGATTGCCTGGATTGTCTCGTCCAGCCCAAGGGCGGCCGTGTAGTTCTCGTCACGCACCACGCCCAGCGTGGAGCCCACGGCTGTGTAAGCGTCTTCGATCCCCGAGAACATACCCATGAAGATGCAGGTCATGATGATGGGGAAGGCCAGCACCCACACAAGGAGGGCCTTGTCGCGCACGAGCGAGAGCACACTGTTCCTTAGGCTTGCGAGCATGGTTGCCCCCTAGGCCTCGTCGCGCAGGGCGCGGCCAGTGATCTCGAGGAAGACGTCGTTCAGCGTGGGCGGCTCGGAGAGCACGCGCCCGTACGAGACGCCCGCCCCCGAGAGCACGCCCAGAACGTCCGCCAGGTTGTGCGCGCCCGAGGTGCACTGCACGTGCAGCACGCTGGCGTCCATCTCGGCCGCGCGCACGTGGGGAAGCGACCGCACGTGCTCGAGCGTGGCATCGTCCATCTCGTCCACCTCCACCGAGATTTTCTCGCCCGTGCCTACCATGCCCTTGAGCTCGTCGGCGGTGCCACTTGCCACGCTGCGCCCGTGATCCATGATCATGATGCGCGAGCAGAGCCGCTCGACCTCCTCCATGTAGTGCGAGGTGTAGATGACGGTGGCGCCCCCGGCGTTGAGGCGCTCGATGCCCGAGAGGATCGACTCGCGGCTCTGCGGGTCCACGGCTACGGTGGGCTCGTCCATGATGATGAGCTCGGGCCGGTGCGCGATGCCGCAGGCGATGTTGAGGCGCCGAAGCAGGCCGCCGGAGAGCTTCTTGGGGCGAAAGCCCTCGAACTTCTGGAGCCCCACGAACTCGATGGCCTCGTCCACCAGCTCGCGGCGGCGCGCGCGGTCGCTCACGTAGAGTGCGCAGAAGCTGTCCACGTTCTCGCGCACGGTGAGCTCGTCAAAGACGGCGACCTCCTGCGGCACCACGCCGATGCGGCGCTTGAGCTGGTAGCTGTTGGGACGCATGGGCTGGCCAAAGAGCTCTATCTCGCCATGGTCGTACGAGAGGAGCTGCAGGATGCAGTTGATGGTAGTGGTCTTGCCCGAGCCATTGGGGCCGAGAAGCCCAAAGACCTCGCCCGGGGCGATGTCCAACGACAGGTGGTCCACGGCCACTAGCTCCCCGTAGCGCTTGACCAGGTTGCGGATACGAACGACGGCCTCGCTCGACGCCATGGTGGCTCCTCTCGTCTGCCCTGGGAATAGTGTTGCGCTGTTGTTGCTGCGCGGGAAGTGAGGGGTGTCACCGCTTGCGCAGGTGAGGGGTGACAAATGTCATGGGTTTAGCCGATGAGCGACGCGCAGCGCGGGGACGCTTACGGCGTTCGTATAATTGCGGCCATGGAAAGAATTGCCGACAAGTGTGTGGCGCTTCTCGCCTGTCTGGCCCTTGTGGCGCTGACGGGCGAGGTGGACGTCGTGTGCGTGGTGGCGCTGCTCGTTGCCGTGGGCGCGAGCGCTGGCTTCGAGCTTGCCCGCGGGCGGCGGCCGGTTGCCGCCGAGGCCGTGTGCTGTGCGGCGTGCGTGGCTGCCGCGCTGGTGCCGGGGGCTTGGGCGGCGCTGCCGCTCACGTGCTACGACCTGCCCCGCATTCGCGCGCGGTGGGTGTTGGCGTTGGCGCCGTGCTGCGTCGTGTGGACGTGGCTGGCGGGGCTGGCCGGGGGGACGGCGGCGGTTCTTCTCGCCCTGGTGGCCTGCTCGCTGGCGCTTTCTCTGCGCTGCGGACGTGCCGTTGGGCTTGAGCGCCAGCTCCACGGCCTGCAGGACGACCTCCAGGATAAGGTCATTGACCTGCGCGAGAAGAACCGCGAGCTCGAGGACGCGCGCGAGTACGAGTCACACGCCGCCGCGCTGGCAGAGCGCACGCGCATTGCTCGCGAGATTCACGACTCCGTGGGCCACCAGCTCACGCGGCTGGTGCTCGAGGTTGAGGCGCTCAAGGTGGTGCACCGCGCGGATCCCGATGTCGTGGCGGAGCTGGGCGAGCTTTCTGACGGGCTGGGCGAGGCGCTCACCTCCATGCGCGCAAGCGTCCACGCGCTGGAGGACTCGGCCGTCGATGTGGGCGTTGAGCTCAACCGGCTGGCCGGCCAGAGCGGCATCGCTCGCGTAGACGTGGCCTGCAACTTTGAGGCTGCGCCACCCGCCGAGGTGAGCCGCTGCCTGGTTTCCGTTACGCGCGAGGCGCTTACGAACGCGGCCCGCCACGCGCGTGCCGCGCACGCGACGGTACGGGCGGCGGAGCTTCCCGGCATCTGGCAGCTGCGCGTCGAGAACGACGGCGACGTGCCGGCGGACGCGGCTGGCCTCGAGGGGCGCGGCATGGGGCTGCGCGGCATGCGCGAGCGGGTTGAGGGGCTTGGCGGCACGCTGCTGGTGAGCTCGGACGGGCGGCGCTTCTCGGTGTTCGCGTCGATTCCCAGGAAGGGGCAGGCATGAGGGTCATCGTGGTGGACGACGACGCTATTGTGGTGCGCTCGCTGGCGACTATTCTCGGTGCGGAGCCAGATGTCGAGGTGGTTGGAACGGGAACGAGCGGCGAGGATGCCGTCTCGCTTTTCTCGTCCTGCTCGCCCGACGTGGTGCTTATGGACATCCAGATGCCGGGGGGAGACGGGCTGAGCGCTGCCGAGAAGATCCTGGCCGCCGATCCCGCCGCGCGCGTGGTCTTTCTCACCACGTTCTCTGACGACGACTACATTGTGCGGGCACTGCGTCTTGGGGCACGCGGTTACCTCATCAAGCAGGACGTGGCCACCATCGCGCCGGCGCTGAGGTCGGTGATGGCGGGGCAGAGCGTGCTTGAGGGCGAGGTGCTGGCAAGGGCCGCGGAGCTCTCTGCCAGCGCGCAGCGGCCGCGGGAGGGGGAGCCCCAGATGCGTGGGCTCACCGAGCGCGAGCGAGAGGTGGTGCGCGCCATTGCGGACGGGATGAGCAACGCGGAGGTTGCGGAGGCGCTCTACATGAGCGAGGGGACGGTGCGCAACCACATCTCGTCGATCCTCGCGAAGCTGGGGCTGCGCAACCGCACGCAGATTGCGGTGTACTACTACCGGGGCTAGGGCGCCCCGCCGCGGGATTGAACTCCCCGGCAATGGAATCCCATTGCCGGGGAATGGGATCCCATTGCCGGGGAACTTAATCCCAATCCCGCGTGGCGCCGGGGGCTAGATGTCGTTCACCTCTAGTCGCACGGCGTCGGGGCGCGCGTAGTGCCCCACGGGGTCGAACTCCCACTTCGACGCAGGTACCTCCTGCATGTCGAGCGTGGCGTAGAGAATGCCGTCGTTGTCCCAGAGCGGCTCCCCTCCAGGTACGGGGTGGCCAAATGGGTCGACTACGCTCGAGCCGCCGCGATACACCACCTCGGGCAGGCGCGCCACCTCGGGCGAGGCGAGAAGATCTGCCGGATAATCGTCGCGCAGCAGGTAGGGGGCGCAGTTCACCACAAAGCAGCGACCCTCAATGGCGATGTGCTCGACCGTTGCCTGCCATTCGGGGTTGCCGTTGGTGTTGGGGGCAAGGTAGATGGCCACGCCCTTCTGGTAGAGCGCCGCACGCGCCAGCGGCATGTAGTTCTCCCAGCAGATGAGGGTGCCCATGGGGCCCCACGGCGTTTGGCTCACAGGGAAGTAGTGGTCTTGCGCGTCTCCCCACACCAGGCGCTCGGCGCCGGTGGGCTTGAGCTTGCGGTGCCAGGCGTCAAGGTGGCCGTCGGGCGCAAAGACCAGGTTGGTGTTGTAGAGCGTGCCCGAGGTGGCGTCGCGCTCGGAAACGCCCACGCTCACCCAGGCACCCGTTTCTCTCGCCGCGGCTGCTATGGCCTCGGTCTCCGGGCCGCCTACCACAACCGAACCGTCGTAGTAGCGCTTCCACAGCTCCTTGCTGCCGCTTTCGCGAGCGCCTACCACAAAGCCAAAGGTCATACCGTGAGGATAGCCGGGAATGAGGAGCTCCGGCAGCACAACGAGGTCGCTTGGGCGCTCCTCCGCCACGCGGTGGATGGCGTCAAGTGCCCCGGCCAGGCAGGCATCGCGGTCGAACGGCCGGGGCCGCGACTGTACCACGGCAACCTTGCACGAGTCCTGGATGTCTCTCATTGGTGCCTCCGTACGGGGATGGGGTATATGGCGGGGACAATTGTAGTGCCGAGAAGAGCGACTGGCTAGCGCGGCTAGCGGGGTTGATTACGGCCGACGACGGTGCCGAGGTTCTCGCCGCCACTGCGACCCTCCCGACTCGATCTGCAGAGAATGTCGCTATTTCTCAAAACGGCCATGCGCCAACTGGGGAAACCTCGGTGAGGATTAAGAAATAGCGATATTCTCCGGGAAGGGGGTGCGGCGCCGGGGCAGCCGGGGCCATCGGAGCCGCCGGGGCAGGAGTGGCGCGCCAAGCTGTCGTTCTCGGTACCTTAAAAGATACCTATTGCATGGCATTTCTCGCCGCGTAGAATAGAGCCCAGAAGGTAGATACAAAACAAGTACCAAGTAGCATTAATGGACAAGTCTCGACAATGAAGGACAAGATGGCAAACAAAAGGCAGATGACGGTGTTTGTGGGCCACGGCGATCCCATGATGGCGCTCCGCGATGACGAGGTGGCGCACGGTCTGCGCGCAATGGGCGAGAAAATCCTGGCAGACGAGCCGCGCGCGATTCTCGCCGTCTCGGCCCACTGGTTCACGCGAGGAACGCTCGTGCAGAGCGACCCCACGCCGCGTCAGGTGAACGACATGTACGGTTTCCCGCCGGAGCTCTACGCGATCAAGTATCGCCCTGCCGGCAGCGCCGAGCTCACCGCTCGCGTGAGGCAGCTCTTGGGCAGCGACGTGGAAGTGGACGACACCTGGGGCATCGACCACGGCGTCTGGACTCCGCTCCACCACATGCTCCCCAAGGCCAACGTGCCTGTGGTGGAGCTCTCGGTGAACGGCCTGGCCGACGCCCGCTACGCCTATGACCTGGGACGTCGCCTTGTACCTCTGCGCGACGAGGGGTTTGTGGTGCTGGGAAGCGGCAACGTGGTGCACAACCTGCGCGAGGCCGACTGGAACAACCCCGCGGGCACGCCTGCCTGCATCGAGTTTGATTCCGCGGTGCGCGCCGCGGTAGAGGCGCGCGATGACGAGAAGGTCATTGCCTACGAGCGGCTGCCGCATGCGTCCTACGCCGTGCCCACGCCCGACCACTACCTGCCGCTGCTTACGGTCCTTGGCGCCTCCGAGGGCGAGAAGCCCGAGGTCTTCAATGACGTTCGCAACCTCGGCGCTATATCGATGACCAGCTACGCGTTTGCGTGACGGCGAGAAGCCCGGCGCCCCCGCGTCCAGCGCCGCCGCGCCCGCCCCAGCACCCGGCGCCGCCACCGCCGCCCTCGTGGCCGCCCTCGCCCCCGTGCTCCTACACCAGCCGCAACCGCTGTGCCTCACTCGCTGCCTGTGCGCGGCGGCTTACGCCCAGCTTGGCAAGGATGTGACACACGTGGGTCTTCACCGTGGACAGCTTCACGCCGAGAAGCTCGCCAATCTCGGCGTTGGTCTTGTTCTGGCAGATGAGGCGTAGGACCTGTCGCTCGGTCTCGGTGAGTTGAATGGAGGGCAGCTCGGAGGGGTCGACTGTGCCAGCAAGGAGCTGCGGATAGAACGACGCCTGCGCACGCGCCCCCTTGATCAGCCGCGCAAGCTGCTCCTTCTCGGCGTCGCTAATATCGTCGCGCTCGGAGAACTCCAGCAGGAGCGGCAGCACCGCGCCACCGTACTGCGTGATCGTGCGCACGTATCCGTAGCAGCGCGCCGCTGCCAGCGCATGCGAAAGCCACCGACCCCAGTCCTTCTCGCCAAGGCGCCACGCCGCAATCGACGCCAGAATGTCAAAGTGAATGGTGTCGATGACCCTGCCGCACAGCGTGATGTATTCGGTGAGCGCCGCCATGAGCATGCGGGCCTCCGAAAAGCGTCCCTCCGCTGTGTACGCCTGGCAAACGGTGATATAGACGTATCGATCCATGTAGAAGAGTCGCTCCGAGAGGTCCGGCGCATTCTCCTCCAGCCAAGTGTGGACGCGTTCCCACTCGCCCAGCCGCATCCACGCACGGCAGCGCAGTGCTTCGAGGTTCATGAGGATACGTCTGGTCTCGGGGCTATCGTCCTGCGAGAGCCGGCGGCGAAGCGCACCGAGAAGAGAGAGCGCCTGGCGCGCGTCTCCCTGATCGATTAGGCAGCGGCACTGGATTCCCACGGCGGCGAACTCGAGCGAAGGGGTCCCGGCACGCTGTATCCTGGGGAGCATGGCGTTAACCCGTGCGAGGTAGATCGTTACGTCCTCGCCCTTCTCGAACTTGCTCTCGCACAGCCCGATCTCTGCAATGCCCACGCCCATGCGCCCCAGCGCCTTGCTTGCAACCCTGCTTATCGCACGGGCGGTCGTATCGTCGGACGGGACCCAAGGACTCAGGTCGCGTCCGCCGTTGAGAACGCTTGGCAGGCCGCTTGTAACAGAGAGCATAAGCTCGGGGTTGTCGCCCCCGCGCATCTTGGCCAGCGCAGAAACGGAAGCGACGATGCTTGCCGGCTGCCTATGGGGAAGCGAAATGTCAAGATAGGCCAGGTAGGACTGGGCAAGGCGACGCTCCTCGGCCGTGCGCTCAGGCGCCTTTGCGTAGTTTTCGAGTGCGTCGTACCAGCCCTCCGACCTTGCGATGCTCATGGCCATGGACTCCAGCATGGACATGATGCGCATGAGGCGCGGAGAAGAGAGAACAACATCCTCTGGCAGCTCGTGGCAGTAGTGCTCAAGCTCGTAGTAGCTGCCGCTTGCAGGGTTGAGGCGTGCGTGCTCGTCGAGGATGGCGAGCATGCGGCTGTGATCCTTGAGCCGTGAGCAAAGCTCAAGTGCGCTCTTGAAGTTTCCCCGGGATTCGTAATAGCCAATGACTCGGTTGACAATATCGATGGAAGCAACGTTATCGCGCCTACGAGCACGCTCCCACTTGCAGAAGTCGAGCATTCCCTCGCTGACCTTCCACGTGTTTGCTTCACGAGTGATGAAGCTCGTCGCGTGATGGAGGGCGTTCAGCAGGCGCGACCCCTCCTCCTCTCCAAGCGCATTGACGATAAGGTCGTCGTCAATGGTGTCGAAGAGGGGAACCAGAAGTAGGACGTCCTGGGTCTTCTCGTCAAAGCGGCGCTCAAACTCGCTCTCGAAGTATGTCATGACCTCGTTGCGGAGGCTTGCTTCCCAAGTTGAGTCACCGTCGCGCAGGATGTGAACAACAGCCGTGGCAACCGCCATGGGATAGCGCTCGGACGCGGTCGCGATGCGCTCCACAAGCTCGGGCGTGGAGGGAATCCCATTTGCGATAAGTAGGTGGGCGATGTCCGCGTCGGTGAAGAAGAGGTCCTCTGCGGTAACGATGAGCAGCTCTCCGTTGGCGAAGAAGGGGGTGAGCCAGCCGGGCATGGGTGCGCGGGAAAGGAAGACAAAGCGCGTGCTGGTGCAGCGAGAGACAACGGCTGCCAGTGCGGATCCCTGCTTGTTGGTGACAGAGTCGTGGATGTTGTCGACAAGGACGGCATCGTGCTTCTCGGCATCTTGGACGGTCACTGCCCGAGCAACGTCGACAGCGGCGGCATCGATCTTGAGCACGTCAAGACCCTGGAGCATGCGGCGTGCAAACTCGGACTTGCCAAAGCCGAGCGGGGCGCAGACAAATGCCAGCCGCGTACGATCCCATTGTGGCTGCAGGCACTCGTCAAGTTCGAGGGGAACCTTGACTAGCATGGCCAACCACCTGCGCATAGTTGGTTTCGGGTGCGTTGTGATGACAGCCATGCCATAAGTGCGCCTTCACCTTTCTCTAGAAAGTGGATGTCCAATCGAGCGGTGCGCAAGCTTGCTCGATGGCCTAATGGTACGCGAGACGAACAGGGCCGTGCGTCCAAAAAAACAACGGCATCACCAATGCCGGACGGCCAAATCGCGGCTGTTTACAGTTACGCCGGGCCCTGGCCGCGAGAGCACCTCAAGCTCTCCTCCGCCAGGGTCCGGCGCTCGCCGCCCGCGCTCCTCGTCGAGCGAACGCAGCACCTGGCCCTCGTTGAGTGAGTCGAGGTTGCTCGTGGGCTCGTCCAGGAGCAGGAACGGTGCGTCGTGGAGAAACGCGCGGGCCAGCCCCAGGCGCTGCCGCTCGCCCGAGGAGAGCGTCCCACCAAGCTCGCCCACCATGATGTCGTAGCCCTCGGGCAGGCTCTCGATGAAGTCGTGTATCGATGCCTTGCGGCCCTGGTCAACGTCCCAGAAGCGTATGAGCAGACGCGCCAGGGTCGACTTGCCAGATCCGCTGCGGCCGGAGATGCCCACGATGCGTCCCGCGGGGATGCGCACGGAGACGTCCGAGAGGACCTTCTCGGCCCCGTACGAGAAGTCCACGTGCTCGGCGGAGGCGTCCGAGAAGGTCACGACGACGCCGTTCTCGACCTCATCCGCCTGGGGTTTCTCGTCCAGGATCTCCAGCACGCGCGCACCGGAGGCAAGCGTGCCCTGAAGCGTTGCACCCAGGTTGGCAAGCGCCGCGAACGGGCCAAAGCTCGAGAGCACAAAGACCGTTGCCAGCACGGTGGCCTCGGGCGTTGCGTCGCCCCCAGACACAAGCTGCGCTCCAAGCGCGAGCTCGGCAATAGTTGCGAGAAGGATCACGGCGCTCACGGCAGAGGATCCGCGGGCACCTGCCTGGCGCACCTCCCGTTCTGTCTCCACCAGCTCGCGTGTGCGCGTCAAGCCCGTCAAGAAGCCCACGACGCCACAGGCTACCGAGACAACCATGACGCCTGCCAGGGGCTTCACAAAGCCCAGCATCCGCCACATGATGCGCGCCGCGTCAACCACGTTTGCCAGGCGGTGAGAGATCACGAGTACCGCGCGCTCGCGCGAGAGCTCGCGGACGGCCGCCATGACCTGCTCCTCGCTCTCGGCGTCGACGTTGCTCGTTGCCTCGTCAAAGACGTAGGCCGGAGTGTCGTGGAGAAGCGCCCGCGCAAGCGCCAGACGCTGACGCTGGCCGTCAGAGAGGTTTGCCGCGTCCTGCTCGATTGCCATGTCCAGGCCACCGCGCTCGTGCACAACGCCGTCAAGGCGAGCCGTCTTGAGCGCCGCCCACAGCTGGTCATCCGTTGCCTCGGGCCGTGCCATAAGAAGGTTCTCGCGCACGGTGCCGGAGAACACGTGAGCATCTGCGGCGACCATGGTTACGTGGCGCGAGAGAGCTGCCGGGTCCACTTGGTCCACGCTTGTCTCGCCCACCAGTACGTCTCGAGCTGCTCGCAGCCCTCGACGGAAAGCTGCACGACCTCGGCGGTGGAGACGTCCTGCGCGTACCCGGTGCCAAGGCGTAGGAGCTTCTCGTATATTCGACGACGTAGCGCGCCCTTCACGTCCTGTGACGCGACGAAGGACTCGCGGGCAGAGAGCCGCGTGGACGCCAGGCGTGCGACGAGGGCCGCGGCCAGGGCGAACGCGGCCTCTGGGATGCTGGGCGCGGTGCCGAGAAGGAGCGCGCCAACGACGCGGCAGATCTCCCAGCTGAGAAGCACGTTGCCCACGAGGCCGAGCCACTGCCAGCCCACGGTAGCGAGCACGTGTCGCATTGCCCCTGGTACGAGTGTCAGGAGCCTCTTGTCCATCATAGTGTCCCTCCTCCTGCGGACGGTTGCCCGCGGTTGGCGTTGGGCACGGCGGTTCGCGGTGCGGCAGCGGTGCGCGGTGCGGCGGCTGCCAAAGCGTAATTAGCAGCGTGTAAGAATAGACTAACTTTATGGCGAGGTGGGGGAGACGCAGGTAATTCGCGTGGGAGGCAGTTTTGCGCGCCGGCCAGCGCTTTGGCGCATTACCGCCCGCCCAGTTGCCGCCGCAATTCGAAGTTTCGGAAAAAACCGAACGTTTAAGACGGGCTAACCGTTTGGAATCCGCGGCATGTCCGGGGATGCCGCGCGCCCTCGCAGTTTAAGGCACCCTAACCGTTCGGAAAAATCCTAACCGTTCGGAATCCGCGGCATTCTCCCAATGACGTCTGCAATACGTGCGCGAGCCTCCCGGTATCCAATCCTGAATCCCTAATTATTGTCGCGTCCGTCGGGTATATTCGGTCCAATCCAAAGCAACGGCTTTGGTACGTTGGTCCCAGGTCAGGAGGCCGCTATGGCAAGCTACATGCATGATGAGCTGGATGACGCACTTGAGCAGTACCGTAGCGGAGAGCTTAGCTTCGAGGAATTCAAGCGCATGTGTAACGAGGAGGACCGTGAGCAAGAAGAGGAGAACCGCCGCAGGGCAGCCAAGAAACGCGGCGGCTGGCAGCCTTTTATCGGCATCACGTTCACCTTCGACCGCTAGAGTACTGCCGGGCACCCGTCTTCTGGGTGAGCGCGACTCTTTGTCCACGGGAGGTGGCACGTATGGAGAAGATCCTGGTCACGGGTTTCGAGCCCTTTGGCGGCGAGCAAACAAACCCCTCGTGGGAGGTGGCAAATGCGCTGCCCACAGTCATTGCCGGCCGAGCCGTGGTCTGCGAGCGAATCCCCGTGTCGTTTCGTCGCGGGCCGGCTGCCGTGCTTAACGCAATCCGGCGCGAGAACCCCTCCGTCGTGCTCTGCCTGGGTCAGGCGGGAGGCCGTGCCAAGGTGACGCCTGAGTTCGTGGGCATAAACTACGCCGACGCGCGCATTTCCGACAACGACGGCGCGCAACCGCAAGGCATGCGCCTCTCGGCGGGCGCGCCGGATGCGTACTTCTCGACTCTGCCCGTTCGTGCAATGGCACAGGCAATGATTGATGCTGGCGTCCCAGCTGCAGTCTCGTACTCCGCGGGAACCTACGTTTGCAACGCGGTGCTCTTCTCGGCACTTCATGCGCTTGCGACGTCCCATTCCGCAGTACGCGCTGGCTTTGTGCACGTGCCCTACTCGCCTGAGCAAGCATGTCAACTGTCCAAGGTGACTCCCAGCCTGCCAATTGCGCTTGTGCTGCGAGGAATCGTGAGTGGTCTTGAGTGCGCCTGTGCGTGGGGCTAGGCTCGTCACGTGGCGCTGGCCCCTGGCATTGCCTGGCAGTCCAAGCGTCCGCGAGCCAGAAAGGGGAACCACATGAGCTTCAAGGACACCAAGGTCGTTATCGTGGGCGCCGGCAAGGTCGGCTCGACCACCGCGTTCAGCATCATTAACCAGGGGCTTTGTGGTGATGTGTGTCTCATCGACGTAAACCACGAGCATGCGGTGGGCGAGGCGCCCGACATGCGCGACTCGGTCTTCTTTATGAACCGCAACGTTAACGTGCACGCCGGCGACTACAGCGAATGCTCGGACGCAGACATTGTCATCATCACTGCGGCGGCGCCCATGCCCAAGGACTCCAACGACCGACTCGAGATGCTCAAGCCCAGCCTGGGTGTGGTGCGCTCGGTGGTCGAACAGGTCATGGCGTCGGGCTTCGACGGCATCTTCCTGGTTGTCTCGAACCCCGTCGACGTGATGAGCTACTACACGTGGAAGCTCTCGGGTCTGCCACGCGAGCGCGTCATTGGCTCTGGCACGCTGCTGGACTCGGCACGACTATGCCGTGCGCTCTCCGACATGTACGACCTGGCCTCCAACAGCGTCGAGGCCTTTGTTCTCGGCGAGCACGGCGATTCGGAGATTGTCTCGTGGAACAGCGCAACCATTGGTGGCAAGCGCGTGGACGACGTGCTGCGCGACAATGCCTCGCGCACGCGTGGCGTTACCCCCGACGAGCTGCGCAAGCGCACGGTGAAGGCCGGATGGGACATCTTCAGCCGCAAGGGAAACACCTGCTACGGTATTGCGTCAAGCACGGCTTCCATTGCCAAGTCGATTCTCTTTGACGAGAACCGCATCATGCCGGTCTCGGTCTACCTCGACGGGCAGTACGGCATCCGTGACACGTTCCTCTCGGTGCCTACGATTGTCGACAGTACCGGTGCCAAGGAGATTGTGGAGATTGACCTTCTCCCGGACGAGCTAGAGGCGCTGAGAAGGTCTGCCGACATGCTTCATGGCCTGGACGAGAAGCTCTAGGCGCTTTGCGGCTTTGATGCAGAGTAGCCCCCGCCGTGGCGCCGGATTGACGCCACGGCGGGGGCTACGTGCGGAGTTGCTGCCAAAAGTGGCCTCGTGGCGCCCCGGCCCGCGACCGGCCTCGGCGGCTCCGGCCCGCGCCCCGCTCGCCGCTACAGCAGCACGCCGGCAACCACCAGCGCGGCGCATGCCACGAGCACCGCTACGTCGCGACCCGCCATGGGATAGCGCTTGAAGCTGCTCTCGCGCGTGCGCAGGTAAAAGCCGCGCTGCTCGGCGGCAAGCGCCGTCGCGTCGGTCTTGCCCACCGAGCTCACCAGCAGCGGCACGCACAGCGGCAGCATGAGCTGCAGCTTACGGATGGGGTTCTTGGTGTCGTACTCAACGCCGCGCGCCGTCTGCGCCTCCATAATCGCGTTCATCTCCTGGCTGAACACCGGCACAAAGCGCAGCGCCGTGGTAAACGTGAACGCGTAGCGGTACGGAATGTGCAGTACCTCAACGCAGGCGTTGGCAAGGTCGTTGAGCTTGGTTACGCTCAGCATGAGAATGAGCGGCAGCGCCACACCCAGAAGGCGCAGGCATGCCTTGCTACCCGTGACCAGGCCGTCCGTGGTCATCCACGCAACTACCGGCTCGCCTCCGCGCACAAACGCGGTCTGCAGCAGAAGCATCACCACCGCCAGCGGCACCAGCAGCTTGAGCAGCGAGACCAGCTTGGACGTGGCGTGCGCATACGCGCCCAGCGCAAAGGTGAGGGCGAGAAGTGCCAGCAGCATGGGGTAGGTGTCGGCCAGAAACATCGCGACGATGATTGCTGCGGCAATGCCCAGCTTTGTCACCGGGTTCAGCCGATGCAGCAGGGTGTCTCCCGGCACGTAGTCGATCACGTTAACCACGGCGTACCATCTCCTCGGTGAGGTCGACGATGCCAGACACCTGGCTGATACCGGCAAACTCGGGTGACAGCTCGCGTGCGAGTGCCTCTGACAGCTCGATGACCTGCGGCGCCTTCACGCTTGCCTCCCGCATGAGCTCCGCGTTGGAGAACATCTCGAGCGTGCCCCCGCGATCGAGGATGTGCCCGTTTGCCATGACCACGATCCTCTCGGCAAAGTCCGAGACAACCTCCATGTCGTGGCAGACCATGATTACGGCGCAGCCGCGCTCGGCCATCTCGCTCACCGTGTCCATCACGGTCATGCACTCGCGGTAGTCAAGGCCGCTTGTGGGCTCGTCGAGAAGGACCACCTCCGGCTCCGTCACCACCACGGAGGCCAGGGCGACCATCTGTCGCTGACCACGCGAGAGCGAGAAGGGCGCCTCGTCCGCAGGCAGCCCAAAGCGCTCGATCACCGCGCTCGCCCGCGTGCGCGCGTCCTTCTCGTCCACGCCCTGCAACGTGAGGCCAAAGGCGACCTCTTCAAGCACGGTGTCCTTGCAGAGCTGGTAGTCCGGGTTCTGGAAGAGCGTTGCGCAGTGGGCGGCAATTGCGCTGGTGGGAACCTCGTGCGTGTCGAGACCCGCCAACCGTACGGTGCCCGAAGCCGGGCGCAGCAGGCCGTTAAGGAGCTTGGTGAGCGTGGTCTTCCCGGCGCCGTTCTGGCCAACGATGCCCACGACCTCGCCAGGGAACACCCGCATGTTCAGGTGGTCGACGGAAGCCGTGCCCCCGGGGTAGGCAAAGCTCACGTCCTCGAGGCTCACCACCGGCTGCGCGCCCTCCGCATGCGGGCGCGGCGCGGCTACGTGCTTGGAGCCGGCGCGGAAGCCCGCCTCGCGCGTGCCCTCCTCGGCGCTCGCCACGTGGCAGCTGGTCTTGGACGCTGGCTGTATCAATCCGGTAATGAGGGTCTTGGCTTCGGGCACGGTAAGGCACGGCGCACCGCCCGCCACCAGGCCGTCCTTGGCAAGCGAGTTGTACACGCGCGCCACGCGCGGGCTGTCGACGCCAATGCGCCGCAGCTCGTCGCCGTGCGAGAAGACCTCTCGCGGCGCGCCGTCGAGCACGAGCGACCCCTTGCTCATCACCAGGATGCGGTCGCAGTACTCCGAAAGCAGCGCCACCTTCTGCTCGATGACCACCACGGTGACGCCCTCCTCGCGCACCTTGCGCAGCGTGTCAAAGACGAGCTTGGAGGAAGCGGGATCCAGCGCGGCGGTGGGTTCGTCGAGCACCAGGACGCGAGGGCGCATGGCGAGAATGGCGGCGATGGCCACCTTCTGCTTCTGGCCGCCCGAGAGCGTGGCTATCTCGCGATCGCGCAGGTTGGAGATGCCCACGGTTTCGAGCGTCTGGGAAATACGCTCCTCAATCTGGTCGTGGGGCACCCCAAAGTTCTCGAGGCCAAAGAGCATCTCGTCCTCGACCACCGAGGCAACCATCTGGGTGTCGATGTCCTGCAGCACGCTGCCAACTATCTGCGAGATGTCGGTGAGCGATACGTCGCAGGTGTCGTGCCCGTCCACCAGCGTGGCGCCGTAAAGGGCGCCGTGGTAGTGGTGGGGGATGGCGCCCGACATCACGGAGGCGAGCGTGGACTTGCCGGCGCCCGAGGGGCCAATCACGCCCACGAACTCGCCCTCGCCGATGCTCAGCGACACGTCGCGCAGCGCGGCGTCTTCGCTGTTCTCGGCGCCGCCCTCGGCGGGCGCGTCGTAAGAGAACGTTACGTGGCTCATCTCGATGATGGACTTATCTTCCCGTGCGGTCATAAGAGCCTTTCGTGAGACAAAGGGACAGTCCCTTTGTCTCATGCCAATGTTGGAGTGGAGGCAAGGGTACCCCTGCCCCATACGTGAGACAAAGGGACTGTCCCTTTGTCTCACGTGCGGTTCGCTATCCTAGCGGAACTACTTCTTGAGGACCTTCTTGAGGGGGAAGTAGAGCGCCTGCACCACGACGGCGTTGAAGACGGCGGTGCCCAGAACGAGGGGGATCTTCACAACCACGGTGCCGAGCGCCGCTCCCATGATGAGCGTGCCGGCCACGGCGAAGAGCGCGCCCGAGACGAGCGTGGTCAGGAACGCGGCGACGAGCGGGGTGACGTTGCGGCCGCCGATCTCGATGGGACGGCGGATGAGGGCGGCCATCACCAGTGCGGCGACGAGCTCGGTTGCGAAGTTAAGTCCGGGAATCGAGGTGGTGAGCTGGATGACTGCGGCCGAGACCAGGCCAAAGACGGCCGCCTGGCCAAAGCCGGCGTTGGAGAGCAGGATTGCCAGCGCGTAGGAGGCAATGATGAACTGCGGTTTGATGCCCACGATGGCAAGGGCGTTGCCCACGGTCATGTTGAGGATGAAGCCTGCGGCAAGAAGGACGGCGAGAAGGACGAGCGAGGAGACATCGGCCGTGCCGGAGTGCTCGGCGGTGGTAACGGTGCGTGCCTGGCTTGCGTTCTGCTGGGACATGGTGGGTTCCTTTCGTTTGCGCTGCTTGCGGAGGTGTGGTCGAGGGCGGGCTAGTCGTTGACCTTGAGGGCCTTGCACACGGGGATGTAGAGGGCCTGGACGAGAATGGCGTTGAAGATGCCGGTTGCCAAGACCACGGGGAGCATGGCGGCGGCGAGCTCCTGGGCGGCACCGACCATGGCGATGCGGATGACCATGAAGATGACGCCGGAGACCACGGTGGTGACGAAGGTGCCGATGGCAGGCACGAACTTCTTGGCGCCGCCGCGCATGCCGGCGCTCACGATGACGGCCATGAGCATGGCGGCCACGCCCTCGGCAGCAAAGTCAACAAAGGGGGAGGTGGTGGTGATCTGGATTACGGCCGCGGAGATGAGGCCGATTACCAAGGCCTGCGGGACGTTGGGGCGAATGACCAGGATGGTGAGGCAGAATGCCGAGATGATGAACTCGGGGCTGATCATGCCGCCGGAGACGCTGGCGATGGCCTTGCCCACGGTGAAGTTGAGGATGAAGCCTGCTGCGAGCAGGACGGCGAGAAGCACCAGGGCGCGGACGTCGAGCTTGCCGTGATCTTCGGAGGTGACGGTGCGGGCCTGCTGCTTGGTGGTGTTCTCGGACATGGTTTGTTCCCTTCTGCTTGATGACGCTGTGTGTGATTTCGAATAGCTCGTTGGGTGTGCTTGCACAAAAAAGAGGGCCCCGGTCAAACCGGGAGCCCTCTTAGTTCGCGAATATATGGCGCGAGAGACTCACGATCGACCGACCGCTTGCGAATCGCGCCACCACCAGTTCATGGACATACGTGCGACGTTAGTGGCGATGCGGTTCATCTCTGGCGCTCCTCTCGTGAATCTTGCCGCTTGGGCAGTTTGTGCTTGTTGCGGCACACTTTACGCCCGTTATGCCTGCTGTCGCAACCCCTATTTTTGTTAAGCCTTGGTAACGCGGGGCTGAAGGCCTCGGCGTGACTGGCGTTCCCCACGCCTTGTCCAATTACCGGCCGTTTTTGGATGCTTTCTTCGAACCCGCCAGTACAGATTGACGGTTGGTGGCAGTTTTCGGAAAAGAATTGATATGTATGGATGCATATAACAATTTTCTGACCTGCGGTTTAACAAACATTGAACCATTTTGTACTTGGGACACCCCCGAAAAAGCTACCCCCAACCGTCAATTTGTGCCAGGTGGGTGGTCGGGAAGTCTTGCGTCTTGAGGAAAAGGGCCTGCTGTGGCCCAGAGAGTCGGATGGGCAGGCATCTGTCGACTGTGCTACGCTGCCCGCCAGGGAATGAGGCCTCCCCGGCGGGCGCGCTCGCCAAACCGCATGGTGCTGATGGCTTCTGCGTTGGGCGGAATCCCGCTCGTCTCGTTTGGAAGGTCGCGACCATGCCTGCGCTGTTTGATTGCCTTGCCGTCTGCGCTGGGGGAGCGCTTGGCTCGCTTCTCCGCTACCTCATCTCGCTTGCGCCGTTCAAGAGTGTGGGAGACGCGGGTTTCCCGCTGGCGACCCTTCTCACCAACATTGTGGGCGCGTTTGTGATTGGGCTTATCGTTGCCACTGTTGCTGCGGGTCACGAGCTTGACTCGCGGCTCGTCCTCTTTCTCAAGGTGGGCCTCTGCGGCGGGTTTACGACGTTTTCCACGTTTGCGCTCGAAAGCGTTGGTCTGGTGCAGCGCGGTGAGCCGCTGGTCGCCGTGGCGTACGTGATGTTGAGCGCCGGCCTGGGCATGGCCGCCGTGCTTCTCGCCCAGCAGGTGGCTGCGTAGGCGCAAGCTGAGTGAGCTTGCCCCTCTCTGGGGGGGTCTCATTGGCCTCGGCTTGCGCAGATTATCGCTATTTCCTAAAACCGATAGGCAACAACTGGGCAAACGTAAGCGATGATTAAGAAAGAGCGATATTCTCTGCAGGGAACGCAGCTGGGGGAGCAGCCGAGGGCCGCCGGGGAGCCGCCCAGGGAGACGAGGGAGCGAGGCCATGCATGGGCAGGCCGCGCGTTTCAACCACATTGGAGGAGCTATGAACGAGGTCGAGAAATGCATTCGTGAACGTCGCAGCACCCCAAGGTTCAAGCAGGTTCCCGTTGCGCGCGAGCTGGTCGAGCGCGTCATCGAGGCGGGTTTGTGGGCGCCCTCGGGCATGGGCAAGCAGTCTCCCATCATCGTTGCCGTGACCAACCGCAAGCTTCGCGACGAGCTGGCCGAGGAGAACCGCCGTATCATGGGTGCCCCAGAGGGCATGGATCCGTTCTATGGCGCGCCCGTTGTCCTTGTGGTTCTCGCCAGCGCAGCAATGCCCACGCGCGTGTACGACGGCTCGGCGACCATCGAGAACATGCTGCTTGCCGCGCAGTCGCTTGGCCTGGGTGGCCACTGGATCCACCGTGCCAAGGAGGAGTTCGAGGAGCCTCGCTACAAGGAGCTGCTGGCAAGTCTGGGCGTGGAGGGCGACTACGAGGGCATCGGCCACGTGGTGATTGGCTACCCTGACGCCGAGAAGGCCCAGCCTGCGCGCAAGGACGGTCGCGTCTTCTGGGCGGAGTAGTACCCGCGATTGCCTCAGCCATTGCCCCCGGCAGCACGGCCAGAAAGGACAAACCATGCGCGTCACGCACATCTACCACAGCGGCTTTGCCGTCGAGCTTACCGCCTGCACGCTGCTCTTTGACTGGTACACGGGCGAGCTTCCCAAGCTTCGGCGAGACCTGCCGCTTATCGTGTTTGTCTCGCACGAGCACCACGACCACTACGGGCAGTGCATCTGGCCGCTGCGCGAGCAGTTCGCAGACGTGCGCTACGTGCTGGACAAGGACGTCGCGGCAGACGCGCCGGCGGATGCGCGCGTGATCTCTGTCGAGCCGCACGCAACCTACGAGCTGCAGCTACCTGTCGCTCCTGGGGCAGCCCCCGGCACGCTCTCCATCCAGACCCTCGAGTCCAACGACGAGGGCGTGGCATTTCTCGTCCACGCATGCGGTACCTCGGTCTACTTCTCGGGTGATCTCAACTCTTGGCAGTGGGCGCGCCCGGCCGAACAGAACGAGGCATCCGAGAAGTTCTTCCGCACGGAGCTCTCGCGCATTGCCAACAGCGCCGTTGACCTGGCGTTTGTTCCACTCGACCCACGCCTTCAGGATCCAGCGGCAGGAGTTGCTGCTTTCATGGACGTTGTGGGTACCAACGCGCTCTTCCCCATGCACTACTGGGACAGGGCCGAGGAGGCTCGCGCGCTCATGGCGGACCCCCGTCTGGCGCCCTACGCAGGCATTACGCACTTCGAGGACGTCTGCGATCTGCCAGATGCCGCCCCAGGCCAGGCCTAGCGCGTCTCGCCTGCGGGTCCCGTCTCTGCATCGCTATCCAGCAGCCAGCGAATGCCGCGGGCGGTGCGCAGGTCCTCATCGGTGAAGTGGTTGCCGGGATTGAGCTCAAACCGCGTTGCGGTGCCAAACTGCTCGAAGCGCTCCGCAACCCGGCGTGTGTCCTCGAGCACGCTCCGCATCGTGCGGTTGCGCGTGCGCGGCTCGGCGTCCCCAAGCGAGAAGTACGCGCGCCGCACGGTGGAATTTGGCCTGTTACCTGCGACGTATTTGACAAAGTCCGGATACCACAGCGAGCCCGACACACTGGCAACGCATTCGAAAAGGCTGCACCGCGTTGCCGCCCACGCGGTAAAGAGCCCCGCCAGCGAGTAGCCCGCAAGCGCCGAGAAGGCCGGCGCCATGCCGTGCTGGGCGAGAAGCGCCTCGGCCTCGGGCATTATTGCGCGGCCGAGAAGCTCGAGCTGTGATTCCGCGAAGCCTTCGTAGGGCCTGGCGCCGCGAAACGTGGGCGGGGCTGGCCACGGAGTGAGGTCGTTATCCCAGCTCCTAGGCTCTATCGCCACGAGTGCCATGGACTGCCTGGTCCCCTCGCCAAGGCGCCGCCACACGTCTGCCCCGTCACCCTCAAAGACGTGAAGGTAGACCACGGGAACGCTGGCCAGGGGAGCGTTGCCACCTGCAGCCGGCTCTATCGCACGGAGGGTGGCCTTCTCGCCCTCGACGCTAAAGCTCTGCTCGACCATGCTTTCTCCTCCAGCCACCTGGCACCGCTAGACAAGGGAGAGCAGGACGTACGCTGCGACTCCCGACACGCAGCACCATAGCATCGAGCGGGTTCGCCATGCCACGAGCACCACCACACCCGCCGCCACCAGCGGCATGAGCCCCGCCCACAGACCGGCGTCGAACATGGTGGGGGAGAGCAGGTCGTTTGCAACCAGGGCCGCAAAGGCGGCCGGCGGGATGTAGCCCAGCGCCTCCACCACGCGCGGCGAGAGGGGTCGCCCGCGCAGGGCGACTACGGGTGCCACGCGGCACACGAGGATGAACGCGAACGAGAAGAGCCACAGCACGAGGAACTGAGAGGTGCTCATCGCGCGTCACCTCCTGCGGCGGGCGCGGCCGGGGCGCTGCCGTTACCGTTACGTCGGCGCGGCGCGAGTCCCGACGCCATCCCCGCGCCTACGCCCACAAGCGCCGCAAGCGGCACGGCCACACCTGCCAACCCGCTCCACTTGCAGAGCGCAACGGTGAGCGCCGCCCCTAGCGCAGCGCATGCGGTGCCGCGCGTGTGGGGCTGCGAGTAGAGCAGGTAGATGAAGAGCGAGGTCATCGCAAAGCCTGCGATGGCGGTGGGGATGTCGACCACGGAGCCAAGCGCGGCGCCGGCCGCGCACGAAAGAGCCCAGGTGAGCTGCACGCACACGTTGAGGCCAAGGGCGTGGCCGGCAGTCCACGTCTCGCCCGAGGCAAGGCGCGAGAGCGTGATGCCGTACGCCTCTTCCGTGTAGCAGCACGCAATGGCCAGCGACTGCCTGCGCCCAAAGCGTTTGAGGTGCGGCGCGAGGGATGCCGAGTAGAGCGCGAAGCGCGTGGAGATGGCCGCCACCGAAGCGATGATCGAGCCCAGCGGGGCTCCGGCCAGCCACAGGTTGCTCATCATGAACTGTCCGCCGCCAGAGAGGTACGAGAACCCAAGGACAAAGTTCATGAGCGGCGTCATGCCGGCCTTGGCGGCAAGCACGCCACAGGGAAGGCCCACGGCCACGTAGGAGAGCATGACCGGCCACGCGGCTGTCAAGACCTCACGGGCGGCTGGCTTTGCTCCCTCTTGCACTGGTACTCCTGACTTCTTCCGGACAGTGGGCTGTCATGGTACACCCGTCTGTTGGCGCGCACCTTTCAGGCTTTCTGAGGTCCCGCGCTCATACGCGGCGCAGGCCCTCCCAGATCCACATGATCAGGGGCGCGGGGATGATCTTGTCGGCAATCCTCATGAGGAGCCCCGTCACGCAGCACGTGGCAACGGGGTAGTTTAGGGCGTTTACCAGCATTGACCAGCGAACCACCCGGCGCGCGCTAAGCACGGGGAAGGGGTGGCGCACGGTCTGACCATTGGCCGTCTGCCGCGCGACGTCGATGAACTCGGTCTTCACCCACAGCGGACATACCGCCGTCACAAAGATGCCGCGTCCGCGCAGCTCAAAGCGGAGGGCACGCGTGTAGCTACGGACAAACGCTTTGCTTGCCGCGTAGACGTTCAGCCCGGGCAGCGGCTGAAACGAGGCGCTCGACGCTATCTGGATGATGCGCCCGCCGCGCTCCATGTGCGAGAGAGCTGCCTGCGTCACGTCGACAAGTGCACGGCAGTTGAGGTCGACCATCGTGTCGACTTCCTCGCAGGTGAGGTCGGCGTACGTGCCAAACTTCCCCAGGCCGGCCGCGTTGACGAGAAGGGCCACCGTGAACTTCTCGCCACGCGCCTCGCATTGCGACGCCGCTTGGTCGAGAAGCCCCTCGAGCTGCGCGATCGAGGTCTTCTCAGTGAGGTCGAGAGTGACTGGCCGTACGGGCGTTGAGAGCTCTACCGCCAGCTCCTGGAGGCGCTGGTGCCTGCGGGCTACTGCCCAGATCTGGTCGTAATTGCCGTGCTCGCTCGCCCAGCGCGCGTACTCGCGCCCCAGGCCGCTCGACGCACCCGTTATCAACGCTATGCGCATGACCCCGCCTCCCCATGAGACAAAGGGACTGTCCCTTTGTCTCATGCGCTGCACAAAAATGCTCTAACGGACAGGGATTTGGGAATCCGTGCATAAAAATGCTCTATCGGACAGTGTGTCCAGGCTACAAACATCAAACCTGCAACTATATATGCAAGATTATGCATATTATTTAAATGTCATGCGAACCAGAGTATATATAGTTATATATTTGATTTCAGTAGAGTCGGGGCACTGTCCGATAACCCATTTTTATGCAGCGATTGCGATTCCGCCGTCCGATAGACCATTTTTGTGCGAAATCCAGTCCGCATCTCTCCATCTCATCATTGAAAATAGTTCGGAATTGCATTGTGAGCTAAGCCGAAGGCATAACATGCATTCGCTCGCTGGTGGCTGATTTGGAAGCAATGGGTGCCATGTATGCAATGCTGGAAATTGGCTCCTTGTCTGGAAGACTTTCGATGGAATAGCCCTCATGCAGCGCACGGGCACACATGTCGAATTGTTTCGACGACGCTCTTGCATAGTGCTGGAAGGGACTAGCAAACGGATCGAATTCGCGTGATGGACAAGGCGCTTCGCTCCATGAGACAAAGGGACTGTCCCTTTGTCTCACCTTTGTCTCACCCCCGTTCAAGGCACAAAAAGCCCCGCCGGAAGGTGGTCCCGGCGGGGCAATCATGCAGCAATGCCAAGCTCACGCGGCTTCGAGGTTAGTCCTCGCCGTTTGCAAGCCAGGAGAACATGGAGCGTACGCGCGCGCCAGTGGTCTCGATGGGGTGCGTGTTGATCTTCTCGCGCTCCTCGAGGAGCTTCTTGTGGCCGTTGTTGCAGTCGTCCACAAACTCCTGGGCGAAGGAACCGTCCTGGATGCGCTTGAGGATGTACTTCATGGCCTCACGCGACTTGTCGTTGATCACCAGCGGACCGGCGTAGTACTCGCCGTACTCGGCGGTGTTGGAGATGGAGTAGTTCATGAAGTGGATGCCCTTCTCGTACATGAGGTCCACGATCATCTTCATCTCGTGATAGCACTCGAAGTAGGCAAGCTCCTCGGGATAGCCAGCCTCGGTGAGGGTCTCGAAGCCAGCCTTGACCAGCTCGACCAGGCCACCGCAGAGAACGGCCTGCTCACCAAAGAGGTCCTCCTCGGTCTCCTCGGCGAAGGTCGCCTTGATGAGGCCGGAGCGGGCGCCACCCAGGGCCCACGCGTAGGACATGGCGAGAGGCCACGCATCGCCGGTGGCGTCGGTCTCGACGCAGACCAGGTCAGGCACGCCGGAGCCCTCGGTGAACTGACGGCGCACGATGTGGCCCGGGCCCTTGGGGGCAACCATGATCACGTTGACGCCCTCGGGAGCCTTGATGTAGCCGTAGTGGATGTTGAAGCCGTGAGCGAAGGCGAGGGTGTTGCCCGGCTCGAGGTTGGGCTCGATGAACTCCTTGTAGACCGCCGGCTGGGTCTCGTCGGGGGTCAGGATCATCACGACGTCGGCCTCCTTGGCCGCAGTCGCCATGTCGGTCACCTTGAGGCCGTGCTCGCGGGCCTTCTCAGCGGACTTGGAGCCCTCGCGAAGGCCGACGCGCACGTCGACGCCAGAGTCCATGAGGTTCAGCGCATGGGCGTGACCCTGGGAGCCATAACCAATGATGGCGACCTTCTTGCCCTTGATGATCGAGGGGTCGCAGTCCTTCTCGTAGTAGATGGTGACGGCCATGTCATGCTTCCTTTCGTTTGTGCCGCTTCCTTCTATGTTCATCCGCCGGTCGGCGGGTTGAACCGTGTGTGGGACCTGAGCGCAGGCGCCGTAGCTGTGGCGCGTTCGCGCCGTCGCGGGGGTGCTACTGGTCGTGCCCGCGCGACATCGCAATCTTGCCGGTTCGCGTGAGCTGGCGGATGCCGTAGCTGCGGAAGAGATCCTCGAGCGCGTCGAGCTTGCTCTCGGTGCCCGTTGCCTCCACCGTGAGCGTGTTCTTGCCCACGTCCACGATGTTGGCGCGGAAGACGCCGGCGATCTCGATGATCTCGTGGCGGCGCTCCGGAGAGCACTGCACCTTGAAGAGGATGAGCTCGCGCTCGATGGCGTCGTCCTCGGTGAGGTCCGAGATCTTGAAGACCGAGACGAGCTTGTTTAGCTGCTTGGTGATCTGCTCGAATCCCACGTCGTCGGCCTCGACGATGATGGTCATGCGCGAGAGGTTCTCGTCCTCGGTGGGGGCGACGGTGAGCGAGCCAATGTTGAACCCACGGCGGCTGATCATGCCAGTGACGCGCGAGAGCACGCCCGGCTTGTTCTCGACCAGCACGGAGAGGATGTGCTTCATCATTCGTCACCGTCCTTCTCGCCGTCCGCGGTAGCGGGGCGACCGTCCTTGCCAAAGCCCTTGCCGGAGACGCGTACGCCGCCGAGCGTCACGTCCAGGGCGCCGATGATGTCGTCGATGGGTGCGCCGGGGGCAACCATGGGGTAGACGGTCTGGTCCGTGGGAATCACCACGTCCAGAAGGTACGGCTCCTTGGAGGCGAGCATCTCGTCAAGTGCGCCCTCGACCTCCTCGGGGCGAGAGATGCGCTTGCCCCGCCAGCCGTAGGCGTCTGCCAGCTTCACAAAGTCGGGGACATCGGGCAGCTTGGTGAACGAGTAGCGCTCGTGGTAGAAGAGCTTCTGCCACTGGTAGACCATGCCTAGGGCGCTGTTGTCGATGATCATCACCTTGACGGGCGCATTCTCCTGGATGGCGGTTGCCATTTCCTGCACGTTCATTTGGAACGAGCCGTCGCCGGCGATGCAGACCACCTCGTCGTCGGGGCAGCCGATCTTGGCGCCAATGGCAGCTGGGAAGCCAAAGCCCATGGTGCCGGCACCGCCGGACGAGAGGAACGTGCGTGCGTGCTCGCGGTGGATGTTCTGGTGCGCCCACATCTGGTGCTGGCCCACCTCGGTGGTGACGATGGATGCCTCGGGATCAAGCTTGTCCGAGAGCATGGAGAGCACGACCTCGGGTGCGATCTTGTCGGGGTAGTCGATGGTGCTGGCAAAGTCGTCGGTGTAGAACGGCCAGCGCTCGCGCCAGGAGCAGACCTCGGCAAACCAACCGTCATCCACGGGCTTGGCGCCCTCCTTGTGCAGGCGCTCGTTGAGCGAGGCGAGAACCACCTTGGCGTCGCCCACGATGGGCACCGTTGGGTTCACGATCTTGCCGATCTCGGCAGGGTCGATGTCGATGTGGATGATCTTGGCGTGTGGCGCGAACTCCGAGACCTTGCCGGTCACGCGGTCTGAGAAGCGCGCGCCCACGGCGATGAGCAGGTCGCACTCCATGACGGCCATGTTGGCGTACTTCGAACCGTGCATGCCCACGGGGCCCAGGTTGTGCTTGTTCGAGCAGGGCATGGCGCCCTTGCCCATGAGCGAGGTCACCACGGGGATGTCCATGGTCTCGGAAAGCTCGACCAGCTCCTGGCAGGCGTGACTCGTCACAATGCCGCCGCCTGCGTAGATGAGCGGTCGCTTGGCCTTCATGATGAGCTTTGCTGCCTGCTTGACCTGCCGCGCGTTTCCGCGATAGGTGGGCTTGTAGCTGGCGATGCTAATGGAGTCGGGGTAGTGGAAGACCATCTGCGCGCCGGAGAGGTCACTGGGAATGTCGATGAGGACGGGGCCTGGTCGGCCGGTGGAGGCGATGTAGAAAGCCTCGCGGAAGGTGCGCGTGAGGTCGTCGGTCGACTGCAGCAGGAAGGAGTGCTTCACGATGGGCATGGTGATGCCCACGATGTCGGACTCCTGGAACGAGTCGGTGCCAATGACGCCGCGCGTGACCTGGCCGGTGATGACTACCAGGGGAACGGAGTCCATGTAGGCGGTCATGATGCCCGTCACGGTATTGGTGGCGCCGGGACCAGAGGTGACGAGAACAACACCCACCTTGCCCGTGGCACGGGCATAGCCGTCGGCCATGTGCGTGGCGCCCTGCTCGTGCCTGGCCAGCACGTGGTGGATGCGCTTGGAGTCATAGAGCGCGTCGTAGATCTTGATGGCCTGGCCACCGGGGTAGCCGAAGATCGTGTCGACCCCCTCGCACTCCAGGCTTGCGATGATCGCTTGGGCGCCGGTCATGGTCTTGCCCTCGTACTCGGAGTGCGACCCCATGCCAAAGGGCTTGCCCTCGATGGCAGTCTGCTTGCGCGCGAGCTTCTCGGCGACGGACGCCGCATGGCTGTCGGTGTTCGTCATGACAGGTATGCCCCCTTGTCTGCACTGGTTACGAGCTTGGAGTAACGGGAGAGCACGCCGGTGGTGTACCTGGGCGCGGGCGGCTCCCAGGCTGCGCGGCGACGCGCCAGCTCGTCCTCGTTGACAAGCAGGTCGAGCTTGCCCGCCTCGATGTCGATGGAGATCTGGTCGCCCTCATGCACCAGGGCGATGGGGCCGCCAGCTGCGGCCTCGGGGCTTACGTGGCCAACGCAGGGGCCCTTGCTCGCGCCGGAGAAACGGCCGTCGGTGATGAGCGCGACGGACTTTGCCAGCCCCATGCCGCAGATGGCGGAGGTGGGGGTGAGCATCTCGCGCATGCCGGGGCCGCCGGCGGGACCCTCGTAGCGAATTACCACGACATCGCCGGGGTTGATCTTGCCGCCAAAGATTGCCTCGCAGGCGGCCTCCTCGGAGTCGAAGACGCGCGCCGGGCCGGTGTGCTTGTACATGCTGGGATCGACGGCGCTCTTCTTGACCACGCCGCAGTCCGGCGCGAGGGAGCCGCGCATAACCTTGAGGCCGCCATCGGGGGAGTAGGGGTTGTCGATGTGGCGAACCACCTTGCCGTCGACGGGCGGGCACTGCTCGACCCACTCGCCCATGGTCCCGTGGCAGGTGTTGGCCGTGAGGTCAAGGTGACCGGAGCGGCCAAGCTCACCGATGATGGCAGAGACTCCACCCACGTCGTTCAGGTCCTGGATGTGGAGCGGGCCGGCGGGTGCCAGGCGCACGATGTTGGGCGTGGCCGAGCAGGCCTTGTCCCAGTCGTCCATGGTCACGGGGCAGCCGGCGGCGTGAGCGATGGCCGTGAGGTGCAGCATGGTGTTGGTCGAGCCGCCAAAGGCCTGGTCGAGCGCCATGCCGTTGCGTACGGCGCGAGCGTCGATGATCTTGCGGGCCGTGATGCCCTTCTCGAGCAGCTCCATGACCTTCATGCCGGCGTGCTTTGCCAGGCGGATGCGCTCGGAGTAGACGGCAGGGATGGTTCCGTTGCCGGGAAGCGCGATGCCCAGGGCCTCGGCCAGGCAGCAGATGGAGTTGGCGGTGAACATCCCCGAGCAGCTGCCGCAGGTGGGGCAGGCGGTGTTCTCGAGCCAGTGCATCTCGTCCTCGGTCATGGTGCCAGCGGTCACCTGGCCCACGGCGTCAAAGAGGCTGTTGAGGTCGGTCTCCTCGCCATGGCGACCGCGGCCGGCGAGCATGGGGCCGCCGGAAACCAGCACGGTGGGGATGTCCAGGCGGCAGGCGGCGATGAGCATGCCGGGGACGATCTTGTCGCAGCTGGGGATGAGGACCATGGCGTCAAACTGATGGCCCTGGATGGCGCACTCGACGGAGTCGGCGATTACTTCTCGGCTGGTGAGCGAGAAGCGCATGCCCTCGTGATTCATGGCGATGCCGTCGCAGACGCCAATGGTGTTTACCTGCAGCGGAGTGCCGCCTGCCATGCGGACGCCGGCCTTAACCGCCTCGGCGATCTTGTCCAGGTGGATGTGGCCGGGGATGACCTCGTTCTGAGACGAGACAACCGCCACAAGTGGACGTTCAAGCTCCTCGTCCGTGAGACCGTCGGCCTTGAGCAGGCTTCTGTGTGGAGCGCGGGCCAAGCCCCGCTTTATGGCATCGCTTCGAAGTTCCATGGTCACCTCTCGCTTCCTGCACAACCTATTCCATGTGAGAAATGCGATTTCAGGTGAGACGTGGTGCGTTCTCCCGATGCCCGTTACGGTGGACTCCGGCCCGAGGTAGTTGCAAGCCGTCTGCGTGGGGGGTGACCCAGAGACGGCGCGCGTTCGCCCGAGCAGCTCGAGGGAATGTTCCTTGCCAGCCACCGCAGGTTCTCAATTTGCCCGCTTGCTGTGGGATGGAATGGCAAGTACTCGCCCTGTCATCGCATTTGCTCTGAAACTGTGCGGTAGATTCTACGCTATCTAGTGGTGACGTTAGGTAACGAAGTTGAAAATTACGACGTGGCTTTGTTGAGGTAAACGGCAAGGATTTATTGGCGAACGGTACCGATTTTTGGAGTGAGGGTAGCGCCCTTGGGTGGCGTCCGGACCCACACGGCTCCGGCCTTCTCGCCTGCGCATTCTCTCCTGCGACGGTATACTTGTCTGAACAAGTCGTGCGCACGAAGGGAGACGTCCGCCACCATGAGCGAGGAGTACAGAAAGGCCCTCCGTCGCGGCGAACGCGACCTGCGCCGTGACGCTTCGGCAGGCGTCTACCCCTACCTGCCTGCGCTCGACTCTGTCCTTGCTCCCGGGGACACCGTCGGCGAAGTGCACGTGGGCACCATGGAGATCCCCCTCGAGATGGTGGCCGGCACGCGTACCGAGGGCCGCCAGCGTTCCTTCTCGCGCACCTTTATGCCTGTGCTTGCGCCCACTACGGAGTTCGCCGCCAAGTGGTCGAACCTCTACACCATCCAGACCACTGAGGGCTTCCGCGATCCCGTCAAGGTCTACGAGTACATGCACCGCTTCTACGTCGAGGAGGGCAACAAGCGCACCTCTGTGATGCGCTACCTTGGCGCCTATTCCATCGAGGCCGAGGTCACGCGCCTGCTCCCGCGCCCGTGGGACGCACCGGAGCGTCGGCTCTACGGCGAGTTCCTCGAGTTCTGGCGAGCCGTGCCCACCTACGACATCGAGTTTTCCCGCGAGGGCTCCTATCGGCGCCTTGCCGCGCTTCTCGGCCGCGATCTTTGCTCCCCCTGGCCCGATGACGCCGTTCGCGAGCTTACCGCAACCTACCAGTACTTCCGCTCCCTCTACCAGCGTGCGGGCGGATCGCACCTGGACGTAACCTGCGGCGACGCGCTTCTCGCGTACCTTAGCTACTTCCCGGACGAGCGTCTTCTGGACACACCGCCCTCCATTGTGGTCGAACGCCTTGGCCGCCTGTGGGCAGAGCTTGCTCTTGCCGGTCCGCGTGAGGATGTGGTGCTGGTAAGCGAGCCGGAGGCAGATCCCACCTCCCGCGCCGGCGTTCTCTCGCGGCTCTCGTACCGCACGCCCTACTCGCCAGCCAACCCGCTTCGCCTGGCGTTTCTCTACGAGGGGCCCCTTGCAACCTCGAGCTGGGCGCGCGCCCACGATGCCGGTCGTCTTGAGGTCGAGAAACACTTTGGCGGCTCAGTGCAGACGATCGCGTACGACGACTGCTCCTCCTCAGACGACTTCACGGCCGTGGTTGACGCAGCTGTCGAGCAGGGCGTGCGGGTGATCTTCACGTGCTCGCCCACGCTCATGGCAAGCACGGCCAAGGCGGCCATCACCCATCCCGAGGTGCGCTTCCTCAACTGCTCGTGCAACCTGCCGCACAGTCGCGTGCGCTCTTACTACGGGCGCATGTATGAGGCCAAGTTTGTAACGGGTGCGCTTGCCGCGAGCTTTGCCACCAACCATCGCGTGGGCTACCAGGCTAACGTCCCTATGTTTGGTTCGGTGGCCGAGATAAACGCCTTTGCCATAGGTGCGGCGCTGGTTGACCCCAAGGTCAAGGTGCGGCTGGTCTGGTCGACGCGTGGCGGCGACTCCCTCTACCACCGGATGGCCGACGAGGGCGTCACCGTGATGTCGGGCTCGGACGTTACCGCGCCATGGGACGACCCACTTGCGCTGGGGCTCTACCAGATGGTTAACGGGCGCGTGCACAACCTTGCCCTGCCGGTGTGGAACTGGGGCCGCTACTACGAGCTCATTGTCCAGGGGCTTCTCAACGGATCCTGGCAGGACGGCGGCGACGCTGGGCGACCGCAGGCGGTAAGTTACTGGTACGGCATGTCGTCGGGCGTCATTGGGCTGCGGCTCTCGGACGATCTGCCCTACTATTCGCGCAAGCTTGTCGAGCAGCTTACGTGCGGCATCGAGCGTGGCGTGCTCGAGCCTTTTGCGGGAGAGCTGAGAAGCCAGATGGGTGTGGTGCAGCCGGATGGCTCTCCCAGGCTGAGGGAGCAGGACGTGGTGTCCATGGACTGGCTCAACGACAACGTGGAGGGCGTCCTTCCCGACAACTGGCATCCCGTCGACGAGACGTCGGTGGCCGGCGGTGCGACCGGGAGGCCGGCCGGCGGCGCGACCGGGGGGCCGCTAGCCGGCGGTGTGGCCGGGGGGCCGCTGCCATGAGGATCCTTGCAATCGCCGACGTCGAGGAGCGCATGCTGTGGGACAACTTCAGGCGCTCGCGCTTCGAGGGGGTTGACCTTGTCCTGGCGGCGGGTGACCTCGATGCCGACTACCTCGAGTTTCTCGTCACCATGCTCACGTGTCCCGTGCTCTACGTGCACGGCAACCACGACGAGGGCTATCGGCGCAAACCGCCCCTGGGCTGCATCTGCGTGGACGACTCCGTCTACGTGTACCGCGGCCTGCGCATTGTTGGACTGGGCGGCTCCATGCGCTACAAGGACGGCACCTACATGTCCACCGAGCAGGAGATGCGTCGCCGCATTCGCAAGGTCGAGCCGAGCATCCGTCTGTTGGGCGGTTTTGATGTGCTTCTCGCCCACGCTCCCGCACGTGGAGTGGGGGACTTGGACGACCTACCGCACCGCGGCTTCGAGTGCTTCAACGTGCTGCTCGAACGCTGGCGTCCTGCCCTCATGGTCCACGGTCACGTGCACGCCAACTACATCACGGATTTCTCGCGCGAACGAGATCTTGCCTGCGGAACGCGGGTGGTGAACGCCTTTGGCCACGTTGAGCTGGATACGCCCGTGCCGCCCCAGCTCTCATACGGCTGGAAGGAGCACCTGGTCAACAAGCGTGCGCTGCGCAAGAGCGACGGCATTGCCTCGCACGAGGAAGGGGTTCTCGGCGCCGGGCAGTCCTACGGTCAGCGGTGATAGGCTACTCTCTTGTGATGCTGCCCGGCGAGTGGGCAGCCCTTCGAGAGGGGATGCCGCCCATGTCCGTCGAGAGCGTCCGAGCGTATCTGGAGCCCTTTGGCGTTGCTGAGAAAATCATCGAGTTTGACCAGTCGAGTGCCACGGTGGAGCTGGCTGCGCGCGACCTGGGCTGCGAGCCGGCGCGCATTGCCAAGACAATGGCGTGCGTGGTGGGGGAGGGCGCCGTTCTTGTGGTGTGCGCGGGTGACGCAAAGCTCTGGAGCTCTGCCTTTAAGCGCGAGTTTGGGACAAAGCCGCGCTTTGTGTCGCCCGATGATTTGCCACGGGTGGTAGGCCATCCCATGGGCGGCGTCTGCCCGTTTGCCGTGAGGCCAGGCGTGCGCACGTACCTGGACGTTTCGCTGCGCCGCTTTGACCTCGTGTTTCCTGCGGCGGGAAGCGAGAGCAGCGCGATTGGCCTCACCCTTCCCGAGCTTGAGCGCTGCTCGGTGTCGCGGGGCTGGGTGGATGTGTGCAAGGACTGGCGAGAGGAGATCGCATGACGTACGACTTCACATCAATTATGGAACGACACGGCATGGATGCCATTGCGGTCGACGCGCTGGGCTCGGGCGGCATGGCTCCGGACGCGCCGGCGGAGGGCTTCGATGCCATCCCCATGTGGGTCGCCGACATGAACTTCCCCACGGCTCCCTCCATCACGCGCGCTATGGCGGAGCGCATCCAGCATCCGGCGTTTGGCTACTTCTCGCCGCGCGATGAGTACTACCAGGCCATTATTGACTGGCAGTCTCGACGAAACGGCGTGCACGGCCTGACGGCTGATCACATTGGCTACGAGAACGGCGTGTTGGGCGGCGTTGTATCCACGCTCACCGCCTTTGCCGCGCCGGGTGATGCCGTTCTTCTCCACAGCCCAACCTACATTGGCTTTACGCATTGCATAGAGGAGAACGGATACAAGATAGTGCTGTCGCCGCTGGTCAAGGACGAGCAGGGTGTCTGGCGCATGGACTATGAGGACATGGCCGCCAAGCTGGAGGAGAACCACATCCACGTGGCGGTATTCTGCTCGCCCCACAATCCCTGTGGGCGCGTGTGGGAGCGCTGGGAGCTCGAGCGAGCGATGGAGATCTATCGCGAGCATCGCTGCGTGGTGATCTCCGACGAGATATGGTCCGATCTGGTGCTGCCGGGGCACACGCATGTACCGACGCAGTCCGTGAGCGAGGACGCCCGCCGGCGCACGGTGGCGCTGTATGCGCCGAGCAAGACCTTCAACCTGGCGGGGCTTGTGGGAAGCTACCACATCATCTACGACGACTACCTGCGCGACCGCGTTGTGGCAAAGAGCAGAAAGTCCTGCTACAACTCGATGAACGTGCTTTCGATGCATGCGCTAATCGGCGCGTATGGCCGCGAGGGTGAGGCGTGGCTTGAGGAGCTGCTGCAGGTACTGGACGGCAACGTCTCCTGGGCGTGCCGGTATATCCGCGAGCGCTTCGAGGGCGTGCGCGTGAGCAAGCCCGAGGGGACCTACATGCTGTTCCTCGACTGCAGCGAGTGGTGCGAGGCCCACGGGCGCGACATCGAGTGGCTTGAACATGCTGGCTGGCGCGTGGGCGTTGACTGGCAGGACGGCCGCGCGTTCCATGGGCCCTGCCACGTGCGCATGAACCTCGCGCTGCCGCTTTCTCGGGTGCAGGAGGCGTTTGAGCGCCTGGATCACTACGTGTTCAACGCGTAGCTGCGGGGATGCGCGCTGCGGTGCCAGAACGGCGCCGCAGCGCGCTCGCCACCCTACGCCGTAAGCCCTGCGATGACGCTCACCATCGCGATAATAACGCCCACGATCGACTCGCCACCCAGCACGCCGGAGGCAATGACCACGCCGGCCTCCTGCGCCGCACGGTCGTCCTCGGGCAGGCTGGCCGCGCGCGCGGCACGAACGCGGCCGATGACCCACTTGAGCGCGGCACCAAGCGCAGCGGTGAACGACATGTAAAACGGCAGGTAGACGCCAAGCCCCAGCATCATGGCCGGAAGTCCCGCCCAGTAGAGCGCGATTCCGGCCGCAAGGCCAATCACAAATGCGGGAACGCTGGGGATTCCCGAGACCATCGTTGCAACGACGCTCGCCTGTGCCGAGACAAACTCCTTGCCCAGGCCAAAGGCGTCAGGCCCGTAGGCCCCTACCAGCGCCATCATGACGGCCGCCGAGACCACGGCTCCCAGAACGCCGCCGATTGCCTGGCCCAGCCACTGGGCGCGAGGGTCGGTGCCAAGGATGTTGCCGGCCTTGAAGTCGTTCATCACGTCTCCTGCAAGACCGCAGGCAACGGCGACCACGCCGGCAATGAAGAAGAGCTGCACCTCTCGTACCTGTGCAAAGGCCGAGACAAGCAGCAGCACGATGAGGCCAAAGATCTCCATGGGGTCGATGCCGGTCTGCCCGCACGACTGCGCGCTCATGGCGGTGGTCACAAAGGCGAGAAGCACCACCACAACGCTCACGACCGGCGGAAGCCCAAGTCCCATGCACATGAGGACCACGATGGCGGCGGCAAGCACCGCAAACGTTCCGGCGTCGGTTCGCACGCTGCCGGTGACGAGCGACTCCGCCGCGCCGGTGCCGTTGGCTCCGCGCGCGTCACCCGCGCCGCGCACCCCGCGCGCGATGCTCGCGAGCTGCGGCACGATGTCCTTGGCTACCACAGCCAGTCCGGCGCCCATCATGAGCCCCATGCCCAGGCTCTTCACGATGCCCTGCGCGGCGTCGACGGCCCAAAGCCCCGCCGCGCTGCCTGCCACCACAATGCCAAAGTTGGCGAGCAGGGCACCGGCAAACCACCAGGCAACCGCCACGCCGCCCACGAGGAAGCCCACCGAGAGCATCATGGGGGAGTTGTAGATCCCAAAGCTCACGCCAGGGATGGGGAGCGCAGCCAGCATGGCGGGCACGGCGCCAAGCGCGTCGCGCAGCACGGCGTAGACGCCGGCAAGTCCCATCGACGCAAAGAGGCGGCGTCCCGTCTTTCCACCGGCCTCGGTTGCGCGCAGGGTCTGTGCCGCAGAGGCCCCCATGGGAAACTCCAGGCTTGCGTCAACAATGAAGTGCCGGTGGATGATCGCCGTGGCAACAAGGCCCAGTCCCGTGCCGGCAAGCGCCACGATGAGCATCTGCAAAAAGCCCACCTCGTCGGCGTACCCCAGCATCCACGCACCGGGGATGGTGAAGGCAAGCCCGCCCGCAACCATCGCGCCCGCAGACATGATGGTGTGGGTGACGTTCGCCTCGTTCAGGCTGGCGTTGCCCAGAAGCTTGAGGAAGAAGAGCGAGACGATTGCCGCAAACACAATTGGCCACGGCAACGCGCCAAGCTTGAGCGCCGTGTATGCCGAGGAGGCGGTGATAATGACGCAGCCAATGCAGCCAATGACGACGCCACGCGCCGTCAGCTGCCCACGCCACGAGGCGCGGCCAGAGGTGTTGTCCATGTTGTTCTCCTTTGCGTATATCCGCTCCCCCCTGGTGGCCGGCGTGCGCTGGCCGAGGAGTCGGGTTACCGGTGCCCGTGCGCCGGACCTGCGCGCGGACTTGCTAGAGTATAGCGAATGGCTACAGCGGCGATGGGGTGCGTGGACGGCACGCGCGTTGGCGGAGAAGGGAGCGCACATGGGAAAGAGCGAGCAGGCCGGCTCTGCCGCGGGCGAGAGGCACTGCGTCCTTGCCGTTGACGTGGGCAACACCTCCACGGGCTTCGGGCTCTTCTCGGCAGACGCTGGCGAGACGGACGAGCCGCTGGGCACCTGGGAGCTCACCACGCCCGCGCGCCTCACGGCAGACGAGGCCCGCATGCAGGTTGCGCAGGTCCTGGGCGTGCTGGCGCGGGACGTGGCCGAGCAGCGCTCGCTCGCGCCCGAGCGCGCGGCAACCTTTGCGGAGCCACCACTCGATGCGGTTCTCTCGTGTGTGGTGCCATCGCTCACCGAGGCGTGGTCGGTGGCCCTGGCAACGGCCTGCCACACGCGCCCCATTGTGGTGGGGCCGGGCCTCAAGACGGGCCTGCGCATGCGCTACCGCGATCCGGCAGAGATTGGCCCCGACCGCATTGCCGACGTGGTGGCGGCGCGCGCAACCTATGGGGCGCCGCTTGTTGTGGTCGACTTTGGAACCACCATGAACATCGAGGTTCTCGACGGCGAGGGGGTCTTTCTCGGCGGCATCATCGCGCCAGGACTCGCGCTTGGGGCGCAGGCGCTCTCGCGCGCGGCAGCACGTCTGCCCGTCATCGAGCTGCATACGCCAAAGGCGGCCATTGGCCGTTCCACCCGCGAGGCCATGCAGTCCGGCGTGGTCTTTGGCGAGGTGGCCCGCGTTGATGGCCTGCTCGACCGGGTCTTTTCCGAGCTTGGAGGCGAGGCGCGCGTCGTGCTTACCGGCAGCGGTGCCGAGCGAGTGGCCCCGCTCATGTCGCACGCGGCCGAGGTCGATGCAACCCTCACGCTGCGAGGCCTTCACCAGCTGCGACTAGGAGCTGCGCGTAGGGGGTAGCCAGTAGGTGCGCCTGCACATGAGAACGGCCCGGGCGGGCATTCCGTCCGGGCCGTCGCGTGTCTCCTCTGACCGGTGCCTAGTAGCGCGGATAGAGCATGGTGGGATAGGTGGTCGCGTTCTGCTGCGGACCGCGCTGTCCGCGCAGCCTGTTCACAACTGCCTGTGCCGCTGCCGCCACGAGCACGGCGCCAGCCAGCAGCGCAATCATGAAGAGAAACACGGCGAGGATAAAGAGCGGACCAGAACTCATGGGCATATGCCGTCACCTGCGACTTTCTTAAACGGCCTTCAGTTTTTACAAGACCTTTGTAACACGTTGGCAACATTGTTTCAAGTGTGTTTCACAAATCGCAGAGAAGACCGCGCGAAGACGTCCTGGCTGCCGCTTGTCCGCTGTTAAAACGGGTAGGATTCCCCCACGGACGCGTCTTGCGTACGCCCCGAAAGGAAGGTCCACATGATTACGTTTCTTCTCGCGTCGCTTCTCGCCGTGATAGTTGCCCCTGTCATGCTTGCCGTCTTGGGCGCGTGGCTGGTGTTCGCGCTGGTCGTTGGTGTCTTCCGCATCCTGGGGTGGACGCTTCGCGCGGGGTTGCGTGTGTTCTGGTGGCTCTTTGTGGCGTCGCTTGTGCTGGGGGCCATCGGCTTTGCGCCGGCTGTGCTTCTCGCCATCATTGCCGCCATCGCGGCTTGCGCGCATCCCGCCAGGCTGGGGTAGGCACGCATGAACGGCACGATGCTCCAGGGCTTCTCGTGGTACCTCGACGCGGACGGCAGACACTGGCGCCGGTTGGCCGAGGATGCCCAGCTCTTTGCGGACAACGGCATCACGGCCGTGTGGCTGCCGCCGGCCTACAAGGGCATGGCCGGCGCAAACGACGTTGGCTACGGTGTGTATGACACCTATGACCTGGGCGAGTTTGACCAGAAAGGCTCTGTGCGCACCAAGTACGGCACACGCGAGGAGTATCTGTCCGCCATCGACGCCATTCATGAGGCAGGCATGCAGGCCCTGGCCGACGTGGTTCTCGATCACCGCATGGGAGCCGATGGCACCGAGCGTGTTCGCGCGACCGAGGTGGCCTCGTACAACCGAGAGCAGCCCGTCTCGGCGCCGCATGGCATCACCGCCTGGACGCGCTTTGATTTTCCTGGACGCGGCGACAAGTACTCTGCCTTCAAGTGGAACTGGACCTGCTTCCACGGCGTGGACTACGACGAGGCAACGCACGCGAATGCCATCTACCTCTTTGACGGTAAGCACTGGAGTGAGCAGGTAGACCGTCGCGACAATGGCAACTACGACTATCTCATGGGCTGTGACGTGGACGAGATGTACCAGCCCGTCTACGACGAGCTGCTGCGCTGGGGCGAGTGGTACCTCTCGACGTGCAACCTCGACGGCTTTAGGCTTGATGCGCTCAAGCACATGGACCGTCGGTTCTTCCTTCGCTGGCTGTCGGCCCTGCGCCAGGAGTTTGGCAAGGAGCTCTTCACGGTGGGGGAGTACTGGTCGCCAGACGTGGGCGAGCTTCAGGCCTACCTTGGGGCCGAGCGGACCATGAGCCTCTTTGACGTGCCGCTCCACTATCGTCTCTACCAGGCATCCTGCTCGTTTGGAAACGTTGATTTGCGGCACCTCTTCGACAACACCCTTGTGGCGGCCGATCCAACGCGCGCCGTCACCTTTGTGGAGAACCACGACACCCAGCCCGGCCAGGCGCTCCAGTCATTTGTGGAGGAGTGGTTCAAGCCCTCGGCCTATGCGCTCATCCTGCTGCGCGAGGCGGGCTATCCCTGCGTCTTCTACGGTGACCTCTTTGGTATGCCCAACGACGGCAACATTCCCGCCGTGCGCGAGCTGCCGCTGCTCATGGAGCTGCGTCGTCGCTTTGCCTACGGACCTCAGCACGACTATCTCGACGACCCCGACGTTGTGGGCTGGACGCGCGAGGGCGACGGGCGCCATGGCGGATCGGGCGTCGCCTGCGTGCTCACCGACCGCAACGGCGGAGCAAAGCGCATGTACGTGGGGTCGCGCCATGCCGGCGAGCGATGGGTCTCGGTGCTGGGCGGACAGTCCGACGCCTGCGTGGGCGACGACGGCTGCGCCGAGTTTGTCTGCAGGGGTGGGAGCCTCTCGGTATACCTGCCCGAGGACACGGCGGGCGTCCTCGAGAACGACATCGTACGCTACGGGCACGACGTCCCCGCGGACCTGAGCTCTCACCTGCCAGTACCCACCGAGGAGGAGCGGCAGCAGGCAGACCGCATCCGCCGCACCGCGGAGCGCTACGCGTCAAGCCAAGCGAGCAGGTAGTCTACAACCAGGCCGTACGAGCGCACGCCGGCCTTCTCGCCAAAGCTCCTGAGGTAGGTATCGTTGACGGTGGTGCCCACGTCCTCGAAGGGGCCCTCAAACGCCTGGTAGTGCTCCTGGGTTGTGGCGCGGTCCTGGAGGACCAGTGCCACGCCGGCGCCGTTCTCGCCTGCGAGCGCGTCCGAGACCAGCTGCTGGGCGCGTTCGGGGTCCTCTGCCACAAGGGCGTTCACGCAGTAGTTGAAGGCGGAGTAGTAGCCGGAGTACGAGAAGCGCACGTCGTCGCTTGCCGTGCAGGCGAGAAACGCCGAGAAGTTGGCCTCCTCCTCGCTCGCGATGCCCAGGCGGTGCGCCGCCTCGTGGCACATAGTGAACGGGAGCTCGGCGGTCGCGGTGTCGAGCGGCACGCTAGACTCTCCCGTCGCCGCCCAGAAGATCCCCGTGTGGCCGCTGTAGAGGAGGGGCTCGCCAAAGAGCAGCAGCGACTTCACGGGCGCGGTGCTTCCCGAGAAGACCTCGTAGCGCTGGGCGAGCGGGGCATACGATGCCCCAGCGATGCGCGCCAACTCGTAGAAGTCCTGGCGGGAGAGTGTGCCGTCATCCTCGCGCGGAACAAGAGACGCGCGGGCGGCTGCCTGGTCAAGGTAGTACGAGGTTGCGCTTGCGAGCTGGTCCTCGCTGTACTGGCCCACCTCGAGGCCAAGGTCCTGGGAGAGCTCCGGCGCATAGTGGTTGAGCGCCCAGCCAGCAGTGCCCAGGAACGCCGTTGCGGCCGCGATCAGCGCTACCATCGAAAGCCACGGGAGGATGCGCTGGTGGCGGCACATGCGGCGCACCAACGTTGCGATGGCGGTCGCCACAAGTCCCACCGTGAGCCAATCCCAGATGGCGAAGGGGGCCACGGAGGCGACCGTTGCCAGGGCGGCCATGAGGGACTTCGAGAGCCGCCGGTAGCCGGGAAAGAGGCTTGCCTGCAGGTTTGGCTGCGAGAAGAGTAGGGCTAGCAATGGGCAAGCGGCTGCCAGGACGGCGGCGGCCACAAGCCGTGCCCTTGTCGTGCCGTCGCGCCCCGAGCCGTCGCTTCGTGCCATGCGTCTCTCCTCTCGTGTCTATGTGCACGCTAGCTCATATCCTGCCACTCCCGGTGGCGCCCGTGGTGCTGGGCAGCTCTCACGCCTTCGTGCCCGTCGTTGCTTTTGAGAAGAAAATCGACGGAATTGCGGTTGGGAAGGGTCGCAAACGTCGAATTCCTTCTCAACAGTGCCATGGGAATCACCCCCCCCGTTCCAGACAGCGCGACAATAGTTCCGGTTGGTGGCAGTTTTTGTAAGAACTCTTATGTGCCTGCGTCGCAGTTGCAATTCTCTGACCTGCGGTTTATCAGACTTCGAATTGCTTTGTACTTGGGGTACCTCAGAAAAACTGCCACCAACCGTCGATTCGCGCCATCTGTAGACCCGCTGGCGACTGCCGTGTTGGCAGGGGTACCGTCTCTCTTGGGGCAGTTTTCGAACGAAACTTTTGTCCGGGACGACTTCTGTACCTCGGCGTTTGAAAAAAATCTAAGTGAAATGAACTCAGAAAATCTTAGATTAGTTGTATAAGAAAACCACAGCGGGGAACATATACAAGTGAACCCGAGGAAGCCCAGAGAAAGGGCTTCCACCACATAGAAGGAGTGGTAACGATGGCTGGCATGGTTCCTTATAGTGACTACGAGAAGGCACTTCGCAGGGCTTGGCCGTTCAACGCGTTCGACGACTTCTTCGCTCCGCTGGCAACCACCGATGGTGACGTGGCCTTCAAGATGAACGTCGAGGACGCGGGCGACAAGTACGTGGTCACCGCCGAGCTCCCTGGCGTCAAGAAGGACGAGGTCGACGTCGAGCTCAACGAGGGCAGGCTCTCCGTCAGCGTTGACAAGAAGGAGTCCGACGAGGAGAAGGGCAAGAACTACCTCCACAAGGAGACCGGCGAGTGGAGCGCCACGCGTGGCGTGTACCTTAAGGACGCCGCGACCGAGGGCCTAACCGCCAAGATGGACGGCGGCGTGCTCACGGTGAACGTCCCCAAGCAG
>FOHD01000005.1 GCA_900111695.1 Olsenella sp. KH3B4
GTAGGCGGGGCTCCCCTCGCCGTGGGCGCAGTGCATGCGGGAGGCCCGGTCGGGCATCTCGCGGGCGGCGAGCTCGCCCGCCTCCTCCATGCGCAGCCACCGTCTCAGGTTCCACTCGTTGGGGAACAGCGCGAGCCTGCGGCAGGCCTCCGCCACGCTCATCCCGCTCTGGTGGAACTCCCAGAGTATCCCCTCGCGCTCCTCTTTGGTATACATCCCGGGCTCCCTCCCGGACCGAGAAGGTCCGATCGTTCGTCCGGGGTCCCTCATCCATACGTTCTCATCAAATATTACGCCGGAATCTGCCAACGGGAACGTCTCCGAGTCAATACAAAAGCGCAGCCAGTCTCCCCAGTTGAAGTATAAGGAGACTGGCCGAGCGAGTTTCTGCCTTATCTAATTATCGACGCCCGCGAAGTCCACGGCCAATCGACTTAAGCATCTCTCTGCGCGCGCTTCCCACAGGCGCGATGGGGTCAATGATTTGGCGAATCGGGTTGTCCTCGCCCACCGCTCGCGGAGGCCTTACCAGCTCGTGAAGCTTCTGGGGATACTCATTGTCGATGTAGTTCATCATATGAGACTCGGACCGGCGAGCCTCGAACTCGCTCAGACCGGCAAGTATTGCCTCGTAGAGGGGCGTCTCACGCGCATAGCTCCAAAAGTGCTCGGAGAGGTCAATCCAGCCGTAGGTCCAAGGCTTTGCGGCACCGGCGAAATGCACAATCTTGGGGTTGCGGCACGACGCCAGGTACGCGTCGTAGGCAGCTGCGGGAGCGTTGGGATAGAGCGCCGTCGCCCGATGGAAGATGTCGTTGGTGACGTTCCACGAGGCGTCGAGGTACGTAACCCTCCCCTCGCACTCGGAGTTGAGAATGTCCTGGTCGTTGTAGATGAAGTCGGGGCGCTGGGACACCTTGAGCCACTCGGGAACCGTGTGAAGCTTACGCATCGCACGCGTGTTGAGCACCAGCACGCCTGCCTGGAAGTAGTCATAGGGGTTCTTCATCTTGAGGACCCCGCGGGTGTAGCGCAGGCGATTGCCGTCCGGCAGATTGAGGTTGGCGAGATAGTCAACATCACGTGTTGCTCCCACCAGGTTGTCCCCAAGCTGGGTATCGTAGAGCTCCGCCACATCGCCCTCGACCACGAGGTCGGAGTCGAGGTAGAGAACCTTGTCGTACGCCGAGAGAACCTCCTGCACGAGGAAGCGGTAGTAGGTCTCGACCGAGATATGCTCGTTGTTGGTGTCCAGGTCATAGCCCCTCACCATGCGCCACACGTTAAAGAAGGTGATGCGGGCGTTGGCGTGGCGCTCAAGGTAGGTGCGCATGATGGCCTGGTGGTCTCCGGAGATGTTGCTTGTGAGCACCACCACATCGTAGAAGCGCTTGGGGTTGGCATTTCTCAGCATAGATTCAATTGCAACCGTGAGCACGGGCGCGTAGGCGTCATCGGATGCGAAGACCACAGGGACCACGTTTGGCTCCAGCACGGATTCGCGTTCAACGAAAACGGGGGTAAACGTAGGCTCCGGCTCGGGATGCTCGAAATGGACGCACTGGAGCTGCTTGGTCTTCCACGCAGCCCCCTCGCCCGTGCGCATGGCATGCAGGTACCACACATTGAAGAGCCGCTCCGCCAGGTGGCCGGGGGTGCGCACCGCCTCGCGGCTGTAGGTGGACATGTCCGTCTCGCGTACGAACTCGTCCAACACGGGGAACAGGAACTCGCAGTAGGACGAGAAGATCTCGCGACGCATGATGTACATGTTGCAGAAGCAGGAGCGCTCGCCAGCAAGGAAGGCGTCAAAGTCCTGAGCGTACTCGGGGAAGAGCCGGTGCACGATTGCCGCACAACGATTGAGGTCCTCGATGTGGAGCGCTGGTGCCGCAGCATAGTGTTCACGCGGAGTGGCGAAGTCCCCAGGAAAATCCGCAAGTCGCTTGAAGCCAGTGGTGATTACGTCGTAGCCCTCAATGCAGGAGCGAATGGTCGCATCGTCCAAGCCATAGCGCTTAATCGCATCGTCGTCGATGAAATCATCCATCACCTCGCCATAGGGGTTCTCCTCATAGACATTCGAGGAGAAGTTGAAGTAGCGGCGATAGTGGCAGAAGCCCACATAGGGAGAGGTGGTGTTCTTCCACGCCCAATACTGCGTCGTAAGCTCGCAGTACATGGGATTCTTGTCCGAGATGTTCTCGCCCTCGTCGTCATGGAGCGCCCAGTCAAAGCGGTTGGACTTGTTGCCGGGACCAACCTGGATGGGCTGGAGAATCTCGCTCTTGGGAACTACGACGTCCTTGTGCGTTGTCACGAGAATTCGAATGTCCTGGGAACCAAAGCTGGCCACATGTTCGACATGGGCAATCTGGGAAAGGTGCGTCTCCGCTCGAGCCCGCATGTTTCGCTCACGCGAGTAGTCCACGCGGTCCGCTGATGTGGGGTCGATGGCTTCCTCTGTGCGCTCAGCCAAAGAGCGCAGCAGGTAAAGCCGGTCGTCCGTTGGAGGGAGCTCTCGGGTAGCCACAAAGTGATATGCACGGTCACGCACAAAGCGCCAAAGCTCGCGCGCCGCAGCGGCAGGGCCAAAAGTGTCGGCAAGGTGGGATGCCGCCTGGTCCCACCCGGATGCAGGCACTCGTTCGACAAGATCGTTTGCGAGAAGCTCGAGCATCTTGTGCCGCATGCCAACGAGGGAGGAAGCCAGCTCGGGGCGTGCCTCGGGTGCGGCGTAATCCGCTGTCGCATCGATGCACGCTCCGAACTGATCGCAAAAGTCACCAAAGCGAGCAGCGGTGATGTCACTTGCGCCGGTAACGCCCACGCCGTAGTGGTAGATGTAGCCCCTACACTGCTCAAGACCAACGGACCGCTTCGCCATGTCAGAGACCACGAAGACCTCATAGCCGTCCTCGGCGCGCTCGAGTCGCTCGCTGGTCATAGCGGCAAAGGCGCGCTTCAGGAGGTCCGTTCTATAGAGGCGCTGCGTTGCGCGCCAGTCGACGAGCTGGCCGTGTGATTCATCAAAAATGTCGAGCAGAACGTCTCTGCCTTCACTCACGCCGCTGGGGCGATTGATGAAGCCCGCGAACGAACTAGCGACATCGTCTGTGACGCCGTTCTCGCCTACCACAGTGATGCCAACATGAAAGACGTCTGCATCGTTTGCCCCGGCTGCTTGGTCAAGCTCCGAGAGGAACTCCGGCGCCAGCTCGTCATCACCGTCGAGAAGGAACGACCACTCTCCCGTTGCCGCCTCGACGCCCGTCTTACGCGCCAGGTGAAGGCCGCAGTTCTCGTTGTGATGAATCACACGGAAGCGAGGGTCTGCCTGGGCGTAGGAGTCTGCGATAGCACCGGAGGCGTCCGTGGAGCAATCGTCCACGACGATTGCCTCCCAGCCCTCAAACGTCTGGGCCTTCAGGCTGTCAAGGCAGCGCTCGAGGTAGGCGGCCACGTTGTAGGCCGGGACGATCACGGAGATTCTGGGCATTGTCCCTCCAAAGGACCGCATGTCTGCAGGATAGTTCTTGAGCCATGATACCCGACTAGTCCACGCTCTTCAGGCTCTCCACCATGTCAACGGCGTCCAGCCGGCGGCGCATCGCAAGCATCACGAGCAGTGCGAACGCCATCGTGAGCGCAAAGGCGAAGCCGTAGCTCGCGGCATGGATGGTACGCCCAAACATCACATAGTCGACCTCGGCGGTGGTGACCACGTAGTTCTCGAGCCAGGTCCCCAGAAGCAGGCCAACGGCATCGCCAAGAACCGCGGTGATGGCAATCTCGCGGAAGATGTAGGCGTGCACCTCTCGGCGCGTGAAGCCGAGCACGCGCAGGCTCGCAAACTCGCGTACCCGCTCGGCCACGTTGATGTTGGTGAGGTTGTAGAGCACGATGAAGGCAAGCGCCGCAGCCGAAACCACTAGCACAACCACGACCGCATCCACCACCGAGAGCATTGACCGGTAGAGTTCGATCGTCTCGGACGAGAAGGCCACGGTCGAGACGGCACCCTCGTCGTGGAGCGCCTCGGAGAGGGCGGCGCGCCCCTCCGCGCCAAGCGTGGTTGCCACCAGAACAGTCGAGAAGGACGGATCGGCCGCATCGACGCTCCTCCAAGCCTCACGTCCCACGTAGACGCTGTTCCCCACGTAGTTCTCGCAGACGCCGGTCACCGTGAGGGCATGCCCCTCGCCCGTGGCGTTGCCCACCTCGTCGACGTCGCGAAGCACCACCGCGTCGCCAACGCCAATGCCCAGGCGGGTCGCAAGCTTCTCGGTGATCACGACGGAGCCGTCGTCGAAGGGGATCTCCTCGTGCGTGATGCGGTTCCGCAGCGTCACTGCGCCTTCGAAGGTCGACGCGTCCTGAGGCACGACCACGCTCACGCGCAGCGTGTCCGTGGTGCCGCTGCTGGCGCCGGCGTGCATGGTGACCTCCTGCACGCGGTCCTCGCGCATCACCTGGCCGGTCGAGGCAAGGATCCCCTCCACCGCTGCCATGTCCCCATCGGTCGCGCCGTCCTTGAGGCCAACGGTGGTGTCGTAGTGGACGATGGGCCCGTACTGGCAGTCGATGATGTCCCAGATGGCATCGTGGAGGCCAAAGCCCACCAGGAGTAGCGCCGTGCAGCCCGCCACGCCGGCAACCGTCATGGCAAGGCGCCGCTTGTAGCGGAACAGGTTGCGACAGGTGACCTTCCACGAGAACGAAAGGCGGTCCCAGATGGGACGCATGCGCTCGAGAAGAATTCGCTTCCCAGGCTTGGGGGCAAGGGGCAGCATGAGCTGCGCGGGCGTCTCGCGCAGACTCGAGACCACGGCACCCCACGTTGCAACGAGCGTCACGCCAACGCCCACGCCTCCGGCGAGAAGCGCAACCGAGGGGTCAACGGGAAGAGGCCATCCCATCGCCGGCACGGCGTAGATCACCCCATAGGAAGACATGATGATGAAGGGAAGCGCCTGCGAGAGAACGGCAATGCCCAGCACGGCGCCACCCCCGCTCGCGATGGCGGCGTAGGCGAGGTAGCGCGAGGCGATGCGGCCCTTGGAGTAGCCCAGTGCCTTGAGCGTGCCGATAAGGACGCGGTCGTCCTCGACCATGCGGGTCATGGTGGTGAGCGCGACAAGCGCGGCGACAAGGAAGAAGAAGACCGGGAACACGTTCGCGATGCCGTCCATGCGCCGCGTGTCCTGCATGTAGGTCTCGACGCCCTCGTCCTGCGTTCGGTCGAGAAGGAAGACGTCAGGCTGCTCGAGGGCGTCCACCTGGGCCTGGGCGTCATCGATCTCTGCCTGTGCATCGTCGAGCTGGGATTGGGCGTTCGCCTCTTGCTCCTGGTAGCTGGCAAGGCCCTCCTCGTAGCTTGCCTTGGAACTTGTCAGCTCGTCCTCGGCCTCTGCGAGCTTGGCCGCGTTCTGGTCGAGCACGGCCTGGGCGTCAGCAAGTTGCGCCTCGGCACTCGCCCGTTCCTGGGCGAGCTGGGCCCTGGAAGCGTCGAGCTGGGCCTGTCCGTCCGCAAGCTGCTCCTGCGCCGTCTGGAGCTGCTCCACGCCGGCCAGCGCCTGACTCACCTGGTCAAGGGAAGCCTGCGCAGTAGCAAGCTGCCCGCGCAATGCATCGAGTGTTGCCTGGTTCGCGGGATCGTCAAGCGACTCAAGGGCTGAAATCTGTTGTTCCAGGGCGGCAACGCCAGCGCCCGCTTGCTCCTTCTGAGCAGAGAGCGTAGATGCAGCCTCGTCGAGTGTGGAAGTGCCCGTCTGCTCGAGCATGGTTGCAGTGCCTGACTCCAGCTCCTGACGCTGCTGGTCGAGCGTCGCCTGGTTGGCGTCAATCTGGTCCTGAGCCTCCTGCAGCTGCGAGGTTGCCTCGGCACGCTTCTGCGCGAGCTGGGCTCTGCCGTCCTCCAGCTGCGCCTTGCCGGAAGCAAGCTCCTTCTCGCCGTCCTCTATCTGCAGCGCGGCGTCATCCAGCTGCGACTTGGCATCCGCGAGCTGCGACTCCGCGTCCTCGCGCTTCTGGTCAAGCTGGGCCTGCGCATCGTCCACCTTCGCCTGTGCCTCTTTTCGCAGGTCATCGAGGCGCGCCTGTGCCAGCTCGCCAAGACGCGAGGAGAGCGCCTCCTTTGGAGCCGAGACGGCATCCTCGTAGGAGGGGCTCCCGCTCAAGGCCGCGTCCGCCCCGTCGACGCTCAGGTAAAGCGTGGTCCGGGGATAGTCGTCCGAGAAGGCCGAGGGCAGCACGTAAGCCACCTGCTTCACGGAGCCGTCGCCCAACGTCGTGGTGCCAAACGTGCCCGTGTAGGGGTAGCTCGGCGAACTCATGAGCCCGACCACAGTGAAGGTGCGCACCGAGAGCGTGCCGTCGAGGTCGTCGGTCCCATAGAGGACTTCCACCGTGTCCCCCACCTCAAGGCCTGGCGTAGCCGCGTCGCCATCGAGCAGGCACTCGTCTGCAGCCTGCGGCCAGCGCCCCGCCGTCAGGCGCACGCGGTTGAGGTAGGACACGTCCGGGGATTCGATCTCGTCGTCAGAGACGACCATCGCCTCCTGGGCCGCATTCACATCGAGCGACGTGACGCGCACGGCCATCTGCTCGTTGCCTATGCGCGCCATCACGTCGGCAGAGCTTGCCGGCATGACCGACGTGACGCCCTTGGTTGACGAGACACGCTCGACGTCCTTCTCGGAGAAGCCCTTTGTGGAAACCAGTCGCAGGTCATAGAGGTTGCAGCCATCGAGCCAGAGGTCCGCGGCAAGGCGCATGTCCCGCCCGGACATCTGAAGGCCGGCCAAGAAGCCGCAGCCCAGCGCCACGATGCCCGTGATGGCGAGAAAACGCCCCAACGAACCGCGAATGCTCCTCCACACGCTCTTTGTGAACGAAGAGGCGGCCACCCCTACCACTCGACCTCTGCTGCGTCGAGCGGATGCGCGTTTGTCTCGACGCTCTCGGCACGTCCCTCTCGCACGCGAATCACGCGGTTTGCAATCTGGGTGAAGGCAGAGTTGTGGGTCACGATTGCCACGGTACGCCCGCGCTCGCGACACGTGCGCTGGAGAAGTCCCAGAATCTGCTTGCCCGTCACGTAGTCGAGCGCGCCGGTGGGCTCATCGCAGAGCAGAAGCTTGGGGTTCTTGGCGAGCGCGCGGGCGATGGCAACGCGCTGCTGCTCGCCGCCAGAGAGCTGCGCCGGGAACATGTCCTTGCGAGAGGAAAGGCCAACCTCGTCAAGCACCTCGGCGGCCGTGAGTGGGTCCTCGCAGATCTGGCTTGCAAGCTCGACGTTCTCCAACGCCGTGAGGTTCTGCACCAGGTTGTAGAACTGGAACACGAAGCCCATGTCGTGGCGTCTGTAGAGCGTGAGGTCGTGCTCGGAGAGTCCCGAGACCTCGCGGCCGGCGAGCCGGATGGACCCGGAGGTGCAGGAGTCCATGCCTCCGAGCATGTTGAGCACCGTGGTCTTGCCTGCGCCCGACGGGCCCACAATCACGCAGAGTTCGCCCTCCACGATGTCGAACGACATCCCCGCCACGGCGTGAACCTCGACGCTACCCATGCGGTAGGTCTTGCAGACGTCCCTGAACTCAACGAATGCCATGTCACACGCCCAATCAACGACGGCCTCGGGGTTATCGGTCTACTTCATTATGACCGGGACCGCAATGAATGGCAGGTGACGCCGGGTGAGGCCACGGTCTTGGCCCGTGGGCGGCCCCCTCCTCCTGCTGGCGCTCTCGCTCGGCGAGCATGGCACGATACCCCTTGAGCGGGTCGAACGGCGAGAAAATCTTCGCGCGCTCCGAGAGGGGCATGGGCTGGCGGGTCGATGAAGTTACATGTCCGCTGGTAGCGTTACTCGCCACTTCGGTGGCCCCCAATCTGGAGGTTGCGCTCGCGCGTGGTGGCTTCCGGAAGAAGGTCAACGCCCTTGAGCAGCGAGTTCTTGCCGAACTTGCGTTTCACGGCGCTTATGGCCTCCTGCCTGCGCCGCTCGCGGGCGTCTGCCTCGGGCGTGGAGAAGAGGCTGTCTTGAACGCCAGGCGCGTCCTCGGGAAGTACGCCCGTAGCCGTGAGCCCCAGGCGGTGCACCGGACGCGAGCGATCGACCTCGGCGTCGAAGATGCGCGTTGTCGCTGCGAGGATCTGCTCGCGCGAGTTCGTTGGCACGAGAAGGTGCTCGGTACCGCCAGCAGAAGCAACGGCACGATACCACGCACGTGGGTCGGAGCGGTCACGGATGCCCGCGCGCTCCTCGGCCGAGAGGTCATATCCCACGTACAGATTCACACCGCTGGCAACGATCCGCTGGTCAACCAGGTCGAGTGCGAGGGAGTCTGCCATCTCGCGAGCAATGATGCGCGCACCGGCGAAGTCGCGGTTGCAACCGAGCACCTGCGCCGTCGAGACGGAGTGCGAGCCGGAGCGGTAGGCCTTGATGTCTGCCATGGTGACGGGCTCCACGCCCCAGGCATGGTCGATGAGAATCTCGGCGTCCACGCCAAACTCCCGGTAGAGTGGCTCCGCCGGATACGTGGCAACCTGTCCCATGGTGTGGATGCCCATGGCTGAAAGGCGCTCGGCGATGCCCGGCCCCACGCGCCAGAAGTCCGTGATGGGGCGGTGGTTCCAGAGCGTGGCGCGATAGATCTCCTCGGTAAGCTCGCCCAAGAAGTCCCTGCTGTGCTTGGCGGTGATGTCGAGCGCAATTTTGGCAAGGTAGAGGTTGGTGCCCAGCCCACAGGTGGCGGGAATGCCCGTTGTTCTCACCACGTCCTCGCGGATGCGTTCCCCCAGCTCGCGCGCCGTGCAGCCGTAGAGGTCGAGATAGCCCGTGACGTCCATGAAGGCCTCGTCTATCGAGTAGACGTGGATGTCCTCCGATGCAATCCAGCGCAGGTAGACGGAGTAAACGTCACATGAGCGCTCCATGTAGAGGGCCATTCTCGGCGGCACCATGAGGTAGTCGATGGTCTGGGGAATCTCGAAGACGCGGCAGCGGTTGCGCACGCCGAGCGCCTTCATGGCCGGCGAAACGGCAAGGCAGATGGTCTTCTCCGTGCGCGAGGGATCTGCCACAACGAGGCGCGTGAAGAGCGGATCGAGCCCGCGCTCCACGCACTCGACGCTGGCATAGAAGCTCTTGAGGTCTATGCAGAGGTACTGCCGCTCTTGTGTGCGCGGCGCGGGGACGTCTGCCACGCTATCCCTCGAGCACGATGCGGGGCTTGAGGTCCTCGACGGCGGCGTCTCCCAGGAACCAGCGAACGATCTCGAGGCCAAAGGGAATGGCCGTCGCCATGCCCTTGCTGGTGATCACGTTGCCATCGACCACGGCCGGCTCCTCCGAGAGGATGGCACCGTTCTCGACAAGAACGTGCTGGAAGTTGGGGTTGGATGTGGCGGGGCGGTTCGTGAGGATACCCAGCTCGGCTAGGATGGAGGGTGCGGCGCAGATGGCTGCGACACCCTTGCCAGCCTGGTCGAAGGCCTTGACCGCCTTCGTGAGCGGCTCGCACGCCTTGAGGTTGGGCGTCCCCGGAATGCCTCCGGGGAGCACGAGCATGTCGTAGTCGTCGAAGGAGAAGCCCTCGTCCGCAATCGAGCGGTCGCAGGTGATGGTAACCTGGTGCGAGGAGGTCACGGCATGCTCCGGAGTTATGGACACGGTGTCCACGGGTATGCCGGCACGGAACAGAAGGTCCACGACCGTGAGGCCCTCAATCTCCTCGAGTCCGTTGGCCACGAACACCGCGACGCGCTTGTCGGTCGACTGCCTGAACATGTGCGCTCCTCTCATAAGACAAAGGGAGTTTCCCTTCGTCTCATCATAAGAAGGGCGGCACGCATGCGCGGCCGCCCTCAAAATCCAACAAAAAATGACCGAGGGGAATGCCCCCGCGTCACGCACGCTAGTCCTGATCGTCGATGCCCTTGTTGATGGCGTCAGCAATGACCTGGGCGTCATCGGAGCCACGCACGAGGCTCTTGAAGTCGTCCTTCATAAGGAGGACGGCAGTCTTGGACAGCAGCTTGATGTGCGTGGTGCCAGCCTCGCCAGCGGGGACCAGCAGCGAGATGGCAATGTCGACGGGCTTCTCGTCAAAGGAGGGCCAATCGAGGGCATGATCGTTCTTGAAGACGATGACGGCGGCCTTCTTGATGGAGGCGTCCTTCGCGTGCGGCACGGCGAAGCCGTCGGTCATGCCGGTCTCGCCCATGTCCTCACGGGCGATGAAGGCCTTGTAGACGGCGTCGGCATCATCGGTGACGCCAAGCTCGACAGCCTTCTGGGAGATGAAGCGCAGCACCTCGTCGCGGCTCTCGGCGTGCTGGTTAACGAAGACGTCGTTGGAAGATACGAAATCGCTCACTGGGTGCTCCTTTGGACGTAGGAAAACATGGGCCATCACGCGGACGCGATAACCTCTCTACATAATAGTAGCAGGGAAGCTCAACACGCCCAAGAATCGAATCTGAACGGGGAATCGTCAGAGCTTGGGCAGGTCCATCCCAATCGCCAGGAGCGAGAAGACCCTGGCCGCAGCGAGACGATAGTTCCTCTCGGCGTGCGCAAGTGCTTCCGCCACGTCACCGCAGTCGATGACCGTGGGCACGAGCGCATCCACCCCCAAGTCCATGAGGTCCGAGGCTCCGGGGTCCATGCCGCCCACTACGGCTACGCAGGGCACGCCCGCCCTCTTGCAGCGAGCTGCCACGCCCGAGACCACCTTGCCGTGAGCCGACTGCGCGTCTGCGTGACCCTCGCCGGTGACGCAGAGATTGGCGCCGAGAAGTGCCTGGCCAAGCCCTACGACATCGAGGACCCAGTCGATGCCCGGAACTGACTCCGCCCCAAGGAAGAGGCGGGTCGCCGCGCCGAGGCCACCAGCAGCACCATCACCCGGCTTGTCTGCGGCGCGCCTCAGAGTCCGCTCGAGGACTCGGACGTAGGAGGCCATGCCCCGCTCGAGCTCCTCGACCTGCTCGGAAGTTGCCCCCTTCTGCGATGAGAACACACGAGTTGCCCCGCGTGGGCCAAGGAGCGGGTTGTCAACGTCGCAGAGCAACCGGAAGCTTGCCCGCGAGACGAGGGGGTCAAGCCCTGAGATGTCAATGCTGGCCACGCGGCCGAGGTCTGCGCCGGTACCTTGGAGTTCTCCGCCTGCGCCGTCGAGGAACCGCACGCCCAGCGCGCGCATGGCTCCCATGCCGCCGTCGTTTGTTGCGCTGCCGCCAATGGCGAGCGTTACCTCGGCGGCACCGTTGCGCAGCGCGTGGAGCACGAGCTGCCCCGTGCCGTACGTGCTCGTGAGCATGGGGTTTCTCTCCGCGTGCGTGAGAAGCGGCAGTCCCGAGGCAGCGGCCATCTCGATGATGGCACGGTTCCCGGGGAGCATGCCGTAGATTGCCTCGACCGGTCTGCCAAGGGGGTCCTCGACAGTCGCGTCGATGCGAGATCCTCCGAGAGAGGCAACTACGGCATCGACGGTCCCCTCTCCTCCGTCTGCCACGGCAAGCCTGGTGCAGGACACGCCGGAAAACACGCGCGTGGCCTCCTCCTCGAGAATGGCAGCCGCGCGAGCAGAGCTGATGGTGCCCTTAAGCGAATCGGATGCAAAGACAAATCTCATGTGCGCTCCCCCTCTGTTACCTCTCTCGTCGCTACACGCCAGGCACTTGACACTGTCAAAGAGAGAGTCCTTCCGCAATAGCACGCCGGACCCTCACTATCATCTTCCCCATATTGGTTATAAGAAGCGGGCCGCCCAAGGAACAGAGGCGGCCCGCGTCACATACCGTTTGTCTACCTTGCGTTTTTGAGAATGTTCACGATATCCTCGACGTGTAGCTTCATGAAGTTGCCAGCATGATCGCCACCACGCGCCTCGACGGCACCCTCGGCCATCTCCTGAATTTGCTCGTTCGTGGGATTAACCCCCAGCTCATGCAGATTTGTGGGCATCCCGATGGAATGGCACCACTGATCCCAAGCCTCAATACCGCGCAGGCCAGTCGCCATGGGATCGTGGAAGTCGTTCTGAACGCCCCACACGTTGACGGCAAACTGGGCAAAGCGCTCGGGATCAACATGGATAACGTACTTAGCCCAGCTAGACCAAATTGCCGTGAGTCCGGCACCATGGGCAACGTCAAACATTGCGCCAATCTCGTGCTCGATAGCATGGCAAGCAAAGTCGCCCACCCTGCCAAGCCCCGTAAGTCCATCATGAGACTTGGCGCCTGCCAGCAGCAGATTTGCACGTGCTGTATAGCTCGTGGGATGGGCAAGGGCCTCGGGAACCATGGTCTTGACGGTGCGGAGAAGACCCTCTGCAATCTCGTCGGTGAGCTCTACGTCACGCTCGGTCGTGAAGTATCGCTCCATGGTGTGCATCATGATGTCAGCTCCAGGCGCAGCCGTCTGGTAGGCAGGCAGCGAATAGGTAAGCTCAGGGTTCATGATGGCAAAGAGAGGACGCGCGCACTCATGGTTGTAGGAGCGCTTGAGAGTCTTGGGACCCATTGTGTCAATATCGATGACTGCCGAGTTCGACGTCTCAGAACCGGTACCCGCCAAGGTCGAGATGGCGCCAATCTTTGCAATCTTGTCCGTCGAGACCTTGCCAAGGAATAGGTCTTCCAGGTCAAAGTCATTCGCAAGGCCATAGGCGATTGCCTTGGAGGAGTCAATAGCAGACCCACCTCCAATGGCAAGGATAAAATCGACGTCCTCTTGCTTGCAGAGTTCGACACCCTTCTTGACCAAGGAAAGACGCGGGTTGGGCACAACACCGTCAAGGTCTACGTATGTAATCCCCGCGTCCTCAAGCCCCTTGTGCACACGGTCGAGAAGGCCGGTGGTGCGAACGTAGTCCCCACCCCAATGGATGAGTGCCTTATGTCCGCCAAACTCCTTGATGAGCCTACCGGCTTCATTCTCAGTTCCCTTGCCAAACAGAATCTTTGTGGGGACGAGATACTCAAAGTTGACCATTATCGGTTCTCCTTTCGTGCTTCAGCGTTTGCATCTAGTCCTTCGTGAAGTACATCGAGATGCCCTGTCCGCCTCCGATGCACATCGAGACCATCGCATCACGCTTTTCGGTGCGAGCGAGCTCATAGGCACACTTAATGACGAGGATGGCACCAGTAGCTCCAATGGGGTGCCCCAGAGAAATCCCGCCACCGTAGATGTTGAGCTTCTCGGAGTCAAGGCCAAGATCGCGGCTCACGGCAACCGACTGAGAAGCGAATGCCTCGTTAAGCTCAAACATATCAATTGCTTGCGCATCAATTCCGAGCTGGTTACAAAGCTGGGCCGTGGAGAAGTAGGGGCTGTAGCCCATGAGGGTAGCATCATAGCCCGCAACGGCCCAGCCACGGATGGTCAGCATGGGAGCACATCCCAGCTCCTCCGCCTTCGAGCGCTTCATCATAACCACGGCGGCAGCTGCGTCGTTCAAGCTCGAGGAGTTACCTGCGGTTACAGTACCCGTGCCATCTGTCACAAAGCAGGGCTTGAGCTTGGAAAGACTTTCGACCGTCACGCCCTCACGCGGGCCCTCGTCGGTGTCGAAAACCGTCACGGCGCCATGGCGACCCTTGATCTCAACGGGAACGATTTCGGTCTTGAAAACACCGGAAGCAACTGCATCACACGCGCGCTGCTGCGAGCGAGCGGCGAAAGCATCCTGCTCCTCACGGCTTACGCCAAACTTCTTAGCAACGTTCTCGGCAGTAATTCCATTGTGGTTTCCGTCAAGCGGCCAAACGAGGGCGTCGATGACGCCATCCTCGAACTGCTTGTGGCCCATGCGCGCACCCCATCGCGCCGACGGCACATAGTATGGAAGTGTGGAGAGGGACTCCGCGCCGCCTGCCACAACCACGTCGCGGAAGCCCGTCTGAATCTCCTGAAGACCGTCAGCAATTGCCTGAACAGACGAACCGCACTGGCGGTTCACGGAATACGCGGTGCACTCGTTGGGCATCCCTGCCTTGAGGGAAATCGCGCGAGCAAGAAAACCATTGGGACCCCAACCACCAACGTTGCCAATGATAACCTCGCCCACCTTGCTCGGGTCAACACCGGAGCGCTTGACCGCCTCTTTGACCGCAATGGCCCCCAGGTCAATGGTGGGGACGGTCTTAAGACTTCCACCAAACTTGCCGATAGCCGTACGTGCGCCCGCAACAATCACGACGTCATCGGGGTTCTTTTCAAACTGCCTGTTGCTCATTGGTCTTTCCCTTCGTAGTGTCTGTCTTGAACATGGAGGAGCTACGCCAGCGACTGAACTTCTCTACTCGTAGTCATAGAAGCCATGACCGGTCTTCCGACCAAGCTTGCCGGCGTCCAGAAGCTCCTTGAAAACGGGAGCAGGACGGTACAAATCATCGTGGTCATAGCCTTCGTAGAGATTCATGAGTGAGGCGTACACCACGTCGATGCCCGAGAAATCCATGAGCTCGCAGGGACCCATCGGGTGGTTGCATGCCAGCTTCATTGCAGTGTCAACGTCCTTGGGAGAAACGCCCTCGGAGACGAGCCAGGCACCCATGTTCTCGTACGGGTTGATGATTCGGTTGACAATGAATCCAGGTGTGTTGGGAGCGTCCACGGTCGTCTTGCCGATGGCCTCAGCAAACTCCTTGGCCTTCTCGTACGTCTCCACAGAGGTCTTCTCGCCACGAACCAGTTCGACGAGCTTCATAACGGGTGCGGGATAGAAGAAGTGCATCCCCATAACCGATGCTGGGCGCTTGGTCGCCGAGGCAATTTGGTCGATGTCGATGCCGGATGTGTTGGTCAGAAGAACTGCATCCGCATCGGCAACCTCGTCTACCTTCTCGAAGGTCGACCGCTTGAAGTCGAGTCGCTCGGGAACGGCCTCGATTACATACTTGGCGCCGACAAGCTCACCGTAGTCTGTCGAGTACGTAAGGTTACCAAGGATGGTGTCACATTCCCCCTGGGTAATCTTGCCCTTTGTAACCTTCTTCTGTACAAGCTTGTTGACAAGCGCCTTTGCCTTATCGAGCGGCTCCTGGGCAATGTCGATGTTCACGACCTGGAAGCCAGCAGTCGCGCACGCCTGGGCAATACCAGCACCCATGAGCCCGGACCCAATAACAGCAACCTTTATAGTATCCATCTCTGAATCCTTTCCGTGAGTATCCAAAGCTTGATAGCGATAGTCCAACGGCCTACTTTTTGCCGAAACTCTCCAGGAGCCCACAGGGCCCGTCCTGAACAAAGAGACTTGGACTCATAGTCTTGAGATCGTCTGCGACGATGGGATCGAAATCCATCATGTCTAGAACCTGCGTCTTGAGGTCGATGCCAGGGGCAATCTCGACGAGCTTGACCCCCTCTTGCACCAGTTCAAAAACAGCGCGCTCGGTTACGACGACCACTCGCTGGCCGCTCTTGCGAGCTCGTGGGCCATTGAAGGAGATCTGCCGCACGTGGCTGACCATCTTCCTCACGGCACCCTCTTTGAGGATGTGCAGTTCGTTGCCATCAAAGGAATACTCGGCACCCTTGGCCGTGAACGTTCCAAGGTAGACAACGCACTTCGCATTCTGGGTGATGTCGACAAAGCCCCCTGCGCCGGTGCACCTCTCGCCCATCTTGGTTGAGTTGGCGTTTCCCTCTCCGTCAAGCTCTCCCAGCCCCATGTACGTGACGTCAACACCAGCCCCGTCGTAGTAATCGAACTGCTCGGGATGGCTCACCATGGCATAGAGATTCTGGCCTATGCCAAAATCGATGCCGCCGAGTTGCACACCGCCATAGATGCCGCTCTCGACAGTAATCATGACCTTGTCGGAAAGGCCCTCCTCAGCACAGACCCGTCCCACCATGTCGTTGGGGATGCCTGTGCCGAGGTTGACGACGCAGCCGGGGTACAGCTCCTGGCACCCTCGCCGTGCAATGAACTTACGCACGTTGAACGGAGCGGGATCAATCGCGGCCATCGGTCGCCTGAGCTTTCCCACATACGAGGGGTCGAAGTAGATTGAGGAAGTCATGCGATGGTCTTCCTCGGGATTGGGGCAAACCACCACCTTGTCAATAAACACGCCAGGAACCGTCACGTCCTTGGGGTTGAGCGTGCCGGTTTGGGCAACGTCGCGTACTTGGGCTATGACCTGCCCGCCATAGCGCTTGGTTGCGAGAACCGCGTTGAAGACCTCCAGCTTCATGGCTTCGTCCGTGGTGGTCATGTTGCCCATCTCGTCGCAGGTGGTACCGCGGATAAGAAGGGTGTCGATGGGTACCTCGTTGTACATCATGTATTCTTCGCCATGGTAGGTGACGACTTCAACGATGTCTGGCTCGCCTTTGGTTCGCTCGTTCATCTTGCCGCCCTCGATACGCGGATCGATGAAGGTGCCCAGACCAACCTTGCTCATCTTTCCTGGCAGTCCGCATGCCATGGCTCGGTAAAGCTGGGCAATCTGCCCCTGTGGGAGGCAGTACGCGACTACCTTGTTGCTCGCAATCATGTCCATCCACTTGGGCTGGAGGCCCCAGTGCGAGCCGATGATGCGCGTCACGAGTCCCTCGTGCGCCAAGTGCTGAATACCACGGGCCCTATCAGACTGGCCGCACGAGTGCAGAAGGGTAAGGTCGCGCGGATGTCCGGTCTCGATAAACCGCTTCTCAATCGCCTTAAGGTTGGACTCAGAGGCGGAGACGAGCGTCATCCCAATTGTGCAAATGGTTGTCCCATCTTCGATTGATGCTGCCACCTCCTCGGGAGCGACAAAATTTGCCCGAAGGTCCCTGTTAGCCATGAATCAAACCTTTCTCGGTGTTTTCTCCAAAAGCGACTGGCGAACTAGCTCAAGTGCAGCGCGCCTATCAGGCTTTTCGCCTCTCGTCTGAGGTATTTCATCCGCAAACGCAACGTGGACAGGAATCTTGAAGTGAGCAAGCCTCCCCTTGAGTGCCAGCTTGACCTCGTCCTCTGTGACGTGCGACCCCGTCTGTCTTACGCACAGGGCAACGGGAACTTCTCCGTAGAGGTCATCGGGCATCCCGCAGGCACAGGCCCCATTGATTCCCGGAACCTCGCAGAGTACCTCCTCAAGGGCAGAGCACCACACCTTCTCGCCGCCGCGGTTGATCATGTCCTTCTTGCGGTCGACTATCCAAATCATGCCCTCACTGTTTGCGTAACCCATGTCTCCCGTAAGGAGCCATCCGCCGGGGAGCAGGTCGCTTGACTCATGGTGAAAGTAGCCCTCGGTAACGCACGCACCGCGCAGGGCAAGCTCGCCCACCTCTCCAACGGGAACCTCATGGTGATCTTCATCGAGAAGAACGGCGTCAACTCCGGGAATCGGCTTTCCCGTAGCACCCGCATAGATTGAGGTTGCAGAATCCCAAGGAAAGAGGAGCGCTGGCGAGCTTGTCTCGGTCATGCCATAGACTACCTGGAACGTAGCCGTAGGCATCCACTCGTGGAAGGCACGCATCTTTGACACCGGCTCATAGCTCGATCCGGAGAGCATGGCGCGCACACTTGGGAGGGAGGGGAAGTCCGACCTCAGAGGCAGAAGCTCGGCAAAGCTCGTCGGGGATCCGTGGAGGTAGGTTATCCCCTCGTCACGGATGCACTCGAGCACCCTCCTAGCATCGAACCTGCGATGGAGGAACACGGTTCCCCCAACGTAGATGAACTGTGCCAAGAGAGCAATCAGACCCGTAACGTGATAGATGGGGATGGGGACAAGGCAGGAATCTGCCGGAGTCGTTCCCATGAGCCTCTGGTAAATCATGGTAGCAAATACGAGGTTGTAGTTCCTAAGAACCACCCCCTTCGCTGCTGAGGTTGTTCCGCTCGTAAACATCATGACTGCTGGATCCGATGGACTTCCAGAGCCGTTGGCGGCAGGATAGGAATAGCCGCAGACCCCATCGAAACCATAGCCATGCTCAACATCACGGGACCAGATGCACTTTTCTGGATCAACGGGGAGACTCGCCGCCCAGCCCTCGAACTCCTCGCCAGCAATCATGGCGCTTGGTTTGGCGATGTCCAGGAGCGAAGCCACCTCGCGCACACGGTACTTGGTGGGTATCGGCACACAAACAGCACCGAGCTTCGATATGGCATATAAGGCAACCACAAACTCGAGGTCTGCGTGCATGAGAAGAGCGATGAGCGAACCGTGCCCAAGGCCCTTCTCGGAAGCAAGGTAAGCAGCAAAATCATCCGTCAGGGAGAGGAGACGCTCGTAAGTCGTTGGACGTCCCCAGTCATCAACAACGGCTGTAGCTTGGGGATTAGAGGAAGCTGATTGCACGAGCTGATGGTAAAGACTGGGTGCCATGTCATCGAAGGCGTACATCGTTCTGCCTGATACGGAATGTGCCGACATTCCTCGCTGAAGCGTCATGCTCCAGCAATCCTTCCCGGATATCATCTTTGACCACCTCCAAGATGCATTGGTGTTCCTGCAATCCACTTCCAAAGACCTGCGAGCATAGACGGGGCTAGTCCGTTGCCTCAAGCGTCTCAGTACCGAATTGGTAGCGGTTGGACGATCCAAACAACCTCATGTAGTGCCTGAGCCAATCGGAAGCCTTGCTCTCAACGGCACGAGAGAGAAGCATGTAGTCGGGCTTCTCCTCGGCGGCAAGCTCTTCGCGCAAGCCGCGAACGTACGCGGCAGAATAGTCAGTCCAAAGGTTTACCTTGTTTATGCCGCCATCGACGGCCTTCTTGAAGTTCTCGTCCCCCGAGCCAGATCCACCATGCAAAACCAACGGATAGTTTCCAACCGCATGCTTGAGCTCCTTCAGGCGCTCAAAGTCTAGTTTGGGAACAAAGTCTTTAGGGTAGTTGCCATGTGCGGTCCCAATGGCAACGGCCAGGGCATCGCACCCGGTCCTCTCGATGAATTCGACGGCCATGTCCACATTTGTGTACATGTCCGCACTGCGGCCGTCACCAGCCGCAGCCTGTCCGACGTGTCCAAGCTCCGCCTCGACACTCACTCCATGGGCGTGGGCGAGAGAGACTATCTGAGACACGCGGCGAACGTTCTCCTCAAACGGAAGGCTTGAGGAGTCAACCATGACTGACGTATAGCCAGCCTTAATGCACCGGCAAATGTCCTCGAACTCGATTCCATGATCAAGTTGAAGGGCAACGGGCACGTCGAGGGGTTCTGCAGCAGCGCGCACCATTGCAGCAGCAACCTCTGGGGCAATGTGCATGTTCATCTGCCTCGGCGAAATGTCGATAAGGACGGCAGAGTGCTCCTCCTGCGCTGCCATGAGAGCGGCCCTTACGGTATTGAAGTCCGGGCAGTTGGGAGCTGGAACAGCATAGTTGTTAGTGCTCGCATGCTTGAGCATTTCGCTAACTGAGACGTACATGGAATAATCCTTCCGATGTTTGAGCCAGCCTGTCTCTCCGGCTGTACACCAGCGAATGTGGGAATGCCCTGAAAGAATGGAGGCGCCCGCAGGCGCCTCCATAACATCGCTCTTGGTTAACCCAACAGCTTGTCGAGGACACCGTTCCGTCCCATCTCCTGCTCTTCTGCAACAGGCTTGCGAAGGAGGAAATACAGGACACCAGTAACCATTGCGCCGATGAACCAGAACAGAACGAACTGAAGCGGGTTACTCATAAGGGCAATTACGAACACACCGCCGTGAGGGGAGGGGGACTCGAGACCGGTCATGCCTGCCAGGCCACCGGAAATCGCACCGCCAATCATGCAGGGAACGAGGCAGCGCCAGGTGTCCTGCACCAGGAACGGAATGACATACTCCTGGATGTAGCAGCACGCGAGGACAATGCCGGAGATGGTGGTATCGCGCTCCTGCTGGGTAAACTTCTTCTTGCCCGTGAAGCGATCGATAATCTGCGCGATGCAAATGCCAAGCGGGTTCTGCATGCCGCCACACATCTTGCAGGCGGTAGGACCATAAATGCCGTCAGCATTGAGACCGTTGGTCACGAGGGCAACTGCCTTAGAGATGGGGCCGCCCTGGTCAATCGACATGCCAGCGCCAATAGCAGCGCCAAAGACAAAGCCGCCAACACCCTGCAGGTTGGTGAGAGCAGAGGTGATAATCCCCATAAGCCAGCTAATGGGCACACCAATCACATACCACATAAGCAGAGACGTCGCCGCAGTCGCCACAACGGGAATGATCAGAATTGGGAAAATCGACTGAAGCGAATCGGGCACGTTCTTAGAGAGCCCTTTCAGCCATATGACAAGATACCCAGCGATGATGCCGCCGAGAACTGCACCAAGGAAGCCGGCCTTAATGGTGTTGGAAATGACGCCGACGGCAAAACCTGGAGCAAGACCGGGCTTATCAGCCATCGCATATGCAATGTAGGCGCCGATGATGGGAACGCAAACGTTAAAGATGGCGCTACCGATGGCATACACGACCATTGCCGGCGTGTACTCGGTGTAGGCAAGGCCCGCCATCTCATTACCAACGTTATATCCCCCCATTGCCTTCGCGATGCCCCAGAGCACACCGCCGCCAACGATAAAGGGAATCATATAAGAGATGCCAGTCAACACTGCGTCCCACACAAACGCACCTTGAGACTGCTTCTTGGCACCCTTGCGCTGAATCTCGGCCATCTAGCCAATCGCCTCCAATAGCTCCGCCACGACTTCCGCGGCCTTGTCCTTTGTCATGACTTCCTTGGTCTTGCAGCTAAGCGTGGGAACCGGATCAAAGCGCTCCTTGCCCTTGATCTTGACGTCTGCGGCGACGATTGCACCGTCCGCACGAGCAATGTCCTCGTCAGTAATGACATGCTCGGCACCAGTTGCCCCTTGGGTCTCAATCTTTGCCTCACAGCCAGCCTCCTCCAGAGCCGCGCGAAGAGAGTCTGCTGCCATGAAGGTATGCGCAATGCCAATCTGACAAGCGGTGACGCCCACGATGTACTTCTTCTTTGCCATCTGTCTTTCCTCCTCTCCCGTAACACTCGTGCTTGAACATCCCTCATGCGCTTGCGTTTGTGCCGACCATTAATGGACGGCCTCGCATGGCTGAATCATATTTCCTTCACAGTATTTGAGGGCTGAAATCCCCTATTTGGTATTGCTTACATGTTTTCACCATTATTTGTTCTTATTTTTGTTCTGATTTTTAAATTCTAACGTGATTATTGTAGGGTTTGTTCATATTTTCTTCATATTTATGGCTATCTAACGTCTTCTTGATGGGCAACGCACTTAGAATGCAGACACATGGAGTTCAGAATCCTCGGAAGGAGATAGTAGTGAGGGTCGAGAAACAAGTTTCTGACACGAGCTTCGCGGTGAACAACGATGTCGTCATCCATCTGCTGCTGATATTCATGGGTGTATGTATTCTGGTCGCAGCATTCCTCGCGGCAACGCAAGATTTGCCCTTCGCGCCTAACCCGATTCTCATGAGGTACACCACGGGCTATCTGGGCATACCGTTTGCAATTCTCTTCATCGCATACAACGTCCACAGAATCGTGAATCGACACAATGCCATCCTCATTGATGAAAACGGCGTGACCGACCACACGACATCGTTCTCTGCGGGATTCATCGCTTGGGATGACATCAAGGAGGTCTACCTTCTCCGCCTTCACGACGATGACTACATGTGCGTGGTCCCTGCCGATTTCGACACCTGGTATGCAACGCTCAACAAGCGTCAGCAGCGCCTCGCCAAGGCGAACATGGACGCGGGCTTTGCGCCCATTCGAATCCAGTTCAAGAAGGTAACCGAGAAGGTCAAGTCAAAAGAGGGCGTTGCCTTTTGCAAGAAGATTCAGCCTAAAAAGGTCTCACGTGTCAGAAAGCCAAAATACTAATGCAGGAAGCTCTTCTTAAGGTTCTATCGTTTGCCATCGTTATCTGCATAGGCATCGTCTTCTCCAAACTTGGTTCTCTCGGTGACGGTGCGGGACGGCTCATTTCCAAGGTCGTGTTCAACCTCACTCTGCCCTGCGCCATCGTAAGTGCCTTTGGATCTGCCGAGTTTCACGCAGAGCTACTTGGGCTAGTGGCTCTTGGTCTAGCAGTAACCGTCCTCCAGTTCTTCCTGTCCCTTTTTATCTATCGGTCCTTGGACAAGAAGGAGCTCACATATCAGCTCTCAAACGTCACTGGTTACAACATTGGGTGCTTCGCGCTCGCGTTTATCCAAGAGTTCTTTCCTCCGTCGGCAGTTATTGCAGCATGCCTCTTTGATGCGGGAAACGCACTCATGGGAACCGGGGGGACCCTTGCGCTGATAAAGACCTTAGTTCTTGGTGAAGAACACCAGGACAAGTGCAAAGTCTTCGCAAAGACACTATTCTCTTCTGCCGCCTTTGACGCTTATGTGATACTCATCATCCTGGGAATACTTGGTATCAAGATTCCAGGCGAAATCATTCAGCTCATCTCACCCATGGCAAATGCGAACGCCTTTCTCTCCATGCTTATGATTGGCCTCATGTTCAAGCCATGCGCTGATTCCGCCGGACGGCGAGAGCTCAATAGACTCCTCACCTGGCGCTATGCATGTGCCGTGCTACTATCATTTTCAGTCTTTCCGCTCCTGCCCATAGGCGATGAGGTTCGCGCTGTCCTTACGATTTTGGCGTGGGCACCCATGCCTTCCACCGGGCCGGTGTATACGCTTTGGTGCGGCGGGAACGAGGGATTGGCAAGCATGGCGAACGCAATCAGCGTTCTAGTTGGTATCGTAGCGGTCACGATTATCATTACTTCGACGGGGGCCCTCGGTTGAACATTCTCTGCTTTGGTGAACCCCTCATAAGACTTGCAACCACAGGCTATGAGCGTCTTGAGGACGCCCATAATCTCGAGGTCACCTACGGTGGCGGTGAGACAGTCGTTGCGGCATCTTTGGCGTCCCAGGGAGAAAACGTTGCCTTTGCTTCAAAGGTTTCAGCAAACAGACTGGGCACCAATTCCCTCATGATGCTTGCGCGCTGTGGGGTCGACACCTCGCGCGTACTCAGATCAAACGAGCGCATGGGGCTCTACTACTCCGAACGCGGCCGCTCAATAAGACCTTCTATTGTCACATACGACCGCAGTGGCACAGCCATGGCCATGGCATCCCACACCGATTTCGATTGGGACCGCATGCTCAATGGCGTCGATCTGTTCTTCTTCTCCGGCGTAACTCCGGCCATCTCGGAAGAGATGTACACGGCATGTAAGGAGGGCCTCTACGCATGCCGCGGCCGTGGAATACACGTCGTGTGTGACCTCAACTACCGCAGTACGATGCTGGAGCCAAGCGTTGCCCTAGAGCGCATGCACCAGCTGCTGCCCAACATTGACGAACTCATTGCCTCGGAAGACGATATCCTCTCGATAACAAGCGCAAGCATCTCAAGGGGCGAGACCTTTGACTACTGCCACACCAAGCTCAAGGGACTGTTCCTTGATTATCCACTCCGTGAGGCATGTTTCGTCGTTAGACAGAGCGACCGCTATGACTTTGGCAGCTTCCGAGGCGCACTGATCACCCGCGATGGAGAGTATCTCTCCAAGACCCAGAGGGCTGCAATAACGGACCTCTCGAGTAGCGGAAGCATCTTTGCTGCGAGCATGGTTCACGCACAGTGCTGCAAGTGGGATCCACAGTTCTGCATCGATTACGCAACCATGGCAAGCGCCTACAAGGCAACCGTCGCAGGAGACCTTTGCTTTGCCACCGAGACCGAGCTGGCCAGCCTCCTGGCAGATACCGCCCAGCCCTCAATCCGACAGTAACCCTACCGACACAAATCGGTCCCCACTGCCCCCGAGGTCCTACTCGCTCCTGAGCGCCTCGACCGGGTCTTCGCGCGAAGCCTTTGCCGCCGGAATGAGGCCGGCGATGAAGGTGAGCGCCACGGAGATCGCAATGAGGGCTACCGCCGCCTGGGGCGGGAGCTGCGCGAGGTTCGCCACGTCGAAGTTGCTCTCGATGATCGCGTTTGCGGGAACGAGCAGCGCCAGAGTGATGAGTATGCCCATGGCACCGGCAACGAACCCCTCAATCACGGTCTCGGCATTGAACACCTCGGAGATGTTGTGCTTGCTCGCGCCAATCGAGCGCAGGATGCCGATCTCCTTCTTTCTCTCGAGCACCGAGATGTAGGTGATGATGCCTATCATGATCGACGAGACCACAAGCGAGATGGACACAAACGCAACCAGCATGGCGGTCACCATGTTGAGGATGTCCGAGACCGAGCTCATCATAGCCCCCACCATGTCGGACCAGCTCACGACCTTGCCATCCTCCCCCGCTTCCCGCTGCATGTCGTTGTAGCCGTTGAGAATCGAGATGACGTTGTCCTTGGCCGTGAAGTCCGTGGGATAGATGTCGATCTCGGAGGGCTTCTCGAGATCGGCGTATCCCAGCTTGGAGAGGTTGCTGTCATAGGTCGCGCTTCCGGACCCCATGAGCGAACTCATGATGGCCTTGAGGTCGTCCTCAGTGAGGCTGAACTGGAACGCGCTCGCAAGCTTGGACTCATCCACCTGCATCGCATTTGCCATGTTGCCCATGAAGTTCTGCATGGAGGCGGTGAGCGCACTCTTGAGACCAGCCTCGATCTGGGCGGCTGCCTGTGTCATGACCTGCGTCATCGCCGCCTGCAGGTACTGGCTCACCGCGTTAGTGATCGCCGTGGTGAGAGCGTCCGCGACCTTGTCCTGGTAAAGTCCGAGCACCCTGTTCACAACGTCCTCGCCTACCCCTTCGGGCGTGGTTGCCTCGGAGCCCGTGAGCTTGCCCACGGCGGTTGCCAGCTGCTGCTTGAGGTCATCCGTGTCGATGGCATCCACTACCGCCGCACGGATCTTCTCGCTCACCTCGTTTGAGGCGAGGTAGTCGGAAACGCTCCCCTGTGGGTTCTCCTTCTGCCAGGCTGCCCAGCCCTGCGCGACCTGCGTAAGCGCCTGGGCAAGCCGCTCCTGCCCCCCATCCTTGAACTTTACGCTCACTTCCGAGAGCGCCTCGCGTATCTGTTCCTCCGTGAGATCGGGGAAGAGCTGCTTGAGGTCGTCAGCCGAAAGCTGCGGGATGTCGGCGGTGTCGAGTTGGAGTTCCGAGGGGTCCATCTGGGGCACGGTGATGGACGAGAGGTCCATCGACGACAGGTCGAGGCCGGAGAGATCCAGATTCGACGCGCTCGAGGCAAGCGCAGCGCTATCAAACGAGAAGGCCGACTGGAACTTGGTCCCGTCAACGGTCACAAAGGACGAGAAGTCCAGCTTGCTCGTGTTGCCAGCAGCCTCGTTCTCGAAGGTCTCGCCGGTGAAGACGTCCACGTCGGGATTGGCAATCTGGTCCTGAACGATCTGGGACCCCTTTGCCGCCTCGATGACCTGCTGCGTGAGCGCCTTGGTGTAGTAGATACCCGAGGAGAGCGTATGCGCGCGGTCCCCCTTCTTGGGCTGCACCACGCCCACGATATGGAGCTTGGTGCCGTTCTCGACGAGGGACTTCATGTACTCATCGTCGTCAGAGCGATCTGACCACACGCCCAGGCTGTCCTCGTAGCTGTACATGTCGCTGGCGTTCACGAGCGAGAAGGTCGGCGACATGAGCTGGTCGTAGGTGTAGGTGGCCGAGGTGTCGTCCATTTCGACCGCCTCCCCCGAGACGAACTCGTTCACCATCTTCTCGAGCTCCCCGTGATCTCGCAGGCCCATGTCGTAGGCAAGGAGGTCGAGAAGCTTCCCCTTGGAGTCGAGCACGAGCACCAGCTCGTCCGCCGACTCCGGCCAGCGGCCGGCCTTTACGTTGTATTGGTCCTCGAAGAGAGAGAGCGAGCCAGGAAGCTGGGAGAACACGTTGGTCGACATACCCATGGACGAGGAGCCCGCCGAGCCCATGCCTAGCGACGAGAAGGACGACTCCGGGTTAACCTGTACCGGACCGTTTGTGGTGTCCGCGAGGAAGATCTGTGGCGTGACGTTGTACTGGTAGTCGATGGCCGAGACCTGGCTGTTGATGCCGCCCCCGTTGCCGTCGAGATACTCCTTGAGCGACGCCGTGTCGTTGGTGCCCACGTTTGCGGCCATGTTCGACACCATGGGCGTGGTACCCACCGTGCCGTCAGGGCTGTCGCTGTCGTCACTGGACGAGTCGCTTCTCTCCGCGCTTGCCGAAGAGAGCATCGACGCCATGTCGACGCTCTGCTCGGAGATCTGGACCGGATAGGCCGAGAGGGTCTCCTCCTCAACGTTGTTGATGTAGTTGTTGACGCCGTTGGCGAGCGAGAGGATCGCGGCGATGCCAATGATGCCAATCGAGCCCGCAAAGGCCGTCATGAGCGTGCGGCCCTTCTTGGTCATGAGGTTGTTGAACGAGAGGCCAAGCGCGGTGAGAAACGACATCGAGGTCTTGCGCGTAGGCTTTGCAGGGCGGCGCTCCTCCTCCGGACCTGGCTCGAAGGGGGCGGAGTCGTTCGTGATGTGGCCGTCGCGAAGCTCGACGATGCGCGTGGCGTACTGGCGGGCAAGCTCGGGGTTGTGCGTGACCATCACCACGAGCCGGTCGCGCGAGACCTCCTTCAAGAGGTCCATCACCTGCACGGACGTCACCGAGTCAAGGGCGCCCGTGGGCTCGTCGGCGAGAAGGATCTCGGGGTCGTTGATGAGGGCGCGCGCGATGGCCACACGCTGCATCTGCCCGCCCGAGAGCTGGGCCGGCCGCTTGTCCACGTGGTCTGCCAGGCCCACGTCCGCTAGCGCCTTGAGGGCGCGCTCACGGCGCTCGGACCGAGAGACGCCCGAGAGCGTGAGCGCCAGCTCGACGTTCGCGAGGATGGTCTGGTGCGGGATGAGGTTGTAGCTCTGGAAGACGAAGCCAATCCGGTTGTTGCGGTAGGCGTCCCAGTCGCGGTCGCGAAAGCGCTTCGTGGAGATGCCGTCCACCAGGAGGTCGCCGGAGTCAAAGTGGTCGAGACCACCAACGACGTTGAGCATCGTGGTCTTGCCCGAGCCAGAGGGGCCGAGAACCGCCACGAACTCGGAGTCGAGGAAGGCCACGCTCACGTGGTCGAGCGCGACCTGCGTGAAGTTCCCGGTTACGTACTTCTTTGAGATGTCCCTGAGTTCGAGCATGTGGTTCCTGTCAATCGGTGCGATTCTGGCTCATCCAAGCTTACCCAAGGCGGCCTTCAGGAAACACCCCCGCAAATCGCGCAAAGAATATCGCCATTTCTTAAAAACTGCTCGCGTTTGCGCAGGTCGGCAGCCTCACGCTTAAGAAATGGCGATAAACTACGCGCCTAAGGGCGACAGTTGGCAGATCACGAAAGCCCCCGGCTGTCGACAATCGGCTGCCTTCCCATTGTCGACAGCCGGGAATAAGCGGCAAGCCCCGCAGGCGGCACGACCCTCTCGCCTCCTGCGCCCTTGGGTAGAATTGAGCGTGCAATAGACGCGCCGCGCAACGGCGAGACGAGAGGAACGCAATGTCCAACGAGGATCAGATCAGGCAGGAGATGGACGAGGTTCTCCACGGCCACTCAAAGGCCGCTCAGGGCCCTGCCGGCTTCAAGCAGAACGAGTACACCAAGATCCACCATGTGATTGGGGTCATTTCCGGCAAGGGCGGCGTGGGCAAGTCGTTTGTCTGCGGAAGCCTGGCCATCGAGCTGGCTCGCTCCGGCGCTCGCGTGGGCATCCTGGACGCAGACATCACCGGCCCCTCCATCCCCAAGATGCTGGGCCTTGCAGGCGAGCGTGCCACGGCTGTGAATGAGGTGCTCGTCCCCGCTGTCACCAAGGGCGGCATCGAGGTCATGAGTGCCAATCTCGTACTCGAGAACGAGACCGACCCAATCGTGTGGCGCGGGCCCGTGATTGCCGGCGCTCTCAGGCAGTTCTTCGAGGAGTGCGCCTGGGGAGAGCTTGACTACCTGCTCGTCGACATGCCTCCGGGAACCGGCGACGTGCCCCTCACGGTCTTCCAATCCCTTCCCATCGAGGGCGTCGTGGTGGTCTCCTCCCCGCAGGACCTCGTCCAGATGGTCGTTGGCAAGGCCTTCAACATGGCGTCCATGATGAACGTGCCGGTCCTCGGCCTGGTGGAGAACATGGCCTACGTGGCGTGCCCTCACTGCGGCGAGAAGATCTGGCCATACGGCCCGAGCCACCTCACGCAGACGGCAGACGAGTACGGCATCGACGCGCTGGGCGAGCTGCCCATCGACCCCGCACTTGCCGCTGCCTGCGACCACGGCACCCTCGAGGAGGAGCTTCCCCAGGGATTCCTCCCCAAGGCGGTCGCGGCCGTGGTCTCCACCTGCGAGTTCGATGACGCCAAGGCGTCGTCGGGGGCGGCGGAGTAGTTCATGTCCTCTCGGCCGAGAAGCGCGTCTCGCGCCAGCCGCGCTCCGTCGCGCCAGGCGCGGGAGCGGGAGCTTGTCGCACAGGCACGCGCGGTTAGTCTTCCTTCCCAGGTAGACGTGGCTGTCGTGGGTGGCGGAGCTGCCGGTCTCGCCGCCGCGATAACTGCCGCCGAGGTGGGAGCGCACGTTGTTGTCGTGGAGCGCTCGCTTGAGTGTGGGCGAAGCATCCTCGCCACCGGCGGTGGACGCTGCAACCTGGCAAACACGCGGCTTTCGGCCGAGAGGTACCGGCATCCCGGCTTTGTGTCCGCGGTCTGCGGTGAGCGCTTCCTCGCGGACGTGCTGGGGTTCTTCTCGGCGTCCGGCCTTGCCGTGGCCGAGGAGGAGGGCGGGAGGCTCTATCCCGTGACGCGCGAGGCGTCCTCCGTGCGAGAGGTGCTGGTGGCGCGAGCACTCAGGGCTGGCGTAACGCTCGCGTGCGGACGCGAGGTCACGGCTGTCACCCAAAGTACCAGGGGTTTTGCGCTGGAACTGACTCCTGCGTTCGGGGACGGCGGGAAAGGGCATCTTGGGGCACGCGCGATCGTGATTGCCACGGGAGGCGGCAGCGGGTCCCTAGCTGGATGCCTGGGACTCCCCGTTGTTCCGCCGAGGCCAGTCCTCTGCCCGCTCGCGTGCGAGGGACTCGACTTCCCCGCACTCGACGGGCGTCGCACACGGGTCTCCGCCGCGCTCGTTCGAGGCGGCGAAACGATTGCGAGGGAGGCCGGGGAGCTGCTCTTTAGGCCATACGGAATCTCTGGCATCGTAAGCTTTGACCTCTCGCGCAACGCGCTGCCGGGAGACTGCGTGGTACTCGACCTGCTTCCCGAGGTAGATGCGCATACCGCCCAAGAGCTTGCGATGCGCGGGGGAACCGCAGGGCTTCTCGACGGCTCGGTGGCAGCCCAGCTTAAGCGGCAGGGGGGAACACCCGAGGACGTGGTGAGGCGCGCCAAGTCAGTCAAGCTGCTCGTGAAAGGCACGGCAGACGAGAAGCGCGCCCAGGTCATGGCGGGAGGCATCGACGTGACGGCGCTGGACGTCTCGACGCTCGAATGCCAGGGGGTGCCAGGGACGTTTGCCAGCGGCGAGGCAGTGGACGTCGACGGAGCCTGTGGGGGCTACAACCTTGCCTGGGCGTGGAAGAGCGGAATGGTGGCAGGCCTTTCGGCAGCCCGCCATGCTGGAGGGAAACGGCGTGATTGAGGTATCCGGCATACGCGTGGCACTCTCGAAGCTCGACGGGTCAGACGCACGAGAGCTGACGGTACTGCGTCGGGCTCTCGCACGCCGCCTGCATGTGCAGTCGGACGAGCTGACTCACGTCTCAAGGCGCAAGCGCTCCATCGACGCACGCAAGAAGGGCGATATCCAGCTCATCTTCACGCTGCGTGCGGAGCTTGCAGGCGGAGACGATGCCGAGAAGGCCCTTCTTGAGAGGCTCTCGTCCAGGCGCGAAGCGGGCGGGGTGCGCCAGGTTTCCGCAGCGGAGAAGGGCTTCCCCATGCCTGTGGGGCGAGCGCCTCACGACCAGGGTCCCATCGTCGTTGTGGGCGCCGGGTGCGCCGGCCTCTTCTGCGCGCTCTCGCTCGCGCGGGCCGGTCTGGAGCCGCTCCTCGTCGAGCGCGGTGACGACGCCGCGCGAAGGTCGCGGGTGGTACGCGCTCACAACGAGACCGGCAGGCTCGACCCCGAGAGCAACATCCAGTTTGGAGTCGGCGGAGCCGGGACCTTCTCCGATGGAAAGCTGCAGACTGGTACGAAGAGCCCGTTCCACAGGCTGGTGCTCAAGACCTTTGCGGAGGCCGGGGCCCAGCGGCGCATCCTCTGGGACGCCAAGCCACACATCGGTAGCGACGTCCTCCCCGACGTCGTCACTCACATCGTTGAGATGATCGAGGAAGCGGGCGGCACCGTTCGCTGCCGCTGCCGCTTGGTCGACCTCCACGTGAGCGAGGGACGCGTTCGTGCGGTGACGCTGCGCTCCGAGGATCCGGAGACCGGCATCGTCACCGAGGAGCGCGTGCCCTGCTCGAGGGTGGTGCTCGCCTGTGGCCATTCTGCCAGGGACGTCTTCGAGCTGCTCCGCGACCGCTCGGTTCCCATGGAGCGAAAGACCTTTGCGATGGGCGTGCGCATCGAGCACCTCCAGGCAGACATCGACCACGCGCTCTACGGACCATCCGCCGGCAGTCCTGCCCTGGGCGCCGCCCCGTACAGCCTCGCCGTGCACCTCCCCTCGGGACGCTCGGCATTCTCGTTCTGCATGTGCCCCGGAGGCTACGTGGTCTCGGCAGCGAGCGAGCAGGGCGGGGTCGTGACCAACGGCATGAGCTATTCGGACCGCGCCGGCGAGAACGCTAACTCCGGGCTTCTCGCCAACGTGTTCCCGGAAGACCTCCCCGGAGACGACGTCCTTGCGGGCGTCGACCTGCAGCGCTCGTGCGAGCAGGCGGCGTTCGAGGCGGGCGGTGGCGCGTTTGTCGCACCGGCGCAGCTTGTTGGGGATTTCCTGCACGGCAGGCCCTCCTCTGCGGTCGGCGGGATTCAACCCACCTATCCACGTGGCGTAGCATGGGGAGACGTCTCCCGCTGCCTTCCCCCATACATCACGGAGACCATCCGCGCCGCCATCCCCGAGATGGGACGCAAGCTCCATGGGTTTGACCGGACAGACGCCGTTCTTACGGGCGTCGAGACCAGATCAAGCTCGCCCGTACGCGTGACTCGCGGAAACGACCTGCAGAGCGTTGGCGTTCGTGGGCTCTGGCCCGTTGGCGAGGGTGCCGGCTACGCAGGCGGCATCATGAGCGCCGCCGCCGATGGTCTGCGCGTGGCAGAGGCCGTTGTGGCGGACGTCTCCGACGAGTTGCGCAAGTAGAGCTAAGGGCGCCGGGCGCCGCCAAGTTCTGGGTTAGCGTTGGCGAAACGTCACCGACCTGTTGAGGACAAACTGCATGAGCCCTCCGGTCACGAGGGCAACGAGCTTTGCCACGAACGGCACCGAGAAGGGCACCGCAGCATGCGTGGTAAGGGCAGCAATGACCAGCTCCTGCACGCACATGCCGCAGAGCCCCACGCAGATGAAGACCACATAGCGACGCGCCGGCCTATCCGTCACGTGGAAGGTATGCTTGCGGTTGAGGAAGAAGCTCAGCGTAAGGCCAACCGCCACGCTCGTCACGTTGGCGACGAGGGGCTCCCATCCAACCCACGTGGTGAGCGCGAGAAAGACAAGCATATCGACTGCAGAGCACACGCACCCAAAGAGCGCGTACGAGACGAGCTGTCGAAATGCCTGGCGCATGGCAACGCTATCGCTATTTGTCCCTCACTGCATCGGCAAGGCGCTTGAGTTCCTCGTCCTGGTTCATGCCCGTGAGGAATGCGACGCCGTTGAACACGGGGACGTCGAACTCGCCCTCAGGGCGAACCACGGCGACGTAGGCGTCAGCATCCTTGAGGGCCTCGTCAAGGTCGGCAACCGCGACTGCCTGGACGTCTGCCTCAATTCCCTCGGCAGCAAGCAGCTTCTGGACCTTATAGGCAACGGTCGCAGAGGTTGCGACCCCGGAACCACATGCAACGACGATCTTCGCAGCCATGATGCCTCCCTAATCGATGAACAAACGGACGAACCGTGACGCAATTGTCCTGTCGACTCCCATCATACCGCAGGCAAAGTTCACGTCCTCCGGACGACACGGTTGCCGCAATCGACAAGCCAGCAAGTCAGGCTCTAGTGCTTTCCGCGGTACTTGCGCCTTGTGGCGTGGGCGCTCCCCTTTCTCGCGCCGGCCTTGAGGCGCTTCATGACCTCCTCCTCGCTCGTGCCCTCGAACTGGCTCTTGAGCTCGACGAGCTGGTCGCGGATGCGTGCGGCCTGCTCGTACTCCATGTTCGCCGAGGCGGTTGCCATCTCCTCCTCAAGGGAGGCGATGACGCGCATGACCTCGTCACGTGGCAGCTTGGAGAGTTCGGCGGCCACCGCCTCTGCGGTGGACACCTCGGCGGGAGCACCTTGCTCCTCTGCGCCCTCCCCCGACGCCGTGTAGAAGGCCCCGTCCTTGCGCTGTCGCTTGCCCACGTTGGCCTGGGCCTCGGCGAGAAAGCCGGAGATGTCGTTTATCGCCTTGCGAACCGTTTTTGGTTCGATGTGGTGCTCCTCGTTGAACTTCTCCTGGATGGCGCGTCGGCGGCGCGTCTCGTCGATTGCCTCGCGCATTGAGTCCGTGACCTCGTCGGCGTACATGATGACCTCGCCAGAGACGTTTCGCGCAGCTCGTCCCATGGTCTGGATGAGCGACCGGCGGTTCCGGAGGAAGCCCTCCTTGTCCGCGTCCAAGATAGCAACGAGCGAGACCTCGGGGATGTCGAGACCCTCGCGCAGGAGGTTGATGCCCACGAGCACGTCAATCTTGCCCTCGCGCAGGTCTCGAATGATGTCCACGCGATCGAGCGTGGCGGTGTCCGAGTGCATGTAGTTGACGCGGAAGCCCTCGTCCAGGAGGTGATCGGTGAGGTCTTCGGCCATGCGCTTGGTGAGCGTGGTCACAAGCACGCGCTCATGCCTGCCCACCCTCTCTCGAATCTCAGAGATGAGGTCGTCGATCTGGCCGTGAACGGGACGCACCTCGATCTTGGGGTCGAGAAGGCCCGTAGGACGGATGATCTGCTCAACCTCCTGCTGCGTCACAGACTCCTCGTAGTCTCCCGGCGTTGCCGAGACGTAGATGAACTGGGGAATGCGTGCTTCGAACTCGTCGAAGCGTAGCGGCCTGTTGTCCAACGCCGAGGGAAGGCGGAAGCCGTGCTCCACAAGCGTCACCTTGCGCGAGCGGTCCCCCTCGTGCATGCCTCGAATCTGAGGTACCGTCACGTGGCTCTCGTCAATGATGCAGAGCATGTCCTTGGGGAAGTAGTCAATGAGGGTATAGGGCGGCTCGCCTGGAGCGCGGCCGTCAAGGTGGCGCGAGTAGTTCTCGATGCCATTGCAGTAGCCCATGTTCTCAAGCATCTCGAGGTCGTACGCGGTGCGCTGGGAAAGCCTCTCCGCCTCCAGCAGCATGTTGTTGGCCTTGAGCTCGGCCACGCGCTGCTCGAGCTCCTCCGAGATGGTCTTGAGTGCATGGGTAATCTTCGGGCGCTCGGTCACGTAGTGGGATGCCGGCCAGATGGGGATGGCGTCATACTCGCGCACGACCTCGCCCGTCATGTTGTCCACTTCGGCGATCTGCTCGACCTCGTCCCCGAAGAACGAGATGCGCAGGGGGTTCTCGGCATAGGGAGGGAACACGTCGACGGTATCCCCGCGAACGCGGAAGGTGCCGCGTTGGAGGTCGTAGTCGTTTCTGTCGTACTGGATGTCAATGAGGTTCTTGATGAGGTCATCTCGCTCGAGAGGAACCTCCTTGTCCACGTTGGGTGCAAGGCCGGCGTAGTCCTGGGGGCTGCCGATGCCGTATATGCACGAGACGGACGCCACCACGATCACGTCGCGGCGCGAGAGCAGGCTCGAGGTTGCCTGGTGACGGAGCTTCTCGACTTCTTCGTTGATCGAGGCGTCCTTCTCGATGTATGTGTCGCTCTGGGGGACGTAGGCCTCTGGCTGGTAGTAGTCGTAGTAGCTCACGAAGTAGACCACGGCATTGTTTGGGAAGATCTCGCGCATCTCGCTTGCCACCTGCGCGGCAAGCGTCTTGTTTGGTTCCATGATGAGCGTGGGACGCTGTACTGCCTCTATGGTCTTGGCCATGGTGAACGTCTTGCCGGAGCCAGTCACGCCCATGAGCGTCTGGTAGCGCAGGCCCGCTTCTACGCCATGCGCGAGCTTCTCGATGGCCTGTGGTTGGTCTCCGGCAGGCTCGAAGGGCGAGACGACCTTGAGCGGCGTTCCCGCGCGCTCGACGCCAAAGCGCTTGAGCTCGCCACCAAAACGCTCACCCGTGTTCTGAGACACCGCCATGGCCCTGCTCCTTTCCTCGGAACTCGAGTATAGCAGAACGCTTGTTCTAATTCTAGGTCCCGCACTTGTTTTCTCGGAGGCTCGGTCATGCTCGGGGGCGGCTCCACCAAGCCTACTGGTCGACCAGGAGACCATTCGGGTAGCTGTCCCGATAGCCCTGGTAGGCCTCGCTGACACGACGCAGATACTCACGCGTCTCGGAGTAGGTAATGTTGTCGGCAAGCTCGCCGGGCTGGGCAAGCCACTCCTCGACCTTCCCCATACCCGCGTTGTAGGCGGCGATCACCTGGTCTGTCGAAGAGAGGTTCTTCCCGAGAAATGCCAGGTAAGCAGTGCCGTATTCGATGTTTGTCGCAGGATCGAGGAGGTTTTCCGGATCGTAGGTGCCAGAGTCGACAAGGCCCATGCGCGCAAGCTCGGAGGACGTCTGCGGCATCACCTGCATGAGGCCAAGCGCGCCCGCAGAGGACTGCGCGTTCTCGTCCCAGTCTGACTCACACTTGATCACGGCCGCGACCAGCAGCGGATCTACGCCATGGCGCTCGGCGGAGTCCTGGATGTCGTTCGCATGGCTCACGGGATAGAGCGCCTTTCGCGCAAGCGTGGTAGGTGTTGCCGCGAGAATGGCACACGCAATGAGCACCGCGCCGACGAGCACCAGCGGGACCACGCGATACCAGCGCCAGAAGCTCTGACCGCGCCTGCGGCCGCGCCTCCTGCGAGGCTTTGCTCCCCTGCCACGCCGGGAACGCGCGCTCATCGGCACGCTCCCTCGTTGGGGGATTCGGCCTTCGCACAGCGCTTCCAGCCTGCGTTCTCACGAACCGTCCACCACGCATGGACCTGGTCTGCGAGGTCCTTCTCGCCACGGGCATTGTCGAACACGGTGTCCGCGTGAGAGCGCAGGTACTCGTCGGAGGGCTGCAGGGCCACTCGGCGATCGAAGTCTGCCGGATCCATGCCGCGACCCTGCGCGCGCACGCGTCGCACGTCGAGCGGGGTCACGACGCAGAGCACCTCGTCAACCTGGGAAAGCATGCCCTCGACTCGATCGAGTAGCGGGACCTCAACCACGCAGACGGGAGCATCGCCCGCACGCTCTGCAGCGTCCAGCTCCTTTGCAAGCGCTTCCGAGATGAAGGGCAGCTCAATCGCCTCAAGCCTCGCGCCCCCCTCTGGCGTGGCAAACGCCCTCCTGGCAAGAAGGGCACGGTCCATCTCGCCCGTGTCGGGATCGGCGAGGTCCTTCCCAAAGGCATCGGCGACTGCTGCGGAGCATGCGCTTCTCGGCGAAAGCACGCTGCGCGAGACCTGGTCGAGGTCGATGCGCCTAGCCCCCAGACCCTCCAGGATCCGGGCTACGGTCGACTTGCCCGAGGCAATGCCTCCGGCGAGAAACACCTTGTACACGGGTTGCCTCCTGCTGCGATTGTGCTGCGTTCAAGGGATACTATCATCATCGCACGCGCGACGGCGGGCAAGCCCCCTCGCAACGCAGACGCACGCCGCAAGCGCACAGCCTAGGACTTGACCTCGAACTTCTCATGGCACTTGGGGCAGGTCACGCGAAGCTTGCCCTTGCCACGAGGAACGCGCACCTTCTGCCCGCAGGAGGGACACTTCGCATGCTTGTAGGCACGCAGCTCCTGAGCGGCGCGACCAGGGTTCTGCAGCCACGGCTTCGCGGGGCCAAGGGCCTTGAGGAAGGCTTCGTTCTCATTCATGCGAGCGTAGACGTTCTTGGAGCACATGCGCCAGACCGCGTAGATGACGATTGCCAAGGAGACCCAGCTCAGCCAGCCCGTGCGGGCAAAGAGATTGACTATCGCGAGAATGACCGCCACCCAGACGCAGAGGTTTGCCAGCTCATCCGGCCCGCGACGGCCCCTCATGAACTCCTGCACCTTGCGGTTATAGTCGCCCTGCGCCATGTCTCCCCTATCGTCATTCTCGCCCGTTGCGGGCATGCACCAGCAGAAATGCCAACGCAGACATGTCTACCCAAACCGCAAGGCGACAAACGGCGTGACCGCCTCGCGTGGAGGGCTCATGAAGCCGCGTCGAGACAAAGGCCACACGGCTGCGGACTGGGGCGTGACACTTCTGGCTCCGCGTATTCCGGACAGTTAGGACAGCCTAAACGTCGAGACAGCGCGCCAAGATAAGGACTTCGCGGATTCCGGACGGTTAGAGCTGCCTAAACGTCCGGAATCCGCGTCATTAGCCGAGAAGCTCGCGCCAAGAAACCCGCAGGTGTCCGCCGGCCGAAAAAGTCCGGCGTACCTGTCTAGTGCCCCTTGATCGAGTCAAGGAACTCGCGTGCGCGCGCGGAAGTGGGATGCTCGAAGAACTCGTCGGGCTTGCCCTCCTCGACGATCGCACCATCGGCCATGAAGACCACGCGGTCGCTCACGCGACGGGCGAACCCCATCTCGTGCGTGACCACCACCATGGTCATGCCGCCGCGGGCAAGCTCGACCATGACGTCAAGGACTTCGTTGATCATCTCGGGATCGAGCGCAGAGGTGGGCTCGTCGAAGAGCATCGCCTTGGGATGCATTGCCAAAGACCTCGCGATGGCCACGCGCTGCTGCTGGCCACCGGAAAGCTGCGCGGGCATCTTATCTGCCTGCTCCGCCACGCCAACGCGGCGCAGCAGCTCCAGCCCCTCGGCACGCGCCTTCTCGCGCGGCACGCCGAGCACCTCGACCGGGCCCATGGTCACGTTGTCGATGATCGAACGGTGCGCGAAGAGGTTGAAGGACTGAAACACCATGCCAATCTCGGCGCGCATGGCGGCAAGCTCCTTGCCCTCCTGCGGAAGCGGCTTGCCCTCGATGAGCACCTCGCCTGAGTCGATGGTCTCGAGCCGGTTGATGGTGCGGCAGAGCGTCGACTTGCCCGAGCCGGACGGGCCGATAACCACGACGACCTCACCCTTGCCAACCTTGAGGTTGACGTCCTTGAGGACGTGGAGGCTGCCAAAGTGCTTGTCCACGTGGCGAAGCTCGATGACGGGGGTGCCCTCTGCGGCGATCGCCTCGCCGGTTTGCGTCTGTGTCAACGTAGCCTCCTTTGGCTAGACGGGGTTCTCGCTCGTGCGTGAGATGATGCTGGTACCAGAGCGGCGCGCCAGCGAAACCGCAAGGTGGTTGATGGCATAGTTCACGAGGATGTAGAGAATCGCGACGACAAAGTACACCGAGACGAGCGCGTCGTAGTTGGTGATGAGCACGCGCGCGTTCTGCAGCATGTCGGGGAAGCTCACCACGTAGGCGACGGTGGTGTCCTTCACGACAACCACCAGCTGCGAGATGAGCGAGGGGATCACGTAGCGCACGGCCTGCGGGAACACGATCTTCATCGTGACTTTCATCTTGCGCATGCCCAGCGAGTACGCAGCCTCGGACTGCCCCTTGGGCACGGCGTTCATGCCGCCGCGGAAGACCTCGGCAAGGACGCCGGAGGCGGCAAGGCCAACCGGCAGCGTTATCATCCAGAACGAACTCATCTTCACGCCGTAGGTGGGAACCACCAGGAAGAAGAAGTAGATGAGAAGAAGGCTCGGCACGCCGCGGAAGAAGTTGATGATCACGCGGCACACGGCCGAGAGCACGCGAGACGAGCTCATGCGGCCAAGCATGAGCAAAAAGCCCAGCACGATGGCGATGACGCCGGCGGTGAGGGAGACCTCGATCGTTCCCAGAAAGCCTCGGCCAAGGAAGATCCACGTGGTCGGGCGCGTGAAGAGCTCCCAGTAGCGCGGGGCAAGCTGCCCCGTGATGTAGAAGCGCCGGACGACAAGGCAGATGCCCGCGGCAACGAGCACCAGCGAGACGGCCGTCCAGAATCGGATGCGCCTGCGCGTGCGAGGACCGGGTGCCTCGTAGAGCGCGTCACGCATGGAGGTCTTTGTTGCACTCATCGGGCGATCCTCACCTTCTTGTCAATGGCGTTGCCAACAACGCCAATCACAAACGCCGTGCCGGCGTACATGAGGGCAGAGATCACAAAGGGCACAATGCCGCCGACGGTTCGCGTGTTGATGTAGGAGACAACCCCCGTGAGCTCGGGTGGCGAGAGCGGCACCTGAGAGCCTAGGGCGGTTGTCAGCAGAACGGCAACCGCAAGGTTGGTCATAGGCAGCACAGCGGAGCGGAGCGCCTGCGGGATAACAACCAGGCGCAGCATCTTGCCAAACCCCATGCCAAGCGAGCGCGCGGCCTCTATCTGCCCCACGCCAATGGTGTTGATGCCGCTCATGAAGTTCTCGGAGCCAAAGGCCGAGGCGACGAGAATCACCGTGACAATCACGCAGAGGCGATAGTCCATCACGAGCTTGAGGTACGGCAGCGCGTACACCAGGATGATAAGGAGCGAGATGCCCGGGATGTTGCGGAATATCTGCACGTAGAGATCACCCACCACGCGCAGGGGCTTGATGGGACTCACGCGGAACACGGTGATGATGAGTGCCAGAAGCATGGCGAAGACAAACGACACAAGCGACATCCACCACGTGCCGAGAAGCGCTTGGACGTACATGTCTCCGTACTCAGAAAGAAGCTCCGAGATGCTCAAGGCTCCCCCTCTCCAATAATGAACCAAGGCCCCCCGCGCCTTGCGACGCAGAGGGCCCGTACCAGACGTTATCTGGTGTTAGGCGCCAATTGCGGGCGGCTCGGGAACCTTATCGATGCCCGTGCGGTCACCGATGCAGATCTTCCAGAGCTTAGCCCAGGTTCCCTCGTCCTCGATCTTCTTGAGCCAGGTGTTTACGAACGTGACTCCATCAGAGTCGAGCTGCAGGCCAATGCCGTAGGGATCCTCGGGGCCGAAGGAGTCGCCGGCGAGACGATACTTGCCGGGGTTCTTGACGATGGAGCTCATCTGCATGGTGGCATCGATGACGTAGGCGTCAACGCGACCCTGCTCAAGAGCGGTGCGGGCCTCCTCGTCGGTGGTGAACTCCTGGACGGTCGCAGTGGGCGCGTACTCTGCGACAATGCTGGGGCCAGTGGAGCCGGACTGAGCGGCCACGGTCTTGCCGGCGAGGTCGTCGACGGAGTTGATGTCGGTGTTGTCGGCCAGCACGAGGATGCCCTGCTGCGTGGAGTAGTACGGACCAGCGAAGGAGATGACCTCCTTGCGCTTGTCGGTGATGGAGTAGGTCGCGAAGACGGCGTCCACCTGGTCGTTCTGGAGGACGGACTCACGGGTGTCAGACGTCACCTTGGTGAACTCGTACTTGGACTCGTCGCCCAGGATGTAGCGGACGAGCAGTTGCGCAAGGCCAGCGTCAAAGCCACGGAGCTTGTTGTCCGTCTCGTCAAGCGAGGCAAAGAGCGTGGAGGTCTGGACGCCGCCCAGGCGGAAGCTGCCTGCGTCCTTGATCTTCTTGGCCCAGCTGCTCGAAGCGACCGTGGCGTCATCGGCAACCTCGCCAGCGGCGAGCAGGCCGTCGAAGGCCTCCTTGTCAATCGCTGTCGAGGCAGTGGAATCGGTGCTCGACGAAGCGTCGGACGAGGTGCCAGTAGTTGCGGCGGAATCGGAGCTGGTGTCGGTGCAGCCAGCAAGGGCAACAACACCCGCAGCGGCAACGCTGCCAAGGCCGAGACGAATTGCCTGGCGACGGCTCACGGAAGTGCTCGAAAGTGACTTCATAAGAGTCTCCCCTCTCTAGGCGGTGCGATGATCCCTCTCCCACCCCTCCGAGGGCAGCACTGACAGGGACATCTCTCGTTTTCCTAGTGTACCAATTGGAATTGATACCTTCTCGAACGGAATTCCGATAGCTAACCATTTGGAAACCAGATACCGGAACCCTATGTCTATACCCCAAAACAAAGTCGTTACTAACCCTAACGCAAACGCAGGGCCGAGGAGCTCGACCCTGCGCGATGACTTGGCGTGTTCAGATTGTCTTTCTAGGCGCGCTGCTGGCGAATCATCCAAAGAGTCTTCGAGAGGTTGGCAATGTAGTCGTCCATGAGGGCGCTCACCAGGTAGTTGCCCTCCTCATCTGCAGCAATCTTAATTGCGGTGACCTCATCGAGAAGTGCCGAGAAGTCGCCAAGGACAATCTCGAAGACCTGCGAGCTCCGAACGGGAGCGTCCTCGCGCTCCTTGATGCTTGCCGTGGCGAGAACCTCGCCCAGACTTGCGATGGGCTTGCCGCCCAGCTGCAAGATGGTCTCGGCCACGTCGTCGACAATGGGAAGCAGGGAGTCGTAGAGCTCCTCGAGCTTGGCATGGACCTGGAAGAAGTCGCTGCCCGAGATGTACCAGTGAAGGTTCTGGAGCTTGTGGTACTCGACGGTGACGTTAGCGAGAAGGTGGTTGAGTCTGGTTTCCATGATGTCCTCCTGTTAGTGTTATTAGTACTTATTACTAATTGCTGTAATCAGTATTCCACAGGAGGGTGACATTATTAATGAGATTTATTCCTATTAATGTTCTACACAACTTGCGCACAAAAAAGGGAGCCACCCAAAGGCGGCTCCCCAATGACGCACGTAGGCTCGGCACGCAGCCGATGAGACCGTCCTACTCGGCAGCGGGCTCAGACTCAGCCTCGGCAGCCTCGCTCTTCTCGGCAGGCTTGTCGCTCTCGGGCAGAGGCTTGACCTCAACCTCGGTGCCGAGGGTCTCGGCAGCGGCCTTCATGGAGAGAGAGATGCGACGACGGTCGAGGTCGATCTCCATAACCTTCACCTGGACGGTGTCGCCAACCTGGCAGACCTGCGAGGGGGCATCCACGTGGCTCTTGGCCATCTCGGAGATGTGAACCAGGCCCTCGACGCCCTCGCCAAGGTCGACGAAGGCACCAAAGGTGACGAGCTTGGTGACCTTGCCCTCAACGATGGCACCCACGGGATACTTCTTGACGAGCGTACGCCAAGGATCCTCGGTGGTCTGCTTGAGGCCAAGGGAGATGCGCTCGCGGTTGAGGTCCACGTCGAGCACCTGGACCTCGACCTCCTGGCCAACCTTGACGACCTCGGAGGGGTGGTTGACGTGGTTCCAGGAGAGCTCGGAGATGTGAACCAGGCCGTCGATGCCGCCGAGATCCACGAAGGCGCCGAAGTCCACGATCGAGGAGACGGTACCCTTGAGGCGCATGCCGGGCTTGAGCTTGGAGAGAATCTCCTGGCGCTCGGCCTTGCGGGCCTCCTCGAGCACGACACGACGAGAGAGGACGACGTTGTTGCGGTTGCGGTCCATCTCGATGACACGAGCCTCGATGCGGGTGCCCAGGTAGGCGTTGAGATCCTTCACGCGGCGAAGGTCAACAAGGGACGCGGGCAGGAAGCCGCGAAGACCGATGTCGAGGATAAGGCCGCCCTTGACGACCTCGATGACCTCGCCCTCAACGGTCTCGCCGGAGTTGAACTTCTCCTCCACGCGGTTCCACGCACGCTCGTACTCGGCACGCTTCTTGGAGAGGACGAGACGACCCTCCTTGTCCTCCTTCTGAAGGACAAGCGCCTCAATCTGGTCGCCCAGAGAGACGACGTCGGCGGGGTTGACATCCTTGCGGATGGAGAGCTCGCGAGCAGGAATGACGCCCTCGGACTTGTAGCCGATGTCAAGCAGGACCTCGTCGCGCTCGATCTTGACGACGGTTCCGGTGACAAGATCGCCCTCGTCGAAATCGGTAACAGTACCGTCGATGAGGTTGTTCATCTCCTCGTCGGAAATATCATCCAGCGCGAAGACGGACGAGTTCTGAATCTCACTCAAAGGTGGACCCCTCTCGAAACGGGGCCCCGGTCGTCATGGTCTGCGCTTCCGCGCTCGCGCACGAACGCTTAGGCGAACTTACATGCTCTCGGGGGCCGACAGATACGCTGCATGGCGGACGCGCATGCAATGGATAGATTAGCCTGTTCATAGCCATAATTTCAAGCGTCAGGTGGCATTTTTTCTAAATGCCATGAGACAAAGGGACTGTCCCTTTGTCTCATGTGAAGGGGCGCGCCGTGCCGGATGGCAGGCGCGCCCCACGAAGGCGTTGCGGTTATGCGCTCCTTGCTTCTAGACCGCAAGGATCGTGGTGAAGTACCCCACGATGGAGATGACGAGCATGAGCAGCATCATCTTGCCGGCAGACCAGTTCTTCTTGACCATGAGCCAGTAGGTCACGAAGGAAATGATGAGCACCGGCAGCTCGGGGAAGATCGAGTCCAGGATATCTGCGATGTTGATCGTGAGATCGCCGCTGGTGTAGACAAGGCCAATGTTGAACTTGGCGTACTGCGCGCAGATGGCACCCACGACAATGAGGCCAACTACCTCGGCGGCACGGGTGACCTTGTCCTTGATGCCACCCGAGAGCACGAGCTCTGCAGCGTTGGCGCCGGCCTTCACGCCGTAGGAGAACAGGAACCAGGTGAGCGGCAGCATGATGGCCAGGAAGACCACGATGTAGAAAATCGGGCCGGTGACCTCGCCGTTGGGCGACATGCCAAGGGCGATGGAAAGCAGGATCGGGATCAGCGTGCCGGGGAGTAGCGAGTCACCAATGCCGGCGAAGGGACCCATGAGCGCGGTCTTGATCGAGTTGATGAACTCGGAGGAAATCTCGTCGTTGCCCTCTGCCTTGCTTGCCTCCATGCCGAGGACGATACCGGGGACGATGCTGCCCAGGTACGGCTCGGTGTTGAAGAAGACCTCGTGGCGCTCGAGCATCTCCTGCTGGGCCTCGGGATTGCCAGGGTAGAGGTCCTCGCGGACGTCGGCCAGCATCTTGATGATGGCAGGGCCCTGCATCCTCTCGAAGTTCTGCACGGACAGGTTGTAGAACATCCAGTCCCAGTACGCGCGGCGAATGGCGCTCTTGCTGAGCTTCTTGGCGCCGCCCATCTCCTGATCCTCAGTGGTGATGTCGTTTGCCATGTCTACTCACTCCTCTCGGGGGCAGCGGCGGCATTGGTGCCGCGGTAGTCGAGGTAAGCAATGCCCAGGGCGAAGATCACGATGGTGACCATGCCGAGCTTGAGCACGGACATGAGCGCAAAGCCTACGCAGAAGAGGATGAGGTCGACGTCACGCTTGCAGATCATGCGCATGAGGAGCATGAAGCCCACGAGCGGCAGCATGTTGGCAAAGATCTGGAGGATGTCGGTCACCTGGACGGGCAGGGCGTTGACAAGCGCGGTGATGAGGTCCTGACCAAAGAAGTTGATGAGAAGAATCGGGAAGAAGCGCAGCACGAAGTTGGTGATCTGGCCAACGATGGGGATGCGTGCGGCGGCATCGAGCTTGCCGGACTCAACGTCGGCATCCTGCTTGTGGACAAAGTACAGGTTGATGGCGCACAGGCCATAGACGGCGAGGACGCCGAGAGATGACAGCGGCACGGCAAGCGCGAGCGCGTACTCCTTGCCGGCACCGGCGACCATAGCCAGCGGGATGCCAATCCACGCGGCAAAGTTGACGTCGGCAGGCATCGTGCCACCAGGGGTCACGAGGCCAATGTAGAGCATCTGGATGGCAGCGCCCATGATGATGCCGGTCTGGACGTCACCAAGGATGATGCCGATGATCATGCCTGAGACCAGCGGCCGGCCGATCGTATACCAGCCTGCGAGTCCTCCTATGAGCACCGGCGAGTAGATGGAGCCCATCCACCCAAACAGTGCCAGGAGCAATGCCTGTAGAAAACTCATGGCAATACCTTCCTTTCCTCTGACACCAGGACCTATCCCGCCGTGGCGGGATCTTGCTCAGGCCTAGGTCCGCGCACGGAACCTAGAACCTGCCCTTCACGTCGTCCCACTCGACGACGGGTTGGCTGGGAACCTGCTGGAAGAACACGTGGGCACCCTGGTCCACGACGTCCTTCACCGCCTGCGCCTCGTCGGGCATGAGGTGGGAGGTGGGGGTCACCTCCGTGGTACCCTTGCGCTTGGACATGGGGCCAACGTTGAGCTCCTTGGGAAGCTCGGGTACCTTCTCCAGCAGACGCTTGTACGTGATGGGAGACTTCATGAGCACGAGCGTGCGAACGTCGTCCCCCATGGCCTTCTCGATGAGCGGCGCCGCGTCGTCCACCGTGTAGACGCCAGCCTTCATGTCGGCCGGGACGGCGGCCTTGAAGACCGAGCGGAGGATCGAGTTGCTCGCCGTGAGGTCATCGACGACGACGATGCGCTCGATATGGTTGCCCTTCACCACGACGGTCATGCACTGGCCGTGGATGAGGCGGTCGTCGCACCTAACGAGAACTACCATGCTTACCCCTTCCCTTTTCGCGCCTTCGCGCGCGACATGCCGTGGTTTGGCCACGGCCCCATGACCTGTGCGAACCCGGTCAACCGGTGCACAGGAGCATGCCCCGTACCTGCGCGGTCATGATGCGTGACATCTCCCGCGAGGTCTGGCTCACAACGACGACCCTGGGAAGCTCCCCGGAGACGCTTCCTGCCTTGGCGATGTCTCCCAGGTCGACGGGAACGCCTGCGAGCAGGGCCTCCTCGCCGGAGCCCATCATGAAGATGGCATCTATGGTGAAAAGCGAGGTGAGGATCGAGAGGACGTCGACGAGGCGGTCGACGATCGCGCCCTCGGGCTCGCCGCTATTGGCGAGGGGTCGGCTTATCTCGGCATACGAGCCGTTTCTCAGCGGAAGGCGCTTCCCGCCCTGGGCGATGCCCACGAGGACCTCGGAGCCAAGGCTCACGAGCAGGTGGTTCTCGCTCGCCTCCTCAGACTCGTCGTGAAGGATCTTGTACTCCGCACAGTCCTCCGCACGCTGCTCGAAGGTGGGAACCCCGAGGCAGCGCGAGAGTGAGTCCGCGAGGCCACGGACGGCGTCCCAGGAATCATCGCAATGAAGAATGCCCACAGCGCGAAGCGTCTTCTCGAACTCCGCGTCAGAGCGCGAGAGATGCGCCGCAACCACACGCGGGAGGTCCGCCGGGGCAAAGTCTCCCTCAAGCGAGATGGGCTCGGTGCAGGGCTCGAGCGCCATGTCATACTGGTAGAGCGTGGCGCCACGGTACGTGAGGCCCACGATGGCAATGCGGCCATAGCTCGCGTTCACCATAACGGGGATGCGGCTCCTGCCCTCCGTGCGCACGCGGGCGGTGTCCTCCGCGAGCACGCCAACCGTCATGAGATAGGCGACGTTGCGCGTGACGGTTGCCGGAGAGAGACCGCTCACCTGGGCAATCTCGATCCGCGAGAGGGGACCGTGGTCGACGAGCGCACGCATGATGCGAGCGCGGTTGGCATCCGCGACGAACTCCGTGCCACCCGACATGCGCCCACCTCCAAGGAGAACCAAGCCCCGCACCAGACACCAGAGCCCTGTACCAGAACCATCCGCGCGCTCTCGCGCTCTTGCGTCCTGTTATAGCCGCACTTATTTTCTGCATGAAAATATATAGGTTTCCGGAAGATGAACGTAGTGTGAAGCCGCCAGCGGTCAAATTGGAACGCGAGCGGACTGGCTCGGCTATCACGTAGGGTAATGAGATGGATGCGCGTAGCCTAACATGTGAACGTAATGTTTTGTTGGGCTGCAAAGGGGTACGAGGGCATGGTCACGAGCAAGACAGGGAAGGAGGTCCGGGCAGCATGATCAAGGCGGTTCTCTTCGACCTCGACGACACCCTGCTTGACATCAACTTCACCGCGTTCATGACCCGTTATGTCGCCGGTCTCTCTGGGCTTATCGGCGATATCTCCCGCACGCCGGCGCCGCTCATGGGTGCCCCCTTCATGAGGAGCTATCTCGCGCTGGAGGACCAGGCTCGCTCGGACGACCTCACCAACCGCCAGCTCTTCGTCCGCGAGTTTCACGCCCTCACTGGCATCCCGCTTGACGACCCTGTAATCGCGGACGCAATCGACTTCTACGAGCGCGAGGTCGTGCCCAGCATGCGCGGCGGCATCGTTGCGGCACGCCCGCAGCGCGGGGGTCGCGCCGCCGTCGATATGGTGCACGAGCTGGGTCTCACCTGCGCGCTCGCGACAAACCCCGCCTTCTCAGAGGCGTGCGTCGAGGCGCGCATGGACTGGGCGGACGTCTCGCCAACGGACTTCTCGCTTGTCTCGAACTGGGACAACTCGCGCAGGCTCAAGCCAAACGCCCGGTTCTACCAGGAGTTTGTCAACGCGCTCGGGCTCACGTGCGACGAGTGCCTCATGGTGGGCAACGACTCGCGCCGCGACTTCCCCCATCCCGACTGCGGCCTTCGCACCATCTACGTTGGCCACGCGTGGCCGAGGCGCGCCGTATGGCATGGCCCCATGTCACGGCTTGCCCGCGAGCTGCCCAACATCATCCGGAGGTTTGACGGCGAGGAGTCCAACAAGCGTGACATCGGCTCCCTCTAGCGCTACCGTTTCCTCCAACCGCGCGCGAAGCCGCGCACAACGACGGCTGGAGGGCCCATGGACCGCAGCACCTACGACACCTATCTGGACATCCTGGGGCGTGAGCTTGTCTGCGCCCTGGGCTGCACCGAGCCCATCGCCGTGGCCTACGTTGCTGCCCTCGCCCGTGACGCACTGGGTGCCATGCCGGAGCACCTCGAGATCTCTTGCAGCGGCAATATAATCAAGAACGTAAAGAGCGTGACGGTGCCCAACTCGGGCGACCAGCGCGGCATTGAGGCCGCGGCTACGCTTGGTGCCGTTGGCGGGGACGCCACGCGGGCGCTTGAGGTGCTTGAGGGCGTAGGCGAGGAGGACCGCCGGCGCACGCGGGAGCTTGTCTCGGCAGGGTTCTGCTCGGTCTCTCTCGCCGAGGGCGTGCCTAACCTCTACGTGCGCGCGGTTGCCACAGCCCAGGGTCATACCGGCGTGGCGTGCGTGGCCGGCAGGCACACCAACGTGGTCGAGCTTGCGCGCGATGGGGCGACCGTTGGCGTGGATGGGGTCGCGCCGAGCGAGCAGGACACCTGCGAAACCGACGGCGAGCCGGAGGAGCCGGGCCTCTCGTCCCTCTCCCTCGAAGGAATCTGGGAGTTTGCGCACGAGGTCGACGTCGAGGACATCCGCGAGATGGTCGAGCGCCAGGTGGAGCTCAACGGCGCCATCTCGGACGAGGGACTCTCGGGCGACTGGGGTGCGCGCATTGGGAAGACGCTCCTGCTCACACGGCCGGATGACATCTCCTGCCGTGCGCGGGCGGCCGCGGCGGCAGGCTCTGACGCACGCATGAGCGGCTGCGCCATGCCTGTGGTCATCAACTGCGGGAGCGGCAACCAGGGCATCACGTGCTCGCTGCCGGTAGTCGAGTACGCCCGCTACCTGCGGGTGCCCCACGACGAGATGCTGCGCGCCGTGGCGCTCTCGGACCTCACCGCCATCCACGCCAAGCGATTCATCGGCGAGCTCTCGGCGTTCTGCGGGGCCGTGACCGCAGCTACCGGCGCGGGTGCCGCAGTGTGCTACCTGCGCGGGGGCTCCTTCGGGCAGTACCAGGCGACCATCGCGAACACGCTTGCCAACGTGGGCGGCATCGTGTGCGACGGGGCCAAGCCCAGCTGCGCGGCAAAAATCGCTGCCGCGGTGGATGCGGCCATTCTCGGCTGCGACATGGCCCTGGCAAACGTGGACTTCAGGCCTGGCGAGGGCCTTATCGGCGAGACGGCCGAGGAGACCATTCGTTCAATGGGCTACGTTGGCCGCGTGGGCATGCACCCCACCGACGTCGAGATCCTCAACATCATGATTGGCAAGACCGTCTGCTCGTGAGACAGAGGGAGTTCCCTTTGTCTCATCCCACCAGACGGTAGCCGGCCTCCTCGACGACCTTGCGGTATGTCTCCTCGTCGATGGGCGACTTCGAGCGCACGTGCGCGCGACCGCCCGCGAGCGAGACCGTCGCCCAGGTGCCGTCGACAGAGTCTAGGGCGCGGGTGACATTCTCCACGCAGTGCTCGCAGCTCATGCCGCCAATCTCAAGATCTGCCTGGTAGGGATAGTGGTTCTCGTCTGTGTCCTCTATCGTGCGGGCGCGGAACTGCTTGCCTGCAGACTTCTTCGCGCCACTGCAGCAGTCGCGCGTGCCCGTTGCTGTGCCAACAAAGCGACGGATGGCAACGGCGAGAATGGCGACGACTGCCGCAACGAGAATGACGTCAATCGGCTTCATGTGATGTTCCTCTCTTTGTGGTTGAGGCGACCTATAGTTAACCATAGATAACTATAGCACCGAAAAGCGCACACGCCTCCCCCTACAAGAAGGGGCTCCCCCACAAGAAGGACGACGGACCATGCGAGAATGGCGCCTTCGGTGAAAAATGGCGCTCGAAGCCCCGTTGTTGCAGCAATCGCCCACGGGACGATTCCTCCGGCGCCAAAATGACGCCGGAGAGGACTTCTCGTACGGGATACCGTCGGAACCCCTTGCTCCGGCGCCCGTTTCTCGCCGGAGGGCAGACTTTCGCAGCGCTTGCGCACTAAGTCTCGGCTCTGGCGTCAATTCCTCGCCGGAAGGCAGGTTTTCTCAGTAATGACCACCAAGCAATACCCACCGGCGTCACGTGAACCGCGTAAGCACCAAGCGCCTATACGTCCGCGTCCGAGAAGCCCTCGTCCTCCGCGAGCGCGTCACCGTCCGCCGCCGTGGTGGCAAGCTCGTCGCAGCGCTCGTTGAGGTCATGTCCCGCATGGCCCTTCACCCAGACAAAGCTCACGTCGTGCGGCGCCATCGCCGCGAGCAGGCGGTTCCACAGGTCGACGTTCTTCACCGGCTGCTTCTGCGAGGTCTTCCAGCCCCGACGAATCCACCCGTCGATCCAGTGGTCGTTGAACGCCTTCACTACGTACTGCGAGTCGGAGTGCAGCTCCACGCTGCATGGCCGAGTGAGCGCCTCCAGTGCGGCGATGGCGCCCATGAGCTCCATGCGGTTGTTCGTCGTGCGCCGATACCCCTGCGAGAGTTCGCGCCTGTGCGTCTGCCCAGCGGGATCCGTGTAGAGCAGCACGGTCCCAAAGCCTCCCGGACCAGGATTGCCTCGGGAGGAGCCGTCGGAGTATGCCACCACGCGCATGCGCGTCTTTCCCTGTGCCACCGTACCCCCTACTTCGCGTCGGCCCACGTAGCGCCAGAGGAGACCTCCGCGATGAGCGGCACCTTGAGCTGCACCACGCCCTCCATAGTCTCCTTGACCAGCGCAGACGCTGCGTCAATCTCATCTACAGGCACCTCGAGGTCCAGTTCGTCGTGAATCTGGAGCACGAGCTTTGAGCGCAGACCCTCCTCGGCAAGGCGCTTCTCAACACGGGCCATGGCAATCTTGATGATGTCCGCCGCCGTGCCCTGCATGGGGTGGTTCATCGCCGTACGCTCGCCAAAGGCAACAAGCTGCTTGTTTCTCTGCTGGAACTCGCGGATGTGGCGCTTGCGACCGTACATGGTGATGGCATAGCCGTGCTCGTGTGCAAAGGCAACGGACTGGTCAAGGTAGGCCCGAACCCCAGGGTACGCCTCGAAGTAGCGATCGATCATCTGCTGCGCTTCGGCGCGTGGGATCTTGAGCGATGTGGCAAGGCCGTATGCCTGCTGGCCGTAGACAATGCCAAAGTTCACGGCCTTCGCGCGGCTGCGCAGCTGCGGCGTAACCTCCTCGACGGGCACGCCAAAGACGCGCGCGGCGGTGGCGGCGTGGAAGTCCGCGCCCTCGTTGAAGGCGGCAATAAGGTGCTCGTCGCCAGAGAGGTGCGCGAGAAGCCTCAGCTCGATCTGCGAGTAGTCGCAGGTGAGAAAGACCGATCCCTCGGGCACCGTGAAGGCAGTCCGCACGCGATGCCCCAGCTCAGAGCGGGTGGGGATGTTCTGCAGGTTGGGATCTGAGCTCGACAGGCGCCCGGTTGCCGCGACCGTCTGGTTGAACGTGGTGTGGATACGGTGGTCGCCCCTGATGAGCGCCGGTAGCGCGTCGAGGTAAGTCGACTTGATCTTGGCGCGCTCGCGGTACTCCAGCACCTTGGCAACCAGCTCGTCCGTCTGGGCAAGGTCGGCGAGGACCTTGGCGTTTGTCGAGTAGAAGCCGCGCTTGGTGCGCTTCATGCCAAACGTGGGCAGCTTGCGTACGTCAAAGAGAATGTGCGAGAGCTGCTGCGGAGAGTCGATGTTGAAGTCCTCCCCCGCCATGGCGTGGATGTCAGAGACCATCTGGTCTATCTCGGCGCCAAGCTCGGCAGACTGTCGCGCGAGAATTGCTGGATCAACAGAGAGCCCCACGCGCTCCATCTGGGCAAGCACCGGCAAAAGCGGCATCTCAATCTTGTTCATGACGTCAGCGGACCCGTCGTCGGCAAGGCGCTGGGCAAGCACCGGCACCAGCAGGCGCGAAGCGACGGCCTCGACGGCAGCCGCAGGCGCCGAGCCCTCCTCGGGAAGCGCGGACGAGAGGAACTGCTCGGCAAGGCCGCGCACCTCAAAGGAGGAGCGGTCGGACTCCAGGAGGTAGACAGCAACGCCCACGTCGAAGATGCGCTCGGGGGCGACGCTCCTTGCCGGCATGCTCTCTGGAAGCGACGAGTCGACCGGCGAGAGCTGGTGGAAGAGCGCCTTGACGTCGCCCGACACGACGTGCCCTTCCGCAAAGGCGAACTTGAGCGCAGCGTCTGCCGCGGCGCCTTCGAAGCGAAGCAAGGTGTCGTCGGACACCGAGACCCACAGCGTGTAGCCCTGCGAGAAGAGCGTACCAGCAGAGGGATCCTCCTCGACGGCGCAGCCGAGCCAGCCCTCCCCCTTTGCAGCGCCCTCCAGGGCAGCCATGGCGGCCTCACCCTCAAGCGGCTTGGGCACCGAGACTTCCGTACCTGCCACGTCACCGGTGTCAACGGCGGTACCAGAATCCGCGTCACCCTTTGTGGCAGCAGCTGAGACACGGCCAGCTCCGCCCCCAAGGCGCGCGAGCCTTCCCGTAAGCCCGGTGAACCCAAGCGCCGAGAAGGCCTTGGTGACCTCGGCGGGATCGAAGGTGGGGAACTTCGCGTCAGAGAGCTCGATGTCGATTGGGGCATCAGTGCGGATGGTCGCTATCTCGCGGGAGATAAGAGCGTCATCCACGTGGGCGCGGAGGTTCTCGCCCATCTTGCCCTTGACCTCATCCGCATGGGCAATGACCTCGTTGAGGTTGCCGTACTTCACGATGAGGGCGGCGGCCTTCTTGGGACCAATGCCCGGCACGCCTGGGATGTTGTCGGAGGTGTCACCCTTGAGGCCGTAGAAGTCCGGCACGAGGTCGGGCGTGATGCCGTGGTAGAGGTCATCGACGCTCTCGGGAGTCATGATCTGGACCTCAGAGACGCCCTTCTTTGTGGAGACGATTTTCACGTGCTCCGTGGCCAGCTGGTACATGTCACGATCACCGGTGAACAGCAGCATCTCGTAGCCCGCTGCCTCGCCGCGTCGTGCGAGGGTACCCAGGATGTCGTCGCCCTCCCAGCCCTCGAGCTCGCAAACCGGCACGTCGAGCGCGCGCAGCAGGTCCTTGACCATGGGGAACTGCTCGTGCAGGGCATCGTCCATGGGCGGTCGCTGTGCCTTGTACTGGGGGAGCTTCTCCATGCGGACCTTTGGCTTGCCCTTGTCGAAAGCGCAGATGATGCCATCTGGATGGAAGGTCTCGACCATCTTGATGAACATGTTGAAGAACCCAAAGAGGGCGTTGGTGGAGCGACCGTCCGGAGCGGTCATGGGCTGCATGATCGCGTGGTACGCACGGTGCATGAGCGAGTTGCCGTCGATAACGGCTATGGTTCGGCGGGCGGTGTCCGCGATATCGATAGCGCCCGGAATGAGTTCCTCGGATTCTGACATGTGACTGTCCCCTCTCGTCTTGGCCCATCCATTTTACCGAGGAGCCAGACGGAATTGGTCACGGCGGAAGGATGAACGGGAGGTGCCCATAGCTTCCCGGATCAATTCCTCCTGGGACATCGATGCCCGGAGGCAAGGGAAGGCTCATCAGAGCTTGGTTGAAGCAAGCTCTTTGCATCGAACTAGCCTTCCTTACACTTTTTTCGCCATCTTTGCGCCGAACTGTCCTCCGTTACACCTAGTTATTGGCAACCCCTGAGTATCAGCTGTCTAATGTACACAACATATAGTGGTATATGGCGACAGCATTACTACATACGGGTCATGCTACTTTGCCCCCTGCTATAAACCCATGTAACGAAGGCCAGTTCGATGCAGGCAGTGGCAAATAAATGTAACGAAGCGTGTTTTGGCGCATGCGTGAATTCAAAACGTACGAGCAAAGACTCCACGGCGAGAAGCGCTACGCCAAATCGCAGCTCGCGAACCCGCAACATCTGTCCCTCAACCTTCCCTTCCTTGAAATTGCGTAGAAACAAGCTCTGCCAACATTGGGAAACAAAGCCACGGTACAGTGGTGTCCGTACAAGGGCGCTAGACGAGCAGCAACCCCCGCATGGCGCCTCCGGGACAGTTCAGGGACAGGAGAAGAGGCAGTATGGCAACAGACAAGGTCTCAGAGGAATACGGGAGCCTGCTGTTCACCGACAAGGACATGCAGGAACGCCTCCCCAAACCGACCTACAAGAAGCTCATGCAGGTCATCAAAGAGGGCGCGCCTCTCGACATCGACATCGCCAACGAGGTCGCTCACGCTATGAAGGAGTGGGCCCTCGAGAAGGGCGCCACGCACTACACCCACTGGTTCCAGCCGCTCACGGGCATCACGTCCGAGAAGCACGACAGCTTCATCTCCCCCAACGGTGACGGCTCGGTGCTCATGACCTTCTCCGGCAAGGAGCTGGTCCAGGGCGAGCCCGACGCCTCGAGCTTCCCCTCCGGCGGCCTGCGCGCCACCTTCGAGGCCCGCGGCTACACCGTGTGGGATCCCACCAGCCCCGCCTTCATCAAGGACGAGGTCCTCTGCATCCCCACCGCCTTCATCAGCTACACCGGCGAGGCGCTCGACAAGAAGACCCCGCTGCTCCGCTCCGAGGTCGCCCTCGAGAAGCAGGCCAAGCGCCTGCTGGCCCTCTTCGGCCAGAAGCCGCACCGCGTCTACACCACCATCGGCCCGGAGCAGGAGTACTTCCTCATCAAGGAGGAGGACTACCAGTCCCGCCCCGACCTCATTCTCACCGGCCGCACGCTCTTTGGCTGCGAGCCCGCGAAGGGCCAGGAGCTCGAGGAGCACTACTTCGGTGCCATCCGCCCGACGGTCAACGAGTTCATGAAGGAGCTGGACGACGAGCTTTGGAAGCTTGGCATTCCCGCCAAGACCAAGCACAATGAGGTTGCGCCGAGCCAGCACGAGCTTGCCCCCATCTTCGAGAAGGGCTCGCTCGCCATCGACGACAACCTCCTCACCATGGAGAAGATGAAGCTCATCGCCTCCCACCACGGCCTGGTGTGCCTGCAGCACGAGAAGCCCTTCGACTACGTGAACGGCTCCGGCAAGCACAACAACTGGTCGCTTTGCGCCGACAACAAGAACCTCCTCGAGCCGGGCGACGACCCGCAGGACAACCTGCAGTTCCTGGTCTTTCTCGCCTGCCTGGTTGCTGCCGTCGACGACCACGCCGACCTGCTGCGCATGTCCGTGGCCTCTGCCGGTAACGACCACCGCCTTGGCGCCAACGAGGCGCCTCCGGCGATCATCTCCGTCTTCCTGGGCGACGCCCTCACGCCTATCGTCGAGGCACTCGTGAAGAAGGAGCAGCCCGAGGCCCACGATCGCGAGTCCATTGACCTGGGCGTCCCGCAGCTGCCCGAGGTCCTGCGCGACAACACCGACCGCAACCGCACCTCCCCGTTCGCCTTCACCGGCAACAAGTTCGAGTTCCGTATGTGCGGCAGCCAGCAGAACCTCTCCGACCCCAACGTCATCCTCAACACCGCCGTCGCCGAGCAGTGCGAGCGCTTCGTGGACTACGTCGCCGACCGTGCCGACGAGGACTTCACCACCGTCGCCATGCGCTTCGTGCGCCACACCTTCCGTGACCACCAGCGCATCCTCTTCGATGGCAACGGCTATTCCGAGGAGTGGGAGGCCGAGGCCGCTCGTCGTGGCCTGCCCAACCTCAAGACCACGCCGGATGCCCTGCCCGCGCTGATCAAGCCCGAGAACATCAAGTTCTTCGAGAAGTACGGCGTCCTCAGCGAGCCCGAGGTCCACGCCCGCTACGTGGCAAAGGCCGAGCAGTACGCGAAGCTGCTCAACATCGAGGCCAACACCATGGTCTACATGACGCGCCACATGTACCTGCCGGCCCTCTTCGACTACTCCGGCGACATCGCCACGAGTGTCGCCACCAAGGCCGAGCTGGGCATCGACGCCAAGGCCGAAAAGAGGATGGTGAGCGTCCTCACCGACGGCATCAATGCCATCTCTGACGCCGTGGACGACCTCGAGGCCAAGAACGCCCAGGCCAAGGGCCTTGAGGACCCGCAGGCCGCCGACAACTGCTACCGCGATGTCGTCATCCCCGCGATGGCCGCGCTGCGCACCGCCGTCGATGGCATGGAGAAGGTCTGCGGCCACGACTACTGGCCCGTCCCGAGCTACAACAAAATGCTCTTCTACGTGTAGGCACAGGACAAGAGCAAAAAACGGGAGCACCTCCGCAACTAGACTTGCGGAGGTGCTCCTCTTTACCATGACAGCTGCAAAGCGCCCCTCCGAAGGCATCGAAGGAACCCCGTTAGGGGCCCCGTTGCCCAAAATTTACGGTTGCCGGTCAAAAAACGGAATTTTGCTTAGTATCACCTTGCAGGTGCCTTTTTCCTACCTGCGGCTCTGCAAAAAGTTAGAAGCTTCGTACTCGGCGATTCGCCCAAATAGGACCGGCAACCGCAATTTTTGGGCAGAGGGCTCCCAACATCAATGAATCAGGCCACTGAGGAAAAGCGGCTGAGACCAAAGCCACGCGCACCTCAGCGATTATTGGCTGCCATCCGCGTGGTCGTCGCCCGCAGTTCCCTGCGACCGCCGAGCTCTCCTACGCCCTGTGCTCGCTGGGCATGCGGACACCATCCACGATACGAACTACACCCGCATAGATGAGCGCAATACCGCAGATGATCATGGCCGTGTCGGCAAAGAGCCCCGGCGAGACAAGCACGAGAACGCCCAGCACAATGGCAAGGATCGCCCCACCCTTGGCCTTCCCGGCGCTCTGCAGCCCCAGTGCCTGAAGGGCGTTTGCTCCGTACAGCGAATTGAGACCCGAGACCAGAACAAAGATGCCCAGCAGGATAAAGATCCACGTCACAAAGAAGCCGGGAATGTTCACGAGGAGAACACCAAAGAGCAGTTCGACAATACCCGCGTAGAGGTCTGCCGTCGAGAGAATCACGCTCCACCGCGTTAGAGCACTCGCAAGAGAAGCGACACCCATGACGACCAGCACCCATCCAAGCATGACGGTTATGGTCATCATCGCCGTCGTGGGATTGGTGAAGAGGATAAACCCCATGACCACCAGAGCAACGCCGGAAACGATGGCCCCCAGCTTCGTGCTCGTGAACTTGCTATCCATGGCATGCCTCCAGACACGCGAACCAAACGTACATGTTTTTGTCATACCCATCAGTAGTGCCGACCAATACCAAGAGCGGGCGGCCCCTGCACCATAGCGTAGGAGCCGCCCGCAAATGAGACAAAAGACTGCCACTTTGTCTCACAGTGCGTGAACGTCGCCTTTTGTGAAGCTCACAAAGGCATCGTCGCCCACCTCATAGATCTTGTGGGTCTTGGGGTTGAAGTCCTGAATCTTGACAAGGGTGTTGCCTACCATGACCTGGTAGTTCTGGTAGCTGCCCATGAAGCGCGAGAGTGTGACCTTGCAGTGGAGGACGCCCTCGTCAGCGAGGGTGGCCGCCTCGGGACGCAGCACCAGGGTGATGTCATCGCCCACGCTGTGGGCGGAAACGCCGTCAACCTCAACGCTGTGCCCCTCGATGGTCGCGACACCGGTGTCACCCTCCTTCTCGGCAAGCTTGCCACGCAGGAAGTTGGACTCGCCAATGAAGTCGGCCACAAACTCGTCGACGGGACGATAGTAGACGGCGTGCGGGTCGCCAACCTGGTCGATGACGCCACGCTTCATGACGATGATCCTGTCGGCGATTGCCATGGCCTCGGACTGGTCGTGCGTCACGTAGACTGCGGTGATGCCCGCCTCCTGCTGGATGCGACGCACCTCGGTGCGCATCTCCACGCGCAGCTTGGCGTCAAGGTTCGAGAGAGGCTCGTCGAAGAGCAGGACCGAGGGCTCGATGACCAGGGCACGCGCCAGGGCAACGCGCTGCTGCTGGCCACCCGAGAGCTGGTTGGTCATGCGATCCTCCATGCCCTCCAAGCCAACCATGCCCAGGATTCGCGTGACCTTGTCGCGAATCTCGTCGGCGGGGAGCTTGCGGATCTTGAGGCCGTACGCCACGTTATCAAAGATGTTGTAGTGCGGGAGCAGAGCGTAGCTCTGGAAGACCATGGCCGTGTCGCGCTTGTTGGGGGTAAGGTCGTTGATGGGCTCGCCGCCCAGGTAGATCTGTCCCTCGTCCGGGCTTTCGAAGCCGGCGATCATGCGCAGGATGGTAGTCTTTCCGCAGCCAGAGGGGCCAAGCAGCGTCACGAACTCACCGGGCGCTATCTCCAGGTTGGCATCGTGGACGGCGTAGAAGTCCTTCTTGGTCTTGGGATCCTGGTAGATCTTGGAGATGTGCTCAAGACGCACACCCTTCTTCTCCTTGGCCATGGGTTACTCCTCCTCGCTCTTGGCGTTGATCTTTGCGCTGGTGCCGAAGTGCTTGATGAAGAGGTTCATAAGCAGAACGGCCGCGTAGGTGATGATGATGAGGATCGTGGCAAAGGCGCAGGCAATGCCATAGGCGCCCTTCTCGGCGTACTCGTTGATCTGGACGGTGATCATGAGGGTCTGCGGTGTGACCAGCAGGATGACGGCCGAGATTGCCGTGATGGAGCGCACGAACGCGGTGACAAGGCCCGAGAGGAACGAGTCCTTGATGAGCGGCAGCGTGACGGTCATGAAGACCTGGAAGCTGTTGGCACCCATGTCGTAGGCAGACTCCTCGATGGACTTGTCAATCTGGCGCAGCGCCGAGATTCCCGAGCGGGTGCCGGTGGGCAGCGACCTCACGATAAACACGATGACGAGAATGGCGGCCGTTCCGTAGAGCCCCTGCATGAAGCCGCTGTGGAAGACGCCGCTCGAGAAGCCGCGAATGAAGCCGACGCCCAGGACGGTGCCGGGGACGGCCATGGCAAGCATCGAGACAAACTCGATGAACCCGCGGCCGGCGAAGCGACGCTTCACCACAAGGTACGCAATGACCATCGAGAGCAGGGCCGTGAGCGGTGCCGCAATGAGCGACAGGCCAAACGAGTCGGCGAAGGCCTCGAAGCCGTGGTGGAGGGTGAAGACCTGGATGAACCACTTGGGCGTGAGCGAGTAGTCATAGCCCCACGTCTTGAACAGGGCGCCGAACGGCACGCACACGTAGAGGGCAACGACGAAAATGGCGACGGCGCCGCAAAGCACGGACAGCGGGATGCGCACGGAGTTGTCGGTGATGAGCATGCGGCCGCGCGCCGCCTTGCCCGTGAGGGTGGCCGTGCTCTTACGCTCGAGCACGTACTTCTGGACAATGAACATGATGAGCGTGATGCCGAGAAGCACGCACGACATGGCCGAGGCACCCTGCTTGTCGTAGGCGCCAGTGATCTGCAGGTAGATGGATGTTGCGAGCGTGTCGTAGGAGCCGCCGATGATCATGGGGTTCGCGAAATCCGCGATCGACTCCATGAAGGAGACGAGAAACGCGTTGCCCATGCCAGGAAGGATGAGTGGCAGCGTGACACTTGTGAAGACCTTCCAACGAGAGGCGCCCATGTCGCGGGCAGCCTCCTCGAGCGAGGGGTCGATGTTTCTCAGGAGGCCCCTGAACATCATGTAGCACACAGGGAAGAACGTGAGCGTCTGCACGAGGGCGATGCCCCAGAAGCCGTAGACGTTGTTGTCATAGATGCCCAACAGTGAGCGAGTGATGAGGCCAGCCTTGCCGAAGAGCAGAATCACCGAAAGCGACAGAACAAACGGCGGAGAGACCACGGGTAGCATTGAGACAAGCTTATAGAGCCCGCTCATGAAGCGCGACTTGAGGTTGACGTACACCTCGACGTAGGCAAAGAGCAGGCCAATGAGCGTTGCCACAATGCCCACGAACAGCCCCAGGACAAGCGTGTTGCTGATGGCCGTCTCGAAGGACGGCATAGCCAGCACGCGCTGAAACACGGAAAACGTGGGGCCATTCTCCCCCACCACGGCATCGACGAGCAGAATTGCCAGCGGATACAGGATGAACAGGGTCAAGAACACGATCAAGACGATGATCGTGGTGACAAGTATTGGGTCTGCCAGCAGCTTCTTTTGGTCCAGCCGAGCACTCTGACCTCGTGCCATGGCATCTCTCCTCTCGCTTTACGCACTCCGCCCCAAGGCATACGTCGCCTCGGGGCGGAGGGCAGGGTGCTACTCGGTCTGGAAGCGGTCGTCGCCACCACCGAGGGCGTTCATGATGTCGGAGACGTACTGTTCAGTGTTCTCCTTGGCGTCCTCGAAGTTGTAATCCATGACGTTGTCGGGGTCGAGGCCGTACTCCTCGACGACGGCAGGCTGCTTGGCGTCATCGATGACCAGGAACTGGTACGCGCCAACCTCCTGCGCGCGCTCGACGCACTGCGGCGAGAGAGCGTACTCGATCCAGAGCTTGGCGGCGTTCTCGTGCTTGCAGCCCTTGAAGATGGCCGTCGCGCCAACCTCGTAGGAGGCGCCAGAGGACGGAATCACCAGGCCAATGTTGTCATAGCCGTTGTCGACGATCTGGTAGATGGCGTCATGCAGGAAGCCAATGCCGATGGTGCATTCGCCGGTACCCACGTTCTTGGACGGGCCAGAGCCGCTCTTGGTGTAGACCTGCACGTTCTTGTCCAGGTCAACAAGGTACTTGATGCCCTCGTCGTGCCCGTACTTCTGGATGACCGTGTTGAGGATGAGCTTTGCCGTACCGGCGGTGTTGTAGTTGGACATCCAGATGAGGTCCTTGTACTTCTCGTCGAGAAGGTCGGGCCAGTCCTGCGGGACGTCGAGGCCCTTGCGCTCGAGCTCGTCCTTGTTGTAGAAGAAGCCGAGGATGCCCTTGTAGATGCCGTACCAATTGCCATCGGCATCACGGAACTTGTCGGAGATGAGGTGGGAGGCGTTCTTGGCCTCGTAGGGCTCGAGGATGCCCTTGGTGACTGCAACGTTATAGGGGTCGGTGGTGCCGCCAAACCAGACGTCGGCAGAGGGGTTGCCGTTCTCCTCCTCAACCTTGGACTCGACCTCGCCCGTGGAGAGGCGCTGGTAGGAGGTCTCGATGCCAAAGAGCTCCTGGAAGTGCTGCGCACAGGCGGCCACGTGCTGCTCCTCGCAGGAGCCGTAGACCACGAGTCCGCCGTCCTTCTTAGCGGCCTCGATCAAGTCGTCGCTCGCGATGCGGGACAGGTCGTCCGAACCGGAGCTGGAGCTGGTATCGGTGCCGCTGGAGCTCGACGAGCTCGCGCCGCCTCCGCATGCCGCAAGCCCAAGGCCCGCTGCTGCGACAGCGGTTGTACCGAGGAACTCCCTGCGAGATACGTTCTTCATGGGACACCCCAATCCAACGGGCCTTCCCAGGGCCCGTTACGTTATGCCGTGGCGTACCGCGGCTCTCCCTATAACCCCCGGGCAACACAGCCTGGGTCTTTTATCAATCTTTACTCTTTTCGCTTATTTTTCTTACAAAATTCGATTACCGAGAGGGAGCTCGCCCCTCAGCGGCACGACAGGGCCGTGAGTGGCGCTTGATTGCTCTTCTGTGGGATGGCCCCCAGGGGTTATGCCAGCAGCGCCTTGATGCCAATACCAATAAGAACGCAGCCGCCAAGGATCTCCGCTCGGTCGCCAAGGATCGTGCCGAGCTTGCGACCAAGCACCAGCGCAATAACGCAGCAGACGGCGGTGGTGAGGCCGATCGCGCACGCCGAGAACGCAAGATCCACGGCCTGGGCACGCAGAGACACGCCAACGGCAAAGGCGTCAATCGCGGTGGCGACAGCCTGGACAAGCAGCGTTGGCAGGGTAAGCCTCCCCTTGGCAGGAGCCGGTTCGCAGTTGCGACACGCCCGTATGGACGATACGCCCTCACGCACCATGTTGCCGCCAATAATGCCCAGGATAACCAGGGTAACAGCACCTGCGTAGGCCTCGATGAGCTTTGCCGCAACGCCACCTAGGAAATAGCCCGCGACAGGCATGAGTGCCTGGAAGACACCAAAGAAGACCGGCATGAGCGCAAGCCGAGACATGCGCTCATGCCGGTAGGCAAAGGTGTTGGAGATAGTGACCGAGAACGCGTCCGCAGAGAGGGCAAGGCCAAGCACGACAATCTCAAGCAGGCTCAATGTGGCTCCTTGGGGCGGACGACAGTTAAGCTCTTAATGTTACCCAAGCAATACCAACGTAAGGTACCGCATGCGGTGCTCCCCAAAACGCACAAGTTCGACTATCCTAAAGACTTGATTTCGTCCGTTGTAGAGCCATGCTCTACGGCCAGGCATTGTGTACCCGAGGAGTTCGACCATGCCCTCTCTGATAACGCACCACATCTTTGGCGAAGACGCCGCGCAGCGTCTTCCCGAAGGCCTTGTCGACGGCGAGGAGGAGCTTCTCGCCTTCCTTCTGGGCAACGAGGGCCCGGACCCATTCTTCGTGCGCTTCCGCACCATTCCGGCGCGGTCCTCGGCCTGCCGCCACCTCGCACACGACATGCACGCAAGCCACGTCACCAAGGCGTTTGGTGACATTCGCTCCTCGGTGGGCCATCTGCCCGTCGAGGACGAGCGCATTGGCCGGGCATTTGCGCTGGGGCTTCTCGGCCATTACATGCTTGACCGCACGGCGCACCCGCTCATCTACGCGCAGCAGTACGCGCTGCTTGAGCAGCCGGGCCTCTCTGACGCCTCGCACGAGATTCACGCGATCATCGAGAGCGACATCGACTCCTGGATTCTCTGGGAAAAGCGGCACACCACCGTACTTGAGCACCATCCGGCCTCTGACCTCATGCGCACCGCGCGCATCGACCGCGTGGGCGGGACGATCTTCTCGCAGGTAGCACTAGCCGTCTTTGGCCTCAACGTGGGCCCGGAGGAGTACGGCGCTGCCGTGAGCGACTACCAGTGGGTCTATCGCCGGATCGAGCCTGCCGGATCTACCAAGACACGCCTCATTGGGGCGGTCGAGCGTCTGGCGCGCCCGCACTCCATGGCCGAGTCGTTTGCCCACCGGGTTACCGAGTCGGACGAGTGCGTCTCGGCGAACCTCGAGCGGCACGAGTGGGCAAACCCATTCACGGGCGAGAAGAGCCACGCGAGCTTTGCCGACCTCTTCGAGGAGGCGCTTGCCGCCTACCCGCAGCTGGCCGAGGCGTTTGTCCGTGGGGACAAGGAGCACTTCGACGCGATTGTGGGCGGCATCAACTACGACGGCCGTCCGGCTTAGGGGCGAGTACAGGCACCCTTGCTGCTGAAAGTCGCCTTGTGGCGCAATCCCTCTCTCACAGCCACACCAGGGTGTTTGGGGGCGTGGGGTCCACTCCCCCATCATCGGCGCCGTCGGCACCGCCGGACACGCCCGCCGCGCCACCCGTCCACTCGGACGACTCCTCGAGCCACGTCCTCGTGGGCTCGTCGAGCTCCGGCGCATCCTTCTCGACACCGTCCTCCATCCAGAGGAGCTTGTCGGTATCCCTTTGCGAATCCTGCGAGGACCAGATCAGGCCATCTGTCCCAATGGCATCTGCGCGCCGTGTCCCTCCCCTTTTGAGCGAGAGGTGTCTCTCGCGCATCTCGGTCATCCTGAGCGGTGCGGACGAGGCGTGTGACATGGCCTTTCCTCCAATCGGGAACGAGAGGTGACAAGGACGAACGGCGAGAGCAGCGCGGGCGACGAATCCAAAAGCACTCGGCCGGCCCCAGGGGGACCGGCCGAGAGATGCGTTAGAGTCCAAGCGCGTTGGCAACCTCACCAGCGCAGGCAAGACCATCGGAAATGGCAGCAACGACGAGAGACGAGCCGGAGCGCGCGTCGCCGGCAGCGAAGATCGGCGTCTCGCCCTTGCTCACGGTGCGGTGGGAGCCCGCTGCGGCGAGCTTGGGCCTCACGCCGCCACGTAGCTCCTCGGTGGTGACGCCAAGCGCCTCGTAAATCGAGGCCTCGGGACCGGTGAAGCCCATGGCGAGAAGCACCAGCTGCGCGGGAATCTCGCGCTCGGAGCCCTCGATGGGCTCGGGCTTGCCGTGCGACCAGTCGAGCGAGACCACGCGAAGGCCACGGACGCCGCCGTTCTCGTCCTCGAGCACCTCAAGGGTGTTCGTTGCCCAGCTGCGCGGGTCAGCGCCCTGCACGAGCTCGGCCTCGACCTGACCGTAGTCGGTCTTCTTGGTGTTGGGCCACTCGGGCCACTGGTTGGAGGCGGCGCGCACCTCGGGAGGCGCAGGCAGGAACTCAAGCTGGTGGACGCTCTTTGCGTGCTGACGAAGCGCCGTTGCAACGCAGTCGGTGCCGGTGTCGCCACCGCCGATGACAACCACGTCCTTGCCCTCGGCGCTCACCGCGGGGGTCTCGGCGTGGCCGTCGAGCAGGGCCTTTGTCTGCGCCGTGAGGAAGTCCACGGCGAAGACCACGTTGGGGTTGTCCGCACCGGGAACGCGCAGGCCGCGAGCCTGCGCGGCGCCCGCGGCAACCACCACGGCGTCGAAGCCGGCAAGCTCGGCTGCAACCTCGGGCGAGGTGGCGTCGACGCCGCAGCGAATCTCGATGCCGCTCTTCTCCATGAGGTCGAGCCTGCGCTCGACAACCTCCTTGGGGAGCTTCATGTTGGGGATGCCGTACATGAGCAGGCCGCCCGCACGGTCGTGACGCTCGAAGAGCGTCACGCGCGCACCGCGGCGCGCGAGCTCCCACGATGCAGCCAGCCCGGCGGGGCCAGAGCCAACCACGGCAACGCGAGGTGCGTCCTCAGCCGCCGGGGCAAGGGGCGCGGGGCCGCCCTCTGCCCACTCGTGATCAGAGATAGCGCGCTCGTCGTCCTTGATGGTGGTGGGGTCGTCCGCCAGGCCCAGGTTGCAGGCCGCCTCGCACGGGGCGGGGCACACACGGCTCGTGAACTCGGGCAGCGGGTTGGTGAGCGAAAGTCGCTCGGCGGCGTCGGCCCACATGCCACGCCACATGAGATCGTTCCACTCGGGAATCAGGTTGTGAAGCGGGCAGCCCGAGCTGCGCGCCTTGCCAAACGAGAAGCCCGTCTGGCAGAACGCCACGCCGCAGTACATGCAGCGGCTCGCCTGGGCGCGCTGGTCCTTCTCCTCCAGCGGAACCGCGAACTCCCCAAAGTCCTTGAGCGTCTCGGCTGCGGGTCTCTCGCCGTGGGCGACCCTTCCGAGGTCGATATATGCTCCGACCTTGCCCATGGCACTACCTCCCGTTCCTCATGGTCTCGAAGGCGATCTCGACCGCCTCGTCGTGGGTCTTGCCCGCGGCCTCGGCGGCCTCGGTGAGCTCGAGCGCGACCTCGTACTCGTGCGGGATGACCTTCACGAACTTCTCCTTGATGTCGTCGTACATGTAGAGCATCTTGATGCCGCGCGGGCTCTTGGTCCTTCTCGCATGCTCCTCGATAAGGGCACGGATGGTCTCGAAGTCGCGCTCGGTGGGGCGCTTGAGCTCCACCATGTCGGTGTTGCAGCGGCTGGGCAGGGTGCCGTACTCGTCGTAGACAAAGGCGACGCCGCCGCTCATGCCTGCTGCGAAGTTGATGCCTACCTCGCCGAGGATGAGCGCCATGCCACCCGTCATGTACTCGCAGCCGTGGTTGCCCACGCCCTCGCACACGATGGTTGCGCCGGAGTTGCGCACGCCAAAGCGCTGGCCGGCCAGGCCGTTGATGAAGCCCTTGCCCGCCGTGGCGCCGTAGAAGGCCACGTTGCCGATGGAGACGTTCTCGTCGAACTTGTAGGTGGCGCTGGGATCCGGGGACACCGTGAGGATGCCGCCGGAGAGGCCCTTGCCAAAGTAGTCGTTTGCGTCTCCGATGACGTTGATCGTGATGCCTGCGGGCAGGAAGGCGCCAAAACTCTGGCCGCCGGAGCCCACGCAGTCGATGGTGATGGAGCCCTCGGGGAGCCCCTCGGGGTGCGCGCGCGTAACCTCGGAGCCGAGCATGGTGCCCACGCAGCGGTTCACGTTGGCGATGTCGGCGTGGAAGTGCACCGGAGTAAGCGTACGGCGCGCGGTCTCGGTGTAGGGCACGAAGAGCGTCGCGTCCAGTGTGCTTGAGAGCTCGTCGGCAGGTCCCATCTCGGGCAGGTAGTGACGGGCGGCGGCACCGGGGACGCTCTTGCCAAACTCGTTGGTGACGCTTGCGAGAACAGGCGAGAGGTCGATGGTGTTTGCCTTCCAGTTGCCCGGAACCTCGACCTGGCGCAGGCACTCGGGGTGTCCAACCATGTCCTGGACCGTGCGGAAGCCCAGCTCGGCCATGATGTGGCGCAGTTCATCGGCCACAAGGTACATGAAGTTGACCACGTGCTCGGGCTTGCCGCGGAAGCGCTTGCGGAGCTCGCAGTTCTGCGTGGCGATGCCCATGGGGCAGGTGTCCGTCTGGCAGTCGCGCTGCATGAGGCAGCCAAGAGAGAGCAGCGCGGCCGTACCAAAGTCAAAGACCTCGGCGCCGAGAAGCGCAGCCACCGCCACGTCGCGACCGTCCATGAGCTTGCCGTCAGCCTCGAGCTCAACGCGCGAGCGCAGGCCGTTCCTGAGCAGCGTCTGCTGCGTCTCGGCAAGGCCAAGCTCGAGCGGCAGGCCCGTGTGGTAGATGGAGTCACGCGGAGCGGCGCCGGTGCCGCCGTTGGCGCTGGAGATCAAGATCTTGTTGGCTCCGCCCTTGGCAACGCCGGTGGCGATGGTGCCCACGCCCGCCTCGGAGACGAGCTTGACCGAGACCGTTGCCTTGGGGTTGGCGTTCTTGAGGTCGAAGATGAGCTCGGCCAGGTCCTCGATGGAGTAGATGTCGTGGTGCGGCGGGGGCGAGACAAGGCCCACACCAGGCGTGGAGTTGCGAACCTTGGCGATCCACGGCCAGACCTTGGTGCCAGGCAGGTGGCCGCCCTCGCCAGGCTTGGCGCCCTGGGCCATCTTGATCTGGATCTCCTCGCCGGAGACCAGGTAGCGGCTCGTCACGCCAAAGCGCGCGGAAGCAACCTGCTTGACCTTGGAGTTAGCGGAGTCACCGTTGGCGAGCGTGGTCTCGCGGTCGGGGTTCTCGCCGCCCTCGCCCGTGTTGGACTTGGCGCCAATGCGGTTCATCGCGATGGCGAGGGCGCGGTGCGCCTCGTCGGAGATGGCGCCAAAGCTCATGGCGCTGGTCTCGAAGTGCTTCACGATGGAGTCGGCGCTCTCGACCTCGTCGAGAGGCACGGGACCGGACGCCAGCGGCACAAACTCGAGGAGGTCGCGCAGCATGATGGCGCGGCCCTTAGGGTGCAGCGCCTGGGAGTACTCGGCAAAGAGCTCGGGGCTGTTCTCGCGCACGGCACGATGCAGCAGATAGATGACCTGCGGAGTGATGATGTGCTCCTCGCCGCCAAGCGGGCGCCACTTGGTGATGCCGGAGCTCGCCAGCTGCGTGGGCGCCGGGGTCTTGAGCAGCGCCAGCGCCTCGTCGTAGCGCTCGTTGCACTCGCGCTCGACGCCGTCCTCGTCAAGGCCGCCAACGCGTGAGACGGTGCCAGTGAAGCAGCGGTCAACAAAGCCCTGGTCAAAACCAACAATCTCGAAGATCTGCGCGGAGTGGTAGCCCTGCATCGTGGAGATGCCCATCTTGGACATGATCGAGGTGATGCCGGCGTTGACCGCGCGGTCGTAGTTGGCGATGCCCTCCTCGGCGCTCACGCCCAGCGAGCCGCGCTCGGCAAGGGCAGTGATGCACGCATGCGCCATGTAGGGATAGATGCCCGAGGCGGAGTACCCCACGAGCGTCGCGTAGTCGTGCGGGGTGATGGCGTCGCCGCACTCCACCACGATGTCGGCCTTCATGCGGATGCCGGTGCGAATCATGTGGTTGTGGACGGCCGAGACCGAGAGCAGCGACGGGATGGGCACCTGGCCGTCACCGGCGCGGTCGGAGATGACCACCACGTTGGCGCCGGCGCGCACGGCCTTCTCGACGCCCTTGCAAAGCGACTCGAGCGCCTTCCGAAGCGCGCCCTCTCCCGCCTCGCGGGGATACGTGGCCGAGAAGCATGCGGCATGGAAGCCCTGGCGGTCGAGCGTCGCGATGCGCTCGAACTCGTCCTTGGTGAGGATGGGGTCATCCAGGCGGAGGAGCTGGCAGTTCTTACGCGAATCCTCGAGCATGTTGCCGTGGTTGCCCAGGTAGAGCACGGAAGACGTCACGAAGCTCTCGCGCAGCGCGTCGATAGGCGGGTTAGTGACCTGCGCGAAGAGCTGGTTGAAGTAGTCGAAGAACGAGCGCGGGTGGCCGGAGAGCACGGCGAGAGGAACGTCGGAGCCCATGGAGGCCAAAGGCGGCTTGCCCGTGTTGGCCATGGGACGCACGGCCTCCTCGACGTCGTCGAAGTGGTAGCCGTGACGCGCCAGGCGCTGGGTGAGAGACACGCCGGCGTCAATTGCCTCGAAGGGGTCCTTCTCGCCCTTGGCAAGGTCGCTTACCGAGAGAGTCTCCTCGTCGATCCAGTCGCGGAAGGGCTTCTGTGCCGCAAAGTGGGCCTTGACCTCGTCGTCCCAGATGATGCGGCCCTGAGAGGGGTCGACGACGAACATCTGGCCAGGGCCGAGCGAGCCCGTCTGCAGGATCTCGTCGGGCTCGACGGTCAGGGCGCCCGCCTCGGAGGCGAGAATCATGCGGTCGTCGTGGGTGACGTAGTAGCGGGCGGGACGAAGGCCGTTCCTGTCGAGGGCGGCGCCGGTGATGCGGCCGTCCGAGAAGGCGATGGCAGCGGGGCCGTCCCAGCTCTCGGTGAGCATGGACTGGTAGCAGTCGTAGGCGCGACGCGCGTCGGAGAGCTGCTTGTTCTTGTCCCACGGCTCGGGAAGTAGCATCGTGACGGCGCGGGAGAGGGGCCTGCCGTTCATGGTGAGGAACTCGAGCACGTTGTCGAGGATGGCGGAGTCCGAGCCCTCGCGGTTGATGACGGGCATCACGTGGCCGAGGTCCGCACCCAGCACGGGCGAGTAGAACTCCGACTCGCGGGCGCGAATCCAGTTGACGTTGCCGCGAAGGGTGTTGATCTCGCCGTTGTGGACGATGTAGCGGTTGGGGTGGGCGCGCTCCCAGCTGGGCGTGGTGTTGGTGGAGTAGCGCGAGTGCACGAGCGCCAGCGCAGACTCCGCGGCGGCATCGTTGAGGTCCAGGTAGAAGTTGCGCATCTGGGTGGCGACGAGCATGCCCTTGTACACGATGGTGCGCGAGCTCATGGAGCACACGTAGAAGATCTTGCCCTCAAGCGCGTGGTGGGCACCCGCTGCCTTCTCGCTGGTGCGGCGGCACACGTAGAGCTTGCGCTCGAACTCGTCGCCAGCGGGGACATTTGCCGGACGGCCAAGAAACGCCTGGTAGATGGTGGGCATGCACGCGAGAGCCGTCTCGCCCAGGTCATGCGGATCAATGGGGACCTCGCGCCAGAAGAGCAGGGGTATGCCCTGCTCGGCGCAGCCCTCCTCGAAGACGCGACGGGCGACCTGCGCGCCCTCCTCGTCCTGCGGGAAGAAGACCATTGCCACACCGTACTCGCCCTCGTCGGGGAGCAGGTGGCCGTACTTCTGGGCCTCCTTGCGGAAGAAGCGGTGCGGAATCTGGAACAGGATGCCGGCGCCGTCGCCGGTGTTTCTCTCCAGGCCCTTGCCGCCACGGTGCTCAAGGTTCACGAGCAGCGTAAGCGCATCGTCGAGCAGCTGGTGTGACTTCTGGCCCTTGAGGTGAGCAATTGCGCCGATGCCGCAGGCGTCGTGCTCGAACTCCTCCCGGTACAGGCCCTGACCGGTGCTGGTGTCATTGGCCACCTGGTTGGATGCCATGTATTCCCCTCTCCAAGCGCCCGTGGACGGGCGTGCCATGCGGGTTTCCGCCGTTTTGCACGGGAACCCCTACGTACCGATGGAAGTCTATGCTGGGTGTGTTTCGTCAAGAAAAACGGGGGCAGCTTGCTTCCCAACATACACACGCCTGAAACGCACTCGAAAAGTGCCCGGGGAAGGCGCCGCGCCCACGCGGGATTGAGTTTCCCGGCAATGGGATTCCATTCCCCGGCAATGGGATTTCATTGCCCGGCAACTCAATCCCACACGCCGAAGAGGCGCCGTTAGCTCCATTCGGTTGACGGATGCTGAATCCACGGAGAGGTCTCGTGGAGAGGGGTTGCCATGTCCGAGCATCGCATCACCGGAACCGGCAGGCTTCTGGACGAGAAGGGCCACCTTCGCGAGCCCGGCTGGGCAACGCGCCCGCCCTTCGCCTACGATCACGCGGACATACAAGCGCCGTCGTGGCGCATCAAGGATTGGGATTACTACCTCATAAACGACGGTCGCTACGCCGTGGCACTCACGTTTAGCGACCTGGGGTACCTGGGGCTTGTCTCGGCATCGGTTATGGACTTCTCGGCGCGCTCGTTCAAAACCACTTCCGAGACGGTGCCGTTGCCGCTGGGGTCCATGGGACTGCCAGCCAGCTCTGACGCAGGCGACATCTGCTGGGAGAACGCGCGCTGTCGCGTGGAGTGGCGCCACGTGAACGGCGACGGACGGCGGCTCTCGTTTGCCATGCGCAACTTTGATGGGGACGACGACCTTGAGGTTGAGGTCCTTCTCGACCAGCCGCCACGGGACTCGATGGTTATCTGCACGCCCTGGGACGATGACCCGAACGCGTTCTACTACAACCGCAAGATCGTGGGCATGCGCGCATGGGGCGGCTTCAGGCGCGGGGCACTCTTCCACGAGTTCTCGCGCGACGACTCGTTTGGCCTTCTCGACTGGGGCCGCGGCGTGTGGACGTACGAGAACACCTGGTACTGGGCTGTTGCGCAGGGTCGGCAAGGCGGGCGTGTGGTGGGCCTCAACCTTGGCTACGGGTTTGGCAACACGAGCGCTGCCAGCGAGAACATGGTCTTCGTGGACGGCGTGGCGCACAAGCTGGGGCGCGTTGATTTTGGCATTCCGGTTGGCGAGAAGGGCTACGCGTACCTCTCGCCATGGCACGTGACCGACGATGAGGGAAGGCTTGACCTGGCCTTTGAGCCGCTGATCGACCGCACGGACAACATCGACCTTGCCGGCATTATCGTGAGCCGACAGCACCAGGTGTTTGGGACGTTTACCGGGACCGTCGTGCTCGACGATGGGAGCTCGCTCTGCGTCACGGGGCTGCGCGGTTCGGCGGAGCACATCTACAACAAGTACTAGCGCCAGGTACGGCGGCGCGGCAGGGCGTCGCGGCGGACGGCGGTCGGGAGCGCTTCTCGTACGGAATCCCGTCGGAAGTCCCCGCTGTGGCGCCGTCCTGGCGCCACAAGGCCCGTTCCTGCAGCAACTACTGCGGAAACCTTCGCCGTGGCGTCAATCCGGCGCCACAAGGCGCGTTCTCGCAGCAAGTGCGTACGAAACCCCCGCTGTGGCGCCGTTTTGGCGCCACAAGCCCATTTTTGGCAGCAAGCGCGTACGAAGCGGGCCCTCGGGCGCCGACGCAGGAGAAAGCTGCGACTTAATTGCAGTCCGAACAGGACTCTGCCGAGAAAAACAGCAGGTAAACGCGCTGCGATCTTTTCAGGGGGTGCAATTAAGCCGCAGTTTTTGTGCGAGCCCAGGGATTAGCCCGCGGACGGCGGGCGGTAGCGACAAGGCGCCCCAGGCAGTCGGCACCACTCCCCTAGGCAGACGTCGCCGCAGCTAGGTATACCGTACGGAAATCGGTCCCGGCAGCACGCGCCACCTCGAGAACGGACTCGTACTCGGGATAGGCGCGGAGAAGCCCGTCTCGCCCACAGACTTTCACGCGCACGGTACCAAAGCTCGTCTCAACGTCGCGCCAAGAGACGCTCATCACGCTTCGCTCCATACGCTGGCGGCGAATCCCGATGGTCGTGGTCTCGGCGAACACAAGGCGTTCGAGTGCCTCTCGGTGAGCGTCGTCGCAGATAATGGCCAGCTCGTAGGCGGGCCGGTTCTTCTTCATGAAGACGGGAAGGAAGTGGGCGTCGCGGGCGCCCGCCGCCATGAGGTCCTCGAGAACGGCGCCGAGCATCTCGCCCGTGCTGTCATCGATGTTGCACTCGAGCTTCCAGATCCAATCGCCCGGCACGGAGGTGCCGGGAGCGAGAGAAACACCCGGCGCGGGGGCGAGAGGGACTCCCGGTGCGGGGACGTCAACCTCCTCGATGAGCAGCGCCCTCAGAATGCTGGGCGGATCGTAGTCGCGCTTGCCGGCGCCCATGCCACATGCCTTAACAGTAAAGCGCTCCGGCAGCGCATCCGAGGTCATGGCTGCCGCGGCAATCGCCGCGCCTGTGGGGGTGACAAGCTCGCCCTGGCGCGCGCTCACGCAGAGCGGCAGCCCGGTGGCCGCGGCAATGTTCACCACGGCGGGAACCGGCACGGGAATCACCCCGTGCTGGCAGCGAACCATACCCGTGCCATCAACCACGCACGGCACGACAACCTTCTCCACACCCAGGCTGTCCAGGCAGACAGCGGCCGCCACCACGTCCACGATGGCGTCAATGGCGCCCACCTCGTGGAAGTGCACCTCGTCCACAGGGACGCCATGCGCCTTGGACTCGGCCTCGGCGAGAAGGTGGAAGGCCTTCTCGGCAAGCGAGCGCGCCCGAGGCGCAAGGTCGAGCGACGCAAGCACCTCTCGCACCTGCGCGTAGCTGCGGTGACCGTGCCCGCGCGCGCCATCGTGCCCGCACGCGTCACCAGCGGCGGTGCTCCCCTCCCCCGGCTTCCACTCGGGATCGTACAGGTACGCCATGTCGTGGTCGTGGCCGTCGTGCTCCTCGTCCAGCACCACGTCAAAGTCGCAACAGTCAAGGCCGGCCTTCTCGACGCGCCCCACGCGCAGCTCGAAGCCCTCACCCGCAAGCGGGGCCAGCGCCGTCCGCACGGCCTTCTCGCTGGCGCCCAAATCCAGCAGAGAAGCCACCGCCATGTCGCCACTGATGCCGGTCTGGCAGTCCCAGAAGAGCGTGCTCACAAGACGCCCCCTCCCACCGCAAGGCGGTTGATCTGCGTGGCAAGGTACGCCGCGCCAAACCCGTTGTCGATGTTGACCGTGGCCACACCGTTGGCGCAGGTGTTGAGCATGCTGAGAAGCGCGGCCAACCCGTTGAACGACGCCCCGTACCCCACCGAGGTGGGCACTGCAATCACCGGCACCGAGACGAGCCCGCCCAGCACGCTCGCGAGCGCGCCCTCCATGCCGGCGACCGCCACAACGCAGGTGGCAGCACGGATGCCGTCGGGCTGATCCATCTGGTCGAGCAGCCTATGGATGCCGGCCACACCCACGTCGTAGTGGCGCGTCACGCGGGAGCCGAAGAACTCCGCCACGCGCGCCGACTCCTCCGCCACCGGCGTGTCCGCCGTACCGGCGCACACCACGGCCACGTGCCCCACCAGCGGCACCGGCACCTCCGGCGCCACGCTCAGGATGCGCGAGACCGAATCGTAGGCGGCCTGGGGCAACACCCCCTGCACAAGTTGCGCCTGGCGCTCGCTCGCACGCGTTCCCAGCGCTCGCCCGTCCTCCTCAACCAACCGCTGGAAGATTTCCGGCAGATAGGCGTCAGGCTTGCCCTCGCAGAGAACCACCTCGGGAAAGCCCGTGCGCGCTTCTCGGCTGGTGTCCAGCTTGGCAAAGCCCAGGTCGTCATAGCCAACGCCATGCTCGCTCATGCGCGCGCCTCCCCCAGCGACTGGTTCATGGAGCCCGTATGGTACCCCGCCAGGTCCATGGTCACGTACGAGAAGCCCAGCTTTCGAAGGTCGGCGGCAACCTGCGCGGCGTTGGCAACGAGCAGCCCAAACTCCTCGGGCAGCACCTCGATGCGGGCGATGGGGTCCATCTCGCCATGGACGCGCACGCGCACCTGCGTGAGGCCAAGGTCGAGAAGCTCCTGCTCTGCCCGGTCCACCATGGCAAGGCGCGACCGGGAGATGAGCTCGCCGTACACAAAGCGCGACGACAGGCACGCAAACGACTGCTTGTCCCAGGTGGGAAGCCCAAGCTCGCGCGAGAGCGAGCGAATCTCGGCCTTTCGCAGGCCCACGTGGCGAAGCGGGCTCAAGATGCCCTGCTCCGCAACCGCGCGCAGTCCGGGACGGTAGTCGCCCTCGTCGTCCACGTTGGAGCCCTCGGCCACGTGCGCCAAGCCCCTCTCGCGCGCGATGCGGCAGATCCTCTGGAAGAGCTCGCTCTTGCAGAGGTAGCAACGATCCTTGGGGTTGTGGTCAAAGCCCGGGATGTCCAGCTCCTCGGAGTCCACGAGCACGTGCGCGATGCCCTCGCGCTCGCAGAAGGCGTCGGCCTCGGCCCGCTCGCGCTGCGGGAACGACTTCGAACGCGCCGTGACCGCCAGGCACTTCTCGCCCAGCGCCTCGTGCGCCGCATGCAGGAGCAGCGTGGAGTCGACCCCGCCCGAGAACGCAACGGCAACGCTTCCCTGCTCGCGCAGGTAGTCCACCAGCCGGCAGTACTTCTCGCGCATCTCGTCACTTACCGACGGCACGCGTCGCGCCACCGGGTTCTCGTTTGCCGTCTTCTCGTCCAAGAGCGTCGAACCTCCCGCCATAGGTGGCCGACAAGCCCTGCGCTTGCCAACCCAAGCATCATCCATGGTAGGAGATGCGGGCGGCATCGCACAGGAAACGATTTGTTGTGCAACAAGTTTTGGAAATCCGGACGAACAATGACGCTGTCAGCGGGTCAAAGAGAAAGAGAGGCAACACCATGTCGCGTACCTGCCCTTACTGCGGAAAAGCCCTTGAAGACGGCGCCAGGTTCTGCAAGCACTGTGGAAGGAAGGTCGATGGAATGCCAGCTGGGAACGCAACCTCGGCGTCTTCCGCGCGCATCGTTCACCCAAACGTCACCCCCAGCAAGCAGACCAGCCGATACCCCCATGCACTGGAGAAGGGCCGCACCAGGACCTACGACGCTGGAAGCAGCTCGGTTGTCATCAGCCGCGACAACATCCAGGTCCGTACAACCGAGCGCAGCATCATCGTCACCGACAAGACGGGCTACGAGGTCATCCCCATGCGATCCGTTACTGCGGTGGGGCTTGGGGCTGCCAACAAGTACATTGGCATTGCCCGCATGCTCATTATCTTTGGCGTCATCGCCGTGGTTGTTGCCCTCTGCGTAGCATCCCGCGAAGTATCCCAGGTAGGACTGCTGGGCGTTCTGCTCGTCATTGTCGGCGCGGTTCTCATCGCCATGGGCAACAGGGCAAGCGTCTATGTGGAGAACGGCTGCTCCAAGCACTTCCTGCCCGTGGTCTTCAAGGACACTGCCGAGGCAGAGGAGATCGTGAGAACCATCGCCGACACGTCCAACGCCGTGAAGGCAGAGTAGGACGGTCCGCCGACTCGCCACTACCTAAAGACCGCCATCAAGAGCGTGGATGCCACAATAATTGCCAGGCCCGTAAGCGAGCGCCTGGTGTAGGTCTCCTTGAAGACCGCCGCCGAGAAGGCCATGGCCACCACAATCGACAGCTTGTCGATGGGCACCACGACAGAGACCACGCCCGTCTGGATGGCGTAGTAGTAGCAGAGCCACGAGGCGCCCGTGGCCACGCCGGAAAGGCAGATGAAGAGCAGCTCGTGGCGGTCGATGCCGCGCACCTCGCCCAGCTTGCCGCGCATGGCGACAACAACCCAGGCCATGACCAGAACAAAGCAGGTGCGGATGGCCGTCGCGAGGTTAGACTCCACGCCCTCGATACCCACCTTGGCAAGGATTGACGTAAGCGCCGCAAAGACCGTCGAGCCCACCGCGTACCACATCCAGGAGCGGCCTTGGACGTCGTGGTCCTGCTGCCTGCGCTCAATCATGAGAAGCGTTCCCACGAGGATTCCCGCGCAGCCCACGAGCTTCGCGGCAAGGTTCTCGGTCTCGCCAAAGAGCAGGATGGCGAGAAGCACCGTGAGCACCGTGGAGCACTTGTCAATGGGCACGACCTTGTTGACGTCGCCCATCGAGAGCGCCTTGAAGTAGCAAATCCAGCTCGCGCCGGTGGCAAGGCCGGAGAGAGCCAGGAAGAGGAGCGACTCGGCCGTTATCTGCCCGATGGTAGTGACGGAGCCAACAACTCCCGCCATGAGCCACGCAAACGCGAGCACGACGATGGTGCGCACCGCCGTTGCCACATCGGAGTCGGTGTGACGGATGCCGCACTTGGCAAGTATTGATGTGATGCCCGCAAAGATCGCTGAGCCGACCGCAGCCAGAACCCACATGCGCATCCCCTCCCGTTGCGACGCATAGCAAGAGTTATCTTAGCTGTTCTCGCTCAGCGCCACGGTGAGCTCGCTCTCGTCGCGCTCGCCTCGGTCGTCATGGCCACCCGTCTCGGCGAGCAGGGCCTCACGCGCGGACGCCAGGTCGTCGCGCTGTTCGGCGGGAAGCTCCGGGTAGCGTGGGCCGCACTCCTCCAGCACGCGAACCATGGCCTCCGAGACGAGCCAGCGCGCGTAGAACTTCTGGTCGGCGGGGATGACGTACCAGGGTGCCTCCTTGGTGGCGGTGCGGTCGATGCACTGCTCATAGGCGTCCATGTACTTGGGCCATAGCTCGCGCTCGGCCACGTCGGACGAGGAGAACTTCCAGTTCTTTGCTTCGTCGTCGATGCGGTCGAGGAAGCGCCTGCGCTGCTCGTCGCGACTCACGTTGAGAAAGATCTTGAGGACGCGGTAGCCGTTCTCCCAGAGATAGCGCTCGAAGTCCCTAATCTGACGGTAGCGCTGCTCGAAGAAGTCGTCCTTGGGCGTGTCGAGCACGCGCTTGGGCATGCGGTACGTCTTCTGGAGGTCGTGCACGCGCACCACAAGCACGTCCTCGTAGTAGCTACGATTAAAGAGGCCAATGCAGCCACGGCGCGGCAGCTTGGTGACGGCGCGCCAGAGGAAGTCGTGGGCGAGCTCCTCGGAGGAGGGCTGCTTGAAGCTCGCGACGGTGACGCCCTGCGGGTTGAGGCCGGTCATCACGTGCTTGATGGTGGAGTCCTTGCCCGCCGCGTCCATGGCCTGGAGGATAACGACGACCCCCTCGCACCCCTCGGCGTAGAGCTTGTCCTGGAGCTCTGCCATGCGCTGGGTGTTCGCCTCGGTGAGGGCCTCGAAATTGGGTTTGAGCCTCTTCTCCACGTGGACGTCGGTGGGATAGCCATCGAGCTTGAAGTGGCCCGACCCGTCGAACCTACAATCCCTGAGCTTCTGGAACTCCATGTATATGCATCTCCTCGGGCTTCTCGACCGGCGCATTGCGCGCTCGTGCTACCTCTCTACCTACCCCACGAGGGCAGGTCTAACCCGCCGAACTTGCCCGAGCAACGCCGCCGCTGCGACGCTTGCTCTCCTCGTCCATAAATGCTGGTAGCGAGCCCGTCTTGGCTGCGTTTGCGATGTCGAGAAGTGCTTTTGCAACGGCATCTTCCGTCACGGGGCCAATGTGCCAGCGCGCTGCGGCCGCAACCTGGGGCGTCGCGTTGGACACGGCGACGGAGTTGGGCACGCTTTCGATGATGGCCAGGTCATTCTCGGAGTCGCCAAAGACGCAGACCTCGTCGAGGCCAATGCCCAGCTGGTCCATGAGGACCGCAAGGCCGGTCATCTTCGAGACGCCTGCGGGAAGGATGTCCAGCGTCGATGAGGTGGGGCTGGGGAACACGAAGTCAAACTCCGGGAAGTCGCGGACGAGCTCCTCGCGAAGCGCCTCCATGTGGGCGCGCGAGTGGTCGCTGTGGATGTTGGTCTTCACGTAGGTGCCTTCGGGGAGGCGCACGGACGAGCGATGAAACGCGTGGAAGGCCTTGGGATGGCGCGCGAGCTCCTCGTCGGTGATACCCACGCAGACGTCCTTGTCCCCGCTGTTGTTGTCGTAGCAGGTGAGGGCGGTGCGCTCGCCGTCGCGTTTGCGCAGGTAGGGCACGAGACGGGCCAGGCCATCGCGCGAGGGTAGCTTCTGGGAGACGATGCTGCCGCGCAAGCGGACAACCTGCCCGTTCACGAAGACGCCGGTCTGGAAGCAGTCCGCAGCGGAGGGCCCGAACATCCAGGACATCATGGCGATGGTCCGACCCGAGATGGGGCCGGCGAGCACGCCTGGCGCGGCGTTTGCGGCGCGCACGGCGGCGATGGCCGCGTCCGACGCGCGACCTTGGCCGTAGGGGATCAGGGTGTTGTCGAGGTCCGAGAGCGCCAGGCGTATCAAGGCGGCCTTCCCTTCTCGTGCGTGGTCTGCCGAGAAGAGCATACGGCAGCGAGGGGCGGTCCGGGGGCCGGGGCTGCTGCGGCGACGAGGCTGCGGCGGCGACGGGCATCCGCCGCCAAAACTGCGACTTAATTGCAGCGAGGAGAGAAGTCGCAAGCCACGTACCTGCGGTTATTCTCAGCGACGCTTGTGGCTAACTGCAATTAACCCGCAGTTTTCCAGCGGGCGGAGCAGAGCGCCGGCCGGCCGCCGCCGGCATCGGGCCTCATAACGAAAACGCCCCACCGCTGCAGCCATGCGGCGACAGCGGCGGGGCGACAAGCGCATCAGCGCGAGAGGAACAAGGGCCCCTACTTGGCGGCGCCGACGGTCTCCCTCTCCTCCTTGAGCTCGTTCGCGACCTCGGCGTTGAGCTCCGCGTCCTTCTCGGCAAGCATCTTTGCCTTCTTGTCGACGTCCATCATCGAGATGTCGTCCTCGTAGATCTTCTTGCCGGTGGGGTGCTCCTCAAGCCACAGGCGGTCACCCTCGGGCGCCCACTTCTTGGCGTACTCGGCCGTACGGGCGCACAGGTGGTCGACGTCCTCGGGCGAGGTGTACTCCGTGGACTTTGCGTTGGCTTCGTGAACCATCTTGGGCAGGACCTGCGGGTTCTCGAGCATGGGGCACGGACGCAGCATGTTGTCGTTCCAGGGCCAGTTGGCACGGTACTCCTGGAAGATGGGCTGCTGCAGGCACTCAAGCCAGCTCTTCTCGTGGATGTTGGCGTTGGAGTAGTGAATGAAGACGCAGGGCTCCACGTCGCCACGGGCGTTCACGTGGCAGAACACGCGGCCGCCGGCGATGCAGCCGCCCACGAACTCGCCGTCGTTCTGGAAGTCCATGGCCATGATGGTCTTGCCACCCTCGTAGTCGCGCACCTCGCGGATACGATGCAGCATGTACTCGCGCTGCTCGATGGTGGGCATGAGGTCGGCGTTGGCGCCCTCGCCCACGGGCATGTAGTGGAAGTACCACTGCCACAGCGCGCCATGCTCGATGATGAAGTCGTAGTACTCGTCGGACGTGACGTCCTCGACGTTGTTGCGCGTGTAGCAGGTGGAGATGCCGAAGGGCACGCCGTTCTTGGTCATGAGGTCCATGGCGCGGACGACCTCGTCGAAGGAGCCGTCGCCACGGCGACCGTCGTTGGCGGTCTTGAAGCCCTCGAGCGACATCGAGAAGATGATGTTGCCCAGGCGCTTGCAGTCGTCGCAAAGCTGCTGGTCGATGAGGGAGCCGTTGGTGAAGAGGCTGAAGATGCAGTCGTCGTGCTTCTCGGCAAGGCGGACAACATCCTTCTTGCGTACCAGGGGCTCGCCGCCGGTCATCATGAAGAAGTGGGTGCCCAGCGCCTTGGCCTCGGTGACCAGGCGATCCATCTCGTCAAAGGAGAGGTTGAGCCTGTTGCCGTAGTCGGCCGACCAGCAGCCGATGCAGTGCTTGTTGCAGGCGCTGGTGGGGTCGAAGATGATAATCCAGGGCACGTTGCACTGGTACTTCTCGGCAGACTGGGTGGTCTCGCGCAGGCCGCGGAACGCAGACTCGTAGGCGCCGTTCAGGACGGCGGTCTTGAGGATGTTGGGATCGACACGGTCCCTCACCAGCTGGATGAGGAAGTTCTCCCACTTGGAGCCAGGATAGAAGGCGCGGCTCAGCGAGTTGGCCATGTCGGGCGCGGTGTCGGCGAGAAGCTTGCCGCCCATGTCCAGGAACTTGTTGATGGCCTCCTCCGGATGATCACCCCTGACACCCTTGATTGCCTGGTCGATGACAACACCGAAAGCCTTTCGCTCGGCTGCGTGTGCAATTTTCGACTGCATAACCGTTCCTTTCGCCCAGTGGCGGCGGCCGAACTACCTTCGACCGATTTGTCGCACCTTTGTATGGACGGTCAAATATTTTGACCAAGATTTGAAAAAAATCAACCCGCATCGAGAAAGCCTACAGAAGCGTTTACAAAAGGCGAGAAGAACGCTGGGGCGAGCCCCGCGGTGCCGATTTGACGCCACGGCGGGGGTCTCATACGGAGTTGCTGCTGGAACCAGCCTTGTGGCGCCAGGTTGACGCCACGGCGGGGTTACGTACGCAGTCGCTGCGGAAACGCGCCCTCAGCGCCGCTGCCGCGGCATATTCTCGCCGACGGGCCAATCTCCCCCACCCCCGTTGCCGCCCACCCGACTAGAATAAAAAGGCTGCTGGCGCGCGCCCGCGGCATCCCCAGGCACACCCGCAAGTCCACCAGGTCATTTGGAGGCATCGTGACCATCGTCGACATGCTTCGCAAGAACGCCGAGCTCTACCCCAATGAGGTCGCCCTCGTGGAGGTGAACCCCCAACGGCGCGAGAACCGCCACATCACCTGGCGCGAGTACGAGCTCGTCGAGACCACGGACGATGAGCCGTTCCGCCGCGAGATGACCTGGCAGGTCTTTGACGAGAAGGCCAACCGCTTTGCCAACCTGCTGCTCTCGCGCGGCATCCGCAAGGACGACAAGGTCGCCGTCCTTCTCTACAACTGCATCGAGTGGCTCCCCATCTACTTTGGCGTGCTCAAGAGCGGCGCCACCGTGGTGCCTCTCAACTTCCGCTACTCTGCCGACGAGATCCGCTACTGCGTCGAGAAGTCCGACGCCGACATCCTGGTCTTTGGCCCCGAGTTCACCGGCCGCGTCGAGGAGATCGTGCCCCAGATCCAGAAGGGCCGCCTGCTCTTCTACGTGGGCGACGACTGCCCCACCTGGGCCGAGCCCTACCAGGAGCTCGTGGGGCTGTGCTCCTCGGCAGACCCCATGATCCCGCTCTCGGAGGACGAGGACGCGGCGGTTTACTTTAGCTCGGGCACCACGGGCTTCCCCAAGGCGATACTCCACCACCACCGGAGCCTCACCCAGGCAGCCATCATGGAGCAGAAGCACCATGGCCAGACGCACGACGACGTGTTTCTCTGCATCCCGCCCCTCTACCACACGGGCGCCATCATGCACTGGATGGGGTCGCTTGCCGTGGGCGGGCGCGGCGTGCTCCTGCGCGGCGTGAGCCCCAAGACCATCCTCGAGACCGTCTCCAACGAGCACTGCACCATCGTGTGGCTGCTCGTCCCCTGGGCGCAGGACATCCTTCTCGCCATCGAACAGGGCACGGTCACCCTCACCGACTACCACCTCGACCAGTGGCGCCTCATGCACATTGGCGCCCAGCCCGTACCCAAGAGCCTCGTGCGCCGCTGGCTCAAGGTCTTCCCCAACCAGCAGTACGACACCAACTACGGCCTCTCGGAGTCCTGCGGGCCGGGCTGCGTCCACCTGGGCGTGGAGAACGTTGACCACGTGGGCGCCATCGGCGTGCCCGGCTACCAGTGGGAGTGCAAGATCGTGGACGAGAAGGGCGAGGAAGTCGCGCACGGCGAGGTGGGCGAGCTCTGCGTCAAGGGTCCGGGCCTCATGGAGTGCTACTACAAAGATCCCGCAGCCACAGCCGAGACCCTCATCGACGGCTGGCTGCACACCGGCGACATGGCGCGCCAGGACGAGGACGGCTTCTACTGGCTGGTCGACCGCAAGAAGGACGTCATAGTGATGGGTGGCGAGAACCTCTACCCCGTGCAAATCGAGGACTTTCTCGCCTCCAACCCCGCCATCCAGGACGTGGCCGTCATCGGCCTGCCCGACGAGCGCCTGGGCGAGATACCCGCGGCGATCATCGAGCTCAAGCCCGGATGCGAGGACACCACCGAGGACGACATCAACGAGTTCTGCCTGGCCCTCCCCCGCTACAAGCGGCCGCGCAAGGTGATTTTTGCCGACGTGCCGAGAAACCCCACCGGCAAGATCGAGAAGCCGCTTCTGCGCGAGAGGTATGGGGCGACGCACCTGGTTGACCAGGAGAACAAGGCCTAGCGGGCCGTTTGGAGAAGAACCAAGGCGGGCAGTCCGCCGGGAGAGGAGAGCGCATGGGAAAGCAGCTACTGTCGGGCAACGAGGCCATCGCCGAGGGGGCGTGGTCGGCCGGCGTGGACGTGGGAACGGGATACCCCGGCACCCCCTCCACCGAGACCCTCGAGAACCTCGTGCAGCACGGTGACGTCTACTGCGAGTGGTCGCCCAACGAGAAGGTCGCCCTCGAAGTGGGCATTGGCTCTGCCATGGGCGGGGTGCGCACGCTGGTCACCATGAAGCACGTGGGGCTCAACGTGGCGGCCGACCCCTTCATGAGCGTCACCAACACGGGCATCAATGCTGGCCTCGTGCTTCTCGTCGCCGACGACCCCTCCATGTACAGCTCCCAGAATGAGCAGGACACGAGGAACTACGCGGCGTTTGACCGCGTGCCGTGCCTCGACCCGTCCGACTCCCAGGAGGCCTATGACTTTGCGCGCGCGGCGTTCGACATCTCCGAGCGCTTCGACACGCCGGTCATTCTCCACGAGACCATGCGCATTGCCCACACCAGGACCATGGTCGAGTGCGCCCACGAGCGCAACCTTGAGGCCGCCGCTCCGCGCGACTACCAGAGCCAGCCCAGCAAGTACGTCATGATGCCCGCCTATGCCGTGGCGCGCACCCGCGTGACCAACGAGCGCGAGGATGCCCTGGTGGAGTTTGCCGAGACGAGCGACCTCAACCGCGTCGAGATGCGCGACACCAAGGTTGGCGTCATTGTCGCCGGCGCCCTTTACAACCACGTGCGCGAGGCGCTGCCCGAGGCCTCCACGCTCAAGCTTGGCCTTACCTGGCCGCTGCCGCCCAAGCTCCTCGCGAGCTTTGCGGCTTCGGTCGAGAAGGTCTACGTGGTGGAGGAGTCCTGCCGCTACTTCCGCGACCACGTGGCCGCGCTGGGCGTCAAGCTCTCCGAGCCGCCCGCGGTGCCGCTCCCCCGCTCCGGCGAGATCTTCCCCGCCGACATCCAGCGGAGCTTTGGCGTGGCCACGCCCGCGCACCTCGAGGCCGCGAAGGACCTTCCTCCTCGCCCGCCCGCGTTCTGCGCCGGCTGCCCACACCGCCTGGTCTTCAACGAGCTGCGCCGTATGAAGGCCATCGTGACCGGCGACATCGGCTGCTACACGCTGGGTGCCGTCGCGCCCTTCCGCGCCGTCGACTCGGTGATCGACATGGGCGCCTCTCTCAGCATGAGCCATGGCATGGAGCTTGCGGGCGTGCCCGGGCGCACCAAGCGGCCCGTGGTTGGCGTCATTGGCGACTCGACCTTCGCTCACTCCGGCATCACGTCGCTTCTCGGCACCGCCTACAACGGGGGCAAGGGGACGCTGCTCATCCTGGACAACCGCACAACGGCTATGACCGGCACCCAGGGCAACCCCGTGAACGGCCTTACCCTCTCCGAGCAGGGCGCGCGCATTAGCCCGCTGGTGGACGCGGACGACAAGCCCTCGGTCCTCGACCGTCCGGCTGGGCGTCCGCTCGACCTTCCCGCGCTCTGCCGCGCCATTGGTGTCGACGAGGTCATCGAGGCCGACGCGCAGGACCTCAAGGCCGTGCGCGCGGCGCTCAAGCAGGCCGTCTCGCACGAGGACCTGCTCTCGGTGGTCATCTTCCGCTCTCCGTGCCGTCTGGTTGACCGCACGCACAAGCCCGCGCCCGTCATCCGCGACTGCCGCCGCTGCGGCACCTGCGTCCAGATTGGCTGCCCTGCGCTGGGCAAGGACGAGACCAACTACGCCATCATCGACCCCACGCAGTGCGTGGGCTGCGGCCAGTGCGAGCAGGTGTGCCCCTTTGGGTGCATCCAGTCCGAGTAGCCCGGCCCAGGCAAGGGAGGTAGACATATGCCACACGCAACAGCATCCGCGGCAAGCTCGACCGTCCACATGGGCGAGCGCGTGCAGCTTGACCGCACCATGACCGTCCTTCTCGTAGGCGTGGGTGGGCAGGGCACGATTCTTGCCGGCAACATCCTCGCCATGACCGCCTCGGAGGCGGGTCTCGACGTGAAGGTCTCCGAGATCCACGGCATGAGCCAGCGAGGCGGGTCCGTCTCGACCATCATTCGCATGGGCGAGCATGTGGACTCGATGGTGTGCGACCCGGGCACGGCCGACGTCCTTGTGGCGTTCGAGGCCATCGAGGCCCTGCGCAACCAGCAGTTCCTGAAGGAGGGCGGCCGTCTCTTTGTGAACGACGAGACCATCGTCCCCGTGCCCGTGAACATTGGCAACGCCCAGATGCCCCGCAGGGTGGGAGCTCGCCTGGACGAGATTGGCGCCGTTCGCATTGACGCCGGCGAGATCGCACGCAGCGTGGGGAGTCCCCGCTCGACCAACGTGGTGCTGGTGGGCGCGCTCTCGACGGCGCTCCCTTTTGCCGTGGACGAGTGGCGCGACGCCATTAGCCGCCGTGTGCCGCCCAAGACCGTGGAGGCGAACCTCCAGGCGTTCGACGCCGGCCGCAAGGCCGCCGAGCGCTAACCAGCGTTGAGCGCCGGACGGCGGGGAACCGTCGTCCGGCGCAGCCGCCGAAGGCGACGCCCCTGGCAGAGCCCCCAGAGCCTGGCACGGTGCACCCGGCAGCCCAACCCCCACACTTCGATTGCTGCAACAGTTTCGTATGACTTCTCTGCTTCTGGCAATCGGCGGCAGTTTTCAGGATACTATCAGTATCCCTGAATGGTGAATGCCCTCGAGACGGTCATCACCAGCATCGCTGCCGCATGGGGGGGATCGGCATGTCAAAGCACTTCAAGCAGGATTGGACACCTCGTCAGGATTCCAAAGAGAACCCGGCTCGCCGCAACCAGACCAGAAGGGCTTTTCTCGCCTTGTCGGCAGGCGCACTGGTCGCGCTCGGCGTAGGCGCCGCGTTGGCGCAGACCCCTAGCAAGAACGATGCAGCATCGACGAATGGTGGCACGTTGGGAAACGACAACGCGGCCAAGACGCCAGCCGCCCCCGATGCCCCCAACGACCCGCGCGCGGCCCAGCTCGCCGTGGACCCCAACGCCCAGACCGAGTGGAACTACAAGAACAACGGCGAGAAGATCGTCTATCTCACCTTCGACGACGGTCCCTCCAAGAACACGCAGCGCGTGCTCGACATCTTGGACCAATACGGCGCCAAGGCGACGTTCTTCGTGGTTGGCCATGACCCCGACCATTACGACATGATCAAGAAGGCCTACGACGACGGCAACACCATCGGCCTGCACTCCTTCACCCACGACTATGCCCAGGTCTACTCGTCCGAAGATGCCTACTTCAACGACCTTGACCAGATTGCCCAGGTTGTCAGCGACCAGATTGGCTACGTACCCTACCTCGTGCGATTCCCCGGCGGTTCGTCTAACACCATCTCCGAGAAGTACTGCTCGGGCATCATGGACGTTCTCGTGAATGACGTCCCAGCGCGCGGCTACCAGTACTACGACTGGAACGCCTCGAGCGGAGACGGTGCCACATGCTCCACCGACCAGGTCATCCAGAACTCCTGCGCATACGACAACTACCCCAACATCATCCTGCTCTGCCACGACGCCGCCACGAAGGACACCACCGTCGAAGCTCTGCCCAAGATCATCGAGCACTACCAGGCGCTGGGCTACCAGTTCCAGGCCATTGACCGGACCACGATGGTGCCGCACCACAAGGTGGCCAACTAGCTGGCGCCACAAGGCCCGTTCCAGCAGCGACCCCGTACGAAACCCCCGCTGTGGCGCCACCCCGGCGCCGCAGCGGACCGCCGACCCTACGCGTACAGCCCCTTCGAGAAGTACCTGTCGCCGCGGTCGGGAAAGACCGTCACGATGGTGGCACGCTCGCCCTTCTCGGCAAGTCGGCCCGCAAGCGTGAGGCTCGCGGAGAGCGCCGCGCCGGAAGACGAGCCCGCAAAGATCCCCTCCGCCCGCGCAATGAGGCGCGAAGCCGAGAAGGCCTCGTCATCCGTCACCTTGATGACCTGGTCCACCAGCGACATGTCCATGGTCTTGGCCACAAAGTCGTTGCCGATGCCCTCGATGTCGTAGTCGCCGTGCTCGCCGCCACCCATGGTCGAGCCCACCGGATCCGCAAGGACGCCCACGACCTTGGGGTTCTTCTCCTTGAGGTAACGCGCCACGCCCGTGTACGTGCCGCCGGAGCCAGCGCCTGCAACAAAGTAGTCCACATTGCCGCCCAGGTCGCGCCAGATCTCGGGACCGGTGGTCTCGTAGTGCGCCTGCGGGTTCGCGGCGTTCTCGAACTGACGGAGCGCGATGGAGTTGGGAATCTGGCCGAGAAGTTCCTCCGCCTTGGCAGCCGCACCAAGCATGCCGTCCTCACGCGGGGTGTTCACAATGCGTGCACCCAGGGCGCGCATGAGCGTCTGCTTCTCCTCGGAGAACTTTTCGGGCACCACAAAGACCACGTGGTAGCCGCGTCCGATTGCCGCAAAGGCAATGCCCAGCCCCATGTTGCCGGCGGTACCCTCAACGATGGTGGATCCCGGCTTGAGCAGGCCCTGCTCCTCTGCCGCGCGCACCATGTAGAGGCCCGTGCGGTCCTTCACCGACCCGGCGGGGTTCCACAGCTCCAGCTTGGCAAAGATGTCCACGTCCTCGGGCGCGCCCACGCTGTTGAGCTTGAGCAACGGCGTGTTTCCAACGAGCTCCTCGGCAGAGTCATAGTAGTGACGCATGGCTAGGCCTCCCTGCTTGCCGCAATGGCACCCTCGACGTCTGCGAGGATGTCGTCCTTGTCCTCAATGCCAACGGAGAGCCGAATGAGGCCGTCGGTGATGCCGACCTTCTCACGCACCTCCGCAGGGATTGCCGCATGGGTCATCGTGGCTGGATGGCAGACGAGAGACTCGACACCACCAAGGCTCTCCGCCAGCGCAACCAGGTGCGTGGAACGGAAGAACGCCCGGTAGTCGTGGCCCGCAGCCAGCTCGAACGAGATCATCGCCCCGGCACCGGAGGCCTGGCGACGCTGGACCTCGTAGCCGGGGTTATCCGGAAGCCCCGGGTAGTGCACGGCCGATACCTCGGGGTTTCTCGCCAGCGCCTCGGCGATGTACTGGGCGTTCTCCACGTGCCGGTCCATGCGCACTCCAAGCGTCTTGATGCCGCGCACGAGAAGGAACGAGTCCTGCGGCCCAAGAACCCCGCCCGTGGAGTTCTGGATGAAGGCGAGACGCTCCGCCAGCTCGTCCGTGGACACAACCACCAGACCCGCGACCACGTCCGAGTGCCCGCCGAGGTACTTGGTCGCGGAGTGCAGGACGATGTCCGCGCCCAGCTCGAGCGGACGCTGGAGCCAGGGGGTCATGAAGGTGTTGTCGACAATGGAGAGCACGTTGTGCTCACGCGCCACATCGGCAATCGCGGCAAGATCGGTGACGCTCATGAGCGGGTTGGCAGGGCTCTCGATGAGAACCGCCTTGGTACGTGGCCCAATTGCGTGCTCGAACTCGTAGGGCTGGGTGGTGTCGACCATGCGGTACGTGATGCCAAAGTGGTTGAAAACCTTATCAAGCACGCGGTACGTACCGCCATACACGTTGGTGGGGATGATGACCTCGTCGCCCTGGTCGAGGAGCGAGAGGACCGCGGTGATGGCAGCCATGCCGCTGCCAAAGGCAAAGCCGGCCACGCCGCCCTCGAGGTCCGCGATGAGGCTCTCGAGCGCCGCGCGGGTGGGGTTGCCCGTACGGGAGTACTCCCAGCCAGAGACGGTGCGCCCCACCTCCACCTGCCGGTACGTCGAGGTCTGGTAGATGGGGACATTCACCGAGCCCGTGGCTGGGTCCGTGGTGGTTCCAGCGTGGATAAGGCGGGTCGAGAGGTGCTGCGCGACAGGACGCGATGGCGTCACGGCGCCGAGGGATACGGAATTCTCGTTGGACTGGTGGGTCTCTGCAGACATGGTTCCTCTCCTATCCGGGTTGCCCGGGGGGCGCACCCGACGCTACGTGCACAGATATGGCCGAGCAGGACCAGGCCCCATGAGGCAGGGACCTTCTCGCATGCTTGATGTGATGTGGAATGAAATGCGGCACCAGCCTCTTTACCAGGCTGGGCAAAAGGAGTGTCTAACGGCGACAGCCAGCGAGCGTGCAACAGGCGCGGGTAGCGAGCGTGCTCGGATGTGCGAGGTTCTCCAACTCCTGCGCCTCCCTTAGGGGACTTGGCCACCACGTGGCTTCGGTTAATTCCTGGTGTTGCACTGGGGTATTTATACGGCCGCAGAGATTATGCGTCGCGGTCACCCTCCAATGCGAAACCCGATGGAAACGAAACTGCGTGTTGGGGCACCCGACAGGCAACGTGACACACCCCTGCCGATTCCGTCCCAAAAACGACCGCTCGCCATCTCGGTCGCTTGACTGCCCCGTTGGAGTGGAATCAATACCCTAACGTCGGCCTACGGGCCCAAGGTGTATCCGCTTCAAGCGTTTGGGGTGATTAGTATGGGGCAGTACGTACTCAACGAGAACGAAGGAAAGTACCTCTTCAACCTATGTGCAAGCAACGGCCACATCGTCGCCACGTCCATGGTCTTCCCGTCCAAGGACGATTGCCTTGATGGCATCAATCGCATTCGCAAGACCGCGAAGGACGCAGCAGTCGAGGACACTACCTCGCTCGACTGGCAGCCGGTGGCGGCGCCCAAGTACCGCATCTTCCAGACCCTCTCGGGCAACTACTTCTTCCGCTTCTATCCAGACGAGAGCAACGACATTGCCCAGTCGCACTCCTATCCGCACAAGGACAGCCTGCTGAGAAGAATCGAGCGCATGCGCGCCGAGGGTGATTCTCCGCTGGCGCAGAGCGAGGAGTAGCGCGCGAGGTCCACGCGCGAGAAGGCGACGGCCCTCTCTGCAAGAAGTGCCGCTCCGGCGAGAATTTGGCGCCGGGGCGGCATCTTTGTGCGGAGGTGCCGCGGGAATGGGCCCTCCGGCGTCAGATTGACACCGCAGCGGCGACTGCGTACGCACCTGCTGCCAAAACGACCCCTCCGGCGCCAAGCCGACGCCAGAGGGGCCACGCATTCACAACAGCGCTGGGTACCGTCGTCGCCCTACGCCTCGAGTCGCGCCGTGAGCAGCTTGTTGAAGAGCTTGGGGTTGCCCGAGCCCTTCGACGCTTTCATGCACTGCCCCACCAGGTAGCCCACAACCTTCTTGTTGCCGTCGCGGTATTGCTGGACCTGATCGGTGCAGCGCGCCAGCACCTCGTCCACGATGGGCTCGAGCGCCGCCGTATCCGTCACCTGGCGCATGCCACGCTCGTCCACCACGCGCTCCGGATCCTTCTCGGTACCATTGACCGCCTCGAGCACCTCGCGCGCCTGCGCAAAGGTAATGGCGTCCTCGGCGAGAAGCCCGGAGATGCTCCGCACCTGCGCGGGCGAAAGCGCGTCGAAGCTCGGCGCAAGGTTCACCATCACGTTGGCGATGATAGCCACCGCCTTCTTGGGCGCGCCCTCAAGCGCCTGCTCAAAGAAGTCAGCGACGGCAGGGTCGCCCGCAAGTTGGACGGCGTCAGCACGCTTGAGGCCGTAATCGCGCATGTAGCGGTCGCGCTTGGCATCCGGAAGCTCCGGGATCTTCTCGCGCGCCTCCTCGATGAAGTCATCGGTGAGGTCGAAGGGTGCCAGGTCCGAATCGGGGAACAGACGGTAGTCGTCCGCCGTCTCCTTCACGCGCATCACCACGGTGCGGCGTCGGCTGGGTTCCCAATGGCGCGTCTCCTGGTAGATGATGCCACCCTCCTCGAGCACCTCGGCCTGGCGACAAATCTCGTACTCAAGCGCATCGTGCAGGCTCTTGAACGAGTTGATGTTCTTCATCTCGGTCTTAGTGCCCAGGCGCGTCTCGCCGCGGCGACGCAGGCTGATGTTGCCGTCGCAGCGCATGGAGCCGTTCTCGAGCGAGCAATCGGAGATGCCGAGCGTCTTGAACGTCTGCTGCAGCTTCTCCATGAAGAGGCGGGCCTCCTCGGGCGTGCGCAGGTCGGGCTCGGTGACCAGCTCGATCAGTGGGGTGCCGCAGCGGTTGTAGTCGATGAGGCTCTCGGTGGCCGCGGTGATGCGGCCCTCCTCGCCGCCCACGTGCACCATCTTGGCGGCGTCCTCCTCCATGTGGATGCGCAGGATGCGAATGGGAGCCACGTAGGAGCCGTCCTTCTCGCGCGAGATGGGCGTCTCACCGTCGCCGGCCGTGTCCTCCCAAGTCGGACGCTCTGCCGCGCCCTCGCCCGAGACCTCCAGGTCAAGGTGCCCATGCATGCAGAAGGCAACGGGACCCTGCGTAGTCTGGTAGTTCTTGGCCATGTCGGGATAGAAGTAGTGCTTGCGGTAGAACATCGAGTGACGCATGATCTGGCAGTTTGTGGCCAGGCCCGCCATCACGATGGACTGGATTGCCGCGCGATTGGGCACCGGAAGCGCCCCTGGCATGCCCAAGCACACGGGACATACGTTGGTGTTTGGCGGGTCGTCGTGCGTGTTCTTGCAGTTGCAGAACATCTTGGTCTCGAGCGTGGTGAGCTCGGTGTGAACCTCAAGGCCAATGACGGCCTCCCAGTCCTTCAGAACCTCGGCGAGCTTCTTCACTAGAGCTCACCCCCCTTCCCGGCGAACTCAGGCGCAACGACACCACGCGCCGAGAAGGACTTCTCAACGGCGCGGGCAAAGCGCAGGAGCCTGCGGTCCGAGAAGGCCGGCCCCTGCAGCTGCACCGAGACGGGCAGGTGGGACTCTGTCCCCAGGCCGAGCGGCACCGAAATGCCGCCGTTGCCGGCGATGTTGTTCGAGATGGTGAACATGTCCGAGGCGTACATCTGCGTTGGGTCGCTTATCTCGCCAAACTTGAAAGCCGTGCGCGGCGAGGCGGGCATGAGAATGACGTCGCACTGCGCGTATGCGCGCTGGTAGTCCTGGGTGATGAGGGTGCGCACCTGCTGCGCCGGGTAGTAGTACTTGTCGTAGACGCCGCTGGAGAGGAGATACGCCCCCAGCATCTGGCGGCGCTTTGCCTCCTCGCCAAAGCCGTGGGCACGGCTCTTGGAGGTCTGCTCGGCAAGCGTGAGGCAGTCCTTCTCCTGGTAGCCGTAGCGCACGCCGTCAAAGCGGGCGAGGTTGGAGAAGGCCTCGCACGGCGCGATCACGTAGTATGCGGCAATTGCAGACTTGATGTTGGGGAGGTCGACCTCAACCAGCTGGGCGCCGGCGTTCTCAAGCGCATGGGCAGCGCCCTCGACGGCCGTGCGAACCTCTGCCGTGAGGCCGGCTGCCTCCATGAGCGCAGGCACCACGCCCACGCGCATGCCCTCGACGGAATCGTCCAGGTGCTCGAGGAAGTCGACGGCGCAGGGCTGGCTCGTGGAGTCGTATGGGTCGCGGCCGGCGGCCGTGAGTGCATTCATGGCCAGGGCCACGTCCTCAACGCTGCGGCCAAAGGGCCCCACCTGGTCGAGCGAGGAGCCAAAGGCGACCACGCCGTAGCGGCTCACGGCACCATAGGTGGGCTTCATGCCCACCACGCCGCAGAGACTTGCCGGCTGGCGAATGGAGCCACCCGTGTCGGAGCCGAGCGAGATGGTGACCTCGCCCGCAGCGACGGCAGCGGCTGAGCCGCCGGACGAGCCGCCAGGCACGCGCTCGGTGTCCCAGGGGTTGTTCGTGCGATGGAACGCCGAGGACTCGGTGGAGGAGCCAAAGGCGAACTCGTCCATGTTGGCCTTGCCCATGGGCGTGGCGCCCGCATCGAGCATGCGCTGGACGCACGTTGCGGTGAAGGTGGACTCGTAGTTCTCGAGCATCTTTGATGCGCAGGTCGTACGCGTACCCACGAGGTGCATGTTGTCCTTGAAGGCAACGGGCACGCCAGCCAGGGGACCGAGCTTCTCGCCTGCTGCGCGACGGCGGTCCGTCTCGGCGGCGGCAGCGAGGGCAAGGTCGGACGAGACCTGCAGGAAGGCCTGGACCTGAGGGTCGCGGGACTCGATGGCGTCGAGGGAGGCCTTGGCCACCTCGGTTGCGCTGAACTCCCCGGCGGCCACACCGGCGGCGATGCGCGCGGCGGAGAGCTGGTCGATGTTTGCCATTAGGCGATGCCTCCCTCGTCCTCGTCGGTGCCCAGAATCGAGGGCACGCGGAAGTAGCGGTCGCGCGCGGAGCCTGCGTTCTTGAGCGCCACGTCTATGGGCAGCGCGCGGACGGAGTCGTCAATCACGTCCTCGCCCATCACGTTTGAGAGGTCGCCAATGGGGTGGAAGGTGGGATCAACCCCCTCGAGGTCGTATTGGCGGATGGGCTCGAGAAGGTCGACCGCCTCGTTCATGTAGGTGGTCATCTCGTCGAGCTCGTCATCCGTGAGGGCGATGCGCGCGTAGTCTGCAATGCCTGCTACGTCTTCCCTGCTGAGTGCCATGGGTCCTCCCGTCTGAAGCAGTTTCACGACGTCCATTCTACGGGACGGGACGGAATGCGGCGGCGTCACATTACCAAGGTGCAACACGGGGGCGAGAAGGGCGCGGGCCGCCGGGAGGCGGGCAGGTGCGACGGGGCGCGGCTATCGCTTTCTGGCGGATACAGATTCGTGCCCGAATGTGTGACGCGCGCAGGTCGATACACATTCGCACAACGAATGTGTATCGCGTGCGGGCTGGCGTGTATCGCGTGCGGGCTGGCGTGTATCGCGTGCGGGCTGGCGCAAGACATTCGTGCGAGAAGGTCGCTCGAGAAGGCCTCGCCTTTACGTCGAGAAGCCCTGGCTTACGAAACCGTAAGGCAGCCGTAAGCCTGGTCGATGGCACCAAATCCCTGCTCGCGGGAGTATAGGGTCAACGAAAAGCAACGACCAGGAGTCGCGTCGGAAGGAGCCACCATGAACGTCCTCGAGCACATCGCCTTCATCGCCATCGTGTGCGTGCTGAGCCTCATCGTCATCATTGGCGACGGTGGCGAGCGCAACCGGCGCCCCCTCAGCCGTCGCCGCCGCTAGTGCGAATCGCCGCTGGCAGAGCGCCTGCCACAAGCGCCTGCACCCCAACAACGCCCACCTTCCTCCCACGGGGAGAGGGACCCACGTCCCTCTCCCCGGCCCTTGTTTATGGCAGGGGAGCTTTCGCTCCCAAGACACCCGCATTACACGTGCGAGAGGACGTCCGTGCCGCCAATGAAGAGCCGATTCCAGAAAGGAAACCCATGCGGCTTGCCCGCAAAGGCGAACAAGGCGAAAATAGGCGAACAAGGCGAAAATAGGCGAACAAGGCGAAAGGCACCCACGATGCCCCCAATCAACCCCTTCACCCCCGAGTTTGGCAGCGTCCCCCTGGTAATGGCGGGCCGCCAGTCAATAAGAAGAGAGCTGTTCGACGCCTTTGTCCAGGGCAGGGGCAACCCCAATCTCTCCAGCATTCTTGTGGGCCCGAGAGGATCCGGGAAGACCGCGCTTCTCACGTATCTTGGCAAAGAAGCCTCTGGCCAGAGATGGATCGCAGTCCATGCCGTTGCCATGCCCGGCATGCTCGAGGACATATACGAGCAGACGCTTCTCGCCTGCGACAACATCCTGGACGAGGGAAGGGTAAAGTCTCTTCGTCTTACAGGCATTGGCGTGGGACCCGTGAGCGCTAGCTGGGAAGCCGCACCTGCCCCTTCTGAGAACTGGCGTACCCGCATGGGCAAGCTCGTGAGCATGATTGAAGGCGCAGGATACGGTCTCCTGATCACAGTCGATGAAGTTGTTGCCACGCTCGACGAGATGGTCACTCTCGCTGCCGTCTATCAGCTCTTCGTACGCGAGCAGCGTCGCGTAGCCCTGGTGATGGCGGGTCTCCCCCACAACATAAGCGCCCTTCTCAACGACAAGAGCGTTTCCTTCCTGAGAAGAGCGCAGCAGCACACCCTGGGAACCATTCCCGACGCCGACGTGAGGGAGGCCTTCAGGGAGACAGCGGCAATCGGCGGAAAAGACGTCACGGACAACGCGCTCGAAGCATGCGTCCGTGCAATCGGGGGCTTTCCCTACATGCTCCAGCTCGTGGGGTTCAGATGCTGGCAGGCAACCAGTCCAGACGGCGTCATATCTGCACAGGAGGCACGCCGAGGAATCCAAGATGCACAAGAGGACTTTCGGTCGCACATCCTTGCGCCAACGTTTCGGGAGCTCTCTGAAATTGATCTGCAGTTCGTCGAAGCGATGCTCGAGGACGAACGCGAGAGCCGCATATCGGATATCGCCAAGCGCATGGGAGTGGAAAGCCGGTACGCCTCGAAGTACCGAAGCAGGCTCCTCGCCGAGGGGGTCATCGAGCAGGTCGCTCGCGGAGTGGTGCGCTTCGCTCTTCCCGAGTTCAGGACGTTCGTTCGGGAAGAGCTCGGGGTCTAGCCAACCTCCGCTTCCCTACGCGACCTCCTCGAACTGCGACTGGTACAGCTGCGCGTAGAAGCCGCCCGCGGCGAGAAGTTCCTCGTGCGTGCCCTTCTCCACCACATCGCCGTCGCGCAGCACGAGGATGGTGTCGGCGTTCTTGATGGTCGAGAGCCGGTGGGCAATCACGAAGCTCGTGCGCCCCGCCATGAGCTTGTCCATCGCGCGCTGGATGCGCCACTCGGTGCGCGTGTCCACGTTTGACGTGGCCTCGTCCAGGATGAGGATGGGCCTGTCGGCAAGAACCGCGCGGGCTATGGTGAGCAGCTGGCGCTGGCCCTGGCTCACGTTGGTGGCACCCTCGTCCAGGTCGAAGTCGTAGCCGCCCGGCAGCGTCTTGATGAAGTGCTCGCAGTGCGCATAGCGCGCGGCGGCCTCCACCTCCTCGTCGGTGGCGTCAAGCCGCCCAAAGCGGATGTTCTCGCGGATGGTCCCCTTGAACAGCCATGCGTCCTGCAGGACCATCGAGAAGTTCTGTCGCAGGTCGGCCCGCGAGACGTTGCGCACGTCGTGCCCGTCCACAGAGAGCGCCCCCGCGTTAACGTCGTAGAACCTCAGCAGCAGCTTCATGAGCGTCGTCTTGCCGGCGCCAGTTGGCCCCACGATGGCAACCGTGCGGCCAGGCTCCACGTCCGCCGAGAAGTCGTGGATAATCTGCTGCCCGGGCAGGTAGCCAAACGAGACATGGTCGAAGTCCACCGCGCCGGCAGCGTTGCCGATGGCCTCGACAGGCTTGCCCGTGGCGGGGTCAAGCGCAGCCGTCTCTTCCTCCTCCGGCGCGTCGAGGAACTCGAACACGCGCTCGGCACAGGCCGCCATCTGCTGCAGCACGTTGGAAACCGTGGCAAGCTGCGTGATGGGCTGCGTGAAGTTCTTGACGTACTGGGTGAACGCCTGGATGTCACCGGGCTGGATGGCTCCCTCAACGGCAAGCCATGCGCCCACAACAACAACGCCCACGTAGCCCAGGTTGCCCACGACGGCCATGAGCGGCTGCATGAGTCCCGACAGGAACTGGCTCTTCCAAGCGCTCTCGAAAAGGCGGTCGTTCTCCTCGCCAAAGTTCTCCACGGCGCGCTCGCCGCAGTTGAACGCCTGAATCACCACCTGGCCCGAGAAGTCCTCCTCGACGCGACCGTTGACCGCACCAAGCTGCTCCTGCTGGAGCTTGAAGTACTTCTGCGACTTGCGGATCACCACGCCAAGGATAACGGCCGAGACGGGCAGCGTTATGAAGGTGACGCCCGCCAGCGTGACCGAGATCGTGAGCATCATCACCGCAACGCCCACAATCTGGGTGAGCGAGGTGACCAGCTGAATGAGCCCCTGGTTGAGCGACTGGCTCAGAGTGTCAACGTCGTTGGTCATGCGCGAGAGCACGTCGCCCTTCGAGACGGCTCCGCCGTCGAAGTACGAGAGTGGCACCTTGGAAATCTTGTTGGCAATCTCCCCACGCATGCGGTACACGACCTTCTGCGTGATGCCCGTCATGATCCAGCTCTGGATGCCAGAGGCGGCCGCGCTAGCTAGGTATATGGCAAGAAGCGTCACCAGAATCTTGCCAATGAGACCAAAGTCGATGCCACCCGAGCCCGCCGCAAGGGCCTGCGCACCATGGATGACCTCGGTAGTGGCGTTGCCCAGGACCTTTGGTCCCACCACGGAGAAGACCACCGACGCCATGGCGAGAACCACCGCCGCTACAAGTCCCACGCGATACGGCCCCATGTAGTGCATGAGCTTTCGAATGGTGCCCTTGAAGTCCTTGGCCTTCTCGCCCGGCGCCATGCGGCTGCCTGGCCCGTGCGGACGCGGCGCCTGCCTGGGCTGCTGCGTTCTCTCAGCCATGCCTACTCCCCCTCCGCAAGGCCAAGCTCCTTGGCGCTGAGCTGGCTCTTCGCAATCTCCAGGTACTCGGGGCAGCTGCGCAGGAGCTCCTCGTGCGTGCCCTGCCCCACCACGCGGCCCTCGTCGAGCACGATGATCTGGTCTGCTCCCATGACGGTGGCGATGCGCTGCGCCACCACCAGGACCGCCGTGTCCGCCTGCTCGCGCGCAAGTGCCTGACGCAGCCGGGCGTCCGTGGCGTAGTCAAGCGCCGAGAAGGAGTCATCCAGCACCAGAACCTCAGGGTGCGTCGCAAGCGCACGGGCTATGGCCAGGCGCTGTCGCTGACCGCCTGAGACGTTCGTGCCGCCCTGGGCGATGGCAGTCTCAAGGCCGTCTTTCTTCTGGGCCACAAGCTCCGTGGCCTGCGCCACGTCAATGGCGTGGCGCAGGTCCTTCTCGTCAGCCTCGTCTGTGCCAAAGGCAACGTTCGAGGCAATGGTGCCCGAGAAGAGAAAGCCCTGCTGGGGCACGTAGCCCACACGCGAGCGCAGGTCGGCGAGGGACATCTTGCGCGTGTCCACGCCGTCAAGCGTGATAGTGCCCGCCGTGGGGTCATAGAGGCGCGGCACCAGCTGCACGAGCGTCGACTTGCCCGAGCCGGTGGAGCCCACGATCGCTGTCACCTTTCCGGGCGTGGTCGAAAAGCTCACGTCGCTCACAACGTTGCCCTCGGCGTCCGGGTAGTGGAAGCTCACGTGGTCAAACGCCAGACGTCCGCGTGGGGCGTCCGTCGCAGGAGCGACGGGATTCTTGGGCTCGCGCACCGCGGGCGTGACGTCGAGCACTTCTTGCACGCGGCCAACGGAGACCTCGGCACGCGGCAGGATGACGGCAACCATCGAGACAACGAGAAAGCTCATCACGATCATCATGGCGTAGCTGATGAAGGCCATCATGTCACCAGCCTGCATGGCGCCGGCAGCAACCCCGTGCGCGCCAAACCACACGATGGCGACGGTGGCCACGTTCATCACGAGCATCATGAGGGGCATCATGAGGGTCATGGCCCGGTTCACAAAGAGCTGCGCGTCGCGGAGGTCGCCGGACGCTGCATCAAAGCCCTCGAGCTCGTAATCCTGGCGGCCAAAGGCGCGGATGGTCATGATGCCGTCGAGCATCTCCCGCGCCAAGAGGTTCACGCGGTCCACCAATGACTGCATGACCTTGAAGCGCGGCATGGTGAGCGTGAAGAGAACCGAAACAATGCCCAGCACGGCGAGAAGCGCCGCGCCAACGATCCAGGCGAGGCCGCCACCCATGGTCATGACCTGGACCACCGCAACAATACCCATGACCGGCGCAAACATCACCATGCGCAGCATGATCACGATCATGTTCTGGATCTGCTGCACGTCATTGGTGCAGCGCGTGATGAGTGACGACTGCGAGAAGCGATTGACCTCCGCGGGCGAGAAGGTCATCACCTTGGCGAAGACCTCGCGCCGCAGATCGCGCGCAACGGCCGCTGCCACGCGAGACGCGATGAGCCCCGAGAGCACGGCCGCCACGAGCGACCCCGCGCAGAAGCCGAACATCACGAGCGCCATGGGACCAAGGTAGGCGGAGTTGCCCGCCTCGGCACCGACCACGCCCACGTTCACGATGTCGGACATGTAGCGCGGCAGCGACAGCTCGCAGAGCGCCTGTACGATAAGAAACACGAACACCACGACGACTTCGCCGACATGTGAGCGCAGGAGCCTAGCGAGTCTCATCTGTGCCATCCCCTCCCGCAGGGCACCCGGCAACCGGTCGACCTGCCTCTCGCGCGTGGTTGACAAAGATGGCCGAAAGGCGCCCGCAGATGCGGACGAGCTCGCGCGCGTCCTTCTCGCCCAGCTCGCGCAGGACGCCAGCCACGTGCCTGTCAATCTCGCCGACACGACGCCCAAACTCGGCCTCGCCGTCCCCGGTGAGACGCACGGTCACGCTGCGCCGGTCCTTGGGGCTTGCCTGGCGCTCCACCAGACCGCGCCCTTCGAGCTGACTGACGGTCTTGGTGATGCGGGCTGTCGATACCCGGCATGCGCGCGCCAGAGCGGTTGGCGTCATGCCCTCGGGATGGTGGTGAAGCACGTGCAGGGCATTTATCTCGCCGTGCATCTCGATGTCCTTTGTGGGTGGGCGTCCGCCTGGCCGCAGGTCGTGCAGCGAGGCCATGAGCTGCCTCGCAAGCGCGACCCAGTCCGTCTCGTCTCCGTCTGCCATGCCACGCTCCTCTCGATATGGTAGTTAACCCCGTTAGCAGTTGGAGATGGTACCCGTGGGAGAGTGAGTCGCTAACGGCATTAACAAATTTTTGATAGCTTCACGGGGCCTTCACTTATTAATGTCGTTAGCTATCTTTTGGAGACGGGGCAGCGTCGGCACCGCCAGCGGACTTGCCATCGCCGCGTCGCGCGAGCTGTAGAAAGACCAGTGCGAGCCCCGCAACGATGGCGGAGGCCGCAAGCAGCGTCCCCTGCACGCCTAACACGCTTGCCACGAGCGGCGCCACGAGCAGCGGCAGGGTCCCCGCACTGTTGGTGCCCGCATTCATAACAGACGTCACGCGTCCCACATACGAGACATCGCAGCTGCGCTGCAGGATGGTGTCCTTCACGGGCCGCATGGCGCCAAAGCCCAGACCACACACGAGCTGCCCCACCACGGCAACAGCCACGTTCGCCGTGCCCACGTAGATCATGGAGCCCACACCGGTCACGAGGAGCAATGCAGAGAGGGTGCCCAGCGTCAGGCGCTTCGTCGAGACCCGCAGCACCAGCAGCGAACCCACCGTTGCGCCCACGCCGGCACAGGCGGAGAGCCACCCCATCCACTCACCGCCCACACGCAAGACGTCGCGGTAGAAGAGCGACTCCAGCGAGTCAAAGGCGCCATAGGCAAAGAAGCCCAGGAAGTAGAGAAGGAAGAGCGCGCGAAGGGTCCTGTGCGAGAAGGTCACGTGGAAGCCCTCCGCGAGCTGGTGCCAGAAGCCTCCGTGAGCGGCGGTTTTCTCGCCATTTGCGTGGTCTGCGCGATGCTCGCCCGCGGCTCCCGGAGCCTCCGGCGTTGCCCAGACAAGCGCCGCGGCGACGAGCGATGCTACGGGGATGGTGGCAAAGCAGGTCTGGTTGGTGGAGAGCGTTGTCACGGCACCGCCAATGAGCGGGCCCACGATGACCGCGGCGGAGACGGCGGTGCCGCAGAGGCTGTTCATGCGCTTGAGCTCGCGCGGACGGTCGGTGAGGTAGCGCGGGTAGGCGCTCACGGCGGTGCCGCAGAAGCCATCGGCCAGGCCCTCGAGTGCCGAGACAACGGCGAGCATGGGATAGCTTAGCGGCATGAGCAGGGCAAAGACGCCGATAAGCGCAAAGCCCACAAGTGAGGCCGCAAGCGTGAGGAGCGGCCCAACGCGGTCGGTGACCACGCCTGCAAGGGCGCCTCCCACCACGAGCGTGACGTTGACGAGCACGACAAGGGCCGAGACCGCAAGGGCGTCGGCGCCAAGCTGGTAGGTGGCACAACCGATGAGCCCAACGAAGTACGTGGCCGTAAAGCACACCACAAGCAGGAAGTTTGCAAGGACAAGACGGCGCGCAGGCGTAGAGAGGAGGTGCCGCAAGGAGCTCAGGAAGGAAGGCATGGTGTTCTCCGAGAGACATGGCGATGGGAAGGACGTTGCCCCGTCTTGGGGCGAGTGATGCGTCGCTACTTAGCGAGCAGCCCTCCAGCGATCCCAGCCATAAAATGCCTCCTCGGTTAGCCAATCCTTGTACGATGTTACGCTCACGCGAGCCGCCCAGCAAGGGCGAGCCTTGGGGTATTAGCCTTCCGCGTAGATGCCCACGAGTGCCTGGAGCACGTCGACCATGGTCTCGAGCTCGCACACCGGCACAAACTCGGTCACGCCGTGCGCGTTGTGATAGCAAGCCGAGAGGTTCGCGCACGGCAGGCCGCGGAACGAGAGCTGCGCGCCGTCGGTGCCGCCGCGCATGGGGACGGCGTGCATGGTCACGCCGCACGCCTCGTACGCGCGACGCGCAGACTCAATGAGGTGCGCGTTCTCCGGGCGCGTGATGACCTCGGCCATGTTGCGGTACTGGTCGCGAATGTCGATGGAGAGGACGGGCTGGCCATCCTGCGCGGAGGGGCGAAGGGCGTACTCGGCGTTCACCTGGGACACAGCGGAGCGCAGCAGAGCCTTTCTCGCCTCGAAGCGGGTGTGGTCGTGGTCGCGAATGATGTAGTCCGCACGGGCGTCCTCGCAGTCGCCCTCAATGCGCTCCAGGTAGAAGAAGCCCTCGCGCTCCTGCGTAAACTCCGGGCGGTCCTGGGGCGGAATGAGCTGGTGCATGCGGAGAAGCGCCTCGGAGGCGTTGACCATCACATCCTTGGCGGTGCCCGTGTGGACCGAGCACCCGTTGGCGCGGATGGTTGCTTCCACGGCGTTGAACGTCTCGTAGCAGAACTCGCCCAGGGGGCCGGCATCGATGGTGTAGCCGTAGGCGGCACCCAGCGCGTCAAGATCAAGCAGGGCGGCGCCGTGGCCGATCTCCTCGTCGGGGACAAACGCCAGCGCGAGTGCGGGGTGTGGGAGCTCGGGGTTCTCGCGCAAGCGGGCGAGAAGCGAGACGACCATAGCAACGGCGGCCTTGTCGTCTCCGCCGAGAAGCGACGTGCCGTCCGTAGTCACGAGGGTCTCGCCGACAAGGTCTTTGAGCTCCGGGTTTGCCGCGGGGTCGAGGGCAACTTCGGCGCCGTCGCGGCCACGGCCGAGGACCAGGCGGCCACCCTCGTAGAGCTTGACCTGCGGGTGCACCGGACTACCGTAGGTCTGCCAGGCGGTGTCGAGGTGGCAGCAGAACGCGAGCGTGGGGTTCTTCTCGGCGCCGGCGCTTGCCGGCCAGTGGGCCGTGACGTAGGCATGCTCGTCGAGCTTGACGTCTTGGGCACCAAGGGCGCGCAGGTCAGACGCGACGACGCGCGCCATGTCGAGCTGGGCGGGGGTCGAGGGAACCGTGGTCGCGGTGCGTGGATCCGACTGCGAGGGAACCTTGCAGTAGCGGACGAACCTCTCGAGCACGTCACTTGTCGGCTTGCATCCCATGTGATGGCACCTCTCCCCTCGTGGCATTCGGTGGTGGGGTGACAGCTGCGGTGCGCGGCTAGTCCCCGGGTGACTACCCTACCGCAACGCACGTGGCGTGTCGGGCGGCGACGCGAGGCGAGAAGGACGTCGCGGCCGGTGCTGCGGTCGGCGCCGGAGGCAGGAGGCGCTCCGGCGACGTGAGGGAACGCCGTTGTGGCGTCGTTTTGGCACCACAAGGCGTGTTTCAGCAGTTAGTGCGTACGTAACCCTCGCTGTGGCGTCTTTCTGGCACCACAGGGCCAGTTCCAGCAGCAACTGCGTACGCAGCTCTCGCTGTGGCGTCTTTCTGGCACCACAGGGCCAGTTCCAGCAGCGACCCCATACGAAACACCCGCTGTGGGGTCACCCCGCCCCCGCTTCTCGCCCAAAATGCCCCCTTCGCCGTAGGAATTTGTGAAACCACCGAGAAACCCCGGTCTCACCCTTGCCTTCTATTTCCTACAAACTAGTATGAATTAGGTCGCAAAGGGTACCCTGCGGTTAGGTCGCGAGGGTTGCCCCGCGACTCGCAACACGCGACCCGCAACGCGCGCGCCGGACCACCGGCCACGCGGGGAGAGGAATCCGCGCCGGCCGGCTCTCCGCCCGCCAGCGCATTCGAGCTAGGAGAAAAGAATGGCAGACACGCTTCTCGACGTGAGCGGCATCTCCGCAGGTACGAAGGACAAGCCCATCCTCCACGACGTCAACCTCAAGGTTGGCGCAGGCGAGACCCACGTCCTCATGGGCCCCAACGGCGCCGGCAAGTCGACGCTCGGTCACGTCATCATGGGCGACCCCACCTACAAGGTAACCTCGGGCACCATCACCTTCGACGGCCAGGACATCACCGAGCTCTCGCCCGACAAGCGCTCGCTTGCCGGCATCTTCCTGTCCTACCAGGCCCCCGTCGAGGTCCCCGGTGTGCCCCTCTACAGCTTCCTTCGCTCCATCTCCCAGATGCGCCCCGAGCTCAAGTGCACCGCGCGCGAGTTCCGTCGCCGCGTGGGCGCCATCGCCGACGAGCTCAACCTCGACCAGAGCTTCCTCATGCGCGAGCTCAACGTGGGCTTCTCGGGCGGCGAGAAGAAGAAGATCGAGATGCTCCAGCTGCTGCTTCTCCAGCCCAAGCTCGCAATTCTCGACGAGACGGACTCCGGCCTCGACGTCGACGCCCTGGCCACCGTCTCGCACGGCATCCAGCGCTACCGCGAGACCGTGGGCGGCGCGCTCATCATGATCACGCACAACACGCGCATCCTCGAGCGCCTCACCGTCGACCGCACGCACGTGATGGTCAAGGGCCACCTGGTGGCCGAGGGCCCCGCAAGCCTCATCGACGACATCGACAAGAACGGCTTCGAGCGCTTCGAGACCAAGGCCGCGAGCGAGGGTGATGCAAGGTGACAAAGGAGAGGACGCAGGTCGCAGACGTCGACCGCTCCCTCTACGACTTCACCAAGTCCGAGGAGGGATACGAGCGCTACGCCGACGGACTCACGCCGGACATCGTACGCGCAATCTCGGCCAAGAAGGATGAGCCCCAGTGGATGCTCGACCTGCGCCTGAAGGCGCTCGACGAGTACCACCGCCGCCCCATGGCCACCAACTGGGGCCCCTCGATCGCAGGCCTTGACCTCGACCACATCTCCACGTACGTCTCGCCCAAGACCAAGCAGGCCTCGAGCTGGGACGACGTGCCGGCAGACATCAAGGACACCTTCGAGCGCCTGGGCATCCCCGAGGCAGAGCGCGAGTCGCTCGCCGGCGTGGGCGCCCAGTACGACTCCGAGATCGTCTACCACAACATGCGCGAGGAGGTCGCCAAGCAGGGTGTGGTCTACACCACGATCGAGGACGCGCTGCACGACCCCACCTGGGAGCCCGTGGTGCACGAGTACTTTGGCACCCTCATCCCCATGACCGACCACAAGTTTGCGGCGCTCCACTACGCCGTGTGGTCGGGCGGCTCCTTCGTGTACGTGCCCGCGGGCGTCTCGCTTGACTATCCGCTGCAGAGCTACTTCCGCCTCAACGCCCAGGGAGCAGGCCAGTTCGAGCACACGCTCATCATCGTGGAGCCCGGCGCCAACCTGCACTTCATCGAGGGCTGCTCGGCACCTAAGTACTACGAGGCAAACCTCCACGCCGGCGCCGTGGAGCTCTTCGTGAAGGACGGCGCACGCCTGCGCTACTCCACGATCGAGAACTGGTCCAAGAACATGTACAACCTCAACACCAAGCGCGCGACCGTGGGCGCTGACGCCAAGATGGAGTGGGTCTCGGGCAGCTTTGGCAGCCATGTCTCCTACCTCTACCCCACCACGATCCTCGCCGGCGACCGCTCGAGCTGCGAGTTCACGGGCATCACCTTCTCCGGCGCCACGCAGGACCTCGACACCGGGTGCAAGGTCATTCTCAACGGCCGCGACACCACCGCCTCGGTGAGCACCAAGTCCATCTCCAAGGACGGCGGCATCAACACCTTCAGGAGCTCGGTCGTCGTGGGCCGTCACGCGGACAACGCGCGCTGCACCGTGAGCTGCCAGTCGCTCATGCTCGACAACATCAGCCGCTCCGACACCATCCCCGCGATGGACGTGCGCAACCCCACCGCGTCGGTTGGCCACGAGGCCACCATCGGGCGCATCTCGGACGACACGATCCTCTACCTCATGAGCCGCGGCTGCTCCGAGCAGGAGGCCCGCACGCTTGTGGTGAACGGCTTCGCCAACCCGGTCTCGAAGGACCTCCCCATGGAGTACGCCGTCGAGATGAACAACCTCATCAAGCTCGAGATGGAAGGGGCGATCGGCTAATGGCAGACGAGAACGCCACCGTCGTGCTCGACCGCGTGAACGAGCCCCCCGCGCAGACCTGGAACCGCCTGCGCGCCAATGACATCACGCTCACGGTGCCCAAGATCTCACGCAAGGGCGACGTGTACTTTGCGCTTCCCCAGCTCTTCTCGCACATCGAGTGCGGCATGGGCGAGAAGGTCACCAGCTGGGTGACCTCTCAGGCCGCCGACGCCCGCTACGTGGAGGTCCCCGCGCACACTGTGCGCGAGGAGCCCATCGTGGTGGCCGTCGACACCGACAAGGGCGAGGTCGCGGACACCGGCGTCATGGTGCGTGCGGGCGCCACGGTCTCCATCGTGGTCGCCGCGGGCGGCACCAACGCAGCCGCAACCACCTCCGCCTCGCTCCTGCGCGTGATCGCCGAGGAGGGCGCAACCGTCACGATCACCGAGGTCGTTGGCATCGGCTCTTCTCAGCAGCACCTCGAAAGCGTGGGCGTGGACGCAGACGACGACGCCCGCGTGGAGGTTCGCCAGTACGCGCTTGGCGGCGGTACCGTGGCCTTTGGCACGGCGGTCTCCCTCTCCGGCGACCGCGCCCGCGCCAACGTGGGGCTGCGCTACTTCGCCGATGGCAAGGACCACCTGGACGTGAACCATGTGGTGCGCCAGCGCGGCAAGAACACCATCGCACACGTGCGCGAGAACGGCATCCTTGATGACGCGGCCGAGAAGGCCCTGCGCGCCACCATTGACCTGGTCCACGGCGCCCGCGGCTCCAAGGGCGACGAGGCGGAGAGCGTGCTGGTCTTTGGCGACGACGTGGTCAACAAGACCGTCCCCGTAATCCTCTGTGACGAGGACGACGTCCAGGGCAACCACGGTGCCACCATCGGCACCGTTGGCCCCGAGCAGATGGACTACCTCGCCGACCGCGGCCTCTCCCGCAAGGACGCAGAGGCGCTCTTCGTGCGCGCCCTCTTCGAGGACGCCATCATCAACGCACCCGAGGCACACGCGCATGACGTTGCCGTGCGCCAGGCCGAGCGCGTGCTGGGCGCCGAGGTGGCGCACGACTTCGACGCGAGCGTGCAGCTCGCGGAGGACGAGGAGGCATAAGGCAAGCCCATGCTGACACAAGACGAGCTTTCAACCATCGAGCAGAACCCCTACAAGGGCGACTACCCGCTTCTCTCGGCTAATCCTGACCTCGCGTTTCTCGACAGCGCCGCCACCGCACAGCGTCCGGCCGTTGTCCTTGACGCGCAGCGCCACTTCTACGAGACCATGAACGCCAACCCGCTGCGCGGCCTCTACCGTCTCTCCGTCGAGGCAACCGAGGCCATCGCGCAGACGCGCGACAAGATTGCGGCCTTCCTGGGCGCCGTGGACGAGGCGGGCAAGCCCTGCGGCAGCCAGGTTGTCTTTACGAGAAACGCCAGCGAGTCCCTCAACCTTGTGGCTCGCACGCTGGGCCGCTCTGTGCTCAAGCCCGGCGACGACGTGGTCATCTCCATCATGGAGCACCACTCGAACCTCATCCCGTGGCAGCAGATCTGCCGCGAGACCGGCGCCAACCTGGTCTACCTGCGCATGGACGAGAACTACCGCATCACGCCCGAGGAGGTCGCCGCAAAGGTGGGCCCGCGCGCCAAGATCGTCTCGGTGACGCAGGTCTCCAACGTCCTGGGCGTGGAGAATGACATCCCCATGATTGCCAGGCGGGCGCACGAGATGGGCGCCTACATGGTGGTCGACGGCGCGCAGTCCGTACCGCATGTCCGCGTGAACGTGCGCGAGCTTGGCTGCGACCTTCTCGCCTTCTCGGCGCACAAGATGGGCGGCCCCATGGGGATTGGCGTCCTTTGGGGCAAGCCCGAGGTGCTCGACGCCATGCCGCCCTTCCTTACCGGCGGCGAGATGATCGACTCCGTGACCGAGACCGACGCAGTCTGGGCGCCAGTACCGCAGAAGTTCGAAGCTGGCACGCAGGACGCCGCTGGCGCGTATGCCTTTGGCGCCTGCCTGGACTACCTAGACGAGAAGGGCTTCGACGCGCTTGAGGTTCGCGAGCGCCTGCTCGCACGCTACCTCACGGACTCGCTGGCTGCCCTCCCCTACGTGGACGTTATTGGTCCCACTGAGGGCGAGCGCCACGTGGGGTCGGTTGCCTTCAACGTGCGCGGCATTCACCCGCACGACGTGGCGTCGATTCTCGACATGAACAACGTGTGCATCCGCGCCGGCCACCACTGCGCGCAGCCGCTTCTCGCCTACCTGGGCGTGGAGAACGGCGCCACCTGCCGCGCGAGCATTGCCTTCTACAACGACAAGTCCGACATCGACGCCCTTGTCGACGGTCTCGCGAAGGTCTGGGAGGTCTTCCATGGACGTGACTAGCCTCTACAACGCCGAGTTCATGGACCACGTGGCCCATCCCGACTACAAGTACCAGATGGAGAACCCCACCTGCACGCACGAGGGCGTGAACCCCTCCTGCGGCGACGAGCTGAAGTTCTCCGTGCGGCTGGCAGATGACGGTACCATCGACGAGGCCGCGTTTACGGGCCACGGCTGCGCCATCAGCCAGGCCTCGGCCGACATCATGAGTGACCTCATGGTGGGCAGGACCCCCGAGGAGGCCATTCACCTGTGCGACCTCTTCGAGCGCATGGTGCGCGGCGAGGTCACCGATGAGGCCGAGCTTGAGCCCCTCGAGGATGCCGAGATGCTCAAGGACATCTCGCACATGCCGGCGCGCGTGAAGTGCGCCGAGCTGGCATGGCGCACGCTCAAGGAGATGCTCGAGGCGCGTGAGGGCGATGGGGCCGCGGCCGCTGGCACCGTGGCGGCCGCCGCGGACAAGGCCGAGAAGGGAGCCTAGCCATGGCTGGGATGTTCTCGACAAAGGGCATGTATGCCCTGCGTGCGATGGCCGACCTTGCATCCCACGACGGGTGGGTGTCCCTGGGCGACGTGTCAAAGCGGCAGAACATCTCGCGCAAGTACCTTGAGCAGGTCATCTCTCTTATGCACAAGGCAGGCTACGTTGAGAGTCAGCGCGGGAAGGGCGGCGGCTACCGCCTTACCCGCAAGCCCGAGGAGTACACGCTGGGCGAGCTGCTGCGCGCTGCCGAGGGGTCGCTCGCGCCCGTAGCCTGTCTGCAGTGCACCAACGACACGTTCTGCTCGCAGATGGACACCTGCTCCACCGTGGGCGTCTGGCGCGACCTGGGTCGCGTGACCTCGGCGTATCTCGACAGCAAGACCCTGGCCGACCTTCTCGAGCCCACCGACGTGAACGAGGACGCCGCCCGCCTGAACCGCGACGAGTGAGACAAAGGGAGTTTCCCTTTGTCTCATTCTTCTCGTCCGGTGCGCCGGGGACTCTCGGCCAGATGCCGCGCCATTTCGCCGGTTAGGGATTTTCCGAACGTTTAGAACCCTCTAAACGGCGAGGACCCGCGGCAGGTTAACCAGATGCCGCGGATTCCGAACGGTTAGCCCCTCCTAACCGTTCGGCTTTTTCCTAAACGGCGAAATCCGGCGCCTTATAGCAGCCGCCAAGAAAACTGCGGCTTAGTTGCAGTCAGACAGAGGAGCTGCCGAGAAGAACCGTAGGTAGACGGCTGCTGCCCTTCTCGGCACTGCAACTAAGCCGCAGTTTTGCCGAGACGGGGCCTGACAGGCCCATCCCATGCAGAGTCGAGAGACGAATGCGTTCAGGGCTCACGGCGAACTTCGCCGCATTTGGCCGACTCCTTAGCCGCTTATAGCGCCATGTTCTCCTGTTGTAGCAACCTTCTCGCCAACAGCGCACATAAAAAACAATTCGACAGTCTCGAGAACAGCATTTCCGAGAAGACTGGTAGTTGCAAGTTTGTTGACGTACGTCTATGGTGACATTGACGCTCTTCCAGATGCCATATATAGACACTGAACCATAGTCGTCCTACGAGAACCTTACCCCCTTCGTCCCAGCTCAAGGGCCTTAGCCACCGCCTTCTCCACCATCTCGTTCACAGCTTCAGCCGTATAGAAGGCCATGTGTTGGGTGAGCACCGTATTAGGGAACTGCCTAAGATAGGCCATGTCACGATTCGATATTATCTCGTTCATGAGCGACTTGTGATATATATCCTGTTCACCGTCAAAGACGTCCATTGCTAGGGCGCCAATCTTACCTGACTCGATACCACGCACGAGCGTGTTCACGTCCATGATGCCGGCTCGCGCCGTGTTAACAAGCACGACGCCATCACGCATGCAAGCAAGCGTCTCATCGCAGACCATATGATGGTTCTCTGGACGTTCAGGAATGTGAAATGTAATGAGGTCAGACTTCGCGTAGAGCTCGTCCAAGCTCACGTACTCTCCTAGCTCGGCAACGCGAGGGTTCTGGTGGTGTCCGAACGCCAGGATGGTAGGGCCAAAGCCCGCCAATCGTTCCGCCACGGCACTACCGATAGCCCCCGTACCCACGATTCCCACCGTAAGCGAGGAGAGGGTGCGCCCCATGAGCCCATCAAGTGCAAAGTCGTTTACATTTTGCAGGTAAATGGCGGGCTTGTACTTACGCAGTGTCACAAGAATCAGCATGAGAGTGAAGTCGGCAACACTGTCTGGTGCATAGGCAACGTTTGAGGTCGCTAGACCAACTGCCCGCGCGGCGTCCACATCAACGTAATCAAGTCCGACGGTTCTCCCAACCAGCACACGGACATTCTGCTCCGCAATGCCAATTAGAAAGTCCTTGTCGTAGTTGTTTGCGCCCAGCACCAAGACGGCATCGAAACCTGCGAGAACACCTAGGTTGCCCCGGTCACTTTTCTCGCTGAAAAGGGCCAGCTTCTCTACCCCTGGCACTTGCGCCATACGCCCAAACGCTTCGCGCTCGTCTTCGCGAACCTCAAATGCCGCTATTCTCATCAGTGCGTCTCCATGGCTCCGACAAGACCCAGGGAAGACACAAGAATGTCTGGGCTTCCGCACCAATATGCGTTCAGGTCTTCCAAATCAACCCAGCTCACCTTGTCTCCGCGGGCAGAAACATTCGCGAAAAGCTCCTTCAGATTGGAGGAGATAGAGAGTGCGCTTAGTGGCTCAGCAAGACGACCGTTCCGCACACGAATCCCTCGCACTGGTGTAGAAATTCCTCCTGATGCCAAATTGAACGAATGGTATACGTCATCGATGTCCGTAATATATACACCGTCGCCCATCGCAGAGAATAGTGCGTCAATGTCATTGTTGCCGGGAACAATGCAGAGATTGCCCGGAACAACGGTAAGGTCATTTGGAACAATTCGTCCAAGAGTGTCCCTGCGACCACAGTCACCCGTGGATGCGCCAAGTCCAAGCTCACCGGCCCATTCTGCCGTAGCAAGGGGCGAGACGAAGATGCCCGAACGCACTACGTCATGCTCCAACCTCGGAACTCCCTGGGCGTCAATAGCCAAGCACCCAGGACCACCCCAACGAGGAACCGAGCCATCACGTATGGTCAGCGCTTCTGAGCCAACGCGTTTGTCAAGCATGCCATTGAGATAACTCTGGCCAGTTGCAACTTTCTCAGCCGAGAAGAGCTGCCAGAATCCCACAAGCATCTGGCACATGACTTCGCCCGATATCACTACCGGATACTTACCGCTCTCGATAGTCCCACCATCAAGCGACCCCTCTCCCATGAGAATCGCACGCGACACGAGTTCCGCAACGTCGATGTCAGAGGAATCTTCAGCATAGCTCCTGACCACCACATTGTGCATCTCGCGTTCCCCTGGGGCGATATAGGTGAGCAAGACAAGGGTGTGCCGATGAGAGCAGGCTCGAGAGAGCCCCAGTGAGTTTGAAACGAGCCTCCGCTGGTCAAGCGTACGAACGATGCAGCGCACCGCACGATGGCGTCGAGCGCGAGACTCAAGCAGAGAGACTGCGTGCCGAGCAATCCCAGCTAGCTTGGCAGCGTCCGGTAGGGCCTGCACCTCCGGCAGAACTGCAGCCTCCTCTCTGTCGGGCGCCACGAGAACCCCCGCCGGCTCTGACGCGTCAACAATGCGCGACTGTTGCAGAGTCTCGTCAACGAGCTCTTCGATGCTTGCCCCATCACCCTCGGCACGTGCGTATCCAACCCGACTGCCCGCACAACGCATGTACTTTTCATTTAGTTCGTAGGTTGTTCCGCCTAGCGAATCACTAGTCGCGACAACCTCAAGACAGGATTCGCAGCTTTCCTCAAGTTCAAAGCCATCACATTCGTCAGCATGCTCGGCGGCAAGTTTCGCAAGCTTTTCGCATATGTCAGTCATAGACCGCTCCTATCCAACCATCATGCCATCAATAAGAATGCGGGGCATAAACGCGGTAACGTAAATGAGCCCAGAGTCGGCACCGCACAGCGATCCCGAGTCGGGGAAGTAAGTATCGCCGACGGCGACAATGCGCTTAAGAGCGTCAATGCTCTGCCCGGACAGATTGATGTTGGAAATCGGATATGTAAGTTCGCCGTTCTCGATAATGTTGCCAGACACGGCGAGGAAGTTGAAGTTTCCGGTGGTGGGATTAACGTTTCCGCCGCCAACTTCACGCACGTACAAGCCATGCGAAACCGAAGGAATTATGTCCGCAGTAGGCGTCGTTCCCTTCCTGAGGTATGTATTAGACATTCGCGCCACGGGAGCGAAACGATAGTCTTGACGCCTGCCGGCCGAGGTCTGCGGCATACCAAGCTGACGGCTACCCAGGCGATCGACCATATAGCCGCGTAGGATGCCGTCTTTAATAAGGACGTTATCCATAGCTTCAACGCCCTCGTCGCTCATGGCAAATGATCCGCAGAGCTCCGGCCAAGCGCTCGAGTCCCCAATCGTCACCAGTGGGCTCGCAACCTGCTGTCCAATCTTTCCATAAAAAACACTCGTGCCACCCACTAGGTGAGTAGACTCAAGCGGATGACCGCAATCCTCGTGGATGAACGTACCAGAATCGACCACGACTGGCATAACCTCCGGGGACACCGGACGTGCCATAAGCCCGTTTATGGCACTCTTGCAGGTGGAGACTATCATCTTTGAGCGCTCAGCATCATCTTCTAGATACTCGAATCCATGCCCCGAGCTAAAGTTATTCCAGGCAGCATTCATCTGGCCGCCGTCCGAGGCAGTGACGAAGAGCCGCAAAGTAGTAATCACACGACGCTCGCGCGCGAGAAGTCCCTCCGAATTGATGACTGCGACGTTCTGTATTCGATCCTGATAGTCCGCATGTACCTCAACGATTTTAGGAGAGAAGCCTCGCGCCTCGTCACAGACCCGATTAAGCAGAAGCGCCTTCTCGCATGAAGGAACGTCCGCAGGATCTCTCAGCACCGTGTTGTGCGGCGCAAAGACCCGCTCCTCGGTTGGCAATGCGGTAGCCACTTTGGCCCCCGCGCGCCAAGGAGCCAGCCCGCCCAGTCTCGATGCCAGCGCTTCAAGCCCAGCCGCATCGAGACGATTGGTGTAGCCATAGCGCGTAACGGTGCCACTCATAAGGTAGAGGCCTGCGCCGGTCATATGCGTTGTGCTCGATGCAACGATGTGACGCCCATTGGACGAGATGCGCGTCTCCCTTTTGTCTTCGAAGAAAAGCTCTGAGAAGTCCGCTCCATGGGCAAGCGGAAGGGAAATCGTCTCAGCTGCCGGCTCTACCCACTCTGACGAATTCAAATTATCAAAGGCTGTCATGAGACTTCAACCTTCCCTGCCCATATTGCGTTTGCCTCTCGGATTGTCCGCTTCGCCTACCAGCTTGTCTTTGTCATGAACTGATAGAGCGTCGTTCCCGTAGGATCGCAAACGATGTTCTGAACGTCCTTGCCATAGCCGGTAACGTTATAGCCATACAGCACAGGACGGAACGCATAGTTATCCTTTATCAGAACCTCCTCCGCCTGATGGAGAAGATCAGACTGCTCCTGTGGATTAGTCTCAGTTGTAACTTTGCTCATAAGGTCATCGTATTCGGGAATGGAGATGCCAAACTGCTCGCCTGAGGTGGTATAGAAGGAGAGCACCTCTTCAGCGTTATCACATGAAGCATCCTGAGTGGCATACGTAAAGGCGTAATCAGAACCGGAGAGCATCGAAAGATAAGTGGGGATATCGTAAGAGCCGACTTCGACACGAATACCAAGATTGTCTTTCAACATGGCTTGGAAGAACTCGGCACGCGCATTACCGCGCGTTGTGTTGGTCGTAAGGTAAACAAGACTTGGCAAACCCTCACCATTTGGATAGCCCGCCTCAGTAAGAAGCTCCTTGGCCACCTCCAACTTGCTGTCGTCAAAGTCCTCGACCAGAGAGTTGCTGCTCGTACGGAATGAACCTCCGTTAGGATCAGAGAACTTATCACCAACGGCACCGCGAGCGATGGTGGCATTCCCACTCTCCAGGGTGTCATTGGTGTAGGAAGCGTCAACAGCCAGGAAGATAGCTTGACGAACGCGTACATCATCAAGCGGCTTGCATGCCCAATTGAAGAAGAGAGATGCGGTGGAGAGCTGCTCGCTGTCCACGACCTGAATGTTGTCTCCCAGCTGTGAGACAAGACTATCCCCAATATACTTGTAGACGTCAATCTCGCCGTTACTCATTGCAACGTCAGCGGCAGAGCTGTCTGCAAAGAGTCTGAAAGTAATCTTGTCAGCCGTGGTACTCGCGGTACCAGAATATGCCTCGTTCTTGACGATGACCACAGACTCGTCGGGATTAAACTCCGAAAGCTTGTAAAGCCCATTGGAAAGATGCGTCTCAGGGTTGGTTGACCAGCCATCGCCGCCCTCCTCGATGGCACTCCGGTTCATGGGATAGAGGAAGGAGCCAGTAAAAAAGGCCTTCACCGTGACCTCGGGAAGCACGGAGGCCATAGTAACCACGAAGGTCGCATCATCAGGGGCAGAGACGGCAATATCATCTACCGAGCCTTCCCCACTATAGGCTTCAGCAGCGCCCTTTATGTACGTCAGGTAGCTGTTGGCGTTTTCGGAGGCAAGCTCTGGACTGAAGAGACGCTTAACTGCATAGACGAAGTCGCCCGCAACAACATCGGTCCCATCCTGCCACTTGGAGTTCGCAAGCGTAAAGGTATAGGTCAGGCCATCCTGAGACACTTCATAGGACTTGCACAAAGCGGGCTCAGGTGTGATGCCATCGGAGGAGTAGCGGAAGAGCCCCTCGCCGAGAAGCCCCGTAATTTCGCGATCGTCAGAGTTCGAATCGTTCTGCGGATCGAGAGTCGCGATGGAGGAGACCACATAGGAATTGATATCGTGTGACGAGGCATTCTTCTCTTCACTCGTGCCGGTCCCCGTTCCGCACCCAACCAAGGCGCCCATTGCACATGCGGCCGTTGCCCCGCCCAAGAAGCTGCGCCTAGTGATAGCTGTGTTGACCATGGTGTTTCCTTCCTCCCTTGCGGTTTACGACCGCTTTACGACCGTATAACTGTTCCTACAAAACGCCGCAGACGTTACCTGCGACGCAAGTACCCTGATGTATCAAGCGCCCACGAGCTGGAGCTCGTCCGCACGCAGACAAGCACAAAGATGCCCGGGACGATGCTCCTGAAGCTCGGGTCGCTCTTGACGGCACCGCTCGGTCGCATAGGGACACCTTGTGCAGAAGATGCACCCCCTGGGGAGACTGGTCAGAGCCGGCAATTCCCCCTCCAGGACAATCCTGTGCTTGGAACGGGCACGACGAGGATCCGGCTCGGGAACTGCAGACAGCAACGCTTCAACATAGGGATGCAGCGGTTGCGAAAACAGCTCATCAGTTGAGGCCGCCTCGACAATGTGGCCAAGGTACATGACGACGATTCTCGTGCAGAGATGACGTACTACTGCAAGGTCGTGACTTATGAAGAGATATGCAACACCCGTCTGAGCCTGAAGCTCTGCAAGCATGTTCAATACCTGAGCTTGGACGGAGACGTCAAGCGCCGAGACGGCTTCATCGCAAATGACCAAACTCGGATTCGAGATGAGTGCACGCGCAATGGCAATACGCTGACGCTGGCCGCCCGACAACGAAAATGGGTATCGGTCAAGACAGTCCGCTTCAAGGCCCACTCGTTCTACAGCCTCGCCGGCAAGCCTGCGCCACTGAGACTTTGGCGCCACCTTTTGAAGTCGTAGTGGTTCTGCAAGAATATCGGCGATTGTCTGGCGCGGATCGAGTGACGTGTAGGGATCCTGAAAGACCATCTGGACACTTTTGCTGAGAGCCTTATCGCCGCTCTTACTCGTCTTCTTGCCATGCAGAAGCACTTCGCCACCATCACGCTCATAAAGGCCAACTATGGTACGACCAACGGTGGTCTTGCCGCAGCCAGACTCACCTACGAGCCCCAACGACTCACCTCCCATGATGTCGAAGGACACTCCTTCGACAACGGGAACCATCTTTTTGTGATGGCCAGCCCGAACGGGAAAGACCTTGGTGAGCCCGCGCACGCTCAGAAGCGGCACTCCAAAGGCGTCTGTAGTCATCGCTGCTCCTCCTTGGAGATCTGGGCGGATATGGGCGGAACTCTCAGGAGCTCTGAGGAGAGCCCTTCTGACATGCAGAGCCAACAGGCACATGAATGTTGACCCTCAAGAACAAACTCGGGAGGCATCTCCCTCATACAAATCTTCATGCGTTTCGAACAGCGCGAAGAGAATGGGCAACCCACGACCTGGGAGCGAGGGTCGGGCACCGTACCCCGAATGGGCACAAGAGGTTCTTCGCGGGGGGTCTCGAGCGTAGGCATGCAGGCAAGGAGACCCTTAGTGTAGGGATGGGCCGTTTGGTAGAAAATCTCGTCTACCGTGCCGCGTTCGACAATTTGCCCTCCATACATGACCGTCACGCGATCGCACAGCGAGGCGATGACACCCATGTTGTGGCTAATGAACACCACGGAATTACCGAGCTGCTCGTGAAGTTCGCGAATGAGATCAAGAACCGTTGCTTGAATAGTTACGTCAAGCGCCGTGGTGGGTTCATCGCAAATCAGGAGACTTGGGCGGCAGCACAGGGCAATGGCGATAATAACGCGCTGACGCATACCTCCGGATAGTTCAAATGGATATTGGGAAAGTCTCTTTTCGGGTTCCGAGAGCCCAACGCTACGCAATGCCTCTATCGCTACCTCGCGCGCCTCATTTCCACGCGCGCCGGAATGGCGCTCGATGGCCTCGAGTATTTGGTCTCCAATTGGGTAGAGGGGATCCAGGGCTGTCATGGGATCTTGGAACACCATGGCAAGGTCACCACCGCGTAGCTGCTCCATGAGTGGCTCGCCCGCCTGTACAAGGTCGATGCCTCTGAATGCCACCTTCCCAGAAGTCACCCGAACGTTTGATGGTAGTAGGCCCATCACGGCGTTCATGGTAATGCTCTTGCCACATCCCGATTCCCCAACAATACCCAGAATCTCTCCGGCAACAACATCAAAGCCAATGCCATGAATGACGTCATAGCTCCCCATACGCGAATTGACACTCACGCGGAGGTCTCTTACCTGGAGCAGAGGCTGGCCCCGCCTTGTGGACGAAAGAGGCCCCTGAGCACGTATTGCTTCTGTCTGCTTTGCCATTTCTAGCTCCTTAAAGCATACGTGGGTCGAAGGCGTCCTCAAGGGCATCTGCGATGACGTACAGCGACCAAGTAATTACAAAGATAAGGATGGTCGGTTCAATCATTTCGTAGGGATAGAGCAACATGTTCGTCCGCGCATTATTAATAAGCGTTCCCAACGACGCCATCGGTACAGAGACACCCATTCCAATAAACGAGAGGAAGGCCTCGCTGAATATGGCATCCTTCACGAGCTGTGTTACCTCGACCACGATGAGCGAGAGGCTATTGGGGAGCAGGTGATGCCAGACAACAGAGGGGCCTTTGGCGCCCATCGAGCGTGCTGACATGGCATAGCCCTCGTTCTTAAGTTGCAGAACTGAGCTGCGAACGATGCGTGCAAGCCCCGTCCAGTAGAGCAAGGAGAAAGCGATTAGGATACAGAACATGCCACTCCCCGCCTGGGTAATGAATGAATCGGGAAGTCCCTCAAAGAGAGTATCAATGGGAGACTTCAGGGTAATCGCCATGAGGAGTACGACGAGCTGGGCTGGCAGTGAGTCAACTATTTCGACGATGCGCATAAGAACCAAGTCCACCCGGCCTCCGCAGTAGCCAGCAAGTGAACCATACGCGCATCCGATTACAAGGACCGCAGCTGCGGTAATGAGACCAACCGACAGGGAGATGCGAACACCGTACATGCATCGTACGAGCATATCCCGCCCCATCTCATCGGTACCAAAGAGATGGGTAGCACAAGGGGCGAGTTTCTCCTCTCCACGGAATACTTGGTCGTAACTTGCAGACTGCGTAAGCGGCCCGAGGAAGCCAAAGATTGCGACGACCACCAGGAGAATAAGCGCGAACACAGCGACTTTATTCGAGCAAAAGACGCGTATGCGGCGGCGAGCTATGGACTCCTCAACCGGAATCTCTGAGCCAACGTTCACTCCAAGGGGCACCGGATCGAAGTCATCTGGGAGAAGCTCTATCCCGGCGACGGATGCCGGACGAACGGCTTTAGTATCCGACTGCATGGTTTACTCCTCATCCAGCTTGATTCGCGGATCGATGACGCAGTACACGATGTCGACCAGGAGAAGAATCACAATGATGAATGCGGTATAGAAGATGGTAGTTCCCATGATCACGGGGTAATCGCGTTGTGAGATGCATTTGACCAGATAGGATCCAAGCCCAGGTATGGAGAAGACCGTCTCCACCACGAGATTGCCCACCAGGATTCCGGCTGCAAGCGGCCCCAGAGTAGTCACAATGGGGATGGCGGCATTGCGCAGGGCGTGCTTAAAGAGAATCACCTTGGTCCTCATGCCCTTTGCCTTGAGAAAGCGAGTGAAATCCTGCGAGAGTACATCAAGGAGCGATGCACGCGTAATGCGGGAGAGAATCGCGCTTGGGCCTGCGGAGAGCGCCAACACTGGCAGAACATATCCCTGCCAGCTTGTAAGGCCAGAGGTCGGAAGCGCATGGAGAACCATTCCAAATACGTACAGCAGGATAACCGCTAGAACAAAGCCAGGAAGCGAGGAGAAAAGACTTGAGAGAGACGTAATGACACGATCCATCGCGCTTCCACGACGATAAGCAGCAAGGATGCCGAGTGGAATGCCAATGAGACAGCTGAGGATAATGGCAATAATCCCTACGCTGAAGGAAACGGGAAACTTGTCGGCAATGATGTCGTTAACCGAATAGCCAACGTTCACGATAGAGGTGCCGAGATCACCATGGATTAGCCTGCCAAGGTAGTTAACGTACTGAACCGGAACGGGCTGGTCAAGGCCATACTTTGCCATAATGAGCGCCTGCGCCTGTTCGGAAAGCTTATCAGAAGTGAAAGGACCTCCCGGAACCATGTTCATGAGGAAGAATGTGAGCGTGGCAACGACAAAGATTGTCAGTACCCCGAAGCCAACTCGTTTTGCTATGTACTTGATCATGTCCATCCCCCTTAACGGGCCTGACCATGCTGTTCAGAAAGAATGTGCACCTTTCATTACAAATAATTGGACTATTTATCCATCTCTTAAACAATCTTTCTAAGTACGAAACAAGCGGTGGCTGGCTGGTTGTCTTGTCGATTAATGGCTCGGAGCCTAGGAAAGTTCCTTAAGGTAGTTGTAGATAGTGCTCTTCGAGACGCCCATCCGTGCAGCAAGCATTGCGGCTGAACGTTGGTACTCGAAAAAGCCTCTCTGCTCGAGCAGTCTCACAAGCTCTACCCGGTCAGTCTTAGAGAGGGCCTCAACCGGTTTGCCCAGACGTTGCAAACAATCGTCGACAAGGGCATCCGCATCCTCAGAGACCTGCGAAGTGCTGTGATAGAGAGTGTCCCTGAGCTCTCCGCCGACCTTGACCATCCCGGCAAGCAGGTCCGCGGCGCGAGTCAGCTCCGTTACGTCTACGTTGACACCTATGGCCATTACGTAGCCGTCCCCCCTGATAAGCCACGTGGATGACTTGACGAGTCTTCCGTCAGCGGTGTGGACCGCCTCGCAGTTAATGTCCAAAAACGGATCGAAGTCCTGATCGCCATCATCGTATGTCGTGTCAACACCGTAGATGGAAAGCGTTGAACCCACCTGGCGTCCAGAAATCTGTCCATTGTAGATTGAAAGCACGGTGAAGGTTTTCCCGATGACCTCCTGGACGAGCGTTTCGCACGAAGAGCCCATGACGAGGGCAATGCCACACGCAAGTCTGTCAAGCATCTCGAATGCTTCGCCGCGGGTCATGTGCGTGTACTGCAAGCCTTCATGTGACATGGCTACCCCTTTTTACGAAATCCACAGCAAGACACGGCGGCCTTCAAACGCTCCATGGCTTCACACGTCTGCTGGTGTCGACCGGAGATGTTAATTCTGCTATAGCGTTCAAGATGCCTGCCGTATTCTGACCCCTGCTCCACTTCCAGTAGCGCCTTGCGCTCGAAGAAGGAATTGAGCTCCTCTCCCTCAAGCGAAATTCCATCCCAGCGCACCCAGCATACGTAGGTCCCTTCGGTCGGATAGACATATCCCAAACCCCCGTCCTCGATTGCTGAGGCAATAATCCTGCGGTTTTCCCCCATGTATGAGACGCATTCGCGGAGCCACGCAAGTCCCTCGGGAGTGTAGGCAGCCATAAGCGCCTGGCGCCCAAATGGGTCGATGCTGCCAAAGTGGTCGCGGGTACGTTGTGCCTCGAAACGCTCGCGAAGAGCATCATCCGGAACGATTGCGTTGGCAAAATTGAGGCCGGTGCACGAGAACGACTTTCCGATTGACGTGAGGACGATGGCATTATTACGCCCAGGGCCAAGCGACGCATAAGGGACCGTTTCGTGTCTTTGGAAGGTAACCTCTGCAAAAATCTCATCGGATACGACAATTGTCCCGTACCTGCGCGAGAGCTCCGAAACGGACATTAACTCGTCGCGTGTCCAGACGCGTCCAACCGGATTTGCGGGATTGCAGATGACGAGCAGCTTGTTATGCTCATCTGCCATCAGCCGCTCAAGACCGGCAAGGTCCATCCGGTAGTATCCGTTCTCCTCGATAAGAGGATTGTAGACGGTCTTGAGGCCAAGCCGAGTCGCTGCCTGCTCGTAACGATAGTAGACAGGCGGCTGAACAATCATTGAATCCTGCGGTCCGAGTAGCATTCGCAAGCAGGTTGCAACGGAGAAAATCGTCCCTAGTGTAGGAACAACCCATGCGCCATCAATCTCCCAGTTGCGAGCGTTGGCCATCCACCACTCGATGCGATCGCGGTAGCCATCAATGGGCCATGTGAACGCATAGTAACCATTCTCGGCGTATTCAACTAGAGCCCTCCGTATGCAGGGGGCAGTTTTGAAATCGAATTCCGCTCCACCCATACTTGCAACTCCAGCGGAGCGAATGTTTATTGGGGTAAGCTCCTCTTGAAGGCTTCCCAGACCATCGCGCGACACCTCTTCGGCCACAAACCCCATAATGTCACCTTTTTACTATTTGTCCAACTGATGGACAAATAGTAAACTTGCTCCGCATTGAGTGGGTTTCCAAAAGGTATCCAAATGGCTGCTTGAACATATGCGTCGAGTGAAACCATTTGTGCTTCGAACCGACACCCTGGCGGTATTCCGCTCGCTCCCCGGGTCCCCAATCCACCGTCGCTGACGCCGCCATGACCACCGCCAACACCACTGGCGCCGCCGAGAAAACTGCGGCTTAGTTGCAGTCCGCAAGAGGAGCTGCCGAGAAGAACCGCAGGTAGACGGCCTGCGGCCCTTCTCGGCACTGCAATTAAACCGCAGTTTTGCCGCCCGCAACCGTGGCCAGCGGCCCTGCACAGTCAGCGGCCCTGCGCCTGACCCAGCTTGACCTCGTACGCACAGGCGATGATCTCCGCGCAGCCCTCGCGCCCAAACTCCGACCTGCTCACCACCAGGTCCTTCCCGGTATGGAGGCCCCACCTACCGCCGGAGTAGTGTGCATAGAACTCCTCGCGCTCCCGCTGCTTGCGGTGGACAAGCCGCCAGCCTTCGCGCTCTGATAGCCCGCGCTTCTCGCTCACGATTCGCACTCGATCAGCCATGGGGGCCGTCACCAGCACTTTTATGAGATTGGGATTGCCGCGCAGAATGTAGTCCGAGAGACGCCCCTCAATGATGCAGCTGCGCGTGAGTCCCAGGTCCAAGATCACCTGACGCATGGCGGTGAAGAGTTTGTCGGAGTCGATGTCCTTTCCCAGCGGCACGTAAGGCAGAAGCGCCAACGGCCGCCCCTGGACCTTCTCGTCATAGGCCGCCAGCTGGTCCTCGGTGAAGCCCGTGCGAAGGGCAGCGCGCACGAGAAGTTCGTTGTCATAGAGGGGAATCCCCAGCTTAACCGAGAGGAGCTTACCCACCTCGTGGCCCTCGGCGCCATAGTCGCGAGAGATGGAGACCACCACGGGGCAGTCTTGCCGCGCAGTCGCCTCGGCGTCCGTTGCATCGCGTGTCTCAGCCATTCCGATGCTCCCTCCTAGGCCGCCACAAGTCGCCGCTGATACGCGCGGACGGCAAGCGAGATGCAGAAGTTGAGGACAAAGTACGTCAGGAACACAAAGCCGTAGAGCAGCAGAATCTGTGGCAGGGTCACCGCCTGCCCCATGACCACGGCAGAGTTGCGCATGAACTCGTGAACGTCAATGCCGCGCAGGTACGAGGTGTCCTTGATGACCGTTGTGCACTGGCTGAAGAGCGCGGGCACAATGTGTCGGAACGCCTGTGGCAACACGATGTGCCACATCATCCCAAAGAACCCAAAGCCCTGGCTGCGCGCGGCCTCGAACTGCCCGCGCGGGATGGCGTTGAGGCCGCCTCGCACAATCTCGGCCATGACTGCCGAGGTGAACGTCGTGAAGACAGCGATGGAGATGGCCACACCACTGCCCTTGAGCGTGAAGCGAAAGATGAGAATCCACAGCAGGTTGGGCGTGCAGCGGAACAGCTCGATGTAGGCGCTCACAACCCATGCGAGCGGGCGGAGCCTACCGGTGCAGTAGGTCTTCACCAGGGCGAGAACCGTGCCCACCAGGATGGAGAGAAGAATCGACGACGCCGCGATGATAATGGTGTTGACGAGGCCCTGAAGCATGAAGGTGACGTTGTCGGCAGTGAAGATCTCCATGGGCTACGCCACCTCCCCCTTGGTCGCGCTCGGGGCACCACCGCGCCCGGGCTTCTCGCCACGCTGGCCACCGGCTCGGCCGCCGGGCTCCTTGGCCCGACGCTCGAGCCAGGTGACGAGCATGGCAAGCGGGAAGCAGATGATGAAGTACATCACGCAGCACAGGATGTATCCCTGCAGGTAGCCCGTCTCGGAGACAATGACGTCCGCCTGGTACATGAGGTCACCGCCGGCGATAAGGGCGAGCACGGAGGTGTTCTTCACGAGGTTGAGCGCCTGGTTGGCGAGGGGCGGCAAGATGATGCGAAGCGTCTGCGGCAGGATGATGTAGCGATACGCCTGCACGCGCGAGAAGCCCTGCGACTGAGCCGCTTCCATCTGCCCACGAGGAATGGCCTCGATGCCGGTGCGGATGACCTCAGCGACGTACGCCGCGTGGTAGAGGCCAACGCCAACGACGCCAAGCACGAACGGGGCGATTCTCGTGATGGTCTGCGCTCCCGTGATGGCCTTGATCACCTGCGGGCCGGCTGTGTACATAAAGAACACCTGCACCACAACGGGCGTGTTCTGGTAGATTTCCACGTACACGCGGGCAATGCCGCGCAGGACGCGCGAGCGGGTCGTGGAGAAGGTGCCCAGGATGGTACCAACCACCAACGCCACGACCAGGCCGACAAGCGCCACCTGCAGAGTGAAGAAGAAGCCCTGCCAGAGCGCGGCGGAATCGGCCAGCGTCACCGACCACCTCCTTGCGCTGAAAAGCCCGTTCATCCCTATCCCCTCCTCGTCACCTCTCGTGCGCTGGCACCACTAGGCGCTCTGAAGCCCGTTCGCCTCGAGGAGCTTGTCCAGCTCGCCGTTGTCCTTGTACTCGTCGATGAGGTCGTTGACCAGCTTGGTGAGCTCCGTCGCGTTCTTGTTGGTGGCAACGCCGTACTCCTGGGTGCCAAAGACGATGTCGGGGCAGAGCAGCTCGTTCGTATCGTCCATGTAGCCGCGCAGGATGGAGCGGTCAACGGAGAAGACGTCAATCGTGTTGGACGAGAGTGCCGCGGACAGCGTGGGGTAGTCGGGGAACTCCTGGAAGGTCACGTTGAGGTTCTCCTTGCCCTGGTCCTTGAGCATCTGGGTGAGGGTGTCCTTGGTGGTTGCGCCCTGCGCGATGCCGATGATCTTGCCGTCCAGGTCATCGAGCGTCTTCATGCCGGAGCTCTTGAGGACCAGCATGCCAATGGAGTCGGTGTAGTACGGGTCGGAGAAGTTCCAGGACTCCTTGCGCTCGTCGGTGATGGTGTAGGTGGCCGCCACCACGTCGAGTTCGCCGGAGTCGAGCATGGGGCCACGGGTCTTGGCGGTCACGCCCGTGAACTCGACCTTCTTGTTGGACTTTGCCTCGTCGGCCGTGATGTCGAAGATCTTGCCGGCGATGGCGTAGCAGAGGTCGACCTCAAGGCCGGTGTAGGTGCCGGCGGAGGGGTCGTCGTAGCCAAAGCCGGGGACATCGGTCTTGATGCCGCACTTGAGCGCGCTGCGGTCGACGATGGACTGAACGCCCGGGTCGCTGGTGACGGAGTTCTCCTCGGAGCCCGCCGACGCGGTCGAGGTGGAGCCGGAGTCGTCCGCGTCATCTGCGCAGCCGGCAAGGCCAAGGGAGAGAAGTGCTGCGGAACCAAGGGATGCGGTAAGGAACGACCTGCGGGATAGCGTGGACATGGTGCTCTCCTCTCGTTTGAGTATGTATGGACTCCAGCCGAGGCTGGGTGACGCCGTTTTGTGGGGCGTTTGGCAGACGCGGCGCGGCGGGGCTGCCGGCTCAGCCGGGGCGGCCACCGCACCGGCCGCCTACCGAAGGATCTTGCTGAGAAACTCCCTGCAGCGGGGGTTCTCGGGGTGCTCGAAGAAGTGGTCGGGCGTGCCTTTCTCGAGAATCTGGCCGTCATCCATGAAGACGACCTCGTCGGCAACCTGGCGGGCAAAGCCCATCTCGTGGGTCACGCAGACCATCGTGATGTTCTCCTGCGCAAGCTCGACCATCACGTTGAGTACCTCCTGGACCATCTCGGGGTCGAGGGCGGAGGTGGGCTCGTCGAGCAGCATGATGGGCTGCTTGGTGCAGAGCGCGCGTGCGATGGCCACGCGCTGCTGCTGGCCACCGGAGAGGTTCTGCGGGTACTCGTCAGCCTTCTGGGCAAGGCCGACGCGCTCGAGGTTCTCCATGGCGGTCTTTCTCGCCTCTTCGCGGCTCTTCTTCTGCAGCTTGATGGGCGCGAGGGTGAGGTTGCCCAGCACGGTCATGTTGGGATAGAGGTTGAACTGCTGAAAGACCATCGAGGTGTACGTGCGCGTGAGCTGCATGTGGTTCTTGCGCGTGAGGGGAGTGCCGTTGATGATGACCTCGCCGGACGTGGGCTCCTCGAGCCGGTTGACACAGCGGATGAGCGTGGACTTGCCCGAGCCGGAGGGGCCAATGACCACGAGCTTCTCGCCTTCATGGACGTTGAGGCTCACGTCCTTGAGCACATGGAGGTCGCCAAAGTACTTGTTGAGGTGCTTGATCTCTATCATGTCCGCCACGGTCGTCCCCCTTCCGACGCTGGAGCAGGCCGGGCGGCTTCCCTGCGCGCCGGCGCCCCTCCCCCTCCGCTCTGGCTAGCGTTGGGTTTGTTGAGCGCAATCCTAAATCCCGCGAGCGGCTGGATGGCTTCCGTGGGCGGATTGTTTTCTCGGCGAGACGGCACGAAAACAACGCTGCAACGTTACGTAACACTTTGGTAATGGTGGGGCGCAAGGCACGCATCCAGACGCCTCCGACCAACCTTGCAGATTCTCGGCTTGCAGATTCCGATCGTTTAGAGCGCCTCAACCAATCGGAATCTGCATGTTTTGTCTCGCCCAAGGCAAGCAAGCAACCCGAGCCAAGCACCATCAACCAAACCTGCGGGTTAATAGAACCCCGCAAGAGCCGCTGCCGAGAAGAACCGCAGGTAGCAGGCTTGCAGCTATTCTCGGCACTGCTATTAAGCCGCAGGTTTGCTCGGATCAGCCAGCCCCAGCACCCGCTGCGCACACAAAAGGCCCGTCCGGACATTGCCGGACGGGCCTCAGCAACGCTATGCGGCGAGAAGAACTCGCGGCGCGGAACCCGTGGAACCGTTAGTTCCAGCCCTTGCCGTCGGAGCCAAACTCCTTGATGAGCTCCTCCGTGCGCTCCTTGATGGCCTCGCGACCGGGCTTGAGGAGCTTGCGGGGATCGTAGCCCTTGCCCTGCTGGTCGAGGCCCTCCTCGATGTACTTGCGGGTAGCGGCCGCAAAGACAAGCTGGAGGTCGGTGTTGACGTTGATCTTGGAGATGCCCAGCGAGATGGCCTTCTTCACCTGGTCAACGGGGATGCCGGTGCCACCGTGGAGGACGAGCGGCAGGTCGCCCGTCTTGGCCTTGATCTCCTGCAGGCGGTCGAAGGACAGGCCCTCCCAGTTGGCGGGATAGATGCCGTGGATGTTGCCAATGCCGCAGGCCAGAAAGTCAACGCCCAGGTCGGCGATGGCCTTGCACTGCTCGGGATCGGCCAGCTCGCCCTTGGCGGTCACGCCGTCCTCGGTGCCACCAATGCCGCCGACCTCGGCCTCGACGGAGATGCCCTTGCTGTGGGCAAGCTTCACGATCTCGGCGGTGTGGGCAAGGTTGGTCTCGAAGTCCTTCTCGTGCGAGCCGTCGTACATGACGGAGGTGAAGCCGGCGTCGATGCACTCAAGGGCGGCCTCGTAGGAGCCGTGATCGAGGTGAAGGGCAACGGGCACGGTGATGTTCTTGGCCTCGACGAGGTCCTTCACCATGTCGGCGACGAGCTTGAAGGAAGTCTGCCACTTGGCGGCACCGCTGGTGCACTGGATGATGAGCGGCGACTGCAGCTCCTCGCCAGCGTCCAGAATGGAAGAGGCCCACTCAAGGTTGTTGGTGTTGAAGGCACCAATACCATAGTGGCCCTTCTCGGCGCTCTGAAGCATTGCGGTTGCATTGACGAGCATGGTGTGACCTCCATCTGTTGGAAGATGAACGATGTGGTACTTCGACAATCATACCCGATGTGAGAACCTTCACACCCTAGAAGGGCTGCAAGAACGCGATTCCTGCAGGCATTACAAAACGTCGGCAGGCAGGTTGCCAAGGACAGCGCTAAGGGTTGAGGGAAGGCTTGTCTCTTCTTCGTGAGGATGGGCGCAAGGCGTTGCCCGCAGCCTATACTCGGGTATCCCAAACAGTAGGGCCGCGCGGGGATGCGACCGAAGGAGGGATGGGCCTTGGCGCAAGAACCAAAGACGTACGCCAACGGTGCGGATGCAGAGAAAGACGAGCAGGGTGATCGTACGGGAGGCGTGTTTGGTGACCTCTCGTTTGCGCAGATTCTTGCCAGCGCGCTTGCAGCAGGCGTGTCGTTTGCGTTTTCTTCTCAGATAGGTGTGGCGGGGTCGCTCATCGGCGCCATCGTGGGCGCGGCCGCAGCTACGGTCTCGTCCTCGGTGCTCAACAACGTCTTCTCGAAGTCCGCCGAGGCAATCAAGGGAGCCGTGAACACCGACGACGGCACGGCGCAAGATGCCGAGAAGCCCGCCGCCTCCCCCACCGCAGGAGAGACCGCGCTCATGCCCCACCCCGTGGACGCCAGCCAGCCCGCTGGTGCGGAAGATGGCGCGGAAGGCCCGGCCTCCGCAACGGCAACGCAGAGCATCTCGGCCGGCACATCCACGGCGGACGACACGGCGGTCAAGTTTGCTCCCTCTGGCACGCGCATCGCACCCGCGAGCTTTCGCCGCGCTGCCCGCGAGCGTCAGCACCGCGAGACCAAGCGCCGCCTTGTTGTGGTGTCTATCGTGGCGGGAATCGCAGCGGTACTTGTCTCGGCGCTTCTCGTCTACGCGCTCACCCAGGGCAGGGGCATCGGCGCAACACCTGGCCGCACGCAGGAGCCGGTAAGCACCGAGCAGACCCAGACCACCCAGGAGCAGACCGAGGCCGAGAAGCCCGAGGAAAAGGCCCAGCCCGAGAAGACCACGGAGTCCGAGTCCGCCCAGACCACAGACACGAACTCCAACACGACAAGCGGCACCGCGGACTCGACCGCAACCAACTCCGGCTCGTCGTCCTCGAGCACCGGCAACGGCGACTCGAACAGCACCTCCAGCTCGACTACCAGCAACAACTCCGGCACCAGCAACTCGGGCACAGGCTCCACGACCAACTCGACGGGGTCTGGCTCAGGCACCAACGGCGACTCGTCGAACAGCTCTAGTAGCAACGACACCACCAAGAACAACAGCTCCACGTCCACCACGTCCGGGACAGGCAGCTCGAGCGGCTCCGGTGCCACCACAAGCAGCGCCGGCAACAAATAAGAAGCGGCCACAAGCCCCGCAACGGGAGCCTGCGGCACATCGCGTACGCGGCGCGCGGCCTCGATCGGCTGCGCGCCGCTTTTTTATCCCAGGAGCGAGAGCACGTCTCGTTTGGCGGCGAGAAACTCCGGCGTGAGGGCAAAGTCACCCTCGCCTGCGCCGTGGTCAACGCGCACCTCGCCGGCAATGTGGCTGGGCACGCCCTCGGAGGGATGCCCAGCAAGCACGTAGACGCGGCTCGCCATCGAGACCGCCTCGTCCACGTCGTGCGTGATCACCAGCGCGGAAAGGCCCAGCTCGTGGGCCATATCGCAGAACCAGCGGCGCACCTCGACGCGTGTGATGGCATCAAGCGCCGAGAAGGGCTCGTCCAGAAGCGTGACGTCTGCGCCCATGAGGTAGGTGCGCATGAACGCCGCACGCTGGCGCATGCCGCCAGAGAGCTCGACCGGCCACTTCTCCTCCGTGCCCGCAAGGCCAAAGCGCTCGAAGAGCGGCTCGGCCTTCGCGCGGGCATCGGCACGGGGGACGCCCGCCAGCAGCAGGGGCAGGCACACGTTGTCGATGATGCGGCGACTGGGCAGCAGGAGGTCCTTCTGCAGCATGTAGCTCACGTGGCCGGGCGTGCCGGTGATGTCTGTGCCGTGGAGCAGCACCTGGCCGGAGAGCGGCCGCGTGAGGCCCGAAAGCGCGTGCAGGATGGTCGTCTTGCCGCAGCCGGAGCGGCCTACCAGGCACACCACCTCACCTGCGGCAACGGTAAGAGAGATCCGGTCCACGACCGTCGCACGACCATCCCACGAGAGCGTGAGCGAGCGCGCCTCGAGCGCCGGCGCGTCGCCGGCACCCGAGGCCTGGGGCTTCTCGGCATATGTGACGCCTGTGCCCACCTATGCCTCCAGGTACGAGAGATCGTAGCCCTTGGTGACGTCAAGCTCGTTCTCGACCAAGTTCTGGTCGTTGAGCCACTGGTAGAACTTGGACCAGCGGTCGGCGTCGATGACGCCCCAGGACGAGGCGTCAGCAATGTACTGGCCTGCCAGGTAGTCCTGGCTTGCGTGGACGAGGTCGGGGTCAAGCTCGGGAACCGCGTCGCAGAGGATGTCGGCGGCGTCGCTGGGGTTCTCGACACAGAACTCGTAGCCCTTCTTGACGGCGCGCAGGAAGGCCTTGACCTGGTCGGGGTTCTCCTTGGCAAAGTCGTCGTTGGCCGCGATGACCGGCGTGTAGTAGTCAAAGACGTCATCGATCGAGATGAAGGAGAAGTAGTTCACGTCGTAGTTCTGGACCTTGGCGTTCTGGACTGCCCAGCCCTCGTAGACCCAAACGGTGTCGAACATGTTTGCCTTGAGGCCCGAGACCTCGTCGTCCACGTTGTAGGGCACCAGGTTGATCTTGGAGTAGTCGCCGCCGTCCGCCTCGACCACGTCCTTGATGGTGGCCTGCTCAACGGGCATGTCCCACGTGGCGTAGGTGTGGTTCTCCATGAGCTTGGGGCGCGTGATGCCGTCGGCCGCGCGGCTCATGATGCCTGAGGTGTTGTGTTGGATGATGGCGGCCACGGCCGTATAGGGCATGGGCTGGTCGGACGAGAAGCTGTTGGCCATAACGTCCTGGTACGAGACGCCCATCTGGGCACCGCCGGCACCGATAAGGGCGTCCGCGCCGTCCTCGGGCGGCTGGACGATCTCCACGTCCAGGCCCTCGTCGGCGAAGTAGCCCTTGGCCTGGGCCACGTAGATGCCGGTGTGGTTGGTGTTGGGGGTGTAGTCAAGCACGAAGGAGATCTTCGCGAGGTCGCCCGAGGCGTTTGCGCTGGACGAGCTGGATGCATCGCTCGACGCGGCCGCGTCGGACGAGCCGGACTGGGCGGCCTGGCCGCAGCCGGCAAGCGCCAGTGCGGCGGAGGCAGCAGCGGAGCCGCGGAGGAACGCGCGGCGAGAGACGCCGCCGGAAAGCATGGACTTGGAAGTCATTATCGTTTGTTCCCTTCTACCCTCTTCCAGGGCATGCAGATGCGCTGCAGCAGGTCAACGAGCTTCATGAGGCCAAGCGACAGCGCGGAGATGACAATGATGACCGCGAACATGCGGTCGTACGAGAAGGACTTGCGCACGCGCGTCATGTAGACGCCCAGGCCGAGGTTGCCGCCGAGCCACTCGGCGATCACCGCGCCAACGATGGCGTAGGTGGCGCTGATGCGCAGGCCGCTGAAGAACTGGTCGGCCGCGGCGGGCAGCTTGGCGTAGAGAAAGACCTGCCAGCGGGAGGCGTTCATCGTGCGCATGAGGTCGATGACGTCGGGGTCGACCGAGCGAAAGCCCGAGATCAGCGAGACCGTGATGGGAAAGAACGTGGTGATCACGATGAGAATCACCTTGGGCGCCAGGCCGTAGCCAAACCACAACACCAGAAGCGGCGCGATGGCGATGGTGGGGATGGTCTGCGAGATGGTCACGAGCGGCTGAAGGGCCAGGTAGAAGCCCTCGAAGCGGTCCATGAGCACCGCGATGGCAAAGCCGAGCGCCACGCCGATGAGAAGGCCGATGGCCGTCTCGACGAGCGTGGTTGCCGCGTGACCAAGGATGAGGGCGATGTCGGCCACGAGTGCCTGTACCACCTGGATGGGCGTGGGGAGCAGGAAGTTGGGAATGAGCCCCAGGTCAACGACGAGCTCCCACACGACGAGAAGGGCCACCACCGTGAAGAGCGGCGTGAGCACGCGACGCGCGCGGGATGCCTCGGCACGCGTTGTGGCAGCGGCGCGCGTGGCGGCTCCGGAGGACGTGGAGGCCGCAGCACGCGGGGCGGCAGCGCTTCTCGGCTTGTGCTGCTGACGCGACACCGGCTACGCGACCTCCTCGGCCTTCTGGGAGAACTCGGAGTCCGTAGGGTGATACTTCCCCACCTTGTGCTCGGTGGTCATCACGTCGCCTTCGGGGCGGTAGTCGATCTTCACGTAGGTGGCCATCTTCTTGCAGCCCGCCTTGGCACCCACGAGCTGGCAGTTCTTGACAATCTCCATGCAGGTGTCGTAGTCCGCCTCGATGGCGGTCTCGAACGGGCCAACAAAGTAGTCGACGCCCGTCGAGTCGATGTAGGCGATCTCCGCGTCGACCACGCGGCAAACCTCCTCGTCGGTCTGAGCGTCCATGGGCAGGAACTGAATCGCGACGGAGCAGTCCATGCACCCTCCCTTCCGGGTGCCAAAAAAGGCACCCACGTTTTCCGTAGGTGCCCGAACTGTGCGCTCTGGTCCCTACGCCGGCATTACCCGGACAGGTTCGATGGGTCGCGGCATTGGTGCCGCCTCTCAGCCGGGCCATTGTCCCAGCTCCCCTTTGCGTTGCCCAGTATAGCGCGGATGCCGCCCGTCCGCGGGATTTTGTTCCCCGGCAATGGGATTCCATTGCCGGGGAACAAAAGCCCGCGGGTTAATTGCAGTCTGCGAGAAGGCCGCAACGCGTCTACCTGCGATTTTTCTCAGCAGCATGCCTCACAAGCTGCAATTAAGTCGCAGTTTTGCAGCCGGGGCAACCGGACTATGGCCGCCCACCGTCAGCCAGCACGATACCGGCCACAAGCACGGGGCCCATCGCACAAGGCGGCACCTGCGGGGTGGTCGGGATAAAGGTTGGCCGCGTTTTGCCTGTTGGCGATCTTTTCGTAGGCATTCAAGACAAAGCCCAGCCCTACCTCTGCCCTTTGGGAGGACACCGGCTTCCACCGAAGTTCACTTTTGCACGTTTTTTTCTCGGCGGTGCCTGCGCACGTGGGTGGCGGGGGCGCCTCACAGCCGCAACGCCGCCGCAGCCAACCGCTGGTGATATCGTTTCAGCAAGGCAAATCGCGGAACGGAGGGCTCGCCATGGGACTCATCTTTGGCCGGAAGAAACGCCGCAAGCGCAACACGTACGACCGCGACGACTACCTAGACGATCAGGACCCCCTTTTCTCACGCGGCGCCACAAGGGATGGCGGCTCGTCTCACGGCTACGGCGACGAGGGCGGCCGCTATGCCGACAACGAGAACTGGGACGACTCCCCACGCGACAGCTGGGACGACGGCTGGGACGGGTAGCGGCCAGCTGACCGCGTGCCGAGAAGCTCCTCCGGGGATGAGACAAAGGGACTGTCCCTTTGTCTCACGCCTTTATCTCACGACGAGTTTTGTTGTTGTGGCGCTGGGGGGTGCGTCGCTCACGCAATCTTAGTTACTGCCGGTAGTAGCTCAGGAAGTCCTCGAGCTTGTCCATCGCCTCGTGCAGCGTGTGCTTGCGCGGCAGATAGACGATGCGGAAGTAGCCGGGTTTCTCCCAGTTGAAGCCCTTGCCCGCGGTGATAAGGACGTGCTCGTCCTTGAGCAGGTCGAGCGCGAACTGGTCGTCGTCGGTGATGTTGAACTTCTCGGGGTCAAGCCGCGGGAAGATGTAGAACGCCGCCTCGGGCTTGGTCACCGTGACGCCGTCCATGTTGGAGAGGCGCTCGTAGACGTACTCGCGCTGCTCGTAGATGCGCCCGCCGGGGACGAGAAGCCCCTGGCTGCGCTGGATGCCGCCCAGGCACGTCTGCACGATGGACTGCGCCGGCACATTGGAGCACAGACGCATGTTGGACAGCATGTTGATGCCCTCGATGAGGTCCTTCGCAATGCGCTTGTTGCCGGAGAGGCTCATCCAGCCAATGCGGTAACCGGCGACCATGTGACTCTTGGAGAGACCGTTGAACGTGATGCAGAAGAGGTCCGGCGCAAGGCTCGCGATGGAGACGTGCTGCTTGCCGTCCATCACCAGGCGGTCGTAAATCTCGTCCGCAAAGATGACCAGCTGGTTCTCGCGCGCCACGTCCACAATCTGTTGCAGCACCTCGCGTGGGTACAGGGCGCCCGTGGGGTTGTTGGGGTTGATCACGACGATGCCCTTGGTACGCGGCGTGACCTTGCTCCTAATGTCCTCGATGTCGGGATACCAGTTGGCCTTCTCGTCGCAGATGTAGTGCACTGCGGTGCCGCCGGCCAGCGTGGCACACGCGGTCCAAAGCGGGTAGTCAGGGCTGGGGACGAGAATCTCGTCTCCCTCGTTCATGAAGGCGTTCATCGCCAGCTGAATGAGCTCGGAGGCGCCGTTGCCGGTGTAGATGTCCTCCACGTCCACGTTGGGGATGCCCTTGAGCTGGTCGTACTGCATGATGGCCTTGCGCGCGGAGAAGAGGCCCCGGCTGTTGGAGTAGCCCTCGCACTCCGTGAGCTGGTCCTGCATGTCCTTCACGACCTCGTCAGGCGTGCGGAAGCCAAAGGGCGCGGGGTTGCCAATGTTCAACTTGAGCACGTGGATGCCCTGGTCCTCCATGCGATAGGCCTCGTCCAAGACGGGCCCGCGGATGTCGTAAAGGACGTTGTCGAGCTTGGATGACTTCTTGAACTGGCGACGAGGCATGGTGGTTTCCTTCTCCTTCGTGGATGAGACAAAGGGACAGTCCCTTTGTCTCATCTCTTGTGGTGTGGGGGCGTCGGCCGCGCCCAAGAGCCACTCGGCGCTTACACCGAGCGCGCTGGCGAGAAACGAGAGCGTTGCCTTCCTGGGCTCGGTCTTGCCGCTAAGGTATTGGCTGAGCTGCGACTTTCCCAGCTTGACGCCCTCGTTGGCAGCCATGCGCACAAGATCTGCCTGGCGAAGGCCGCGCTTGTCCATCGCCTGGCCAAGGCGTGCCGAGAAGTCCGCGTGCATCTGGTCTCCCACGACCCCTCCGTTCTGGACCTCCTCCTGGCGCTGTACGAGAAGTTCAATTTCTCTTCTCGGCAACTAATGCTACGTGGTCCAAAAGTTCATTTTCTAAGAACGAGAAGTTCAATTTATAGGTAGCCTAGCACTGTACGTCTCGCCGTGGGACGAAAAATTGAACTTCTCGGCGTATCCACGCCCCAAACGGAATTTTGTTCCCGGGCAACGGGATTCCATTCCCCGGGAGCAAAATCCCGGGCGAAACGTGCCCTCCGGCGTCGCGGCGTCACCTCGGGTATCATTGAGCCTCAGACGTCAGCAATCGGAACGCGAGGAGCCGCCATGAGAACGCTAATGTCCGTACTTGCGACCGCCATAGCGTCATTCGTCGCGGTTGCCCTTGTTCCTTCGGCGCACGTAGTCGGCCAGCCGCAGTGGGCAGCGTACCTGGCCTTTGCGCTCATGCTCTGCGTGATGAACACAATCGTGAAGCCCATCATCAAGATTCTTTCGATTCCCGTGACGGTCATCACGCTGGGGCTCTTCTCGTTTGTGATTGACGCGCTTATGGTTTCGCTTGCGTCCAACCTTGCCGAAAGCGTCTTTGGCATGGGTGTCGTTGTCACGGGGTTCTGGGCAACGCTATTTGTGGCGCTCATCGTAAGCGTGGTGAGCGGGCTTCTCGGCGCCAAAGACTAGCGCCAAGCGCGCCGCCGCGCGGCACCCCTAACGCAGCTCAACCTCCCCCTTGCGCAGGTGCTCGATGTAGCCCTCGCCCCACCTCTCGATGCTCGCAAGCACCGGGACAAAGTCCTCCCCCACCTCCGTGAGCGAATACTCCACGCGCGGCGGCACCTCGGGAAAGACCTCGCGATGCACCAGACCCTCCATCTCCAGGCGCTTGAGCTGTGAGGAAAGCGTGGAGTGCGTAAGCTCGGGCATGCGGTGCTCGAGCTCGCCAAAGCGCAGCTTGCCCGAGCTGAGGTGGTGGAGAATCACGATCGACCACTTGCCCTGCAACAGCCACTGCGCAGTCACAAACGGGCAAACGCCAAAGTCCCTTGGCGTACTCTTCATGCGTCTCCGCTCCTTTCTCCTGGTAGGCCATTGGTATCACACTTGATACCTAGTATTGAGAAAAAACGTTATTCAACAAGTCTCATATATTGCTACACTGATTTTAGTACAGAGTCGCTACCAAGTCGATGCATTAGACTGAACAGGAGAGAACCATGGCAGAGAAGAACGTCCTCATCGTTGTTGGAACCCTACGCAAGAACGGCTTCAACGAGCAGCTGGCCCAACGCATCGAGGCGCTGCTCGAGGGCCGTGCCAACGTGAGCAGGCTTGACTACGCCGCGCTGCCCCTCATGAACCAGGACCTCGAGAACCCCGAGCGTCCCGAGGTCGCGGCCGTGCGCGAGGCGGTGCGCCAGGCCGACGGCGTGTGGTTTGTGAGCCCGCAGTACAACGCCTCGTTCCCCGGACACGTGAAGAACCTGGTTGACTGGCTGAGCAGGCCGCTTCCTGGCAAGGGCCGCGACACAGCCGTTGCCGGCGGCATGCGCGCCACCGTCTCGGGCGCCGGCGGCCGCACCGCCACCGCCGAGATGCGCGCAGCGCTCGACTCGCTTCTCACCTTTGTGGGTGCGCAGGTCATGACCGAGAAGGAGACCGGCATCGCCCTCTCCGGCGAGTCGTGGACTACGGGCACGCTCGCGCTCTCTGCCGAGGACGAGGCCGCATTGGCAGCCCAGGCGGACGCCTTCCTCGAGTTCATCGCGTAATCTGCAGCCGAGATTTTGCATGAAGGTCGCCCGGCACCAAGCGTGCCGGGCGACCTTTTTTCTTCCAAGCTAGACTCGGCGCATTTTTCCAACCTCGGATAACCCCTCGCGCAAGAGAAGCTCCCCACATTACGTGCAAAAGTTAGGATATGTGGATTATTTTCCTGCTGGGAGGCTCCGACAAGTCCCTTCCCCGGCTACGCGGACAAGACTCGTTCGCGTTTTCCCTGTTGGCAGTCCTCGCGGGTTTTCGGAGACGCACCAACATCCCCGGCATAGGCCTTCGGGGCAGCGGCTGACTACTACACAACCTCACTTCTGCACGTAAATTGGCATCAACATCTAGCGCAGTGTCGCTTCAACAGCGGTCTTGAGAACAATACGCCGTCCGGCCGCCATTGCCATGGAAGCGCATCGACGGCATGCGCCCCGCCCGCGTGCTACGCTCAAGGCGAGCCAACCAACAGAGAGGACGCACATGCCAGACGAGAAGCACCCAACCGCGGAGGGGGCGACGGCCGAGGACCTCGAAACCTCGGAGCGCCTCATCGACTTCATCCACCGCTGCCCCAGCATGTTCCACACGGCGGCAACCATCTCCGCCCGCCTTGACCAGGCCGGATTCACGCACCTACCCGAGGGCGATGCCTGGGAGGTCAAGCCCGGCGGCTCGTACTACACCACCCGCAACGGCTCCAGCGTCATCGCCTTCCGCGTAGGCGAGGACGCCCTCGACCGCGACCGTTACCACTTCCAGATGACCGCGGCCCACGCCGATTCCCCCACCTACAAGGTGAAGTCCGTGCCCGTGCTCGAGGGGCCCGAGGAGTACCTTCGCCTCGACGTCGAGGGCTACGGCGGCATGATTGACTACACCTGGCTCGACAAGCCGCTCTCGCTTGCCGGCCGCGTATTGGTGCGCACCGCCAGCGGCATCGAGAGCCGCCTCTTCGCACCCGACCGCGACCTGCTGCTCATCCCCAGCGTGGCCATCCACCTCAACCGCTCCGTGAACGACGGCAAGGCGTTCAACAAGGCCGTGGACCTGTGCCCGCTCTTCTCGGCCGGCCGTCTGCGCAAGGAGGACTTCGACCGCATGGTCGCCGAGGAGGTTGGTGCCAGCCCCGAGGACGTCCTGGCCCGCGACCTCTTCCTCGTGAACCGCGAACGTCCCTGCGTCTGGGGCATGGCAGACGAGTTTGTCTCGTCCCCCAAGCTTGACGACCTGCAGTGCGCCTTCGCGTCGCTCGAGGCGTTTGTTGCCGAGAAGAACCGCAGGTGCGTGACCGTGTACGCGTGCTTCGACAACGAGGAGGTGGGCTCCAACACCAAGCAGGGAGCCATGTCCACGCTGCTCCACGACACGCTGACGCGTGCCAACGCCGCGCTGGGCATGAACGAGGAGGACTACCTGCGTGCCCTCTCGCGCTCCTTCCTCGTGAGCTGCGACAACGCCCACGCGCTGCACCCCAACCACGCCGAGCTCTACGACGCCTTGAACCGCTGCCACCTCAATGGCGGCCCGGTGGTGAAGGAGGCCGCCAACCAGAAGTACACCACCGACGCCTTTAGCCGCGCCGTCTTTGTGGCGCTGTGCGAGCACGCCGGCGTGCCGTACCAGACCTTCGCCAACCGTTCCGACATGGCCGGCGGGTCCACGCTGGGCAACCTCTCGAACACGCAGGTAAGCGTGCATGCCGTGGACATCGGCCTGCCCCAGCTGGCAATGCACTCCAGCTACGAGACTGCGGGGACCCGTGACACCGCATGGACCATTCGTGCGTTACGCGAGTTTTTCTCGGCCAATCTGCGCATAACCGGCGCAGAGCGGGTAGAGATGGACTAGCAGGCACTTGTTTGGATATCCTCGGCGCCGCCACGCAGGCGCGCCGAGACCACAACTAGGAACCAGGAGGCGTTGTCATGTGCACGGCTGTTAGGTTCACGGACGACAAGGGTCAGATGTACCTCGGGCGCAACCTTGACTGGAGCTGCGGGTACGGAGAGCGTGTGGTAGTAACGCCACGCGGATTCAAGCCAAACTCGCCTTTTGGCGCCGTAACGGGGATGCGCGAGCCAGTTATTGGCATGGGCATCGTCGAGGAGGGCATGCCGCTCTACTTTGACTGCGCCAACACCTCTGGCCTAGGCGTGGCCGGCCTCAACTTCCCGGGCTACGCGCAGTACGCCGATGCGCCCGTGGAGGGCAAGACAAACGTGGCCGCCTACGAGTTTCCGCTGTGGGTGGTTGCCAACTTCACGACCGTCGACGAGGTCGAGCGCGCCCTCGACAGCCTGGTGATCGTTGGCAAGCCCATCAACGACAAGTACCCGGTGTCGCTGCTGCACTGGATTATTGGGGACGCCACGCGCAGCATCGTTGTTGAGCAGACGGCGCAGGGCATGGAGGTCTACCACGACGACGTGGACGTCCTTGCCAACCAGCCCGGTTTTGCCTGGCACCGCGAGAACCTGCGCAACTACATGAACGTCACCAACGAGCTGCCGCAGAACGTGGTGTGGGACAAGGCCGAGCTGCTGCCTTACGGCTCTGGTGCCGGCATGCGCGGGATTCCCGGCGACTACTACTCCACCTCCCGTTTTGTGCGCATTGCCTACCTCAACGCCCACTACCCGGTGCAGTCGGGCGAGAAGGCCAATGTGAGCCGCATGTTCCACGAGCTAGGGGGCGTCGCGATGATCGATGGCGCGGCGCGGATGACCAACGGCGACTTTGAGCGCACTGTCTACACGGGTGGATACTCTGCGGCAACGCGCACGTACTACTACTCGACCTACGAGGACCCGGCAATCCGCAGCGTCGCCATGGACGACTACGACACGGATGGCACCGAGCTTGTGCAGGTGGCGGACCCGAGGGCGTAGTTGGGGTCTGTCGGCACTCTGTTTTCGCTGGTGGTTGGCGGCGCCGCGGCTTTGCCGGGGCGCCGTTTTTGTCGGCGCGGTGGACGCGGCACTTCTCGGCGGCACTTCTCGGCAGCAACATCTTGCCGCCAGATTTCGCCATTTAGGTTTTTTCCGAACGGTTAGGCACCTCTAAACGGCAAGATTTCGCGGCATGCCCGGAGATGCCGCGGATTCCGAACGGTTAACCCCTCTTAAACGGCGAGATCTCGCGGCATGCCCGAGCGCTGCGGATTCCGAACGGTTAGCCCACCCCGCACGACCGGCCGTCGCGATAAATTGTGTACAATCGGTTGCGCCCAACCTATTCCCGTCGCCATGCGGGCGGACCATGCCATACTAAATCTGCTACCCGCAATGCTGGGCCCCAAACGCCCGGAGGAAGGAGCCATCATGGCATCCGAGAACACCACCAACTACCTCGACTTTTCCGTCACCGCTCAGGACGGCAGCACCGTCCCCCTGCGCACCTATGCCGGCAAGGTCCTGCTCGTCGTGAACACCGCCACCGGCTGCGGCTTCACGCCCCAGTACGAGGACCTCGAGCGTATCTACGCCGCCCACCATGACCAGGGCCTCGAGATCCTTGACTTCCCTTGCAACCAGTTTGCCGGCCAGGCACCCGAGTCCGACGACGAGATCAACACGTTCTGCTCGCTCAAGTTCAACACCGAGTTCCCGCGCTTCAAGAAGCTCGACGTGAACGGCGACACCGCCGATCCGCTCTTTGCCGCGCTGGCCACCGAGCGCCCCTTCCAGGGCTTTGGCAGCGGCCTCAAGGCCGCGGCACTCGACAAGTTTGCCAAGGCCAACAACAAGAAGTTCGGAGACAAGGCCTACATTATGTGGAACTTCACCAAGTTCCTCATCGACCGCAACGGCAACCTCGTGGCTCGCTTCGAGCCCACCGCCAGCATGGACGAGGTTGAGCGCGCAATCGAGGCGCAGCTCTAGTGGCAGCCCAACCGCACTCGCAGCCGTCACCGCAGGGCGCCCCCACCACACCGGCGGGGGCGCCATCTCTGGCAGGCGTCTCCCCTGCCGAGCTGCTGCGCCTTGACAACCAGCTGTGCTTTCCGCTCTACGCCTGCTCCAAGGAGGTCGTCCGCAGCTACCAGCCCCTCCTCGGCCCCCTCGGCCTCACCTACACGCAGTACCTGTGCATGATGGTTCTGTGGGAGGAAGGCGCGGCCACCGTAAGCCACCTCGGCGAACGCCTCTACCTGGACTCGGGCACGCTCACACCAGTCTTGAAGAAGCTCGAGGACCGCGGCTACATCACGCGCGAGAGAAGCGTGGCGGACGCGCGCGTGCTCGAGGCGCGCCTCACCCCCGAGGGCCGCGCGCTGCGTGACCGCGCGGCGTCGGTGCCAGCGGCGATGGCGTGCCGCGTGCGCCTCTCGGCGGACGAGGCAGCAGAGCTCAGGCGGCTCCTGGCCAAGGTGATTGCCAGCGTGCGCGATGGCGAGACAACCGGAACCACCGCTTGCGCACAGATGAAAGAAAGCGATAGACAATGAGCACTGAGCAGGACAAAGACACCAGGGAGGACCAGGCATCCTCGCCCATCCCCACCACAGATCGCGAGAAGACCATCGTCCGCACCAGTATTCTCGGTATCGTGGCCAACGTGCTGCTCGCCGGATTCAAGGCCGCGGTGGGCGTTCTCTCGAACTCCATCGCCATCACCCTCGACGCCGTGAACAACCTATCCGATGCGCTCTCCTCGGTCATCACGATCGTGGGCACCAAGCTCGCCGGACGAGCGCCGGACAAGCGCCACCCCATGGGCTACGGGCGCATCGAGTACCTCACGGCAATGGTCATCTCGGTCATCGTGCTGTACGCCGGCATCACCTCGGGCGTGGAGTCCGTGCAGAAGATCATCTCGCCCGAGACCCCGGACTACTCCGCCGCAGCGCTGATAGTGGTCGCTGCCGGCGTCGTGGCCAAGGTGCTTCTCGGCCGCCATGTGCAGTCGGTCGGCCGCCGCGTGAACGCCGACTCGCTCGTGGCCTCGGGCCAGGACGCGCTCTCGGACGCGGTGCTCTCGGTTTCCACGCTGGGCGCTGCCGTGGTCTACCTGGCCTGCGGCATCTCGCTTGAGGCTTGGGTTGGTGCCGTCATCTCCGCGTTCATTGTGAAGGCTGGTCTCGAGATGCTCTGGCAGACGCTCAGCCAGATCCTTGGAGAGCGCGTGAGCTCGGAGCTTGCCGAGAAGGTCAAGAGCATCGTTGCCGAGGAGGACTGCGTCCTGGGCGTCTATGACCTATTCCTCAGCAGTTACGGCCCCGAGCGCAGGGTTGGCTCGCTCCACGTCGAGGTCCCCGACACAACCACGGCCGAGGAGATCGACGAGCTCGAGCGTCGCATCGCCGAGCACGTCTTCCAGCGCACGGACGGCCAGGTCATCATCGCCGCCGTGGGCATCTACTCGAGGAACACGAGCAAGGCCGTCGCCGACATGCGCGAACGCGTGAGGCGCATCGTCGCGAGCCACGACCACGTGCTGCAGTTCCACGGCTTCCACGTGGACGAGACGCGCCACCTGCTCGAGTTCGACGTGATCATCGCGTTTGAGTCGCCCGACCGCCAAGGCGAGTACCACCAGATTGTGAGCGAGGTCGAGAAGGCCTTCCCCGACTACACGGTGCGCGCCACGCTCGACAGCGACATCGCGGATTAGCGTCCCTCTTTTCGGCGCCATTCCCCGCGATAGAATACCTAGCCCACGCGAGGGCCCCGGACGGCAGCTGCCATCCGGGGCCCTTTCGATGAGACAAAGTGAGACAAAGGGACAGTCCCTTTGTCTCATCGCCTTTGTCTCATCGGGCGATGTTGTAGAACGCGGAACGGCCGGCGTACTCGGCGGCGTCGCCCAGCTCCTCCTCGATGCGGAGCAGCTGGTTGTACTTGGCCACGCGGTCCGAGCGTGCAGGTGCGCCAGTCTTGATCTGGCCGGCGTTGGTGGCAACGGCCAGATCGGCGATCGTGGTGTCCTCGGTCTCGCCCGAGCGGTGCGAGACGATCGTGGCGTAGCGGGCGCGCTGCGCCGTCTGCATGGCCTCGAGGGTCTCGGTGAGGGTGCCAATCTGGTTGACCTTCACGAGCAGCGCGTTTGCCGCGCCAAGCTCGATGCCGCGACGCAGGCGGGCGGTGTTGGTCACAAAGAGGTCGTCTCCCACGAGCTGCACGCGCGAGCCAAGTCGAGCCGTGAGCTGGCGCCAGCCGTCCCAGTCCTCCTCGGCCAGGCCGTCCTCGATAGAGATGATGGGATAGGACGAGACGAGCTTGTCCCAGTAGTCGACCATCTGCGCGCTGGTAAGCGTGCGGCCCTCGCCCTTGAGGACATAGGTGCCGGTAGCGGCGTCGTAGAGCTCGCTCGTGGCGGGATCCATGGCAAAGACGAAGTCCTCGCCCGGCTTGAAACCGGCCTTCTCGACGGCCTTCATGAGGTACTCGAAGGGCTCGGCGTTGGTCTTGAGGTCGGGGGCAAAGCCGCCCTCGTCGCCCACGCCAGTGGAGAGGCCCGCGTCCTTGAGGACGCCCTTCAGGGTGTGGTAGACCTCGGCCGACCAACGAAGTGCAGTGTGGAAGTTGGGCGCGCCAACGGGCATGATCATGAACTCCTGGAAGTCCACGTTGTTATCGGCATGAACGCCGCCGTTCAGGATGTTCATCATGGGCGTGGGCAGCGTGTGGGCGTTGGGGCCGCCGAGGTAGGCGTAGAGCGGAAGCCCCGCGGAGGCCGCGGCCGCGCGGGCAGTTGCCAGGCTCACGCCCAGGATTGCGTTGGCGCCGAGCTTGCCCTTGTTGGGGGTGCCATCGGCGGCGATAAGGGCCGCGTCAACGGCGCGCTGGTTACGGGCGTCGATGCCCAGGACGGCCTCGCGCGCCTCGCCGTTCACGTGGGCGACGGCCTTCTCGACGCCCTTGCCCTGGTAACGAGCGCCGTCACCGTCGCGAAGCTCGACGGCCTCGAACTCGCCGGTAGATGCGCCGGAGGGGACAATCGCCCTGCCAAAGCTGCCGTCGACGAGCGTGACCTCGGCCTCGACCGTGGGGTTGCCGCGAGAGTCCAGGACCTCGCGTGCGTGGACCTTCTCAATTGTGCTCATGATGTGCCACCTTTCGTGTGGTCGCGCGTGGGGCAAGCCTGCCTCGTGCGCCATTAGATCTAAGTTATCCTTCTCTTACTTCTAGTAGTGTACCCATAGCTTTCCGTTCCATTACCAGAATTACCGATGTAGCGAAAATTTCTGTTGTGATGAGAACATCGCACTGAGAAAGACGCGCCGCCGACGCAAGAAAGGGGAACGTCGGCGGCGCCTATTGTGCCGATCGGTCCGGGGAGAGGGTCCGGACGCTACGGCGGGAGTCAACGGCTCATGCTCCTGCGCTGCAGTCGGGGTCGCAGGTGTTAGCCTTATTTAACTCGAAAAGAAGAGTACACCATGGTTAACTATTATGGGTCGAGAATTTGATAAAAACTCGACTATTTTCCCGGGGGCCGTTACGGCGCGTGGACAACACCCGACCCCGGGCTTTCGCCGCGGGGGACTCAGACAGCCCACGGCGCCGGAGGGCGACTTTTGGCAGCAACTGCGTACGAAGGTGCCGCTGCGGCGCCAAATCGGCGCCACAGCGGGGGGCAGCATCATCTCTTTGCCGAGAGAGGCGGGGAACAGCGCCGTCGCGGTCCCCTACCCCCAGACCTGCTCCGCCACCTGGCGCACCAGGCGAACCTTCGCCCACTGCTCATCCTCGGTGAGCTTGTTGCCAATCTCGCACGACGCAAAGCCGCACTGAGGCGAGAGGCACAGGCTCTCAAGCGGCACGTACTTCTCGGCCTCGTGAATGCGCGCGACCACGGCCTCGGGATCCTCCAGCGTCGCCGACTTGGTGGTCACAAGCCCCAGCACAACCTTCTTGCCCGCCGGGACTTTGGCCAGCGGCTCAAAGCCGCCCGAGCGCGCGTCGTCAAACTCCAGGAAGAACGCGTCGACATTCTCGCGTGCGAGAAGGAAGTCGGCCACCTCGTCGTAGCCACCCTCGCAGGCCCACGTGGAGTGGAAGTTGCCGCGGCACACGTGAGTGTTCACGGTGAGATCGGCGGGCCGGCCCTCCAGCGCGCGGTTGTTGACGTCGAGCAGGGCCTCCTTCACGCGCTCAAGACCGGCAGCGTCGGTGCCAAAGAACTGCTCGGCGTGCGGGTCAACCACCATGCCCCACGAGCAGTCGTCAAACTGCAGGTTGCGGCAGCCCGCGGCGTACACGTCGGCGATAAACGCGCGGTACGCAGCCACGATGTCATCAGCCAGCTCCTCGTCGTTGGCGTAGTAGCGGCGCGTGGCCTCCAGGTTGAAGGGCATCGCGAACTGCTCGAAGAACTGCGCGGGCGCAGGGATGGTGAGCTTGGCCACGCACTTCTCGTCCTCGAGCGCCTGAACAAAGCGGAAGTGCTGGATAAACGGGTGGCCGCCGCGATAGGCAATCTTCCCGGTGAGGTAGGTGTCGTCGATCTTTGCCGCCTCATCGTGGAAGGGCAGGCCGGTCTCGGTGGGCTTGTGCGCCACGCCGTCGAATGCCCACATAAAGTCGAGGTGCCAGGTCTCGCGGCGGAACTCGCCGTCGGTGATCACGCCCAGGCCGGCGGCCTTCTCCTTTGCGACCAGGTCGCGGATGCACTCGTCCTCGATGGCCGTGAGCTCCTCGGCCGAGATGCGCCCGGCCTTCCAGTCGACGCGGGCCTGCTTCAGGCGCGCGGGCCGCAGAAAGCTGCCAACCACGTCAAAGCGATGCGGGGTCTTCTTGTCGTATGCGATGCTCATGGGGCTACCTTTCTCTTGTTGTTGACACGAGAAATGGTGCCCCATGTGAAAACCCAAAGGAACTATCGATGCGCTATCGCTTGCCATAGCCAGAAGCTATGTACTTCGAAACGTAGGCGCTCAGGTGCTCGAGGTAGCGCTCCGCCATGGGCGAGAGCGGCCGACGCGGCTGGTGGATGTAGCCTAGCTCCATCACGCCTCCATCTTCGAGCGGGACGGCCACGATGTTCTCGCCGTTTAAGTCAACGCTCAGGATGCCGGAGGAGATGGTATACCCGTCGAGGCCAATGAGCAGGTTGAAGAGGGTCGCGCGGTCCGTGACCACAACGGCCTTGTCCACCTGTTCGGTGATGTGGGGCTCCTCGGCGAAGTAGAACGAGTTGCGCGAGCCCTGGTCGTAGGAGAGGCGCGGGTACGGCGCCAGGTCCGCAAGCGTCACAGACGCACGAGCAGCCAGGGGGTTCGTCCGGCTTACAAACACGTGCTCACGGGCCTCGAAGAGCGGCTCGAAGCGCAGCTCGGCGTCGCGGATGGCGCTGGTGAGCACCTCTCGGTTGAAATTGTTCCGGTAGAGCACGCCCAGCTCGGAGCGCTGCAGGCGCACGTCCTCGATGGTGCCAAAGGTGGTCCCCTCGCGCAGGCTGAACTCGTAGCGGCTCTCGCCGTGCTCGCGCACCAGCTCGGCGAAGGCGTTGACCACGAAGGCGTAGTGCTGGCTTGAGACGCCAAAGATGCGGCGCGGCGGAGTACCGTGCTTGTACTGGGCTTCGAGGAGGGCGGCCTGCTCGACGACCTGCCGCGCGTACGAGAGGAACCGCGTGCCATCCTCGGTGGGCACAACGCCCTTGCTGGAACGCTCGAAGATGGTGATGCCCATCTCGGCCTCGAGCTCGGAGATGGCCTTGGAGAGCGACGGCTGCGCGATGAAGAGCCGCTGAGACGCGGCGGTGATCGAGCCTGCCGTGGCGACCTCGACCACGTAACGAAGTTGCTGCAGTGTCATGCGGTGCTCCTCCCCCAGGGCGGCGCCTCTGGTGCGGCGCACGTCGAGCGATGTTACCCGACGATCCGCGTGCGGACGGGCACAGTCTGCCCTTGGCGAAAAGAGCACACGTTTCCAAGCAGTGGAATCGGGGCGCACATGGGGACGGGCCCAGCAAGGGCCTGCGTCACCTGGCTTGGCCCGCACGAGGAGGGGGGTCACTGGCGTGTTGTTCGAGAACAAGGGTAGCCGGCAACGGTCTTGGGCACGTAAGCAAACGTTAGCCCTGTTGGCAAGTGGTGTTAGGGTCTCGTTCTGTCATAGCGCCTCGGGCCGCTGCCGAAAAATACACCCGACCCACCCGTTGTTTGACTAGCATGCCAACTAAGAGTGCATAATGGTACTTGATACTAATAATTCACCGTGCCGCGTGGCGGCGCACCCCTACGCATCTGGAGGAAACCATGGACATACGCGAGGAGATGACCAGGCAATTTGGCGCCGAGAAGACCGGAGGCCACGGTGGCCTCGAGATTCTCAAACACATCGGCCCCGGCCTACTGGTGACCGTTGGCTTCATCGATCCCGGCAACTGGGCCTCGAACATGGCGGCTGGGTCGCAGTTTGGCTACTCGCTCCTGTGGGTGGTAACGCTTTCCACCCTGATGCTCATTCTGCTTCAGCACAACGCCGCCCACCTGGGCATTGCCACCGGTGAGTGCCTTGCCGAGGCAACACGCAAGCACTTCCCACGCTGGCTGGGCACCGCAATTCTCGCAACCGCATATGCAGCAACCGTCGCCACAGCCATGGCCGAGGTCCTCGGTGGCGCCATTGCGCTCCAGATGCTCTTTGGGCTGCCCGTGCGGGTGGGCAGCGTCATAGTTGGCGTTTTCTCGGTGGCGATGCTGGCCACCAATTCCTACAAGCGCATCGAGCGCTGGATCATCGCGTTTGTCTCCCTTATTGGCCTGGCGTTTCTCGCCGAGCTCGCGCTGGTAAACGTTGACTGGCCGCAGGCGGCGGTCGCGTGGGTCGCGCCGGCCTTCCCCGCCGGCTCCGCCGCCATCGTGATGAGCGTTCTTGGCGCCGTGGTCATGCCGCACAACCTGTTCCTGCACTCCGAGGTCATCCAGAGCGTCCACTACGAGAAGCAGGGCGAGAAGGTCATCCGCGAGCGGCTGCGCTACGAGCTCTTCGACACGCTCTTCTCGATGGGTGTGGGCTGGGCAATCAACTCCTCGATGGTGATCCTCGCGGCAACGACATTCTTCACGCAAGGCGTTGTCGTGGATGACCTCGCCACCGCCGCGGCGACGCTCTTCCCCATCCTGGGATCCGCGGCGACGCTCATCTTTGCCGTGGCTCTGCTCCTGGCGGGACTCTCCTCGTCCGTTACGGCGGGTATGGCGGCGGGCACCATCAGCGCCGGCATGTTTGGCGAGGAGTACGACATCCACGACCGCCACTCTTCCGTGGGCGTGGCGCTGTGCATGGGTCTGGCCACGCTTGCCTGCCTGCTTGTGGAGAACACATTCCAGGGGCTGGTGCTCTCGCAGGCGCTGCTCTCGCTGCAGCTGCCCATAACGATCTTCACGCAGATTCGGCTCACCAGCTCGAAGCACGTCATGGGGCGCCACGCCAACTCCCCCCTCACCAACGCGCTGCTGCTGGCAACCGGTGTCGTGGTGACCGCTATCAACGTTGTTTCGCTACTTGGCTAGAAGTTGGCCGCCAGCACACCCCGGCCTCCCGGGCGCCGGCCGTAGCGCTCGCAACTCGGCCGCCGCTGCCCATGCCAGCCAGATGGGACGGCGACGGACGCGTTATTGTTGCGGCCGGCGGCTGGCGCAGTAGTTCCAGAGGAACAGCTGCATAAAAGTGCTCTATCGGACGGAGTTTTGCGGCCCTTTGCACAAAAACGCTCTATCATACAGCACCAAAATTACTTCGGTATCAAATATCAAACTATATTTACAATATTTGCTATACTTTGTACTTAATATACATAATACTGTATATATGATTTAACTTTTTATGTCGGAGCACAAAAGCCACTGTCCGATAGAGCACTTTTATGCAGCAGTTCCGAAATCGCCGTCCAATAGAGCACTTTTATGCAGCCTCGGGGAGTTACGACCCCTGGGGCCGGGCGCTGCGGTCCCCCGCTGAGCAACGCGGACGCCCGGCTGAGGCCGCATCCCCTACCGGGACCCTCGCGCCTTGCGAGCGCGGTGCACAACCACGTCCACGGCAACGCCCGCAAGCGCCACGACAACCACGATGACTGCCCACTCGCGCGCGCCCCAGTGGCGCTCCGTGACGGCAGCCTGCTCCTCCGCCTCCTCGGGCACGTAATCCGTGCGCTCGCAGTGCACCAGCAGCCGGTGGTCGTTCACGCCATACGGCGTGCAGGTCACCAGCGTGAGCAGATCCTCCCCCGGAACGATTGCAAGCGAGGAGGTCTCGTCGGGCAGCACCACCTCCGAGGAGGTCACCCGGTAGGCGTACACGTCGCCCATCGTGTGCAGCAGTACCAGGTCGCCCGGCTCGAGCTGCCGAATGTCGTCGAACATGCGGAGGTTCCGCATGCCGGAGTGAGCCGTGATCACGCAGTGCGTCGACTCACCGCCCACAGGCAGGCTCGTCCCCTCCAGGTGGCCCACACCGGCCATGAGCGCAGATTCGCTCGTGCCGTGGTAGATGGGCATGCTCACGTCGATGGAGGGAATCTCGACCCAGCTCATCATGGGGTCGCGGTCGTACGTGAGCTGGTCGCCGTAGTCGACAATCTGGGACGGGTCAATCGACGGCTCTTCGCCAGCGAGCACCGCGTTGTACGCATTCGCCTGGTCGATGTACCACTGCTTCTCGTCGGCCGGCATCGAGTCAACGCGCGCCGACACCTCGGAGATGGTCGCACCTACACCGTACTCCTCGAGCATGTCGACCACCCATGGCCACACCATGAGGCCCACGCCGAGAAGGATGAGCCCCACGGTGATGAGCCGGTCCACCCACCGTGGCAGCCGGCGTCGCCTCTCGTTGTGCTTGGCATGCGTGCCCACACGCGCCTCCCCACCAGATGGGCCCCGCACGCGGCGGGGCCCACGACTTGCCAACCTTTGCAACCTGCGTTACGTACCTGCCGCCACGCTACTCCGCACTATCCTCGGCGTTCTTGCGGGACCGGACGAGGTGCGTGATGCCCAGGGCCAGAACGGCGCCGCCAGCAATCCAGGTGATGGTCACGCCAGCCTGGCCGGTAAGGGGCAGGCTCATGCCCGCCTTGTCCTTGACGACCAGATCGACCACGCCGTCATAGACGTTGATGTCGGACACGTTGGCGTTCGAGGTCTGGACGCGAATCGTGTCGATGTCGCCCGTGACCTCCTTGTAAACGGGATAGATCTGGAAGGTGAAGCTGGGCACCGTGTTGTACCCATCGGGAGCCTGGGTCTCGACGACCGTGTACTCGCCCGCGTCGAGCCCGCTCACCGCGATGCTGCCGTCAGCGCCCGACGTGAACTCGTAGGCCGTGTCGCCGAGCGAGCCGTCGGACTGCACGTACTTCGTGCCCGCGCCCTCATCGGCACCAGTTGCTTGGATGGTGAACTTGGCGCCCTGAAGGCCCTTGGAGTTATTCGAGCTGTCGACCTTCATGAGCATGAGCTGGTAGGTGTAATCGCGCACCGTTGCCGGCGTGGTGTCGCCGTGGCTTTTGGTTCCCGGGTTGTTGGAATACGTGAGCGTCACCGTGTTGTCGTTGGAACTACTGGCAACCTTCGCATTGCTGTTGAGCCGGGCCGTGTAGTAGACGTTCACGACGGAATTCGGCGTGATGGCGATAGCGTTGCCATTCGCATCCTTCACCGACTTGAGGTCGTTGATGGTCACAGTGAGCGTATTGGTGGCAGAGTCGAGGGAGACCGTGTAGTCATCAGCGCGCACCTGGGTCTCGGTCTGGGCGGCATCCCCCGTTGCCGGATTCTGCACCATCACCTTCACCGAGCTGGAATCGGCAGTGAGCCCCGAGCCGAGGACGTCGCTGAAGGAGTAGTAGTACGTGTCGTAGCTCGCAAGCGCCGTGGCGACCGTGCCCGTGAGCTTATAGTCGATGTCCTGGCCGATCTGGGAGTCCGCAACCTTTGCCCAGACGGAGCCCGTCGCATCGTTCTTGATGAACTTGTTTACCGTAGGCAGGCTCGACTTCTGGTCGACCGTCACCGCGCTGCCACCGACCACCGCGTAGATGGGTGCCGTGCCCACCTTGTCGATCAGATCTTCCGTCGTGGCACTATCGGTCACGAACAGCCAGTAGCCCTCATCGAGCGTCACCTTTGTGCCAGGCGTGATCGTGGTTGCAGGCGCACCTGCCATGCGCATGGCGGCGGCGATCTTGCCAAACGCGTCGTTGGCGTCAACGACGGTGGCCGACCCTGACCCAGACGCATGCGTGCTCAGCCAGTCGGCTGCATCCTGCGCGGACGTGCCCGCATAAGCAGGCTCGACGGCCTTGATTGCGGCCTCGACGGCCTTCTGGGCCTGGTCGCTGCCCCAGGTGATGTTGGACACCGCCTTTGACGTCGTGGTCCCCACCGTCTGGTCGGCAACGTCCGCCTTGAAGAGCTTGTAACCCAGCAGCTTCGTGGTATCCGACGTTACGTGCGTGTTCGCGTTGATCGTGATGTCGCCCTGGGTCGCCGTCCCGTCGGCCGCGAACGCTGCGACCGGTGCCGCAACCGGGCCGAGGGCCATCGTGAGCGCCAGACCTGCCGCCGCTGCCATACGAGCGATGTTGTGCTTCCTCATGTTTTTCCTCTCTAACCTTCGGGCGCTTCGCCCAGGTCATATAAACCTAGTTCGTCTCCCATGCAAACCGTAGTGGCTTCCAGCATCAGGGCCGACGCTTTGGGTCTCCCCTCCCTCTCCGGATCGCGAACACAATCAGAGCCACACCGACCACCGCAAGGCAGATGGCGGGCAGGTACGACGTTGGGTCCCCGGTGAACGGAGACGAGCCACCCGGCCTGCGCGGCGCGGGCTTGTCGCTCGAGGGAACGGTCGTGGCGCCATTGAGCACCGAGACATCGGCCTCACCGGAGTCCTTGTCAAAGCTGTCGGCCCTCAAGGGCAGCTCAGCCGAAAGGTGCTCGTCACTGGTCGAGCGGAGGATTTGGGGATCGAGCCCCACCGTCAGCGTTATGGAAGGCGTGCCCGAGAAGGGCTCATAGCCCTCGGGTGCCTGGACCTCCTCAACCGTAAAGGTACCGGAGTCGACGCCGCTCACCGCAATGGCGCCGTTCTCGTCAGTGGTCACGGTGGCGTCATCCGTGGTCCAGGTGCCGTCCTGCGTGAGGTGACGCCCGCGGTCATCGGTCACGCGCAGCACCGCGCCAGCCAGGGTAGCCTCGCCCGTGGCGTCACGCTTGACCAGGTTGAGGTCCCACGTGTAGGCGATGGCCTCGTCCTCCTGCGTCTTGGCCTGCGTCTCCGAGTACGGCGTGCTTGGATAGCGAAGCGTCACCGTGTTGGGGTTGCCGTGCGCCGCGCCGCGCTCCGCGTCCTGCGCAAGCGGCGCGTCGTAGACCACGCAGACCTCAAGGCCCAGGTCGGCGTAGACGCTGTGGCTGGATGCAGAGGCGATAAGGTCGGCAACGGCGACATCGAAGGTCGAGCCGTTCTCGCCCGCGGTGTAGCTTGTTGCGTATTCGTTCTCGTCCAGCTCGACCCACCCGCCGCCGGGCTCGGTTCCCTGCGCCCACGCCAAGGCGCCCGCGGGAGCAATGTACACGTGCACGCCGCTTGGCTGCTCAAGGCCGACGGACAGCACGTCATGGAAGGTGATTGAGTACGCCTTGTAGGCGGAGTTGGGCGAGAGATTCGCAGGCACGGTGGCAACAAGGCGCCAGTCGAGCTCTTCCCCCACGGTGGCGTCGGCCTGCTTCTGCCAGCTGTTGCTCGAGTCCTCGAGCACGCTCTTCTCGACCGTGGGCACCGAGGTCTTGGTAGTCGCCGTCACGTCCGCACCGCCCACAGCAACGAGGATCGCCGCGGTTCCGGACTGGCCCGTGCCCACCGAATCGCCATTGGCGGTGAGGAGCCAGTAGCCCGCCGGGAGCGTGCTCTGCGTACCTGCGGCAAAGCTCGCCGTGGGCGTGTCGCCCGCAAGCGAACGCGCAATGGCGGCGGGCACGGAGGAGGCCGTTGGCGCGGAGACCGCGTCGCTCTGGACGTTCTCGTTCAGCCAATCGGCAGCGTCCTGTGCGGTGGTGCCGCTGTAGGACTGGTCGACGGACTTGATGGCGGAGGTGACGGCCTTCTCGGCGGCGACGCTTGCCCACGAGACGTTGGCGAGGTTCTTGTGGCCGCTCTCGGCATCGCTCACGTCTGCCGAGAAGAGCTGGTAGGCGTCAAGTGCGGTGGACGCGCCGTCGGTTGCGGTGACGGTGAGGCGCCCGGTCTGCTGGGCCAGCGCGCGAACGGGCGAGCAGAGCGCGAACACGGCAACTGCCAGGGCAGCCGCGATGCAGGTTGCAATGGTGCGCGAGATGGACTTAGTCACGGCCATCGCCTCCCTTCCCGGCTGCGTGGCGACGGATGTGCATCCATACCGCCGAAGCGGCAAGCGCGCCGAGGCCTATGGCGTAGGTGACGCCAAAGCCCGCCTGACCAGAGAGCGGCAGCGTAACCGCACCGCGCGTGTTGGTGAAGGTCACCTGCGCCGTTTCGCCCTTGGCGATGGTGCCCTCGGCATCCTCGGACGTGGTGACGTAGTCGCCCTCCGACTGCTCGGTCACCGTGTAGGTGGCGCCGGCCGGCAGGGCGGAAGCGGTCTTGGTCTCGCCATCCTTGAGCGTGAAGGTGGCCTTGCCGTCAGTGAAGGTCATCTCGCCATAGGTGCCGGAGAGATGGGCACCCGAGCCGTGCAGCTCCACGGTGAACGTGAATTCGCGGGTGGAGCCCACCTCGCCCACCACGTGCTTGGTCACGGAGAGGGAGCCCTCTTGGACGGCGTTGTTCACGGCGACCGTGGCGTCAGCGGAGAGCGCGCCCGTCGCCGTCTCGGAGCTTCCGTTATAGGTTGCGTCGTAGAGCAGCGCGTCGGCCGCGGTGCTCGCAGTCTCCTCCACCTGGTAGGTGGTGCCGGACGGGATGCCCGCTATCGTGATCTGCTGGCCGCCGGTCAGGGTAACGGAACCCGTGCCGTCGGCGCCGAACGAAATCGTGCCGTCGGCCGGGGCCGTGGCCCCCGAGCCGGACACCGTGCCGCCCGTGTAGGCGTAGGTGCCGGAAAGCGGGTTACCGCTCGCATCCTTCAGCGCAACCTTCAACGTGAAGCGCTGGGAGGAATCGGCCGCCTGACCGGTGACGGTCTTGCTCAGCGTGAGTTTGTAGAGACGCGTGTTGGTGAAGGCAGCCGTAACGGTTTCGTCCTTGGCTATCGCGCCCGAGGCGCCCGTCGCGGTAGACGCATAATCCGCATTCGACGTTTCGGCAACCTGGTAGGAAGTGCCCACGGGCAGGTGCGTGGCCGTCGCGCTCTGACCGGCCTTCAGGGTGACGGTCGCCACGCCGTTCGTGAATGCCATGTCACCGTAAGTGCCGTTGAGGCTCGTATCGCCCAGCGTGACCGTGAAGGTGAAGGCGGTTGCGGAGTTCGTCTCCCCCACCACCGACTTGGAGACGGTGAGGCTGCCCTCGTTTGCGGGAGCGAGCCGCAGCGTGGCCTCCACCGGCTTCTGCTTGATGACCGCGCCGATCATGTGCTGGAAGTTCTTGCCGTCGGAGGCAGTGTAGGTTTCGGGGTTGGGCGAGTACTGGCGATACTCCTGCAGCCAGGTGAGCGTGTCCGAAGCCTTGATGCTCATATCGGTCGCCGTCGGCTTTGTCGTCGAGACAAGGTAGAAGCTCGTGCCGGCGGACACCGTCGAGACCGGGGTGCCGTCGAGCTTGTGGGCCGACACGCCCGAGGGGAGCGTGAGCGTGTACATGCCATGGTAGTTCGCGCCTTCGTTTACCGAGAGCGTGCCCGTCTTCCACACCCCGTACTCGGGGTCGTAGACGAACTGGCTGTCGCCGGAGACCGTAACGTCGGCCTCGTCAGGCTCGGCGCGCAGGACTTGGTCGGCGGTGGCATAGTTGAGCAGCTTGACGGCGAGCGCCTTCTGCGTGACCTCGCCGCTCTTCGAGGTGAGCGAGTTGTACTCGATGCCGTAATCCCCGAGCACTGCCCAGATGGCGTACTGGGTGGCCTCGTAGGCCTCCGCCTCTGTAACCGCAGTGTCATCCGAATGGCTCTTGTCGTATATCTCGAGCGGCGTATTACTGGAATTGGGGGCATAGGCCATGGCGGTTGCCGCCTGGTAGAAGGGCGTGGCGCGGATCTCCGCCGACGTGTGCCCGGAGGGGGTCGTCGTGCCGCCGAAGAAGTATTGCAGCTCTTCGTTCACGAACTGCTGGAGCTTGTAGAGGTTTGCGGTGTTGTCCGGATAGTCGCTGTAGGAGAACACCGTGTTTCCAATGGAGTCGGGGAAGTCGGCCCTAATCCAGCTTGGCGGGTTGAGCAGGGCGTTGAAGGCGTCCTCGGAGATGCCCGTGGTCGAGTCGACGACGGTGTACATGTTCATGCCGTTGTAGGGGTAGCCCGCGTAGAGGATGGCGAGGAGCTTGTCCATGCAGGCATCGTAGTCGGCCTGGGACTTGAACTTTTCCGGCGTCAGATAGCCTTCGATGTAGGAAGGCACGTTGGAGATGCTCGGCGTGGTATGCGGCCAGTGCGACTGGTTGTTCATGCAATAGAGGATGATGCGGCCGATGGCGCTGTCGGCGTCGGGCACGTAGTGGATATCGGTCTTATCGTCGTACTTAATCTGCACCGTGTCGCCCGGGGACGCGGTACCCGTGCCATCGGCGGCAGCGAGAATCGCCCTGAGGGTCGCAGCTCCAGCCGCGGAGCTCGTGCCATCGCTATCAGAGCTCGCGCCCTCGGCGTCCGAGCCAGTGGAGCCGGTCGAAGAGGCGTCACCCGTGGACGCAGCCTCCTCGGCGGCGACCCCTCCGGACGTCTCCGAGGAACCCGATTGCGAGTCTCCGGACGACGAGCCCGTGGGACTCCTCCGTCGAAGCATCGGCAGCTGCCGTGCTGTCGGCAAGCGCCCCAACCGGCAGGCACAACGACAACACGAGCCCCACGACTGCCATGAAGACAAGCGCAGGTACATAGGCTCGTTTTGTTCGTCTCATTTAGGCTCCGTTTAGAATCAATGTGACGTATTTGGTAGCAATACAGTTACGTATCAATATAGAGCAAAGACGTCCTAAAGGGTTCAGAAAAGCACGCGTTTTTTTCACCGACGCATGAAAAGTGGGCGTCCCACGGTTGCTGGACGCCCACGCAATTACGCCCCCGGGCTAGCCTACAAGCGCGAGGATCTCCGAGAGCCCCTTCTTGCCAAAGCTCACGCGCTCGCCCGTGCCGTCATCCACCACAAGACACGGCACGCTCATCACGTCGTAGCGCTCGCGCAGCGCCGGGAAGCGGTTGACGTCGTAGACATCGGCTGTGACCAGCGGGTTATCCGCCGCCATGCGCTGGCAGGCCACCACCACGTCCGGGCACATGGTGCACGAGAGACCCACCAGCACGCGCAGGCTCACCGGGCGTGCGATGCCAGCGATGCCCTGACGGTCTGCGTCGGCGATGGGCTGACCGGGACCCGAGGCGTTGTAGAGCCCCAGCACAAAGGACGTGAACTCGTGGCCGCCGGGAACACCGTGGAAGGCGAGGCCAGAAGGTGCGCCGTCGGCCCGCACGACCTCAACGAAGGGCAGCTCGGCGGGGTCGTCGGCGGAGGCGTCCGTCTCGTCCACCGAAAGCAGCTCGGTCTGCGCCGCCAGTGCCTCCATGTATGAGCGAAGCTCTGCCGAGACGTCGCTGCCATCGAGGTGCAGGCGGAGCACCAGAGGGCTTTGCATGCGCGAGAAGACCGCCTGGAGCTGGGCAGCCATGGCATCGTCGATGGGAGAGCCGGGCGTGCCGGTGGACGCCGCGGCCGGGGCGGTCGCGGGCTTCTCGGCCACGTCGCGCGTGCGGCTTGCGGGCTGCTGGGGAACGATGCCGGTGCGCTCGCGCGCGGCCTTGAGATAGCGCTCCATCTCGGTGGCCGTGGCCGCGCCCTCCCCTACGGCGGTCGCAACCTGGCGCAGGCGCTTCTGGCACACGTCGCCGGCGGCAAAGAGCCCCTCCACGCTCGTCATCTGGCGGTCGTCGGTAATCACGTAGCCCTGGGAGTCAAGCTCGGCCACGCCCTTGACCAGCGACGTTGCCGGCGCGTAGCCCACAAAGACAAAGACGCCCACGGGACCGCCATCGGGCGACGAGAACTCGTGCTCCTCGCCCGTCGCGCGGTCGAGCCAGCGAACGCCTCGCACCACGGAGTCACCCTCCACGGCCAGGAGCTGGGCGTTTGTCTTCACGGTGATCTTGTCGTTGGCATAGGCGGCGTCGGCGGTGGCCTTAGCGCAGGTGAAGTCGTCGGTGTAGACCAGGATGGTCACGTGCGAGGCGTACGTGGTGAGAAAGACCGCCTCCTCCGCCGCGGCAAAGCCGCCACCCACCACGAAGACCTCGCGGCCGGTGAAGAACTCGCCGTCGCAGGTGGCGCAGTACGCCACGCCGTGGCCGCGGAATTCCTTCTCGCCTGCAAAGCCAGCGCTTCTCGGCGAGGCGCCCGTGGCGAAAAGGACGCCGAGGCAGCGGATGTTGCCGCGCGAGGTGTGCACGACCTTGACGTCTGCCGCGAGGTCGAGCGACTCGACCGTTGCAAGCAGCATCTCCGCGCCAAAAGCCTCTGCTTGGCGCCGCATGGTGTCGGTGAGCTGCTCGCCGCTCGCGGTGAGCACGCCCGGGTAGTTAACGACCTCGGAGGTGATGGTGATCTGACCGCCAAAGTGCTCTCGCTCGACCACCAGCACGCGGTAGCGCGCGCGGGCGAGGTAGAGCGCGGCCGTGAGCCCTGCCGGGCCGCCGCCAATCACCACCGCGTCGTATACGTTCTGGGCGCCACTGGGGGCGCCGCTCTCGACGGTATTCTCGCTCATCTTCTAAACCTCCCCCGCCGCACGCGGCGAATCAAAGAGGGAGCCCGCCGAGCCAGTGCGGCGGGCTCCGAAACGTGTCTGGGCTCTGCTCGCCCCGCCTGCCTAGAGCTGGCCGACAAGGTCAAGCGAGGGCTTGAGGGTCTCGGCGCCCGGCTGCCACTTGGCGGGGCATACCTGGTCGCCGTGCTCGCGCACGAACTTGGCGGCCTGGACCAGGCGCAGGAGCTCCTTGGCGTTGCGGCCAATGCCGCCCGCGGTGACCTCGTAGACCTGAATCTTGCCGTCGGGGTCAACGATGAAGGCGCCACGCTCGGCAAGGCCGTCGGCGGGGATCAGGACCTCGAAGTCCTCGGCGAGGACGTGCGCGGGGTCGGCGAGCATGGGGTAGGTCACCTTGGAGATGCGCTCGGACTCGTCGTGCCAGGCCTTGTGGACAAAGTGGGTGTCGCAGGACACGGAGTAGACCTCGCAACCCTCGGCCTTGAAGGCGTCGTAGTTCTCGGCAAGCTCCTCAAGCTCGGTGGGGCACACAAAGGTGAAGTCGGCGGGATAGAAGAAGAACAGGGCCCACTTGCCCAGGACGTCGGACTTGCTGACGGTCTTGAACTCGCCGTTCTGGAAGGCCTGGACGGTAAAATCGCCGATCTCCTTGTTGATGAGGGACATGTGATGCTCCTTCTCTGTACTAGCTGGTTGTTTTCCGTACCACTATTGGTACTGGGACTTATTATCGACAAGAAAAAGAGGATTGCAAGGGGGAAGTTCGACTTTTTTGGGGGGTTACGGCACCGATTGCGCCGCAACGTCGACCTCGGCGCCATTGCCAGCACTTAGCAGCAGAGAATATCGCTATTTCTGCAAAATGCTGCGGCCCAACTGGGCAAACGTTGGTCTCGTTCCACAGATACCGAAAAAGAACGGAGACCGGGGGACGGTGCGGCCGGAGTAGCGCGGGCGGAGCAGCAGGCAACTCCTCGGGCGAGGGGCCGAGGTTCAGGAGGGGGCTACACAAAAATCGCGATTGACGGCCCAAATTCGGGGTTCCGCTTAGTATCACCTCAGGAGTGCCATTTCCCTACCTGCGGCTCCGCAAAAAGTTAGTGCCTTCGTACTCGGCAATTCGCCGAAAATGGGCCGTCAACCTCATATTTTGTGCAATGGTGCCGCGATTCGCAGAGAGCCGAACCCGGCGGCGTCCGGTTCCCCAACCTTTCTAATCGGCCTCCCCCCCCGTTCTATATCGGTATCTGTGAATCGCGTTGGCTGCCAACTGGGCGAATGCAATGTCCAAATCACGGATACCGATAATGAGGGAGAGGAGGAGAAAAGGGTGACTATTGTTCGACTCACGAGCGCACAATAAATAAGATATAGTCCTATTACTACTTGGGTATCATCACCACGTAACGCAAAAATCCCCCTGGGCGGAAAGACGCGAGAAGCCCAACCTACGCACGGAGAGCAGGAGCACGTCATGGAGAGAAGAAACACACGCCAGCGCCAGCTGGTGCTCGAGGCAGTTCAGGAGCTGTGCGACCACCCCACCGCCGACGAGATCTACCTTCGCGTCCGCGAGCAGGACGACCACATCAGCCGTGGAACCGTCTACCGCAACCTGCACCTTTTAGCCGACACCGGCGAAATCCTCTCGGTGAAGACACCGGGCGGCGAACGCTTTGACCGGCGCATGGACCACCACGCGCACCTCGTGTGCTCGGAATGCGGCACCGTTATCGACGTGCCCATGCCCAAGCAGGACGACTTCTGCCGCCAGATTGAGTGCTCGACCGGCTACGCCAGCGTGTCTACCAGCACAATCCTCACGGGCGTGTGCCCTGCGTGCCAGGAGCGCATACGTCGCGAGAAGTCCGCGCCGGCAGCAGCGGACGCGCGTTAGCCGCCGCTATCGCGAAGGTTGAGAGGTTGTGCGCCGTCGACGCCGAGAATCTCGACGGTAAGCTCGCCGCACCCGAGGCCTCGCCCAGGCCGGGCTCTGCCGTGGGAAGCGCCAGCACGTCGAGCGAGCGCACGGCGAGAAGGACCACGTCACGCGAGGCGGGCACAAAGGCGACAAGCACGGAGCCGTTCACCGGGTGCACCTCGGCCACGTGCACACCATCCACGGACATGAGCGCCTGCCGCCGCCGCGCCACCTGCAAAGAGCCAAAAGTGCTGAGCGCTCATATCGAACCCCTTTCGTTGGTTACGTTGTTGATACGCTCGCACGGTGGGTGACCAGCGGCAACCCCAAAAGGTCCGACCGTCCCAAACGGACGAGGTCCCACACGGCATCGACACCCGCGCGGTCCTACCCCTGGCCCTCCGCGCGCCTGGTGGTCGTCCCGCGCGCAGCCCCGCCCGCGGCGCGCCACTCGCGCGGCGTGGTGCCCATGGTGTCCGTGAAGGCCTTGGTGAACTTGGACGGATTGGAATACCCCACCGAGGCGGCAACCTCGGCAATGGGGCGGCCGCTCTCGAGCAGAGCGTCGGCGGCCAGCCTCACGCGGTACTCGCGGTACCAGGTGTAGATGGGCACGCCAAAGGTCTCGCGAAAGGCCTCCTTCAAGACCGTGGGCGAGGTGCCGCAGATGGCGGCCAGTGTTGGGATGGTCTTTGGCTGCGAGACATCGTGGGTCATCTCCTGCTGGGCGCGCAAGGCAAGGCGCACATGGCGCACGCGCGCGGAGCTTCCCTTGTGGCTCCCGCGCCCGTGTGGCGAGGCGCCGGCAAACGTGGTGAGGCAGCGGAGAAGCTCGATGGCCTTCAGGCGCAGGTAGCCAATGTTGCCCTCCTCTACCAGGGGGTACGTCTCGGCAAAGACGTGCGAGAGCTCAGGGTTGGCCTGCATGACCATCACGGGGCGCCCGGGCGGCACCATGCGCGCAACGGCCTCGAGGTTGACCTCGAAGCTCGCGAAGACGCGTCGGATGTCCGCGGGGAGCTTGCGGCCGTCAATCAGAAGCTCTAGCCCGGCAACGGCGCCCCAGCAGAGCTCCACGCCCACCGTGCTCACGCCTGGGCCGAGAAGCACCACATCCCCCTCGGCCGCCTCCGCCCGGCTGCCATCCGGCAGCGCCACCACGCAACGACCACGACGCACGTGAATCACGCGCAGGTATCCAGGCGCGGTATGCAGTGTCCCGCTCGCCTGATCGAGCGCAGGCGACCCCCAGGCGATGGCCATGCCTCGCGCCACGTCAAGACGGTGCAGCGACCCAGGACCACCGGGCGAGGCGGCGAGTCGTACCTGCTGCGAGCTCATCGCAGCGCCCCCTCGCACGCGCGACGCACCTCGACGCACGTCCCCGCCACGGCCACCGAAAAGGCAACCGCAACCAGCATGTCCACGTCCATCGCCTACCTACCTTCTTGCACGAGCGTCGGTCGGCCGGAAGGCCGAGAAAAGAGAGACGGCCCTCTCCCCTGCCATGCGGCGGGTCGAGGGCCGTCCGGAACGTCACCTAGGCGACGGGCTCCTCGGCCAGGTTGTCGAGGATGTGCTCGTCCTTCTCGTCCCACTTGGGCATGGGGCGGAAGAGCTGGAACAGCATGGGCGCGAGCAGGGCAAAGGCAACCACGGTCCAGAACCCAAAGCTCCCAAAGACGAAGAGCTCGTAGAACTGGTTGATGAGAAGACCCACGACCCAGCCAAAGCCGCACTCGTAGCCAATGGCGAACCAGAACCACTTGGGGTCGTCCATCTGCCTGCGGATGGTGCCCATGGCGGCAAAGCACGGCGCGCAGAGCATGTTGAAGGCAACAAACGCGCACATGGCACCAACGTGGAGCGTGCCGGCGATGGTGAACATGTTGGCGAAGCCCTGCCACATGGAGACGGAGTTCTCGGTGGCGTCGCCAAGCCCGTACAGGACGCCAAAGGTGGAGACCAGGTTCTCCTTGGCGATAAGCGCCGAGATGGTGGACGCGGTTGCCTGCCAGGTGCCAAAGCCGAGCGGGGCGAAGATGAAGCTCAGGGCACCACCGACACCGGCGAGGATTGAGTAGTCCATGTAGGTGTCAGGCGCGCCGTCCATGGCCTGCAGGAAGCCGAAGGAGCCGTCGCCGCCCTCCCAGCCGGCCAGGCCAAAGTTGGAGAGCACCCAGATGCCCACGGCAGCCGCGAAGATGATCGTGCCTGCCTTCTTGACGTAGGCAGAGACGCGCTCCCACACGTGCAGTGCCCAGCTCTTGATGGACGGCAGGTGGTAGTCGGGCAGCTCCATCACAAACGGGATGGGCTCGCCGGCGAAGCGCTTGGTCTTCTTAAGCATGACAGCCGAGACGATGATGGCAACGATGCCCATGAGGTAGAACATCGGGGCGACCCACCACATGTCGGAGCCGCCGGCGAGAACACCCATGACCAGCGCGATGATGGGGAGCTTGGCGGAGCAGGGAATCATGGTGGTGAGCATGGCGGTCATGCGACGGTCGCGCTCGTTCTCGATGGTCTTGGTGGCGAGCACGCCCGGAACGCCGCAGCCGGAGGACACGATCATGGGGATGAAGGACTTGCCGGAGAGGCCAAAGCGGCGGAAGACGCGGTCCATGACGAAGGCCACGCGGCTCATGTAGCCGCAGTCCTCGAGGAAGCAGAGCATGACGAAGAGGACGAAAATCTGCGGGATGAAGCCGAGTACCGCGCCAACGCCGCCGATGATGCCGTCAACCACGAGCGAGATCACCACGTCGGAGGCACCGGCGTCGGTGAGCCAGCCAGTCACGGCGTTGGGGATGGAGTCGACAAAGCCGTCGTAGTCGTGCTGGTCGGGCTCGGGGTTGTCGAGCGCGGTCTCGAAGTCCGCCTCGGTGACCGTGGGAAGCACGTCGAGCTCCTGGCCCGCCTCGAGGACGGGGTTGCCGTCCGCGTCGAGCGTGGTGATGACGTTGCCGTCGGTGTCGAGGTAGTTGCCGTCGGAGTCGGTCACGGGGACGTCGGTCGCAACGACGCCCGCCTCCTTGGCGGCATCCTCGAAGTCGGCGATGGTCGCCTCGTCGTCTGCGGTCTGCGGATCGGCGTCGATGGCGTCCTGGACGCCGTCGGTGTCGACGCCGGCCTCGTCGGCCGCGGCGATGAAGCCGGAAATCTGGTCGGTGTAGTGGGCGTCCTGCCAGGCCTCGTCAGCCTCGTCGAAGGCCTCCTGGCCGCTGCCGCTCACAAAGAAGCCGTCAGAAAAGAGGTTGTCATTCACCCAGTCGGTCGCAGGCGTACCCACGGCAACGAGGGCCACCCAGTACACGCCGATCATGATGGCGATGAAGATGGGCAGGCCGAGCACGCGGTTGGTAACCACGCAGTCGATCTTCTCGGAGACGGTGAGCTTGCCCGGCGCCTTGACCACGCACGCGTCCATGACCGTGGCGATCCACTCGTAGCGCTCGGAGGTGATGATGGACTCGGAGCCGTCGTCACGGTCATTCTCGATGGCCTCGATGAGCTTCTCCATGTCTGCGAGCTGCTGCTTGGAGAGATTGAGGGGCTCGATGGCGGCGGAGTCGCGCTCGAAGACCTTGATGGAGTACCAGCGGAGAAGGTCGGGCGAGCAGGAGTCGGCGATGGTGTTGGCAATTGTGTCCAGGGCCTTCTCGACATCAGGCGAGAAGCACTTCACGCCCTGGGCCACCTTGTTGGCGCGTCCCGAGTCGACGGCGGTGCCAACCAGCTCGTCGAGGTTCTTGGAGCGAAGCGCCGAGACCTCCACCACGGGCACGCCGAGCATCTTGGAGAGACGCTTGGAGTCAATCTTCTCGCCGCGCTGCTCAAGCAGGTCGCACATGTTGAGGCCAACTACCACGGGGCGGCCGGTCTCGAGGATCTGCGTGGTGAGGTAGAGGTTGCGCTCGATGTTGGTGACGTCCACGAGGTCGATGATGGCGCTCGGGCGGCCGGAGATGATGAAGTCGCGCGAGACGACCTCCTCCGGGGAGTAGGGGGAGAGCGAGTAGATGCCGGGGAGGTCGGTAAAGAGGACGTCGGCGTCCTTCTTCCAGACAGCCTCCTTCTTCTCCACCGTGACGCCCGGCCAGTTGCCCACGTAGCCGTTCGAGCCGGTGAGCTCGTTGAACAGCGTGGTCTTGCCGCAGTTGGGGTTGCCAGCCAGGGCTATGTCGATCTTCTCTACCATGCCTTGCCTTTCCTGGTTGAGTGTGTGCGGGCTGTTGGGTGAGCCGCTCTCCGTTGTTCGTGGTGCTTTTCGGCGAGTTTCTTATGGCTAACTGCTACCCGCGAGGTGCTAATTGTTAGTTTTGGCTAACTTACAGGGCCAAAACATGGGGGCCTACGCCCCCCATACTCCCAATGCAGCCGGCGCCTACGCAACGCCCTGGGCAGCTGCCTTCGCCACGTCCACGACCTCGACGCAGGACGCCTCGTCCTTGCGAAGCGAGAGCTCGTAGCCGCGCACGGTGACCTCGATGGGATCGCCGAGGGGCGCAACCTTGCGCACGTAGATGTACGTGCCCTTGGTGATGCCCATGTCCATGATCCGACGCTTGATGGCGCCCGCGCCACTGAGCTTCGAGACCGTGCAGGTCTCCCCCACGCGCACGTCCTTGAGACTTGCCATGCTTTCCCTTTCTTCATGCCGTGGACGACGCGTGCGCGACGCCTGCGGCGACTGATAGACGATTGTGAGTCTGGCGGCGGCCGGAGCCCGGGCCGCTGTATGCCGGCGGAAGCCCGGGCGCGGTCTGCGGCACCGGCGCTAGTACGTGACGATGCGCATGGCCATGTCGCGGCCAATACCAAAGGTTGAGCCCTTGACGCTCACCACCACGTCGCCGTTGACGCGCGAGACAACCTTGACCTCGGCGCCTTCGACAAAGCCCATCTCGGAGAGGTGCTGGCGCAGCGTGGCGCCGCCGCGCACCTTGAGGACACGGATCGTCTCGCCCTCGCTCACCATTGCCAGGGGAAGCTGGGCGCCCTTCCCGGTGGTCGTCGCCTCCACGCGCGCTCCCGCCCGGCTGGCGGGGTTGCTGCCTGTTAGCACGGCATCACCTCCATGGTCGACATCGCGACTCCCTTCTCGCTTCTCCGCGGCATGCCTCGGCGGACGAGAGCAACGCTCCCCGAGCCGATTGCACCGATGACTGCACGAGTTATGCATAGCTAACTCAGAAGTAGTATATGGCTAACTTGCCGGCGGTTGCCCGAAAAGTCAGCCTTTCTTAACTGACGCGACGAACGCGCTGGTAGATTGGGTGTGCGGCGTTCCTGGCTAGCCCATTCGGACGGGAATGTGTGGGATGAGACGCACATTCCGCTGATGTTGGTGGGATGTCGGCGCTTGGCGGCGGCCTCCCTGCGAGCGCACGTGCTGCGACATACCACGCATTTCAGACGGTTAGATGGCCCTAACCGGCGAGATTGCGCGGCATGACGAGAAGGGCGGCCGCCCCTCTCGCCCGCGGCAGTCAGTCGGTGTAGATTCCTGCCAAACAGGGTATAAATTATCCCTAGTTAGGTCTTGCTTAGGAGGACCCCATGGCTTCAAGGACGGCAGAAGTTAAGTCGTACGTTGACCCCCAGATCAAGTCGAAAGCATCAGAGGTCTATGCCCGCTGGGGAATGAGCCTCTCGGACGCCGTGAACACATTCCTCATCAAGTCAATTGAGGTAGGCGGACTTCCCTTTGACATGCGTCCCGAGACCAAGCCCGTCTACAAGGCCTCCACGGTATTGCCAGTCGACCCGGCCTACGGCTCCAGCGTCCTGCCCCATGACATGGACGACGAGGAGGACGGTCTCTATGACAGGCTTATCGGATAGCGCCGCAAGGAAGAGCGGGCTTGACCCGCGCCCGTGGGAGATCTGGCTCGCATATGTGCGTTTTGCCGACCACCCAGACGTAGGCAAAGTGCGCCCAATCGTCATTATCGACGAGCGCGTCTCTGCAATCGTGGCAGCGAAGGTCACAACTGCCGCTCCCCAAAAGCGCTTCTTGTACTGCGAGCTCACCGATTGGCAGGCCGAGGGTCTGTTGCGCCCATCGCGCGCCCAGATAGTGCCGCTCTTCCAAGTCTCGCGTGCCGACGTGTTGCGCGATACTCCCCTGGGGACGCTGACTGAGCGGGACCGTGCCGCGCTGCAAGCAGCGCTCAACGCGGCCGATGGGCATGGGCGCTAGGCGCTTCTCGGCCGCCCTCCCCGCGAGCGCGCGTGCTGCGACATGCCGCGTATTTTGGACGGTTAGGTGGCTCTAACCGGCGAGATTCCGCGGCATCTCCTGTGATGCCGCGGATTCCGAACGTTTAGAGGCCTCTAAACGTTCGGAAATTCCCTAACCGGCGAAATCGCACGACATGACGAGAAGGACGGTCGTCCTTCTCGCCCCCGGCGTTGCCGAGTGGGACCACCGTCCTTCTCGCCCACGGCATTTCTCTGCTCCGCCTCTCGAAAAAACGACCCGTCGCCGGGCCGAGTGCCCAACGACGGGTCGTCGCAATCGCAAGAAGAGCGTGCCAGCACTACTTCTCGAACTGCATGTCCTTGCTCTCCTTGATGAGCAGCAGCGCCACGAAGGCAACCACGGACATTGCGAGGAGGTACCAACCCACGCCCTGGATCCCAAAGGCAAGCACGAGCGCCGTAGCGATGGTGGGGGCAAACGCGCCGCCGAGTATCGACGAGAGGTTGTACGCCAGGCCGGAGCCGGAATAGCGCACGTTTGCCGGGAAGAGCTCGGGCAGGTAGGCGCCGCACGGCCCAAACAGACCGCCCATCAGGCAGAAGCCAACAGCCAGGAACAGATACACGTTCACCGCGTTCTGCGTCGCGAGAAGCTGCGGCGCAAAGAGGCTAAAGACAACCGTAAGGAGCGTGGTGAAGATGAGGACCGGGCGACGGCCAAGCTTGTCGGCCTCGACGCAGCCAACGACGATGAACACGGCAAAGAACGCAACCGCGGCGAGCTCAAGCTTGAGGTACGAGGTCTGCGAGAAGCCCAGGGTCTTCACGCCGTACGAGAGGGACCAGGTGCCCAGCAGATAGAACAGGGTGTACGTGATGCCCATGGCACAGGTGCCGAGAACAACCTGCTTCCAGTACTTGGTGAGCTCGTGGAGCGGGCTCTTGACCACGCGGTCCTCCTTGACGGCCTTCTGGAAGACGGGGGTCTCGCTCATGCGCTCGCGAACGACAAGGCCAACCACCACGAGGACCGCGGAGAGCAGGAACGGGATGCGCCAGCCCCAGGCAACCATGGTGTCCTGGGAGAAGTTGCTCTCGAGCAGAAGGTTGACGCCGTAGGCGAAGAAGAAGCCAAGAGGTGCACCCAGGTTGGGGAAGGAGCCCCACAGCGCGCGCTTATTTGCAGGCGCGTTCTCCGTGGCGACAAGCGCGGCGCCCGACCACTCGCCCGCGAGACCCAGGCCCTGGCACGCACGGCACACGCACAGCAGCACGACCGCCAGTGGCCCAAGCACGTCGTAGCCAGGGAGCACGCCCACCACGAAGGTGGAGATGCCCATCATCATGAGGGCAACTACCAGCGTCTTCTTGCGCCCTAGCTTGTCGCCAAAGTGACCGAAGAGCAGCGAGCCAAACGGACGGGCAAGAAACGACACGGCAAAGGTAACAAACGAGAATAGCGTGGCGAGGAAGGGGTTCTGCTTCGCGACGTCGGTGAAGAAGACGAGGCCAAAGTAGCTCGCGGCGGCGATCGAATAGCAGTAGTTATCGTAGAACTCGATTGCGGTGCCCACCATCGAGGCAGCCATCACCTCGAGGACGGAGTCCCTCTTTGGGGTCTCGGCAACTGCCGAGGCAGTTAGTGCTGCAGGCTGAGATGACATTGCAAATCTCCTTGTGGTCTGGGTCCTTGGCTGGCGAGAACCTCTCGTCCTACCTTGTGTGGACCCGTCTCTTCCTGTGGAATGGAATCGTTCTCACAACATCGCTGCAAATGTGCGTGCCTGCCATCTCCTCTCGTCTGCGATGTCCCTGCTATCCGAAGGTCTGTGGGATGACGGCGCATAAAAGAAGGCCCGGCGCTGTCTCTCTCCCCAACAGCCCCGGGCCCAAAGGTCCGCGGCCGCCCGCAGGTGCGGACGGCCGTATGTAGCCATCCGCACCTAGCTAATGCTCGTAATCTCGATGTGCTCGTGCATGGTGGCTTGGAACATCTTGGTCTCCCTTTTCGTTGCGCCCGCGTTTGCATGGCGTGCCTGAGACTATGCGCCCTAGGAGTTTACGTAGCGCTACTATCCTATATGCTGTAATACACAGGTAACATTTCGGCGAATGGTTGGTTTGTGTCGGCCAACGATAGCCGAGACGATCGCTGACGTCTTCGCAGGTCACCGTAACCGCAGACGGAGCCAATCCTGGAGCCCGGTCGCCCCTCCGGCGCGATCGCGGCCCACCGCCAGCAGCCCCGCCGCCGCGGGCTACGCCTTCTTGCGCCGAGAAGAACTGCGCCCCGTCGCACCGCTGCGACCGGCAGCGCCACCCTTCCGTGCCCCACGCGCACCGCGCGCGCCGGAAGCGGCCTTCTTCTCCCTGCTCGGGCAGTCCATGTTCACGCAGATGCGCCACGGGCCGCGCTGCGTCACCACCTCGACGATGGGCGCACCGCACTCCGGGCAGGTCTCGCCCGTGGCATGCAGCTCGCCTCGCTGTGGCAGCGGATAGCTCGTCCCGCACTCGTCGTAGTTGGTGCAGCGGATAAAGCGCTTGCCGCTCTTCTCGGACTTGTGCGCCACCAGATCACCGTGACGGCCGGCCGCCTTGCAGGCGGCGCACTCCCCCACCACAATGTCTGGCTCGCGGTTGGTTGGGCACGCAGGGTTGATGCACGTCTCGTACGGACGGTTGCGGAACGGGTGCACCTTCACGCGCGGCGCGCCGCACTCCGGGCAGACGCCCGCCTCGCCCTCGATGGGCTCGATGCGACCCTTGGGCAGCGGATATGTCACGTCGCAGTCGGGCCAGCCCATGCAGCCGGCAAAGCTCCCGCGCGTCTTGGCCGAGGTCTTCACAACCAGGTCGCGGCCGCACTTGGGGCACACGCCAATCTTGGCGTCGGCAGTCACGGCGTCGGCGATGGCCTCGGAGAGGTCGTCCTTGTGGTCGATAAGGCCGTCCATCATACCTGCGAGAAGCGCGCGCGAGTGGTCGACAACCTGCGTCTGTGTGTCGGTACCCTCGGCAACCTTGGTCATGTCACCCTCGAGCTCGGCGGTCATCTCAGGCGTGGTGATGCGCGGCGCGTAGTTGGTAAGCGCGTCGATGATGGCCATGCCGAGCTTGCTGGGCTCGGCTGGGTCGTTCTTGAGGTACTTCACGTCGTACAGGCGCTGGATGATCGAGGCGCGCGTGGACTTGGTACCCAGCCCGCGCTTCTCCATCTCCTGGATGAGCTTTCCCTGGCTGTAGCGCGCAGGCGGCTCGGTCTGCTTGGCGTCAAGTGACATGGACGCAACGCCGCACACGTCGCCCTCGTTGAGCTCGGGCAGCTGGTCGTCCTTCTTGAGGCCGTAGGGGTAGATGGCTCGAAATCCCGGTACGGCCAGGACGTTGCCCGTGGCAACGAAAGGCTCGCCAGCAACGTCCAGCTCGACCTTGGTGCCAGCAATGGTTGCCGGCCCCATGAGCGTGGCCAGGAAGCGACGCGCGATGAGGTTGTAGAGCTTCCACTCGGCAGGCTGCAGGTTGTCCGGGTTGGCAGCGCCCGTGGGGTAGATGGGCGGGTGGTCGGTGGTTTCCTGCTTGCCGCGCGTGGCATGGAGCGCGTCCTGGCCGAGAAGCGCCTTGCACGTGGGTGCAAACTGCGGCACCGAGGAGAGCGTGCGCACGCACTCGCGCAGGTCAAGCGAGGAGGGATAGACGGTGTTGTCCACGCGCGGATAGGAGATGAGGCCGTCCATGTAGAGCGACTCGGCCAAGCGCATGGCGCGCGCGGGCGAGATGCCCTCGGCCGCTGCGGCCGCCTGCATCGACGTGGTGTTGAAGGGCACCGGCGGGTTCACGCGACGAGTCTTGCGCGTGACTGCGCGCACGGTGGCGGTCTTCGCATCGCGCACGTGGCCATAGGCCTTCTCGGCAGCATCATGGTCGGTGAAGCGCGCGGTGGCATGCGTGATGCGGAACGGGTCGGAGTCCTCGTGCGTGGCCTCGCCCGTGAGAACCCAGTAGTCCTCGGGCACGAAGGCCATGCGCTCGCGCTCGCGCTCCACCACCAGGGCGAGCGTGGGCGTCTGGACACGGCCGGCCGAGCGGGTGTTGCCCAGGCCGCCAAAGCGAACGCAGGTGAGGTAGCGCGTGAGCACCGCGCCCCAGATGAGGTCGATGTGCTGGCGGCTCTCGCCGGCATCGGCAAGGTCCTGGTCAAGCGCAACCAGGTTGTCGAAGGCGTGGTCGATCTCGGCCTTGGTGAAGGCCGAATAGCGAGCGCGGGAGACCTTCACGTTGGGAGCAACCGAGAGAATCTGCTTGAGCGCATCCGAGCCAATGAGCTCGCCCTCGCGGTCGAAGTCCGTGCCAATGATCACGGAGTCGGCCTTCTTGGCGAGGTTCTTGAGCGAGCGGATAATCTCCTTCTCGGCGGGAAGCTTCTCGATGGGAGCCCACACCAGGTACGGCAGGCTCGGGATCTTCCAACCCTTGATGTCCACGCCGTCGGCCAGGAAGGGCTTGCGCTTGGTCGAGAAGGGCGGGCGTGCCAGGCCGTCGGGAACGTCGGCCGGCAGGTGCTCTCCCTCGGCCGTGAGGCCGTACCAGCCCTCCTGAGGATCAAACTTGAGCTCGGGAGGAAAGTCCGGCTGCATGATGTGACCGCGCAGGCCTATGGTCACCCAGTCTTCCCCGCCCTTCCTAAAGCGGTAAATGGGCGTGTTGTAGACCTTGTCCGCCTTGGGCTTGCCAGATTCGGAGAGGAGCCTGGCAATCTGCTGGGCGGCATCGTTCTTCTCGGTGACGACAAGGATCAAAGAACATTACCTCGCTTGCTTCGTGACGGCAGAGTTCCCCTAGTTTAAAGCTTGTCGAGCTCCGCGTTCTCGTAGTCCTCGCGGGACCACTTGAGGGCCTTCTTGCCGTCGCGAGCCACAATCACGTAGCGGGCAATGGCCAGGGCGATCTCGTACAGGCCGACAAGCGCGGCAAACATGAGGAGCATGGTCACGGGCGAGGCGTCGGGAGTGACAACGGCCGAGAGGACCATGAGGCCAACATAGATGTAGCGCCACTGGGAGCGGAAGGTCTTGTACGGCACGATGTGCAGGATCGAAAGGTAGAAGATCACGAGCGGCAGCTCGAAGGCAATGCCAAAGCCAATCTCAAGCAGCATGTAGATGTTGAGGTAGTCCTCGGCGTCGGCCATGTTCTGAGCGAACTCGAAGGACTGGTCGAGCAGCCACCCAAACGCGGCAGGCTGGATCACGTAGTAGCAGAAGATCATGCCGATGAAGAACAGGGCGACAAGGGCAGCCACCGTGGGGACGACCCACTTGCGCTCCTTGGGCTTGAGCGCAGGCAGGATGAACGCCATGATCTCCCAGATGATGATGGGGGTACAGATGATCATCGAGAAGAACATGGCGACCTTGAAGCGGATGGTGAAGCCGCCGAGCGCGGTGAGAACGTAGAGGTCGCCGCCGCGCATGGCCTCCTTGATCTGGTCGATCATGAGGTCGATGAGGGTTGGGGTGGCAAAGTAGACGATGACCGCCACCGTGAGAAGCGAGACCACGATGATGGTGAGCCTGCGACGAAGCTCGCCGAGGTGATCCATGATGGGCATGCGTGCTGGTCCGATAGGCATGGTGGTATGGGGAGCGGGGCGCTAGGCCTGCTGCTCGCCGCCCTCCTCTCCGTCTGTTGCGGTAACGGTGTTGCTGGCCGCGGTGGTCTCGCTGGCGGGAGCCTCCGATGTGGGCTCGGCCTTCTCGTCTGCGGAGGCCTGCTCGCGACGACGCTTGGGGCTCATCGCGTACAGGTCGGCGGCCGTCGTGGGCTTGGGCTTCTCGTCTGCGGGGGCTGGCGCCTTGGCCGGCTCGGCCGCGGGCGCCGCGGGTGCCGCTGACGGCTCGGCCGCGGGATCGGCGTCGGCGTCGCTGTCGGCGTTGGCATCCGAGGCAGCGGGCTCGGCCTTCTCGGCGGCAGCGGCCTCGGCCTTTGCCTTCTCGGCAGCGGCGCGCTCGGCCTCGAGGCGCTTCTTGCGCTCGGCGAACGTCTCGGTCTTGGGGGTGGACTTGGAGGCGCCGGAGCCCTCAATGTCCGCATCCTCCTCTTCGCTGCGCTTGCGGTTGGGCTTCTTGGGCGCGTCGCTCATGGCCTCGGTCGCGGGATCAACGATCTCGGTCTGCACCACCTGCGTGAAGCCCTCCTGGGCGTTTCTGAACTGCCGCAGCGCGCGGCCAATGGTGCGACCCATCCCGGGCAGCTTGTCAGGCCCAAAGATGAGGAACGCGAAGAGCAGGATGAGAGCGAGCTCTGACTCTCCAATGCCAAACACGGTTGGTTTCCTCCAGCGTGGATCGAATGCCTACAGTCTCCCGCGGCGCGCGGGCATACCGAAAGCGCTACTGCTGCGCTCCGGTGACGTTAAGATCGGCGCCCACGCCGAGAAGCGAAAGGACGCGCGCAACGTTTCTCTGCGGACGCTCCACCGAGAGGGAGCGGCCCTGCTCCTTGGCGCGGTGCGCCGCGCCCACCAGGACGCCAATGCCGGTGGAGTCGATGTAGGGCACGTCGGCCAGGTCGATGGCAAGCGCCCCCTCGCCAGAGGAAAGCTGCTCGTCAAGGGCATCGCGCAGCGCGGAGGCGTTGGAAACGTCCACCTCGCCCGAGACTGCCACGCGGCAGCCGCCGTTGGTGGGTGTAGTTGAGATGTTGATGCTCATAGGGGTTCCTCCTCCTTAGAATCCGGTGCCAGAGAGGTTGTTCAGCGTGTCCGTAAGACCCTTCGCCCCGGTCTCGCCCGAGGTCGAGGACGTACCGGACGTCGTGGACGTCGGGGTGGATGACGTGGTGCTCGATGTGGTCTCAAGCGCGGAGAGGCGCTGCGTGGCGTAGGACTTCGCGCCGTACTCGTCGTTGGGGTCGTTGTCGATGGCGGTCTGGTAGGAGGTCTTGGCGGCATCCTTGTCGCCAGCGTACTCCTGGACCATGCCGAGGTTTGCCCAGGCAGGGGCGTAGGTGGGCGAGTTCTGCGTGAGGGTCTCGAGGTCGGACTGCGCCTCGCTCGTCTCGCCCTCATAGAGTTTGCAGAGCGCTATGTCCACGCGCACGGCGTCGGAGTCCTTGAGGTCGAGGTACTGCTGGTAGTAGCCAATGGCCTTCTCAAGAAGCTCATTGCCGTGGGAAGTGTCGCTATCCGAGGAGGACGCCGAGAGAACCGAGGCGCCCCAGCGCATGTAGTTGCGGCCCAGGTTAAGCAGGGTCGCAAGGTTGGTGTTGTCCGAGGAGAGCTTGGACTCGAGCTCCGATACGGTGTCCTGGTACTTGGCGTCAACGGCAGCCACGCCGGTAGCAGCACTGGAATCCGTGGAGCTGGAGTCGCTCGAGGAGTCCGAGCTGCTGTCAGAGCCGGAATCCGAGCCGGAGTCCTGCGAGCTTTCCTGCTCGGCCTGCTGGTTGTTCGAGAAGGCGGTGGAGAGCGTGGGCATCATGAGCGAGACAACCATGAGCACGGCAAAGATGATGATAACGACCTTGGCAGGCGTCGAGATGCCACCCGTGGAGGCGCTCTTGGCCTTATTGGTCGAGCCGCCCTTGCCCTTTGTCGAGGCAGCGCCCGCCGGGGCACCCTTCTTGGTTGCCTTCTTGTTTGGCCTCTTCGACATGCCGAACAATCCCTCCGTGTCCACATGCGCCTGGCAGGCCCTAGAGCCGGGCCGCGCCTCTTGCGCCAGCACCACTTGGTAGCGCCACCGTTTGTGACTCTTTAATGTATGCCACATCGGGCCCACCCTCGCGGGCGATGTGCGCGCCTCCCGATTCTACAGAACTCTGCGAACCCGGTGGCTCTGGCCAGACGCTAGTCCCATGCTAGGCATCGGCCTCCCGAACGAAAAATACATTCTGGAGGCCGTTGCCATACATAGATTGTATATGTTCGTTCTTCTCGCCCGCTTGGTGGACGAGAAGAGCAAGTCGCCCCTACTCCTGCTTGCCCTCGCGCTCGGCCTTGGCAAGCCGTGCCGAGACGAGCTTGACGGCAACCACAAAGACGTCGAGCGCAGAGCCGAGGTCCTCGAGCGACGGGTACGTGGGCGCGATGCGGATGTTCGTGTCCTCGGGGTCGCGGCCATAAGGCCAGGTGGCGCCAGCGGGCGTGAGCTTTACGCCCAGCTCGGCGGCGAGGCTCACGATGGACTTAGCGGAGCCCTTGGGGCCGTCGAACGAGACAAAGTAGCCGCCGTGGGGGTTGCTCCAGGTGGCGCAGTCAAGGCCGTCGAGACCCGCGTGGAGCTTCTCCTGCACCAGCTCGAAGCGCGGACGCACGATCTGGGCGTGCTTCTCCATGTGGGCCTTTATGCCGTCGAGGTCCTTGAGGAAGCGCACGTGCGCAAGCTGCGAGACCTTCTCGGGCGAGACACGCATCACCGAGAAGGCCGCGCGAATCTCGGCCATGTCGGCGGAGCTTGCGGTGACAAACGCGATGCCCGAGCTGGGGAACGTCACCTTTGCCGTGGAGCCAAACTCGTAGACCATATCGGACTTGCCGGCCTCGGCCAGCGCGTCGAAGATGTTGAGCAGGTGGTCGCCCTCGCCCTCGAAGGTGTGCACCACGTAGGCGTTGTCCCAGAAGATGCGGAAGTCGGGCGCGGCGGGCGTGAGCGCGGCAAACTTGCGGACTACGTCGTCGGAGTAGGTGACGCCCGTGGGGTTGGCGTACTTGGGAACGCACCAGATGCCCTTGACCGCGGGGTCGTTCTCGACCAGGCGCTTGACCATGGCCATGTCGGGGCCGTCATCGAGCATGGGGACGGGGATGTTCTCAATGCCATAGTGGGCCGTGACCTTGAAGTGGCGGTCGTAGCCGGGGGCGGGGCAGAGGAACTTGACCTTGCCCTGCTGGCTCCAAGGCTTGTTGCCGCCGATGCCGTGGGTGTAGGCGTTGCAGACCAGGTCGTGCATCAGGTTGAGGCTCGACGAGCCGTTCACGATCACGTTCTTGGGGTCGACGCCCAGGATCTGCGCGGCAAGGGCGCGCGCGGAGGGCAGGCCGTCGGGGGCACCGTAGTTGTCAACGGCCACGCCCTGGTCGTTCATCTCGGTGGAAGAGTTGAGGACGTCGAGCATGGGGTGAGAGAGCGCGGTCTGCTCGGGGCTGGGCTTGCCGCGCGCCATGTCGAGCTTGAGGCCCAGCGAGCGAAGTCGCTCGGCCTCGGCCTCGAGGCGTGTGATTTCCTGTGCGAGTTCCTGGTCTGACATGAGCTCATATGCGGTGGGCATGGGCCCCTCCTCGTGACAGCTGCATGGACGGATGCGATTGCCGTTGCACCCGAAACGCATTTCGGGTTGCCACCGCGCTGCGGTTGCGAGCGAAGCGGCGAGAAAGAAGTATAGCGCGACGCCCTGTAGGGGTGATGCAGCTGGTACCATGGGTTTCATGATGAGAAACACAGACACACACGAGCACAAAACCGCCCGCAGCGTCACGCACGGGGGGCTGCGCGCTCCCGAGTACGGCGAGCTGCAGCAGCTGGTCAACGAGCTCTACTACCACAACATGTCAGGCTCGGTTTCCAAAATCGACGTGCTCACGCGCGCCGAGATTGACGACCTGTGCGACGACCTCATGGAGGTCGTCGACCTTCTCCCCGCGAGAAGGTACAAGCGCGGGCGTCTGTGCGACCAGCTCAACAGCATCGTGACGGCCCACGGCTGGGGCAACGTCTACGGAACGGTGGAGTAAGGCGGCTGCGCGGCGCGCCGCAGGTGGGGACGAGCTCGCTGGCGCGAGATGGCGCCATAGGGTGCATTCTCGCAGCAACTACGTACGAAAAAGCCCTTGTGGCGCCGTTTTGACGCCGCAAGGGCAGTTCTAGCAGCAACTACGTACGAAACGCCCGCTGTGGCGCCAGCCACAAGGGCCCGACGCTAGAACGAGCAGCCGCCGCCAATGGTGCACGAGGCGCCCGTCGCGGGGGCGTCGTTCTTCTCGCCCTCCGCATGAGCCGAGAACTCCTTGCCCAGGTAGGCAATGATGTCATCCGACTCGTACATCGCCTTGCCATCAATGAAAAGGCACGGAACCTGACGCTTGCCGCCGACCTCGACCAGGCGGTCGCGGTCCGCAGCAGACTCGTCGATGTTGTGCAGCGGCAGCACGATGCCGTTGGCATCCATGAACGCCAGCACCTTGTGGCAATAGGGGCAGCCGTTCTTAACGTAGAGTTGAAGGTCCTTCTCAGCCATGTTGTTCCTTTCGGAGAGGGTTCCAATTACGACACTGACCGGCGTATACCCCGATTTGGGCCGCCGCAGAAATGGTATTTGACAAGTTACAAATCTCCACATCCACAGGATCAATGCCGCCGTCACCGGTGACAATGGGTCACGCGGCAACATTTGGCTGATGAATTGGCCCTCTAGTAAGACGGTGCGATCACGAATTGCCGGTTGGTGGCAGTTTTCGATTAATCATTTATATGTTATTCATAACCAACACATTATTGACCAGCGGTTTGTCGGGGGTACGATCGACCGATACTCGGACCACCCCCATAAAACTGCCACCAACCGCAATAACGTGCCACAGCGCGGTAGATGAAGTGCCAATGAGGGCAGCAGGCAGCGTTGGAGGGCAATGGTGCGCGCCTGCGTGGCTAGTTATTGCGGTTGGAGGCAGTTTTTCGGCAGTATCTCAAGTAGCTCTGCCCCTGTCGGCCGAGGAACCCCAGGTAGTCGATTTGCGATAAGCCTTGTATCACATCAAGGATTTAATGCAAACTGCCACCAACCGTCATTTCGTAAAACTAACCCCGCCCCCTCGGTTCTTGAGCGGACTCCCAGAATCGGCCATGCACTATCCCAGGCAGATTCCAGCGAGAGCAACAAAGACCGCAAAAGAACGAGAGGGCGGGGCAAGCAAGACGGAACGAGGATGATCCCCTACAGGAGCCTCAGCGAGACCTCCTTGAGCTGCGCGCCCGTGACCTCGGACGGCGCAGCGCTCATGAGGTCGGAGCCGCTCGCCGTCTTGGGGAACGCCATGACCTCGCGGATGTTGTCCGCGCCCGCAAGCAGCATGCACACGCGGTCCAGGCCCAGCGCAAAGCCACCCATGGGAGGCGCGCCAAACTCGAGGGCGTTCATGAGGAAGCCAAACTGCGCCTTGGCGCGCTCGGGCGTGAAGCCCAGCTTCTCGAGGATCTTCTCCTGCAGCTTGGCGTCGTGGATACGCATGCCGCCACCGCCGGCCTCGTAGCCGTCCATGACAAAGTCGTAGGTGTGCGAGCCCATGGCCAGCGGGTCTGTGTCGAGGAGGTCGATCTGGTCCTCGTCGGGCTGCGTGAAGGGCTGGTGCTCGGAGTCCAGGCACTTGCGGTCCTCGTCCCAGTGGAACAGCGGGAAGTTCACAACCCAGAGGAAGTCGTGGCCCTCGCGCGGTACCTCGAGCTCGTTTGCCATGTGGCTGCGCATGCCGCCCAGGATCTCGTCAGCGTGCAGGCGGCTCTCGACGGCGAACATCACAAGGTCGCCGGGCTCGACGTCCATCTCGGCGCGGAGCGCGGCCATCTCGTCGTCCGAGAAGAACTTGACGATGGGGCTGGTCACCGAGCCGTCCTCACGGAAGGCAATGTACGCCAGGCCCTTGGCGCCAAACTCGGCGGCGACGTCAGCCAGACGGTCAATGCGCGCACGGGGCCACTTGCCGGCGCCCTTGGCATTGATGGCCTTGACGTACTGCCCCTCGGTGTTTGCGGCGGTAGCAAAGAGCTTGAACTTGGATGCCGAGAAGATCGGCGTCACGTCGTGGAGCTCCATGCCGTAGCGGGTATCGGGCTTGTCGGTGCCGTAGGTGTCCATGGCATCCCAGTACTGGATGCGGCGGAGCGGCAGCTCAAGCTTCACGCCCATCTTGCCAAAGGCCTCGGCGAGCACGTGCTCGAGCGCACCCATCACGTCGTCCTGGGTGACGAAGCTCATCTCGACATCCACCTGGGTGAACTCGGGCTGGCGATCCTTGCGCAGGTCCTCGTCGCGGAAGCACTTGGCCACCTGGTAATAGCGCTCGACGCTGCCCACCATGAGGAGCTCCTTCAGGAGCTGCGGGGACTGCGGCAGCGCGTAGAAGTGACCCGGCTGCATGCGGCTGGGGACCAGGAAGTCACGGGCGCCCTCGGGGGTGGACTTGAAGAGCGAGGGGGTCTCGACCTCCATGAAGTCGGAGCCGTGGAATGCCTCGCGCAGGGCAAAGGTGAAGTCGCTGCGCAGCTTGAGGTTGGACATCATCTTGGGACGGCGCAGGTCGAGGTAACGGTAGCGCAGGCGCACGTCCTCGGCGGTGTCGACGTGGTCCTCGATCTGGAACGGGGGCGTCTTGGACGTGTTGAGCACCACGATCTTGGTCACGTAGACCTCAATGGCGCCCGTGGCCAGTTTGTCGTTGTTCTGTCCCTCCGGGCGCTCGCGCACGGTGCCGCTCACCATGATCGGCCACTCGGAACGGATGGTCTCGGCCTCGTGGAAGGTGGCTTCGTCGCAGACCTCGGGGTCAAACTCGAGCTGGGTCACGCCAGCACGATCGCGAAGGTCGACAAAGATCAGGCCACCGTGGTCGCGGCGGTGCCACACCCAACCAGTGAGCGTGACCTCCTCGCCGATGTTCGACTCGCGCAGCTCGCCGCAGGTGTGCGTGTGCATGCTATAGGACATGTGGTTCCTCTCGCCTCTTCCGCCCCGTGCCGTGCGGGCGGACCAACAGATGACGGCGCGCCGACGTAGACCGCGGCGGCACGCGCAATTGGCCATGGTAAACCAAATGAGGGCAACCGCCCACCAACATGCACGGCCGCAACCGTGCCTTAACGGAAAGCCCGCATCGGACGAGAAGTTAAAAGGCCGAGAAGCCCCAAACCAATCGCCGGAACGCCTACAACGTGACGAAAAGCTCGCTCTTCTCGCGATCGTAAGCGCCACCCAGAATGTCCGCGCAGAGGTCCTGTGCCCAGGCGGGCGTCACCGAGGGCAGCTTGCTCGTTGCGGCAAGCTCATCGGTGTAGTCCGCGAGAAAATACGTAGTCTCGTCTGCGGGGTCAATGTGGGTGACCAGGGGCTTCATGCCGTAGGAGGCCACACGGCACGTGCCTTCGGCATCGCGTTCGAGCCGCACGCGCGCCATGCCGCCGACCATGTTCTGTGGGGCGTCCATGCCGCTCACGAAGTTGCCCACCGACCAGTAGCAGACCATCGTGTGGCCGTCTGCGCCAGTCATGGTCTCGACAGGACCCATCACGTGCGGGTGGTTGCCCAGGACCACGTCGACGCCGCACTCGAGGAAGAGGTCCGCCCAACGCTGCTGTTCGCCATCTGGTCCGGTGACGTTCTCGCTCCCCCAGTGCGGGCACACCACCACCATGTCCGCCTCCTCGCGTGCCCGCTTGCAGTCCTCGCGCACGCGGTCCTCGTCCAGCAGGGCCACGGCGCCCTTGGGGTCCGCATACCCGTTGAGGCCGTACGTGTAGTTGAGCACAGCCACGCGGAAGCCGTCCTTCTCGTACACAAAGATCTTGTCGTCTGGCACCGGCTCATCTGCCAGCGGGTCCGTGCAGCCAACAACCTCAACCTCAGGGTGAGCCGTGCGCCAGAACTCCAGCTCGGAGTGGATGCCGTCATAGCCACGGTCCATGGTGTGATTGCTGGCACGCAGCACCACGTCAAAGCCCGCACTTGCCTCGGCGTCGCCCACCTCCTGGGGACCGTTGAAGGCAGGGTAGCCCGAAAGCCCCATCTCCGTGCCGCCCAAAATGGTCTCCTGGTCAAGAATGGCAAGGTCACAAGCTGCAACTTCGTCACTCACGTTGGCAAAGAGGTGCGAGAAGTCATAGGAGCCGTCCGCCGTGCGACCGGAGGAGTAGACCGAGGGGTGGAGAAGGACGTCGCCCACCATGCAGATGTCAATGGTCGTGGGGGCCGCGGCACCTTTGTCATCGTCCACGGGGGCCTGCTGGGCCTGGGGCTCCTCGGCACCGGAATCACCGTGAGCCCAAACGGGCGTCTGCACTGTCCAGGCACCGTAGGCAAAGCCAAGCGCAATCACGATGCCGGCAAGCACAGAAAGCGCAAGGCGCAGCCCGTCGTGCGCATGTGAGCTGCCAGCAGAGCGGTCAACGTAGTCGTAGCTAGTGCGCTGAGAGGAGCGCTGGTACACGGGCAGCGGCGCCACGGCACGCGGCGCGCCCTTCTCGGCCGCGTCTGGAACCTCGCGGGAGTCATCGTGCGTTGGCTTCTGAGACACGTTGTCCCTCCTTGGCGTCAAACCTCGTCCGGATACGCGCAGCAATGGGGCCGCGCTGCTGGGATTTGCGTGACGTTACGGCCAGCGTGCGATAGGCGGGCGCGTTTGCGTGTACGCTCGTTTGGCTAGCCAATGTTCATCTTACGCAAGCGCGTCCGCGCCGCACAGCGTTACGGGAAACGGTTCTGCCAGCGGGCGCAGTGGGAGTGATGGGGATGCCCTACCAGACCGCAGTCTTCGACCTCGACGGCACGCTGCTCAACACGCTTGACGACCTCTACGAGGCCGTCAACCACTCGCTCGTGGCATACAAGCTGCCCAAGCGCAGCCTCGCCGAGGTGCGCCTCTTCACCGGAAACGGCATCCGCCGCCTCATTGACCTCTCAGTGCCCGAGGGCACCCCAAAGGACCTCGCCGACAAGGTCTTCGACGAGTTCAAGGCCTACTACGACAAGCACAAGCTCGACACCACGCGGCCCTACACGGGCATGGCCGAGGTAATCGATGATCTCCGCGCGGCCGGCATCGCCTGCGCCGTGGTCTCCAACAAGGCCGACTTTGCCGTCCAGGGCATCATCGACCACTTCTACCCCGGCAAGTTCGACTACGTGATGGGCGAGAGGGCCGGCATCAGGCGCAAGCCCAACCGCGACATGATCGACGTCATCCTACGCGACCTGGGGAGAAGCGTAGACGGCATGGTTTACGTGGGCGACTCCGAGGTCGACATCGAGACGGCCCAGAACTGCGGGTGCCCGTGCCTGTCCTGCTCGTGGGGCTTCCGCGACAGGGACTGGCTCGTCGAGCACGGCGCCACCACCATCGTGGACACGCCCGCCGAGCTCGAGGCAAAGATCCTGGCGTAGGACGGGAGGCGCAGCGGGACAAGGCAGCCTCCCAACGGAGCAACTTGCCGCAGCCCGTAGCGGCTAGCCGCGAAAGCCCCGCCTGAGGGTTCGGGACACGCGGGGATGCCGGTGCTCCACGAAGTACGCCACGGCAAGCGCACGGCGCGCGGGGAGCGTCATGCCGGCAGATGAGATTGTCGCCTGCAAGAGCATGGTGTGGGTCGTTGCGAGCACGTCAAGCGACGAGAGGGCGCGCTCGTCCCAGCGGGAGAGAAGCACGGGGCGCAGCGCCTCGGCAACCCGTTGGTAGCCGTCGTCATCCTGGCGAATCGCCTCGCGCATCACGAACTCCATGATGAACTCGACGAGGTTCTCGTCGTCCATCCCCAGGAAGCCACCGCGCTCCCAGTCGGCCAGGATGCGGTCGACGATGCCCACGTGCGCGAGCATCTTCGCAACGGGGTCGTCACTCATACGCGCCATGAGTGAGCCCTCGCGGGCGACGCGGTACTCGTAGAGCTTCTCGGAGGAGACCGCTGTGCGAGAGGACCGCGGGTATATGGCGAAGTCGAAGAGCTGGTCCTCGCCAAAGCGCACGTCCTCCGCAAAGCGTATGCCCTTGTCGTTGAGAAACTCGCGCCGGCAGGCGGTGCGCCACGCAAAGGGGCGCGTGTCATCGAGGAACATGAGCTTCGAGCTGTAGCCGTCATAGAGCGCGTCCTCGGGAGAGAGCACGCGCTCGAGCCAGCGGTCGCGCGTCTCGGGCGGGTTGAGCGTGGCGCCAAAGGTGAGCACGTCGGCACCGGTCTGATCGAGGAGCCGCACCATCTCGGCGCACGCGTTGGGGTGGAAGCGGTCGTCAGAGTCGAGAAAGCACACGTACTCGGTGGCAGCCGCGTCGATGCCGGCGTTTCTCGCCGAGGAGAGCCCGCCATTTGGCTTGTCTATCACCCGGATGCGAGGGTCGCGCTGCTCCCAGCGCGAGAGCACCTCGCGCGACCCATCGGTAGAGCCGTCGTTCACGCAGATGACGTCGATGTCCGCAAGCGACTGGTCCTCCAGCGAGCCCAGACATGAGTCCAGATAGCCCTCGACGTTGTAGACGGGCACAACAACAGAGATGCGACTCACAGCGCCGCCCCCTCCTGGTTGGTGCGGCGCACGGAATGGCCGTGCGCCTTGAACCGAAGCGCCTTCGCGAGGAGCGGCACCCCACCGAGCGCAAGGTAGCGCGCGACCTCGCCGGCAGGGAGACGCAGCGCGTCACGGGACCGGACGAAGCGTGCGGGGTCGTTGACCAGCGCGTCGAGGTCGGCCGCGGCACCAGGCTCGAAGAGCGTCATGTCAACGCGGCCGGCGGCCACGTCGTCTGACATCTCGTGGGAGATGCGCTCGACAAACTCGGGACGCAGGCTCGGGTCGAGCCGGTCGTAGTTCCAGAGGTAACTGTCGAGCTTCATACGCTCGAGGATGCCCGTGAGGCGCGAAGCCTCGGGGCCCGAGAAGTGCTCGCCCACGTACTCGGCCATGGACTGGTACTCGTCGCACACGCAGAACGCCTTCGCGCTCGACTTAACGGAGGACGCCTCGTTGTCCTGGCGGTAGCACAGCACGCAGTCGGCGATGAAGGTGGCGCGCTCGGCCGCCGCCCACACCTTGAAGTTGAAGCCTGCGTCCTGGTACGAGGCCCCAGGGGTCTCGAGGAATCGGATGCCGTTCTCCTCCAGGAAGGAGCGCCGGTAGACGCCAGACCAGATGGAAGGCTTGCGGAAGAAAATCGCGAGGTCGGCGTCCCCGCGCGGGCAAAAGGTCCTTCCCACCAGCGGCCCGTCGACGACCGAGAAGGGTATGCGGCGCTCGTTGGGGCTCGACCAGTACAGCCAGAAGTTGCCCTTCGCCACGTCGGCGTCCGCCGCCTCGGCAGCAAAGACGAGAAGCTCGAGGGCCTGTGGGTCGAAGAAGTCATCGGACTCGAGGATGCCCACGTAGCGGCCGCGCGCATGGTCGAGTCCCACGTTCATAGAGGCACCGTAGCCGGAGTTCTCCTTGCTCACCAGGGTGAAGCGCTTGTCCCTGTCGGCAAACCCGCGCACGATGTCTGCCGAGGCGTCGGTTGAGCCGTCGTCCACGCAGATGGCCTCGAAGTCGTCGAAGGTCTGGCCGGCAAGCGAGGAAAGGCACTTCTGGAGGAAGCGCGAGGCGTTGTAGATGGGCACGATCACAGAGACCATGGGCGTGGGTTGCATCTTTTCCTCCTCGCTCATCGGAATGCCTTCTCGCGCAGGACGCGCACAAGGTAGCGCGGGCCGCCGGCCTCCCAGTAGGTGCGCACGGTCTGTGCACGGTCGGGGCTTGTCTCGCTCGTGAAGTGCGCGGCGAAGTAGGCAGGCTCGTTCATGATGTCCGCCACCTCGGCCACCTCCCAGGGCTCGAAGTAGCGGAAGCGGTCCTGGTCGGTGCCGGTGGGCCGAAGCGTGCCGTCGAAGTAGCCCCGTGGGATGGCGCCACGCTCAACCTCCTCGCGCATCTCGGCCGAGAAGCGCTTGAGAAACGAGGGCCGAAGCTCCGGGGTAAGGCGGCCGTAGTTCCAGCGGTAGTTAAGGAACTTCACGTGTGCGCGGATGGGATCGAGGGCAGCCTTGAGGTCGGGACGGTCCTCGTCGAGGAAGCGGCACATCTCGGCATGCTCGTCACAGGTGCAGAAGACCTTGCCCTTGGAATTGACCGAGGACTTCTCGTTGTCCTGGCGGTAGTGGACGAAGGCGCGGCCGGAGTAGGCGACGCGCCTCGCGCAGGCAAGGACCTTGAAGGTGAAGCTGGAGTCCTGGTAGGAGGCACCGGGCGTGGGGAGGAAGCGAATGTGGTTCTCGTCCAGGAAGCTCCTCAGGTAGAGGGCGCTCCAAATGGACGCCTTGGACCAGAAGACCTCCGGGTAGTCAACGGGCGCGTGGGGGCCCATCCCCACCATCTCGGGCGACGCCAGGGGGAAGTAGAGGTCGTGGCGGAAGGAGTGGTCTTCGGTGGCCTTGGACCAGTAGAGCCAGAAGCTGCACTTGAAGACCTCGAGCGAGGCACGCTCGGCCTGCTCGACCATGTACGCGAGGCCATCGGGCTCCATGAAGTCATCGGACTCGAGAATCGCAACGTACTTGCCGCGCGCGGCGTCAAGTCCCTTGTTCATCGAGTCGCCATAGCCACTGTTGGACTTGTCCACCAGCCTGAAGCGGCGGTCGCGGTCGAGGAAGGACTGGATGATGGCAGGCGAGCAGTCCGTTGAGCCGTCGTTGATGCAGATGACCTCTATGTTGTCCAGGGTCTGGGCAGCAAGCGACGAGAGACACTGCTCGAGGTAGGCCTCGACGTTGTAGATGGGGACCAGCACCGATACCAGGGGCTGATTGGTGTCGCTCAAATTGACCTCCGTACGTCATGCAGGCAGGCGGAATGCTCGCCCACCAGGTAGTCTATCATGCGCGGCGTTGGCGCATCCCGTCTGCGCCCCCATGGGCTACGATGGAAGGGTTTAGCACGCGGGACGTCCCGCGAACGTCCATCCTCGAGCGAAGCGGACAATACAAGCTATGTGGCTCTCCTTCTACGTAACGATCCTCGTGACACTGCTCTTCCTGGGCGTGCCGGGGTATCTCCTTGGGCGCACCCTGGGGCTGCCCCGCATGACCGCCCTGCTTGCCGCAGCACCTCTCGGCATGGCGGTCATCTGTCTCATGGGCCAGGCGCTCTCCATGACGGGAGTCCCCGCCACGCCCGCCGCGATGGTTGGGGCGCCCTCAGCGCTGCTGCTGGTGGCGGCGCTTCTCCGCACCCGATTCCAGCCAGCCCAGCCTGACGGCGCACCCGCCGTGCATCCTGCCCTGGTTGCCGTCTTTCTCGTGGCGGGCATAGTTGCCGGCTACGTCTTTCTTGCGGGGATACTCCCCTCCCCCAATGCCTTCCACCAGGACTACGACTCGGTGCACCACATCAATTCCATCCGCGCGATGATGGACTCGCTCTCGATGTCGCCGCTTGACGGCAGCTCCTACTCGACGGAATCGGACGCGCTTGTGGCCGTGCAGTCGACGGGCTACTACCCCTCGGGCTGGCACGTGCTGTGCGCCACCGCTGCCCTTGCCACCAACGTGAGCGTGACCAGCGCAATCAACGCCGTGAACCTGGCGCTCATGGCCGTGGTCTATCCCCTCTCCATGCTCCTGCTGCTCTCGACGGTCTTCCCGGGGCGCACGCGCGTGGTGGCTTTTGGCGCCGTCGCGTCGCTTACGCTCACCATCTTCCCGTGGGGCATCTGCAACTGGGGGCCGGTCTACCCCAACATCGCCGCCTTCGCGATGCTGCCCGCCATCTGCGCCCTCTTCATGCGCGCATTCGACCAGGGCGAGCGGCGTCGGGCAACCGTCGACCACCTTATCGCCTGGGCACTTGCGACTGGCGGGGCGGTGCTTCTCCACCCCAACGTGGTCTTCTCGATGGCGGTCTTCCTGGCACCGTGGATCGTGTGGCGCCTTGCCAGCTCCACGCTGCGTCTGAGGCTTGGCTCGCGCTTGAGCCTGGGCCCGCGCGCGCTTGCCGTGGCCTTTGCCATCTTCTGCGTGGTTGCCTGGGTGGGTGCCACAAAGATTCCCGCCTTCGCCGACCTCGTGAGCTACCACTGGGACTCCTTCGCCGACGGCGACGGCGCCATCACCAACGCCTTGCACCTGAGCTACATGCGGGGCATGTGGCCCGCACCCGACGCCGAGCAGCTCTTCCCGGCGGCGATACTGCTGGTGGGAGGGGTGCTTCTCGTCTCTCGCCGAGACACGCGCTGGGTCGTGGTGCCTTACGTGATCACCGCCTTCATGGTCTACGTGGCGTGCAGCTCGACGGACGACGCCTTTAGGTCTGTGCTAATTGGCTTTTGGTACTCGGACCCCTACCGCATTGGCTCTCTGGCAACGATCTTCTCGGTACCGCTCATCTCGTACGGCCTGGACGCCGTGGCCGAAGGGGCCTGCAGGCTCGTGCGCCTCACGCCTTGCCGCAGCTGGCGCATGCTTCCTGTGGCCTTGGGGCTCATTGTTGCCGCGGCGTACGTGCCGCTTGCGCTCTTCTATCCTGGCCAGGCACGCAACGGCTACAGCTCCGAGAAGGGCAGCCCCTGGGACATCTACCAGAGCTACGCCTACCGGGCGTACTCCCATGACGCACCTCTCACCTACCGCGAGACGGACTTCATGGAGAGCGTCCACCACCTGGTAGGCAACGAGCTTGTCATAAACCAGCCCTTCGACGGCAGCGTCTTTGGCTACGGCGTCACGGGTCTGCGCTGCTACTACCGATACTTCTCGGGCTTTGGCGGCAGCGACGAGACCTGGCAGAGCCGCGTGATACGCCAGCGGCTCTACAACATTGCCAACGATCCGCAGGTCCAGGAGGCCGTGGAGTCCGTGGGCGCCCGCTACGTGCTGGTCATGAGCACCGACGAGCGCAAGAGCACCTTCGTGAAGGACACCTACGACGCCAGCAAGTGGCGCGGCATCAACTACATCACCGACGACACCCCCGGCTTTGAGCTGGTGCTCGAGGAGAGTGGCTACAAGCTCTACCGCATCACCGCAACGGAATGAGACAGAGGGACAGTCCCTTTGTCTCATTCATGCTCATCGATGAGACAAAGGGACTGTCCCCTTGTCTCATGCAAGCAGGCGCTCGACCTCATCGAAGGTGGGAATGGAGCGCTGCGCTCCCGCACGCGTGGTCGCCAGAGCGCCCGCCGCCGACGCCCAACGCATGGCATCGATGATATCGAGCCCATGGGAGAGCTGCGCCGCCAGGGCGCCGAGGTAGGCGTCGCCCGCGGCGGTGGTGTCCACCGCGTCCACCTGGTAGGGCTCGATGCGGTACATGTCGTCGGCGATAAGAGCCACAGAGCCCCTGGCCCCCAGCGTGATGACCGTGGTTGCCACGCCGTGTGCCGAGAAGGCCATGAGCGCGCGCATGCGGCCCTTCTCGGTATCTGGCGAGATGTCCGTGAGCGCTTGGCACTCGGTCTCGTTCACGCAGAGAAGGTCGATCGACTGGTAGATGTCCGATGAGAGCGGCGCCGCCGGGGCGGCGTTGAGGATGGTGTACAGCCCGGACTCGCGTGCGTAGGCAATGGCGTCCATGGTGGTGTCCAAGTCGCACTCGAGCTGCGTGAGGAAGACGTCGCCCGGCTCTGCGATCTGGTCAATGGCCGAGCAGACCACATCGGCATGGGTGGTGGCGTTGGCGCCAGGATCAACCACGATGCGGTTGTCGCCCTTGGCTCGAAGGATGGTCGCAGTGCCGGTGGGCACGTCCTTCAGGGCACGCACGCGCTCGCAGAGGACATCTGCCTCCACAAGCGACTGCACCAGGCGCGTGCCAAAGACGTCCTTCCCCACGGCGCCCACCATGTGCGTAAGGGCGCCCATGCGCGCCGACGCCACGGCCTGGTTGGCGCCCTTGCCACCAGGGCTTGCGAGAAACCCGCTGCCTATGATGGTCTCGCCTGACTTGGGGACGCGCGGGCAGCTCACCGAGAGGTCCATGTTGAGCGACCCAAAGACGACGACCTTCGACATGCGCCCTCCATCCCGTGCGTCGGGCGACGGCAACGGCCGCCCGTGACGCGCTAGCTCTCCTGGACCTCTCCTGCCATGAGTCGATGGTACATGACCTGGTTGGCGGCAAGCTCCTCGGTATCGTCGAGCGGTTCGAGCTCCGCGATGCCGTACTTGCGCTCCAAGGCGCGGGCGATGAGGTGGTCGGCGACGCCAGGGTTCTTGGGAAGCAGGGGGCCGTGAACATAGGTGCCCACCACGTTCTTGTAGAGCACGCCCTCATAGCCCGTGACGCCATCGTTGCCGTGGCCATAGAGCACGCGCCCCAGCGGGGTGACGCCCTCGCCCAGGTGCGTGCGGCCAGCGTGGTTCTCGTAGCCCACGATGGGCTGCGACGAGATGGAACTCTCCACCACGATGTTGCCAATGAGGCGCGGGTCGCCGTGGTCGGTGTAGAGGTCCACGAGGGAAAGTCCCTCCACGCGCTCGTCGGCCATGAGGTAGCTCGAGCCCAAGAGCTGGTAGCCGCCGCACACGGCCGCGAGCACGCCACCGTCCTCCACAAAGGCCCTGATCTCTGCCTGCTCGGCCAAGAGCTTGTCGCACACGATGCGCTGCTCGCGGTCCGAGCCACCGCCGATGAAGGCAATGTCCACGCCCGAGAAGGACGGCGTGTCGTCGACGTGGACCTCCATCACATCCGGGGTGATGCCGCGCCACTCCATGCGGCGGCGCAGGCACAGAATGTTGCCGGAATCGCCGTAGAGGTTCAGGAGCTCTGGGTAGAGGTGTGCTATGCGCAGCGTTCGACCGCCCGTGGGAATGGGCTTCTCTGCGACCTTGCTAGTCATGACGCTCACCCATCCCCTCGAGCTCGGCCTTGGCCGGCCATAGCGCAGAGTAGTTGCACAGCACGTAGAGCGGCCTGTCCAGCGGCACCGAGCCCAAGCGGCCCAGGACCTCGCCAACGGTCTTTGCCACCGGGGCCTTGATGCCCGCGTACTTCATGCGAACCTGCACGTCGTTTGCGCGGTGGCCACCGGCAAAGGCGAGAAGGTCCTTCTCGGACAGAAGGCGCTCGAAGTCCACGTCCCAGATCCAGGAGATGTCCTTGCCGTCGTTGAAGTCGTCGTTGATCACGAAGAAGACGGCCTTGGGGCGGGTATCAGTCTGGAGCAGCGAGATGTTCTGGTTGAAGCCCGTGGGGTTCTTTGCCAGGTTGAGAACGACCTCGCGCCCGCCAACCGTGAAGTGCTGCAGGCGGCCGTTCTCGGGATGGTAGCCATCGAGCGCCGCCTGGAACGAGGCGGAATCCACACCCGCAAGGTGCGCCGCAGCGGCTGCCGCAAGCAGGTTATAGACCATGTAGACGCCGCCAAAGCCAGCAGAGACGCGCGCCGTGCCGCCCTCGGGAAACGCCACGTCGAAGCCGACGCCGTGGGCGTCCACGCGTACGCAGGTGGCAACAAAGTCGAGCTTGGGGCGCTCGAAGTCGCCATTGGGGCAGCGGAAGGCGCCCAGCTGGGCATAGGCGCGGTAGTCGTAGGCGAGCTCCGCTCCGCAGACCTGGCAGAAGCGTGCCTCGGGCACGCGGTCGGGCGGAAGATGGAGGTCCTCTCCTATCCCAAATGCCAGGACCTTGGTACCCGCCTTCTTCGCGCGAAGCGCCACGCCAACGGAGAGGGGATCGTCTCCGCACACCAGGAGCGTGGTCTCGGGCGAGGCCGCAAGTGCGGCCACGATGGTGTCCTGCACGTGGTCTATCTCGCCCGCACGGTCAAGCTGGTCGCGGAAGAGGTTGAGAAGAACCAGGTAGCGGGGGCGCAACTGGGGCAGGATATGGACGGTCGAGAGCTCGTCGGCCTCCATGACCGCCCAGTCCGCACCGCTGCCGGGCAGCAGCGCCGCGGTCACGCCGGCGGCCATGTTGGCGCCGGCTCGGTTGCACAGCACCGTGCTGCCCGAGCGCTCGATGGCGTTGGCCAGCACGTTGTTGGTTGTTGTCTTGCCGTTGGTGCCACAGACCACGATGGCGCCCTGCGCGAGCTTGGGTGCCAGGTGCGCTATGGCGTTGGGGTCAAGCGCCAGGGCGACCCTGCCAGGCATCTGGGAGGCGTTGCGGTGAAGCACGCGGCGCAGGCCCCAGGACGTAAGGCGCCCCAGACCAACGGCGCAGGCGTTACGGAACCCCATGCGCTACGCCTTCCCGCCGCGAGTGGCCACCGGAGCCTTGGCGTCATTGGCATCCGAGGCTGGGGCGGTCTTCTCGGCGTCCTTCGCGGCCTCTACGCTGCGCTTGTACTCCTCGGGCGTGAGCACGTCCTCGATGCGCAGGTTGACACCCGCAACTTCCAGCCCAGTCATGCCCGTGACCTGCTTTACGATGGCCTTCTTCACGTCCTCGAAGACCTGCGGGGCGTAGGCGCCGTACTCGATGAGCACCGAGACGTTCACCTTGACGGCGCTCTCGGGCGTGACCTCCACCGAGACACCCTTCGTGGTGTCAGAAGCACCAAAGGCGTCCTGAACGCGGTTGAGCCAGCTGCCCTTCATGCCCACCACACCGGGCACGTCGCGCATGGCGATGGCCACGATCTTCTCGATGACGCCGTTGGAGAACGTGAGGGAGTCCTCGGAATCGGAGTCGTCCGCAATGTCGATATCCTGCCCCTCGACGGGCTCGGGCTGGGCTGCGGGTACAGGAGCGGCTACGATGGCCGCCTCTACCGGGGCCTCGGCACCCTGCGTGTTGTTCTCGGTATCCATGCTCACTCCTCTTGCTGTGGGCTACTGATTGCTGCGTGCGACGCCGCTGCGTCGCGGTGGCTAGTGCGTCTCGTGGTCCCGGAAGATCTTGCCCAGGGCGCGCAGGATCTTTGGGTCTCCGTCTGCCTGCTGGCCGATGGCCACGCCAATGAGCACGAGAAGCACCAGCAGAAGCGTGCGCCAAAAGCCGATGGCCGCCATAACGATTGCAACGATAAGGCCGCAGACACCACCCAGGAAGGCGTTCTCGTGACCGGGAAACGTCCTGCTCACCCAAGCGGAGGCCCTGTTGACCGTGTTCTGGGTGCCCTGGGTGCCGGCCGTCGACTCATGCGGCTCGCTCATTGGCGCGGCGTCTTGCTGGGCACCCGGCACGCCCGACGCCTCGCGCTGCTCGTCCTGGCGCTGGTGCGACTCCTCGGCCTCGACCTTTGCCCGCGGCGCCTTGGTGAACTCGTCGCTCATGGCTAGGCCTCCTCGCCCTTATCGTCGCCGTTATTGTCTGCAGTGCTGCTGTCAGCGGAGACGGACGCACCGTCGTGGCCCACGCCCATGGGAACCGTAATGGCACCGTAGGATGTTACCTGCGGCTCGGGAGTCGGAGCCTCCTCGCTGGGCGGCTCGGCGGCGGGCAGGTAGTCATCCGTCGCATAGTCCGTGGCGGCCGAGGCAGAAGTCTGCGTGGTGCGCACGCTCACGTCACCCGCGGGCATGGCAGCGGCTTCCTTGGGCACCACGAACTCAAGGCTCACGTCCTCGAGCTTGTCTCCGCACACGGCAGTGAGGCCGCGAACCAGCTCCTCGTGGAGTTCCGTGCCTTTCTGGACCACGTCCACGCTCTCGTGCGGCAAGACGCGCACGTGCACGCGAACGTGACCGCGCTTCTTGGCGCTCACAAAGACGCGGTCTGCCGAGCAGGTGCCATCGGCCTCGACCACATGCGTGGCCTGCGACGCAATGGCGTCACGCGAGACCGAGATGGTGCCACCATCGACGGTGGTCACCTCGACGGTGCGCACGCGACGCGAAAAGATCGAGCGGAAGAGCATGACGAGCAGCCCCACAACCGTGATGAGAAGAAGCACCTCAACCACGGTGTAGTACTCCGGAAGCGAGAAGAGCGCCGAGGCCTGGGCGGTCCATGGCCCGAGCCACGTAAGCACGAACGCCGCCAGGCACAAAAGCCCTGCCAGCGAGAAGACAAACATGCAGAAGCGCTTGAAACCACCCATGCGCAACTCCCCTGTCGAGCGCCGTTCCGACGGTTCCCCCGCCGACCTGACAAAGAAGAGCATACCCCTTTGACGGGACGCTAATTGGACCGTCTGGGGTGTGACAGGGATACCCTCACGAAACCTAGTCCGTGAACGTCCTTGCCGTGGGGGTCTGACGCACCTGGAGCGCACCTGCTCCCGCCGCAGTAGTCACCTGGTATTCGATGGTCTCGGTTTCGCCAGGCATGGTGCTCACGGCAAAATAGTGGCCGTCGAGCCCCTCGAGCTGCCCGTTCGTCGCGCGGTCGCTCAGGCCGGAGACCGTCCCGCCCGCAGGGCCAAGCACGATTACGAGGGACACCATGTCGCCCCTGCCGGAGGTCATGTCCGAACCGCCCGTGATGTACTCGGGAGCGGTGGCCGCCTCCTCTTCGGTCATGCGGTTGGTGATCGTGGTAGTCACGTTGTAGGTGGTGGTGCCGTCGCTGTTCGCGGTTGCCGAGCCCACGGTGGTACGCAGGTCCATGTACCAGTCCATCTTCGCCCAGGTGTTGTCGTTCACGTAGACACCGAGCACCGGGTTCGCCGGGTCGCTGTCAAGCTCGCCCGCGACGCCCAACTCCTGCATGACGGCCTCCTCGGAGTCGTCGGCCATCCAAACCTGCAGGCGACGGTCCTCTCCCGACTGCTTGATGAGCTTGGTGAGGTCATCGAGGCTCACGGAGCCGAGCGAGGTCATGAGCTGGTCGAAGCACAGGCCAGCGACCTCGGCGAACATGGCATCCTGCTTCGCACCCTCGGGGTACTTCCAATAGATGTCGGAGAGCAGCACCTGAGCCGCGTTGGTGCCGTCGACCGCCGTTCCGTCGGACGCAACGACCCCGCCCGTCAGGGCGAGGAGGTTCTGCAGGAAGACGGGATCAATCGCGATGACGCCCTCGACCTGCTGGTCGCTGTGTTGGTTCCAGCCGTCGGCGAGGTACTTGCCAGCATGCGAGAAGTCGGGGGTGAAGTTTGCCCAGGAGGCAGCGACGGCGGGAGCCTCGCCGAGAAGCGAGCGCTCCTCGTCGGTGATGTCGATGTTGACGTCGAATCCCTGGCTCAAGGGCGTAGACTCGCCAAGGCTGATGACTCCGTTGCTAACGGTCACGGGGATGCGCGCGCCAGGAAGGCCGCCCGTCGCCCTCAGCTCGGAGTTGTTCTGCGCAACGATGAGGTAGGTGCGCGTACCGTTCGCACCGAGGAGCCCGGGAAGGCTCGGGGCGATCTTCTCGGCGGTCTGTGCTCCCTCATCGGCGGTCGAGAGGAGCTGTTGGGCCTTCTCGACATAGGTGTTCACCTGCGAGACGGAACCGGGCTTGATAGCACTTGCACGCTTGGAGCAGTCCGAGATCGTGGGCGAGACGTCCGAGAGGGCGTTGACCAGGCTCTGGATGGCGTCCACATCCACCTTGCCGTTGGAGAGCAGCGAGGACATCGAGACGTCCGAGAGGCTCTGCGCCATGGGGACGAGGACCTTGGCGCCCATGTCGTCCGCGATGCCTGCAAGCTGCTGCGCGTTTCTCACGTCCTGGCCAACCACGGGCAGGTTGGCGGCGAATCCCCAGAGGGCGCCGCTCGTCTCCTTGTGCATGTCGGAGGCCGCGCTGGCAAACGAGTTGGCGTTGTTGAGGAGCGCCTCGCCGTCCCCAGAGGTGAGATTGTCCTTCATGGACGAGGCGGTTGAGGATACCACCTTGGCGTCTGCCTGAACGGCCTGGGCAGAGCGGTAGAGGAGGAAGCCGCAGGCACCAATGGCAGCGACAAGGGCGAGGACCACCACGAGCACGACCCTGCCGGGGTGGTGGCGCCTGGCCTGTTTGCGCCCACGCCCAGTCTGCCGACTAGGGCCGTCGAGGTAGACGTTCATCGCCGGCACGGGCTCGGGAGGCTCGACGTGGGGCGCGCCCTGGTCGCCCGCGAAGCCAAACGTCTGGCCTGCGTCCGAGAGCTGCTGGGTAGCCCCAAAGCCAGAGGAATCGGGCCGCATGTCGGACTGCAACGGACGGGAGTCCTTCTCGTCCTCATTGCCCCTCGGGCCCACCGGCTTGGCGAAGTGTGCTCCACGCGGACTGTCTGACATCTGCTGTCCCCCCATACGAAAGCCGGCCATGTCCTTGTCCTTGGCTGGCAAGCCGTAGTCTGATGCTATTGCCTTTCAGGTATTCTCGCATACGTTTTAACGATACGCGCAGGAGGAGATGTCCGAGACCACCGGTGACAAAAGTCCAGATAACTGGCATGTGGAAGGGAAATCGGCACGGCTCCTTAGACCCATGGGCTACACCAGAGTGATACCACGTGGAGCGGCGCCGTCACGCAATCGCACCCAAATCTGTGACCCAACGCGGGCCGGCCGCATCAGAGAGCACCTTGCCAACGGAGGCAGGACCGGAGAGCTCCGCCCCCATACCGCAGCTCGCCAGCAGGAGCCTACTTGATTACGTTGCCATTCTCGTCGTACTTGTAGAAGCCCTCGCCCACCGCAATACCGGTCTTACCTGCATCGACGTAGCTCTTGAGCAGTGCGACCATCTTGCCAGCCGGAGTGGAGGAATCATCTGCGCCAGGCTCCATGGAAATAATCTTGAGCGCCAACGGCAGGCCGACCTTGTCAATCTTGCGGAACGGGGTCTGGTCGGGACGGGCACCAGTGTCAAGCTCCCAGCACAGGTCGACCGTGGCAGGATCCGTCACGCCCGAGGCGACGAGATACATTGCCGCCTTGAACCATGGGATGAGAAGCGTGTTGAGGATGTAGCCGGGCTGCTCCTTGTTGAGTTTGAGGGGAACCATGCCGATGGCATAGGAGAACTGCTCGGCAAGCTTGAAGGACTCGTCGCTGGTGCGGCCGTGGCGCATGAGCTCCGTGAGGTTGTTGCGCCAGATCTGGTTGGCAAAGTGCAGCGTCATGTAGCGGTCGGGGCGGCCAGTCGCGTCGGCGAAGGTGCTTGGCAGGAAGGTCGACGAGTCGGTGAGCAGCAGGGTCTTCTCGGGCATGATGCCCGCGATCTTCTCGTAGAAGCCACGCTTCTGGGCGGGGTCCTCGTTGATGCACTCGATGACGACATCGGCGTCCGAGAATGCCTCCTCCGCGCTGGTAGTAAGGTGAATGTGCGAGAGGCGTTCCTCGGCCTGGGTCTTGAGCTGGTCGATCTGCTCGTCAGTGAGGTCCCTGTCGTCCGAGAGTCCGCGGCAGTACTCGCCACGGTCGGCCTTCCAGGCATCGAGCTCGCCAAGAATCTGCCTGCGCACGGACTCCAGCCTGGGCTTTGCGCGGTCGATGGAGCCTTCGCTCCGCAGCCACACGGTTGTCTCGAAGCCCTTGTACGACACCATCGAGGAGATCTGGCTGCCCTCGGTGCCGCAACCTGCAACGGTTACCTTCTTTACATCTTTGATATCCATGCCCCGCTGGTCCCTTCAGTAAGGTACTACGTTTAACCTACGTGTACGTTATGCTCCAGGCAGATAAGAAAGTGAAGTAGAAATACGTAGGCGGCGCCGGAGGAGACATAGGGGAGACATAGGGACAGTCCCTTTGTCTCATGCGCGTCTCGCCCTGCCCTTATCGCAGCTTCACCCCGAGAAGCCCCGCAAGGTCAGGCAACTGGTCCACTCCCACATACGCGTCGCGAAGCTCGCGAAAAGTGTCACTCACACGGACACCCGCGATGTTGCAGCTCGTGAGGTCGACTCCCGCCAGCCGCGTCTGGAAGAGCTCCGCACGCGAAAGATCGCAGTCCTCGAGCTCAAGACGGCTGCGCAGGCGAAGCCGCGAGAGGGACGCCTCGCGCAGATTGCACCCAGCGAACGAGACGCGCTCGAGCTTGGACTCCGCCAGCCCCACGTACGAGAGGTTGCACCCCACAAATCGGGTGCGCACGAGGACGGACTTGTGGAGGTCCGCACCCACCAGGCGGCAGTCATTGGCCCTCGAGTCCCGCCAGAAGCCGGTGTTTCCTGCAACGTTTGCCAGGTCACAGCCCACAAACGTGCAGCGCTCGAAGCTTGGGCGCTCCAGCTGCGCTGAGGCCAGGACGCACCCGCGAAAGGTACAGTCCTCGAACTCCACGTGCCCGAGGTCTTCTCCGGAGAGGTCCTCCCCCACAAACTCTCGGCCGCGGACATCCCCGTCTGCCTCAGCAACAGCGTCGATCAGGTCGCTCATGCGCTACTCCTCCGGCCACACGAAATCGAAGCTACCAGCCTCGCCGCCGTCGATGAGAAGGTTCTGCCCTGTCATAAAGCGGTTGGTCACACCAACGAAGTAGATCCACTCCGCGATCTCCTCCGGCGTCGCCCAGCGGCGGAGCGGCGTGAGGGCCATGATGCGATTCCACAGGACTGGGTCGTCCATCACCGGGCGGTTGAGCTCGGTCAGGACGCCGCCGGGATCCACGCTGTTGCAGGTGGCCTGTGGCGCCAGCCGCTGCGCGAGGTTCTTGGCATAGGCGAGAACCCCACCCTTCGATGCCGCGTACTCGGGGAACTCGGCACCGGTGTGCCCGCTGGATGAGCCCACCAGCACCACGGCGCGTACCTGCGGCGCAGGCGTGCGGCCGCCCGGCGCAAACGCATAGCGCTCGCACACGTTGATGGTGCCTTTGAGGTTGACGTCGATGTCCGCGCCGCTGTCCTGGACGCCGGCGTTGCTCACCACAACTTGGGGCGCGAGCCCCGCAGGCAGCGCTTCTCGGTCCCGCACGTCGGCAATAACGTGCTGGTACCGGGGGTGCTCGATGGAGGGAGGCTGCACGTCTAGTCCCCACACACGATGTCCGCGGGCAAGGAACAGCTCTGCCGTCGCTCGACCTATGCCGCGCGAGGCGCCCGTCACCAGCACGTCGAGCGAACGCCCGTCAGCGTCCAGCGGCGATGAGACAAAGGGACTGTCACTTTGTCTCATCGCGCAGCCTCGACGGAGTGGAGGCGCAGGTAGTCCTCGCCCACGCCCTCGCGCTCCCAGCTTCGCACCACGTGGAAGCCCACCGGCGAGAGGAACATCTCGCATGCGAGCTCTGCCAGCGCACCCGTGAGCGAGCACATGACAACCTGCGTCCAGGTCCAGCCAAAGAACGCGTGGCTCACGATGGTCGCGAAGACGAAGTTGTCCACAAACTGGCCAACCATCGTGCTCACATAGGAGCGCAGCGCGAAGGAGCCAAAGGTGTTCTTGTGCAGCATGCGGCCGATGCCCTCGTTGAGCAGCGAGTTCACGACAGACGAGCAGAGCATGGCCACCATGGATCCAACTACCACGTACCAGCTCCCGCCAAGCGTGGCGTTGAGCGCATCGTTCACCTGGATGCTGCCCGTGTCGTAGTAGGCGCCCCACATGCCCGGCGTGAGGCTCATGAGCCAGAAGAGCAGGCATACGGCCAGGTTAATTGCCTCGGCAAGCACGCTTACCTTGATGGAGGCGTTGGCGCCAAAGCGCTTGCAAATCATGTCCATGCAGAGGAAGCTCACCCAGCTCACGGTGAAACCGCAGTCAAGCGCCAGCCATGGGAGTGACACCAGCTCCTTGTTTGCGAGGAGGTTCATCACGATGACGCTCACCACAAAGAGGGTAACGGTAGCGCTGGGGATGCTTCGGAGGAGGACCTTGTAGTCCTCAAGGGTTCGCTTGAGCATGCGTTGTCTCCCGGTTTTGGATTTGCAAGCAGGTTTTACCTGGGACTGCTTAGAGGGCCACCCGTGCGGCCGGGAAACATAGTAGCGCACGTGGCGCTGACGTGGGGGGCGAGGCTCGGGCTGGCGTTGTAGCCGGTCCAAGAAAACGTCCGCACCCCAAACCTCCAAAATGGCAGCCCGCGCAAGCGGTCTTGCCGCAATTACGTCCAAAAGTGAGGTTGTGTGGAAATGCGAAACGCCACAAGCGACGTCTACGGGACATCTCCTCTACAGTCCGATGGCTATGCGTGATTGCCATATGGAGTAATGCAGTTACGTTGTTGACGCCACGGCAGTTTGGCAGATTGAGTCCGCCCAAATGGCCCTCTAACCAAGAAAAATAACCCACACATCTTCACTTTTGCACGTAATCTGAGTCGTTCATCTAGCGACCCCCGCACAGCGTCTCCCGCCATATCGGGGACAACCATTACGGGCAACCACAAACCGTCATCACACAATGCCGGAGATCTCTGCGCCAGCAGTGCACCCCCCGGCGCATCCGTCCGAAAGGGCCAGCGCTGGCGGGTGTTTTGTGCTTGCACCGGGGTTAGACTCAAAGCATCACGCCAACCCCGCAACCACTCGGAGGCCTCCATGAAGGCACACGGGTACTTCGCGTTTCTCACCCTCTTCTGTATGGCGATGACCATCATCACCGGCTACGAAATGGGCAAGGACTGCAAGGACTAGGAGTTCGGGGGAGCCGCGCAGGCGTTTTTATCTCGCCGGCCGGTACGATCCCGTCATGCGCTTCCGGCGACGCAGCTGCGCGACAAAGTTCACGAGCAGCACCAGCACACCAGCCGCCGCGCACGCGTAGCTCACGGGCACGAGCCAGAAGTCCTCGTGCAGCATGCCACTCGCGTCCACATAGCTCACCGAGTTTGTGGCCACCACGGCAAGCACAGTCGCAATCACGATGAGCGCCGCACCCACGACAGACATCGCAAGGCTCATGCGCATCCATCTGCCCTCGCTGCCGTCGCGGATGAGCTTGTTGGCCATGTTGTTCTTCTCGCCTGCGTCACGTGTCATGTCTTCTCCTCCCAGGATGAGCTCGTCAAGGGAGACGCCAAACGTCTGGGACAGGGCGATGACGACCTCGATGTCGGGCAGGTTGCGGCCGTTCTCCCAGTTGGAGACCGCCTGCCGCGTCACCCCAAGGCGCGACGCGAACTGCTCCTGCGTGAGGCCCGCGCCGCTGCGCATGGCCTTGACCCTCTCGCCAAATTCCATGAGTTCCTCTCCCTTCCTGGGCACAGCTTCGTCCGGCCAAAGACACCACGCAAGAAAGCATAGCTTGCGCGGCGGCGTGCGACATGACAGCAGAACTGTCGCGGCATCTACCTGCTAGTTTCGCATCCCACCCGCACAAGAAGATGGTGACTCGATGTGCACGCGAGGAATCGCGTAAGCTAGTCCCTCGCACGTTTTCTCGTTGTTAGGAGCACCACCACATGGCCAAGCGCCGCAGTACCAACGCATCCAGCCCCATCATCACTGCCGAGAAGGACCTCCCCACCCGCTTCGAGGACCTCGGCCTCTCCGATCGCGCCCTCGCCGCCGTGAGCGACATGGGCTACGAAGCCCCAACGCCAGTCCAGGCGGCGTCAATCCCCGCCGTTCTCGCAGGCACCGACGTCATGGCTGCTGCGCAGACGGGCACCGGCAAGACGGCCGCCTTCCTGCTCCCCACGCTCGACCGGCTGGGCCACGCACGCCATGGGCAGGGTCCCCTCATGCTCGTCGTCACACCCACGCGTGAGCTCGCCGCCCAGATCGAGGAGGTCGCGACCGCCATCTGCGCGCGCACCGGCCACACGGCAACGGTCCTCGTGGGTGGCGTCTCGTACGAGCCGCAGCGCGCCGCGCTCCACAAGGGATGCGACCTGGTGGTGGCCACGCCGGGACGCCTCATCGACCTCATCAACTCAGGCGACTGCAACCTCTCGCAGGTAGAGACCCTCGTCCTGGACGAGGCGGACCGCATGCTCGACATGGGCTTCCTGCCCGACATGCGCCGCATCGTGTCAAAGACGCCTGCGTCCCGGCAGACCCTGCTCTTCTCGGCAACACTCTCAGATGACGTCCTGGACAACACAAAGTCCCTGGTCAACAACCCCGTACGCATCGAGATTGCGCACAAGGGAACAGCCGCCGAGACAATCGAGCAGTTTGTCCTCCCCATCTCGCACGAGGCCAAGAACGACGCCCTCATCGGAATCCTGCACCGCGAGGGCGCGGAGCGCGTGATCGTCTTTGTGCGCGGCAAGCATCGCGCCGACGCCGTCTGCCGGCGACTGCGCAAAGCCGGCATCGAGTGTGCGCCAATTCACGGCAACCGCAGCCAGAACCAGCGTGCCAGTGCGCTGAGGCGCTTTGCCGACGGCGAGGTGGGCGTGCTGGTGGCAACCGACGTCCTGGCCCGCGGCATCGATATCCCCAACGTGGCCTACGTGGTCAACCTCGACGTTCCCTCGGATGCCGAGGACTACATCCACCGCATTGGCCGCACGGGGCGCGCGGGCGAGTTTGGCTGGGCGCTCACCTTCGCGACGCCCGAGGAGGAGTTCGACCTGCGCGACATCGAGCAGCTCATGGGCAAGAACATCCCCGTGTACCCGCGCGCCCAGGGCATTCCCCTGGGCGAGAACCCGCTGGTACTCGACCCCAACCGCACGCCGGCCGACCGTCTGCCCGGCAAGAAGGAGCGCAAGAAGCTCGTGGACGAGCGCCGCGAGGCGCGCATGGCGCGCACCGCAGAGATCGTAGCGAGCCGCTCCCCGCGCGGGGCGCAGGCGCAGCGCGGGCCAAAGGGAAATCGCCCAGGTGAGAGCCCCATTCCTCCTGAGAAGCCCAAGGCAGGCCGTCGTCGCGGCAAGGCCACCACACAGCAGCGCCCTCACGCAAAGAAGCCGGAAACCGCAGGCAGAGCGGGCAGACCGCAGGGCAGGCGTCATCCTGGCGACCACGGCGGCATGGGCAGGCGCTAAGCCCGCTGCGCGCTTGGGCAGGCGCTTTGATGTCGTGGATTTGCCATAGAAGTTGTGATTACAACAGTTCACTGCTCCTTACTCTCATATCCTGACTTCGACAAACGGCGCCATGCCGCGGATTTCGCTGTCCGCAACATGGCGCACCAGGCCAAACGGCCTGGTCACGAGACCAGGAGCAGCCATGAGCAAGACACTTGACATGAGCAAGAGCGTCCACGACCTCGCCCAGGAGTTCCCCGAGTTCACCCAGGTGATGGTGGACCTCGGCTTCACGGACATTGCCAAGCCGGCCGCGCTCAACACGGTCGGCCGTGTGATGACCGTCCCGCGCGGGTGCTCAATCAAGGGCATTGGCCTCGATGACGCGGTGCGAGCCTTCGAAGCCGCTGGCTTCACCGTTATCGGCGCCAGCAAGCAAGATACCCCGTCTGCGCACGAGAACCCCAGCGAGTCAGAGACGAGCGCCCCTCTCGGCACCAAGGTCGAGGGGCTTGACGAGGCCGGCCGCGCAAAGCTCCTTGAGAGCTACATCGCTCGCCTCTCGTCCGGAGAGTCGCTCGAGAACGTTCGCGCGGACTTTGTCGCCAACTTCAGTGACGTGGATGCCGGCGAGATTGCCCGCGCCGAGCAGGGCCTCATCGAGGGTGGCGCGAAGATCGACGATGTCCAGCGCCTCTGCGACGTCCACTCTGCCCTCTTCCACGGCGCCACCCGCGAGGAGAAGATCGCCAACGCTGAAGAGGCGGTCATGGGCTCGCTCACGCAGGGCGCGGGCGACCTCAACACGCGCTTCCTCACCAACCTCCCCGGACACCCTATGCACGTCTTCTCCCTCGAGAACCGGGCCATCTCCGAGCAGATAGCCCGCACCCGCGCTGCCCTCGGCACCCCCACCGCCGCCGAAGAGCTACGCACCCTCTCCCAGCTGGGCATTCACTACGCCAAGAAGGGCGACCTTCTCTACCCCGTGCTCAAGGTGCGTCACGGATACTCCGGCCCCTCAGACGTAATGTGGGGCGTCGACGACGAGATTCGCGCGGAGCTGCGCGCGCTCCTCGGCGCTCGAGAGCAGGACGAGGCCTGGCGAGAGCGTGCCGAGAAGGTCCTCACCCGTGCCGACGAGATGGTCTACAAGGAGGCGAACATCCTTCTGCCCCTGTGCGCCCAGAACTTCTCGGGTGACGAGTGGCTCCAGATGTACGCCGACCTCAAGGGCTATGACCTGTGTCTCATTGAGGACGCAGGCACTTGGGGCGCCGGCGAGGAATACTGCGAGAAGCGCGCGGCGGCGGCCGGCGAGGGCGCGGACAACAAGCCCGTCAGCGCAGACGAGGTGGTCCTCCCCACTGGCAGCATGACCCGCACCCAGCTCGATGCCATGCTCAACACCATTCCGCTGGAGATCACCTTCGTCGACGACAGCGACATCAACCGCTACTGGAACGACGACGGCGAGAAGAAACTCTTCAAGCGTCCGTCCTCCGCACTCGGACGCGAGGTCTGGAGCTGCCACCCGCCCAAGGTGCAGCAGATGGTGCGCCACGTCATCGCCACGCTCAAGAGTGGCGAGCAGGACTCCGTCGACATCTGGATGGAGAAGGAGGGCGAACCCGTGCTGGTGCGCTACATGGCCGTGCGCGACCGCAAGGGCTCCTACGTTGGCACCATGGAGGTGGTCCAGCGCATGGGGTTCGCACGGGATCACTTCAAGGCATAGGGGGAGCGGGGTAACCTCCGCGCGTCACAAGATAACGAATCAAACCAAAAGGAGAACCGCATGAATGAGATCCAGAACGAGCTTACCGGAGCCGCCGTTGCCCTCGGCGCAACCATCACCGCGGCAATGGACGACGCGCCCGGCTTCGTCCCCTGCGGGACCCCCGCGCAGGTCGTAATCGACGCCCTTGTTGCCGCTGGTGCCGCCGAGCCCGCCGCCAGCCTGCCGCAGCAGGTCGCGCAGGTGCGCGGCTTCGTCGAGCACGTCTCCGGTCACCGCGGAGTGCCCGCCCACGCCGGGACAGACGTCACCGCCCTCTCCCCCGCCGGCAAGCAGCTTCTCGACGCGCTCCTCGCCTTTGCCGCCAGCGCAAACGCCGAGACCCTCTCGGCCGACGCCACCTCCTGGCTCTATCGCTCGCTTGCCGCCCTCGAGAGCGGAGACGACGACAAGGTGACAGAGCAGCTCTCCGCTGCGCCGCACTGCTAGGCGCTGTCTTTCGCGCGAAGCTTGCAATTCAGGCGGGCCCGGGCCACTCCCGGGCCCGCATTTTTCCTTCTTCGATAGTTCGCGGAAGAATCCGTCCCGGAAGGCCGCCTCTCACCGAAACCAGGGCCGAAACCGGACCCGAGAAGTGCGAATCCGCGTGCTGACTGCATAAAAGTGCTCTATCGGACGAGGAGCTCGCTCACGCCGGAGCCTTCGCGTTGCAGGCCAAACACCTGAATAGGTTGGCGAGTCTTGCAGCAATCCCCTAGATGTTGCGCTTTCAACCATATGACCCACAACTTCTAGGATATATTGCTAGTATTCTGATAGCATATATCCCAGAAGAGCCGGCCACCAGGATTCGGCCATGCGAGGGCGACGCTTGCAAGACCAGCGCTAAGCCCGTCACGAACAAGCACAACACGGCGGCGACATCGCCGCAGAACGGGGTCAACATGCAGGTCACCAAGCGAGACGGGCGCACAGAGTCCTACGACAGAAGCAAGATTATCCGCGCAATGGAGAAGGCGCTCACCGAGGTCTCTGACCCGGCTGCACACGACGAGAGCGCCCTCGAAACGCTGCTCGCACGCGTGGAAGAAGCCCTCGCTGTCACCGGCGCAACCGAAGTGGAGCAGATCCAGGACCTGGTCGAGCGGGCGCTCATGGAGACTGGCCACTACGATGCCGCCAAGGCGTACATCCTCTACCGGCATCGTCGCGCAGAGCTGCGGAGCGCACGCCGAGCAATCTGCTCGCTGGCGCTCTCGGAGCCAGGAGGCCAGTCTAACCTCGAGCTGCAGAAAGCCGCCAGCGAGCTTGATGCCGTTCTCGTCAGCATCTCGCGTGACTTTAATCCCGAGGTCTATCCGCCCTCGGCACTCGCAGCCAAGTTCCAGGGCTTCGCCAAGCCCTCCATGGCCGTCGCCGAGCGCGAAGACGCCCTGGTACATGCCGCCATAGAACTCACGACGCCCGAGACTCCAGATTGGGAGCTCATCGCCGGCCGCCTCCTCTCCTTTGTCGCAGCGCATCGCCTTGCCAAGGAAGAGCGAGCCCGCGGCCTGGGTTCCTTCTACGACAAGATTCGCTACCTCACCGACCAGGGTCTCTATGGCAGCTACATCCTCGAACACTACTCGCGCGAGGAGATTGACCAAGCGGCATCCTGGATCGATCCCACACGTGACCAGCTTCTCGACTACCCTGGCCTTGACCTGCTGCTCAAGCGATATGTCATATGCAGCCACGACCACGTGCCCCTCGAGTCTCCGCAGGAGATGTTCATGGGCATCGCGCTGCACCTTGCCCTGCGTGAGCGCCGCGAGGCGCGCATGCGTTGGGTCCGGCGCTTCTACGACATGCTCAGCCGGCTCGAGGTCACCATGGCGACGCCCACCATGTCGAACGCGCGCAAGCCGCACCATCAGCTCTCAAGTTGCTTCATCGACACCGTGCCCGACAGCCTCGAGGGCATCTATCGTAGCGTGGACAACTTTGCCATGGTCTCAAAGTTTGGTGGCGGCATGGGCATGTACCTGGGCAAAGTTCGCGCCAAAGGCGGCAGCATCCGCGGATTCGAGGGTGCGGCGGGCGGCGTGGTGCGCTGGATCCGCGTGATCAACGACACCGCCGTCGCCGTTGACCAGCTCGGCGTCCGCGCGGGCGCCGTGGCGGTCTACCTGGACGCCTGGCACCGCGACCTACCGGAGTTCCTGCAGCTACGCACCAACAACGGCGATGACCGCATGAAGGCGCACGACGTCTTTCCGGCCGTCTGCTACCCCGACCTGTTCTGGCGCATGGCCGAGCAGGACCTCGACCAGCCCTGGCACCTCATGTGTCCCCACGACATCCTCACGGTGAAGGGCTATGCGCTGGAGGACTACTTCGGCGAGGAATGGGAGCGCCGCTACCTCGAGTGCGTCGCCGACCCGCGCATCCCCAAGCGCACCGTCACCGTGAAGGACATCGTGCGCCTGGTGCTGCGCAGTGCCGTCGAGACGGGCACGCCGTTCGCCTTCATGCGCGACACCGTGAACCGCGCGAACCCCAACCCGCACGCAGGCGTGATCTACTGCTCCAACCTCTGCACCGAAATCGCCCAGAACACAAGCGAAATCCAGAGCGTGTCGCAGGAGGTCGTGACCACAGACGGCGACACCGTCGTCGTGACCACCACGCGCCCCGGTGACTTTGTGGTGTGCAACCTCGCGAGCCTCTCGCTCGGGCGCCTGCCCGTCGAGGACGACGCCTACCTGGCCCGCACCGTAGAGACGGCCGTGCGCGCCCTGGACAACGTGATCGACCTCAACTTCTACGCCCTCCCCTACGCCAAGGTGACCAACCGCCGCTACCGCTCGGTTGGCCTCGGCGTCTCGGGCTACCACCACATGCTGGCCAAGCGCGGCATCATGTGGGAGAGCGAGGAGCACCTGCGCTTTGCCGACGACGTCTTCGAGCGCATCAACCGTCACGCCATCGAGGCCTCCTGCCAGCTGGCCGAGGAACGCGGGGCATACGAGAAGTTCGCGGGTTCCGACTGGCAGACCGGCGCGTACTTCGAGAAGCGCGGCTACACGTCCCCAAGCTGGCACGCGCTCGCCGAGCGCGTGGCCACCCACGGTATGCGAAACGCGTACCTTCTCGCCGTTGCCCCCACCAGCTCGACCTCCATCATCGCCGGCACAACGGCCGGGCTCGACCCCGTGATGCGCAAGTTCTTCCTGGAGGAGAAGAAGGGCTCCATGCTGCCGCGCGTGGCGCCCGAGCTCTCGCCCAAGACCTGGTGGTACTACAAGCCGGCGCACATGATCGACCAGACGTGGAGCATGCGCGCCGCGGGCGTGCGCCAGCGCCATATCGACCAGGCGCAGTCGGTGAACCTCTACATCACCAACGAGTACACCATGCGACAGGTACTGGGCCTCTACCTCGAAGCGTGGCGCAACGGCGTCAAGACCGTCTACTACGTGCGCAGCAAGTCGCTCGAGGTCGAGGAGTGCGAGAGCTGCTCCAGCTAGCCGCGCCGCGCGCCCCCACGCCGCGCCCCACCCCACACGCCACACGAAAGGACCCCCATGCAGCAAGCAAACGGCACGCGCCTCTCGCCCAAGGCGCTCTTCAACCCCAACGGCGACACTGACGTGCGCGCAAGGCGCCTCATCGGCGGCAACACCACCAACCTCAACGACTTCAACAACGTGAAGTATGCCTGGACTTCGGACTGGTACCGACAGGCCATGAACAACTTCTGGATCCCCGAGGAGATCAACCTCTCGCAGGACGTTAAGGACTACCCCAACCTCCTGCCTGCGGAACGGGCCGCGTACGACAAGATCCTCTCGTTTCTCGTCTTTCTCGACTCGCTCCAGACCGCGAACCTCCCCAACGTGGGCGAGTTCATCACGGCAAACGAGGTCAACCTGTGCCTGCACATCCAGACCTTCCAGGAGTGCGTGCACTCGCAGAGCTACTCGTACATGCTGGACACGATCTGCAGCCCCGAGCAGCGCAACGACATTCTCTACCAGTGGAAGACCGACAAGCACCTGCTGGCGAGAAACACGTTCATCGGCAACCTCTACAACGAGTTCCAGAAGCACCAGGATGCGCCGACGCTGCTGCGCGTGATGATGGCGAACTTCATCCTCGAAGGCGTGTACTTCTACTCGGGCTTCATGTTCTTCTACAACCTGGCGAGAAACGGCAAGATGCCCGGCAGCGCCCAGGAGATCCGCTACATCAACCGCGACGAGAACACCCACCTGTGGCTCTTCCGCAACATGATCCTGGAGCTGCAACGAGAGGAACCGCAGCTCTTCACCGAGGAGGCCGTGGCCGATCTGCGAGCCATGCTCGAGGAGGGCGTGCGGCAGGAGATTGCCTGGGGCCGGTACGTGATTGGCGAGAGCATCCCCGGTCTCACGGGACAGCAGGTAAGCGACTACATCCACTACCTGGGGAACCTTCGCTGGAGTTCGCTCGGGATGGGGCAGCTCTACCCGGAGTTTGCCGAGGAGCCGGCGGACATGGCCTGGGTCTCGCAGTACAGCAACGCCAACATGGTGAAGACGGACTTCTTCGAGGCGCGCTCGACCGCCTACGCAAAGTCGACCGCCCTGGTGGACGACCTGTAGGAGCGCGGGCGATTGCGGCGCGCCCTCAGCTACCATGGGGGCGGGCAGGCAAGCAAAGGAGAGGCATGTCAGCAGAGAAGCACGCCAAGACAAAGACGCACGTCATACTCCGCCGCATCGCGCTGGGGCTGCTCGCGGCGCTCGCGGTTGCCGTGGTTGCGTTTCTCGTCTACGCAAGCACGTACTCGCGGGCAACCTCGCGCGCCCAGGCGGCGCTTGGCGGAAGCGATGCCGTCCGTGTGACCGCCACCCAAAACGGTTACCTTTTTGATGGGCCGGGAACACAAGACGCACTGGTCTTCTACCCCGGCGGCAAGGTCCAGTGCGAGGCGTACGCGGCCCAGCTGGAGGCCATTGCCGAGAGGGGCACCGATGTCTTTCTCGTGCGCATGCCACTCAACTTTGCGTTTCTTAACATGAATGCCGCAGATGCCATTATCGACAGCAACGACTACCACTACGACCACTGGTACGTGGGCGGGCACTCGCTTGGCGGTGCGATGGCGGCCGTCTACGCCGCCGACCACACCGCCAAGCTTGACGGCCTGGTGGTTCTCGCCGCGTACCCCACCAAGAGCCTGCGTGCGCCGGGCTTTAGGATGCTCTCCGTCTATGGCTCCGAGGACGGCCAGGTAGACAAGCTGCAGTCGCACGCTGACCTGCGGCCAGACGACTATTCGGAGCTGGTCATTGAGGGTGGCAATCATGCACAGTTTGGCGACTACGGAGCGCAAGACGGGGACGGCACCGCGACCATAAGCACGGAGGAGCAGCAGGAGCTCGCCGCGGATGCCGTGGCCTCGTTCACGCAGCAGGGCGAGTAGGGCCGGTGCGAGAAGGGCGCGCGCGAGAAGTCCCCTACCGTCGCGCCCGACCCTGTAGCGCCAGCATCACAACGCCGAGCAGCGCAATGGCCACGCCGCTTATGCCAAACCAGGCATTCACGCCGAGCGCCTCTGCCACCGGAGAGGCAATCGCCAGCCCGATGGGCGTTGACACCATCGAGACAATCTGGAACGCCGAGAAGGCCCGGCCGAGCTTCTCGGGCGCGATGCTCTTCTGCATGTACGCCACAATGGGCACGTCGTAGCAGGTCGCGGTTGCCCCCATTGCACCGCAGAGCACCGCAAACGCCACCCATCCGCCAAAGCTCTGGGGCAGGAGGCCGGAGGCAATGCACGTCGCGCCCAGCGCGGCCGTTGCCATGAAAGATGCGCGTACCTCGTCCTTGATGTTAGCCTTTGCAACCGCAATGCCCGCCACCAGCATGCCGAGCGCCCAGCTCATCTCGACAAGACTTCCCTCAAAGGCCCCAAGCCCAAAGTAGTTGCTGGTCATGAGCGGATAGAAGGACGAAAGCGGCATAAAGAAGACCATGAACACGAGAAAAGAGACAATGACCTGCGTAAGCACGCGGTCTTCCAAGAAGACCGCAAGGCCATCCCTAAGCTCGCGGACGGGATGGAGCTTGGGGCGCTCCCCCTCCGCGCGGTGATCGCTCACGGGAACAACGCCCAGCGTAATGGCGGCGACAAGCGCGCCAACAAGATCCGTCACCAGGATGACCGGCAGTGGAAGCGCCGCAAACAGCAGGCCGCCAACAACAGGCCCCAGGACGTACGAGGCGCTGCTTATGGCCTGCGACATGCCACCGGCCTCAACAAGGGACTCGGCCGGGACAATCTGCGGGACCATTGCCTGCATCGCGGGGGCCTGGAACGAGGTCGCTGCCGCACGGGCGGCGAGAAGCGCGATCACCGCCGCGACCGAGATTCCCCACGCGCCCATAGCCAGCGCAAACGCCGACGCCATGATGCCGGCGGCGAGGTCGGCCGCAATGCAGACGCGCTTTCGGTTGTGGCGATCGGCCACGATGCCTGCTGCCGGCGAGAGGAGCGCGCCGGGGAGGAAGGCCGCCAGGCCCGCAAGTCCCATCGCGGCAGGCGACGCGGTTTCCTGCGCGAGGTACCAGATCAGCGCAAACTGTACGGCCGAGCTTCCCACCTGAGAGACGGCCTGCCCCGCCAGGATGGTGTAGTACGGGCGCCGCCATGCAGCGTTGGGTGCCGTGCTTCCCTGCGGCGCATTGGTTGTCTGCTCGTCCACGTTGCGGCTCCGTTCCTCTCGCCAAAGCGGTAAAGGGGCGAGACTATAACACTCGTGTTGCCGGGTGTCCAGGGCGCTCATCGGGCGCGCGGCGGGCGCTTGTCGGCGTACCATATGACCGTTAGGCAACGTAACGCTTGGGGGACACATGAGTGATTTCACACTGGAGGAGCGCGGACAGAAGATCATCGACGCTTGTCTGGACGAGAAGAGCGCGAGCCCCTATGTGGTCTTCCGTGACGTTGCGCACAGCGACTTTGTCCGCATGCACGGACCCGAGCACCACGTTCTGGATGGCGCGGCCGTGCTCACTGCGTACCGCAACGCCGGCGGTGACGTTGACCTCCCCGCGGCACTCTCCGAGCTCATGCCGCGCGGCCTGCGGATGCCAGGCGCCATGTGCGGCCGCTGGGGCGTGTGCGGTGCCACGGCATCTGTGGGCGCGGCACTCTCGATCCTTGAGGGAACCGGTCCTCTCACGAACGACGACTCGTGGGGCAGCCACATGGTGTACACGTCCCGCGCGCTTGAGGCCCTCTCGCGAATCGGCGGACCGCGCTGCTGCAAGCGCGACGCGTACGTCTCGCTGGAAACCGCCGTCGACTACATTCGCGAACGCTTTGGCGTGCGCCTCGAAAAAGGCGACATCAACTGCGAGTTCCACCAGCAGAACTCCCAGTGCCTTGGCGAGAGGTGCCCGTTCTATCCCAATCACTGAGACATCACGGGCGTGCGCTCGTGGCCTCTTACTACGCAAGATCCTTGCGTCGCGCGTCGTGGTTCTCGGCGCTCGGTTCGTGCACGTTTCGCCCGTTTCGGGTAGCCTGTGATACGCGAGCTGCAGCTCCGCGCACCGGCGCAAGCCGGGGCGAGAAGCCCGCGTCAACCTTCCACTAGGCAACCTCAAAACGGATGAGGCGAGAAGATGCACATACCCGAGAACTACCTCAGCCCTTCCACCTGCGGGGTCATGGGAGTCGTGATGGTGCCGGTGTGGCTGCACGCCGCCCGCAAGGTTCGCGAGACCGTCCCACGCGAGAAGGTCCCCCTGCTGGGGGTAGCCGCGGCGTTCAGCTTCCTCGCCATGATGTTCAACGTGCCAATCCCCGGCGGCACCACCGGCCACGCCGTGTGCGGGACCCTTGTGGCGATACTCTTCGGCCCCTGGGCGGCGGTGCTCTCGATATCCATCGCCCTCGTTATCCAGGCCGTCCTCTTTGGCGACGGAGGCATTCTCGCCCTGGGCGCCAACTGCTTCAACATGGCATTCGTGCTGCCCATGGTTGGCTACGGCATATACGTGCTGGTCATGCGCGCCTTCGCGAGCAGGTCGTCCGCCGGTGGGTCCCAGGCGCACCAGGGTCGGGCGCAGGCACCAGCGCTCGAGCTTGTCGCTGCCGGCATAGGGTCGTACGTGGGCATCAACGCTGCCGCCCTGTGCGCGGCCATCGAGTTTGGCATCCAGCCGCTGCTCTTCTTGAACGCGGCGGGACAGGCCCTGTACTGCCCCTACCCGCTGTGGGTCTCCATTCCCGCCATGCTCGCCGGGCACCTTACGGTGGCCGGCGCCGCCGAGGCAATCTTCACGGTGGGGATTCTCGCCTACGTGAGGAAGGTTGCTCCCTCCTTTGGAGCGGGCAGCGCGCTTGCCACCGCCGGCAGCTCCGCGAACGGTGCCACCCTCCCCCAGTCCCAGGTGCGCAGGGCTCGCGCGGGTCTCGCCGCACTGCTGGTCGCGCTCGTTGTCCTCACGCCGCTGGGGCTTCTCGCCACGGGCGACGCCTGGGGCGAATGGGCAACCGAGGACATCGCCGAGAGCGTCGGCTACACCCCCGCGGGCATGGCCACAGGCTGGGAGTGGAGCTCGCTTCTGCCGGACTACTCGCTTGGCGCCCTGCCCGACTGGGCCGGCTACGTGCTCTCAGCCGTCATTGGAGTCGCTCTGCTCGTCATTGTGTTTCGCGCGATAGCCGCCGGGATGAAGTCGAAGGTGGACTTTGGAACAAGGTAGCGACAGGCCATCACCAAGCGGCGCACCAACGCCGGCGAGCCCCCTTCCCACCTGGCTCGCCCAGCCGGAGGCATATAAGCCCGCCTCCGACCGCGACGGCTTTGTGCAGAAGAGCCTGCTTTCGCTTACCGGGGTGCTGTCGCGCCTGCGCATCGACGACGGGCAGACCACGCCCTTCTCGCCCTCGGCACCCGTGAAGCTCGCCTGCGGCCTCGCGCTCATCCTCATGACGTCGCTCAGCTCCAACTTTGCGTTCACGCTGGTGATGGCGGCGGCAGTGCTGCTGAGGATGGCTGCCCTGCCGTCCAAGGCGCTACGCCGTGCCGTCGGCGTTTCGTTCACCGCGGCCGGCGTGAGCGCCTTGGTCATGCTTCCTGCGTTTCTCGTTGGCCAGCCACAATCGGCGCTGCTCGTGGGGACAAAGGTGCTGGTTTGCGTGGGGGTTGCCATGGTTGTCGCGCTCTCGACGCCCGTCCACCAGCTGACGGGGGCCCTCCGCACCTACCACGTCTCGAACCTGGTGATCATGACCTTCGAGCTTGCGCTCAAGAGCATCGTGACGCTGGGCAGCGTTGCCACCGAGGTTCTGCGCGCGCTTGACCTGCGCAGCGTTGGCAAGAACCGCGAGAAGGGCGCCTCCATGGGCGGCGTGGGCGGCGTGACGTTCCTCAAGGCCAACAAGGCGGCGCGCACAACCGCCGACGCCATGCGCTGCCGCGGGTTCGAGGGCGAGTACCGCGCCGTCCCGCGCGACATCTACAAGCGCGTCGACATCGCCTGGATCCTTGCGGTGGCGGCTGTTTGCGTCCTTTTCGTCTACCTGCAGGGGGTGGCCTAGCATGGTCCATACCTCAACGCACCCGCAGTCGCTACATCATCCCCAGCACGAGAGCTCCCACCCCTTGATGGAGTTCCGCGACTTCTGCTTTGCGTACGAGGATCGCCCCGTCCTCTCGCACATCGACCTCACCATTGACGCCGGCGACTCCGTCGTCCTCATGGGCGACAACGGCTCTGGCAAGTCGACGCTGCTCAAGGCTATGTGCGGGCTCGTCTTTCCCCAGGAGGGCAGCTACCTCTTTGACGGCAGGGTCGTGGACAGCGCAAGCATGCACAACCCCGCGTTCTCCAAGTCGCTGCACCAGCGGGTGGGGTTCATCTTCCAGGACTCGGACTCCCAGCTCTTCTGCGCAAGCGTCGAGGAGGAGATTGCCTTTGGGCCGCGCCAGATGCAGTTCGACGAGGCCGAGGTGAGCCGCCGCGTGGACGACGTGTGCCAGCTCCTGGGCATCGAACACCTACGCAGCCGCGCTCCCTACAACCTCTCGGGCGGCGAGCAGAAGAAGGTGGCCATAGCCTGCGTGCTCTCCATGAACCCCGACGCCTACTGCTTTGACGAGCCGCTCAACGGCCTTGACCAGCGCACGCGTGAGTGGCTGCTGGGCTTTCTGCGCCAGCTCAAGGGCGCGGGCAAGACGCTCGTGGTGGCGACGCACGACCAGTCCCTTGCCGACGAGGTCGCCGACTACTTTGTGTACTTTGGCGACTACCATGGCTATGAGGACCGTCCCCACATTCACCTCAACCGCTAGCGGAAGGCGGCATTATGAACGACTTTGTTTTCCAGTCCCCCACGCGCTTCGTGTTTGGCCGTGGCTACGCCGATAAGATTGGCGAGGAGGTCGCCGCCCTTGGGGCAAAGCGCGTCCTTCTGGTGTACGGCGGCGGCTCTGTGGTGAGGACGGGTCTTCTCGCCCGCGTGACCGCATCGCTCGACGCCGCCGGCGTCACTTACGTGGAGCTTTCCGGCGTGCGCCCCAACCCCGAGGTTGGCCTGGTGCGCAAGGGCATCGAGGTCGCACGCGCCGAGAAGGTCGACCTCATCCTTGCCGTGGGCGGCGGCTCTGTGATCGACTGCTCGAAGGCAATCGCGTTTGGCACCCCCTACCAGGGCGATGTTTGGGATTTCTTCTCGAAGAAGGCAACCATTGGCGCCTGCCTGCCGGTGGCATGCGTGCTCACCATCCCCGCCGCGGGCTCCGAGGCCTCGGCCTCCTGCGTCATTAGCAACGACGCACTCAACCTCAAGCGCGGCGTGAACGGCGACGCCTTTCGTCCGCGCGTGGCCGTCCTCGACCCCGAGGTCACCTTCACGCTGCCGCAGTACCAGACGGCGGCGGGCGCGGTGGACATCATCTGCCACATCTGCGAGCGCTTCTTTAGCGGCGCAGGTCCTGTTCCCGTGACCGACAACATCGCCTGCGGCATCATCCGCGCGGTGATCGACGCCGCCAACACCGTGGTTGAGAAGCCCGACGACTACAACGCGCGCGCAACGATCATGTGGTCGGGCACGCTCGCCCACAACGACCTCTGCGGGTGCGGGCGCTCCTCCGCGCCGGAGAAGCGCGCCGGCGGCTGGGAGAGCCACGGCCTGGAGCACGAGATCTCCGCGCACCGCCCCGAGGTCACGCACGGCGCTGGCCTGGCCGTGATTCTCCCCGCCTGGATGCGCTACGTGTGGCGCTCGAACCCGGAGCGCTTCCTTGCCTTTGCGCAAGGCGTCTTTGACGTGGAGCCGGTGGACGAGACGGACGAGGCAACCGAGGACGCCATCACCTTTGCCATCGACGAGCTTCAGCGCTTCTTTGTGGGACTGGGCATGCCGCGCACGCTGGACGACCTTGGGCTTGCCCCGGAGGAGGTCGACGGCTGGCTGGAGACCCTGCGCCAGAACAAGGGCGAGCGCTTCGGTGAGCTTAGGCCGCTTACCATGGACGACGCACGCGCAATCTACCTCTCGGCGTTCTAGGGGCACCGGGGCGCGCCGTGGTACTCCCGGCGCGTCTTAGCGAACCCCCTCGTAGTGCGTCCACATCCGTACGACCCTCACGACACCGTCGTACCGCACACCGTCCCTATCGACGGGCTCGCGTTGCACGGAGTAGACAAAGCGGTGCTGAAGGCTGATTCTCCTCGAGTAGAGACCGGAAAGGCTTCCTACCAGCGCCTCGTATGCGGGTGGCGTACCAAAGGGGTTCTCGCGAACCACCTCCACAAGCGCCTTAGCCTTCTCGTCGAGCCCGGCCGCCTTCAACCTCTTGGCATCCTTCGCAGCCTGGCGGGTGAACTCTACATGCCACATGGCGTTACCAGTCGAGGTCGGACTCGGAGACGCAGTTCTCCTCCGGCTCGTCACGCCCCTCGATGAGCGACTCGGCCATGCCGGGGATACCCATGAGGTAGAGAGTCTCCTCTATTGACGCCCACTCGTCCTCGCCGACGAGCACCGCGCCCTTTCCCCTGTTGTTCGTGATGGCTATGGGAGTGCAGTCCTCGTTGACGCGGTCAATGGTGTTGTAGAGGTCCTTGCGGAGAGCAGTTGCGCTGATGGATGTCATAGAATGCCTCCCCCGTGTTTTCAGAGCGTACGCTTTAACGTACGGAATTATACCCGAGAAGTACGGAGGCAAGTAGAGCGCCAGCCTCGCTACGCGTTCTTCTCGACAAACCGACGCCAGCAGGCGTTTGCCTCGGCAGCCACGCGCTCCTCGTCGATGCCCAGCAGGTGACCGTTCTTCATCACGGACTTGCCGGCGACAATCGTGCGATCCACGGGCCCGCGCCAGCCCACAACGGCCAGCACCGCCTTGGGATCCTTCGGGGCACCCGTGAGTCCCAGCCTGTTGGCGTCGATCACGGAGGGCCGCTGGAATCCCATGCGCTTGTCTTGCTGAGGGGATTGTAGCGCTCCGGGGCGCCCCTTCGCCCGATGGGTTCTGTTGCAACCGCAACACAGAGAGCCCCGCATGCCCGCACTCCCAAGGGCCATTGCACAAAAATCGACATTAGGGCAAAGTAACGGTACGAACGTCCGGGGCCACGCCCGATAGCCCCCTGCACGGGGGTGTCTTGCGGGCAGCCATGGAAGCCATGGCGATTCGTCGGCTCAAGCGTTGTGCCCCCCGGAGAACATCGCTTTTTCTTAAAGAACAATCGCATTTGCCCAGTTGGGCGAAACCGGATTTAAGAAAAAAGAGCTATTCTCCGCGAGGTCGCCGGGCATGGGGGGCACAACGCGGGGCACAGCGGGCTCGCAGCCCGCTGGAATTCCTAGCGCTACTTGAACAGCCGAATATCGTCGACGAGAAGTGCGAAGTAGGGATGCGAGTTCGCGCGTGCCTCCCCGGCAACCAGAAAGAGCGCGAACCTGCCGTCGTAGTCAAAGTGTCTTTCGTGCGAGAAATCAAGCGCTCCAGTGGCGCAAGCGGCAATCGCGGACTCGCTTTTGACCTCGCCGCCCTCGTTGTCGAGGCTCAGCCCAATGGTCTGGAGTGCCTGGTCAATGATGCACTCCTGACCCTTGGCATTGAGAAACTCCTGCCCCTCTAGCTCGTGGAACTCCTTTGATAGCTTCAGAGAGAGATTGGGACACATGAAGAAATCCTGATCGTCGAGGGGACGAGTCTGGGTGCTGTCGGCACGCTTTGCCTGGTCAAGCATATTTGCCCACATCTCCGAGAAGGAGCCTCCCCTCGGCGAGCGAACAAGCACGACGCTGTCCCCCTCTTTGGTCTGCAGACTCACCGCGTGATGCTGCCTGTCCTTGTAGTAAAGGGGTTTCACCTGCTGCCGCATCTTACGGCTAAGGCGTCGGTCCGGGTCGTCCGCCTCAAAGTAGGTGACGCATGCGTCCCCGTCTCCCCAAGGCTCGTCTTCGCAAACTCCAAACGGCACAGGAAACGAGAACTTGCGATACAGCATGCAATAGAAAAGCAACGAGGTCATACCCGGAGAAGGCTCCGACCAGTCGATCTGATCGAGAACCTCGCTCGATTGGCCAAAGAGACGCCTGACCTCGGTTTCTATCTCTCTTCTCGCCCGATTGTTCTTTGGTCCGGAATAGGCATAGAAGTGATCTTTGGGCAAAGCACCCCTCCCAAGCCTGCTAGCATTGAGTGCTCTGACCAGCTCGTTTGTACCCACAAGCGGGTTCAGCGGACCGCCGCCACAAAGCGTTTCCAGCATGTTGTCCCAGCAGACCTGCATGGTAGCGCACCACACCGCTGACCCGCGAACCGCCTGCACATCCGACGCAACGACCTCAATGCCCCTGCCCGCATTGCCACCTGCACTCGTCATTCGTGGTCACCTTTCTCGTTAGCGCACGCAAACGCGATCTCTTCCCCATCCCACGCAAGCGGCAGCCCCGCATAGACCGTCATGCTCCAGCTATAGCCATCAAGCACGGGATCCTCGGGCTCAAACGGCTCTGTCCAGGTGTCCGCATGGGTCGCCAGCACCGCGGACAAGAGCTTCTCGGCAGCCGCGCCCTCAAGGGTCCGGCGCTGGTCTACCGCGCGATCGGCACTTCGGGCAATCACGTCCACCGCCCCGTTCCGCCTCCAGATCACGACGACCGGGCGCTCGCCGATACGGAAAAAACGAGTGGGAGACCAATACGAGAAAGTCAAACCCCTCGAGCAGCGCCCGACTATCTGACGGACCAACCTCCGTGGGCCTCTCGGCATGCAACGCCAGGTACTCCTCGCGCTCGGGCTCGGGGAAGCCAAGCTGGTACCAAGTTCCGTCATCGCGCGCGTCATTCTTCGCCATGCAGACCACCCCCTCAATCCCAAGATCCGTAGGAGGCCGAGACGTTCTTGCCGCCACACTTGGGACACCCCGCAGAGACAAACCCTTCGCAGCGGGCCGAAAGTTCCTCCTCGCTCATGGAAGGCACGCACTCTCCGACCCGCAGCGATTCTCCGCACGAGGGGCACTCCTCAGGGATGGCGTGATACTCCAACCAGCCATTGCCGCCATCGTCAATCTTCAGCGAAATGCCCAAAACCACCTCTCCACAGGAAGGGCACTCGAAGTAAGAATTCTCTCGCTGCACCGTCCACCCATCGGGGACGCCGTTTCCAAGCAGGACTTTCATCGCCGACCCAAGGTCACCCTGCTCGGCCTGCTCCACCACGTCCGCCGGATTGAAGTCCGAGAAGCCCCCGCCGCAAAGGAAGCCCTCGCCGGCACCGCAGTCTCTGCAACGCCACTCGAACAAGCGGCCCATACCTCGCGCCCTCCTCACCGCTAGATGACGAAGAACCCAACTGGTTGTATTATTTCTCGCCCACGCGACATTAATTAGGGCATCGGGTGCCCAGGTCGGGCCACCCCCGACGCCGTCCGCATCACGGAGAATAGCTCCTATTCTTAAATCGACTCCCCGCCAACTGGGCAAACGCAGAGCTCGTTTAAGAAAAGGAGCTATTCTCCTCGAACCAAGTCCGCATGCAAGTCGCAAGAAAGCGCGAAATCCCCAACCTCACCGCACGGGGCCCTTGGCACCGTTGTGGCCCAGGTCCTCGACTCGACAGGCGTCGTAGCCCTCGTAGGCGTACGAGGCGTCGATGCTGCGGGCGAGAAGCGCTGCGCTATACAGGTCGTCCGAGAGCGACGGCCCGAGAAGCGCCCCGGATCAAACCCCCGTTCTCGGGTGCCGGTACTGGCCGTGCTCGCGGGTCCTGCCGTCGTATTGGATGGCGAACTTGGGGCAGCGGTGCAGGCAGTCCAGGCACGTGATGCAGCGCTCCTTCACCCAGACGGGCCGCCCATCCCTCATCTCGATGGGCCTGGTCGGGGCACTTCCTTGCGCAGAGCCCACAGCCTATGCAGGTGTCATCCAGCGTGAAGTGGGACGTCTTACGCATCTTCTCGTACTCGGGAAGGGCAACTCGCGATGTGAAGTAGGGCATGGCGCGCCTTGCGAAGTTGCCGTACTCACGCCGCTCAATCCGCCCGACGATCTCGGAAATCTCCTCGTCGGCCTTGCGGTTGGTCTCGGCGACCTTGTACGGGTCTGAGAGGTCAAAGGTGGGCGTCCAGTTGTCCGGCATCCTCACGCTAAAGAGCGCATCCAGGGAGAAGCCTCGTTCGCCCAGCAGTTTCCTCTCCTGCTCGCCCGTGAACCCGGAGTGGTGCCGTAGGTGACGACGAAGAAGGCGTACCCGGGCTGCTCCGCCACGAGCGCCGAGAATAACCGCATCACTATCTCGGGAAGGCCCCAGGCGTAGGTCGGCGTGACGAAGCCGATAACGTCCGGCCGAGAAAGATGCCCATCACACTCCTGGATGCTCCGTGCCTCGTCACCCAAGGCCCCGACAATCCTCTCGGCCACGTACTTGCTGTCCCCGTCACGGAGAAGTAATGGACCATCTTCCGACGCCCCGCTTTATTGAGTTTGCATGCCCCCCCACATTCTGGCGGAGCCGTGGCGGAGCGGATGCTTCTCCCGCCGCATTCTATGCGGGGGACTGGCATGGGCGAGAGGCACTGGGCACGTTGCGATGCGAGCAGCCCTCCCCTACCGCGCGCCGGCGAAGGCGTCGAAGATCCGCTGTTTGTTCGCCAGGATCTGTATGATTCTCTCGTCGATGGTCGTGTGGCGACGCAAGCTGGGACTGCGCAAGGTCGTGATAGAACCCGTGCGATGCCCGCTGACCTACGAGGAGCTCAGACTGGAGGAGTTCGGGCGCGACCGCGGCGGGACCTGGGTGGACGAGATTCCGAACGGGAACGACCACTTGATCGATACAGTGCGATATACCGTGAGGGACGACGTCCTGCGCGGTGAGTGCGAAGCCCAGAGCGTTACAGACCGAGCTCGTCGACGACCTCGCGCATAGCGAGAGCCCACCCTAGCTGCTGCTTTATATAGCCAGGCCAGGAATTTTCATTACCCTTTATCTTGCAGTTCTCCTTGAAGAAGCGAAGACCCGAGGCCTTCTTGGCTTCGTACGGTTCCGCTTTGAGGTCGAGGCGGTCCTCGAACGTCGAAGCGTTCTCGATCGCCTTGCGGCCTATCGCCTTGTCGCCTGGTACACAGAATTCGACACCAATCTTGTTCCTCTGTGTGTTAATGAGCAGAGCGATGTGATATGCAGAAGACCCGCAGCTAAGGTCCGACCAATGCTGTGCAGCCGGCTTGTGCGGGCTAAAGACCTTGAGGAATTCGGGCGACTTCTCCGCAATGTCTTTGTACATGGTCCAATAAGAGAGCTTGATGCGTTCGGTATCATTGAGTCCCTCGCTAAGCTTAATTGTCCTAGCCCATTCGTTCGGCTGCTCCACGACGTTGAAGCGTGGCGCGGGAAGTGAGCCTCCAATGGACAAAAGCTCGATTTCCACGAGGAAGAAGCCGAGGTTGTCGTCAGTGCGATCGTTTAGCCACTCGATAGCTTTACGATGCTCGTCCCGCGCATGTTTCACAACCCAGATGACAACGTCTGCACCCTTACCTGCGGCGTAGGTGATTATCTTTCCCAGGTGGTCGTGGTTGGTATCCTCAAGCTGGTTTTCGATGATGACTGTTCGCCCTGTTCCGCTCTCTCGCGCAAGGATGTCGGCATTGAATGACCCCACTGAGGACTCCGTCTCGACAAGCTCAAGCTCCATACCAACGGAGAGCCCAAGTGAATTCAGGTTCTCATCTTCCGACAGCCATTTCGTGAAGTCGTGGGCTTCGTGTGGCCAAACCGTACGCAGATCTACCTCATCCAGTTTGCCAAGGTTGTATTTCTTGTTCATTCGCGCTGTCCGCCATTCCCGTTTTTCTCCGATTACTCGATTTTCACTTTCACGAGCTCTTCCTTCAAGAGGAAGAGTTTCGTCGCTTTGTGAGATATCACGTTGGTCGTGGATGCATTGAGATCGTCACTAACCAGTCCCACCAATGAGTGGCGCCGCCTTACCAAGGTTGAAGGCTTCCCTGCTCGTCAAACTTGGCAACGACGCGGAAGCCCATGTGCTGGTTGATCTTCGTGAGGGTCACCCGAGTAATCTTCTCGATGGCGATTCTGACTGTTTTCTCCCCCACCTTTGCCCCCGCCTTCTGAACACACCTGCGACGATATCGCCGACGAGGGCAACTCCGCAGTAGTCTGTGCCTGGTTGGACTTCACGTCGCGCCAGCCGGGGCGGGCAATTAGACAACCATGTGCACCTGCGCGTAAGCAACACTGGGGATGTTCGCTGGGATGGCGGCGAGCAAGGCGCCGAGTCCCGTGATGAGGCCAGCCGCGGTGCACTTAGCTATCTGCCAGCGCACATGGTTGGATTGCGCGTCGAGCGCCTGAATCATCTTCTTCTGGCCGAGAACTTCCCTGTTCTGCTCGCCGTTCTTGACGTCACTGCTCACTACGAACACCTCCTCTGAGTAAATCGGAAAGACCTTCGCAGCTCGACTGAGACACGTCAATTCAAACGGCATCGTGGTCAGATTAATTCGCACTTGCGACGATGAAAAACGCGAGGGAGCGGGTCCGCATGACGACATCGAAGGGAGATGTACCGGTTGCCGGAGCACGTGAGGGCGTACCTGAGCGGCTAGGAACTCAGCGCGGGCGCTGGAGGACATGGAACCGCACGTGCGGGAGTGGGACTCGTGGATGCGGGCTGTCGGGGAGCTCTACGACTACCAGGACACAGACGGCTTTGGCAGGGTGTACCAGGTACATAGGCGCACGGTCATACCTGCTGTGCGGGTGTGCTGGGAGTGTAGACCACTGCTCCTGGACGAGAAGACAGCGGTAGCAGGCAATTCGCGAGAGTACACTGACTGGTCCAACCCTTCCTTCTCGTTCGTCTCATAGAAGCTTCCAATAGCGTTGGTTATCGATTACCAAAATTTTTCTCTTGACGTCTTCTCATTGCTTGGTATTCTATAACCAACAATTTGGGTTATTGATAACCGAGGAGGTTGTCTTGGCTTACGACAAATCTGATGCCGACATCCAGACAAGGCTGTGGAACGTTGCGGGTGCCGTTAGGGGCCGTATCAAGGATTTCATTGGCGACGGATCGCTCAACCTATTCGCTTACGTCGCTTATCGCGCCCTCGACCGTGGGCTCAACTCAGAGGGCCTCACCTCCGGGAACCTCCTCGATGTCATAGACTCGACTCCCGTCAGCGCTGAGCACCGTGCCACCCTTCGTAGCCTTGTCTCCAACGACACGGTCGACGTGTTCCGCGACCTGATGAGAGACTTCTCCGACAAAGAGCTCAGGGACATCGTCCTGCGATGGGAGATCGAACCCCTCACGCGCTATTCCTTTGACCGTCTCAAGGACCCCGACCTGCCCCCCTCACTTCAGAGGCTGGTCGTGGACCTGCTTCACATCAAGAATGACGACTATGTCGCCGACCTCCACTGCGGCGACGGCGCATTTCTGATGGACGTGCTTGAGGCCAACCCCTCTGCCAGGGTGTACGGGAACTCCGCCGACACCCTGCGCGCTTGCCTCGCGGAGGTACGCATGAGCCTCGTCGGCGCCGAGCACCTCATCGAACGCCGTGACGACCTCCTTGGCGGGCACCTGGGGACCTTCGACAGGGTCTTTGACGCGCCTCCCATCGGCATGCGAGTCGCCTTTCTGGCCAAGGGCGCGACGTCTTACCTTAAGCCCCTCCTCGACGGAACGGACCCCATGGGAAGGCCCTCGTCTGCCGACTGGCTCTACTGCAGGCTGGCGTACGACTCCCTCACCGACGAGGGCACCGCAGTCGTGATCGTCACGAACGGCGCCACGTTCAACGGCGGGGACATCCAGACGCGACGCTACTTCGTCGAGAACGGCATGGTCCGTGCCGCAATTGCGCTCCCCGAGGGGCTTTTGACATACACCACCATCCCTCTCACCGTCCTCGTGCTGGGGAAGAACGACGGCCCCATCCGCTTCGTCGACGCCACAGACCTCGCCACGCTCGGCCGCAGAACGAATGCACTTTCCGACGACGCGATTTCGAAAATCGAGGCCAGGCTCTCGCAGGACGGCGACATGAGCCGTCTGGCGTCCCGCGAGGACCTCGCCACCCGCGACTACAGCCTCTATGCACCCCGCTACCTCTACGAGGCCCCCGAGCTCGTCAACCCGACCCCCCTCGGCGACCTCGCGGTGAGCATAGAGCGCGGTGCCTCCATCCGCGCCTCCGACCTCGATGACCTCACGACTCCCGAGGATACAGGCCTCTACTTCCTCAGGCTCGCCGACATCAGCGACGGGTCCATCTCTGACGACCTGCCCCACCTTAAGAGCGTTGACCCCTCCACCGAGAGGCAGTGGCTCCGCAGCGGGGACCTCATCCTCTCCAAGAACGGGGCCCCCTTCAAGGTGGCGGTGGCGGACGTGCCCGACGGAAGGACCGTCCTCGCCAACGGAAACCTCTACATCATCAGGGTCGATACCGAGCGCGTTGACCCCTACTTCGTCGCCGCTTTCCTCGCGAGCGAGGACGGGAAGAGAAGCCTCGAATGCATGGTCGTGGGCACCACCATTCCCAACCTCCCACTCCGAAACCTGAGAAACGTGCAGCTACCAGTTCCCGACATGGAGACCCAGCGTCGCGTTGCCGCGAGGTACCGCGCAGACCTCGACCAGATTGCCGTGCTCAAGATTAGGCTCGACTCGGCGCGCGCCGCCCTCTCGGCCTCGTACGACGAGGAGATGGGACATTGACGCTCTCCCTCTACGAGCTCGAGGACCTCCACAAGGCGGTCAGCGAGCGGATCGGCGACGAGCTTCTCCCCGCACTCTCCCGGGCGAACCGCACGGGGGAGCTTGGCGAGCTGCTCCGCCTCCTCGGCATGGGGGACCTCGTCGGGGACGACGGCAGCGCGCACGTCGTGCCGACGAAGGTCGTCGTCATCGGCGAGAGCGTCGTGAGCGAGAGCAGGCTCCGGAGCATCGCAAAGAGGCATGGAATCTCGGGGAAGGACATCGAGTTTGCCCTTGGTTACGAGAGAGCCAAGTGCTACCCCTTCCCGAAGCTGCGGGACTCCCTCACCTACCGCGCCGTCCTCGTCGGCCCCATGCCTCACAGCACCTCCGGCAAGCGAGACGCGTCCAGCGCGATTGCGGAGATGGAGAACCATCCGGAGACGTATCCCCCCGTCATCAGGATGCATGATGCCAATGGGTTGAAGATCACGAACAACAGCTTTGCCCAGGCGTTGGACGAACTCCCAAAGATATGAATTGCTTGATACGATTCACTATATGAGACTTGATGGAATGGACACGCATCATGCCTAGACAAGCCAAAGCCAAGAAGCAGAAGGAGCTTACCCTCGAGGATGCGCTCTGGAACTGCAGAGTAGCGCTTCGCGGCGTTGGAAGTATCGAGAAGAACCGCGACGCAGTCATCAGCCTCGTGTTCCTCAAGTTCGCAGGGGACAAGTTCGAGGCGCGGCGCCGCGAGCTACCCAACGTCCTGAAGGAGCAGTACGGCCTAGACGATTGCCCGCCCGAGATGCTCGAGGACCCCGCATTCTACAATGCGGCAAACGTCTACTACCTTCCCGAAGAGGCACGCTGGTCCTACCTCGTGAAGAACGCCGGCGCAAATGACATCGCAGTGAAGATTGACAACGCGATGGCGGAGGCCGAGCACATCAACCCCGCCCTCAAAGGTGCCCTCCCGCTCGGGCTCTTCGCCACGCTCGGGGCAGAGATTCGTTCCATCAAGGCGCTCATAGACGCAATCAACCAGATCAGCGAGACGCGCTTCCACGAGGAGGACCTCATCGGGCGCGTCTATGAGTACTTCCTGCAGATCTTCGCCGTGGGAAGCTCCAAGGAGGACGGCGAGTTTTACACGCCGGCCTGCATCGTCCGCCTCATCGCCGAGCTCATCGAGCCCTACGAGGGCACCGTCTACGACCCGTGCTGCGGCTCGGGCGGCATGTTCGTGCAGTCGCGCAAGTTCGTGGAGCGCCACCACGGCAACAGCTCGAAGATCTCGGTCGTGGGCCAGGAGAGCAACCCCGATACCTGGCGCCTATGCAAGATGAACCTCGCCATCCGCGGCATCGCCTGCAACCTGGGCGACGCGAACGCATCGACCTTCACCAACGACAAGCACCCGGACCTCAAGGCCGACTACGTGATGGCCAACCCGCCCTTCAACCTCAAGAACTGGCGCGACGAGGACGAGCTCACTAAGGACCCGCGCTGGCGCGGCTACGCCCTGCCGCCCGTCGCCAACGCCAACTACGCCTGGATTCTGCACATCCTCTCGAAGCTCGACGTGACGCACGGCGTGGCAGGGTTCCTGCTCGCCAACGGCGCGCTCAACGCCGACGGCACCGAGCAGGAGATCCGCCGCAAGCTCATCGAGAACGACAAGGTCGAGGCAATCATCGTGCTGCCACGCGACATGTTCTACACGACTGACATCTCGGTGACCCTGTGGATCCTCAACATGGACAAGGCCGGCGGCACGAAGGACGGCCGCAGACTGCGCGACCGGCGCGGCGAGGTGCTCTTCTGCGACCTTCGCACGTGGGACGAGAATGTGGAGACCTACACCTACGACAAGGGCAAGCGCAAGAAGAAGACCGTGCTCACTCCCGAGCAGATCGAGCGCGTCAAGGACATCTACGTGGCCTGGCAGACGGGCGAGGGCTACGAGGACGTACCCGAGCTCTGCAAGTCGGCGAGCGTTGACGGCCCCGACGGCATCGCCGCCCACGACTACACGCTTACGCCGAGTAAGTACATCGAGTTCGTGGACCACGACCTCGAGATCGACTACCCGAAGGAGATGGCCCGCATCCAGGGCGACATGCACAAGCTGCTTGCCGAGGAGAAGGAGTCCCAGGCCGCGCTAGAGGCCGCGTTCGAGGGGATCGGCTATGGGATTGACTAGGGTGCGGCTGGGAGAGCTGCTTACTCTCGTAGAGCGGCCAAATGCGGATGGCATCTACGGCATCGACGACGTACGTGGCGTAAACAACCTCAAGCTCATGATCCGCACCAAGGCCGATGTGTCGAAACGCAACTTCACCAAGTTCCAAATCGTCAAGCCCGGCGAGTTTTTCTTCAACCACCGCACTTCGCGCAACGGGTCGAAGTTCAGCATTACCTACAACTACGACAATGTGCCCCACATCGTCACTGAGGACTACGTCCTCTTCTCCGTCGCAGATAAGAACATTCTGTATCCAGGATGGTTATATCTTTATGTGTGTCGTGCCGAGTACGACCACTACGTCATCCAGAACTCATGGGGTAGCTCGACGGAGTTCTTCAACTGGGAAGACCTCTGCGACACGGTCGTCGACCTGCCGCCCATCGACGTGCAGCGAAAGTATGTCGCCATCTACGAGTCCATGCTTGCTAACCAGCGTGCCTATGAGAGCGGCCTCGATGATGTCAAACTTGCCTGCAATGCACTGCTTGACAGATGCAAGCTTTCGTCTCAACGGATTCGAGTGGGCGACTGCGTCAGCGAGGTCGATAGACGCAATGGCGACAACAGAATTGATTGCGCCTATGGCATCAATATCAACAAGGAGTTTATGCCCTCGAAAGCCAGCAGCGACGACTTGCGCAACTACAAACTTGTGTTTCCGGGCGAGCTAGCCTATAGCTCTATGCAAACCGGGCGCGACAAATGCATTCGCATTGCCCTCCACGAAGGTGAAGACAGCATTGCTGTTTCTCCTGCTTATTCTATTTTGCACATGAAGGAAAGCAGCGCACTTTCCGCAGAATACCTTATGACGTGGTTCTCCCGCCCAGAGTCCGACCGGCTCGGGTGGTTCCTGAGCGATGCAAGCATTCGCGCAAACCTTGATCTCGACCGATTCCTCGACATTGAGATTCCGGTTCCCGAGTTTAATGTACAGGTCGCCATAACATCGATCTACAAAGCCCTACGCGCGAGAACTGCAATCAACAAGCGCCTAAAGACGCAACTCAGGGAAATCTGTCCCATCCTCATCAGGGGCTCAATCGAGGAGGCTTTAAAGCAGCCATGAAACAGGTCTTCTCACAACGATGCGAAGGGCTACTCCATACCGGTGACGATGAGTCAGAAGATGATTTGTGTGGCAAGATAGATTCCGCTACCCGGCGTAGGCTTGCAAGTGTGGTCGAAGACTTCCGCGAACCCCAGGCCTACCACCCCAATAGATATGACAGCTGGACCGAGGAAACCGACGCTCTAGCCTCTGCCATCGGACGCCTGAGCGACATCCTTGGCTATTCTCCCATCATGGACTTCGCGTCCGATAGCTTCTTCACGGACAGCAACGAGCAGGGCCAGATAGCAAATCTCCCCACTCCCCACCTCTTCGACCTTATTGAGCTTCAGTACGATGAGCTCTCGGACTCCCCAACTGACGGGCGGGAGGAATACAGAAAAGAAATCAACTCGGCGTTCCAAGAAGACAACGTGCCGTGGCTCCTTGTGGATGGTCGCATGGTCAAGATAGACGCACAGCAGTTCGAGCAGGATCTGAAGAGGAAGGCACTCGAGCGGCTTCACGAGCTTAAGGATACCTCCCCAGCTTTTCAGTCTGCATATGACGAGTTGACCAAAGCAGTCGAATTCCTGAAGAAGGGCGACTATCCAGAAGCCATCACAAACGCCGAGAAAAGCTACGAGAGCGTCATGAAGGTCATCTGTGCCGAGGAAGGCCAGGAGGTGAGCAGCGAAAGTGCTGACATGCTGACAAAACGACTTTCAGAGGGTTCGTACCTGACTCTGCCTGACAGCCTTTCGTCTGGTGGCCTCAAAAGCAATGTGCTCATGTCACTACCGTACCTGCGCAATCATGCAGCCGCTCATGGAGCAGGTTTGGACAACTCACCCATCGACAGGCCACTTGCAAACCTGGCAGTCAACCTTGCGGCCGCTCTTGATATGTACCTCATAGACGAGTGGGCGGACCAACAACAGACGAATGAGAGTTAGGCTCCATTATGGACACGTATGACTGCGCTAACGCTAACGGAAAGTTCACAGAGGACCAGCTGGAACAGGCAATCATCAGCATGTTTCAGGAGATCGACGAGCGTTGGGGCTACGTCAACGGCAAGACCATGCACCGGCGCTTCGACGACGTGCTCCTGGAGGACCGCCTGAAGGCGAATCTCCTCAGTCGCTATTCCGGCCTCTCGCTCACCGACACCGAGCTCATCACTATCGTGAACAAGATCAAGTACGTACCCGCCGACCCTCTCTATGAGGGCGCGCGGCAGACCTTCTGGCGCATCAACGAGGGCTTCGACCTCAAGCGGGAGGACCCCTCGCTTCCCGCCACACACATAGAGTACATTGACTTCGACAACCCCGGGGCAAACGACTTCCTCATCGTCAACCAGTACAGCGTGCAGGGTTCGGAGCTGCGCCGTCCAGACCTTCTGTGTTTCGTGAATGGCATCCCCCTTGCCATATGGGAGTTCAAGACCGCCATCGAGGAGGACAAGACCGTACACGACGCCTGGGAGCAGATCACCATCCGCTACCGCCGCGGCATTCCCAACCTGCTCAAGTACTGCTGCCTCGCCGTCATAAGCGACGGCGCCAACAACAGGCTGGGAACGACCTTTACCCCGTACCGATTCTTCTACGCCTGGAACAAGGCCGACGAGCAGGACGCCGTGAGAAACGGCATCAGCTCGCTGCGTACCATGGTCAAGGGGGCCTTCACGCCAGAGAGGCTTCTTGCCATCGTCCGCGACTTCGTCTTCTTCCCCGACGACGACAAGCACGAGACCGAAATCGTGTGCCGCTACCCGCAGTTCTTCGCCGCAAACAGGATGCTCGACCACATCTGCGCGCACCTTCGGCCCGCCGGGGATGGCAAGGGCGGCACCTACTTCGGCGCCACCGGCTGCGGCAAGACGTACGCGATGCTCTTCCTCACGCGACTCATGATGCTGAGGCGCACCGAGGAGCTGGGCAATCCCACGGTCGTCATCCTCGTTGACCGCGAGGAGCTGGACACCCAGACCTCCGAGCTCTTCGTGACCGCCAAGCACTACCTGCACGAGGAGGACGTGAGGAGCATCGAGTCGCGCGAGGACCTTGGGAACACGCTTCGCAACCGGCCGAGCGGCGGGGTGTACGTGACGACCATCCAGAAGTTCTGCGAGGGGACGGGACTGCTCTCGGACCGCCCGAACATCGTCTGCATCTCGGACGAGGCACACCGCACGCAGACTGGCGTTGGCTCGCGCCTGAAGATGACCGACGAGGGCGTCTTCACGCGCTACGGCTTCGCCCACTACCTGCGGCGTGGGCTGCCAAACGCGACCTACGCCGGCTTCACGGGCACGCCCATCGACGAGACCCTCGCCGTGTTCGGCCCCATAGTGGACCGCTACACGATGAAGGAGTCGAGCGACGACGGCATCACCGTGCGCATAGCCTACGAGCCGCGCCTCGCCCGCGTGCAACTCTCCGACGAGGAGACCAGGAAGATCGACGAGTACTACTCCCGCTGCGAGGACGAGGGCTCGAACCCCGAGCAGGTCGAGGAGAGCAAGCGCGCCATGAGCGCGATGACCGTGATCCTTCGCAACCCGGAGCGCATCAGGAAGCTCGCAGCGGACCTTGTGCAACACTACGAGGCCCTGTGCGCGGAGCAGCCCGAAGTGGTCAAGAAGGCCATGGTCGTGTGCTCCGACCGCTTCCACGCATGGGACCTCTACCAGGCGATTCTCAACATACGACCCGATTGGGGCGTTCCCCGCAAGGCCGAGGACGAGTCGAAGCTCACCAAGGAGCAGCTGGAGGAGCTCACAGAGCTCCCCAAGATCAACCTCGTTGCAACGCGCGGCAAGGACGACCCCAAGGAGCTTTGGGACCTGTGCGGGACCAAGGAGCACCGGGCCATGCTGGACACGCAGTTCAAGAATGATGACTCGAACTTTCGCATCGCGGTCGTGTGCGACATGTGGATAACCGGCTTCGACGTGCCCTCGCTCTTCGTCATGTACATCGACAAGCCTCTGCAGCGCCACACCCTGATCCAGACCATCTCTCGCGTGAACCGCGTGTTTGACGGCAAGGACAAGGGCCTCGTCGTGGACTACATCGGCATCAAGGACAACATGATGAAGGCCCTCAAGACCTATGGGGGCGATGATCAGGGCTCCATCGACCAGCTTGCGGTGACGCTGGGAATCTTCCGCAACCACCTCGCCATGGTGGATGACCTCATGAGCGGCTTCGACGCGTCGCCCTTCCTCATGGGCAAGCCGCTGGAGCGCCTGGACTGCCTGAACAACGCCGCCGAGTACGTCCAGGCGAGCAAGAGGATGCAGACACGGTTCATGGGGCTTACCCGCGTGCTCAAAAGCGCCTATAACATCTGCTTCCCCTCGGGAGAACTATCGGACCGAGAGACCTCGATGGCGCAGTTCTACCTAGCAATCCGCTCGATCATCTACAAGCAGACCATGGGCGACACCCCTGACGCGGAGACCATGAATGCCGTGGTCGAGGACATGGTGGCCAAGGCCATCAGCTGCACCGGGGTCGAGAGCATCGTCGACGCTCAGAAGACGGAGGACCTCTTCAGCGACGAGTTCTCCAAGGAACTCGATCAGGTCAAGATGCCTATCACCAAGTTCAACGCGCTGCTCAAGATGGTTCGCAAGGCAATAAGGACGTACGGCCACACGAACAAGGTTAAGGCCATGGAGTTCGGCGAGCGTCTGCGCAAGGTGGTTGAGGCCTACAACAACCGTGACAACCTTCAGTTCACGAGCGAGGTAGTGTCCGACTTCGTGGATGACCTCTCGGACCAGCTCATCCAGATCATGAAGGACCTGGAGAAGGACAGGAGCTCCTTCGAGCAGATGGGCATCACCTATGAGGAGAAGGCGTTCTACGACATCCTCGTGAAGGTGCGCGACGACCACGGCTTCCCCTACGCAGAGGACAAGTGCGTGACGCTTGCCAAGGAGATCGCGAAGCTCGTGAACGACAAGGCCCAGTTCGCAGACTGGTCGACGCGCGACGACATCAAGAGCCAGCTGAGCATGGGGCTCACCGTACTGCTTTACAAGAACGGTTACCCACCGCAGTGGGACGACGAGGTTTTCCAAAAAGTGCTCGAACAGGCAGAGAACATGAAGAGGAACGAGGACGAGTAGACGTGACAGTCGATTGCTTTCAAAGCGGTTATCTCACTGAAGCGTTGAAATCTTGCCTTCGCAAGATGAAGGACGAAATCAGCAAGCTCACCTCACGAGACATGGACCGGACGAGTCGGGACGAGTGGGTGGATTACTTCGTGTCCAAATACGAGGTGGAGCCACTCGTTATACAACCCGAGGCTATGTCTATCGATTTTGGCGAGAAGACCGTAAAACAGTACAACAACTGGGCGAGAATGATACCTGACGAGCCCGAATACCTTGATGTACCTGGCATCCGAGCAACCTGCAAAGTACCCTTTACTGGCGATACGGGGCTCTTCAGATTCACTCCAACCACTAGCACCATTCGACCGTTCCGGCTTGATAGGCTTATTGATCCAAGTAATGGCCACGCTGGTTACGTGTGCCTCTCATACGAGATGACCCAACGTGACGCCACTGCCGAGGCAATCAAAGGTCATTTCAACGAGGAGGCAAACGCCTTTAAGGATGAGGCTGAACATGCGAATGCAGATGTTGCAAGTTTCAATGCCTCACTCAGGAGCGAGGTTGAGAAGGCTATAGACAAGCGCATTGACCAGCTTGACAAACTCATTTCCCTACGGCAAGACCTCAATCTTCCGCTGAGCGTGGTCAAGGACGCTCCGATGGCCAAACCCATTGTTCCTGCCCGAAAAAAGTTGACCTATCCAAGGCCACAGCCATCTGAAACCGAGTGCTCGTACAGCATCACAGACGCTGACTATAGGCATATCACTGATATCATCGACAATTTCGGCAGTTCGATGGAGTGTGCTCCTGGTTCATATGTCCCATTTGGTGAGGAGCAGCTCCGCGACCACATGCTTTCTGTTCTCAACACGCACTACGAGAACGCTACAGGCGAGACGTTCAGAAACCACGGGAAGACCGACATCCATATCCCGCTTGAGAATCACTCTTCATACATTGCCGAATGCAAGGTCTGGCATGGCAAGAAGAAGTTCCTCGATGCCATCGAACAGCTCTTCTCTTACACGACATGGCGCGACACGAAGGTCTCCGTCATCGTCTTCAACAAGGAGGTCAGTGACTTCCAGAAGGTTCTATCTGGCATCCAAGAAGCACTGGACGAAAGGGCAATTGGGGTTGGGAAACTGGGTGGCCATACCATGTGGAGCTGTCGTATCCAGAATAACGAGGACGGCAGAATAATGCACGCCACAGTCCACGCCTTCAATCTCTACTACTCAGGGCATGGCAAGGCCAACGCTTAAGCACGTTCCTAAACTCAACGATTGAAGTTCGCCGTAATGAAGCAGACAGAATTAGTGAAAGCATTCGTCAATGGAGCTACCCAAAGAGAGGCAAAGTCGCTTCACCTAGTTGGCGACCAGCTCATTCACTACAACACCCCCATAGCCGAACGGCATGGCGGCAAAATCATCCTGAACTACACACGCTACTCACTGGCAACCGGCAAGGTCCAGAAGATGATCACGGACCTCGTTCCATCAGAGCTGCTTATCTTCGTCAAAGGAGTTGAGGCGGAAACAAAGGGCTCGCTCGCAAGATTCTGCAATGAGGACAAAGTCCCTGAGTCATACATCGCCTTGGCTATCCACAAGACGCTGGGTCATGGCTATGTCATTTCAATCGAAGGGAACAAGCTAACAGCCTCCTTCAAGGGCAAGGTAAGGGAGTTTCTATATCCGGATGTAATCGAGAGAGGTCTCCTCACGATACTGAAAGATTGCAAATAGGCTCGCCTCCCTCGCATCCGAGGACCCCCCTTGTGACACCCCCCGGACAATGCCCGTACCTAGAAGGTGCGGGCATTTCTCTTTGTCCGCCGACGCGGAAAGGCGGTCGCAATGGAGGGTGAGTCCAGTGGCGTGCAGCAGGCGCAGAGCCAGGTCGAGCAGGGCGAGAACCAGCGGCAGGGCTGGCAGGAGCCGGGCGTTGATGCGCAGGCGGAGCAGAGGCAGAACCAGCAGGAACCCCAGACGGACGCGGTGAGCGGCGGCGACACCGACTACGCCGCACAGTTGAAGGCCAAGGACGTCGAAATCGAGGCGCTCCAGGCGAAGGTGGCCGAGGCCGCCAAGACGGCGGAGGCGACGGAGAGGCTCGGCAAGGAGATCGCCGACCTGAAGGCCCGCCTCGCGAACGAGCGCACGGAGTTCGCGCTGAGGTCCGCTGGCGCGCGGTCCGTCACCACCTCGAAGGCGCTCCTGGCGGAGCACAACGGAGGACGTGGCCGCGCTCGCGAAGGCGGAGCCGTGGCTCTTCGAGACAAAGGGCTCGAGCCAGGGTTGCGCCACCGGTCTGGAGCCGGCCGGCACCTCCGGCGGCTCTGACGACCAGTACATGAAGCACTGGGAGAGAATCGCAGGCCTCGCCGACGAGGGCAAGGAAGGCTAAGGCATGGCCAACAACATCGCAGCTATCAAGAACTACGCGACCGTCCTCGACCGCGTGTACCAGAAGGAGGCGACGAGCTCGTGTCTGAACTCGCCGGCACGCATGACGCGAGCGGGACGCAACGCTAAGGAGATCATGATTCCGAAGATCTCCGTGACGGGGCTCGGTGACTACACGCGAAACGTGGGAGCAGTTGACAATGAGGGTTCCCGGCGAAGATGAACTTCTCGCTCACTGAAGCATGATGTGAATGAGCTACAAGCTCAGAGCTTATCGAGCTGCGGGCGGCGCGACATGTCCGGAGGCCACTATCTTCTATCTGCTGCTGTATGCGCTTCTCTACATCCTAAAACACGAAACTTGGGACGGCAGAGTTGCCGCGAACGAGCTTCACGAGATCCTGCACGCCATGAAGCCGAGGGAAGCATTGTTAAGCTTCCTGTTCAAGTTGTCAATGCCATCGCTTCACCTTCTAATGCCCCCGTATGCCGCCTGCGCTACGCACTCTATGGGGCCGGCGTCTCTCAGAGACGCTCTGGCCCTCTCCACTTGTCGCTCGCTCTTGCCAATCGCAGTCGCTATCTCTTTTGCTGTCGCGATTGGGTTCGCTTGGATTACATCGAAAACAGCTCTCTCGATCACCGACAACGCCTTTGCCCCAACGACATTACCGACACCATTACCGACATTACCGACATTACCGACATCATTCCCGACGTTTGTTCCGCTAGCTGGACAGCTGACTTGGTCGCTAGGCTTGTTCCCCTGGCCGCTCCTCGGTGGTTCCATGTTGTCGCGCACCAAAACGATGTACAAGTCAATCCATCACGCTATAGCCGCCCTTGGCGTTGCTCCGGAAGATCCCCCGTCTTGATGTTGTTGTTGAAGATAGTCTTCGGACGCGTCCACTACGACAGGAGGTCGAGCTCCTATGGGGAGCTTGATGCCTTTTACCATGCCGCACCACCAAGTCGAGGAATTTTGTAGGGAGCATGGCATTGATTGCCATATCAAGAGCGGGACGGCAGATTAGTTTGAGACATAAGAAAAGCCCGACGCATCGGGCTTTTCCAGGTGTCGACCGAAGCCTTCCACCGCTATTGAGGCTATTTTACAACGTTGGTCAAGCTGTTAGACCTGCGACAATCTGTTACTTACAAACGGCCCGTAGACAAGGAAGCGTAGGAGTGGCAATGTGAGTAGCCAGAGTGACTGCGAGAGTGCACGGATCATGAACTTGAAGTGCATTTAAGCGCCAACGGCAGCGGAGGCAGCCCGTTCCTTCTCTGTATGTATGTCTTCATCGCTTGGATCCTATCGCATTGCTCTACACAATTAAGGTATCAACGCACCAGCAGCGATAGCCCCGCACCCCTCGCCACCGTGACACCCGGTACCCGAAAGGAGCCCCATGCCCTCCTCGCAGCAGCACTCCCCCACCCTTCGCGACTGCGTCTACGGCCAAGCGGTGGGCGACGCCCTCGGCATGCCATACGAGTTCCGCGCCCGCGGCACGTTCGAATGCACGGGCATGGTGGGGCACGGCTCGCACAACCAGCCCGCCGGCACCTGGAGCGACGACACCTCCATGGCGCTCGCGACCTGCGACAGCATCCGCGCCACGGGCCACGTCGACGTGCGCGACATGCGGGAGCGCTTCGTCCGCTGGTACCGCGAGGGCGCGTACACCGTGAGCGGCCTCTTCGACATCGGCGGCACCACCGCCGACGCGCTCTCCTCCGGGCGCGGTCGCGCGGGCGAGCGCGACAACGGCAACGGCTCCCTCATGCGCATCCTCCCGCTCGCGTTCACGGACGCGACCGACGACGAGGTTCGCGCGGTCTCCGCCATCACGCACGCGCACGCCATCTCCCGCGAGGCGTGCGTCCGCATGGTGCACGTGGCCCGCAGGCTCATCGCCGGCGAGGGACCGCGCGACGTCGCGGGCGGCCTTACAGGCGTCCCAGAGAGCGAGGTCCGCTCCGGCGGCTTCGTGCTGGACACCGAGCGCGCCGCCCTGTGGTGCCTCGCCAACACCTCGAGCTACGCCGAGTGCGTGCTTACGGCCGTGAACCTTGGGAATGACACGGACACCACGGCCGCGGTGGCAGGCGGGCTCGCGGGCATCGCGTACGGCATGGGCGGCATTCCGACCGAGTGGCTCAACGCGCTTCTCGGCAAGGCGACCATCGACGCGTGCCTGTTCTAAGGTGCAATCCGTGGTATAAAGTCGCTGGTAGTGGTGTTGCCGCTACCTCCATGTGCCTGGGGAAGTCCCCCGGCTTTTTGCTCTTTGCCCTATCCTGCGCTTCATCCCGTAGACACCACTAGGACGCCCACCCCCCAAGGAGACCCCATGTGGAAGTGCCCCAAATGCGGGCGTGAGTTCGCGCGTGCAAACCAGTCCCACTACTGCGGCGAGAAGCCCCTCACCGTCGACGAGTACATCGCCCAGCAGTCGGAAGAGGTGCGCCCGGACCTTCTCCACGTGCGCGGCATCCTCAGGGCCGCCCTTCCCAACGCAGAGGAGAGAATCTCCTGGAGCATGCCCACGTACTGGCAGGGACGCAACCTCATCCACTTTGCCGCCAACAAGCGTCACATCGGGCTTTACCCCGGGGATGCTGCCGTCGAGCACTTCGCAGATGAGCTAAACGGCAGGTACGCCTACAGCAAGGGGAGCATCCGCATCCCCTACGGCCAGGTCGACGCCAACCTCATCGCGCGCCTCGCCACATGGTGCCTCGACGAGATGAAGTCCCAAAACCCCAGGTAGAAGCCAGCTGTTGATTGGGCACGGAGCGTGCGTGCCCCTCGCGAGGAGGATGCCGGAGGCACGTCTGCCCGTCTGGGGCCGCATGCCTGCACAAAAATCGACATTGACGGCCCAAATTCGAGGTTCTGCTTAGTATCACCCCGCAGGTGACATTTCCCTACCTGCGGTTCCGCAAAAAGTTAGAGTTTTCGTACTCGGCGTTTCGCCCAAAACGGGCCGTCAACCGCGAATTTTGAGCAGAGGTCCCCCGCGGCGCTCCTTCTAACCCTATGTATGGCCCCGCATTCCCCCAATATTGGCGCGTTTGGGACCCCGGACGTTCCTCTGGACCGCCGCTACGCCGCGTAACCCAGCGCCGCACGGTGCTCCCTTATCGTCCTCCATCCTAGCGCCTTCTTCGGCTTCCCGCCCCTGTACCACTCGATGTAGGAGCCCAGCCTCTCGCTGAACTCCGCGAACGTCACGCCCCGCCAGTCGGTCCCGTGGAAGAAGTCGCTCTTGAGAGTGCCGAAGAACCCCTCGCACCTCGCGTTGTCCGGGCTCCTGGCCTTGCGCGACATCGAGCGCGTCACGTGGCCGGCGGCGCACGCCGCCGCCCACTCGTCCGTCATGTAC
>FOHD01000016.1 GCA_900111695.1 Olsenella sp. KH3B4
ACCCACAGATTACCGTCAAAACGACCCACGCACTGTTAAACTGTATTGAGCTATATCACTCTGAAAGGCGTTGAGATGGGCGAGTACATGGGCAGGTGCATCGACCGGGTGGTCGAGAGGGACCTCGGAATCTTCGGGGCGGTGCTCATCCAGGGCCCGAAGTGGTGCGGGAAGACCACGACCGCCCAGCGCTTCGCCTCCTCGTCCCTGTCTCTCTCCGACCCATCCGGAGGGTTCGCGGCGCGCGAGCTCGCGAGGCTCGACCCGGCCAGGGCGATAGTGGGCCCGACGCCGAGGCTCATAGACGAGTGGCAGGAGGCCCCGCGGATATGGGACGCGGTGCGCTTCGAGTGCGATCGGCGCAGCGGCGAGCCGGGGCAGTTCATCCTAACCGGCTCCGCGACCCCGCGCGACGCCGAGCAGCCGATGCACAGCGGCGTCGGGCGCATCTCGAGGCTGCGCATGGACACGATGACCCTGTCCGAGCTTGGCGTCTCGTCTGGCGCCGTATCGCTCGGCGCGCTGCTCTCCGGGGAGCCAATCGCGACGGCCACTGGCTCTATTGACGGCGTTCTCGGCGTCGCTGACCTGCTGTGCCGGGGAGGGTGGCCACAGGCCGTCGGCAGGACGACCGACGAGGCGATGCGGATAGCTGCCGCCTACGTCGACGGGGTGTGCGAGTCGGACGTTTCGAGGACCGATGGCGTCAGGCGCGACCCCTCCAAGGTCAGGGCGCTGCTCGAGTCGCTCGCGCGGAACGAGTCGACGCTCGCGGGCCCCAGGTCCATCGGCAGAGACGTCGGAGAGGATGTCTCGAGGAACTCGATCGCTCGGTACATGGACGCCCTGAGGAGGATCAACGTCGTTGACGACATTCCCGCGTGGCACCCGGCGCTCAGGTCGCCGGTGAAGCTTCGCCAGGGGGCGAAGCGCCATCTTGCCGACCCGTCGCTGGCGGTCGCGCTCGTCGGGGGCGACCCCGAGTCGCTGTCCTCCGACCCGAAGACCCTGGGGCTGCTCTTCGAGTCGCTCGCCCTGCACGACCTGAAGGTCTACGCCGCGGCGAACGACGCCCGCCTCTCGCACTACCACGATGGGGACGACCTGGAGGTCGACGCCATCGTCCACCGTCGTGGGGGCTCGTGGGTCGCAGTCGAGGTGAAGCTCGGAGCCCCACAGGTGCCGGAGGCGTCGGAGAGCCTCATTAGGCTCGAGAGGAAGATGGTCGAGCGCGGCGAGAGGCCGCCCGCTGCTAAGTGCGTCGTCATCGGGTATGGGATGCCTGCGCACGTGATGCCCGATGGCGTGCTCGTCGTGCCGATTGACACGCTAGGGGTATAGGGCCTGCCCGCAGATGTCGGACAATTCGTCCTATCGAGGGCGGTTTTGGTAATGACGCCGCCTCGGAAGGCGCGGTCAAAGCGGAATGCGGGTCCCGATATGCCTGGGATGGGTCAGAGGTCCATCGCTTCGCTATCGTTATGCTCACGTGCGATCCGCATCGTCGTCATCGATTGGGCGGACGAGATATGCCCCCCTGTTCCCCTCGGTGCTGTGCTGTCTGAAGTATCCGACCATGACCTCCTGGCCGATCACGAGCCCGGACACGTCCATGTACCCACGCTTGAAGACGAAGCGCACAGGGTTCTCCGAGAAGTATCCGTCATCGTTGCCGGCCGTCACGTCGACAGACAGGGCGTTCGCGTCCGACTCGACCTTTGTCACGATACCTTGTACGTAGTAGAGGTGTGCTTCCCCTCCGCTCGTCAACGACCCCTGGTCGTGTAGGTAGAGTGCTGCCACGAGTGTGACTGCCAAGGCGATTAGCCCGCAGATGACTGCTACTCGCAGCGTGACTCGATGCTTTCTCATACCCATCAAGACCTGGTGAAGTGAGTCCCATACGTGTCGGTGTACCTGGAGTAGGCAAAGTTTATATACCTTGACGTGTAGCCCCACCCGTCAGCGGCGATTAGAACCTGCGTGGTGCTTCCGGTATCCTTGTTCTTTATGGTCAGATAGCCAAAGACGGCCATCGAGTGTCCCTCACGGCCATTATCGGTATTTATGCCAAGGGACACGATTGACGCGTTCTGTGAGTCCGTGATGTTCGTGAAGTCTGAGAATGACGGATTCCACTCATGTTTATAGGATGCGGGGCAATGCATAGTTCCCAAAAATGATGTCAGTGCGGGACCAATTTTGCTGTTGTTGGTCGATCCATATGTGATTTCGCGTCCGGATGAGTTCTTTCCTGTGTGGTCGACTTCCGTATTGCTTAGCGTCCACAGCGTGTTATACGTCTGAGAGAGGCTCTGGTTATAGAAGTCCATTCCGAGGTACGAGGCAGCGACGTTGGTCATTGCCGTGACGGCGCAGGCATAGCGTCCGGTCTCATTTTCTATATCGTTTTCGCTGAATGAAAAGAACTGTTCTCCGAAGTGATTCTCGCTCATAACTTGATATTTTCCGCTATAAGCGTCGTCGATGAAGATGTCATCCCATGTGCTCGACTTCTTCGAAGATGCCATCGGCGAGACACGCATAATGCTTCCGGTCGGGCTGATTCCTCTGGATGTCCCAGAGGCAACTACGGCGTATACGTAGGGTGACTTTCTTACGGCTACAAGATCGTCATCACGCCCATCCGACGGGGATGCTCCGGGCATTCGTGCGATTCCTCGTACGTCAGCTGCGCTCTTTGCTGCCGCATACGGGCTGATTGCCCCGGCATCAAGCGAGTATTCCTCGACGAGAGTCTCATCGGTATTGTCCAGGACGATGTAACCATGAGGGCTGCCATCTTCCGTTGAGACATAGTCGATGATGCATCCAATTGCCCGTCCGCTTTCATCGTACAACTGCGTTGCGTCAGACGCCTCGATTGACCCGGAATCATCTAATGAGTCCGCGAAGTTTTGGGCAATCTCAAGTGCCAGCTCCCTTGTAAGCAGAACCTTGTTGCCATCTGTTTCCGCAGCGAGCGCGGGACATACGAACGCAAAGGTTGCAATGACCGCCATGGCCATGCATGCCAATCTGGTCCAAATATTCCGTCGCATGGTTAACCTCCGCTCATCCAGCCCAGAGAGTCTCGGAACCAAAGACTCATTTTCAGAACACCTTCATGAATTGTCTCGCGTGTCGCGCATACATTTGAAATGAGCCTAGCAAGCGGTAGGGGTTTTGCGGCACGTGGGTGCGTATGGGCACCTCACGCATTGCGATACGGGACCATCCTCGAGACGCTTTGGTCCCAGATGTGGGGTGCAGCCGCGCCAAGGCGACAATCGCGCCGTAATGGGCTGAGGGCCACGCAAGAGACGCATGAAAGCTGCAACAGCGTGAAATGTCACACTTTTGCACCTTCCATGCACGCGCAGAGGGCGCGCTCTCTTGCAAGGGCTCCGTCCTTTGACCGGGTTTTGTCGACGCGAAGGGAGGCTCTGATGCCGCGCATGAGAGTGCGCTTGAGCGAGTGGGAGATCGGCTTCGTCGACCTCGCGTGCGCGTACTACGGTCTCAGCAGGGGCGAGTACATGGAGCATCTTGTGCGCGGAATCCCATGCGTCCCCGCAAGCGAGGGTGCCGCCCGCGATGGGGCGACGCGCCGGAAGGCCGTGCGACGAGGGACCGACGTGTGGTCACGGAGGACGCAGTACGTGAGGCTCGTCCTCGGCGCTCGCGGCCGCGCGGCGCTCCTCGCCGAGGCGCGCGCCGAAGGCGTGAGTGTCACCGAGTACGTCGCAAGACACGCCACGAGGACGGAGACCTACTTCGGGACGGACGTCGTCTGCGCGAACCTCGACGCAGCCGCGACCGAGCTCGGGCGGCTCGGCATCACGCTCAACGAGTGCGCGCGGCTCGCAAACACCGCGGCACTCGTCGCCGCCCGCGAGCCGCTCGACGAGGGCGAGTTCTGGACTTACGTGAGCGACTGCTGCGAGTACGCGGAGGGAGCGAGGTACAGCGCGCGGCTCCTGAGGCGCGCGCTCGACGAGGTGGAGGCGGGTCTCGGTGAAGCAGGAGAGGAAGAGACAGGTCTCGTTCGCGGTGAGCGAGGAGGCGCTCGAGATCGCCAGAAGGCGCGCAAGCGAGAGCGGAATGAGCCTGGAGGGGTGGATCAGGTCACTGATCTTCAAGGGTCGAAGCGCACAATCCAGATCCGCCTCTCGCGAGACGAGGTCAGCGAGCTAGACGACTGCAGGAGCTTCACGGTGCTGTCAAGGAGCAAGTGGGTGCTCCTCACCTGCACGCCGCTCTACCCGGAATGGCGTCCCATCGACGTGCTCTCGGCACACAGGATGATTGTGGAGATGGTGCGGGAGAGGACCAACGCCAACCAGGCGACGGACGCGCTCGCGCGCGCCATGGAGTGCGTGCCGGAGGTGGCGGAGGTGCGCGACGACGTGATGGGCAACCTCGTTCCGATTGCCAAGACGATCGACCGGGCGCTCCCCGTCGTGCGCAGGCGGATCAACTTGACGAGGGTGGTGGTGCGGGATGGCGATGCTCAAGACGCTTGCAAGGAAGGGTAGCGCGAGGGACATCCGCGCCTACTTGGAGCGCGAGACCGACTAGCGCGACCAGGTAGGGTGCCGGCGCGCGGGACCCAACTTCCAGAACTTCACTTCGAGGCCCCTCCCCGGTCGACCGGGGAGGGGCCTTTCTCTCGCGCAGAAAAAATTTTGTCCCATTTTGGCACGCAGTGGATATGGCACAATAAACCTATTGATAATATAGGGGGGGGG
>FOHD01000014.1 GCA_900111695.1 Olsenella sp. KH3B4
GGTTTCTCCCGCTCGACGCGGACGGGGCGAGGCTGCTCTTCCAGGTCTTCGCCGACGCATACGAGAGGCAGTCGGTGGTAATCACCACGAACCTGGAGTTCAGCAGGTGGGGGTCGGTGTTCGGGGACGACCAGATGGCCGCCGCCGTGATCGACCGCATCGTCCACCACGGGAGGCTCATCCAGTTCCGCGGCGAGTCCTACCGCGTCCGCCATGCCCTCATGCAGGAGAGCTAGCCGCTCAAAAAGCGTGCGCGCCTCCGATGCTCAGGCTGCTCAATATCCGATGCTCTTTTTGCTCAAATTCTCTTGACGAAACACACCGGCCTATGCCAGACCTAGTGCATCCCCCTGCTGGCCCTTGTCCCCGCCCGCGCGTGCCGCCCGTGTGTGGTTTACTTGTCAGCGTCTGGTGTCGTCGCGCTCTCGCCCGGGCCGTCCGACGAGCTTCGGTCTCGTCTCGACCTCATCCGGCGGGACGAGCGCGAGGCCGAGGCCCTCGAGGAGCGAGCCTGGCAGCGCCACCCTCGCGAGGGCCATAGGCGAGGCGTCGCCGATGACCCTCCTCAGGCTCGAGTTCACGCTGGAGCAGACGCCGGTGAGGATCCACGTGTGTTTGATAGCGTCTTATTTGCGGGGTTGGGACTGCGGTGGGAATCCTGGACCAAAACCATCCTATGCTGCTAGGCCCAAATCCCTGCGATACCGCATGGGGCTCTTGTAATCCAGGACGCTCTTGATCCTGACGTCCCTGTACCACCTCAGGTACGCGTCGAGCATGCCCATGAACTCCTCGACCGTGACCCCGGACCAGTCGCGGCCGTGGAAGAACTCCATCTTCAACCTTCCGAAGAAGCCCTCGCACCTCGCGCTGTCGGGGCCGCATCCCTTCCCCGGCATCGACCTGGCCAGGCCATTCTCCTTGCAGATCTTTATCCATCCAGGCCAGCGGCAATGGCAGCCGCGGTCCGAGCGGATCTTGGGATGGCCGCCCCCGCCGAGCCGCTTGCACGTGCCGGGCGGCGACGGGTTGGCCATCCCGGCGTCGGGCGACGTGGAGATCGGCCAGCTCGGCGGCATGCCGCCGGAGCAGTCCACGATGGGCGAGAGGCACGCCCTGCCGGCGGGGATGCGGAACCCGGCCGCGTCGGTGACCCACGGCCCGCTGGGCTCGTCGGCATGGAAGCGGTGCTTGCCCCGCTCGTCGCGCAGCAGGTTCTCGGGCGCCTCGGAGATCTCGCCCCCGTAGGGGCTGTGGCGGCGCTTCCTCCTGGTGGCGCGGGCGACCAGGCGCCGCTGCGCCATGATGCCGCGCACGGCCCGCTCGCCGATCGCCGCGCCGTCCCCCCCCGCATCGGCGCTGGCCTGGGCGTACACGCGCCTGCAGCCGTAGGTTCCGCCGCTGGCCCCGGACGCCTCGATGACCGCCTTCCTGGCTGCGGCGCGCTCCTCGGCCTCACCCTTGGCCCGGGCCTTCCTGGCGCATTCGCAGCTGCTCTTGGCCATGCCCACCACGGGCAGGGCCTCGCAGAGCCTGCATTCAGCCCCCGGCGCCTCCGCCATCGCCGCCTTCTCCTCGCTCGTCAGCAGGCCCGGTTCGGCGCCCGGGTCTTTTTTGCTGTCTCGAGGGTCGCCTGGCGCACGTCGAGCTCGAGCTGCACCTTCCCGAGCCGCGTCTTCGCCCCTCGCAGCATGTCCCGCAGCGCCTCGGCGTCGTCTGGCAGGCCGTCGCATCCCCTGCTCGCGGGAGCGCCCTTCCCTTCGGCGTCCCCGGCATCGTCGCCCATCGTCTCCCTTCGCCAGGCGTAGGGCGCCGTCCGCGACACGCCGTGCCTCTCGGCGACCTCCGCGGCGGGCCCCGTCCTCGCCTCCAGCTCGGCGATGACCTGCACCTTCCTCTCGACGGAGACGGGTTCTCGCCTTGGGTTGGGGCCCCTGTGCTTGCGCTGGCCGGGGGCGAGCCCGCCGGTCCGACCGCAGAGGCGCTCCCTGCTGGCGGGATGGCCCGTCCTGCGCATGGTCCTGGCGAGGCCCTTCCCGTGCGCGGGGCAGTGGTCCACGGCAGCCTGCCTCATCCCCAGGGCGAGCTTGGGCTCCCGCTGCCGCTTCGGGGGCCTGACCTCCCCATGCTCCAGACAGTCCTTATGCCAGGCCCTGAGCGAATGCCTCGTCGGGCAGCCGGGCTCGGCAACGGTGTCCGCCGCGCCCAGGTCGAACTTGATGCAGGTCTCGACTGCCAGCTTGCGCTGCTCTGTGCCGTGCATGCGGTCCTCCGTGCAACCTTTTCTTGGTCCAGGATCACCACCGCAGTCCCAACTGTCGACTTTTACTTGACTGAATACATTTGGTCGCTGAATTCGGAGCCATGACGACGGAAACCAAAGGAAATCTCTCTTGTAGCACGTACTTCATCGCTACTTTACTTTCGGCCATTGCCATGAAAGGGACTCGCAATCGAACGAGCTTAAAACTATAAAGCAAGCAACGGGAAAGCTGTTCCGAGTTATCAGCATTTATGCAGGTAGATTAACTGGTATTACCGCTCACGGAGCAAAGCTGACTCGTCGCGGTGCAAACACCATTCCGGTTCGAAGGCGTCGATAGAATTTTTAACTGGATATGACAACATGATGTTAGGGGGTCGTCGGTGACACAGTCTATTGAATTGCCACTTGATATGCGCCTACGGGCAGCTGACCAGTCCATGGCCCCCAAGTACTACATCGTTAAGCGCGCAATTATCAGGAAAATTGAGAAAGAGGAGTACAAGGAAAACGAGCTGATTCCTTCCGAGCGTGAGCTGACGGAGATGTTTGGAGTCAGCAGGATAACGGTACGGCGAGCAGTTGATGAGCTTGTAGGTGAGAACTACCTCTACAGAATCCAAGGCAAGGGAACATACGTCAAGTCGGATAAGATTCAGCAGAACCTGATTTCGATAACCAGCTGCACTCAGGATGTCATTAACCTCGGAATGACCCCGAGAAGGCACGTAATATCCGCATCGACTGAAATTGCCGATCAGCGGCGTCGACGCCTCCTGGAGCTTGGCGACAACGAGCGAGTGTTTAGGCTCGAGCGAATCTACTTTGCAGATGACGATCCCTTAAACCACACGATTACGTATCTTCCGTACAAGCTATTTCCAGGGATCGATACCCACGACTTCTCGTGCGAGTCTCTCTACTCCGTGCTCGCTTCCCAGTACGGCTGCCAGATTACTACAGCGACAAGAACGATAGAGGCGATTCTGGCAGAGGGAGAGATTGCGCGCTACCTAGAAGTGAGCACTGGAACCCCGATTCTACACTTCGAGTGCGTCACCAGAGGAAAGATTCATGGCCGGGAATGCCCCATCGAATACTTTAAATGCTGCTATAGAAGTGACAAATTCAAGTTCTATATCAACCAGGTAATGGATGGAGGAGAAGGGGATAGGAGGAGTCTGTAACGAGTTGAAGGTTGTTCGTAGGGGGTTCAGCAAGTTGTAGTTGCACGAGGAAGAGGAGAAGGCCATGCAAGACTTCATGAACAAGAAGATGTCGCGTCGTTCGTTCTTCGGTACCTCAGCTGCGGTGGCTACCATTTTGGGCCTTGCCGCCTGTGGTAACTCGAGCACTTCGGATTCGGGCTCCAGCAGCTCTGGTGACGAAAATAAGAAGAAGCGCATTGCGGTCCTTTGCGACGACGCTGGCAAGAACGACAACGGATACAACCAAGCGGCCGTTGAGGGTGCCCAGAAGGTTGGCGAGGACAAGGGCTGGGAAGTCAAGATTGTCGAGCCAACGAATGGTGTCCCCGATGCCCTCGAGTCGCTCGGTGAGGATGGCTACGACATCGTCTTCAACATGGCGTATGATTTCGAGGCGTTGATTAACGGTGTCGGCGGTGCCGAGCCGCTCGCGAGCCAGTATCCTGACACCGAATGGGTCATCTTCAATGACAACCCGAACAAGAACGATGACGGCTCGGTGAAGCACAAGAACGTCATCGCAGTCCTCTACGACCTCAACGAGTCCTCCTTCCTAGCTGGCGCGCTCTCCGTTCTCGTGAACGAGAACGCCGAGACCCTGTTCAAGGGTGGAGATTACAGTTTTACCAATCCCAGCACGGCTCGTGCCTGCGGGTTTATTGGTGGCACCAACTCCGCCGGCATCGTAGTCTTCTCCTATGGCTACATCACGGGAATCAACTACGAGGCGGAGAAGCTCGGCGTTACGTACGACTACTACGCCAAGTATGACGCTGGCTTCACTGACTCTGCCGGTGGCGCCACCGTTGCTGGAACATACTACGGCAACGGGGCAAACGTTGTGTTTGGCTGCGCCGGCAGCGTAGGCGACGGTATCACCTCCAAGGCCAAGGAGGTTGGCAAGCTGGCAATCCAGGTTGATGGCAACAAGGATGACCAGCAGCCCGGCTACGTCCTAACTTCCGTGCTCAAGAATACGAACGTTCCTGTCCAGACCATCTGCGACGCTCTCGATGACGGATCGATTTCCTCCATGGATAACCTGCAGGATTACTCGCTGTCTTCCGGCGCAACGGGACTCACCGATTGCACAGAGATCCAGAAGGCAATCACCACTGACGAAGGCAAGGCAAAGTGGGAAGAGATTTGGGCAGAGATTGAGGACCTGAAGGGAAAGGTTGGCAGCGAGATAAAGGTTGTCAACGCGCAGAACGGCGAAACCTTTGATCCTTCTACGTGCCCGAACGTGAACATCAAGTAGAGGCGCGCTGTGGGGCGGCACTCCAACTCGGCGTCCGCCCCACACGCTATTCCTAGATTGGTGGTGCGCTCGTGGGAAACGTTATCGAGACAGTTGGCCTGACAAAGATGTTCGGAGACTTTGTCGCCAATGACCACATCGACCTTGCCGTAAAGGAAAATGAAATCAAGTGTATCGTGGGGGAAAATGGCGCGGGTAAGTCCACCCTCATGAATATGCTCTACGGCATGCTGCAGCCTACCAGCGGAAAGATATTGCTCCGGGGCAAGGAGACGCACTTCAAGTCACCGGCGGATGCCATCTCCCATGGGCTTGGGATGGTCCACCAGCACTTCAAGCTCGTGCCAAGCCTATCGGTCTACGAGAACGTGTTGCTGGGCACAGAGATCCTGCGGAAGGGGACCTGCCTCATTGACACGCAGGAGGAAATCAGGGTCGTCTCAGATCTCATAGCGAAGTACAAATTCGACCTTGATGCCTGTGCAAAGGTCGAAGATATCTCGGTTGGCTCTAGACAGTGCGTCGAGATTCTCAAGATGCTCTACAGAAACGTGGATGTGCTCATCATGGATGAACCCACTGCCGTGCTGACGCCCCAGGAGGTGGATAAGCTCTTCGATAACCTTCGAGAGTTGCAAAGACAGGGCAAGACAATAATCGTCATCACCCACAAGCTACGTGAGGTCATGGAGCTCTCCGATTCGGTCACCGTCATCAAGCACGGTAAGGTAGTTGGCTCCATAGCAACCAAGGACACCTCGCAGGAGCAGCTCGCCCAGATGATGGTCGGCCGTGAGGTGGTACTCACTGTTCATAATGACGTGACAACATCACCATCGCAGAACGTCTGCTTTTCGGTAAAGGGCCTCTCTACTATTAACGAGTACGGTAAAGAGGTGCTCCATGACGTATCTTTCGAAGTGCATGAAGGAGAAGTACTCGGAATTGCAGGCGTTGAGGGCAACGGTCAGACGGAACTCGTAAAAGTACTAACGGGTCTTATGACCACTACTTCAGGCAGTGTCACGCTCGATGGCAGAGACATTACGAACCAGTGGCCTGATTCGCTTCGCTCTGAGGGAATAGCGATTATTCCGGAAGACCGCTTCGAGGATGGGCTCTGCTCAGCAATGAGCGTTGCCGATAATTGTATCGCTGGCCATCACGGTGACCCCGCCGTGTGCGGACATGGCTTCCTAAACCGCAAGGCTATATTGGCGAGAAGGGATGCCCTGCTTGCAAAATATGACATTCGCGTTGGCGATGTCGATGGGCCGGTTGGCGCTCTATCCGGAGGCAATGCACAGAAAGTAATCATTGCACGAGAGCTTGAGTCTTCTCCTAAGTTTCTTATCGCATGCCAGCCGACCAGGGGCGTTGACATTGGGGCTACCGAGTCTATTCACGAGGAAATACTTCGCTTTCGCAACAATGGCAATTCGGTCCTTCTCATTTCAAGCGAACTGACGGAGATTCTTGGCCTCTCAGACCGGATCATCGTCATGTGTAAGGGGCAGATCACTGGCGAGGTTTCCCCTAGGGATACGACGAGCACGGAGCTCGGCCTGCTCATGGCGGGCATTAAGCAGAGGGAAGGCGGGAAAGTTGAAGGCTAGAACTGTAGGTATACGCATACTCAACTCGCTCATCCCCGTCCTTCTGGCGTTTGTCGTGGGCGGTATCGTAATTGTATCCATTGGGGAAAACCCTGCCGAGACATACTGGATTCTCATTAGCAAGTCCCTTCTAACCCCAAAGGGTTTCCTGACGACCCTGCATTATGCTGCGCCGCTTATCCTTACGGGTCTAGCAATAGCCGTGAACTTCAAAGCGGGCATCTACAACATGGGCGTTGAGGGCTCCGTGCTCCTGGGTGGCTTCTTCGCCGGTATTGTTGGAGCATATCTCCCCGCGACACTCGACCCTACCGTGCTCAAGTTCGCGTGCCTTCTCGTTGGCATAGCTTGCGGCATGCTCTACGTGGTAGTGCCCGCCCTGCTCAAGGCCTACTTCCATGTTGACGAGATGGTTGTAACCCTCATGCTCAACTATGCTCTGGCGAAAGTTCTCGAGTTTCTCTCCACGGGGGTATTCCGCGACCAAGGCGCAGGATATGTCTGCACGCCCACCATCAATGATGGCGCAATGTTCCAGCGTATTACCAGTGCGAAGCTCACGCCGTTCTTCTTTATTTCACTTGCGGCTTTTGTTGTTATGTTCTTTGTCATGAATCGCTCGAAGCTCGGCTTTGAAATAACTGCAATGGGAAAGAACGTCGAGTTTGCTGACGCTATGGGAATGAGGGTTCGCCGCAAGATCATCGTGCTCATGCTTATTTCCGGCGCTCTTGCCGGGCTCGCGGGAGCCGGATACATGCTGTCTGACCAGTATCACTACACCCTTTCGTTCTCTGGCGACCCCGGCCTCGGGTGGGACGGCATGCTCATCGCCTTGCTGGGTAATCACTCTCCCGTTGGAATCCTTATCGCCGCTATTTTCTATGCTGCCCTCAAGACCGGTGCAGACAACATCAACCTCTACTCATCTGTTCCCAAGGAGATTGTCACGGTAATCCAGGGCCTCATCATCCTTTTCCTTGCCGTGAAGCTTCTTGATGAGCGCTTTGGGCTCAGGGACCGTGCGCGGAGACATATCTCGCGTAGGCGCTCGGGAATTCAGGCGTCTGCCGATGTGGCTTCTAACGATAGCGCTGAGGAGGCATAGAGATGGATTTGCTTGCAAGCATTCTTTACGACACCGTTTACCATGCCGCCCCCATCATCCTGTGCGTCATTGGAGGAGTGTTTGCCTATCAGGCCAATGTTCTTAACATTGCTCTCGAAGGAATGATGGGAATTGGTGCGTTTGCCTCTACTCTAACTGTATATTTCACAAACAGCCTCGTTTTGGGACTTCTTGCGGGTGTTTTCGCGGCCCTAATATTTGGCGTCGCCTTCTCAGTGATGGGCGTCACGCTAAAGGGAAACGTAATCATCATTGGTGTTGCCCTCAACCTCCTCGTGACTGCAATTGCGGGATTTGTCATGGTGAGGATGAACGTTGCAAACATCTCGCTGTCAAACCTGAACGTATCTGACCTGCAGGTTACCATTCCCGGCATCGATGCGATTCCCATCCTGGGGCCAATCGTTTCCGGGCATCCTATCCTCACGTACGTCGCCTTTATTGGCATTTGGCTAATGTGGATGCTCTCCTATCGGACGAAGTTTGGCACGTACGTTCGGGTGGTTGGCGAGAATGAGGACGCTGCAAAGTCGCTCGGCCTCAAGACGAACTTCTACAAGATAGTCGCTATTCTCATTGGCGCCCTGACCTGCGGCCTTGCAGGAATCAACCTCTCGACAGAACGTCTAGGCCTCTACACAAACGGCATGACCGCAGGCAGGGGATTTGTCGCGATTGCCGCAATCTACTGTGGTCGAGGAGACCCCCTTAAGTCCTCGCTGTATGCAATTCTCTTCGGCTTTGCCCGTTCTCTCTCGATTAACCTCGCCATCTATGCGGGGCCCGCGGCGGGGCTCTTTGACGTGATCCCGTATGTCGTGATGGTTGTCGTGCTCCTTGTTGTGCAGATTTCCAAGCGGCGCAACGTACGCACGAGGGGGTTCGCAAATGGATAGGTCCAAAGAGCAAAAAACTGGGAGTGCCCTTCTCGTTGTCGACATGCTGCGAGACTTTACGGATCCCAACGGGCTGGTCTTTTATCCCCAGAACCGCGAGATCCTCCCAAAGGTGAAGAAGGTTATCGATGTCTGCAGAGATGCGGGGATTCTTATCGTCTTCCTTAAGCACTTCAACAGGGTTGGCAAGGTTGATGAGAAGGCCTCTTCGATGAGACCAAATTGCATTGAAGGCTCATGGGGAGACGAAATAGACCCGATGCTGAAAGTGGACCTCGCCAGGGACTATGTCATCAAAAAGCGGAGATACTCAGGCTTCTTTGGTACGGACCTCGACCTTGTCCTTCGGGAAAACAATGTCCGAAACGTTATTGTCGTGGGAACAAAGACGAACTGCTGCATCCGCGCAACAGTTACCGATGCGTTCTACCTCGACTACAGACCTATCGTGATCCGCGAGTGCGTGGCAACGGACTCTGACGTCGTCAACCAGGTACATCTTGAGGACATTCGTAAGTACCTAGGCGAAGTTATTGGGATGGATGAGCTGTTTGCTCGAGTTAGGGAGGGGGCGCTTTGATGGGCGGGGGAGTCGTATTGACGTCTGGGTACGTGAGCATGGATCATATGATTGAGATCTCGACTCCGGCTCGTGTGGGGTATACGTCCATCATCACCAACAGCACCTGTACGAAAACATATTACGGCGGTTGCTCGGTAAACATTGCATATGCGCTCAGCAAACTCGGTATTCCTGCGAAGCCGATTCTGAGGGTTGGGGATGACTGGGAAGAGAATGGATTTCGCTCTTTCCTCGAGGATGCCGGTGTGGGCACGGATGCGATTACCGTAATTCCTGGTGAGGCCACCTCGGCCAGCTACCTTATCCAGGACGTGGACGGGCAGCACATTACCTGCTACTATCCCGGTCCAATGGCCCCTGAGTTCTTTGCACCCCTGCCCGATGAATTATTTGAAGGCGTTGGGCTTGGGGTCATTACGGTGGCGTCGCAGCGGGATAACGAGGAGTTCTTTGAGAAGTGCAGGTCGCACGGGATTCCCATCGCATTTGGGATGAAAGCCGATGAGACGGCGTTTCCAAGGGAGTTTCTCAAGAAGCTTCTCTGCCATTCGACGATTGTTTTTACAAACGAATCGGAGCGCCGCTGCATCGAGAGGATGTTCGGCCTCGAGACCATGGAGGACATTCTCTCCGATGAAGTCCATGCGGTCGTTACGACGTACGGCTCGAAGGGATCCGCGTGGTCCCATCGCTTGCCGGATGGCAGCGTCGAACGCGGCTCGGTGGGTGTCGTTCCGTGTCCCAATGTCGTGGATGCTACGGGCGGTGGGGATGCCTATATGAGCGGTTTCTTGTATGGCTGGGTGCGGGGGAAGGACCTTGCGGAGTGCTGCAGACTCGGCGCAACGCTCTCTTCCTTTGTTCTCGAGCAATACGGCTGCTGCAGTTCCGTTCCCAACGAAGCCGAGCTCCTCAAGAGACTTGAGGAGAGTCGCGAGGTAATAGGAAGGATGCGTGACTAGCATGGAGACGCTCTATCTGAAAGCGGAGAAGACGACGGTTGCGCCCTACGTTATCTTTTCGGGCGACCCGTGGCGCGTTGAGGTTCTGAAGCGTTACTTGGACAATCTGACTCACGTTGCGTTTAACAGGGAGTTTAATACGTATACGGGAAGCTATCAGGGTGTCCCAATTACGGTGAGCTCTACGGGAATCGGTGCGCCATCCGCGGCAATCGCATTGGAGGAAATGTACGAAGCGGGAATGAAGGTTGCCGTTAGGATGGGAACCTCCATGTCGCTCCTGGATGACATGCTGGGCCATTTCATCATCCCGGCAGCTGTAGTAAGACGCGATGGCACGAGTGCCACCTACGTCGAGCGCGGTTATCCCGCCGTCGCTGACATCGAGCTTGTCAATGCAATGAATGAGACGGTCGCGGACCATGGTCGCAGGTACCTTAACGGGATAACTTGCAGCATGGATGGCTTCTACACCCAAATGCACGACTCGCGTCTGTCCAAGGAACAGGGGAGGGACATCTCCTCGACCTTTAATGAGATGAAGAAGCTTCATGTCTGCGCGATTGATATGGAGTCAAGCTGCATTCTCACGGTTGCGAGACTCATGGGTGTAAAGGCTTGCGTCGTTACTGTCGCCACTGTCTTGGAAAATCTTAAAGACAGTCTCAAGGGGGAGGAAAGGACATCGGCAGAGGACTTGCTCTGCCGGGTAACCCTCGAAGGACTTGCGCGATTTGCAGAAGCTTGATATGGCCCTTCGGTAGAGGGCTCTGGAGGAAAGGAAGAGAGAGATGGAGAACATCGGTGATGTCATCAAGGTGCGCGGGGGATTTGTAATCGGCATGGTGCATTGCCTTCCGCTCCCAGGGTCGCCTTCTTATCAGGGCGACATCGACAAGGTAATGGAACGGGCCGTCGAAGATGCGAGAACGCTCGAGCGCGGTGGCGTTGACGCAGTGATGGTTGAGAACACTAACGACAATCCGTTTACTGAGTTTATCTCGAAGACCCAAGTTGCGGCTCTCTCTGCAGCCACGGCGCTTGTGAAAAAGGAAGTTGGCATTCCCGTTGGCGTGGATGCCTCGTTCAACGATTGTGAGGCCAGCCTTGGCATTGCCGTCGCGAACGACTGCGACTTTGTTCGCGTGCCGGCGTTTGTCGATACGGTTGTGAACTGGTGCGGCGTTGTTTCTCCGTGCGCTTACAAAGTGATCGATCTGCGCAAACGCCTCAATGCCGAGAACGTTATGCTGCTTTGCGACATCCAGGTGAAGCATAGCAACATGCTCCTGTCGCAGGTTCCCATTGAGGAGAGCGCGAAGAATGCCGTTGCTGCCGGTGCTGACGCAATCGTTGTTACGGGTACGACTACGGGCGAAGAAACGCCAATCGACATGATTCAGCGAGTTAAGAACGTTGTTGACATTCCGGTAATGGCGGGGTCGGGTATCAACCCGGCCGACATTGCCGAGCAATTCAGGATTGCCGATGGAGCAATTGTGGGGTCCACATTCAAGAAGGGCGGCCTTACGACCAATACCGTTGATTACGAGCTCGTGAGAAAGCTCCTCGCTCCTCTCGGCAGATAAACAACGGTTCAATTATCGGTACGTCCACTCCAACGAAATCTCGTTGGAAAGAAAGGCGGTTTGACAACTATGATGAGGCCTATGAAGCTCGCGGGTAGTGAGTTGATGTTCGGCAGGGGATGCCTCGAGTACATAAAGACGTCTGTGCGTTGCAAGAAGGCATTTATCGTTATTGGTGGCCATGCGGTCGAGCGCAATGGCTCTCTGGAGAAGGTCGAAGAGTACTTTCACGATGGAGGTGCTGAGACCTTCGTGTTTAGGGGGGTGGAGCCTGACCCCCATTTCTCTACCGTTTGCCGTGGCGCACAAAGCATGCTCGAGCAGAAGCCCGACATGATTTGCGCCCTGGGCGGAGGGTCTGTCATGGATGCCGCCAAGACCATGTGGGTGATGTACGAGCACCCAGAGCTCAAGGATCTTGACCAGATTCTGCATACCAAGCCGCTGCCAAAGCTCCGTTCGAAAGCGCGCTTTATGTGCATTCCCACTACGTCTGGTACTGCATCTGAGGTTTCGCGCTCCGTCGTCATCACAGATGATGAGAAGGGTCGCAAACATGGGCTTGGGGACATGGAGATGATGCCAGATATCGCGATCTGCGATCCTGATGTAACAAAAAGCATGCCGCAACACGTTACCGCCGAAACCGGAATGGATGCGCTTACCCATGCCGTCGAGGCTCTTGTCTCCAACAGGGCAAATTATGTTGCTGACATACTTGCCACGGCGGCCGCAGTCGACATTGTTAAGTGGCTTCCCAAGGCATACGCAGATGGTGACAACATGCAGGCGCGCGAGGTGATGTGCGATGCGTCAATGACCGCAGGCCTCGCTTTCACGAACGTCTCGCTCGGGATTGATCACTCGATGGCCCAGACCATCGGGGGGTTCTTCCCGATTGCGCACGGGCGCATCTGCGCGATTCTTCTTCCCTACACCATCGAGTGGAACAGTAGGGATGAGTGGGCCAGGAAGCGCTACGCAGACCTTGCGAGCAAAATGGGTGCAACAGATTTGGCGCAGCTCGTGCGCGACCTCAACACGCAGCTTGGCATTCCCAACACGGTAAAGGATGCGGGCATTGACGAGGCGGCTTACCTAAGCAGCCTGCAGGAGATGGCGGAAACCTCGCTTCACGACGGATGCACAAAGACGAACCCCGTTATTCCAACAGTTCCAGAATTCGCTGACCTTCTCAAGAAGGCTTACTACGGTGCGTGAAGGCCCGAATGGGAGTTGCGTCCACCATGGAGGAGGAATACTAAATGAAGCTCATTCTCTATCTCTCAAATGGGTACCCGACCATCGAGAGCAGCATCGAGATGGCAAAGACTTACGTCGATGCAGGCTGCGACATGATTGAGATGGATTTCCCCAGTCGCAATCCCTTCCTGGAGGGGGACTTCATTGCTGGCAGGATGGCTGCCGCCCTCAAGAATGAGACAAACTACGATAGGTACATGGAGGGCATGGCAAAAGCTCGCAAGCTGCTTCCGGATACCAAGTTCATCATCATGACCTACGAGAATACGGTTCTCGAAATTGGCGTCTCTCGATTTGTCGCCTTTTGCAAAGAGAATGGATTTGAAGACATCATCTTGGTTGGACCTGATGGGGACGCGGTTAAGGACGAGCTTATCGGATCAGGTCTCAAAATCAGCTGCTACGTGCAGTTCAACCTTCCGGAAGAGGAAGTCCGCCAGGCGCTGGAGTCGAACGGATTTACTTACATGCAAGCCGTTCCTGCACCTGGACAGGCAACCCCCCAGCATCCGACGCTAATGTCTTGCATTGACTACTTGCGCGAGCGGGGCTTGAAGAATCCGATTTATTGTGGAGTTGGAGTGCACACTCCGGAAGACGCGCAGATGGTGAAGGAGGCTGGCGGCGACGGAATCTTCGTCGGGTCAACCATCCTTAAACTTCACGACAACATCCCCGCGCTTATTGAGAAGATCCGTGAGTTCAAAGAGAAGTGCTGAGCAGCCGATTAGTTGTCGCAGCACAATCTAGTGAGCCAAACACGAAGCGGCCCCTGTCCGAGACAGCAGGGGCCGCGTTGTACGAACTGGCAGAGAGACTTCTCTGTTTTGCCCGTCGGGTGTAGCGGCTATACTGTCTGGTCTGCGCCTCTGGATCTTCGTCGCCTGCGGCATCATTTCGACCGAGTAGAGAAGGTGTCCCGGCCGTGGTGGCTTGGGCCGCGTGACTTCTCCTGAATGGTGTTTCGTATGGTTCAATTTCTTGCACGTCATTTATTGCGCGGATGGTATTTTTGCACCATGCAAATGCCGATACGATTCCCAGGCGGCCTGGCTCTCTGTAACGCTCTATTGAACGGTGGGTTTTTCACCTTAAATGGTTCATTAATATCGAGTTCGAACTAATCTCTCTTTTTTAATTAAACAATATATATTTGTGCCGTGGTGAAACTGCCCTGTGGTTATAGGGAGATGGTTTAAATAAAGGCAAGGTAGATGGTGCTATCCATCCCTCTTAACTAAGTGCATGCAACTTTGAGTACAGTCGTTTGCATGTGACTCATGTGTCAGTTTTCCTCATATTGGTAATTCTCGCGAATCTCGCAAGGCGTGAAAATAGAGACCAGAGATGGCATAAGACAAAGGAGGGGATTGTGGTTCGTGCAAACCTAAATGGGCGCCAGCGTAACGAGCTTCATGATCTCTCCAAGGCTGTCGATGGAATTCTCGTTGCTGACATGATGTCCAAGTACAAGATTTCTCGGCGTAGTGTGTATTACGACATCGAGAAGATTCATCAATGGCTCTCGAGTGAAGGGCTCGGGCATATCTCTGTTGTAAATCAAGTGATAAGTGCAGACGGCGTCTCTTGGACCCAGCTGGGGCGGTTCTTTGGTGAACGCTCGTCCACCCATTTCTCTCTCGACGAGAGAAGGGCACTGACGGCGGTTCTGATTGTGTTGTCCATTGACCCAGTTACCATTGCCTCTCTTATGGATTACTTTGGCGTGAGTAGAAACACGACAATTGCCGACATTCGCGAGCTTCGGACAGAACTCTGCCCGCGAGGCCTTGAGCTCGATAGTTCTCCTACTGGCGGATACTCTGTCAAGGGCGACGAGATAACGCTGAGAAAGTACATCTGGCTTAAGCTCCAGGAGCTGGCAGCTTCTGGGAGGGCGGCTGATGTCAAACGTCATCTACAGGTAACGCTCACAAAGGCGACTAACAACGACATAGATTATTACGAGCTTTGTCGTAGTCTCATCAAACAGTACGAGTCGGACCTGCAAACACGTTGTTTCCTTGATTCCGCTGGTCTCGAGGGGATGATGATCCAGGTTTCCTGGTTGCGAGGGCTAGCTGGTCATTGGGTTGAGATGGGGCGCGAGGAGCAGTTGACTCTGATGGGGACAGCTTCCTTCCGCTCGGTACAGATGAGTGTAGAGAAGCTAAAGAGGGTTGGATTAATGCTCCCCCCTGAAGAAGTTCTCTATATCACCTCACTATTGCTGGGAATCAAGACAGCTGATTTCATGGCTCACAGCGAAGAAGATCATTACATTTCAAACCTGACCGAGCGTCTCATTGCAAACTTTGAGCGAGTCGGGTGCCTTACCTTCGTGAACAAAGGTTACGTCCACGAACAACTAACTCACCACATTCGCCCTCTTTACTATCGTCAGAAGTATGGCATCTCTGCCCACAACCCCCTTACAAACGACATCCAGAAGATGTATCCGATGACCTATGAGTTCACCCGCAGAGCTGCAACGCTCTCGGGGATGGGCCAACTCTCTGATGATGAGCTTGCATACTTGACGGTGTACCTATCCTCTGATCTTGATAATAAGATGCTTGAGCAGGGCGACACGAGTGCAACCAAGGTTCTGGTAATTGGCGCCTCAAATATGTCCACGGCAACACTGGTAAAAGAACAGTTAGTAGATGCCGTGGGTATCCAGTTTGACTTCGACTATGAAGAGCCAGAGAAACTCAAGCGTTGGACTCTAGACAGCTATGCGCTAGTCCTTACGCTCGTTCAGCTCCCTCCTGAGATTTCAGGCGAGAACATCGTCAGCATTACCCCGTTTCTTACGGACGATAATCGTCAGCAGATATATGGTGTGCTGAGGAGGAATAGAATCATTTCTCGCTATGCCACCCTCATCGACGGAATCATCAAAATTGTAAGTAATAGTCTCCCCGAACACGACGCAACGATTCTCGAGTCCGATAAGCTGCATTTCGAGCTCTTTCGGTATTTCGACGAGAGGGACCGAGGGCTAATGGGACCTCCGGTGATTCAAAGTCAGAGTTCTTGCGTCCTCTCTGACACGGTTGTGGTTCCAGAAGGGTCAACCTGGAAGGAAGCGGTTATTGCCGGGGCGTTGGTGCTGCAAAACGGTGCAAATTCGAGCAGACTCGTTGAACGGATGGAGAACATCATTCGGTCGCGCAGGCTTCTCTACTATCGGCCTGAGAATGATGTTGTCGTTGTCAGATGTCCTATGTATGGAGACGAGGGCGCTCATGTTGCTGCCCAGGCGGTAGTTTCTCCGGACGGAGTTAGGTTTCCAGACGGAGAAATTGCACGTGTCGTTATCTGTATCGCGACAATTAATAGGTACTCACACTGGGGAACGCTCTATGCGTTGTATGAGTGGCTGTCTGTTCCAGATCATGTTGCCGAGCTCGAAGAAAGCGGTGCCGTCGGATTGAATGGGGGAGGTAAGCGATGAGCGCGAAGAGAAAGCTCGTTTACAATGGACGCCACGGCCTTCCCGAGGGAACGAGGTGCTTTTGGTGCGGCTCAAGTGACGCCAGTCCCGAGTTCATCCTTAATCCTGGTGGGTCTCCATTGCTGGCATGCTGCAGCCAAGTGGAGTACGAGAAGGCAAAGGCATTCATTAATAAGGATAACAAGGTTCGTACCCCCTACTATCTCGTACTTTTCGTTCTGCTCGTGGTCAATCTCTTCTTCATTGGTATGGATGTCCATACTTGGTGGTCATATGCTCCACTCCTAGGCATCTGCCTTACGGTATTCGTGTGGCCTACAGTCTTTACTCACTACGAGTTCTACGCTCGCCTGGGTCTCGTTAAGACCAGACGGATTGTCAGAATCATCGCCTGTGCCGTTGCCCTTCTCTCGATACTTGCGGCCCTGAGTGTCCTTTAGGCCGTGGGCAAACAATCAGAAAACTGGAAAGACGTCGCTAGGCGTCTCGGGCTATCCCTGTGAGGAGGTGAGTTGAATGAATAAGCTACTCGATGAGAATCTCGTCTTTATTGACGCAGAGGTTACCACTTCGGAGGATGCGATCAACCTCATGGCATCGAGGCTCGGGGAACTCGGATACGTAAAAGATGGCTACGCACAGATGGTCCTTGATAGAGAGAAGATCTTTCCCACCGGTTTACCTGGCAAATCGATGTGCATTGCAATTCCCCACACGGATCCAACGCTTGTTGTAAAACCGGCTATCGGTGTCATCGTCCCTAAGGAACCGGTCGAGTTCAGCATGATGGGGGAGCCTGATACAAAGCTTCAGGTTAGTCTCATCATGCCGCTTGTGATAAAGGACCCCAACAAGCAGATTGACCTCTTGAGGGCGATGATGCACGTAATCCAGGATGACGATCTTCTCCGTGCCGTTAGGACTTCCGATAGTCCGCGGGAAATCGTCTCACTCCTTCACGAGCTGGACGAAGCATAAGCATTCTTCCTAGAGATCAAATTCAGAACAATGGAGTGAACTATGAGACCAGTACGTATTTTGTGCGTCTGTGGCTCGGGCACCGCCACCTCGGCAATGCTCGCGGCAAAGCTTCAGGATGTCCTTGAGGAGCATGGGTATCAGCTTGATTCTGACGAGACCAATCCTCCTGGCGTGCCCATTGCAATGATGACTAACGATTGGGATTTGATTGCCTTCACGAGCCCTATCGAGGATGACCCCGGAATACCCATGCTCAATGCAACGGGTTTCCTCGTTGGTATCAACGAGGACGAGTTCATCGAGCAGCTCATGGATGAGGTTGGCAAGCTCGACCTTTCCGAATAGATAGAGACCTCGCTACCACAGAATTAGGAGGCTTTCGATGGATGCGTTTTTTGCTGGCCTAAAAGCATTCTTTGACGCATTTGGCAACTATATTACGGTGCCAATCATCATTTACATCATCTGCCGCATTTTCAAGACACCACGTAAGCGCGCATTTCAGTCTGCAGTTCTTGTTGGCGTTGGCCTTAAGGGTATGGCCTTCATTACTTCGGGCTTTGGCGGAGTTCTCACCCCGGTCGTCCAGCAGATGGTCAACAACTCTGGTCTCAATAGGCCAGCGCTGGATATCGGTTGGCAGGCGGTCGCAGCAGTCGCCTACTCGACCCAAATCGGCATGGCCTTCATTGGGATTGGCCTTCTCTTCCAGATAGTATTCTGGCTTTGCAAGGCAACCGACATTTTTATGCCGTCGGATCTTTGGAACAACTACTCCATCTCCGTTTGGGGATCGATGTTCTTCCTGTTGACCCAGAACATCTGGATGGCATTTCTCCTGATGATCTTCATCAACATGGTCACTCTCCTGATTGCTGAGTCCATTCAGAAGCGTTGGTCGACGTATTACCACTACCCCAGCTGCGCGATGACAGCTCCTCACCACAACGGTGACGCCCCGATGTACCTTGTCCTCAACATCCTCTTCTCGAAGATGGGCATGGATAAGATTAAGGCGAACCCCCAAGACATTCGCAAGAAGATTGGATTCATGGGCGAGCCCATGTACATCGGATTGATTGTGGGTCTCATCCTTGGCGTTGTGGGGAACTTTACCCAGCTCAACTCTTTTGCCGGCTGGGGCTCTATCGCCAACGTCGCGGTTACCTGCGCCGCCGTTATGGCTATCTTCCCTCGCATCGCCGGAATGTTTGCTGCCGGCTTTGGAGCACTGACTGAGTACTCCAGGAAGACCATGGCAAAGACGAAGTATGGAAAGGACCGCGAGTTTATCGTGGCGGTCAACGATGCCCTGGGCTATGGCGAGGCGGCTACTCTCACTACAGGCCTGCTGGTCATTCCGTTCGCCCTGCTCGTTGCATTTGTCCTTCCTGGCAACCTCGTGATTCCCCTGATGGTCCTGCCTTCTCTGCCCTATATGGTTGAGGTTCCCGTCTCCCTTTCCAATGGCAACATCGTGAAGGCATGGCTAATGGCCATCATCGTCTTTAGTGCCAAGACCCTTATGGCATCCTATTGGGCAGCAACTTTCACCCAGGTTGCAGCCGAGGTTGGTTTCGAGGCGGCAACCCAGGCAGTGGCAGGTGGAACCTTCATCATTGGCTACATTATGTCCAACTGCACCGCCGGTCTCATTACCATGGCTTTCCTTACCATGAACCCCGTGATCATTGCCCTGACCGTGGCAGTGTACGTTGTCTTCTTTGTCCTCTTCAAGAAGAACAAGGTTCGCTTCCAGGATTACCTCGAGTTCCTTGCAACCGGCAAGAAGCCTGAAGTCGAGAAGGCCGCTGCATAGCCGCTGAGAATAGCACCTAACTACCGAAACTTGCCAAGTGTAATTCAACGGTGCCTGCAGGGAAGCCCCTGCCCTGCAGGCACCCGAACGAAGGGTGACTGCCACTATGAAGTTCCTTGTGATTGGAGACGTTGTTGTCCCCGTCGACCTTCTGGTCGAGGCGGCAAAGACGCTTGATCCTGACGCGGAGATCGAGACCTCCTATTGGGACACTGGTGCTCGGAGTGAGTTCAACAAGCACTCGCTTAACCTTGAGAAGAACGGCCCCTCTGCAGAGCGTCCGCCGGCAGATGCGTATGAGAAAATTGCCGGCGCAGATGTCCTGCTTGTTCACTTTTGCCCGGTTGCGGAGGAGCTCATTGAAGCCGGTAAGAACCTGAAGCTCATTGGTACCTGTCGCGGAGGCATGGAACATATTGACGTCCCGGCTGCAACGGCACATGGCATCCCTGTTATTCACTGTATCCGCAATGCCGAATGCACTTCCGACTTTGCGGTCGGACTCATGTTCGCGGAGACCCGAAACATTGCACGGGCGCATGCTGCGCTCAAACAGGGTGTTTGGCGCAAAGATTACGTAAACTCGGGCTATACCACGTCGATGTGCGAGATGACGCTGGGTCTTGTTGGGCTTGGCCATATTGGAAAGCTTGTCGCAAAAAAGTGCCTCGGTATTGGCATGAAGCGAGTCATTGCATATGACCCGTATTTGAAGCAGGAGCAGCTAGACGCAATCGGGCTGGACGTCCAGCTGGTAGACGAGGAAACCCTGTTCAGGGATTCGGACATCGTATCCTTGCATATGCGTCTTACGCCCGAGACCAAGGGATGCATCAACGAAAGACTCCTTTCGCTTATGAAGCCAACCGCGTGTCTCATCAACACCTCGCGCGCGGGGGTACTAGACAAGGACGCCTTTGTTAAGGCGCTTCAAACTAGGTCTATTGGGGGAGCCGCCCTCGATGTTTTCTGGGAGGAGCCAATTCCAGAAGGGGACCCGCTTCTCGACCTTGACAACCTTACGATGACGCCTCATACGGCAGGCAACGTTGTTGATGCACTCCCGAAGAGCCCGCTATTGCTCGCGAAGAAGATTCGCGAGTACTGGGATACAGGAAAGAGCGACATGGTCGTTAACCTGAAGGCCCTTCAAGCATAGTTCGCAAATAGAATTCGTATTTTCATTTGTTAAATGAAAGGATTTCGCCATGATTATGCAGGATGCGCGAGAGCAGATTGTCGAATACGGCAAAAAGATGAGCGCTGCCGGACTCTCCGTTGGCACTTCCGGCAACATTTCGATCTTCGACAAGGAGACGGGGTACATGGCCATCAGCCCCTCTGGGCTTGGTTACTTCGATACAACTCCGGAAGACGTTGTTGTCATGGATCTCGATGGCAACATCATTGATGGAAAGAGGAAGCCTTCCTCTGAGCATGGGCTACACACAATCTTCTACCGGAATCGTCCCGAGGCCGGCGCGGTTGTCCACACTCACTCTCCCTACTGCACTACCCTCGCATGTATGGGGGAGACGCTCAAGTCGGTTCACTATGTGATTATGGGGACGGGTGTGGAAGAAGTTCCTCTGACTCCGTACATCACCTTCGGTACCCCAGAGCTTGCTGAGGCGGTAGGGGAGACGCTGAAGGCACACCCGAAGACCCGTGCCACGCTTCTCGCCAACCATGGAATTGTCGTCTGCCAAGCAAATCTCCCGAAGGCTTTCGGCCTTGCGGTTAACTGCGAGTTCGTCGCCCAAGTCCAGTACCAGTGTCTGTGCGCAGGAAAAATGAATCTCATCACCCATGAGGAGATGGAGAAGGCATTCGAACGCTCGAAGACTTACGGCCAGGTGCCCGATAAGAAGTAGCCATTTGTTGGGCCGAGGGTAAATGCCCTCGGCCCACATTGACGGGGGTGGAGGTAATAATGCAGGCCGCTGTTCTCTATGACCAACAGGATGTCCGCATTGTTGAGCGTCCCATCCCAGAGCCTGCCGAGGGCGAAGTCGTTATCAAGAACGTTGTGTCAACCACGTGCGGGACTGATGTGAAAATATACAAGAGAGGCTATCCGCTTCTCAAGCCCCCGCATCCCTTCGGCCATGAGTTTTCTGGGGTTATTTCCGCGACGGGCCGTGGAGTTGAGGGCTTTCACGAGGGCGATCGAGTTGCTGTTCACAATAGTGCCCCGTGTGGACGCTGTTACTGGTGCAAACACGGTCAGCCGTCCATGTGCGAGAGCCTTCTGTTCAACCGAGGGGCATACGCCGAATACGTGAAGGCGCCTCAACGAATTGTTCAGCTCAATATGTTTCGCATGCCCAAGGGGATGAGTCACAAAACGGCTAGCCTGCTCGAGCCTTTCTCGTGTGCCGTATATGGCATCCAGAACTGTCCAGTTGGCCTTGGCGACCTTGTTGTGATAAATGGGGCGGGCCCCATCGGGCTCATGTTTACGCGACTGGCTGTCCTGCGAGGCGCGCAGGTGCTCGTGACAGACCTTGCTTCAGGGAGGCTGGAGGTTGCAAAAGCCATGGGGGCATGGCGGACTCTGAACCTTTCCGGCATCGCGAATCCCGTGGAGGCAGTGCTTGAGTGCACGGACGGCCATCGTGGGGCGGATGTGGTTATCGAGTGTACGGGGAGCCTTGCCGTTTGGGAGCACAGCCTACGGATGGCGCGGAAAGGTGGTTTCGTTCTTCTATTCGGTGGGACAAAGAAGGGGAGTGTGTTGAGCGTTGATGCGACTCTCCTCCACTATTCACAGCTTACCGTTAAAGGCGTGTTTCATACGACTCCGTTTAGCGTCTCTCAAGCATTCAAGCTCCTGGAGATGGGGGTTGTAAGTGATAAGGATTGTGTCCAACACGAGTATTCCCTCAAGGAGCTAGAGAAGGCCCTTCTTGAGCATGCTTCTGGCTCGGTAATTAAAAATGCAATTATTTATGACTAAGTACCAGGAGAGGACTTCTATGCGCCAGATAAAGCTTGGAGCAGACAAGATGTACTTCGGCGAAGGGGCTGTTAATGCGCTAGCTGATTTGCCCGCAGAGCAGAAACGCGCCTACATTGTCATGAGCGGGACCATCCAGGAGGAGCTTGGCCAACTGAAGGTGGTGACTGACGTACTGGAATCCGCTGGGTTTTCTTGGAAGTCGAACACAAACGTTGAGCCTGAGCCTTGCTGGGAATCGGTGCGTCGTGGCGTTGAGGAAATGCGCGAATTCGAGCCAGACTGGGTAATTGGCTTCGGTGGCGGGTCCGCGATGGATGCCGCGAAGGCAATGTGGGTCTTTTACGAAAACCCCGAATACAAGACCCTCGAGGAAGTAATGCCTCCCGCGCCACTGGTACTTCGCAAGAAAGCCCGCGTCTGCTGCATAACCACGAGTGCCGGCACTGGGTCTGAGTGCACAAGGGCAGCTCTCATTAAGGATCCCGTTCAGAAGAAAAAGTACTCGGTGCGCGAGTACACAGGCAAGTTGATTCCTGATGTGGCTATTCTCGATCCCGTTTTTTCGGTTACCATGCCTCGCCGCGGTACTGTAGGGTGCGGAATGGATGCCCTCACCCATGCAATTGAGTCATATGTGACCCCACTTGCCAATCCGTTCTCTGATGCGCAAGCGATTGGGGCATGGGTTTACGGCTATCGGGCTCTTCCGATTTGTGCAGCCGAGCCCGACAACCTTGAGGCACGGGGTGATATGCTCGCGGCTTCCTGTCTGGCGGGGATTTCTTTTTCAAACTGCGCACTTGGCATCTGTCATGGGGTGGCCCATACGTTTGGTGCGTCATACGGGATTCCTCATGGTCTCGCAAATGCTGTCGTGCTCCCGTATTCCATCTCGTTCAATGCGGCACATGACGCTCGTGCTCGAGAGCGGTACGAGGAGCTTGCGGGCTTTGTTGGCAGAAGCGATTTGGAGCAGACCATCATCGATCTGAGAAAGAGGCTCGACGTCCCCAAGACCATGAGAGAGCTTGTCCCCGACGAGGAGGCTTTCAGGAGCGACTTCGATACCCTAGTTCAGAAAGTGCTGACTGATGTTGCAACGCCGGCAAACCCGGTAGAAATTAACGCTGATTATGCGAATGAGATGCTGAGACGGGTTTACTACGGCGAATAGAAGAAGCGGCGCCCGCTAAACATGAATTCATAATAAGGAGAGAGTCATGAAGATAACGAGCGTGGACATCATCCGAACCTTCAAGGAGCCGTCCGTGCCAGCGGAAGTTGCGGTGGGCAACGTGCCTTGGCATCCCGTCTTCGTGCGAATCAATACTGACGAAGGCATTTCTGGTCTTGGCGAAGTTGGCGTTGCATATGGAAACGCCCAGACTGCCGGTTTTGGTATGGCAGTGGACTTCGCAAAGTGCATCGTTGGCCTTAACCCCATGAACAACGAGCAAATATGGGATAGGCTCCACCGGCTCACGTTCTGGGGTATGGGTAACGGCGGCGTCATCATGGCGGGCATCTCGGGAATAGACATTGCGCTCTGGGATATTAGAGGCAAGGCCCTCGGCGTTCCTGTCTACCAGTTGTTGGGAGGCAAGACAAACACTAAGCTTCGTGCATACGCCTCGCAACTTCAGTTTGACTGGGGGAAGGTATCCAAGTCTCTTGCCAGGCCAGAAGAGTATGCGGAGGCAATGCAGAAAGCAATGGCTGATGGCTTTGATTGCGTGAAAGTCGACCCCGTCGGGTTCGATAAGAACGGCGTGTGGATGGGCCGTTCAAGCAGGGGCATCCTCCAGCGCGATCAGATGGACTTGGCAGTCAGGCGTGTTGAGGCGATGCGCGAAGTCGGGCCTGATGTGGATATCATCATCGAATTGCACGCTCTCACGGATGCCACTACGTCTGTTCAGCTGGGAAGGGAGCTTGAAAAGCTCGGCTGCTTCTATTACGAGGAGCCAACTCAACCGTTGAATCCCAAGCTTTTCCGTGAGATTCACGATAAGGTTAGCATCCCGATTGCTACAGGCGAGAGGGTCTACACGCGTTGGGGTTACAGGCCATTTTTCGAGGATCATTCGATTAATATCATTCAACCCGATCTCTGCAATGTCGGGGGCATCACCGAGGGCAAGAAGATTTGCGACTATGCTCACGTCTATGACATCGGTGTTCAAGTCCATTGTTGTGGCGGACCTGTCTCTGCAAGTGCTGCCCTTCAGCTTGAAGCCGTCATTCCCAACTTCGTGATTCACGAGCTCCATGCATCGGCTCTGATTGAAGACAACATCCGGCTATGCAAGAACGACTACGTTGCAAAGGGTGGGTACTTTGAGGTGCCCGAGGAGCCGGGAATCGGCCAGGAACTCACGGACTATGCACTGTCGAACGCGGATGTAGTAACCGTCAAATAGTTCAATTGTTATGACGTGTTTGGGCCGAGCGATGGAGACGAGTGCGTCGCTCGGCCTTTGTAGATTCCCTCAGCGCATCAAAAGAAGATGAGCGTTCACGTCCGGCTGAGAATCTCTCCCTCTGATTGGCATCCTTCTCCAACGTTGCTGGCGTTCTGTGCAGTGTGCCTCTCCCCATCAATACGCGTACGGGCTGAAGTCGCTCAGGAGCGCCTGGCCGCTGCCGGCATCGCTCGGCAGGACCAGACTTCCGTCCATGCCGCTCGTCACGAGCACGTGGTTCTCGAATGACCTTCCGTCGGTGCCGTGGATGGAGACGGCGAAGTTGGGGTTGAACTCCCCCGCACTCGCCTGGATCAGCACCGGCTCGCCGGTGTCGGACGCGTAGAGGGTGTCCCCGGCCTTCTCGGACCACTGCCCGTCGTCGGTGGTGGAGTAGAGCCACTGGCATATGCTCACCGAGTCGCCGGCATGGGCCGGGACAATGCAGTAGATGTCGCCTCCTTCGGTGACGACCCTTGCCGCAACTTCTGCCGTGAAGGGATGCTTGGTGGGCAGGGGAGTGCCGTCTTGGTAGGTGACGGAGGAGAGCCACGACGAGAAGCCGTCGGACGTGATGTCCCTGTCGTACATCCCCAGGTGTCACACGGCGCCGTCGGAGGCGATCTCCTTACGGACCGACGCGAGGTCGGCCGTCTCGTCTGGCTGGGAGGCCGGGGAGGTTGGGGCGCTTGCCCCGGCGCAGCCCGTGGCGAGCGCAGCGGCGACGGCGCTGTTCCCCCCCAGCGCGTCGTTAGGCTTCCTGACCAGAGATTGCACCGTTAGGGCTCAGCAAGTCAAGGGGCGGCTGAGGTATAGAGGCGCAATTACGCAAGACACTGCGCGCGACGGTAGCCCTGGGGGCTCGTGCGACTTCCGAGGTCCGAATTACGTGCAAAACCGAGGTTGTGTGTAAGTGCGGCACCCGTCCCCGGGGCGGCATGGGCCCGAGGGGATGCGCGTCCCTGCTCGTCCGGGCCCGGCAACTGGGAGGACGTCGGTCACGTGGCCCCTGTGAGTCCGCGGACGGCGGTCGCGGAGGCTGGACGCCGCCTCCGGCGAGGATAATAACCCACACAACCTGACTTCTGTACGTAGAAACGGGGGCTCTGGTTGCGCGCGGCGCCCGCAGCGGGCAACTCGGGCGCTTCTTGCTGCCGTCTTTGATTGCGTGCCCGCGTTCTTTGGGGCCACCGTTGTCCAATCCCTAGGGGACGTATGGGACTCCGCTCGCCTGATGCCCTAATTAATGTCGCGTGCTTGTGCCAAAGTGTGGACAAGGTTTCCAAAAGGTTCTGGCTTGTCCCGTGAAGGGGGTCAGCATGGAAGCGGATGCAAATTGTGGCGCGTCGCTCTCCAACCAGGCGCGCTCGCTTTGGGGGAAGTCGGACTATGGAGTGGGGGAGAGCTGGCTGCCACTCTATGTCCACATGGCGGATTCCGCAGGAGTTGCATCGCGGTTGTGGAGCAGCTGGGTGCCACGCTCTACCAGGGAAATCGTTGCACGGGCTCTTGATGGAGACGAGAAGCTTGCACAGTCGCTTTTCGTGTTCCTTGCTGCAGTCCACGATATAGGGAAGGCCACGCCTGCCTTCCAGATCAAGGGGTTGTCGTTCAGACAAGGCGGAGAAGGCGGTATTCTGTGGAAGCCAGAACATGCTGGGCTGGTCATTCGGCATGACCTCTCTGGCAGGCCCTGCCCAACACATCCAATTGCTGGTGAAGTGTTGCTTGCTGAGTACCTCAAGGGACACTGCTTTGCTGGGGACGACAAAACAAGGAGCGCAAAAAGAGAAACAATAAGGCGGACATCTGCTATTTCAAGCATTGTTGGTGCACACCACGGGAGATTTCCTACCGTGAAACGCCTCAAAGACGCAGCCGATGATAGCGTAGCCCTCGGACATGCGGGCGAGGGCTCTGCAGATTGGATTCGCATCCAAGATGAGCTAATCTCGTATGCCCTTCAACTGGCGGGGCTCTCTAAAAACGATGTGCCTCGTTTCGCACATCATCATCTTACCGTTGCCACCGAGAGTATTCTCACCGGCTTGGTTATCATGACCGACTGGATTGCGAGCGACCAAGATATCTTCCCACTCATTCCCCTGTTTGGAGAAGATGGCTGCAGTAGCATCGATCTTGAGGCTCGGTGCACCAAAGCATGGGACGCCGCTGCCATTCTTCAGGCGTGGTCGGAGTCACGACCGGACGTTCTGCCCTTTGACCAGTTCTTTGCAGAGAGGTTTGCGCTTCCGAAGGCTGCCAAACCTCGGCCAGTTCAAGTGGCGGCCGCTCGTGCTGCTTGGGAACTAGATGAGCCTGGCATCATGGTGATAGAAGCCCCCATGGGGGAGGGCAAGACCGAAGCAGCCCTTACCGCGGGAGAGCTCCTTGCATGGCGATATGGCTTGAGCGGGGTGTGCGTAGCGCTCCCCACCATGGCCACTACAGACGCAATGTTCGACCGCGTGGAATCCTGGCTCGAGCGCCTTCCGCATGAGGGTTCTAGCCCAGACAAAGATATCTATCTCGCACACGGCAAGGCCCAGCTTAACGAGCAGTTCCAGGGCCTCGTCCGCCGCTCTCGCCAAACGTCTCGTTTTGATGTGGGCATTGATATGGCCGATGAGAATGGCCGCTCAAAGGCAGATGACGTCGTGGTCTCTGATTGGATGTTTGGCCGCAAACGCGGGATGCTTGCGAACTTTGTCGTCTGTACCGTCGACCAGGTTCTTATGGGCGCCTTGAACATGAAGCATCTCTCGCTAAGGCAATTAGCCCTGGCCAACAAGGTCGTCATCATCGACGAGTGCCATGCCTATGATCTCTATATGCGGCAGTATCTTAACGTTCTTCTCCAGTGGCTTGGCTACTGGCACGTCCCGGTTATTCTGCTTTCTGCAACGCTGCCAATAAGCCAACGCAACGAGATGGTTGGCAAGTACCTTGAAGGGCGGCGGCTTTCGGTAGCCCCGACTGACGAGATCCAGTCCAAAGACGAGCAGGACGCTTTACTTCTCTCAGGCGAGGCTGCGGATGCATACCCCCTTGTCACGTACTCGGATGGAGACACTGCAAGAAGCATAGAGACCAAGCCGTCTGGTCGTGAAGTTAGCGTAGATGTGTCCGTTATCGACGACGATGTTGAAGCGCTTGCAGACCTCCTTGCAGACCGTCTTTCTGACGGTGGCTGTGCAGGCGTGATATGTGACACCGTAGGTCGCGCCCAAGAGGTGGAACGTGCGCTCGATGCCCGCTTTGGCGTCGAAGCAGTCTTGCTCGACCACTCTCGGTTCATTGACATTGACCGCATGGAGAACGAAAAGAAGCTAAGAGAGATGCTTGGCCGCCAGGCGACCGCCGGAAATGGAGGGCGACCAAGGCTTTTGATTGTTGTGGGTACGCAAGTGCTTGAACAATCGCTGGATATTGACTTTGACCTTCTGGTAACTGATATGGCGCCAGTCGACCTGGTGCTGCAGAGGCTCGGAAGGACGCATCGACACCATCGCGGAGCGGACGAATGCGACAGACCAGCATTGCTGCGAACTGCTACGTGCTATGTGCGAGGAGTTGTTTCATTTGGGGATGAGGGCCCCGAGTTTGCCAAAGGGCTCACACGCGTGTACGACAAGGCAACCCTTACGGAGTCTCTTGCTGTCCTTGGACTTGATGCAATGGACAGCAAGGCGTCTATTGAGCTCCCGCACGACATTCCCCGGCTCGTAAGGACTGCCTATTCGGACGATGTCCAAAATGCCATTCCGGATGCCTGGTCGGAAGGATATGCATCCCAGAGAGCAGCTAGAGACGAGAAGTTTGTCTCTAAGGTTCACAGGGCCCAAACATGTCTTCTAGTGGAGCTGCCGTACGCAATACAAAGTAAGTGGTCGCTTGTTGACCTGGGCGAGCGGACCGAGGCGGTTGCCGAAGATTCGCGGGACGAAGACCGCGGCCAGCGGGCGGTTCGTGACACGCAGGAGACGGTCGAGGTGCTTCTTGTTCGAAAAGGGTCTGATGGCGGTATTTCGCTACTGCCGTGGATTGGCGGCAAAGGGGTCGAGAGGGGAGAAGGGCTGCCTACAGATCTTGAACCAAACAGGGGGCAGTCCCTCCTGCTGGCCCAGAGCGCGGTAAGGCTTCCGCTTTCCGTTTGCCCTCTGTCGCAGATAGATGCCTGCATCAAGGAGCTTGAGAACGGGTGCGGCGTGTACGTGCGGTGCTGGCAGGAGTCACCTTGGCTTGCAGGAAGGTTGCTGCTGCCCATGGACGAAGTCGATCCGGGTGTCTTTGAGACGGAACTTCTCGGCAAGCGACTGCGATATACCCGTCGGGAGGGATTCTCGACCGTTGGCGTATATACATCCCATACATTTTCTAGTTGATATATTCTTGTCATTGAAGTTCCCAGTTCCCCATATGCATGGGGATGATCCCTAGAACATGGAGGGGATTTCGTGCTCCCCGCGAATGCGGGGCTTGTGTGCAAAGGGCGGCGTGACTTTCGGAAAGGAGGAGTAATGGCAAGCGAATCGGTTGAGCCCCATTTCAACTTGGCTACCGACCCCTGGATACCGGTTATCTACCAAGACGGAACGTGCCGAGAGGTGTCGATTCAAACCGTATTTGAAGATGCCGAGCAAATCCGAGAAGTTAGTGGAGATTCCCCACAACAGGTGTTGCCAATGCTTCGGTTGTTGCTTGCGATTCTCCACAGGCAGCTTTCGCAGGGGGGTACCAAGAGCGAGGACGATTTGCTCGACTGGTGGGAGGATACCTGGGAAAGCGGTCACTTTGACTTGGACGGGATTCTCGCATACCTGGCATCTGCCAAGGATAGGTTTGACCTCTTCGATCCCAGTCACCCCTTCTATCAGGTGGCGGGTCTCGAGTATGCCGGCAAAGACCCTGACGGTGTAGACGAGCTGGTTGCCGACGTTCCCAAGAGCGACAAGTTTCTCTTCTCTCTGAGAAGCAAGGGTCGCATTGATGGGCTGACCTTTGCCGAGGCAGGCAGGTGGCTTGTCTTTCAACAGGCATACGCGACTGCGGGCATCAAGACGCCTGTCAAGGGAAATACCCACGTGAAGTCCGGCAAGGTATATCCACCCAAGGGGGCTGTTGGCACGGGCATGCTGGGCGCCGAGGGTGGCGTGTTTCTCGAAGGTGCCAACCTTTTTCGGACCCTCATGCTCAACCTGGTGCTCTTTGACAATGCGCGCGGAGGAAGGCCCATTGTTGGTTGTGGGGAAGACGTGCCCTCATGGGAACGAGGAGAGGTTTCTCCTGACTACCGCATTCCAACTCCGGGTGAACCCTATGGTCCCATTCAGTGCTACACCTGGCAGAGCAGGCGGATGCGCTTGGTTCCTAACGACAAAGGTGATCGCGTCATTGGGGTGATTAGCTGCTACGGAGATATTCCCGTTGTCATGGACAAGGAAGGTTCTGAACTCATGACAGCGTGGAGGCCAAGTACTTCTCAGCAGAAGAGCCTGGGTCTTCCATATGCGCCTCGCTTACCCAAAACGCATGATCCAACGCGTGCTATCTGGCGTGGCCTTGCCTCGATAGTTTCTGTGGGGCAGGACGGTGACCTTCGACCGGGAGTTGTTCGTTGGGTAGAGCGCCTTCGCTACGAGGGGGTTCTCTCGCCGGAAGAGTACCCGGTGGTTGCGATTCATGCGCAGAGTATGGCATACGGAACGCAGAACAGCGTGTTTGCCGATGCTGTCGATGACAAGTTCGACTTGAGCGTCTCTTTGTTCGAGCATGACTCGTGTGCGTGCAATCGGGCGCTTGCAACCATTGACTCTGTTGACCAGGCAGTTGGCAAGGTTGTGAACTTTGTCTCGAACATCCAGAAGGCATCAGGAGACAAGGCTTCGTCGACAGTTGCGACGCAAGAGCGGAACCGCGTGAGGGAATCCGTCTTCGCGGAGCTTGACGCCATATGTCGTACGCGGCTCGCCCATTTCCCCAATGAGGCTAGTGCCATAGAGACGTATTGCGCTGAATGGAGGGATGAAGTCCGCCGGAGGCTTCTCTCGTATGCCACGCGCTATTTGAACGAGTGCGATCGATCGTTTTTCGAGGAGCATGAGGGCATGACCGTTGGTAGGGCGATGGCTATCTTGAGGGCGGGTCTCTTCCAGACCCTGGGGAGGCTGGAAAAGCCGAGCCATGTGTCTGAAAACCCAGAGACCGTTCCGACAGAGGAAGGAAGGGAGTGATCTGGGCCATGTCAATAAGAGAAGTTTCCAGAGCGATTGGAAAATGTGTCAACACTAAGGTCGGTACGTTGCAGGCTGGCTATCTAGCTGATCGGGCGTCATCGAGGGCAAGCCTAGCGCGTCTCAGGCGCCTGGACACAGCAGGCGAGGCTTCTTGGATGAGTGTAGGGGAGGAACTTTTTGCCGATCTTCCCGATTTCGACTTAGGTGAAGATGCGGAACGCAAGGAGCTGGAAAGCGTTCGTGCCGCACTTCAGCTTTACGCCATTCTCCAACAGTCGAAAAAGAACCCCGTGGCTATGTTTCCCGACAACGGCGTGACTACGGGGTCGTTAGGAAATGCTTGCTATCTTTGCGTAAAGGCCAGTAATGGCAAGGGAGCCCCAGGTTTTATGCGCCGTCTCTCCTCAATCGAGGCGTCTACGGATTTTGCCGGAGCCATGGTCGGGGTTCGCTCGCTCGTGAGACTCATTCGTGCCGCTAAGGTAGAGGCTCCAATCCAGTTGGATTTTGGGCGTCTTGCCTCGGACCTCTTCGAGATTCAGTTTGAAGAAACAAGGGGAGACGTGTTCATGCGTTGGGCACGCGACTACTACAAGGCAAACCCCAAGCAGGATGACCAGAAGGCTCAGACAGACAGAGGCTAATGGAGGGAACTCGAATGATGTATCTTGACCTGCACGTGATCCAAAACGTTCCGCCCTGCGATATGAACAGGGATGACACCGGCACCCCTAAGACGGCAATCTATGGTGGCTACCAGCGCTCGCGCGTATCGAGCCAGGCATGGAAGCGTGCCATGAGGGAAATGTTCCCGGACTTGGTGGATGCATCCCAGCTTGGCGTGAGGACAAAGCATGCCGTAGCCCTGATTGAAGACGAGATTCTGCGCCAAAGGCCAGACTTGTCAGAGGCAGCAGGCGACCTTGCTAGCGATGTGCTTAAGGTAACGGGGGTACAGGTCGAGGCTTCGAGGCGCGCTGGATCAGAGAAGGGAACCCCCGTCTCCCAGTATCTCATCTTCATTGCCAGGACGGAGGTCGAGAAGCTCGCACGCATTGCCATTGATGCACATGATGCTGGTGAGAACTTGGCGAAGCCATCCAAGGAGATAAAGAAGGCTGTCTCGTCGGCATTTCACGGGACGCAGGCGCTAGACATTGCCCTCTTTGGAAGGATGCTCGCAGATGCCCCAGACCTGAACACTGACGCTAGCGCTCAGGTTGCACATGCCATCTCCGTCAACAAAGTCTCGCAGGAGTACGACTACTTCACCGCGGTGGATGATTGCGCTGCAGAAGACAACGCAGGCGCCGCCATGCTTGACACCATAGGATTTAACTCCTCGACGCTGTATCGATACGCAACCGTCTGCTTGCCATCTCTGGAAGAGCAGCTTGGAGATGTCGGGGCCGCAGCACAAGGCGTGCGCGCATTCCTCAAGGCGTTTGTTGAGTCGATGCCAACCGGCAAGCAGAACACGTTTGCAAATAGGACGCTTCCGAGCACCGTGCTTGTTGTGCTCAGGGATGACCAGCCTATCAATGGCGTCTCAGCATTCGAGTCCCCCGTCTCGCCAAAGGAGGGCGTATCGATTTCGCACCAGGCGGAAGATCGCCTTGCAACCAAGCTCCTCCAAATTTCCGAGACGTACGGCAATGATCCCGTCAAGGTGTGGTGGACTGCCGTCGACGGCGGGACGGATTCGCTTAAGCAGGTTGGCGAGCAGGTCACGTTCCCCAAGATGCTAGACGAGGTGAGCGCCAGCGTTCTTGATGCGCTTTCGAAGGGTGAGGAGTAATGGCCGTCCTTTTGCTCGAGCTCTCGGGCCCTCTTCAGTCTTGGGGTGACTCTTCACGCTATGTGAAGAGAGGGACTCGCTGGGAGCCTACCAAGAGTGGCGTTGTGGGAATGCTTGCTTCGGCACTGGGCAGATCGCGAGAAGACCAGGTTGATGACCTCTCATCTCTAGAGTTTGGAGTGCGAACCGATCAACCGGGACGCTTGCTGGTCGACTTCCAGACGGAGCGACCCCTTGGAGACGCCAACAAGGCCATGCCCCTCTCGTACAGGTACTATCTGGCGGATGCTAAGTTCTTGGTTGCGCTCGCTGGGGACGTCTCTTGGTTGCAGGAGCTTGACGAGGCGTTGCGGCATCCAAACTGGCCGCTGTTCTTGGGGAGAAGGTCTTGCCCGCCGGACACGCCGCCATCGCGGGGCGTGCATGACGACTACCAGGACGTTCGCTCGGCGCTCTCGACCGAGCCATGGCTCGCCACCGCGCGTTACAGGCGTAGGCACCAGCAGATTACTGAGCTCGAGGTGGCATGCGATGCGCACGGGGGTGAAGTGGCGGAGAGTCAGGCTGATCTTCCGTTGAGCTTTAGCGGATCCGGTAGAAAGTACGCGGGCAGAGGCGTGTATAGATTCCGAGTTCCCGTCGATCGGCTTGGTAGTGGAACCGTCTCCACGACTAGTGCAGGTGCTACAAGGTTGCCCGATCACAATCCAATGGGCTTCTTCTAGAGAACGAAAGGAGGTGCCACCATGTATATCTCCAGACTCCCTCTCAACGTCAGGCGTCCGGAGGCGATTCGACTACTTGCCTCGCCTTATCGTATGCACGCTGCAGTTGAGAATGCATTTTTGCCGGATGCCTGCCGAGCTTCGGACGAAGGGAGAATCCTGTGGCGGGTTGATTCTTCGCCAGCTCCCACAAAAGAGACGTGGCTGTATGTTGTAAGCCCCGATCGTCCTGACTTCTCGCATATTGCCGAACAGTGCGGGTGGCCTACGACATGCATCGGTGAGACCAAGGACTACTCGCCCGTGCTCAGGCGGCTTGGCGCTGGCCAACAGTGGCGCTTCAGACTTAAGGCAAACCCCGCACGGAAAGTTCTTGTCGACCAAGGAAAAGATCCAAATCCAAAGGTCGTGGGGACCATCCAGGGATGCGTCACCATGGCCCAGCAGGTCGAGTGGCTCTTGAGCCGCTCCGAAGGCCATGGCTTTAGAGTGGTCAACAGCGAAGACGGTTTTCCCGTGCTCACGGTTTCTCAACGGCACACAGAGAAGTATGGGAGACAGGGGAAGAAAGTCACTATCACCACCGCGATGTATGACGGAGTTCTTACTGTGTGCGACCCGGATCTCTTGCGGCACACCTTGTGCTTTGGAATGGGGCGGGCAAAGGGGTTTGGCTGCGGGCTCTTGACCGTCTCGCCCATGAGCTAGAGGGGCATGCCTAAATAATAGATTGTCCAAGGAGGGGCGACCATGTCCGACGCGATTGCCGGTGGAGGGAAATCAAATCGGAGGGGAGCCCCTCCGCCAGATATTGTCGACCTTGTGCGCGTGGAAGACAGGATTTCATTCCTCTACTTTGAACACTGCAAGATAAACCGGGCGGACAACGCGATAACCATTCGGGATGATGAGGGCACCACCTATGTGCCTTCCGCTTCCCTAAGTGTGCTCATGCTTGGGCCGGGCGCGTCAATAACACACGACGCAATGACGATGCTCGGAGAATGCGGCGTAACCGTAATATGGGTGGGCGAGAGAGGCATCAGGATGTATGCCTTTGGAAAGCCGCTTACCCATTCGAGCGTGCTTCTCCAGGCTCAAGCAAGGCTGGTGTCGAACATGCGGACCAGACTCGAGGTCGCGCGCAAGATGTATGGGATGAGGTTTCCCGGCGAGGACGTGAGCCATCTCACGATGGGTCAGCTGCGAGGGCGCGAAGGCGTTCGCGTGCGGCGCGTGTACAAAGAGTGGTCTGAGAAGACCGGTGTTGCATGGGACCGTAGGACCTATAACCCTGATGATTTTGATGACGCGACGGAAATAAACAAGGCGTTATCTGCGGCGCACTTTTGTCTCTATGCGCTTGCCCATTCCGCAATAGTTGCAATGGGGTGCTCTCCGGGCCTTGGCTTTGTCCATACCGGTCACGAGAGGTCATTTGTGTATGACATTGCTGACCTCTATAAGGCCGAGATTTCGATTCCCGTGGCATTCCAAGCGGCTGCCGAGAATCCCACAGATATTGGTGCCGAGACTCGTCGCAAGATGAGGGATGCGGTTTTCGACCTGTCGATACTTCCGAGAATGGTGACAGACATCAAGGGCCTGCTGTTGAGTGGAGAATCAGCTGGCAATGTTTCTGACCTTGCGCCAGAGATGAACCACCTTGGCCTTTGGGACGAGAAGGCCGGAGAGGTTGCTGCGGGAAAATCATACGCAGAGTCCGAAGATGGGGGAGGCGTGTAAGCGTGGTAGTGGTCGTACTGACGGCATGCCCCGTTGGCCTTCGAGGTGACCTGACTCGATGGTTACTCGAAATCTCTCCCGGAGTGTTTGTTGGGCACGTTTCCGCGAGAGTTAGAGACGGGCTTTGGGCGCGAGTGCTGGCCATGGTGCGCAACGGGAGAGCAATCATGGTGTATTCAGCTAAGAACGAGCAGCATCTTGCATTCAAGACGTTTCAGCCCGACTGGAAGCCGGTCGATTGCGAGGGGGTTGAGTTGATGAAAAGGCCTCTTGGGACCGATGACGCCACGATGCTTGGCACTCCGCAAAACGGATGGAGCTATGCGAGCAAGTATCGAGCGGCTAGGAAATTTGGAAGATAGCAGCCCGGCCATGGGCTTGTGTTGATACGCGGGTGCACTCTGACAACCGAATCTAGAATTGCGGAATGCGGTATATTCGTGCTGGTCGTTAAGTGTGCTCCCCGCGTATGCGGGGATGATCCCAACGACTAGGGGATGCACATGGCGACCGAGGCAGTGCTCCCCGCGTATGCGGGGATGATCCCCTCCACAGGCTACAGCTCAGGGGCCGGGCATGCGTGCTCCCCGCGTATGCGGGGATGATCCCATCGCCGACAACGCCATCGAGTCGTGGTACCTCGTGCTCCCCGCGTATGCGGGGATGATCCCTCGATGCTGCTCACCGAGGGATGGGACTGCCCAGTGCTCCCCGCGTATGCGGGGATGATCCCGCTAG
>FOHD01000011.1:0-38071 GCA_900111695.1 Olsenella sp. KH3B4
TGGCCGTTCAACGCGTTCGACGACTTCTTCGCTCCGCTGGCAACCACCGATGGTGACGTGGCCTTCAAGATGAACGTCGAGGACGCGGGCGACAAGTACGTGGTCACCGCCGAGCTCCCTGGCGTCAAGAAGGACGAGGTCGACGTCGAGCTCAACGAGGGCAGGCTCTCCGTCAGCGTTGACAAGAAGGAGTCCGACGAGGAGAAGGGCAAGAACTACCTCCACAAGGAGACCGGCGAGTGGAGCGCCACGCGTGGCGTGTACCTTAAGGACGCCGCGACCGAGGGCCTAACCGCCAAGATGGACGGCGGCGTGCTCACGGTGAACGTCCCCAAGCAGTCCGAGAAGGCCAACGTCACCAAGGTCGCAATCGACTAGCTGACAACCAACAGACGGGCCGGCATCCATCCCTCGCCAAGGCCCTTAGAACGGCGCCCCGGTTTCGGCCGGGGCGCATTTTTGTGTCAAGGCAACTTGGGTCACGCCTAGATCGCATCTGCCCGCAGGGCCTCCACGATGTTCAGCGCGTGACTGCGCCGCAACGCATAGGCAACGGAGAGCCCCAACACCGCCACCACGCCCGCAATGGCTCCGGCCACATAGCCCCATGGCAGCTCGAACGAGACTCCCACGGCGGATCGCAGTGCCGCCCAGAAGAGCACAACCACGCCCACCGAGAAGACCAGGCCAATTCCAAGCCCGCGCAACGCGTAGCTTGCGCACTCGGCTACGAGCATGCGACGGAACCCCTTGGGTCCCAGGCCCACGCTCTGTAGCACGGCAAACTCGCGCGTGCGCAGGATGATGCTCGTGGAGAGCGTGTTGAACACGTTAGCAACGGCGATGAGCAGGCACACCACCGAGAAGATCGTCACAAGGAGCTTGAAGAGACCAACGATGGCCTCGGTCATCTCGTTTTGAGCCACGTTATTGTTGACGTATGCCGTGGCGTTGCCGCTGACCGTGGCGTTGGCAGCCGTTTCGAGGGCGTTGCCCGCGTCAAAGGGGTCGGCGTCCTCGGCAAGCGAGAACGGCACCACGATGCTTGTTGCCGAGAAGAGATTGGGGCGCGCCTCGAGAGCCGAGCGCGGCATGATGACGGGAAGTATCGAGGAAGACGTGAGGCCCGTGTTGGCGAGCTGGTCCGGAAGCGAGTCGAGCGTTCCCACAAAGGTGATGGTGCCAGAATCCACGGCCGCATCATCAATGCTGGTCTGCCGCTGCGACCCGCTCGCTCCGCCGTCCGAGTTCTCCCACGTCTGGACCAAGGCGCCACCGCCGGAGTCAAGGAGCAAAGTCGACTGCGCGTCGCGCAGCTCGTAGACGGTCGCGGTGGTAGGCGTGCCGTACGGGGCAACCGTCCTCACGCTGTTTGATTCCATCCATGCCAGCACGTTGAGCGCCAGCGCCGGCATGCTCGTGCCATCTGTCGTCGTGGCGCTGCCCGCTCCGGCCTCCTTGCAGAGCTCGGCCCAGGTGTTGTCATCCACAAACGAGACGAGCATGGGACCGGCGTACGAGCCGTTCTCGGCGGCGCCGCTATCGCCAGCGTAGTAGTCCGCGAGAAACGCGCGGCCGTCTGCAGAGACGCTGCCGGCGGGAAGGGTGACCTCGAGGGCGCCGTTCACGATAGCCGAGCCCGGGGTGAGGTCATCTACCTGCTCGGATATGGCCTGCGCATCTCGCATGAGACTCAGTGTCTCCGTGGACACGGTGCCCTGGTCGGCTTCCTGCCTGTTGTAGATGGTGAGCGAGATATCAGAGCGCCCAACGGCGCCGAGGTCGCTGCCAACATCCATGGCGCGCCCCATGTAGAGCGAGATGGCGCCGGATAGCACGATGAGGACAACCGAGAGCGCGAGCGACACCACGACGGTGCGGCCACGCGAGCTGGAGCGCGAGAGGTTCCTGCTTGCCAGAAGACCGGGAAGCCCGGCGATGCGCTCGAGCAGCGGCGCCCGCGGCGCCTTCCCGGTGGCCTGGGCCTTCTCGATTGCGCGCTCGGTCCGCTTGGAGAGCCTGATGTCTTGCTGCTGGCGAATGGCGTCGATCGCCGAGACCCTGCTCGCCCGCCACGCCGGTGCCCAGGCGCTGGCGAGAAGCACAAGGAATGACGCAGCGGCCATGCCTGCAACCACAGCCGGGCTTATCACCAGAGGAATGCCCTGGGCGGTCCCCGAGAGCGAACTGCGGAACATGGCGTCAAACGCCCGCGCCGAGCTGCTGAGCATTGCCGCGACCCCGGCCAGCCCGGCTGCGAGCCCCACCGGTATGCCCACAACGCCAATCGCCACAGCCTCCAAGAGCACCGTCCTTCTCAGCTGGCGCTTTGACGCGCCCAGCGAGGAGAGCAGGCCAAACTGACGCGTACGCTCGGCCACCGAGATTGAGAATGAGTTGCCAATCATCCCGATGGCTGCAACCACGATGACCCCACCAATCACGGCGACCATACCGCTCAGCGACTCCATGACGGTGCTCTCGTCGCTCGCCATGCCCTGGAGCGCCAGCAGCTGGCCGTGGAGGTAGTAGTCCTCCTCGCCAAAGATGGGGGCCGCCCAGCCCTTGAGCGCGTCCCGCGTGGAGAGGCCGCTCGTGCTTACCCACACGCGCGTGAGGACGGGGTTCGAGACGTCGTTTGGCGAGACGATCGCGGTGGCGCCGGCCTCCTCAAAGGCGGTGAAGTCGTTTCTCAGGAAGTGCTGGGGCACGTAGAAGCCCACCACGGTGAAGCTGCGTGTGGTCGTAGGCGTGCCGAGGGAGTCGCCGTCGACGAGCGTGGCGCCAAGCGGCAGCGTGACGGTGGACCCCAGCTCGATGGGGCCGTCGCTGGCGGCGCTGGCGCCCGAGCCGTCGTCTGCGAGCGTGACGCCGGAGAACGTGACGGGCAGCATGACCTCGCCCGGCGCCTCGGGCTCTCGGCCGGAGCGCACCGTGGGCATCACGGTGAGTCTGCGTGCCTGGTCTGCGCTGCCGCGCAGCACCCGTGGTGCGGTCTGGATGGCAAGCAGCGTGGTGCTTAGGTCCGCGTCGCTCGCATACGAGGCAAAGCCTGCCACCTGGGAATCCATGGCAGTCGCCACGTTGGTCTCTGTCGCCAGCCGGCCAAGGGCCGAGTCTGCCTCGGCCGGCTGGAGGCTGTCAAAAACCTGCCAGGAGCCCTCGGTCTCTATGGTGCGGCCGAGAAGGGCCGCGGCGACGCTCGTGGCGGTGGCCACCACGCCCGTGAGCAGGGCCGTTGAGAGGATTACGCCAATCACGGTGACCACGGTGCGCGTGCGGTTCTTGCGGAGCGACCGTAGGGTGTAGCTTGCGAAGACCCCCATCGCGCTCACCCCCTGCGCTCGTCTGAGACCACGTGGCCGTCCTCGATGGCAATCACGCGCTGGGCCATGAGGGCCACGTCCTCATCGTGCGTGATTACCACGAGGGTCTGGTGCAGGTCCTTGTTGGACGCACGCAGAAGCCGCATGATCTCGGCCGAGTTCTTGGAGTCGAGGTTGCCAGTGGGCTCGTCCGCAAGCACGATGGCGGGTGAGTTCATGAGTGCCCGGCCAATGGCAACGCGCTGCTGCTGGCCGCCGGAGAGCTGGTTGGGCAAGTGGTGCTCGAAGCCCCTAAGGCCAAGCGACGAGACAAGCGTGGCCAGGCGCTGCTCGTTCACCTTGCGGCCGTCCATGCGCACCGGAAGCGTGATGTTCTCCTCTACGTCCAGAACGGGGATGAGGTTGTAGAACTGGTACACCAGCCCCACCTCGCGGCGGCGGAAGACGGCGAGCTGCTCGTCCGAGCGCTTGTACACGTCCTCGCCGTTCATGCGCACCGTGCCCGAGGTGGGACGGTCGACGCCGCCCATGAGGTGCATGAGCGTTGACTTGCCAGAGCCGGATGAGCCCACGATGGCCACAAACTCGCCGGCCGCGATGGAAAGGCTCACGTCGTCAAGCGCCCGTACGGCGGCGGGCCCGGTTCCGTAGACCTTGGTGAGATGCTCGATGCTCAGGATGTCCATGGAGCTCCCCTCGATTGCCTGTGGTTGTGCCACCATGGTGCGCCCGCGCCCCCACGCGGCCATGACGCGCGCGTGACTAAACCGTCACCTTGGGAAAGACCAGGTCAAACCGCGCGCCTCCGGTGGGGCTCACGTTTGAGGCCGTGATCTGGGCGCCCTGGGCAACAAGCAGCGCCCGCGAGAGCGAGAGGCCAATCCCCACGCCGCTGGGGTTGCACACGTCCTCGTCGCGACGGGTTGCGTTGCCCGCGCCGTGGTAGAAGCGGTCAAATACGTGGGGCAGGTCCTTCTCGGCAATGCCTGGTCCGGTGTCCTCCACGCATATGCGGCAGGCCACGGTGTCCTCGCGGGCGCTAATGCGCACGGTGCCGCCGGCGGGTGTGTGCTCCACGCAGTTCTTGAGCACGTTGGCCAGCGCCTCGCGAGTCCAGGCGGCGTCGCCCATGAACGAGCAGCCGGGCTCCACACGCGCCTGGAAGGTCACGCCGGCGAGGTCCGCGGCCACGGCGAGCGGATCTTGCGCCGCCTTGGCCAGCGCGGCAACGTCGACGCGGCGACGCTCAAGACGCACCACGCCAGCGTCCAGGCGCGCGAGCTTGAGCAGTGACGAGACGAGCCACTGCAGCTGCTCGAGCATGCGTCCGCAGTCGCGCACGCGCTGGGAGTCCTCCGGCGTCGCGGCCGCCTTGCGCATGAGCTCAAGCTCGATGCCAAGCGATGTGAGCGGGGTTCTCAGCTGGTGGGAGATGTCGGCCAGGGCGTCGGCGAGCGCGTGCTTCTCGGCCTCAAGCTCCTCGTTGGCCACGACCAGGCGCGTCACGGTCTTGTCGAGCTGGCTGGCGAGAATGGCCAGCTCGCCCTCGCCCATGCCCCTGAAGCTCACGTTGCGCTCTCCGGAGAGCGCGCGGTCCAGGCGCTCGGAGAGCTGGGCGATGCGGCGGTAGCGCAGGGCGGTCGAGACGGCGAAAAGCGCAACGAGAACGATGCCGCACGCGGCGACCCATGCTGCCGCGGCTGGGCCAGCCTGCAGCCAGGCGCCGGCGCAGAGGGCTGCGGTCGTGGCGGCACCTATGCCGAGAAGGGCGATGAACCTGGGATCGCGGGGCATGGCGCTACTCCGCCGCGCGGTAGCCCATGCCGCGAACGGTACGGATGAGCTGCGGGTTTGCCGGATCGTCCTCGATCTTGTCGCGCAGGCGGCGAATGTATACCGAGAGGGTGTTCTCCTCCACATAGGCGCCGGAGTCCTCCCAGAGCGCCTCGCGCATCATGTCGCGCGTGACGATGCCGCCCGCCTTGCTTGCAAAGAGCAGCAGCAGGCGGTACTCGACGGCCGAGAGGTCCAGCTCTCTGCCGTCCTTGGTCGCGCGGGCGCGGGTGGGGTCCACGATGACGCTGCCCAGGTGCAGCAGGTGCTGCGTGGGCTGCGAGCGCCGCAGCACGGTGCGAATACGGGCGAGCAGCTCGCGCGGCCGGAAGGGCTTGGCAATGTAGTCGTCGGCGCCCATCGAGAGGCCGGCGACGGTGTTGAACTCGTCGTCCGAGGCGGTGAGAAAGATCACGGGCAGGTGCGGGCGGGCCTCCTTGAGCGCGCCGCACACGGCAAATCCGTTGCCCTGCTCCAGCGTGACGTCGAGAAGCACGAGGTCAAAGGGCTTCTCGACACGCGTGCCCAGGGATATGGCGCCGTCCTGGCTCGGCGTTGCCTCGACGCTGTAGCCCTCGGAGCGGAGGAGCTCCGTGAGCGTGCGAACTATGTCTGCGTTGTCCTCGACGAGCAGAATGCGCATGGCGCCTCCCCGGTTGTGCGGCGATCGCGTGGCATACGGTGCCCGTGCGTCACGCTACAACAACACTTACCACACCGAGAGCGGGGCATCCTGGGCAGAGACGCAAACGGTCAGGTGGCCGTCGGGCGTGCGCGCCTCGGTGAACGTCTCGTTGGCGGCCTCGGCACCCACGGCGGCGGCCAGGGTGCGCACGGCCACGCTGGGGCGGTTATTCTCGTGCGAGAGGTGCATGCCCACAATGACCTCGGTCTCGTTGGACACGAGGTCCTGCAGCGCGTCTGCGGCCTGGGCGTTGGAGAGGTGGCCCTGGGGGCCGTGGATGCGCTGCTTGAGGTAGCCGGGGTAGGGGCCGGTGGCGAGCATACGCTCGTCGTGGTTGGACTCGAGCGCAAGCACGCGGCAGCCGGTGAGCGCCTGGCCGGCCTCGTCGGTAAGCACGCCAGTGTCGGTGCAGTAGCCCAGGGCGTCCGTGAGTTCGCCGTTCTCGTCCGTGGTCGCAAAGCGGAAGCCCACCGGGTCTGCCACGTCGTGGCTGGTTGGGAAGACGGTCACGTGCATGCCGCACAGCTCGAGCGAGTCCGTGTGGCGAATGACCTCGAAAGGCAGCTGCGAGAGGCGCTCGCGCGCGGCGATGGTGCCGGCGGTCGCGAAGAGCGGGCCGTCAAAGTGGTTGGCAAAGACGGGCAGGCCAGAGACGTGGTCGGTGTGCTCGTGGGTGAGAAGGACCGCGCGGACGTCGTCCATGTTGACGCCCAGCTCGCTGGCGCGCGCCAGGAGCGTGCGACGGGCGATGCCGTCGTCGATGAGCACGCTGCCCGCGGGGCCCTCGACCACGGCGGCGTTGCCCTTTGAGCCCGATGCCAGGACGTGCAGGTGGATCTGTGGGGTCATGCGGGCGGTCCTTTCGTGGTTGGGGCGGTGCGATGGTGCGACGGACAGCGTAGCAGCCCCGCGCGACGGTATTGGCGCTCGGGCGGCGCCCTTCACGCGGGCGCCAAACCCGCCGGCGCCGCTGGCCCGCGCGCCGATGCCCCGGCCGATGCCGCTGGCCCGCGCGTCGCTGGCCCGGCCGATGCCCCGGCCGATGCCGCTGGCCCGCGCGCCGCTGGCCCGGCTCCCCTCCCTCAAAAGTGAACACGAAATCAATCGCGGCTTACGCTTTCCGAGAAACGCCCAGTTGCCGAGAAGCCCCGTGCTGCCTCGATTGAAATCGTGTTCACTTTTTAGCGACGAGAAGCGCTCGCTTGCCGCGCCACGACCTCCTGCCGCCTACCGCGACCGCCGCAGTCCGCGCCCACCGGCCCGCCGTTGCGCCCAAAAGCGCGCCAGCTCCATGCGGCATCGTCGCCGCAGCGTGGCGCGGCGACCTTCTCGCCATGTTCAGCTCGTCGCTACACGCGCGTTGCCGTCATCGCGCCGTCTCCAAATGCGATTTCGTAGTCCTCAATTACCGCCTCGGGTGGCTCAACCCGGGCGAGCTCCCGGCTCAGCTCTCGCCCGCGCCGCCCCGGGAGCAGCGACCAAATGAGCCGCTGGCGCTCGGCCGCAAGCCGCGGCCTGCTCAGCGCTCGCCTCTGCTTCGAAAAGTCCCGTTGGGCAGTGCGCTCGAGAAGCGACATGGCCTGCTGCATCACGCGGTCGATACCCCCGCGCTCGTAGAAGTCCTCCTTGGTCACGGGGAGCACCGAGAGACCCTGCACCAGCAGGTCCCGGTCGCGCCGCTTGTCGGCCACCACCGCTTCCCGCACCGAAGCAAGCGCAACGCTGTCGAGAAAACCTGCGCCCGCCGCCTCTGGGCCCGATTCCCCAAAGTGCGGCCCGCCATCATAGTTGAAACCAATTGTGGACCCGGCCACAAGTGAGTCTGGAACGCGGCTTGTCTTGTTCACAAGCGCAAGAATCTTCCCGTTGGCAACAAATCGCGGATTAAGCTGCAGCTCACCGAGCTCATATCCAAGCTCGTGTAGCGGCATGCGGGCAAGCCCATTGAGAAGCGCCTCCTGCGGAGACCATGCCTCATCCATGAGCCACTCTGCTACCCTGCGACTTTGCTCGAGTCCAGCAAGGTCGCGTGCAGCCAAGACATACGACCGAATCTTATCTGCGGTGGTTACAGGTTTGATTTCGTATGTGACCGTACCATCGCGTGGGTCGCATGCGTCGCGTGAGAAACGCCCGCACAGCTCGAGCCCCGCAAGCAGTTGCGCGGCAGGCGACATGATGGTTCCCAATTCAATGAAGAGCAGCTCGGGGCAGGGGATTCGGGTGCTGTCGTTCAGTTCGACGACGGGGCTTGCCGGCAACCCGCGCACGTAGACGGTGTTTCTCGCCGTTCGCGAGCGGATCCGCGCGCCCGGCCGCGGGACCATAACCTGCACGCGTTCGCGCACGCTGGACAGGCTGGTGCCCACGGATTCCAGGCACGCGCCGATCCGCCGCCGCGTCCAGTACCTGTGCGGCGCGACAACCGACGTCTCGAGGCGGTGGCGGTCGGCTGTGAGCGTGCGCCCCGAGCTCCTCCAAACGCGCAGAATGTGCAGCGCCGTAAGCTTGTTGAACGTGATTCTCATCCCAACCTCCTCGGACGACAAATTGCCGGCACTCCTCCCCACGCTGGCCGTGCGACGGTGAGTGCCGAGAGGTTACGCCATCTCCCGCCTCGGGAAGTGAACACGTTTTCAATCGGTGATTCCGGTACTTCGCAAAAGCCCAGTTGGCCGGCATGTTCCCGTGGCGGTGATTGAAAACGTGTTCGCTTTTTGGTGTCAGATTGGTGCAAGTACTTTTGGGTTCAGAGGCGCCGGTGGTGACGTTTGGGACGAGAAAAACGTTCGCTGAGGGGGACTTGGGGTCTTTTCGTGCAAGAAAGCGGTCAAGTTGCGGACGCCTGTTGGCCAGAATTTCTCGCCAGAGAGCCGATTTGGCGCAAGAAGATGACACTTTTTGAGCGCACGAGAAAACACATCAATTCGCCACACCTGTGCGCGACATCGCTGCCATTTCACGGGCCTTCCGTTCGGCGCCAGCCACCCGTACCGTAGCCGCCCCGCTCCCTGGTCGGCCGTCTCGCCGCCCAGCCAGCTCTCTGTCTGCCGGCCCCACCAAAAGTGAACACGTTTTCAATCCGGCTGCGTCGAGACTATCAGAATCCCAGTTGGCAACAAGTCCGTGCTCCTTGCGATTGAATTCGTGTTCACTTTTCAGGGCGGCCGGCATGGGCACAGTGTCCGCGGGGCCGTCGGGGTCACGCGGGGCCGTCGGGGTCACGCGGGGCCGTCGGGGTCGCGCGGGGGCGTCGGGGACTCGTGGGCTGCGATGGGGGACGAGAAGGGCCGGGCGCCGTGGGGCCCGCACGCGCGGCGTTTGCGGGCTCGGTCGTGCCCGGCGGGTTACGGGACGGTGGACGTAAGCTCGAGCGCGGCCTCCAGCGGGGTAGAATCGTGCGCGTAACCGCATCGACGCCCGCACGCCGGCGTCGCACGCACGCCCGCACGCCAGCGCCGCACGCACCCGAAGGGGGGGACCGCACATGCCAAGCGTTGCTCGTAGATACGGCTCGGGAGACGCCGGCTTCGGCAGTCCCTTCGAGCGCCCATCCCGCAGCACTGATGACGCCCTGCGCGCCCCCGTTATCCTCATGGTCTCCGGCGGCGCGGACTCAACGGCCCTCTTGGTGCTGGCGGCAACCTCCGCGCTGGACATCGAGGATGGCCGCGGCCGCGCACGCATCGCCCGCGAGCGTCTCCACGTGCTTCACGTGAACCATCGCCTGCGCGGCATCGACGCCGACGAGGACGAGGAGTTCGTTCGCGACCTCGCCGCCCGCTACGGCATCCCCTGCACCATCCGTCGCGTGGACGTGGCCGCGCTGGCAGCGGCGTCCCCGGACGGCAACGTGGAGAACGCCGGCCGAGAGGTGCGCTACAGCGAAGCCACCCGCCTGGCCAACGAGCTCTCGGCCCAGCTTGGCACGCCCCGCTCGGCTGCGCGCATCCTCACTGCCCACACGGCCAACGACCGCGCCGAGACCTTCGTGATGAACGCCATCCGCGGCACCGGCGCCTCGGGTCTCTCGTCCATCCCTCGCCGACGCAACCGCGTGGTTCGCCCGCTGCTCGACCGCACGCACGACGAGCTCTGCGAGTTCCTGCGCATGCGCGGCATCGTGTGGCGCGAGGACGACACAAACGCCGACACGCGCTACCTGCGCGCCTACGTGCGCCACGAAGTCATGCCGGTGCTTGAGCGGAGAAACCCGCGCGTGGTGGCAAGCCTCTCGACCACCTGCGACATCCTCTCGGACGAGGACGCGTACCTTACCGCCGTCGCCGCACGCACCCTGCGCGACCTCACGCGCCGCACGGGGGAGGGCGCCCTCGCGCTGGACGCCGCGCGCCTCTCTGCCTGCGAGGTCGCAATCGCTCGACGCGTGGTGCGCGCGGCCATCCTCGAGGTCTGCCCCGAGGCCCGTCTCGAGGCGCGCCACATCGCCCAGGTGCTCTCGCTCGTCGCGGCAGGCACCGGCTCGGCGTCCATCCCCATGGGCGCGGAGGCTCGCGTCGAGTACGGCCTGCTCTTCCTGCGTGCCCACGCGCCAAAGGCCGGCGACTTCGCCGGCTGGCTGGAGGTCCCCGGCGAGCTCCCGCTGGGCGATCCGCGCCCCGGTCGCGCTGCCGCGGTCCTCTCGGCGCGCCTGGTGCCGGCCCCCGCCAACGCGGACATCCCGGCGCTTGCGCTCTCCCACGGCCGCGAGTGGGCGGGGACCTCGGTCCTTCTCGACGCCTCTGCCTGCGGAATCGACCCCAACCTGGGCGGTCGGCTCTGGGTTGACTCCCCGCACGCGGGCGACGTTTTGTGCCCCCTGGGCATGCACGGCCAGTCCAAGAAGGTTTCGGACCTGCTCAACGAGGCCCGCATTCCCGCCGCCGAGCGCCCGCTCGTGCCCGTGGTGCGCACCTCGCCCACCGGCCCCGTGGTGTGGGTTGCGGGAATCAGGGCCGACGAGCGCGCTCGCTGCACGCCGCGCACCTCACACTTGCTAGAATTGAGTCTCCGAACAGCATAGACGGCGCGCAGGCCGAGAAGCGCGGCGGGCGCCCGTCGGGAGTGGAGGATCGCAATGGCAGAGATGCATCCGGACGTGGAGAGCGTTGTCCTGAGCGAGGAGGACATCCACCGGATCGTGTCCCGCATGGGGCGCCAGATCTCCGAGGACTACGCCGACAAGAACCCCCTCATCGTGGCCGTCCTGCGTGGGGCATTCGTCTTCACCGCAGACCTCATGCGCGCCATCACCGTGCCGTGCTCGGTGGACTTCATGGCCGTGAGCAGCTACGGCGACGGCGTCAAGAGCTCGGGCGTGGTGCGCATCGTGAAGGACCTCGACACCAAGGTCGAGGGACGCCACGTCATCGTGGCCGAGGACATTCTCGACTCCGGCCTTACCCTGTCCTACCTGGTAAAGCTCCTGCAGTCGAGAAAACCCGCGTCCATAGAGATTGCGGCCTTCTCGGTGAAGGACATCCCCAACCACACGCCGGCTGTCGCCCCGCGCTACGTGGGCGCGCACGTGCCCGACGCCTTTGTGGTGGGCTACGGCCTCGACTACGCCGAGCGCTATCGCAACCTGCCCTACGTGGGCATCCTCAAGCCCGAGGTGTACTCCAAATAACGCCCAAGGAACCAACCGCAAGGAGACGTTTTTCGTGTCAGACAACAATCCGCTCGACAAGCTCCCCACGCCGGGAGGTGACAACCGCGGACCGCAGAACCAGCGCAGCTTTCTGGTTACGCTGCTCATCATAGTGGCAATCGTGGCGTACCTGGCCTTCTCCACGGGTCAGAGCCCGCTTTCCTCCTCCGATTCCGTGGACACGCTGGCAACCAACGAGTTTGTGACCGCAGTCAAGGACGATCGCGTGCACTCGGTGACGTTCAAGACCTCGGACGGCAGCATCTCGGGTGACTACTGGGCGAATGAGGACGACAAGGGCGACAAGTCAAAGCTCCAGAAGTTCAAGAGCTACTACGTGGGCGCGGACTCCCTGGACGAGCTCATGGCCAAGCACGCCGAGACCTCGTTCACCATCGATACTTCTGACGGCAGCGCCTGGGAAACCATCCTGCTCTCCGTGGTGCCCACACTGCTCTTGGTAGGCGTCTTCGTGTACTACATGCGGCGCATGAGCGAGCAGAACGGCCGCACGATGGACTTCGCCAAGACCAAGGCGCAGACCACCGAGGAAGAACGGCCCAAGGTCAAGTTCTCCGACGTCGCCGGCATCGACGAGGCCGTGGAGGAGCTCAAGGAGGTTCGCGACTTCCTGCGTGAGCCCGAGCGTTACCAGAAGATGGGCGCCAAGATTCCCCACGGCGTGCTTCTGGTGGGTCCTCCGGGGACGGGCAAGACGCTGCTTGCCAAGGCCGTGGCTGGCGAGGCGGGCGTGCCGTTCTTCTCGATATCCGGCTCTGACTTCGTGGAGATGTTCGTGGGCGTGGGCGCGAGCCGCGTGCGCGACCTCTTCAAGCAGGCCAAGGCTGCAGCGCCCTGCATCATCTTCATCGACGAGATCGACGCCGTTGGCCGCCAGCGCGGCGCCGGCCTTGGCGGCGGCCACGACGAGCGCGAGCAGACCCTTAACCAGCTGCTGGTTGAGATGGACGGCTTCGAGGACAACTCGGCCGTCATTCTCATCGCCGCGACCAACCGCCCGGACATCCTTGATCCGGCCCTGCTGCGTCCCGGCCGCTTTGACCGCCGCGTGACCGTTGACCGCCCTGACGTTAAGGGGCGCGAGAAGATCCTGCGCGTGCATGCGCGCAACAAGCCCTTCGAGAGCACGGTGGACTTTGCCGCAATCGCCAAGATTACGCCCGGCTTCACCGGCGCGGACCTCTCCAACCTCATGAACGAGTCGGCCCTGCTCGCCGCGCGCAGGCACAAGGACAAGATCGGCCAGGACGAGGTCGAGGAGGCCATGGAGCGCGTCATTGCCGGCCCCGAGCGCAAGAGCCGCGTGATTACCGAGAAGGAGCGCCGCGTCATTGCGTTCCACGAGAGCGGCCACGCGCTTGTGGGCCACGTGCTCGAGAACTCGGACCCGGTGCACAAGATTTCGATCGTGAGCCGCGGCCAAGCCCTTGGCTACACCATGCAGATGCCCGAGGAGGACCACTTCCTCGAGACCCGCGACGGCATGCTCGACCAGATTGCCGTGCTGCTTGGCGGCCGCACGGCCGAGGAGCTGTTCTGCGACGATATCACCACCGGCGCGAGCAACGATCTTGAGCGCGCCACAAAGCTCGCCCGCGAGATGGTCACACGCTACGGCATGAGCGAGGAGCTGGGCACGCAGGTCTTTGGCGAGGCTCAGCACGAGGTCTTCCTGGGTCGCGACTACGCGCAGCACAACGACTACGCGGCCGAGACCGCCAAGCGCATTGACGACGAGGTCGAGCGCATCATGCGTGAGGCCCATGCCCGTGCCCGCGAGGTCCTGGAGGCCAGGCGTCCGCAGATGGAGACCATGGCCACGGTCCTGCTCCAGCGCGAGACCGTCGAGGGCGAGGCCGTGAACGCGCTGCTCGACGGCGCCTGGGACCAGTACCTGGCCGAGAACCCCGAGGCGATCGAGAAGCCCGCCGATGGCGCCGCGGCCCCCGATGCCGCTGCTGACGCCGCCGCGACTCCCGACGTCTCCGGCGCGTCCGACGACGCGCCCGCCGCCCCGGCGCAAGAACCCACAGAGAGGAACACCAATGTCGATTAACGAGCAGAACTACGCCTACGGGGCGTCAAAGTCGTCCATCCGCGAGATTGCCGCCTACGGCGCCGCGCGCAAGGCGCAGATTGGCGCCGAGAACGTCTTCGACTTCAGCCTGGGCAACCCCTCGATTCCCGCGCCGGATGCGGTCCGCGAGTCCATCGAGCGTTCGCTCCAGCTTCCGCCCACACAGCTCCACAGCTACACCCCGGCCTCTGGCCTGCCCTTCGTTCGCGAGAAGCTCGCCGCATCGCTCTGCCGTCGCCATGGCGAGAACACAGCGGCTGCCGGTGACCTCTACCTCACCTGCGGTGCGGCGGCGTCGCTCTCCATCAGCTTTCACGCGGTGGTCAACCCTGGCGACGAGGTCATTGTGATTGCCCCGTACTTCCCCGAGTACCGCGTATGGATCGAGACCGCCGGGGCCACATGCGTCGAGGTCATGGCAGACCCGGAGACCTTCCAGATTGACACCGAGGCCGTGCGTGCTGCCGTCACCCCGCATACGAAGGCCGTCGTGATCAACTCGCCCAACAACCCCGTGGGTTCGGTCTACTCGGCACAGAACCTTGCCGCGCTGGCAGACGTTCTGCACGAGCGCGAGGATGTCCTCGACACCGCCATCTACCTTGTGGCCGACGAGCCCTACCGCGAGATCTCCTACGGCGCGGAGGTTCCCTGGGTCCCGGCAATCTACGACCGCACGCTGGTGTGCTACTCGTACTCCAAGAGCCTCTCGCTTCCTGGGGAGCGCATAGGCTGGGTGCTCGTGCCGCCCACCAACCCCGACCACGACCGACTTGTTCCCGCCATCGCGGGCGCCGGCCGCTCGCTGGGCTTCGTCTGCGCGCCCGCGCTCTTCCAGCGCGTGATCGCCGACTGCTGCGACGTGCCCTCCGATGTTGATGCCTACGCGCGCAACCGCGAGGCGCTCACCCGCGGCCTCTCCGAGCTTGGCTACCACTACATCGAGCCGCAGGGTGCCTTCTACCTGTGGGTCAAGGCCCTCGAGCCCGACGCCAACGCGTTCTTCGAGCGCGCAAAGTCCCTCGAGCTCCTGCCCGTCCCGTCCGATAGCTTTGGCTGCACGGGTTGGGTGCGCATTGGCTACTGCGTGAGCTACGAGACCATCGTGAACTCCATGCCCGCATGGAAGAAGTTGGCCGAGAGCTACAAGTAAGTGTCTGTGGCGGGCGTACTCCCACACCGGGTGTGCGTCCGCCGCACATAAACCTGCCAGGAGGGGGCCGAGCATGACGTCTCGCACGTCTGGGAACACCTGTGGAGACTGCATCTTCTTTGGAGAACGCACGGGTATCGTGCGCACGCGCAACGTGTGCGAGCGCCCCGGCGAGAAGCTCCGTGCGGTCGAGAAGGACGCGGCGGCCTGTGACGCCTACCAGGCCTCGCCCCGGGCGTCGTTCGGCCTTGGCCAGCCGCGAGCGAACGCTGCTGGACCCGCCGCCGTCCCCGCACCGGCGGCCTCCGCACTCCGGCCAACCCCCGGCAGGCAGATCCTCTGCGACACTCACTGCCACACGCTCTTCTCGCGCCATGCGTACTCGACGCTCGAGGAGGATGTTCGTGCCGCTGCCGCCCAGGGCATGGAGCTTCTCGGCGTCACCGACCACTACTCAAGCATGCTGTTTTCTCAGCAGACCATCCAGGACTGGCAGTACTTTCTCAACCTGTGGGCCTGGCCACGCAGGTGGCACGGGGTGCGCCTGCTCCGCGGCTGCGAGGCAGACATCATCGACCTCGATGGCAACATCTTTGGCCACGACATCTTCTTTGACAAGGAAATCAATGGCAGTGCGTATCGCAAGCCCCACAGCCTCAAGAAGATGGCATTCGCGCAATGCGACTACGTGATTGCGAGCGTCCACAACAAGGACTTTACCGAGGGTGCCTCGCGTGAGCAGATTACCAGGATGTACCTGCGCGTTCTTGAGGATCCCAAGGTGCTTATCCTTGGCCACGTTGGTCGCACGGGGCTCGACTTTGACCTGGATACGGTGCTTGGTGCCGTCAAGGAGCACGGCAAGCTCATCGAGGTCAACGAGTCGAGTCTCATCGCGCAGAAGCGTGCGGGCTCCTACAAGCGGTGCCGCCAGATTGTCGAGCGTTGCGCCGAGCTGGGCGTGAGCGTCTCGTTTGGCTCGGACGCGCACGTCTCATCGCTTGTGGGCCATCACGAGGCCGTAGATGCCCTGCTTGACGAGGTGCACTTCCCCCAGGAGCTCGTCGCCTGCCGTGACGCCGCCACGTTTGCCGGCGTCGTCGAGTCCGTGATAGGTCCTATGGCGGAATAGGGGAGGCCTTCTCGCCACCGCGTTCGCCAGCACACGCGCTCTCCAAACGGGGTAAAGTTAGCCCAAACAGACTGAAACCCCCAATCGGCCGCAAGGCGCCCGCGTCCGGCGGCCTTCGCAAGGAGAGCAATGACACTCGATACGCTCGAGATTGGCAAGGACGCCGTCGTTCGCTCGGTAGACTGCGACGAGAAGTCCCTGCGTCAGCACATCTTTGATATGGGCCTCACGCCGGGCACCGAGGTCACTATGGTCAAGTACGCGCCCATGGGCGACCCGCTTGAGATTCGCCTGCGCGGCTACGAGCTCACCATCCGCGCGGCGGACGCAGCTCAGATCTCACTCGAGAACGTCCATGATGCGCACGAGAAGGTCCGCCTGCAGGTGGCATCTGGGGTGACGAGCCACCCGGCCATTGGCGAGAGCAAGCTGCGTCCCCGCGCTGCGGGAGGGGTGGTGCCCGCAGGCAAGCCCCTCTCGTTTGCGCTGGCAGGCAACCAGAACTGCGGCAAGACCACGCTCTTCAACCAGCTCACGGGCTCCAACCAGCACGTGGGCAACTTCCCTGGCGTCACCGTGGATCGCAAGGACGGCCAGATGCGCAGCCATCCAGAGGCTACGGTCACAGACCTGCCGGGCATCTACTCGCTCTCGCCCTACACGGGCGAGGAGGTCGTGAGCCGCCAGTTCATCATCGACTCCAAGCCCGATGCGATCATCGACATTGTTGACGCTACCAACATCGAGCGCAACCTTTACCTCACCACGCAGCTCATGGAGCTGGACGTTCCCATGGTTATCGCACTCAACATGATGGATGAGGTCACTGAGAACGGCGGCTCCGTGGACGTGAACGCCCTTGAGTCCTTCCTGGGCGTTCCGGTGGTGCCCATCTCGGCCGCCAAGGACGAGGGCGTGGACGAGCTGGTGGAGCATGCCATCCACGTGGCCCGCTACCGCGAGCGCCCGGGCCGCATCGACTTCTGCCGTCCGGACGGCCCCGACGGCGGCGCGGTCCACCGCTGCATCCACGGCATTGGCGAGCTTGTCTCCGATCACGCCGAGCGCGCTGGCCTGCCCGACCGCTACGCCGCGACCAAGCTCATTGAGGGCGACGAGCTGGTCATAAAGGCGCTTGGCCTCGAGAAGAACGAGCTGGATGCCGTGGAGCACATCATCTCCCAGATGGAGGAGGAGTCCGGCTCCGACCGCCTTGCGGCTCTCGCCGACATGCGCTTCTCGTTCATCGAGGCCATCTGCGCCCGCTGCGTCAAGAAGCCCCAGGAGAGCCGCGAGCACGAGCGCTCTGCCCGCATCGACCGTGTGCTTACGGGGCGCTTCACGGCCATTCCGTGCTTCATTGGCATCATGATCGTGGTGTTCTGGCTTACGTTCGACCTCATTGGCGGCAACCTCTCGGATCTCATGGCCACGGGCGTGAGTGCCGCCTCAGACGCCATCGACTCCGCGCTCACCGCAGCCGACGTGAACCCCGTGATTCACTCGCTGGTCATCGATGGCGTCATGGCCGGCGTGGGGACGGTCATCTCGTTTTTGCCCATCATCGTGACGCTGTTCATCCTGCTGTCGATCCTCGAGGACTCCGGTTACATGGCCCGCGTTGCCTTTGTGATGGACAAGCTGCTAAGAAAGATCGGCCTTTCGGGCAGGAGCTTTGTGCCAATGCTCGTGGGCTTTGGCTGCTCGGTGCCTGCCATCATGGCCACGCGCACCCTGCCCTCCGAGCACGACCGCAAGATGACCATCATGCTCACGCCGTTCATGAGCTGCTCGGCCAAGCTGCCCGTCTACACGCTGTTGTGCGCCGCGTTCTTCGCCAAGGCCGCGCCGCTCGTGATGGTCTCGCTCTACGTGATCGGCATGGTCGTGGGCGTGCTGGTGGCGCTGGCCCTGAAGCACACGGCGTTCAAGGGCGAGCCGGTGCCGTTTGTGATGGAGCTCCCGAACTATCGCATGCCCAGCGCCGCGACGACCATGCGCCTGGCGTGGGACAAGGCCAAGGACTTTCTCAGCAGGGCGTTCACGATCATCTTCCTGGCGAGCGTGGTCATCTGGTTCCTGCAGACCTTCGACGTGCGTCTCAACATGGTGGCCGACCAGTCGCAGAGCCTGCTGGCCATCTTGGGCTCTGCCATCTCGCCGATCTTTGCGCCCCTGGGCTTTGCCGACTGGCGCGCCTCCACGGCCCTTGTGACCGGCTTTGCCGCCAAGGAGTCCGTTGTGGCCACGCTCACCGTGCTCGTGGGCGACACGCCGGCAGCGCTGGCCGCGGTCTTCACGCCGTTCACGGCCTTCGTGTTCCTGGTGTTCGTGCTGCTCTACACGCCGTGCGTGGCGGCTATCACTGCGGTGTGCAACGAGCTCAACGGCCGCTACGCGCTTGGGGTGGTGCTGCTCCAGTGTGGCGTGGCGTGGGTGGTCGCGTTCATCGTGCACGCCATCGGGACGATGCTCGGCCTGGCGTAGGGGGCGGGGGCTGGCGCGACATCGCCAGATCCTGCCCTACAGCTCCAGCTCGAGCTCGATGGGGCAGTGGTCCGATCCGTACACGTCGTCGAGGATTGCCGTGCCGGTCACCTTGGGCATGAGCTGCGGGGAAACCAGGAAGTAGTCGATGCGCCAGCCGATGCCCCGCTCGCGGGCGCGCATGCGGTAGCTCCACCAGCTGTACGCGCCGGCAAGGTCGGGGTGGCGCTCGCGGAACGTGTCAACGAGCCCGCTCTCGAGCAGCTTGGTGAAGCTCTCGCGCTCCTCGTCCGAGAAGCCTGCGTTCTCGTGGTTGTCGTCCGGGCGCGCAAGGTCGATCTCCTCGTGCGCCACGTTGAAGTCACCGCAGGTCACAACGGGCTTGTCCTGGGCAAGCCCGGCGAGAAAGTCGCGGTAGCGCTCGTCCCACACCATGCGCTCGTCCAGACGGGCGAGGCCGTTCTTGGAGTTGGGCGTGTACACGTCGACAAACCACAGGTCGGAGAACTCGAGCGCGCACACGCGACCCTCGTCGTCCGCTACGGGCGAGCCTATCGTGCGGATCACCTGCAGCGGCTCCTCGCGGGTGAACACGGCCGTGCCCGAGTAGCCCTTGCGCTCGGCGTAGCTCCAGTACTGATGGTAGCCGGGAAGGTCCAGCTCTACCTGGCCCTCCTGCAGCTTGGTCTCCTGGAGGGCAAAGACGTCCGCGCCAATCGTGTCGAAGATCTGGGTGAAGCTCGGCGCCTTCTTGAGCACGGCGCGCAGGCCGTTGACGTTCCACGAAACAAAGCGCAGGCTGCGGGTGGTGTCTGCCATGATGGATCCCTCTTTTTCAATGCGCGTGGCGCGTGACCGCGCGGGGCTGTCTGTTAGCGTAAATGCTTCTCAGAGCGTAGCACATATGGGCGAGGCCACCGATGCTGCGCGACCTGCTATGCTGTATGGCAAGTACAACATGGAGGTGGCGTATGCCAGACAACACAGCGTCAGTGCAGGTCAACGCCCCTATGGACGAGCTGCTGCTCGAGGATGAGTTGCTCGCGCTTGTCGGCGCGGAGGATGCTTAGCATCACCGGTCCACCCGCTATCCCCGCAGCCACTCCATCATGCGCGGGAAGTCCCTCTCGGCCTGCTCGTGCCCCATGGCGTAGGACGCCTCGAGCTTGGGCTTGTCGATGGTGGTGGAGCGCACGGGCATCACGTCGGGCCTAAAGACCCACGCGCGGCCCTCGCGCTCCAGGCTCTCCAGGTGGTCCATCGCGTCGTTGTAGCGCTCCCAGCGCGTGGCGAGCGCGGCCTCCACGGCCTCGTTGCCGTGCGAGATGGCGTGGTAGAGCCGCAGCTCCCGGTTGGTGGGAGCTGCCTTTCGATACCCCGCCGGCCTTGTGCACACCATGACCAGACGCTCGAAGCCCGCGTCCTCGGCCATGTGCGTGGGGAGCCCCGCGCCTTCGCCCAGGCCGCCGTCGTACATCACGTGGCCGTCCACCTCTATGGGCTTCATGACGCCGGGGAGGGTCGAGCTTGCGCGCACGTGTTCCATCATGGGGATTGCCGCGCCCATGACGGACTTGTCCCACACCACGGACTTGCCGGTGTCGGCCTGGAAGCTCTGGATTGCCAGACGAGCCGGATTCGCCGAGAAGGTCCTAAAGTCGAAGGGCATGTAGCCGTCTAGTGCCGCGCCCACGTAGTCGTAGTCCGCGTTGAAGTAGCCGTGCCCCGTGAGCAGCGAGCGCACGCCGCCTGCCTTGGGGCGCTGGTCGGCAAGCGCGATGAAGGCGTCGCGCACGCGAGTCTGGTCCCGGCTCAGGTAGTCGACCGTATGGCTGGCGCCCGCCGAGATGCCGCACACAAAGTCGAAGTACATGCCGTTCTCGAGCAGGACGTTGGCAAACCCCGCCGTGTAGCTTGCGCGATAGCCGCCCCCTTCGAAGCACAGCGCGCAGTCGAAGACGTTACTCTCAAGCTCCATGAAGGGCCTCCCAACGGACGTTCTATCGTTTGGGATTATAGGGGAGCTCCGGTCCCGGCGCGTGCTGGCTTCGACGTGCACCGGTCCCGGCGCGTCTCAGCCGCAGGGCGAGAAGACCCTCGTCCTACTCGCCAAACAGGAACTCGCGCCAGCGAGGCAGCTCCTCGATGCCCTGCTCGTGCCCAAGGAGGTAGGCGTGCTCAAGCTCCTTGACGTCGCGCGTGGTGCGCGAGACGGGCATCTCGCGCGGTCTCACCACCAGCGCACGGCCGGACTCCTCGAGCTCGGCCAGGTGGTCAAGCTCCTCGTTGTAGCGCTCGGGCCGCGTGAGCATGGCGTTTCTCGCGTAGGGATGATCCTTCATCACGCGGATGATGCCGCGCCGCTTGACGGCGGTGAGTTCGCCCTTGCGATACCCTGCGGGGCGAGAGGTGATCACGAAGAGCTTCCCGAGGCCGTCGTCCTCAGCGATGTGGTTGGGGAGCCCCGCACCCTCGCCGAGGGAGCCGTCGAGCATGACCTGGCCGTCGACCTCGATGGGGTTCATGATGCCGGGCATGGTCGAGCTTGCGCGCACGCACGCCATGAGCTGCTCAAGCGTCTGCATGTGGTCGCGCCCCCACACGACGGTGCGTCCGGTGTCGCGCTGGAACGCCTGGATGCGCACGCGAGCCGGGTTGGCCTGGAAGGTCTCCCAGTCGAAGGGCATCGAGCCGTCCTCGATGCATCCCAGGTAGTCATAGTCGGCGTTGAAGAAGCCATGCTTGTGGAGGAATGACCTCACGCCGCCCATCTGTGGGTTTGCCGCAAAGTCCACGAACGAGCGCTTGGTGCGCGTCATGTCGCGCGAGACGTAGTTGGTGGCGACGATTGCCCCGGCGGAGATGCCGCAGACGTAGTCGAAGTAGATGCCTTGTTCGAGAAGGACGTTCACCAGGCCCGAGACGTAGCTTGCGCGCATGGCACCGCCCTCGATGACCAGGGCGACGTCGTGGACGTTGTTCTCGAGGGGCGCGAGCGGGGCAGCGGGCTCCGGCGTCGTCTCATTTACCTCTGCGGAATTGCTTGTGGGCTGGGTGGCCTGGGGCTTCTCGTCCATGCGCTCGGTGTGATCCTCCTCGCGCTGGGGCTGGTCGGTCATGGAAACCACTCCTCTCGGTGCTAGCATCGGAACTATTCTTCTACCCATTCGTCGAGGGGGTACGCATGGCTGGTACGCGGGTGGTCTCGGACGCGTCGGAGGCGGCGCAGGAACTTGCCGAGAGAATCGGACGTGCCAAGAGCGTCGTGTTCTTTGGCGGCGCGGGGGTCTCGACGGCGAGCGGCATCCCGGACTTCCGGAGCGAGGACGGCCTCTATCATCAGAAGTTCAAGTATCCGCCCGAGGAGATGCTGAGCCACGAGTTCTATCTCACCCACACCGAGGAGTTCTTCGACTTCTACCGCACGCGCATGATCGCCCTGGACGCCAAGCCCAACCAGGCCCACCACAAGCTTGCCGAGCTCGAGCGCGAGGGCAAGCTCACCGCTGTGGTCACCCAAAACATCGACGGCCTGCACCAGGCGGCGGGCTCGAGGCGCGTCTTTGAGCTTCACGGCTCGGTGCACCGCAACGTGTGCCAGCGCTGCGGGCACGTGTACTCGGCCGAGTGGATCATGGGTGCCACGGGCGTGCCGCGCTGCGAGGAGTGCGGTGGCCGCATCAAGCCGGACGTCGTTCTTTATGGAGAGTCCTTGGACGAGAAGGCCCTCGTGGGCGCGGCCGAGGCCATCCAGTCCTGCGATATGCTCATCGTGGGCGGCACCTCGCTCGTGGTGTATCCCGCGGCAGGCCTCGTGCAGCACTTCCAGGGCGACGACCTCGTAATCGTCAACAAGCAACCGACCCCGCAGGACGGTGCCGCCAACCTGGTGTGCGCCTGCGGCATCGCGAAGGCGTTCGACTTCTAGGGGTGGGATGCCCCTTGCGCCTCGGCCATGCGGCCATGCCGCCGGTGGGGTTATTCCCCTCTCTGCCGGGTGGCCCGCAAGGGCCAAAAGGCACACGCTACAATAACCAGAACGTGGGACGGGAGCGTGCCGTCCCGTCGCGTCTGCGCGCGGCGCCATCAACGGGAGGTCGATGTCTGTGCTCCGAGAGAACTATGCAACCTGGCTTGTCGGCTCGCACGAGCTCTCGCTCGCGCGTCCGCGCATCATGGGCATTCTCGATGTGACGTCAGGGGCCTTCCCGGACGGAAAGGGCGGCGTGGACGTCGAGGCCGCTGCCGAGCGCGGCCTCGACATGCTCGACGAGGGAGCTGACATCATCGACGTGGCTGCCGTCCCGGCGGCTCCCGGCCAGGAGCCCCTCGCCTCCAACGAGGAGGCCGAGCGCGTGGTGCCCGTAATCCGTGCGCTGGTCGCGGAGGGTGCCGTCGTCTCGGTGAACACCTGCCACCCGGACGTCGCCAAGATGTGCGTGCGCCTTGGCGCCGCCATCGTGAACGACGCCAACGGCTTCACCAGCCCGGACATGGTGCAGGTCGCAGCCGAGACCAACTGTGGCTGCGTGGTCATGCACTGGGAGCATGCGGGGCTTGGCTCGCATACGCCTCGCCGCGAGGTCCTTCTCGACGACTCGCGCCCCACGCGCTCTGCAGCGCCGCGCCCCATGGCCTCGCAGCACCGTTTCACGCTGCCGGACGAGGCGCCCATCATGCGCCAGGTGATGGGCTTTCTCGGCGACCAGGCTCGCACCCTCATGCGCGCGGGCGTCGCACACGACCGCATCTGCCTAGACCCGGGCGCGGGCTTCGACAAGTTTGCCGATGAGGACGTGGTCATCCAGCGCGCCACGCGCTCCATGGCTTCGATGGGCTACCCGCTGCTTGCGGCGGTCTCGCGCAGGCGCTTCGTGGGTGCCGTGGCCGGTGCTGCCCAGCCGGACGAGATGGACGCCGCAACGTACGGCATCTGCGTCTCCGCGATCCAGAATGGTGCGCGTATCCTGCGCGTTCACGACGTCGCGGGCGCGGCCCAGGCCGTCAACGCGTTCTGGGCCGTCTCGCACAAGGACTCCCGCCAGGGCTTTGTGGCGCTTGGGTCCAACGTGGGCGACCGCCTGGCAAACATCACCCGTGCCGTCCAGCTGATCGATGACATTCCGCTTACCTGCGTGGTCTCGGTGAGCCACGCGTACGAGACGGAACCCGCCTATGGCATCACGACGCCGGTGGCAGATGCCGTGGCCGAGATTCGCACCGAGCTGCACCCGCTGGTGCTCATGGGACAGCTGCTCGCCGTGGAGGACGCCCTGGGACGCGAGCGCGACCCCGGGCAGGCAGGCCATGGCCCGCGCACCATCGACTGCGACCTGGTGTGGGTCGAGGGCGAGACCCATGCGGGCAAGCGCCTCACGCTGCCGCACCCGGGGCTTGGCGAGCGCGACTTTGTGCTGGTGCCCATGGAGGACCTCATGCACGACCCCGTGCGCTTCCTGCGTCATTCCGGCGTCAACGTGGTCGACCCGGATGACCGGGTTGGCCACGTGATGGATGACCTCGGGGAGATCGTATGGGAGTAGCTGCCGAGCAGGCCATGGAGCGTGCGCGCGCGGGCGCGCCACACGGCGAGCTCTTCTCGCATCGCGAGGAGGGGGAGCTTGAGCTTGCCTGCGTGCTGCGGCCGCAGGTGGGCATGGGGAGCCTCTCGGGCGTGCCTTATGTCGCGGCGCTTGGCGCATGCGAGGGGCTCGAGCGGCTGGGCGTTTCTGGAGTCGCAGTTGGCTGGCCCGCGGATGTGGTGAGCGAGAGCGGAGCCGGCCTGGTGGCGCGCATGCGGACCAGTGCCGGGTACGCCGAGGGCATGTTCGTGGTGTGCTCGCTCTCGTTCGACGTTGAGGGCGGCGTTCATGCGGACGCGCTCCCGGATGACGAGACGGTCGCGGATGCCGTGTGTGGAGCAGTTCTCGGCCGCGTTAACGCGTGGGCAGCTGCCGTTGGTGCTGACCGTGCCGTGGCCGGACCTCTTGCGCCGGTCCTCTCGGAGTACTTCGACCGCGTGGCACTCATGGGCAAGCCGGTTGAGCTGGTGTATCCCAACGGGCGCGTGGCCATGCGCGGCACCCTTGCGGGCGTCGACGTGTGGGGGCGCGCCACGGTGAGAAACGAGCTTGGGGGAGAGGTCGAGGTCTCGCCTGAGCAGGCCTCCATCCGCGCGGCGCAGTAGGGGCGGGGGACGGGGGAGTTTATTCCCCGTCCCGTGCGAGCCCCTCCATCCAATCCAGGCACTTCTCGTAGGCCTCAAGACCAACAGGTATGCTGGTGTCTCTATCGAAATCATGCTCAAGCCCATAGGCAGTGAACATCTTTGCGTGAAGTGCCCGTGCGAGTGACTTGGATACTGTGTACGGCACGTCTTCGTCTCCGGTAGACGCTGCATAGAAAACTGGAGGCATGCTGGATAGTCTCGATGCCGTCAGGGCATATGGGTCTCCCGTATTTGGCTGCAAGCCGAGCATGGACTGCCAACATCCGTTCTGCCTTGCGTATACGTAGAGCAGGTACCGTTTGCTCATTGGACCAGACGTTACGGGCGCGTGTTCCACGATGTCGCCAATCGTGTCTGCCGAGATTGGCGAGTACTTCTGGTAGTGCTTTGATGGGGCAGCGAGACGTGAGTCGCACATGTCTCCGTAGCCGTAGAAGTCGATGACACCCGTTGGACGGGTCGATCCGGATTGCGCTATTCGAGATGCAAGGGTCAGTGCGAGATACGCTCCCGTAGACCGCCCAAAAATGAAAGTCTGTCCAGTTCCAAGACGCGGTGCCAGGGCGTCCGTAACCCATCGCCAAAGTTCGTCGACATAGGCGCTGATGTCGCGGAGCGATGATTCGGGCGCAAGCGGATAGTCGGCAAGTGCAAGTTTGCATCCGCGTGCTAGAAAGGCGTCTACGTAGGGCTGTGGCAAGTCTTTCCGCTCCCCATAGAGGAGTCCTCCGCCATGAAAGTATAGGATTAGCGAACGAGAAAGGTCCATTTGTTGAGAGCCGCTCGGGGTTTCGTCGGGCTCGTAAATCGTGATGCCGGCTCCGATGCCATTCCAAGTGAATGTCTCTTCATGTTTCATGAGAATGCTCCCGTCAGCGTACCCCTGGACGCTAATCTGCCAATGGTTTCCAGTTGGGACCAAGCAGCATAACGATTTTCTCCGTGAGAAGGACCTGCATTAAGTCGTCCGAATTATGGACGTCGATTCCGTACTCATTGCGAATGCGCTCGATGCGATAGCGGACCGTCTTTGGATGAACGAAAAGCTGGCTTGCTGCGGCACTATAGCTGCACTCGCACTTGCACAGCGTTACGAGGGTTTGGAAGCCCTCGGGGCTCTCTCGCCTGAGACGGCTGACGCGCGAATCGATATACGAGGCGAGCTTTGAGGAGTCCCCAATGTCAATCAGGAACTTCAGGAGGCCGAGGTCCTCGTATTTAACGCAGCGGTTGGCAAGCTGGTCGGCGTCGAACAATTTGTAGACGGAGAGGACTTCTGCATTCGCCTCCGGAATGTCGTAACGACCGACGTTGCTTGAAAGTACGAGCAGGTGAGAGAAATGCGGCTGAGAATCGTCGTTGTGCATGTCGTTGAGAATGGTGGTTATCTCACGGTCATCAAACCCGATGGACCCAGACGTATGGTTGCGAATAAACGAGAGGCGGTTGTTGCTCTCGAAAAAGACCGAATTGGGATACAGCCGGTGAATCCTGCGCTGGAAAGTCCTCAGCAGGTCCCGCATTCTTTCCGTCTGGGAGGGATCGGAGACCGAGACCCTCAGCAGCATCACCTGGTAGAGGGCGTGAGTGCCAATGCCAAGCTCCTCAATTGCCCCGTCTACTTCGCTGTTCGAAATGTAACGACCATGGAGGAGGTCGTGGACAAGCATATTGTTCCTGTTGTAAAGCTGCTGGTTAAGCGCCTCTTGCTTGAGAAGTTCAATCGAGAGAAGATTCACGTAGTTGTCTATCGTCATGCGCTGGAACGCTGATACATCTTCTGGCGTTGTGTGCACGACGAGATAGCAAGAGCTGATCGATTGACTGGGGATATTGACTGCCAACGCGCGTTCGGAATGTGAGTCCGAATAACGGAGCGTCGCATTGTAGTAGCGGTTTGTTTGGTAGCGCTGGTAGCGAAACTCAGAAAGCTCCATCGACTCGAAATTGCATACGTTGTTCTCGGTTCCAACATGTGCATCGTCGATCTTATTGAAGAAACTGACCTCACAACCCATTCGCTCTTTTAGCTGAGAGACAACCTCGTAGATGCTTGGCTGTTTGAGGGCAAGGCGCATGGTCTTCCGGTGGGTTTCATAGAAGCTGTCGAGGAGCTGTGCATTGGAATCAATGACGGTACCCATGACATCCATGAGTACTGCCTCGAAGTTGACAGTTGGCTTCATCTGGACAAATGGGATCGAGCGAGCTTCGCAGGCGGCGAGAGAAGGCTGGAGAAGCTCCACCGGCGTTCTGCCTGGCTTGTAAATAATCCCTGCTATGCCAATGCCTGCGACCTTGTCAAAGAACTCAAGCCGTTCGTTGGGGTCAAGGGGTATGAGCGCGAAGAGACTTGTGACAAGGACGAGGCCCGGTCTTCCCCATTTCTCGATATCGGGGCCTTCCATAACCATTGCATTCGTGACTTCACGATCCAGTCCGGAATTGCCGACGAGAACATCTGCTCCCTCCAAAGAAGGTAGACGCAAAACATCTCTCATTATCATTTGCCGTCTACTTTGTGGCCGAGCCGATTCCGCCATATGACCCCCCAACTAACAGTTCGATTCGTGAGTTTAACTTGCAGAATAGTCGGGGGTGTTTATCAGAGCTTTTCCAATTCGGGAAAAAGAATCCGCAAAACCTTATCCGCAACAGCACAAGACCATTTCGACCACCAACGAGAAACTTGGGGCGTCACGTCAAGGGAGGTCGTGGGCTCCGGCCGGACCACAACCTCAGCATGATGAAGAACCGCTATTTCAGGGAGGTCCTCATGCTCCAAACGGTGGTCAAGAAGAATAGCTACCAGGATTCCATCAACCTGATGCTGCTTACGAACAAGATCAATTCCCTCGATGGTGTGACGAAGAGTCAGATCATGATGGGGACAGACGCAAACAAAGACATTTTCAAAAATGCGGGGCTGCTCACGCCAGAGGCAGAAGCTGCTAACCCCAGCGACATGGTTGTCGTCGTTGATTCCGAAGATTCCAGCGTTCTTGATGCGGTTCTCACGAAGACGGAGGAATTCCTTTCGGATTTGTCAGTTAAGAAGGACGAGCCCGATTTGAAGGAGGTTACCAACTGGGACGATGCCCTGAAGACACTCCCAGATGCCAATCTAGCTCTCTTTTCCACGCCCGGAGAATACACTGCGCCCGAGATTGAGAAGGCACTCGACCGTGGGCTCAACGTGTTCTCGTTCTCGGACAACATTTCACTTGATGACGAGGTGCGTCTTAAGCGCAAGGCCCATGAGAAGGGGCTCATGCTCATGGGGCCGGACTGTGGCACCGGTGTCATCTCGTCTATTCCCATTGCATTCACGAACGTTTCGAAACCTGGCAGCATCGGTATCGTGGGCGCGTCGGGAACCGGTATCCAAGAGGTCGCCGCCATCATCGACCGCCTTGGCGGCGGTCTCATCCATGCCATCGGTACCGGCGGTCGTGACCTTAGCGCCGAGGTTGGGGCCATCACGGTGAAGGATGCCATCGTGGGCCTTGAGAACCACGAGCCGACCGATGTCATCTGTGTCATCTCCAAGCCTCCCGCGCCGGAGGTTCGCGATGAGGTTGTTGATCTTCTGGAGAAGTGTACAAAGCCCGTTGTTGCCATCTTCTTAGGTGAGAAGCCCGAGCATCACCTTGGCAAGGTCTATCTCGCCCATACCCTCGAGGAGACTGCGCGCATTGCCGTTGACCTTGCGAACGGTGATCCCGTGAAGAAGAATTACCTCGAGCCTCTGGACTTTACGTGCGACAAGCCTCTTCCCGAGAACAAGACGGTCATTGGTCTCTACTCTGGCGGAACCCTGGCAAACGAAGCCGGAATGCTTGTTTCTGAGGCACTCGACTTGGGCGGTGTTGTCAAGGAGGATGGCTATATCCTTCACGCCAAGGGCTATGACGTGATTGATCTTGGTGATGACATCTATACGCAGGGCAAGCCTCACCCCATGATCGATCCCGAGGTTCGTATCAATTACATCCGAAAGTACGCTGCCATGGAGTCCACGGGGGTCATTCTCTTTGACTGTATGCTTGGCTACGGCTGTCATCCGGATATGGCAGGCGCGCTTGCTCCCGTAATCAAGGAGCAGCTCGAGAAAGCTAAGAGCGAGGGCAGGGAACTCTACTTCGTTGGCTCTGTCACCGGTACCGAGAACGATCCGCAGGACTACCAAAAGTCCTTTGAGGAGCTTCGTGAGGCCGGCGCCATTATGGAGACCTCAAACGCACGTGCTATTCGTCTGGCACTTGAGCTTAAGGGCATTCACTTTACTGAGAAGGACCGCGATGTCGTCCCGTACGAGATAAAGGATCCGTCGCCCCTGCCAAAGCCCAGCGTGCAGGTGACCGAACTGCTTGACACTACTCCGCGCATCATCAATGTTGGCGTTAAGAGCTTCAATGAGTCGTTGCGCACCTATGGGGCAGAGACGGTGCAGTTTAACTGGAAGCCTCTTGCGGGCGGCAACAAGCGCATGATTCACCTGCTCGACGAGCTGGATAAGCGCCGCGATGAGATTGATGCGGCAAATGCTCGTATGGTCGAGAGGTTCAAGAACTCTCAGCCGTTCCTCGTCGATGTGGTTCCCACCAAGACCGTGATCCCTGAGCTCAACAGGGAGAAGAAGACGTTGCTGCACTCTGGTCCTCCCATCACCTGGGAACACATGATGGGGCCGATGAGGGGATCCTGCATCGGTGCGGCTTTGTTTGAGGGCTGGGCAAAGACTGAGGACGAGGCGCTAAAGCTCCTCGAGTCCGGCGAGGTCGAGTTTATCCCCTGTCATCACGTCCATGCCGTTGGCCCTATGGGTGGCATCACCTCGGCGAACATGGCCGTTCTCGTTGTCCGCAACATGGTTGATGATACGGTTGCGTATTGCACTATGAACGAGGGAATTGGAAAGGTCCTTCGCTTCGGCGCATATAGCCAGGAGGTCGTCGACAGGCTCCACTGGATGGCGGATGAGCTCGGCCCGGTTCTTTCCAAGGCGCTTAAGCTTAAGGAGGGCGGCATCAACCTCAGCGCCCTTATCGCGCGTGCAATTACGCAGGGAGACGAATTCCACCAGCGCAACATGGCAGCATCCCTCAACTTCCTAAAGGAAGTTGCCCCCCTCATTGTCAAGACTGATGTTCCCGAGGATGCCAAGCAGCGCGTGATTCAGTTCCTAGCCGACACTGATCAATTCTTCCTCAATGTGATGATGGCTACGGGTAAATCCATCGTCGACTACGCACGCAAGGACGAGGAGAGCTGCGTTGTCACCACGATGACTCGCAATGGATACGAGTTTGGCGTGCGCATTGGCGCCTGCGGTGACGAATGGTTCACCGCTCCGGTCAACACGCCGCGCGGGCTCTACTTCGCTGGATTTAGTGAGGAAGACGGTTGCCCGGATAATGGCGACTCTTCGATTACCGAGACCGTTGGCGTTGGTGGCATGGCGATGGTGGCGGCACCTGGCGTAACCCGATTCGTGGGCGCAGGCGGGTTTGAGGACGCACTGAACATTTCCAACGAAATGGAGCGCATCTGCGTGACTCACAACCCCAACTGGACAATTCCCACATGGGACTTCAAGGGTACGTGTCTCGGCATTGATATTCGAAAGGTTGTGGCAACGGGCATTACGCCCCTCATCAATACGGGCATCGCCCATAAGAACGCCGGTGTCGGACAGGTCGGCGCAGGTACCGTGAGGGCTCCCCTCGCATGCTTCGAGAAGGCGCTTGAAGCGTACTGTGCCAAGCTCGGTATCGAGTAACGCGTGAGCGCCGGGCTCATAGATTGGACGGGCGAGGGCACCGTCAGCGATTACGCCCTCGCCCACATGAGAGGTCAGATCAGCGGGTCAGTGCACAGTGTGTTCTCGTCGAGTCTGAACGTGAGCCTGCCGGGCTTGCTTCTTCACCTTGGGCTTACGAGAGATGGACTTTCGGTTCTTGGGATTGCCCTGCCTGAGGAATGCCTGCATTCGCTGTTGGGATGCGCTCAAGTTGGTGGAAGAGCAACGGTTCGCGATGGTGTCCTGCGAGTGTATGGAGCAGGAGTTGTTCTTCAGGTGCACCTGGGCGCGCTACAGGTTGTCCCCTGTCGCGTCCCGTATCTGGATGTCGTTCAGAGAGGTGATCTGCTCTGCAAGCTCGAGGGGCTTTCGCTTGAAGGACGCCTTGGCTTACCGGCAGACGAAACGCTAGAGCGAGTGGCGCGAGTCCTGTCAGAGGGGGCGGATACCGACGAACTACGCCAGGCCAGTATCTATCTGCTGGGGCGTGGACTCGGCCTTACTCCCTCGGGAGATGACGTGCTCGTGGGCTATGGCATCGGCCTTCTCATGGGAGGGGTTGGCAACGAATTCTGCGAGGCGATAGCCGGGGAGGACCTTGAACGCACTACTGATGTCAGTGCGGCATACCTCAGGGCGACGAGCGAAGGATATGCGAATCAAGAGTTCATCGAGCTGGCAAGCGGGTTGAAGAATGGAGCGTTGGTTGGGGGAACAATCAGGCGGCTCCTCGCGGTCGGGCACACCTCGGGAGCCGACGGTCTTTGGGGTCTTGGGCTCGCGTTGAGAGCTGAGCTGGGAGGAGGTTGTTCGGCCCCCAGACGCATTTGGCACATAAGACAAGTACGACAGGCCATGTGAAAGGAAAGTGAGAACGATGGTAGAGAAGAAAAAGGGAGTTAGCTCGACGACGCTCATCGTCATTTCTATGGTGCTAGGAGTTGTCGTCGGATTCATTGTCGGTGAGCCGATGAACAACGTAAAGTTCATAGGCGATATCTTCTTCCATCTGGTTCAGATGGGCATCATTCCCTTCGTGATGTGCACCATTATCGAGGCGGTTGGTGCTCTTGATGCAAAGGCCCTTTCCGGCTATGGGCTGAAGGGCATCGGCTGGTTTGCCGCTTCGTCGCTTCTCGCCGCTGGCATCGGCCTCGTCCTTACAATCCTTATCCAGCCTGGCGCAGGCATTGAGGCAGCAACTGCTTCTGTCGACTATCAGTCTTCAAGTGTTACCTTCCAGGACACGATTAGCGGATTCTTCGGCTCGAATATCGTTTCTTCTATGAGCAACGGCTCGATGGTCCAGTGCATCGTTTTCGCCATCGCACTTGGCCTTGCGTGCTCAGCTTGGCGTAGGACCCATGACAACCAGTGCCTTGTCTACGACGTCTGCAGCCAGCTCTCCAAGCTCATCCTTAACATCATCCGAGCGGTTATGAAGATCGCCCCCATCGGCATCTTCTGCTACGTGAGCGCAATGATTGGCAGCCTTGGCCTTGCCGTCCTCATTCCTGTTGCAATGTATCTCGTTGTCATGGCCATTGCAGTTGCAATCATGTTCGCCATCTGGATTACCCTCGTGGCTGTCCGTTGCAAGTACAATCCCATCCGTATTATCCAGAGGATGTGGCCCATGAGCGCCCTTGCGCTGGGCACAATCTCCTCTGCCGTAACCCTGCCGACTGCCCTCGAGGATACCAAGTCCAAGCTTGGCGCTGATCCTGAAATCGCCGACCTCCTTATGGCTCTTGGCATGCCGCTCAACTCCAACGGCGCTGCTATTCACCTTGCCGTGACGGCCCTGACGATTGCTCAGATTTATGGAGTGACCTTCAGCGGTGGCCAGCTTGTCTACGTGTGGATTGTTTCCTTCCTGCTCTCCCTGGCCAACGCAGTATCTCCGGGCGCATCTCTGGTCTCTATGACCATGATTGTTCCTCAGCTTGGTCTGCCCATGGAGTCCATTGCCATCTTTGCTGGTCTTGAGTACCCCACCGGTGCACTTCGCACCATCCTCAATGTCGACGGCGATGTGTACACCTGCCTGATGGTCTCTGCTAGCGAGGGCAAGCTCCATCCCGAAATCTTCTACGACAAGGAGGGCTCTGAGCCTCAGGTCGAGGCATAGGAAAGAACGCGGGTCCCCGAGGAGGGAGAGCGTGTGTAACGGAGAGGTGCGACGGGGCACCGCGCCTCTCCCCTTCGATTACAAGAAGGAGTGAGCCATGGCTGCTGAAAAGTCCAAGAGAGTATCCCCGACGCTTCTCATTGTCATATCGATGGTCGCCGGCTTCATCGTGGGTCTACTTGTCGGTAACCCGATGAACAACGTTAAGTTCATAGGCGACATCTTCTTCCACCTGGTACAGATGGGCATCGTACCGTTTGTCATGTGTACCATCATCGAGGCCATCGGTGGTCTTACCGCAAAGGACCTTTCTGATATTGGAATAAAGGGCATCATTTGGTTTGCTGCGTCATCCATTCTGGCGTCTGCATTTGGTATTGCCTGCACGCTACTATTTCAGCCGGGTGCCGGTCTAGCTGACTCTGCTCTGGTCCAGAATGCGATGACTACGGCAGAAGCATCGAGCGGAACTTGGCAGGACACCGTTTCTGGCTTCTTCGGATCCAATATCGTTGCATCGATGGGCAATGGTTCGATGGTCCAGTGCATTGTCTTTGCAATCGCTCTGGGTCTGGTCTGCTCTGGCTGGCGGCAGGCTCATGACAACAAGTGCGTGGTCTATGACTTCACTGTTCAGCTCGGGGCTCTTATTCTCAACATCATCCGAGTGGTCATGAAGGTCGCTCCCGTTGGCATTTTCTGTTACGTATCCGCGATGGTGGGATCCATGGGTGCCGAGGTCGTTATGCCGCTCCTGCGGTACCTGCTCGTCCTTGGCGGTGCGGTCCTCGTGTTTATGATTCTGTGGATCGCGCTCGTGTACGTGCGATGCAGGCTGTCCCCGGCGCGCCTGATTCGAAAGATGTGGCGTATGAGCGTGATGGCGCTCTCCACTACGTCGAGTGCCGTGACGCTTCCCGTTGAGATGCAGGATGCCAAAGAACGGCTCGGCCTTCGCGAGGACATCGCAGACCTTGTGCTTCCTCTTGGCATGCCACTCAATTCCAATGGTGCCTCAATCCATCTTGCGGTGACATCGCTGACAATTGCGCAGATCTACGGGGTTACTTATGCGGGAGCAGACCTGATTGCGCTAACGGTAATTTGCACGCTTCTCTCGCTTGCAAATGCCGTTGCACCTGGTGCCGACTTGGTTTCGCTGACCATGATTGTTCCGCAACTTGGGCTGCCTCTTGATAGTATTGGCATTTTCGCTGGACTTACTTATCCAGTGGGTGCTATACGAACGATTCTCAACGTGAATTCGGATGTGTACTGCGCCCTAATGGTTGCGGCCGACTACAGCGATGGAATTAATCGGTCTGTTTTCGATGCCGATAACTGATTATCGGCCGTTCGTTTGTGTTTCTAGATCGTAGGTATTCTTGTTGGGCTCATCGGGGTGGGCCCAACAAGGGCAGTGCTCTGGAAGGGGAGAAAAGAGATGAGCTGGAACCTGCCAGTCAACCGTGTGGTGATTGCTTTGGGCGGCAACGCGCTTGGTAAAACGCCGGAAGAGCAGATGACTCGCCTGCGCGCTGCTGCCCCTACGCTACTTCGCGTGATTGAACAGGGCAACGAGATTATCATTACCCACGGGAACGGCCCTCAGATTGGGATGATTGAGAGCGCGTTCGAACTAGCCCACAAGGACAATCCGCAGAAGATTCCAGATATGGACCTGCCCGAGTGCGGAGCCATGAGTCAAGGTTACATAGGCTACCAGCTTCAGCAAGCAATTGGCGCAGCGATGCACAAGGCGTACAAGCGGTGGCACGTGGCGACAGTTGTAACTCAAATTGAGGTCGATCCCGAAGACCCGGCCTTTGAGAAGCCCACCAAACCCATCGGAGCATTCCTCTCCCATGAGGAAGCCATGACGGAGAATGCGAAACATCCAGACTGGACGTTCATCGAAGACTCCGGACGCGGCTGGCGCAGGGTGGTCGCTTCCCCCGTTCCAAAGAAGATTGTCGAGAGCGAAAGCATCCTTAACCTGCTCGACAATGAGTTCATTGTTATCGCTTGTGGCGGTGGAGGAATCCCCGTTGTCAGAGACTATTCTGACAAGGGTGCATACAAGGGGGTCGCTGCGGTTATCGATAAGGATATGGGCGGCGAGTTGCTTGCCGAGGACTGCCATGCAGACAGGCTAGTTTTGTTAACTGCAGTGGATCACGTGGCAATCAACTTCGGTAAGCCCAATCAGCAAGACCTCGTCGACATCTCGGTTGACGAGGCGAACCGCTACCTCGAGGAGGGGCAGTTTGGGAAAGGCTCTATGGAGCCAAAGGTTCGCGCCGCCGTTAAATTCGCGGGGAGCAGGCCAGGACGTACCTGCATCATTGGTTCACTTGAGAAGGCTGCGGAGGCTATGGCTGGCCTATCTGGCACGCGCATCCACGCTTAGATTGGGCGTACACGACTTATTCTGTGGTATCTGGTAACCAATACGGCCCGTGGGAGAAGGACTTTCACGGGCCTTCGCGGTTGCGGTGAATTTTACCCCTGCTGGTGGAGCCAGATCTCGCGGATGCCACGCAGCGTGAGGTCGGGGTCAACGGCCGAGAAGAGATCGGTCGCCGCGCTCACGGTGCGCGCAAGGCCACCGGTTCCCACCACGGGTGCGTTTGGTATGTCCAGCTCACGCTTGATGCGGGCCACCAGGCCCTCCGCCTGTGCTGCCGCCCCCACGACGATGCCGGACTGCACGGCGGTCTCGGTCGTCTCGCCCAGCGCATGGGTGGGAGCCTCGATGGGCACGCTGGAGAGCTTCGCCGCCTTCGAGAAAAGCGCCGCTGCCGAGAGCATGAGGCCGGGGGAAATGGCGCCACCGCGATAAGAGCCCGTAGCGTCGATCACGTCGATGTTGGTTGCCGTGCCAAAGTCCACCACGATGACCGGCGCGCCGTAGGTGAGGCGTGCGGCCACGGCGTTGGCGATGCGGTCGGCACCAACCTGGGTGGGGTTGGGCATGTCGATGCGCATGCCGGAGTCCGTCTGGGGGGTCACGACCAGCGGCTCTGTGCCCGTGCGGTCGAGCAGGCACTTGTACCAGGCGCGCGTGAGCACGGGGACAACGCACGCAATGCCCGCGGCCGTAACGCGTGCCTGGTCCAGGCCGTCCTTGTTGAAGTACCCGTGCAGGCGGGCGTCGATCATGTCCGAGGTGTCCGTGTGGCTTGTCGCCATGCGCCAGCCGTGCGCCACGCTGCCGTCCTCGTCAAAGAGGCCGAGCGTGGTCTGGGTGTTGCCAACGTCAATCGCGAGAAACATGGGCGTCCTTCCTGGCAAGAGCTGCTGGGGCGGCAGCGGGCACGTCTCGGCTCGCGGCGCGTTTGGTCCCCGATGCCATTAGAACACACACGGTGCCGGTCTGCTCGCGATTGCCCTGGCGCGCGGTGCCCTCGGCGCGCCACGGCCCACCCCCGCTCGCCCTTGCTCCCGCCCCTTTCCCCTTCCCCTCGCTCAAAAGTGAACACGTTTTCAATGAGCGCCCCGCGGCCCCTGGGGAAACGTCGCGCCGGTGGCCCACGAATTGAAAACGTGTTCACTTTTGGAGGGGCGCTGCGGCAGGATCTCGGCTTGGGGGGCCTTGCTCCCACCTGCGGGCCCCCTCGTCGCGGAGTTTAGCTCCTTTTCTTAATGGCGATTAGCGCTACCTGGGCAAACGTCGGACCAGATCAAGAAAAGGAGCTAATCTCCGCGCATGGCAGGGCGAGAAGCCCGTTGCTGTGGCGGGGGTCGGGGTCTGGAATGCGAGAAGCCCGTTGCTGTCGCGGGGGTCGGGGTCCGGATTGGGAGAAGCCCGGTGCTGCGGCCTCGACCCGCCCGTGGTCAGCGATTCTCCACACACCGTCGATGCGCGATTTGCTATACTCCGAGAGCTTGACCGTCTTGGACGGAGCAATCCGCGCCAAGGCATCACCACCCCTGTCCTGGTCGGAAACCAGGACCGACAAAAGGAGTCCTGCAATGAAGCAAGGAATTCATCCTAACTACGTGGAGTGCACCGTCCGCTGCACCTGCGGGAACACGTTCAAGACGCGTTCCACCAAGCCCGAGCTCGTCATCGACCTCTGCGACAAGTGCCACCCGTTCTACACCGGCCAGCAGAAGCTCGTCGACACCGGCGGCCGCGTCCAGCGCTTCGCCAACAAGTTCGGCGGCGCCGCGCAGGCCAGGCTCGATGCCGAGAAGGCCGCCAAGGCCGCCAAGGCCGCGAAGGCTGCAGAGCTCGAGGCTGCCCGCAAGGCTGCCAAGGAGGCCAAGGCTGCCGAGAAGGCCAAGCGTGCTGCTGAGTACGCCAAGAAGGCCGAGGCAGAGGCTGCCAAGGCTGCCGCGAAGGCCGCCGAGGCTCCCGCAGAGCCCGAGGCCGCAGCCGAGGCTCCCGCAGCCGAGTAGCACTCGCTCATAGCGCAACAGAAACGGGGAGGTCGACGTTGGTCGGCCTCCCCGTTGCGTTACCGTAGCCGGTGCCGGACGCACGCTACACGAGCTTGAGCCCAGAGCCGTTGGTAGCATTGCTGCCCGCAGGGCTGTCGCCCTTCTCGGCTGCGCTGGCCGCCTTGCGCGCCAGCTCCTCTCGGTGCTGCATGACCGCCGCCACTTCGCCCAGGCGCTTCTTGGCCTCGGCCTCGGTCTCCTGCACGTAGGTGCAGTTGCACTCGGACACTACGGCTTCGAGGGCCTTGGCGCGACGGGCCGCATCGATGAGTTGGTCCATCTGACCTGCCGCCTTTGCGCGAGCGATGAGCGCCTGCGCGTCGGTGGGGGAGAGCTGCAACAGGTGTGGGAGCTCGGTCTCGTCGACCTTGATCTTCTTCTCGCTTGCATAGGCGTCGAGCGCCGCCTCGTGCTCGGCCTCCTTCACGGCCTCGCTCTGGAGCATCGAATCCAGCTGGTCGGGTCGCATGCCCATCTGTGCGAGAACCGCCTCAACCGGTTGGCCGGTCGTGGCGATCTGCTGCGCGATGTCCTGGAACAGCGCGTCTTTCACCTGCGACACCTGTGCGGCCGGCACTGACTGGCACAGACGCTCGGCGAGCGCGTCGAGACACGCGTTGGCCTTCTGCTCCTCTGCGGAGTCCTCGCTCAGCGAGCTGAGGTATGCGCGGGTCTGCTCGCGCAGGCGCTGCTCGTCCTCGAGGCCGTCAAAGTGGCTTGCGACCCACGCCGGGTCTGCGAGGTCCTTCTCGGTGCCGCCTGCCTCGCGCACCAGAGTCTGGACAGTAAGCCCTACCTCCTCGTCCGTTGTGCGAACAACGTGCACCTCCACGTCTACCGGCCCGTACGAGGTAAGGGTGTAGAACGCCTTGTTCCCGATTACAAGCGGCTCGGGCTTCTGGATGGCCATGAATCCTCCTGACTGCGCGACTGGCTCATGCGCGCGGCTGACTTCTAGGCAGTATGCCCATCTTTCTGGGCGCCGCTGCGGCATCGCGGCTTCGGGCGATATTTTCCCAGCTGGTGCAATGTCGCCTCGTCCATGTGCACGAAGCTGGCTGGTCTTGCCGGCCTTCCAATTCCCCAGTTGGTACAATC
>FOHD01000011.1:39149-65621 GCA_900111695.1 Olsenella sp. KH3B4
GTCTTGCCGGCCTTCCAATTCCCCAGTTGGTACAATACCAATACCAAAACACCCCCTGCGAACAGGGGGTGTTTTGGTATTGGTTGAAATAAAAGTGGCACATGAAACAATCAAAAGCATTCCCCGGAGGCCTTTTTCTGAAAACCGTTCGCAGAAAAAAGGATCGCCCGCCGACACCAAGGGTGTTGACGGGCTTACCTTGCGGGTAATCGCGTAAAAGCGATTCCCTTGTCTAGCCGTGATTCCTTCCAACTCCCCAGTTGATACAAAACCTTGCTAGACAAGAGAATTATAGCCCATCGGTGAGGTGAGAAGCCATGCCAAAGAGGACTGTTTGTATTCAGAATGCCGCATCGCTCGCTATCAAAAATGATGCGCTTGCCATTAGCCAGCATGGGGAGCTGCGCGGACTTATACCCCTTGAAGACATCTGGGCCCTTATCATCGAAACTCACCAAGCTCAGATAACCACGGCGGCACTTTCCAAGTTCTCAGACGCTGGCATTGGAGTCATGTTTTGCGGAGATGACCATATGCCCAATGGACTCCTGCTTCCGCTGGGCGCGCATTCAAGGCATGCAGAGATTGTCGATGACCAACTGGCAATCTCAAAACCCATGCAGAAACGCCTGTGGCAGAGAATAGTTAAAGCAAAGATATCGAATCAGGCCGCCGTTCTCGATTTGCTTGGCTTGGATGGCTCTTCCCTACGGGCAATGGCAAAGGACGTCCTATCGGGAGATACGTCGAATAGGGAGTCCGTTGCCGCGAGCGTCTATTTCAAGAAGGTCCTCCCGGAAGGCAGTCGTCGCAATGGGCCCCTTACCCCTGCTCTCGATTATGGCTACACCGTCCTTAGAGCGGGCATTGGCCGTACGGCCGTGAGTGGTGGTTGGCTCGTTTCGCGGGGTATCCACCACTGCAATAACCTCAATGCCTTCAATTTGGTTGACGATCTTATCGAGCCGTTCCGGCCAATTGTTGACCTGCTCGTTATCCAGAGAGGCCTTGGAGGAACCCTGACGCCAGAGAGCAAGCGCGAGCTCGCATCGGTTTTTGAGTACCTTGTCAGCATTCCGCTGGGTAGAGCCCCTGTTCAAGTTGCCATAGAGAACGAGCTTGAGTCGCTCAAAGCCGCGGTGAAATCAAACGATGCGACTCTACTCGAGCTGCCTGTGGTGATTCCGCTTGAAAAAGCAGGTATGGAATAGGGAACGATGATGAGAATCATGAGAATGCTGGTGCTGTTTGACCTGCCTACGGGCAGCAAGAAGGAGCGCAAGTCCTACGCGGAGTTTCGGAAGTTCCTCATAAAAGACGGCTATCACATGGAGCAGTTCAGTGTCTACTCTCGCGTGCTGCTCTCTCGCGACAGTGCCGACGCCCATCTCAAGAGGCTAAAAGCCAATTTGCCCATCGCCGGTGCGGTTACCGTCATCACGCTTACCGAAAAGCAATATGAGGGGCGAGAGGTGCTCGTAGATAGCCGGCCAAATGTCAGTCGGGCAGATGATCTTGGGCCTCAGCTTACACTCACGTTTTAGAAAAGCGCGCGTGAGTATAATCGTATTACGACGAAATACGATTGGAGGAGAACGACAATGGCAATGGAAGCAACGACCATCCGCTTCGAGCCGGAGGAGAAGTCCTGGATTCAGGCGTATGCCGATTTTGTCGGCAGGACGTTCTCTGATGTGGTGCGCGAGGCAGCACTTGAAATGGTTGAAGACGCTGCTGACTGTCAGGCATATGAAGATGCCTTGGCTGCAGACGATGGCGTGCGCTACTCGATGGATGAAGTCGAGCACATGGCAATGGAAGCCGAATGAGCTATGAGGTCGAGTGGTCGCGTGTCGCGGCAAAAGAGCTACTCTCCATCGAGAAAAAACAGCGGTTAATGATTCTCAAATGGGTTGAAGACAACCTCGCAAGTTGCGAGAATCCCAAGTCGATTCCTGGCTCCAAAGCGCTCAAGGGAACAAAGTATGGCTGGAGATACAGGGTTGGTAGCTACAGAATTCTGGCGACAATCAACGAGGGAAAGCTGCTCATAGAAGTCGTTCGGATTGGGCATAGGCAGGGTGTATACAGGAATCTGCCTGAGGAACTATGACGGGCCGGGAGCCGTGTCTGGTTGGTGTGGCTCCCGGCCCGTTTGGTTTATTCACGTTGCCGGAATGATGAATTGTCTGGATCGATGACTATGCCGTCATAACAGTGACCAAGGCAATCCTCTTGGAGGACGTGAACTTGGGTGTCCCGGCCCCAGGAGCCAAGAGAGGGCCAATTCCCAACCTCGGCTTTTGTCAGAAGGCCTAGGATGGTCATTCGTCCACCAGAGATGTCAAATTTTGAATATCTTCCGATATGCCCGTCAACCTCAACCACATCTCCGGCAAACAAGACCACCGGGTCCCCCTGCATCGCTGATTCTGGTACCGGCTCCCATGCGTTTCTCGCCACGTGGATGGTGCATGCCCTTGGCACGTACGTCCCTGCCTTTATTGCGGGAATATCGGCATAGTAAACTGGCTCCGCGTACCACTTTCCCTTGACCTTGCCGTTTGGCCGAGCGTTTGGGTCAAGCCAAAGCCGCAGGAATGCCATGCCATCGATCAGCTTGACCGAACCGCCGGGGCCGATGCGAACGTTGCCCTTCTTGGCGGTCTTCTCGCCTGCTCTGACCAGAGGATACTTGCCCTTGTCATTGGTAAATCCTTCTAGGTGGTAGAGGGTATCCTCAAAAACACGTCCGGTGACGCCATGGTTAACCATGCGAGTGGGCACCACGAAGGCACGACGTGCGGCGATCTCTTCGGCGAACGTGGGCCAAGGCTGTGTGTCGGAAAGGCGAGATTTGCGCAGATGTTTGAATGTTTCGCGGCCTTTCGAGCTTGCCTCGGCAACCTTCTTGACGGTGCTCTCTGAGCAGGCGGCTATGATAGCCGCGTCGACGGCGTGGTGTCTGTCATCGTCTCGGTCTTTTGTATTTCCCTGTCCAAAGTTGAGGCCCCAGACCCAGCGAAGGTTGCCAGTTGCACCTCCTGCAACGGCGGTGACGTGCTTCTTGCGACCGTCGTTAGGGAACAACAAACAGTCCTCCAGGTAGTTCTTCACGGCTACGGACATGTAGCGATCGTCATTGAGGTTACGAGCAAGGAACTGAGCCTGCACATTGGGGCCGAGGTCGGTGTTGAGAAGGTTGGCACGCTTGCGTGCGTACTTGACCGTGGCCATGACCCGATTGCGATACTCGTCCCAATCAGGAGCGCCGGGTTCTCCAGATGTCATCCACTCGTATGGAGTGCGTTCGCGTTTGTCCTGGTTACTCTTGGAGAGCACGAGCACTTTGTTGGCACGGCTGTCATCGCATGTTCTCGAGTAGGGGAGGATGTGGTCAATTTCGCAGTAGCGATCGTCTCGTACGAGGTGCTCAAGATCAATGGCTGCTCCGGTGTATGCATCCTTCTCGCCCTGTTCTTCTCGCATGGCGAGCTTTCGCACGATACGCCCCGGAACTTCCTCGGGAGAGCAGCCGAGAATGCTGGCGGCCTTTGCTGCCCACTTCTTGTTTGCGGCTTCGTTTGCTCGCTGGTTCTTGCTAACGGTCGCCTTCTCCTTGTTGGACATCTTGAGGTCGCGGCCAAGCTCAATGTGAATCTCGTCTGGTACACCGTGAATGCGAATAATGGAGTTCACGATGCGGCGCATGCGACCCATGGCGCGTAGGACCACGGGATTGCGGCAGGTTGGGTCGTACTTGCTGTAACTGGGCAGAAGATTGTCGCGAAGGCCTCGGTCAGCAAGGCGTAGGTCGAGAAGCCCCGTTGCCCTTTCTGCATCCGTAAGGGTGCGAATCTCCGGTTCCTCGAAGGCGCCGAGAAGGATTCCCAAAGCCTTGAGGCTGCGGCTTCCATAACCCTTAAAGAGCTTGCCTGTAAACGGCACGCTGCTGCACAGCGCCGCCTGCTCATCGTCGGTGAGGTCTAGTAGGCCAAGCCGCTCGCCAAGGCTCGCCTCAGTGCTGGCGAAGGTCAGCGCTTCGCAGATGTCATCTCCTAGCTCCCGATCTTTGAACATGCGGACGAGCAGGTCCTCGTGGTTCTCATACAGCGCCGTGCGTAGGCAACGCCACGATTTTGGCGAGAATGGCTCGCCCTTCTCGCCATCCTGCGCCACGCCTTTGAAGACGTCCTTTCCGCTTAGATCAAGGTCTTTGCGAATCATGCCGTACGTGACCTTGCACTCCTTGTTTCCCTTGAGCGGCAAGGGAGAGAAGAGCACGTCAAGGTAGCCGTCAATCTGATTGGGAGTAAGGTTCTGCTCGGAGCCGTCCTCATGCACAATGACGATATGCCCCAACCTCTCATAAGCGCGGCAGAGCTCAGAGGAGATGTCAGCGTCGGCGGCGCGCTTCTCTTCGGGAAAGTATGGGCAGGCCCCAACGAGCTCATAGACACGTTTGTCATGGTCGACGGTCTTCTTCTCCCATTCAAGGCAGTCGATGTAGTCCTTCTCAAAGCCTTCCGAAGCTTTGGAGTTTCCTAGGGCGCGCTGCGCAGCAAAGAGCGCGTGTACTTCGTCCTTGATCTGCGAGTTGTTGACGCAGAGGGAATAGTCTCCGCCGTGATTGCGCGACTTCCCGTGGTTGGCATAAAGCATCTCACCAACGGTGCGGTAGTTGCCTCTCTTCATGGTTGCCTCGTTTGCCTTGATGGCGCTGAGGACCTTTCTGCCTTCTCCGTCGTCTGTCTCGCCTAGGCGGCCCTCGCCGTGCGGGATGTATCCACGGCGCCCACAGAGTGAATACAGCACTTGGGCAAACTCGCGGTCTGCAAGTTTGCGGTCGAGCCCGTTGGCGCGGAGCTTGAGAATGGGCTTATCGCCCTTCTTGCTTTGGAGCCAGGCTTTGTCTGCGTCTTCCGGAACAAGGTCCGCGCCCTTGAGAAGTGCAAGACAATGCTTCATGCGAGTTGCCGTGCGAAGCGTGTTGCGCCTGGCGCTTCGGGCGTTGCGTCGCGTAACGGCGAGGCTAGTCTTGGTTTTGGCCTCTTGCGGTGCGTCAAAGAGGTGGGAGCCCATCTCGAGAATCTTGTGGTTCGTCATGTCCAAAAGGCAAAAACCACAGCTGGCAATGCCGGGGTCAAGCCCGAGAACCAAATAGGGACGGTTGGCTTCCATGGGCGCTCCTCTGATCGCTTAGAGTTTGGAAATGGATGTTTGATGATTTCCAAAGTATAGGAGCGCACGAGGCTCCAATACGGGCTTCTCGGCAGATGGCCCATTGATGGAAGGCTTCGCTTCGAAAAGGGCGGAGTTACCGGGCGAAGCCGTGGTTTGTCACAATGACGCCGAGGCTAAGATTTCCGCACCAAATGGGGCACAATGAACCACGCGAGAAGGACGCGCCCACGGTACGGGCCCCTCGCGGAGAGGAACAAGGAAAACATGGCAGACACAACCACCACCATCCACACGGACGTCGCGATTGTCGGCGCTGGTCCGGCCGGCATCTTCACTGCGCTGGGCCTTCTCGGCAAGGGCGACACGCGCTCCATCACCATCGTCGAGAAGGGCCTGCCCGTCGAGCGGCGTAGCTGCCCCAAGGCCAAGGTGGGCCACTGCGTCCACTGCCAGCCGTGCCGCATCACCACGGGTTTCTCGGGCGCCGGCGCCTTCTCCGACGGGAAGCTCTCGCTCTCGCGCGAGGTGGGCGGCGACCTGCCCGAACTTATCGGCCACCAGTTCGCGCAGGAGACCATCGACCGCGTCGACCAGATGTACCTCGACTTTGGCGCTGACCCGCACGTCGAGGGCCTTGGCCACGCCGACGAGGTTGCGGAGATTCGCCGCCGCGCCATTAGCGCGGGTCTCAAGCTCGTGGACTGCCCCATCCGCCATCTTGGCACCGAGAAGGCCCAGGAGCTCTATGCGCGTATCGAGAAGCACCTGCTTGACGCCGGTGTGACCATCCTCTTCGAGACCGAGTGCGAGGAGGTCGTGATCGAGGATGGCGTGTGCCGTGGCCTTGTGGTGCGCAACCGTGACGGCGAGACGCGCGTCGTTGCCGGAGAGACGATCGTCGCCACGGGTCGTCGTGGCGCCAGCTGGTTCGATTCTATGTGCGAGGAGCACGGTATTGGACACGTGGCGGGCCCCGTTGACGTGGGTGTTCGCGTGGAGGTACGCAACGAGGTCATGGAGCGCGTGAATGACGTGCTCTACGAGTCGAAGCTCATCGGCTATCCCAATCCGTATAAGAACAAGGTGCGCACCTTCTGCCAGAACCCCGGCGGCTTTGTGAGCCAGGAGAACTACGACGGTGGCCTGGCAGTGGTGAACGGCCACTCGTACAAGGACCGCAAGAGCCCCAACACCAACGTGGCGGTGCTCTGCACGCTTAACTTCAAGCACCCCTTCAACCAGCCCATTGCTTACGCGCAGCGCGTTAGCGAGCTCATCAACATGCTGGGCGCCGGCCACATCCTGGTGCAGCGCTTTGGCGACATTCTCGACGGCAAGCGCACCTGGCCCAAGGAGCTTGCGCAGTCCAACGTGGTGCCCACGCTCCCTGACGCCGAGGCTGGTGACATCACCGCCGCCATGCCCATGCGCCCCATGGTCGAGATCATCGAGTTCATCAAGGCCGTCGACCGCGTGGTTCCGGGCTTTGCCTCCTACGAGACGCTGCTCTACGCGCCCGAGGTCAAGTTCTACAGCAACCGCGTCCAGATGGACGAGAACTTCGACACCAACGTCCAGCACCTCCACTGCCTGGGCGACTCCTCTGGCTGGACCCGCGGCCTCATGATGGCCTCGGTGATGGGCCTGCTCATGGGCGAGAAGCTCGCCGACCGATGAGACAAAGGGAGTTTCCCTTTGTCTCATGTGCGTCGCGCGTGTGGGGCGCGCCCGGCTGAATCGAAACACCCCTGCGGTGGTAGACTTTGCAATGCTGACTAATCATGTCGCGTCACCGCACGTCCATCGTGCGCCGCGGCCCACCTGCAAGGAGAACTGCCATGCGCGACAAGCTCGAGAAGATTATTGCCGCGTACGAGGAGCTGGAGCAGAAGATGGTCGACCCGGCCGTCGTCTCCGACCCCAAGGAGTACGCGCGCATCGCAAAGGAACACGCCGACCAGGCCGCCCTCGTGGCCAAGGCGCGCGAGTACCTCCAGGCCCTCGATGACATCGAGGCCGCCAAGGAGATGCTCCACGAGGCGTCCGACGCCGAGGAGAAGGAGATGCTCCAGGCAGACATCTCCGATAATGAGTCCAAGCTTCCCGCCCTCGAGGAAGACGTCAAGTACATGCTCATTCCCGGTGACCCCAACGACGAGAAGGACACCATCGTCGAGATTCGCGCCGGCGTGGGCGGCGACGAGGCGGCCATCTTTGCCGGCGACCTCTTTAGCATGTATCAGCGCTTCGCTCAGTCTCGCGGCTGGAAGACCGAGGTCCTCGACGCCAGCCCCGGCGAGGCAGGCGGCTTCAAGACCATCGAGTTCAAAGTTACGGGCGAGAAGGTCTACTCCGTCATGAAGTACGAGAGTGGCGTCCACCGCGTCCAGCGCGTGCCCAAGACCGAGAGCCAGGGCCGCATCCAGACCTCAACGGCCACCGTCGCGGTGCTGCCCGAGGCCGACGAGATTGACATCGAGATTAAGCCCGAGGACCTGCGCATCGATACGTACTGCTCGTCCGGTCCTGGCGGCCAGGGCGTCAACACGACCTATTCGGCCGTGCGCATCACGCACATCCCCACCAACACGGTGGTGCAGTCGCAGGAGCAGCGCTCTCAGATCCAGAACCGCGAGGTCTGCATGCAGATGCTGCGCGCCCGCCTCTACGAGGCCGAGCTCGAGAAGCAGCAGGCCGAGCAGGGCGCCGAGCGTCTCTCGCAGATTGGCCATGGCAACCGCTCCGAGAAGATCCGCACGTACAACCAGCCGCAGGACCGCGTCACGGACCACCGCATCGGCTTCAACTCTACGTACAACGGTGTGCTTCTCGGCGACCAGCTGGGCACCGTGATTGACGCCCTTGCAGCGGCAGACCGCGCCGAGAAGCTCGCGCAGGCGGTGTAAGGCGGAGGCTCCCACTCCCTCTGAAGTTTCGTATCAAAGAGCATCAACTTGCGTGCCAGCTGGACCGAGTCTGCTGGCGCGCTTTGTGTGTGGGGCGCATGCCCAGCACGGCCAGCAAGACCCTGTCTTTGGTCGTGTGCCTTCGCGGACAGCAGCCGGTGGGAACCTGAGCGGATAACATTGTTGCGTCCTGCTGCTCTGCCCAAAATTTGCGGTTGCCGGTCGTTTTTCAGGGTTTCGCCTAGTATCACCCCGCTAGTGCCATTTCCCTACCTGCGGTTCCGCAAAAAGTTAGAGCTATCGTACTCGGCGATTCGCCAAAAATGGACCGGCAACCGCAAATTCTGTGCACGCGCATCCTCCGTAGGCGGCAAGAGGGGTCCCCGTCTGGCCCTTTTCCTTCGTTGCGCTATGATTCGGGGACTTAACACGCGATCAGGGAGGAAGAGTGTCCCAAACTGGACAGGAGACCTGGACCGTCAAGCGCATGCTTGAGTGGACGCGCGGGTACCTCGAGCGCAAGGGCGACGAGCACCCGCGTCTCTCTGCGGAGTGGCTGATAAGCGACGTCACAGGGCTCTCTCGCGTTCAGATCTACATGAACTTCGACAAGCCGCTCACCCCGGCCGAGCTCGATGCCATGCACGATGCCGTGGTTCGACGGGGCCGCGGAGAGCCCCTGCAGTACGTGACCGGCGAGATGCCCTTCCGCCACATCGTGCTGCACTGCGAGCGCGGTGTGCTTATCCCGCGTCCCGAGACTGAGGTCCTCGTCGATGCCGCTCTCGAGGGGGTGGATGCTGCCCCGGTAACCTTCCCGGCAATTCTTGGGGAGGTCCCCGAGTCGACCAAGAACAAGGCCGTGGGCGAGGATGTCAAGGGCGCCTCGCCTTCGGGCGGCGCATCTTTCGAGAAAAGTGCCTCCGCCGAGTCGGACGCCGAGCCGGCAGAACCCACCGACCCGGCCGAACCCGCCGACCCGGCCGAACCCGCCGAGCCTCCGGTGCTGGTGGAACCCGGTTGCCGCGTGCTCGAGATTGGCACCGGTACCGGCTGCATCGCGCTCTCCATCGCGAGCGAGCGCTCCGGTACCCGCGTGGTGGCCACGGACCTCTCGTCCCAGGCCGTGGCGCTTGCAACGCGCAACCGCGATGCCCTGGGTCTCGAGAATGCGGTCACCGTGGTCGAGAGCGATCTGGCCTCCGCTGTGGACCCGGACCTCATGGGCACCTTCTCGGTGCTGGTCTCGAACCCGCCGTACATCCCCTCTGCCGTGGTGCCCACACTTCCGCAGGAGGTCATCGGCTACGAGCCGGGTCTTGCGCTCGACGGTGGCGAGGACGGCCTGGACGTCTTCCGGCGCATCCTCGAGCTGGCGCCGCAGGCGCTGGCGCCAGGCGGCATGCTCTGCTGTGAGCTCTTCGAGGACAACGTGGGAACCGCTGCCGAGCTTGTGCGCGCCCAGGGCGGCTGGGCTAGCGCCGAGGTGCGAGAAGACCTCACGCACCGTCCTCGCGTCCTTGTCGCCATGCGCGAGGGGTAGGATGTCGACCTGCGGGGGGGTAAAGCCGACGCCCGCCCAGACATCGCGGTGGCCTGCCGCGCGCCGGTCATTCCGGCGCAAGCCACGTCAAACAGGAGGAGAAACCATGGGTCGTGTGATGCAGGCAAGCCAGGACAACCCCTCGGCGGAGGCGCTTGACGCCGCGGCCGAGATCCTCAAGAACGGTGGCGTGATTGTCTCGCCCACGGATTCCGTCTACGGCCTCGTGTGCGCGGCGACGACAGGCAACCCTGCCCACCAGCGCATATTTGCCATCAAGAACCGTCCCGCCACCCAGACGCTCCCCTTGTTCGTGGCAGACCCCGAGGACCTTCTGCGCTTCGCGGCAACCATTCCCTCCTGGGCCTTCGCCCTCGCCCATGCCTACTGGCCGGGCGCGCTCACCCTGGTGGTCACCGCCACGGATGCCCTTCCTGCGGAGTACCTTGCGCCAACCGGCACCGTTGCACTCCGCTGCCCCAACTCCCAGCTTGTGCGCGAGCTGGCCCGCCGCGTGGGACCCCTTGCCCAGACCAGCGCAAACACGCACGGCGAGCCGTCGGCAACCTCCGGCGCCTCGATCGAGCCCCAGATAGTCGACGCCGTAGACCTCACCCTTGACGGCGGCCCTGCGCCCATCGCGGTGGCGTCCACCATCGTGGACTGCACGGGGTCCGTCCCCCGCGTCCTTCGCGAGGGCGCGATTGCCGAGAAGGACGTCATGCGCGTTGCGGAGGTCTAGGCCTTCTCGGCGCTCAATCCCTCTCTCCGGCAGCCAAAGAAGTTGCCGTTTTCGCAACGTTTCGCAAAGGCGTGTTTCGCATGGACGAATGGTTGCCGCGCAGCGCGTCCCCTCGCGCTATCCTCTAGACAGGGTGTCCCGCGCGGGCGTCCACGCAGAGCAGAGAGGAGCCTCCATGCGCGTTGCCATTGCCTCTGACCACGCTGGCTTCGATCAGAAGGGGCCCATCGTGCGGCACCTCCGCGAGGAGGGCTACGACGTCATCGACCTTGGCCCAAGATCGGGCGAGCGCTGCGACTACCCGGACTTTGGCGACAAGGTTGGCCGCTATGTCGCCTCCGGAAAGGCCGAGCGCGGCGTTGTCATCTGCGGCACCGGTCTTGGCATCTCGATGACGGCCGACAAGGTCCCCGGCATCCGCGCCACGCCGGTCCAGACGGTCCAGTTCGCCCAGCTTGCTCGCGAGCACAACAATGCCAACGTCATAGGCCTCTCGGGCCGCTTCGTCTCGCTCGAGACAAACGAGCAGATCGTCGACACCTTCCTCACCACCGAGTTCGCCGGCGGACGTCATGCCGCCCGCGTCGAGAAGATCATGCGCGAGGACGATCCGGCGTTCACCGGCGTCCCCGAGGAGTTCGGCCTGTAGCACGCATGTAGTAACCATCTGCCAGCCATCGTTGTCGCGGACCATCCGGCCCAAGAAGGAGAATGCCATGTACCTCGAGCACCTGAGCGCCACCGACCCCGAGCTTGCCTCCGCCATCGGCGACGAGCTCACGCGAGAGCGCAACTCCATCGAGCTCATCGCCTCCGAGAACTTCGTCTCGCTCTCTGTGATGGAGGCCGTTGGGTCCCCGCTCACCAACAAGTACGCAGAGGGCCTTCCGGGCCACCGCTACTACGGCGGCTGCTGGGCGGTCGACGAGGTCGAGAACCTCGCGCGCGACCGTGTGAAGAGGCTCTTTGGCGCTGGTTTCGCAAACGTCCAGCCTCACTCGGGCGCCCAGGCAAACTACGCCGCCGAGGCGGTCTTCGCCAAGCCGGGAGACACCATCATGGGCATGGCCCTCGACAACGGCGGCCACCTCACCCACGGCTCGCCCGCGAACTTCTCGGGCAAGCTCTACAACGTCGTCTCCTATGGTCTCGACCCCGAGACCGAGCGCATCGACTTCGACGACGTGGCGGCAAAGGCCGAGAAGTACCAGCCCAAGCTCATCATCGCCGGCGCCTCTGCCTACCCGCGCACCATCGACTTCGAGCGCTTCGCGCAGATCGCACACGACAACGGCGCGGCGCTCATGGTCGACATGGCACACATCGCCGGCCTCGTTGCCACTGGCCGCCACCCCTCGCCCGTGCCCTATGCCGACGTCGTGACCTCCACCACGCACAAGACCCTGCGCGGCCCGCGTGGCGGCATCATCCTCTGCAACGACCCCGCCATCTCGAAGAAGATCAACTCGTCGGTCTTCCCGGGGACGCAGGGCGGACCGCTCGAGCACGTCATCGCCGGCAAGGCCGTCGCCTTTGGCGAGGCGCTGCAGCCCGAGTTCGCCGCCTACACCGATGCCATTCTCGCCAACGCCAAGGCGCTCGGTCGCGGCATGGAGTCCCGCAGCCTGAGGCTCGTGACCGGCGGCACCGACAACCACCTGCTCCTCGTTGATCTCACGCCCGCCGGTGACGTGACTGGTCGCGATGCCGAGGCTGCGCTCGACGCCGTGGGCATCACGGTCAACAAGAACACCATCCCCGGCGAGCAGCGCTCGCCCTTCGTCACGAGCGGCATTCGCGTGGGCTCTGCGGCGGCAACCACCCGCGGCTTTGGCGAGGCCGAGTGCGAGCGCATCGGCGAGCTCATCGGCGACGTCGTGACCAACCTCGGTGATGCCGTCGCGCAGGAGCGCGTTGCCGGCGAGGTCAAGGAGCTCCTGCAGGCCCACCCCCTCTATCCAGAGCTCTAGCGAGCTGAATGAGACAAAGGGACTGTCCCTTTGTCTCAATACGAGAAGGGATGCACATGGCAGATTACGACGAGAGCAGGCTTACGGTCGTCAATCACCCTCTGGTCCAGCACAAGCTGAGTATCCTGAGGGACAAGGACACGGGTACCAAGCAGTTCCGCGAGCTCGTGACCGAGCTTGCAATCTTCGAGGGCTACGAAGCCATGCGCGACTTTCCGCTCGAGGACGTCGAGGTTGAGACCCCGCTCGAGAAGACCACCTGCAAGCGCATCGCCGGCAAGAAGGTTGCCATCATCCCCATCCTTCGCGCCGGTCTGGGCATGGTGGACGGCATCCTCACCCTCGTCCCCTCGGCGCGCGTGGGGCACGTGGGCATGTATCGCGACCCCGAGACCCACATTCCCCACCAGTACTACTGCAAGTTCCCGCCCGACGTTGAGAACCGCACCTGCCTGGTGGTTGACCCCATGCTCGCCACGGGCGGCTCGCTTACGGCGGCAATCCAGTTCCTCCGCGAGGCCGGCGTGAAGGACATCCGCTGCCTCACCATCGTGTCCTGCCCCGAAGGTGTGAAGGCCGTCCTCGACTACGACCCCGATGTTCGTCTCTACACGTGCTCGGTCGACAGGTGCCTTAACGAGAACGCCTACATCCTGCCCGGCCTGGGTGACGCTGGCGACCGCATTTACGGCACCAAGTAGCATGGCGCTCTGGATCGTTCTGGGCGTGGCAGTGGGTCTTCTCGCTGCCACGCCCGTCCTTTTTGTGCTCTATCAGGCGGCGAGCAAGAACAGACCCTCTGTGGCGGCGGGCCTGGGAAGCGTTTTGGCCTCGTTCTTTGGGATTCAGCTCGTTGTGCTTGCCGTTCACCTGGCAAACCCCACTGCCACGCTACCGTTCGGCGGCGCGGCGGCTCTCTCATTTCTTGCTTTTGTGACCGTTGCGGGGCTTGTCTCGTGGCGGAGAAGCCCGCATAAATAGGGTGTTCCGGGATACTCCTTTGGTAGTACCTAGGTAGTGCCTCGGGAACCCTGCGGTAGTGTGCGATTTGTGCCATCCGTGCAAATTTGATGATGCTGCAGCAGACCAAAAGAATGGGAGTACGGGGGCTGAGTCACAAGAATTCCCAGTTAGCTGCGACAAAGAGAGTTACTTATTGAACCTTGTTCAAAAAATAGTCTGAACTTGATTCCCAGGTACTCCCAAAGTGCTAATATCCGTCCTTGCTTTTTGAACAACCGAAGCTTCGCCTTGCGAAGGGGCGCGCTTGGGGGTCGCAAATGCGGGGCTCTGCTCGTTGCCATACACGGGAGACGCGAATGAATCCCTGCATGGAGTGGGTAGAATAGGATTCGTGCGCGCAGCCAAGGGGCATATCGGAAGGTTGCTTCTCGGTTGTTCGGGGACGAAGTGTGGAAGGAAGGACGAATAGTGGACGCGCTTTCCAAGCTGCCCGACGCGATGGACGAGCTGCTCGACGGCTTCATGAGCCATGCCGTCGTCGGAGACACCACGGTTGGCCTCACCCAGTACATCTTCTGGATGTTCGTCGCCATCGCGCTGCTCTTTGTTGTCATGTTCGTGTTCAAGAAGAAGCAGGCACAAAGCCTCGTCCCGCAGGGCTTCTTCGTGAACGGTATGGAGTACCTCGTTGAGTTCACCCGTGACGACATGTGCAAGTCCATCCTGGGCGACACTTGGAAGAAGCACTTCCCGTTCATCGCGGCCCTGTTCTTCTTCATCCTCTTCAACAACATCGTGGGCATCATTCCTGGTTGCCATCCCGGTACCGGCACCATGGGCGTCACTGCGGCGCTCGCCCTCGTCTCGTTTGTCTACTTCATCGCCGTGGGCATCAAGCGCCTGGGCGTGCTCGGGTACCTCAAGAGCTTCGCTCCCAAGGGCCTGCCCCTTCCCATGACCATCATGGTGTGGATCATCGAGCTTTTCTCGACGTTCCTGCGCCTCATCACCCTGGCCGTCCGACTCTTCTGCAACATGTTCGCCGGGCACGTGGTCATGGGTACGTTCGCCATTCTCGCGTCGCTCTTCTTCGAGCCGCTGCTTCAGAGCTTCTCGGTGGCAGCGCTTGGCGGAGCGGCCGTCTCGGTCTTCTGGGTTCTCATCCTCATCGTTATCTACCTGGTCGAGATTCTGGTGGCCGTCATCCAGGCATATGTCTTCACCCTGCTCTCGGCTGTCTACATCCAGCTCGTGGAAGAGGAAGAGTAGCTACTTAGGCAACAAGCGGAACACGACCGCTTCTGCATAGCACGACGTCAGAGTTCGCCTGGTCCAGGCGAGTGACAAAGGAGGAATCGTGGGAGTCATTGGTTATGGTCTCGGTGTTATTGGCGCCGGCATCGGTATCGGCCTTGCTGCCTACGGCGCAACCACGTCGATGGCGCGTCAGCCTGAGGTCCAGGGTCGTCTGTTCACAGTCTTCATTCTGGGCTCCGCATTCGTCGAGGCGCTTGCCCTTATCGGCTTCGTCGTGACGCTGATTGCCTCCTAGAGGTATGGAACAACACGTCATACAAGCTGAGTTGGAGGGACGTATGAACAGGAACATGAAGGGGAGCGCGCGCATTGCGACCGTCGCTGGTCTCATGCTAGGCACGGTCCTCTCACTGCCCACCGTCGCCCTCGCCGAAAGTCCCAGCGGCCCTGATCTCCTTCTGCCAAAGCCCGCGGAGTTCATCCCCGCGCTCATCGCTTTCCTTGTCATCTGGCTCATCATGGCCAAGCTCGCTTGGCCATCGATTCTGGGGATGATGGAGAAGCGTCAGCAGAAAATCCAGGATGACCTGGACTCCGCCGAGAAGTCAAAGGCAAAGGCGGCTGCTGAGGCCCAGAGCTACGAGGATAAGCTCGTCGACGCCAACCGCAAGGCAGAGGAGATTATCTCTGAGGCCAAGAAGGAGGCCGAGGAGGAGCGCTCCCAGATTCTTGCCAAGGCGCAGCACGAGGCGGCTGACATCATTGCAAAGGCGCATGGCGCTGTCGATTCCGAGCGCCGCAAGGCCACGATCGAGCTCTCGAACTCCGTCGTCGACCTTTCCGTCGAGATCGCGAGCAAGATCATTGGCAACGACCTTACCGAGGATCAGCAGCGTAGGCTTGCTGAGAAGTACCTCGCGGAAGTGAGTGCCCCCGATGAGCATTAAGCAGCCCGAGGAAGAGAAGGCGGAGGCCTACACCAGGGCCCTGCTCGATGCGGCTCGTCAAGAGGGCCGCGCAAACGCCGACCTGGTGCAGTGGCAACATGCCAAGAAGTTCTCGCCCGAGGTGCTGGAGACTCTCTCGGCCATGCAGGCCGAGGATGATGCAGACCTCATTGATCAGGTTGCCAAGAGGTACAAGGAACTCCTGGATAGCGAGGACAAGACCGTTTCGGTCACCGTCACCACGGCCGTTCCCATGGACGACGCGTTGCGCGACAAGGTCCGCACCCAGGCCGAGAAGCTGCTCAACGCACCCGTCTATCTCGTCGAGCGCGTTGACCCAAGCATCCTTGGCGGAGTTCTTCTCGAGGCGCGTGGCAAGCGCATGGATGCTTCCGTGCGCGCCCAGCTCTCGCACATCAGGAAGACGCTCTCCTCAGCATTCATCGGAGGTGAAGAGCAGTGACAGAAAACGAGCAGGCTACGATTGACTCGTCGATTAGCTCTGAGCGCATCATGAGCACCCTGCGCGAGCAGCTCTCGGCCATCAATGCTACGGTCGACCGCCAGGAGGCGTCGGTCGTCACGCAGGTGGGCGACGGCATCGCGTACATTTCGGGTCTCAAGACCGCAATGGCAGGCGAGCTTCTGCAGTTTACGAGCTCTGTGACGGGCCACAGCGTCTACGGTCTTGCACAGAACCTCGAGGAGGACAGGGTTGGCGCCGTCCTCTTCGGTGACGTTGACTCCATCAAGGAGGGTGACGAGTGCCGTACAACCGGCCGCGTCATGGACATCCCCGTGGGTCACGCCATGCTCGGTCGCGTGGTGAACCCCCTGGGCCAGCCCATCGACGGACTTGGTCCCATCGACTCCACGCACCGACGCCCCATCGAGTTCAAGGCCCCCGGCATCATGGCTCGCCAGCCGGTCTGCGAGCCCGTGCTCACCGGTCTTCTCGCCATCGACGCCATGGTGCCCATTGGCCGTGGCCAGCGCGAGCTTATCATTGGCGACCGCAAGACGGGTAAGACCGCCATTGCCATCGACACCATCGTGAACCAGCGTGACACGGACATGCTCTGCATCTACGTGGCCGTTGGCCAGAAGGCCTCGACGGTCGCCACGATCAGGGAGTCTTTGGCCCAGCACGGTGTCCTCGACAAGACGGTCATCGTTGCCGCTACCGCAGCCGACTCTGCGCCGCTGCAGTACATTGCACCCATGGCCGGCGCTGCTATCGGCGAGTACTTCATGTACAACGACGCTAACGGCAACCCCGCTGACGCCACGCACCCCGGCGCCCACGTTCTCGTGGTCTACGACGACCTCTCCAAGCAGGCCGTTGCATACCGTCAGATGTCGCTGACGCTGCACCGTCCACCTGGACGCGAGGCATATCCTGGCGACATTTTCTACCTGCACTCGCGTCTCCTCGAGCGCGCCTGCAAGCTGTCCGACGAGAACGGCGGCGGCTCGCTCACGGCACTCCCCATCATCGAGACGCAGGAGGGCGACGTCTCCGCCTACATCCCGACCAACGTGATTTCCATCACCGATGGCCAGATTTACCTGCAGACCAACCTGTTCTTCCAGGGCCAGCGCCCCGCTGTGGACGTGGGCATCTCGGTCTCCAGGGTTGGTGGCGACGCCCAGTACAAGGCTATGAAGCAGGTTGCCGGTACGCTGCGCCTTGACCTTGCTGCCTACCGCGACAAGCAGGCGTTTGCGCAGTTTGGCTCCGACCTCGATGCCACCACGCAGTACCAGCTCAACCACGGTGCGCACATGATGGAGCTCCTCAAGCAGGGTCGCTTTGCCGCTCTGGCCGCGCCCGACGAGATCATCTCGGTCTTCGCCGGCAAGGAGGACTTCCTCGACGACATCGACCTCAACCACGTGAGCCTGTTCCGCGACGGGCTTGCCAAGTACATGGCCGAGAAGCACCCTGCGCTGCGCGCCTCGCTCCTCGAGGGCAAGATCTCCGAGGACCAGGAGCGTCGACTCAAGGAGCACATCACGCACTACAAGGCCCAGTTCATGCTCGAGCACCCCAACAAGGCCAAGGCACGCGACGTCGAGCACGCCGCTGAGAAGACCGAGGCCCCCGAGAACGTGGCGGTGCCCGGCCAGGACGCGGAGAAGGGCCAGGAGTAGCGAGCGATGGCCAACCTTCGCGAAATACAGCGGCGCATGTCCTCCATCAAGAGCACCATGCAGATCACGCGCACCATGGAGATGATCTCCACTGCGCGCATCCGCTCGGCGCTCAAGAGGGCGGACGAGGCTACACCGTACAAGGAAGCCATCACCAATATGCTCGCGAACGTTGCGAGCGCCGGCTTCGATGACTCCCAGCCTCTGCTCCGCGGCCGCTCGTCCGAGAAGAACGTCCTGTTCATCCTCGTTGCGTCCGACCGCGGGCTTGCTGGCGGCTTTAACCTGCTCCAGCAGCGTGCGGTCGAGCGAGAGATGGCCGAGCTTAAGGAGAAGGGCGTCTCGTCTGAGGTCATCACCTGTGGCAGGAAGCCTACCGAGTACTTCACCTTCCGCAAGGTGAAGCCGGTCATGTCATTCGTTGGGATCTCCTCTGAGCCAAACCAGGACGAGGCGGATCGCATCGCCACGTACGTGATGGATGCCTACGCCTCGGGCCGCATCGACCGTGTCGTGCTGTGCTACTGGCACGCAAAGAACCGCGTCGACCAGACACAGGTCACCGAGCAGCTCCTGCCGGTCACGCAGGAGAAGCTCATGATGCCCAACGCGCCCCGTACCAAGGAGGCCCTCTCGGAGGTCGACCACAAGTTCTACTCCGACTACTCCTTCGAGCCTTCCGCGCAGGAGGTCCTGGGGTACCTGATGCCCGCCTACATCAAGACAGTCATCTTCCACGCGCTTCTCGATTCGGCCGCAGCCGAGCACGCCGCCCGTCGTCGTGCCATGCAGTCGGCCACCGACAACGCGAAAGAGGTCCTGAGCTCGCTCGGCCGCACGTATAACCGCGAGCGCCAGGGCGCCATCACCACCGAGCTGACCGAGATCATTGGCGGTGCGGCTGCATTGGAGGACAGCTACTAATGGCAGAAACCACCGAACAGGTGCGCACCCTGCTTGAGGAGGCCACCTACAACAAGCTCAACAAGAGCGTCGGCGAGGGACGCATCGTCCGTATCGTCGGGCCTGTTGTCGATGTCAAGTTCGACGACAGGGTGCCTTCGATCTATACGGCGCTTCTCGTCGACGACGATACGCCCATCGGACGAGTGAAAACGGTGCTCGAGGTCGAGTCCCAGCTTGCTGGAGACGTCGTCCGCACCGTAGCCATGTCGTCCACCGACGGCCTTCAGCGCGGCCTGCGCGTCAGGGACACCGGGCACCCCATGATGATGCCCGTTGGCCCCTCGACCCTTGGTCGTGTCTGGAACGTCATGGGCGAGCCGGTCGACGGCAAGCCCGTCCCCGACGACGTCCAGTACTACCCCATACACCACCCAGCGCCCGCCTTCGACGAGCTTACCACCCAGACCGAGATCTTCGAGACCGGCATCAAGGCCATCGACCTTCTCGAGCCCTATGTCCGCGGTGGCAAGACCGGCCTCTTTGGCGGCGCTGGCGTTGGCAAGACGGTCCTCATCCAGGAGCTTATCAACAACCTTGCCCAGCAGCACGGCGGCACCTCCGTGTTCACCGGCGTCGGCGAGCGTACCCGTGAGGGCACCGACCTCTACCTCGAGATGAGCGAGTCTGGCGTCATCAACAAGACCTGCCTGGTCTACGGCCAGATGAACGAACCGCCTGGAGCGCGTATGCGCGTCGCCCTTGCCGGTCTCACCACCGCCGAGTACTTCCGCGACCAGGGCCAGGACGTCCTGCTCTTCATTGACAACATCTTCCGCTTCTCGCAGGCGGGCTCCGAGGTCTCGGCTCTTCTCGGCCGTATGCCGTCTGCCGTTGGCTACCAGCCTACGCTGGCAACCGAGATGGGCGAGCTGCAGGAGCGCATCACCTCCACCAAGGAGGGCTCCATCACCTCGGTCCAGGCCGTCTACGTCCCTGCCGACGACCTCACCGACCCCGCGCCTGCAACCACGTTCACGCACCTCGATGCCACCACGGTTCTCTCGCGTGCCATCACCGAGCTTGGCATCTACCCGGCAGTGGACCCGCTGGCCAGCTCGAGCTCTGCGCTTGACCCGTCCATTGTGGGCGAGGAGCACTACCGCGTTGCCATGAAGGTGCAGGAGATTCTTCAGGAGTACTCCGATCTTCAGGACATCATCGCCATTCTTGGTATGGACGAGCTCTCCGAGGAGCAGCAGCTCACGGTTTCTCGTGCCCGCAAGGTTCAGCAGTTCCTCTCGCAGAACTTCCACGTGGCCCAGAAGTTCACCGGTGTCCCCGGCGTGTACTGCACCGTGGATGAGACCGTCCGCTCCTTCGCCCAGATCATTGATGGCAAGTGCGATGACATTCCCGAGCAGGCATTCCGCTTTGCCGGCAACATCGATGACGTGCGTGCGCGCGCCAAGAAGATGCAGCAGGCTACCTCCGAGAAGACCGAGGGCTAGGTAGACACATGGCCGAGCTCAATTGTCAGTTCGTCCGCCCGGACAGGCTGCTGTTCGAGGGGCCCGTTGCGAGCCTCATCCTTGTCGCCCACTCCGGCGAGCTTGGCGTATGGCCCGGCCATGCGCCGGAGATTTGCTCGCTGGGCGATGGCGTGGTTCGGCTGCACCTCCGTGAGGAGGACGGCGGCGGCACCACTAAGGTTGTCATCTCGGGCGGTTATGCCCAGATTGACGAGAAGGGCGTCATCATCCTGGCGGACCACGCTCGTCTTTCGGACGACATCGAGCCAGACGTTGTTCGCGAGACCCGCGATACCGCGCTCGACACGCTGAACGGCCTCGATGAGGGCGATGGGCGCCGCGCGTATTGGGAGAACAAGGTCAAGTGGTGTAATCTACTGCTCAAAGAAGCGGCGGAGCACAAGTAGAACTAAGACCCAGGCGGCCCCGCGAAAGCGGGGTCGCCTGCTGTATGCAGGAGGAACATGGACGTCATCAAAGTCGAGGGCGGGCACGCCATTTCTGGTGAGGTCACGGTAGAGGGAGCCAAGAACTCAGCGCTCAAGCTCATGGCGGCTACCATCATGGCGCCAGGCGTCACCACATTGAAGAACGTCCCCAATATCGCGGACGTCCACGTTATGGGCAAGGTCCTCAAGCGCCTCGGCGCCACCATTGACGTGTTGGATAAGCACACGCTCGTCATTGATACCTCGAATGTGGACAAGTGGGAGACCCCCTACGAGCTGGTCGCCCAGATGCGTGCCTCAACTGCGGTTCTTGGTCCGCTCATCTCGCGCTTTGGCAAGGCTGTCGTTGCCATGCCCGGTGGCTGCAACATCGGCGCACGCAAGATTGACATGCACATCCTTGGCCTTGAGGAGCTGGGCGTTCAATTTGACGTGAAGCACGGTAACATCCACGCCACCACACCCAACGGGATCACGGGCAATACGGTCACGCTTGCCTTTGCGAGCGTGGGAGCTACCGAGAACCTCATGATGGCCTCGGTGCACGCCAAGGGCACTACAATCATCGACAATGCTGCGCGCGAGCCCGAGATCGTGGACCTGGCAAACATGCTTAACGAGATGGGCGCAAACATCCGCGGCGCGGGGTCGCCCGTCATTGAGGTCGAAGGAGTGGGGGAGCTTCATCCCGTTACGCATACCGTGGTGGGGGACCGCATCGAGGCGGGTACCTTCCTTGCCATTGGTGGCCTGTGCGGCAAGCCTGTCACCGTGAACGGGTTTGACCCCATTCACCTCGGGCTTGTGCTCAAGAAGTTCGAGAAGATGGGCATCACCGTGCAGCGCGACGTTCATGGCTGCACGGTCTGGCGCGAGGGACCAATCCTCCCCACTGACATCCAGACGCTTCCTTTCCCGGGCTTCCCCACAGACATGCAGGCACAGACCATGTGCCTTCTCGCCTTGGCAAAGGGCTCCTGCGTTATCACCGAAAACGTCTTCGAGAACCGATTCATGTTCGCGAGCGAGCTCCAGCGCATGGGAGCAGATATCACCATCGAGGGGCACCACGCCATCGTGCACGGCGTGCCGGGCTTCTCGGGTACGCAGGTGAAGTCGCCCGACCTCCGTGGAGGTGCGGCGCTTGTCATGGCGGGTCTTGTGGCAGACGGCGTCACAACCGTCTCTGCCATTCACCACATCGAGCGTGGCTACGAGGGCTTTGTGAGCAAGCTTGTCTCGCTGGGCGCCAAGGCGGAGAGGGACACGATTCCCGACGACGAGGATGCGATTAGGGACTAGGTCCCTTCTCGCGGAAAGAATGCGGAGCGGCTGATGAGCAAGCACATGAAGACAGAGGAGAACGGCTCCCGTGTCGATGCGCCCAATGAGTACAGCCGCACCAACGTCGAGCGCTATAGCAGTAAGCGACGCAAGCGCACAACGCGCAGGAACATCCTGCGAGGGATTGCCATAGCGCTTGTGGTGGTTCTTGTCGGCGGAGGCACGGCGGCTGCCCTCTGGATTAATGGCGTTCAAAACCGCATGAACAATAGACAGGTCATTACCCCCGAGCTTCAGCAGAGCCTAGCCAGCTCCTCAGACGACAACACCCCTGCCGAGCCAAACGACCCCTACTACGTGCTGCTCCTTGGTACGGACGGCCGACCAGGCGAGACTGACTACCGCGCCGACACCATCATCCTCGCCCGCATCGACCCTCCCAACAAGCGCATGACGCTCCTTTCGATTCCCCGCGACACCATGGTCGAGTGGAAGGGCACGACCATGAAGATCAACGGGGTCCACACCTACGATGGCGCTGCCGGGATGGTGCAGATCGTGAGCGATAAGTGCGGCGTGCAGATTTCGCACTACGCCGAGATTGCCTTCGACGGCCTTTCGACCCTCACCGACGCAATGGGCGGTGTGACGGTTGACGTTGACCAGCACATGAAGGACACCGAGAATTTCGACGACGTGACCGAGCTTCAGCCTGGCGTCCAGACGCTCAATGGCGCACAGGCTCTCTTCTACTGCAGGTGCCGCCACTTTCCCGATGGTGACTACACGCGCATGCGTCACCAGCGCACCTTCATCAGGGCCATGCTCAATCAGCTGCTGGCGACCGACGATCCTACCAAGATCGTGAGCCTGGTCGACGCAACCGCAGACGTCATTAGCACGGATCTCTCGGTTTCTGACATCGTGGCGCTTGCTTCCGAGATGGTGGGCATGGACACCGAGAATGACATCTACACGGCCTACGTTCCGTCCGAACCCAAGGATGTCGATGGAGTTGCCTATGTTGTCGCCGACTGGGATGCCCTCACCGATATGATGAAGGCCATCGATGCGGGAGAAGACCCCTCCTCCCTTGACGAGGATCAGTATGGTTATACCGACGAAGGTTCCGCATCTTCAAGCTCGGATGGCGTAGCGGATGATTCTGCCAGCACCAGCACCAACGCGAGCGCCTCGACGCCTACCACGACGACAGCCACATCCACGCGGTCTGCCGATTCTTCGATCTCCTCGTCCGCCTCGGCGCCAAAGAATTGATTACTTGGGGATAATGACTCCAGGACACGCGGCGGGGCCGCGTATAGCAAGATGGGGGAGATATCTCATGGCTCTAACGGGTGACGGAAACCACGATCACGCCCTCACAAGGGCGGGCGAGGATTACCTCGAGTCAATATACAGGCTGTCCAAAGAGTCGGGCGAGCCTGACGAGAGCGTTCGCTCGGTGGACGTTGCCGAGCAGCTTGACGTGTCAAAGGCCAGCGTGAACAAGGCGCTCTCCATGCTCAAGGAAGAGGGCATGGTCAACCAGAGCCGGTATGGAAGGGTAACACTCACGCCCGAGGGCAAAAAATACGCTGCCATCGTGTGGCGCGCCCACCGCGCCCTGCGCGCATTTCTCGAGGCCGACCTTGGCGTAGAGGCCGAGCGGGCAGATGAGGAGGCCTGCCTTATGGAGCATGTCCTCTCTGCCGACACTATGTCGCGCCTCATTGACTATCTCGCAAAGCAGGGCGTGACTATCCCCGATTAGCTCTGTGGCGAGGTGCTGCACTCGGTGTGTGCACCGTGTGATGACAACCCAGGATGGGGCCGCGCGTCCGGCGGACGACTGCCGCTAAGAGAAGGCAGGGCGCATGGCACGCGCGCGGGGGTATGGTGTGACTGGCGAACTATGCCAAACTGCCCACTACCGAAGGGAACGTTAGCATTATGAAGGCAATCATTCCGGCAGCAGGTCTTGGTACGCGTTTTCTGCCCGCTACGAGGTGCATGCCCAAGGAACTCCTGCCTGTGCTCGACAAGCCAATCCTCCAGTACGTTGTTGAGGAGGCCCTCGAGCCCGAGGGGGTCGACGGGGTCGTGATTGTGAACTCGCGTGAGAAGCCTCAGATTGAGCAGTACTTCTCCGTTGACGAGGAGTTCGAAGCCATGCTGCGGAAGCGCGGCAAGGGCGTGGCCGCAGACCGCATCCACGAAGCTTCAACGCTTCCGGTCTCCTTTGTCTATCAGGACAATCCGCGCGGCCTGGGCCATGCCGTCCACTGCGCCGCCGACAAGATTGACGACGAGCGGTTCTTTGTGCTTCTCGGCGACTACTTCGTGCCGGACAAGCAGATGTGTGTCCGTATGGCCGAGGTATCTCGCAAGCACAACGGCGCATCCGTTATCGCCGTTGCGCCAGTGCCAGCAGATCAGGTGAGCCGCTACGGCATCATTGCCGGTGAGTGCACGGGTCACCTTGACGGGGCACAGGGCGGCGAGGAGGACGAGGGAGCCGTTTGGAAGGTGACCGGCCTTGTCGAGAAGCCTAAGCCCGAGGATGCGCCCTCGCACCTCTTTATTGTTGGGCGCTATCTCCTCTCGCCGCGCATCATGGAGCTCCTGGCCACGCAAGCGCCGGGTGCTGGTAACGAGATTCAGCTTACCGATTCCATGCAGCGTCTTCTCGAGGAGGAGGAGATGTATGCGTTGGTGGTTGACCCTGCAGAGGGATGCGATACCGGTACCCCTGCTGCCTGGGCGGCAACCAATGCGCGCATGGCTCTCAAGAACCCCCAGACTGCGGAGGCATTCCGCGAGGCACTTGGTGATGTGACTGTTGGATAGGCGTCCCAACATAATTCGCTTTGGCGCCGACGGCTGGCAGGCGCGCCTGGACGACGGCTTCGATGAGGTCGGCGTAAGGCGTGTCGCCGATGCCCTCGGCCTTCTTTGGGCCGAGGCTCACCCGGGTGCCACGGTTCTCGTTGGCTACGATACGCGTCATAACTCCGCAGAGTATGCATGCGTGGCTGCGAGTGTGCTTGCGTCGTTTGGACTAAAGTCAGTTGTCTCGGACAGGCCGTGCCCCACGCCGTGTGTCTCGTGGTGCTGCTCGAAGAGAGACGATGCCGTGGGCGTGGTCATGCTTACGGCAAGTGAGCGCTCTTGTGAGTATGGGGGCCTTATCGTTCGCGGCGCGGATGGTGGCCCCGTCTCGCGCGAGTTCCTCGATACCGTGGAGCAGCACATCTCTCTGGAGCCTCCGGCGGACAGTGGAGACTATCAGACAGAGAATTTCGTCGACCCGTACCTCGACGATCTAGTCACGCTCGTTGATGGCCCAGCTATAGCAGCGGCAGGACTGAGCGTTGTAGTCGACCCCATGTACGGCGCGGGGGCAGGAGTGCTTTCTGCCGCGCTCGACCGTTTGGGTTGCAAGGTGACGGAGATCCACGCCGGTCCCTGCGAGGACTTTTGCGGACTCCATCCCGAGCCGTGCGACCCTTGGGCTGACGAGTGCGAAGAGGCCGTCTCCGCCACCGGGGCTGACATGGGCTTTCTCCTCGATTGCGATGGTGACCGAGCGGGGGTTGTTGACGAGAACGGTGACATCTTGCTGCCGCACGAGTTGTCTCCGCTGATACTTGGGCATTTGGTCGAGAACCGCGGCGAGTTCGGACGCGTCGTGGTTACGCTCACGTGCTCTGCGCGCATTGCGCGCCAGGCAGAGCGCCTGGGCTGCCCGCTTACCTCTGTGCCTGTTGGCTTCTCACGTATATATAGAGAAATGCGCGAGGGCGATGTGGTCCTTGGGTGCGAGGAATACGGCGGCCTCTCCTTCCCCTCCCACCTCCCCGAGCGCGACGGCCTCCTGTCCTGCCTGCTCGCCGCCGAGCTCGCGGCGTCCTCCGGGCTGCCCCTGCGGCGCCTGGTGCGCGGCATGGGCGACAGGATCGGCCACATGCGCTACACGCGCAGGGACGTGCGCCTCGACCCCGCCGCCACGCAGGCGTTCCGCAACGTCCTGCCCGGCCTCAACCCCGGCTCCGTGGCCGGGCGCCGGCCCGTCGAGGTCAGCCACGCCGACGGCCTGCGCCTCCAGTTCGACGACGGCTCCTGGGTCCTCATGCGCCCGTCCAGGTCCGACCCCGTGGTGAGGGTGTACTCGGAGGCCCCCACCGAGGGGGAGCGCGACCGGCTCCTGGACGCCTCGTGCGGGATGGTGCGCGCCGGGGCGTGAGCCCCGCATGTGGAGGGTGTGTGGAGACGCCCGCGCCCCCTTCCCACCCGTCCCCGGGGGGCGTATATTACTTCCTCGCGCGGCGCCGCGCCCCACACGGGATGGCGCCGCAGGGCACCCTGAGAACCGGATACCGTGTCCGAGAGATCGGACGACGAAGGACAGACTAGCGATGCTCGAATGCCGTGCGAGAGCACGGCGCCGAGTCGATTCCAGTGAAGTCCGAGATCAGCGTGGTCTTGGAGTGGGACCCGGACATCCGTCGCATTGGAGAGTCACGCCGCGCGAAGCGCGGCGCTCCGAACGGAGAGTTCGATCCTGGCTCAGGATGAACGCTGGCGGCGCGCCTAACACATGCAAGTCGAACGGCCGGACCCACCTCGGTGGGCGAG
>FOHD01000007.1 GCA_900111695.1 Olsenella sp. KH3B4
CTGCTTGGGGACGTTCACCGTGAGCACGCCGCCGTCCATCTTGGCGGTTAGGCCCTCGGTCGCGGCGTCCTTAAGGTACACGCCACGCGTGGCGCTCCACTCGCCGGTCTCCTTGTGGAGGTAGTTCTTGCCCTTCTCCTCGTCGGACTCCTTCTTGTCAACGCTGACGGAGAGCCTGCCCTCGTTGAGCTCGACGTCGACCTCGTCCTTCTTGACGCCAGGGAGCTCGGCGGTGACCACGTACTTGTCGCCCGCGTCCTCGACGTTCATCTTGAAGGCCACGTCACCATCGGTGGTTGCCAGCGGAGCGAAGAAGTCGTCGAACGCGTTGAACGGCCAGCTGGCGAGAGCCCTTGCGTACCTGTCATACGGAATCATGCTTGCCATGATGATCAACTCCTTGAGACGTGCGGGCGCCTCGTTGCGGCGCCCTTGGTGTTCGCTGGTATATGTTCCCGTCATCCGATTAATTAAACGCACGAGAAAAGATTTTCTTAGTGTCTACGACTTAGATTTTGTTTCTGCGCACGTTGCCAACATAATGGGCGTGTCGTCGGCAGCCCAAGGTCGCGTGTGCTCTATGATGTTGGTATTGCCGTGCAAACCGCAACCGGAGGCACGAACACATGAACAACTATGACGACCTGGGCAACCCAGGCAACGTTTCTTCTCGCCCTCAGGGGACTCCCGAGGGTTCGCACTTCTCCGCGCCTGGCAATCCGCAGGCGCGGCGCGCGGCATCGCCCGATGAGACGGTCATGGCAGATTACTCGGGCGAGAACTCCCCTGCCGCAGGTTTCGAAGAGGCCGCCGAGCCGCAGCGACAGCCCGCACCCCGGCCGCAGCGCTACACGCGCGCGCGCACGCCGCACAAGACCGTCGCGCCCATTGATGACTTCGACAACCAGTCGAGTGCCGACGGCTTCGAGGGCTTTACGCACGATTCAGACTACGCCAACAGGGGCTCGGTGCTCTCTGGCCGCTCCTATCGCAAGTCGCGCTCCGAGATGCCGCAGCTGCGCCGCGACCTCCACTATGGCCAGTACCTCGAGATTCCCAAGGGCCGCCGCGACATCTTCGCCTCGCGCGAACGCAAGATGCGCATCCGCTCGGTGGTGGCGCTTATCGCCGTCATCGCGATACTCTGCGTGATTGTGTTCTTTGTCTGGCAGTATATGCAGGTCAACTGGGGCGCCACTAGCTAGGCGACCCACAGCCGGCAGCGGCGGGCCCCTGTGGGTGCCGCCGCCCGCACGGCACCGCTAGTCCCAGGGGTCACGCTCGAAGAGCGGCTCGGGCGAGGGCCGGCGGTCTGAGTACGGGTCGTAACCGTCGTCGTCCTCGTTTTCGGCACGGATAAAAGGCTGGTCGGCCGGGTCGATTTTCTCGTGCGCGGGCTTGCCTGCCTTTGCCTTAGCCCTGGGTGCGACGTTTTTCTCGTCCATGCTTGTCACTTCCCGTAGTAGTTCGTGATGGCGATGTAGCTCGCCAGGTCGTTTCCATAATCGCTAAGGTCAATGCCGTCGTAGTGGCTCTTGGGCGCGATGGTCACAATGGCGTGCGTGGGGGACCCGTTGAGGCTCCCAATGAGGATGCTCCACACGTAGTCGCCCTGCTGACCGTAGCCGCACGCGAAGGAGAGGCCGGTCTTGTCGACGTGGCGCGTTGTCTGGGCCGTGTCGGCGGTGCACGAGGAGACAAGGTTGCTCAGACCGCAGGCGTCCATCACGGACGAGATCCCGCTCGAGCTCATGGCGGCGCTCGACGAGACCGAAGACGCCGAGGCCTGGAGCCTCACGCCACCCACCGCCTTGCCGCCGGCAAGCGCGCTGGTGCCCGCACCTGCGCCAACTGCGTCTGCGGACTCGGGGTAATCTGTGATTGTGATGGTCGCCGTGCCGTTGGTGTAGACCGCGTAGGCGTTGCCGCTGGGAAACACGCCCGTGGACGAGACGGAATAGCCCTGCTTGGCCAGGTACGCATCCAGGTCGGCGGGGTCGATGTCAAAGTACTCGGCAATGTGGTAGGGGTCGCTCAGCTTGGGCGCCGGCACGTACAGCGTGACCGTGGAGCCCTCGGAGACCTCGGTGCCCGCCTCGGGCGAGGTTGAGAGGACTTCGTTCTCGTCGCCCTTCTCGTCCGCATACGAAACCGTGGACGTAAGGCCAGCGTCTTTGATGGCCTTCTCGGCATCAGAAAGCGAGAGGCCCACCACGTCCGGCACCTTGAACGGCTGCGCCACCGTAAGCGTGATCTGGTCCGTCGAGACAAACGCCGAGCCTTCGCCCGGATCCACCGCGAGCACCGTTCCCTCCGCCTCGCTGGAGTTCTGGTATGCGATAGAGATGTTCTCGGCACCTGCACTGTACAGGGCTTTCTTTGCGTCCGCCTGGCTTTGTCCCACCACGGAGGGGATTGTGCGCGCCACAGCCACGGTGATGGTCACCGAGAGGTCGTCGCCCGTGCGCGTGCCGGCAGCGGGGCTCATCGAGATGACCTTGCCCACGTTGTCGTCGGACGGGACCTCGTTGACGCTGACGGTAAACCCCAGCGGCGAGAGGGTCGAGCGCGCCTCGGTTTCGGTCTTGCCCACCACGTCGGGCAGGGTCTTGCCGCCCCAGTACTCGCTCTCGTAGGTGTACTTCACCACAAAGGCAGCGGCGGCGAGAAGCGCGACCGCCACGAGGATCACGGCCAGCGGGCGCACGTGGCGATGGTGCTTGTCGTTAGACGTAACCGGAGAGTCGATGGACACCGGCGCGTAAGGGGTCACGCGCGTAAAGTCCGCATCGTTGATGGGGGCATAGGGGTCGTCCATCGCGTCGATACCGTCGGGGCCTTCGGCTGACGAGACGGCATGGGGCACCACGATGGTGGGCATGTCGTCGTTCGCCGCGGCGTCATCCGGGTCCGCGGGCGCGGGCTCGGGCGGCGCGGCGAGCACCGTGGCGTCGGGGTCGACGCGGCGCGTGACGTCGGGGTCCGCGAGCACCGTGGCGTCGGGGTCCTCGGGCGCAGCGAGCACCGTGGCGTCGGGGTCGTCGCGCTTCGCCTGTGTGGCGTCGCCTTCAAGCTCTGGATCTTCCATGTCGCGACCTCCCCGAACCAACGCCTGTCTGCTCAGCATGGACTCCATTGTGCCCCAACAGGGTAAATCGCGCCGCGCAAACACCATTCACGGAGCCGACCGCAACGCACAAAAAAGCGGCCCCAGGGCACAAGCCCCAGGGCCACTTCTCAATCAAACCTCGCAGCGCTTCGTAGCGCCGTGCTTCTCGTGCTACTCCACGGAGTCGGGCTCAACGGGCTCGTCCGCCGAAGAGGGCTCGGCCTCGCCGGCGCTTGCCTCGGCGGCAACCGCCTCGGCAGCCTGGCGACGGCTCTCCTCGCTTGCGGCATCGTCGCGTGCGGCGAAGAGCCTGTCGTCGTCACCCACGTCGACCTTGACGGTGTCGCCCTCGCCGACCTTGCCGTCAATGATGAGGTTGGCCACGTTGTCGACAACCTGGCGCTGGATGAGGCGCTTGAGCGGACGCGCGCCGTAGACCGGGTCGAGGCCGTCAAGGGCAAGCGACTGCTTGGCCGCGGACGTGAGCTCGAGCGTGATGCGCTCGCGTGCAAGACGTGCGCGGACGTCCTTGAGCTGGATGTCCACGATCTTCTCGATGTCGGAGAGACCCAGCGGATGGAAGACAACCACGTCGTCGATCCTGTTGAGGAACTCGGGCTTGAAGGTCTGGCGCAGGGCGTCGTTGACCTTGCGCTGCACCTCGTCGGGGTCGCTCTGCGCGTTGGCGCCGGCGATGAACTGGCTGCCCACGTTGGACGTCATGATGATGATCGTGTTCTTGAAGCTCACGACACGACCCTGACCGTCGGTGAGGCGTCCGTCATCGAGCACCTGCAGCAGGATGTTGAAGACGTCGGGGTGCGCCTTCTCCATCTCGTCGAGCAGGATGACGCTGTAGGGGTGCCTGCGCACGGCCTCGGTGAGCTGGCCGCCCTCGTCGTAGCCCACATATCCTGGGGGCGCGCCGATGAGCCGCTGGACGCTGAACTTCTCCATGTACTCGGACATGTCGATGCGCACGAGCGCGCGCTCGTCGTCGAAGAGGCACTCGGCCAGCGCCTTGGCCAGCTCGGTCTTGCCCACGCCCGTGGGGCCCAGGAAGAAGAAGCTGCCGATGGGCCTGTTGGGATCGGAGAGACCCGCACGGCTGCGGCGCACGGCTGCGGCCACGGCCGAGACGGCCTCGTCCTGCCCCACGACACGCTTGTGGAGCTCGGCCTCGAGGTTCTTGAGCTTGTCCATCTCGCCCTGCATCATCTTGGACACAGGCACGCCCGTCCACTCGGAGACCACGTCGGCAATCTCCTCGGACGTGACCTCCTCCTTGAGGATGCCGCCGGACTCCTGCTTCTGCGAGAGCGCCTCGGATGCAGCGTCATACTCGCGCTGGAGCGAGGGAATGGTCGAGTAGCGCAGCTCGGAGGCCTTGGCGAGGTCGCCGTCGCGCGTGGCGCGCTCCATCTCGCCCTTGGCGTCCTCAATCTGGGACTTGAGGTCCTGGACGTGGTCGATGGCCTGCTTCTCGTTCTGCCAGTTGGCCTTCATGCCGTCGAGCTTCTCGCGGGTGGTGGCTATCTCGCCACGCAGCTTCTTAAGCCGCTCGCGCGACGCCTCGTCCTCCTCCTTCATGAGGGCCTGCTCCTCGATCTGCATCTGGGTGAGCTGGCGATCGACGGCATCGATGTCGGCCGGCATGGAGTCAAGCTCCATGCGCAGACGGCTCGCCGCCTCGTCCACAAGGTCGATGGCCTTGTCGGGCAGGAAGCGGTCGGAGATGTAGCGGTTGGAAAGATCGGCTGCCGAGACGAGCGCCGCGTCCGTGATGCGCACGCGGTGGTGCTGCTCGTACTTGTCCTTGATGCCACGGAGAATCGAGATGGTCTCCTCGACGCTGGGCTCCGACACCATGACCGGCTGGAACCTGCGCGCAAGGGCCTGGTCCTTCTCGATGTATTTGCGGTACTCGTCGAGCGTCGTGGCGCCAATGGCGTGCAGCGCGCCGCGGGCCAGCGCAGGCTTCAGGATGTTGCCTGCGTCCATGGAGCCCTCGGTTGCGCCGGCACCCACGATGGTGTGCAGCTCATCGATGAACAGGATGATGCGCCCGTCGGACTTCTCGACCTCCTTGAGCACGGACTTCAGGCGGTCCTCGAACTCGCCGCGGTACTTGGCGCCGGCCACAAGGGCACTCATATCGAGCTCAATGACGTCCTTGTCGCGGATGGTCGAGGGCACGTCGCCCGAGACGATGCGCTCTGCCAGGCCTTCGACGATGGCGGTCTTGCCTACGCCGGGCTCGCCGATAAGCACGGGGTTGTTCTTGGTGCGGCGGCTGAGCACCTGGATGGTGCGGCGAATCTCCTCAACGCGGCCGATGACCGGGTCGAGCTTGCCCTGGCGGGCGAGGTCCGTGATGTTGCGGCCGTACTTGGAGAGGGCCTCGAACTCCGGCTTGGAGTCCTGGCTGGTCACGCGCTCGCCGCCGCGCAGGGCCTCGTAGGCCTCCTGCACGCGCTTGCCCGTTACGCCGGCGGACTTGAGGATGCTGCCGGCCTCGGAGCGGTCGTCCGCGAGGGCGCACAGCAGATGCTCGCTCGTGACGTACGAGTCTCCCATCTTGGTTGCGAGCTTCTCGGCGGCGTCTGCCACACGCACGAAGTTGGTGCCAGCGCCCATCTGCGAGTTGTCGCCCGTGACCTTGGGCGCGTTGGCGATGGCACGGTCGACCTGCGCCTCTATTGCGGCCGGGTCCGCGCCCACGCGCTCCACAATTGCCTTTATGTTCTGCTCTCCGGAGCTGAGAAGGGCCTTGAGCAGGTGGACTGGCTCCACCTGGCCCGCCTCGGCGTCCGTCGCGATGCCGACGGCAGACTGCAGCGCCTCCTGGGCGGTGACTGCCCACTTATCAATTCTCATATGCATCACTCCCTATGGTCCGCACGGCCTGAGGGACGGCGGAATCTGTTTATCGTGAATGAGTATTCCCACCTGAGGGGTGATGTATACAGAAATCTAAGTGTATCTGATATAGATTTTCGTATGCGTTGACACGCATGGTTTGGTGGAGAGAAGAACCGGGGGATCTTGCTTGCGTCTTTCCCCTCTCGGCAGCCACACCCGGCGGCCACGCCCGGCGGCCCTTCTCGGCCGCCAGCCCTTCTCGGCTGCCAGTCGTTCTCGGCCGCCAGCCCCCCAAAAGTGAACACAAAATCAATCCGAGGGAACCAATGACGACGTTATCCAAGATGAAATTTTGGCCCGACCGTTTTCGTGTTCACTTTTCAGGCGACGAGCGCGGCGAGAGACAGTCGCGAGACCCGGAAGCACGCGGGGGCCTTGGCTCTCGCGAAAGCGTCCACCAAAAGTGAACACGAAATCAATCGCGGATGCCGTGCGGCCTCATTTTCCCAGGAATCATTTAGCGGTCATTGTTTTCGTGTTCACTTTTCAGGCGACGAGCGCGGCGCGAGACAAGCGCAAAGCCCGCAAGGGTACTGGGCATCGCCCCGTTGCTGCATCCTCGCACCCCCCGCGTCCTCGCGCCCTCAAAAGTGAACACGAAATCAATCCGAGGAAATACGCAACAACGTTATTCCAGATGACGAATCGGCCGACCGTTTTTGTGTTCACTTTTGCAGCGTGGTCAAGTCGATGTCGCGTGGGGGGCGTGCCGGGGCACGCAGCGCCCGGCGGACATGCGTCGGCAGAGTTTATCGCTAATTTTTAAACGGCGATTGCGTTTGCCCAGGTCGCCACAGCGAATATTAAGAAGCAGCGATATTCTCTGCGGTTGGCGCAGAGGGGTTGGAGGCCGCCGCTGGAACGCCGGGGCCGTCGGGGCCGCCAGCACCGCCGGGGCCGGCGGCGCCAGCGTCGGCCCAGAGGTCCGTCGGCCTCGCGCCCCAACGCTCGCCAAGCCACCATACCAGCGCACAGCCAGCGACCAGCACGACCTTCGCCATCGCCGAGCCCTCAATCCCAAAGCCGGGGTCGTATGCAAACCCCGCCGTGGGCGTGGTTCCCGGAGTCACGCCAAAGATCGCAAACGGCGTGATGCCGCCGCTATTGGGCAGCCCAAACAGTACGGCCTGTGTGAAATTCCAACTTGCGTGCAGCCCAAACGCCATCCAAGGGCTATCGAGCTTCCACACGGCCAGGCCAAACAGAACCCCGCAGAGCGCTAGGTTAACGAGGGCAAGCGCCGTCAACCCGCTGTTTGCCAGATGCAGCAGCGTGAAGAACACCGTGCTCAGCGCAATCGCAACCACATGGCTTCCCATAACGCGAGACGTTCGCTGGTAGAGATAGCACCGGCAGACAAGCTCCTCGGCAGAAGACTGCACAAAGACGGCGAGAAAGACCGCGATGATGCCCGCCACGTTCACGCCCACAAGCGAGAGGGAAAAGCTGCCCTCAAGCACCGCGACCAGCACGCACGCGCCGTTGAGCACAAATCCCAGGAGCAGCCCCAGGCCAAGCCGCGCCGGAGTGTTTCCAGCTGTCCGCCGCGTGACTGCACCCAGGATGGGCCTTACGCGTTTGCTTGCGCGCAGGTGGATGAGAAACACGATCCAAATGCCAATGAAGCTTAGGTAGAACGCCATCGTGTAAATCGCGGATGCCGCGGAAGTGGAGTATTCGCCCTCCGCAAGCCCAAGCATTCCCAGACCGTCCTGGAGCGCAAGGACATTCACCATGTCCTGCACGCCCTCGCCCGAGGTTACAGCCCCGTAGGCAAACGCCGCAATGAAAATCGCAACAGCCCCGCCCACGACAGACCCCAGCACAAGCAACGCAAATGCCAGAGCATAGCTGCCAACCAGGCCAAGCACGCTCTTGGGGGTCGGACGTTCTCCTGCCATCACAGTCTCCGTTTCGGGGACGCCCCAGGCGAGAACCGCTAGTCCCTCTCGCCCGCGCCGTCGTTGCTCTTGTCGCCCGCGCCGCCACGCTCGCCCGCGCCATCACGGTCCGGAAGCCTCCCGGCGCGCCGGAGCGCGTCTCGCAAAACCCACTCCACCTGTGCGTTGGCGCTGCGCATGTCGTCCTCGGCCCAGCGCTCGACCGCGGCCCAGATCTCCGGGTCGATGCGCAGGGGATATTGCTTGCGACGTGTCATGCGCAGATGCCTCCGCAGGCCTTAGTACAGCGATCCGGTGTTGAGCACCGGCTGCGCCTCGGACTCGCCGCAGAGAACCACCATGAGGTTGGACGCCATGGTTGCCTTACGGTCCTCGTCAAAGTCGACGATTCCGCCGTCCGAGAGCTCGGAAAGCGCCATGTCAACCATCGAAACGGCACCCTCGACGATCTTCTTGCGGGCGGCGATGATGGCCTCAGCCTGCTGACGGCGAAGCATCGCGGGCGCAATCTCGGGCGCGTAGGCAAGGTGCGTAAGGCGCGCGTCGTCGACCTCCACGCCCGCGGGCGCCAGGCGCAGGCCCAGCTCCTCCTTCAGGCTGTTCGAGACCTCCTCGATGTTGGAGCGCAGCGTGATGCTGGTATTGGCCGCGTCGTCGTCCTCCATGTGATCGTAGGCGTAGATGCTTGCCACGTGGCGCAATGCGGTCTCGGTCTGCATGGAGACGTAGGAGATGTAGTTGTCCACGTCGAACAGGGCCTTGGCGGTATCGGACACGCGCCACACCACGACGGTCGCAATCTCGATGGGGTTGCCCTGCTTGTCGTTGACCTTGATGCGCTCTCCGTTGTGCGTGCGTGCACGGAGCGACACCTTGGTCGAGATGCCCGCTGCCGCCTTGACCGCAAGGGCTCCCTTCTTGCCGCCCTCCTCGGAAATCTCCTCGTCCGGGCCGGACTCGCCCATCTTGCGGCTGTAGAAGGGGTTTGCCCAGTAGAAGCCCGACTCGCGGATGGTGCCGATGTAGTTGCCAAAGAGGAGACAAACCTTGGCCTCACCCGGCTGCAGGGCGATAAAGCCCGAGCTCAGGATGAAGCCAAGCGCAAGCAGGAGGAACCCGACGAACATCAGGGGGCCTGCGAACGCCGGCGCCTCCAGGCCTGCCTCGTCCGCTGAGGCGAGAAGCACGATGGACCACACGAGCCCCGCGCAGCTGGCCACGAAGACAAGCACCGTGATGGCGAGCATTGCCCAACCCGACTTAGCCTTGATGAGTTTCTCGGACGTCATCTTTGCCCCTTTCCGCTTCGGCCTCCATGATACGTGCCGGGTCGATTGGTCTCAATGTGATATCACAATAATATGTACATTGAATACATAGCGCAATATCTGTTGGGGTAATGGGTTTGTAAGGACCGCGCGAGGGCAGCCGCGTCCGGTGAGCATCTCACCCATTCGGCGTATTGAGCAAATGCACTCAATAGCAAGGGGATCTAACGCGAAACGCAGGGGTCGCCTCGTTGGATCCGCCGTTGGCGCGCTCTCGGCCATCGAGGTCAAAGGTGGCGTGCATGCTCGATAGAGCGGCATGGCGGAGTTCCTCTCCCGGCATCCCGAAGCAAAACGCATTGTGGTTGGAGGAAGCTCCGCGGGAGCATGCAGCTTGGATGACTTCCTCCGCGACCGCGTCCCGCTGTTCTTCTAGCCTGCGGTGAGGCGCGCTTCTCGCACCCGCCTGCGCAAAACGACCCCGCCTACTCGACGGGGTCGTTGTTGCCGTTTCCGAGAAGCCCTCGCATGACCTGCTCGGGACTCTGCCCGTCGTAGCGGGCAAGCGCTGTGATCCTCTCTCGCATATGGAACTCGTGGACCTCGTCCTCGAGCTCGCGCACGCGGGCGCGCAGGCGGTCGATTTCCTCGTCCCGCTCGCGCGCACGCTCGCGCATGTCCATGATGCGTACCACGCCAGCCAGATTAATGCCCTCATCGGTGAGCTTGGAGATGAGGTTGAGCCGGTCAATGTCGGCCTGCGAGTACAGGCGCGTGTTGCCGCGCGAGCGACCGGGCGTGACCAGGCCCTTCTGCTCGTATACGCGAAGGGTCTGGGGATGCATGCCCGTGAGCTCCGCGGCCACGCTGATCATGTACAGGGGCTTGTCCCTGTCGCGCGCGTCGCGACCCTCGGATGCGCCATCGCTACGACTCATAGCGCTCGACGTCCTTTCTGTAGTCTCGCTTGTCGGCATCCATCAGGGCGCTAAGGCCATCGCGTTCCTTCTTTGAAAGCGACGTGGGCACCTTCACGCGGATGGTCACGTAGAGCGCGCCACGCGTGCCCTTGCGCTTGACGTTGGGCGCACCCAGGTCGCGGAACCGGAAGCACTTGCCGTCCTGCGTCCCCGCGGGCACCTTGAGACGAACCTCGGTGCCGTTTGGCGTGGGAACGTCGACCGTCGCTCCAAGCGCGGCCTCGTACATGCTTATCGGCAGCTCCATGCGGATATCGGCGCCGTCGCGCTTGAAGAGCGGGTGCTCCTCGACGTGCGTGGTAATCACGAGGTCGCCGCGCTGACCGCCGTTTGCGCCGTACTCGCCGCGACCGCGATAACGCAGCTTGCCGCCATCCACAGCGCCAGCCGGAATCTTGACGGTAAGCGTCTGCTCCTCGCCTGTCGACGGCACGCGGTACGACACCTTGCGCGTGGCGCCGTTGAGCGCCTCGTCAAAGGTGACGTCGATGCGCATGGTGAGGTCCCCGCCCTTGGCAGGCCGCTGAGCCTGCTGGCGAGCAGCGCCACCAAAGATGGACGAGAAGTCAAAGCCGCCAAAGTCACCGCCCATACCATTGAAGATGTCGGACCAGTCGCCGTTGCCACCAACGTTGGTGTAGGTGTACGTGCGCCTGGGGCCACCGGACCCGCCAAAGTCCGCGCCGGGAATGCCGCCAAACATGAGCAGCTGGTCGTACTCCTTGCGCTTCTTCTCGTCCGACAGAGTGGTGTAGGCCTCGGAGATCTCCTTGAACTTCTTCTCGTCGCCACCAGCATCGGGGTGGTACTTTGCCGCAAGCTTGCGGAATGCCTTCCGGATCTCATCCTGGGTGGCGTCGCGCTTCACGCCCAAGATGTCATAGTACGTCTTCTTGCCATTGGCCATGGTTTCGCACGAGCCCCCTCTCATATCAATGCGCCCGGACCGAGCGGCCCGGGCGCCGTTACACTACTTTTCCTTTGCGGCGCCATTGCCCGAGCCGGGGTCCTTGTCGCCGCTGCCCTTGGCCTCGGCGTCCTTATCGGCCGCGTTGGCCGCAGCGTCCGCCGGGCGCTTGGGCCCACCGTAGGTGACGGTCACCATCGCCGTGCGGATGACCTTCTTGCCCATACGGTAACCCTTCTGGTAGACCTGGTCGACCGTCTCGTCATAGGCGTCCTTGTCCTCGCGACGGCCAACGGCCTGGTGCTCAAGCGGATCGAACGGCTCGCCAGCGGGGTCAATGGGCTCGACGCCCTCCTTGGAAAGGACGCCCACCATCTTGTCATGGACGGCCGAGACACCATCGACGAACTGCTTGAACTGCTCTGCCGTTGTGTCCTGGCCAAAGCCGGACGCGTGCTCGAGCGCGCGCTCCATGTCGTCGATGACGGGCAGCAGGCTCACTACGAGCTTCTCGGCGGCGCGCTCGCGCTCGTCCAAACGCTCCTGGGCGGTGCGGCGGCGGTAGTTGTCCCAGTCCGCCTGAAGACGGACGAGACGATCGGTGGATTCGGCGGCCTCCTTCTTGGCCTTCTCGATGTCCTCCGTCATGTCACTGAGCTTCTTCTGCAGCTCGTCGCGCTCGGAGCGGAACTTCTTCGCGTCCTCAACGGCCTCCTGCTCGAGCACCTCATCGGCAGCCTTCATGGCAGCGGCGCGCATCGCCGCGTCATCATCCGGATCGATGTCACCGGGGGCAGAGCTGGTGGCGGCTGACGCCGAGCTTGCCGTGGATGCCGACGCGTCCTTGGGCGAGGACTCTGCCTCGCCCGGCTGCGTGGTGCCAGGCTTCTTCTCGTCTGCATCCTCGATTGGCACTTTCACGTCACCCTCCTCATGCGTACCAGAGGGAGCGGCCTTCTCGGCCGCCCCCTAGACAGTCTGTCTTCGAGAACCGGCGCCGCAGCTTGGCCGCGACGCCAATCCGAGGCTAGTCCTTCTTCTTGTCGTCGTCGACGACCTCGTAGTCGGCGTCGACCACGTCGTCGGCGGAGCCGGAGTCGGCGTTGGAGGCACCGGCGTTACCACCCGCGGTCTGCTCCTGCGTGTTGGAGTAGACGACCTCCGCCAGCTTGTGGCTGGCCTCCTGGAGCTTCTCGCCCGCGGCCTTGATGGCGTCGATATCCGTGCCCTCGAGCGCCTTCTTGGCAGCGTCGACCGCGTCCTGGACGTTCTTGCGCTGGTCCTCGGGCACCTTGTCGCCAAGGTCCTTCAGGGTCTGCTCGGTGGAGTAGCAGAGAGAGTCGGTCTGGTTGCGGACCTCGATCTCGTCCTTGTGCTTCTTGTCCTCCTCGGCGTGGGACTCGGCATCCTTGACCATGCGGTCGACCTCGTCGTCGGAAAGTGCGGTGGAGCCGGAGATGGTGATCTGCTGGGACTTGCCGGTGGCCTTGTCCTTAGCCGTGACCTTCACGATGCCGTTAGCGTCGATGTCGAACGTGACCTCAATCTGCGGCACGCCACGCGGCGCGGCAGGAATGCCGGTGAGCGTGAACTTGCCGAGCGACTTGTTGTCGGCGGCCATCTCGCGCTCGCCCTGCAGGACGTTGATCTCGACGGACGTCTGGTTATCTGCGGCCGTGGAGTAGACCTCGGTCTTGCTCGTGGGGATCGTGGTGTTGCGGTCGATCATCTTGGTCATGACGCCGCCCATGGTCTCGACGCCGAGCGACAGCGGCGTGACGTCGAGCAGCAGGATGCCGGAGACATCGCCGGTAAGAACGCCACCCTGGACGGCAGCGCCGTCGGCAACGACCTCATCGGGGTTCACGGACATGTTGGGCTGCTTGCCGGTCATCTGCTTAACAAGCTCCTGCACGGCGGGCATACGGCTGGAGCCGCCAACGAGGATGACCTCGTCAACGTCGGAGATCTGCATGTTGGCGTCGCGGAGCGCCTTGGTCACAGGGGCCTTGCAGCGGTCGAGAAGGTCGCGCGTGATGCGCTCGAACTCGGCGCGGGTCAGCGTGTAGTTGAGGTGCTTGGGGCCGGTGGCGTCAGCGGTGATGAAGGGCAGGTTGATGTCGGCCTGCTGTGCGGCGGAGAGCTCCTTCTTGGCGTTCTCGGCGGCCTCTTTCAGGCGCTGAAGCGCCATGGGGTCCTTGCGAAGGTCGATGCCGTTCTCCTGCTGGAACTTGTCGGCAGCCCAGTCAATGACGCGCTGGTCCCAGTCGTCGCCGCCCAGGTGGTTGTCGCCGTTGGTGGCGAGAACCTCAACCACGCCGTCGGCGAGGTCGAGCAGCGAGACGTCGAAGGTGCCGCCGCCCAGGTCAAAGACGAGGACCTTCTGCTCGGTGCCCTTCTTGTCCAGACCGTAGGCGAGTGCCGCGGCCGTAGGCTCGTTGACGATACGCTTGACGTCGAGGCCAGCGATCTTGCCTGCGTCCTTGGTGGCCTGACGCTGGGCATCGTTGAAGTACGCCGGGACGGTGATTACGGCCTCGGTGACGGGCTCGCCAAGGTACTTCTCGGCGTCTGCCTTCATCTTGCCAAGGATCATGGCGCTGATCTGCTCGGGCGTGAAGTCCTCGCCGTCAATCTCGACAACGGCACGGTTGCCAGTGCCGCTCTTGACGGTGTACGGGACAGTCTTGAGCTCGGAGCCAACCTCGTCATAGCGACGGCCCATGAAACGCTTGATCGAGAAGACCGTGTTCTTGGGGTTAGTGACGGCCTGGTTCTTAGCAGCCTTGCCCACAATACGGTCGCCGCCGGCGCGGAAGCCAACGACGGACGGGGTGGTGCGATCGCCCTCCGCGTTCACGATGATGGTGGGCTGACCGCCCTCGAGGACTGCCATTGCAGAGTTGGTTGTACCAAGGTCAATACCGAGAATCTTGCCCATGGTGTTCGTTCCTTTCCTTCTGCGCCGCTGCGACATTTGCCGTGCTCAGCGCTTTGTTCGCTCTTGTACGTTCTGTCTTATGCCCCCTACGGTTTGACTTTATACATTATCTAAGTCTCTTTGCATGAGATTTTTTAACGCCGCCCGGCGCAAGGGTTGAGTGCGGAGCTACGTGGCATTCCGCAATCACGCGGACGGCTGTCTCTCAGGTACTGTTGAGAAGGCAGCCCGGGGAGAAAACCGGCGGCGGTCGCACGCTGGCCGGCAACGGCGACCTGCGGCGGCCAGCGGCGGCCCTTCCAGAAAAACTGCGGGTTAATTGCAGTCAGTCTGAGGTACTGCTGAGAATAACCGCAGGTAGATGACTCACGGCCTTTCTCGGCTCTGCAATTAACCCGCAGTTTTCCCGTGGGCATGGGGCGGCGCAACGCGGAACCTCCCCCACGCCGCGGCCCCACGCCTACAATCTAGAGGCAAACCCAACCACGGGAGGTACCCATGAAGCTTCTCATCGCATCCGACATCCACGGCGCCGCCGACTGGTGCGCGCGACTCATGGATGCCATCGACACCGAGAACCCGGACCGCGTGGTTCTTCTCGGCGACCTGCTCTATCACGGGCCGAGAAATGACCTCCCCGAAGACTACGCCCCCAAAAAGGTGATCGGCATGCTCAACGGCATTGCTGAGAGGGTCATCGCCGTGCGTGGCAACTGCGAGGCCGAAGTCGACCAGATGGTGCTCGACTTTCCCTGCATGGCCGAGTACAACGTCCTGCTTGACCCCGACGCCAACTACGGCGCGGGAATGACCCTCTTCCTCACGCACGGGCACGTATGGGGACCGGGGATCCACAATTCCGTCGACGCGTGGCCCGAGCTGCCGCAGGGTTCGGCGCTCGTGTATGGGCACACGCACAAGAAGGTCAACCAGCTAAGTGATTCCCATCCTGGAATCACCGTGTTCAACCCCGGCTCGGTTGGCATCCCCAAGGACGGAACCCACAGCTATGGCATCTACGAGAACGGCCGCTTTGAGTTCCGCGTGTGGGACGAGTAGAGCAAGCGCGAAGACAGCCGGGGCCCGCGACGTGTGCCGCAGACCCCGGCCGCTTTTTGGCGCCTCATGCCGAGAAGTGCTTCGCTAAGACTCCTTGTAGGCGATGAGCAGGCTAGATGCCTCTCAGACGTAGACGTAAGAGGATATCTGGTCAGGCAGGTCGTACGTCTCGGCCACGTGTGGCAGGTGCGCGCCCTCGAAGATCTGGTAGCAAAACGTGGGGTTGAGCCCATGCGCCTCTTGCACGACTCCGTCTGCTCCTCCGACGTCAGAACTTGTCGACCATGCCGTTGGCGCCCGCGTGGAGCTGCCGGATGGTTTGGGGTATGAGGTCCAGGTCATAGGGGGTCATCTGGTAGACCCAGTTGAGCCAGTTGCGATAGAGGAGATTCGCGTGAGCGCGCCACGTGAAGATGGGCTGGCTCTCGGGGTTGTCGTCCGGGAAGTAGTTCTCGGGCAGACGAATGGGCAGCCCCTTGTGGAAGTCACGCCAGAACTCGTCGGAAAGCGTGTCGCGGCCGTACTCAAAGTGGCCGGTCACGTAGATCTCGTGGAAGTCTGGGGTGGCAATAATGGCTGGACCGCTGGTAAAGCCCTCCGAAAGCACGTGCAGCTCGGGGTGGCGCGCAAGCTCGTTGGTATCGATGGCGGCGTGGCGCGAGTGCGGCATGTAGTGCACCTCGTCGAAGCCGTTCGTGAGGAAGTTGTACTCGTCGCACAGGCGCTGAGGAAAGACGCCAAAGAGCTTGGAGCCCAGCTGCTTCTTGGGAATGCGGTACAGGTGCCAAAGCCCGGCCATGGCGCCCCAGCACAGGTACATGGTGGAGAGCACGTGCTCCTGCGACCAGTCGATAATTCTGCAGAGCTCGTCCCAATAGTCAACGTCCTCGAAGTCCATCTGCTCCACGGGAGCGCCAGTGATGATGAGGCCGTCGTAGTTCTTGTCGACAAACGAGTCGAACGTATCGTAGAACTTCACGAGGTGGTCCTGCGAGACGTGCGTGGCCTCGTGCGTCGAGACGCGCATGAAGTCGCAGCTCACCTGCAGCGGCGACTTAGATATGAGGCGCAGAATCTGGGTCTCGGTCTCGATCTTGGTGGGCATGAGGTTGAGGATGGCCACCCTCAGCGGGCGGATCTCCTGGCGCTCGGCAACCTCTTCCTCGAGGGCGAAGATGCGCTCTTGATGCAGGATCTTCTTGGCGGGCAGGCCGTCTGGGATGTTGATAGGCATGCATGTCTCCTTGAATAGCGCGAACGGGCAAGACGAATGGGCGCCGGCGGCGGTTGCCGCGACGCAGTTAGCGCATTCGACACATTCGCGCCGTGAGTAGAGCCATGTTTGCCCTGTTCCAGCTCATGCAAGGTCCTTCTCGCCACGCGCACCCCATATGGCACGCACGCTCTCACAGTATAGTAAAGACCGCGTTGACTGTCCCCGTTTTCATGCGGCGATATTGTCGTGAAGGTGGAAAAGCGCACGTACATGCCCCATACTGTGCAGCATGAATACATCATTTGCCGAGCTCGGGCTAAACGAGCAGATCCTCGCCGGGGTGGAAGCCCTTGGCTTTGAAACCCCCACCCCCGTCCAGGCGCAGGCCATCCCCGTTGTCCTTGAGGGGCGCGACGTGGTTGCCTCCGCGCAGACGGGAACCGGCAAGACCGCCGCGTTCGCCCTACCTGCGCTGCAGCTCATCCAGGGCCAGAAGGCACCTAGCAAGGAGCCCCTCGCCCTGGTGGTGACGCCCACGCGCGAGCTTGCCACGCAGATTGACAACGTGGTGAGCGTGGTGTGCAAGGAGACGGGCCAGCGCGCCGTCATCGTGATGGGCGGCGCCAAGTTCGACAAGCAGATCACGCAGCTCGAGAAGGGCTGCGACCTTCTGGTTGCAACGCCCGGTCGCCTGCTCGACCTCATGGAGCACAACCACGTGAGCCTCTCCAAGGTGCAGGTCCTGGTGCTGGACGAGGCGGACCGCATGCTCGACATGGGGTTCTGGCCAAGCGTGCGCCGCATCATGCACGCGCTGCCCGAGAAGCACCAGACCCTGCTCTTCTCGGCAACCATTCCGCCAAGCATTAAGAGCACCATCGATGCGCTGCTGAGAGACCCCGCCTACGTGGAGATTGCACGCGTTGGACAGACGGCCGACACGGTTGAGGAGCACCTCTGCCCCGTCACCCAGGGCCAGAAGACCCAGCTTCTGGAGGCACTCATCAAGACCGGTGGCGGCACCGGCGTGCAGCCAGAGCGCGTGCTGGTATTCTGCCGCACCAAACACCGCGTGGACGATGTCTCGAAGCTCCTCAAGAACGCCGGCCTCAAGGTGGACGTTATGCACGCCGACCGCCCGCAGAAGGCGCGCGAGAAGGCACTCGAGCGGTTCCGCGATGGAAAGGTCCAGGTGCTTGTTGCCACGGACGTGATGAGCCGCGGCATTGACGTCGAGGGCATCGATGCGGTGGTCAACTTCGACGTGCCCATGGATCCCGAGGACTACGTGCACCGCATTGGGCGCACCGGCCGCGCCGGCGCCACGGGTCACGCGTACACGTTCATGGCGCCTGACGAGGTGAGCCCCCTGCGCGAGATCGAGTACTTCACCAAGAAGCTCGTCCCTGTATGGGATCTGCCCGATTTTGCCTACGACGAGGGACGCATCATCCCGCAGCCCGGGCGCTCGACCGTCAAGCCCACGCGCACGATGTTCTCGGGCTCCAAGGCTCGCGGACGCGGCTTTGGCGGCGGCCGATACGGTCGGCACTTCTAGGGCCGCCGATAACACGCGCGTTTGGCCACCGTCCACCAAAGGGATCACCATGAAGCAGAAGCGTCCATATCCGCAGGTCATCGTCACGAGAAAAGCCGCCCGCGCCCTTGCTGCCGGGCATCCCTGGGTCTTCGAGGGCGAGGTCCTGCGCGTGGAGCCGTCACCGGCAGATGGACGAGACGCGCAGAACGGCGACGTGGTGGACGTGGTCGAGGAGAACGGCACGTGGCAGGGCGTGGGCCTTCTCTCCGAGCAGAGCAAGATTCGCGTTCGCGTTGTGAGTCGCAATGCCAACGACCGCATAAACGAGGCCTTTTGGGCCCGCAAGCTCCAGTGGGCATGGGACTATCGCAAGGCCACCATGGGGTCACGAGCGCTGCCGGGCTGTGAGCCGGACACCAACTGCTGCCGCGTGCTCTTCTCGGAGGCGGACGGGTTTCCAGGGCTAGTCGTTGACCGCTACGAGGATGTACTTGTCTCGCAGGTGGGAACCGTTGGCATGCAGCGTCTGCGCCCCACGCTCTACCCGCTGCTGCTCGACGTGCTGCGCGCAGACGGTCAGGACATCCGTGGCATCTACGAGAGAAACGATGCGCCTTCCCGTCTCAAGGAGGGCCTTGCGCAAGAGAAGGGCTGGTGGGTCGAGGATTGCCGCCCTGCTCCGGAAAGCGCCCGCGTCGTTGCGTGCGAGAACGGCATTGCCTACGACCTTGACCTCGAGAACAGCCAAAAGACCGGGTTCTTCCTCGATCAGAAGTACAACCGTCGCGCCGTGCGCGAACTTGCCCACGGCCGCCGTGTGCTTGACTGCTTCTGCCACGTGGGGCCGTTTGGCCTCAACGCCGCGGCGGGCGGCGCCGCGTTCGTGCGCGAGGTCGACGTAAGCCAGACGGCCATCGACCTTGCGCGTGAGAACGCGCATCTCAACGGCCTTGACGCAACAATGGACTTCACCTGCGCAAACGTGCTGGAGTACCTACCAGCACTTGTCTCAGACAAGAAGCGTCTGCGCGAGGAGGGCGGGCCCTTCGACCTCATCGTCTTGGATCCCCCGGCGTTCACCAAGAGCCGTGGAACCGTCGACCATGCCGCTCACGGCTATCGCGAGATCAACGAGTGGGCCATGCGGCTTTTGCCGCGCGGCGGCTACCTTGCCACCTGCAGCTGCAGCCACTTTATGACGCGCGACCTTCACGCCCGCGCCATTGCCGAGGCCGCACACAACGCCAACGTCCAGCTGCGTCAGATCGAGGAGCGCCAGCAGGCGCCCGACCACCCCATTCTCTGGGGCGTTCCCGAGACCCACTACCTGGACTTCTTTGTGTTCCAGGTGGTGTAGAGAAAACCTCGAGAGCCGCCTACCACGATGACCCGCGCAGGTACTCCGCCATGTGTGGGGTCGATAGGCGCACGTATCCCTTGCCGTCCGCCTCAATGACGTGCTCTTTTATGAGGCTCGCACGGTACTTGCTCACCCAGCTCGAGCTCCTGTTGCACCTCCGAGCGATGTCTGCCACCGCTGTGGAACCGGGATCGTCGACGGCAACGGCCTTTACGAATTCTCTTTGCGCAGGTGTGAGCCCGTCCATGATTGGTGCGCAGACCGCCTCGCCAAATGCCACCACGGCATCGCTGATACCGCGATCAACGTCGGCACACTCAATGAGCCGTGACCCCCTCCGGTCCGCGGACTGCCACATGTAGTAGCCAACGAGCTGTACCATATAAGGGTAGCCCGCTGCAGCCTGCGCCGCAGTCAGGGCGTCTTCCTGGCTGATTTCCTTGCCGGACTCCCTGACCACGTCCACATATGCCGCGCGAACATCACTGAGAGGGACCTCGGCCAGAATCTGCTGCTGGCTGCGGCGCAAGAAAGTGAGAACCTTGTTGTTGAGCACTTCGTCGACCATCGACGGCAAGGCAGCAAAGACAAACGCCACTCCGTGCTTCTTTGCATCCGAGACGTCACGCATATCCTCGTCCCTCAGGACGTGCTGGATGGCCGTGGCCACGGCGACAAGATCTTCCTCGGAGGCAGCCTGCGCCTCATCGATGGTGAAGAGAACGCCCTTGCCAGCTGGCATACGCTTGAGCTTGGCCTCGATGGCCTCTCTCAGCGTGAGTGCAGCGTTACTTGGCGAGATGCTGACGCTCCCCAAACTTGCGGAGACCATTCCGCCCACTCCCACGGCAGGGCTGATTGTCGCGCCCCCAAACCTCAGACCACCAGAGGAGAGAGCCGCCACCAACCGCTCGCACAGACCATGCGATGCGGTATCGGAAACCACAACCCAATCGTGCTTTTTGGCAACGCGCCCCAGTTCGGTAAGCATGACCGTCTTTCCAAACCCACGCTGGCCAGAGATGAGCATAAGCCTGCCGGGAGCCCCAGCACCGTTGTCCAAGGCATCCTCGAAGTCTCGTATGACGGACTCCCTCCCAATGAGGATGGGCGGCATCTTGCCAGCAGTGGGCTTGAATGGGTTCATCGGCCACTCCTCCTGCGTTTCACACCGTCTTGCACGAACTTATACCGTCTTACACGATTTTATACCGTCTTATACTGTCCGGCGCACCGCCCGCGTGATCGGCGGACGTTGCGTCCCTAGCCCTTGCTCTTGCGGCGCGCGCGGAAGAACGTGCGCAGCTGCTCGGCGGCCTCGTCCGCAAGCACGCCCGACGTCACCTCAAACGCATGGTTGAGTCTCTCGTCATGGCTCACGTCGAAGAGCGTGCCCAGCGCACCGCCCTTGGGGTCCGGCGCGCCATACACGCAGCGATCCACGCGCGCGTTCACCATGAGACCCGCACACATGAGGCAGGGCTCAAGCGTCACATAGACTGTGCACCCGGAGAGCCGCCAGCGGCCAAGCGCGCGGGCCGCCTCCTCCATGGCGAGAAACTCTGCATGCGCGGCCGGATCGGCATCCCCCTCACGACGGTTGTGCGCACGAGAGACGACCTCGCCGCCACACACCACCACCGCACCTATTGGCACCTCGCCCTCTTCTGCGGCAGCGGCTGCCTCCTCCAGCGCAAGATGCATGAACCGGAGGTCTTCTGCAGCGGTTTCTTCGCTGTTGTCCTGCTCGTCTCGGCTCATGCTCGCCCCTCTCGCGTGGTCTCGAATCGACTTTTCCGGCGTATGCGCTAGGATATATCCACGCACCCACGGAGGGGTGGCAGAGTGGTTGATTGCAGCGGTCTTGAAAACCGCCGGGCGCCTTGCGTCTCGAGGGTTCGAATCCCTCCCCCTCCGCCTCACACGTCCCATCATGAGGCATTGCACGTCGTTCGCGCCCCAGAAAGGCCCGCTACTGCCCGCCCGCTTGAAGGGAGCCCTCCATGGCCGCAATCATTGTCGTCATCGTTATCGTCGTTGTTCTTCTCGTCTGGTTTGTAAGCATCTACAACGGCATTGTTCGCAAGGACAACCGCTGCGACAACGCCTGGCAGACCATCGACGCGCAGCTGCAGCGCAGAAACGACCTCATCCCCAACCTGGTCGAGACCGTCAAGGGCTATGCCGCGCACGAGTCCGGCACGCTCACTGCCGTTACGCAGGCGCGAGCCGCCGTGATGTCCGCAAAGACGCCCGAAGAGAAGATGGCCGCGTCCAACGTGCTTTCCGACACGCTGAAGTCGCTCTTTGCCGTCTCCGAGGCGTATCCCGAGCTCAAGGCCAACACCAACTTCCAGCAGCTGCAGTCCGAGCTCTCTGACACCGAGAACAAGATCAGCTATGCGCGCATGAGCTTCAACGACTGCGTGCTCGAGTACAACAACGCCATCGAGACCTTCCCCGGCAACGTTGTGGCTGGCACCAAGTTCAAGGAGCGCCAGGGCTTCGAGGTTCAGTCCGAGGCGGTGCGCCAGGCACCGCAGGTCAAGTTCTAGGTTCGTCTCGGCGAGAAGTACGATTCGATGCCGACGGGGCAACGTTGCCCCGTCGGCATTTTGCTGCGACGTCGCGAGCGCACGCACTGCCCTTTTCGGCGCCCCCGTCCCCGGGACCAGCGCCCCCGTCCCTGGGACCTAGCGGAGGATATCGCTTTTTCTTAAAAGTCAGCCGCGTTTCCCCAGTTGGCAGAAATATTTTTAAGAAATAGCGATAATCTCCGTCGGTCTGCCGAGAAGGGTCACTGCCGCCAGATCCGCCAACCCCGCGCCCCTAACGTGGAGATTAACGAATCGTTACCCAAACGCGATGGGACCAGCAGCCCAGCGCCACAAGCCCTCGTGTACAATGGCCTGTGCGCATGGCCAAGCGTGCCACGCGCGGTCATCAAAGGTCAAAGAGAAAGGCTTCCATGAAACCCCGACCTCACAGTCGATGACCCCTCCGGCGTGCTATTGGCAGCCCGCCGCATGGGGTGCCGTTCCACCAGATATGCCGTGTGCGTAGCCTTACCCGGGTGCACGCCGGCAGAGAAGGAGCACGCATGATCTACCTCTCCCAACTCCTGGGAAACCCGGTTCTCGACCTCAACGGCGAGAAGATAGGCACCGTTTCTGACCTGGGCATCGCCACCGGCGAAGTCTTCCCCCGCGTGACCAGTCTCGCATTCATGGGCCCCGGCCACACGCCGTTCATGATCAGCTGGCGCAAGTATGTCGACACCTACGACGAGCACGAGGTCCATCTCAAGGTCGTCGCCACCGACATCCGCTTCTCCTACTTGCAGCCAAACGAGGTCCTTCTCGCACGCGACATCCTCAACAAGCAAATTGTTGATACTCGTGGCATGCGCGTGGTTCGCGTAAACGACCTCAAGCTTTCGGACACCAACTCTTCTCAGCTGCGTCTTCTGGGCGCCGAGGTGGGCATCCGCGGCATCCTGCGCTCGCTCTCCCCCGGCATCGAGCGCCTGGCGCTGCGCATCGCACACACCTTTGGCAAGCAGCTTCCCGAGAAGATCATCGCCTGGAGCTACATGGACCTCGTGGAGCGCGACCTCTCCGACGTCAAGCTCTCGGTCTCGCACAAGACTCTCGACGACATGCACCCCGCCGACATCGCCGACATCATAGAGCGCCTGGACCCGCGCCTGCGCGGGCAGGTCTTTGCCCAGCTTGACGACGAGCAGCGCGCGGGCGCCATGGCCGAGCTGGATGACGACGCCATGGCCGCGCAAATCATGGGCAGCATGGATGAGGCAGACGCGTCGCGAATCCTCTCCGAAATGGACCCTGACGACGCAGCCGAGCTTGTCTCGGAGCTTGATTACGACAAGGCCGAGAAGCTCCTCAAGCTCATGGGCGTCAACGAGCAGAAAGCCATTCGCCAGCTGCTGGGTTACCGCGAGGACACGGCGGGCCGCATCATGACCTCCGAGGTGGTCTCGCTTCCGGAGGACAAGACCGTGGCCGACGCCGTCGAGCGCCTGCGCGGGCTGGACGAGGACTTCGAGAGCGTGCGCTACGTCTATCTCACCGACGAGGACGAGAAGCTCTCCGGCGTGGTCACGCTAGGACGACTCATTGTGTCCGACCCCGACACCCGCCTCGATGACATTGCCACCAAGGAACTTAAGACCGCCAGTCCCGAGGATGACCAGGAGGACGTGGCGCAGGACATCGCAAAGTACAACCTGCTGGCCATGCCCGTCGTCTCGGACGAGGGCAAACTGCTGGGCATTGTCACCGTAGACGACGCCTTGGACGTCTTGGAGGAGGAGCACGCCGAGGACCTGCAGATTGCCGGCGGCGCCAGCTCCGACGCAGACGGCACCGAGCACGCCCACGACCTGGTGTGGCTGCTGCGCCGCAACGCCTGGTTCTTCTTCTGGATCATTGCCACGGCGGTTATCTCGCTTGCTTTCAAGTCTGATACCGGCACCTTCACGGCGGCACTTCTCGCCTGCGCGGCCATGCCGCTCGCCCTTGTGGTTGCCGACGACTCCGTGAGCTACGTCACCAACTTCTTCCTCGAGAACGACCCAGACGACGAGGACTCACCCTCCACGCTAGGTTTCACGCTTCGCAGCATTGGCACCGGCCTGGTCTTTGCCTTTATCTGCACGCTGCTGGTGCTCGCGTTTGTGAGCCTGGCGCTGCCCGGCGCCTCCGACGCCGCGCTGGCGCACGCGCTTCGCCTGGGCTTCACCGCTGCGGCCGTATCAGTGCTGGTCTCGTTCGCTCTTACGCCCATCTACCTGGTTATTCTCCGCAAGCGTGACGAGAAGAACCAGGAGACCTCGGGCTTTGCGCTCGCCATTATCTCAATGATCGTCGCCGCCGTGGTGTTTGCCATCGCCATCGCCGTGACCGGCACGACCGGAATCGTCCTGGGGTAGCCCATGGCAGAGGCAAAGGACAGCGCGAAGAAGTCAACAAGAAAGGCCGGGCGCCTCGCAATTCTCGCCGCCATGGGACCGGGGCTTCTTACCGCCATGGCCGGCAACGACGCCGGCGGCATTGCCACGTACTCCTCGACGGGCGCAACGTACGGCTACGGCATGCTCTGGACCGTGCCGCTCATGTGCGTCCTGCTCATCGTGGCGCAGGAGACCGCCGCGCGCATGGGGTGCGCCACAGGCAAGGGCTTTGCGGCGCTCATCCGCGAGCAGTTTGGCGTGCGTGTCTCGGCGATCGCCATGCTCGCGCTTATCATCTCCAACTTCACGGTGACGCTCTCAGAGTTCGCGGGCATTGCCTCGGGCATGGAGCTCTTTGGCATTCCATTGCAGGTGAGCGTGCCCATCGCAGGCATCGCTACGTGGCTTCTCACGCAGAGTGGCTCATACCACCGCGTCGAGAAGATCCTTCTTGCGCTCTCCTGTGTGTTTCTCACCTACATCGTGAGCGGCATCATCTCCAACCCAGACTGGGGGCTTGCACTCAAGGACACCGTGATTCCGCAGTTCTCGACCGACCCTGGCTACGTGTCGCTGCTGGTGGCCAATATTGGTACCACCATCTCGCCGTACATGCTCTTCATGGTGAGCTCAAACGTAGTTGAGAAGAACCTCAAGGGCTCCGACATCCCCGGCCAGCGCGCCGACAACGTCTCGGGCGTGGTGGCTGCCGAGATCACCACCTGGTTCATTGTCCTCACGACCGGCACCGTGCTCTATCCGGCGGGTGTGACCGTGAACAGCGCAGCAGACGCCGCGCAGGCGCTTGTGCCGCTTGCGGGGCAGTATGCCTCTGCGCTCTTTGCCGCCGGCCTTGCTGGGGCATCGTTCCTGGCGGCATGCGTATTGCCCGGCATCACGGCAAGCGCCGTTTGCGAGGCATTTGGCTGGGAGCACGGCGTGGACCGCAGCTGGAACGAGGCGCCGGCATACCGCGTCATCATCACCGGCATCACGATCCTCTCCGCTGCGATTGTGCTCATCCCCAACGTAGACCTCTTTGGCGTCATGATGTTGGCGCAGGTCATCAATGGTGTGCTGCTGCCGGTGCTTATGGTGTGCATGGTTCTGATTGCAAGCGACAAGCACGTCATGGGTCAGTACGCAAACGGTCGCGTGTGGACGGGCCTCACGTGGTTCACCATCGTGGTGGTCATCATCCTCACGATTGTGATGTTCGTGCTGCAGGCGATGGGACTGTAGGGGTCTTTTCAGCCTGTGGCGGCGGGGTGGTGCCGCAGCAGAGGTTTCGTACGGAGTTGCTGCCAAAGTGGGCCCTGTGGCGCCAAAACGGCGCCACAGCGGGGGTTTCTGCAGTCGTAGCTGCAATAAATCGCCCTCCGGCGCCAAGCGACACCGAAGGGCTCAAGGTCACACGCGTTTCGCGGCAGCTGCTAGCGCTCGCCTGCGTCGTAGGGGACGCCGGCAGCTTTGGGCGGGTGGTTCTTGCCCGAGAAGAACACCAGCAGAATCATCGTGAGCACATACGGCAGCATGAGGAAGAGGTCCGAGTAATTGCTCGAGAGCCCCATAGAGAGGCACAGCTGGTAGCCGCCGGAGCGCGCCAGGCCAAAGACGAGGCACACCAACGCGGTCGACGGGATGTTCCAGTTGCCAAAGATCATCGCGGCGATGGCGAGGTAGCCAAAGCCCATGTAGATGCTGGGCGAGAAGTTCGCCGAAATCGAGTACGCGTAGCAGATGCCGCCAATGCCGCAGAGCGCGCCAGAAATCACGACGGCAATGAATCGCGTCTTGTTGACGTCACCGCCGGTGGCATCCACGGCCTGGGGGTTCTCGCCGCACGCGCGCAGGCGCATGCCAAAGCTTGTCTTGTACATGAGGTACCAGGCAGCAATGGCAACCACCGCAATGAACCACTCGTAGGGGTACATGTCGGTGAAGAACCAGCCCAGCACGGGAATCTGGCTCAGGACGGGCACGGTCACCTGGTCTGATACGCCAAGGACGAACTTGTTCGAGGCCGCCCCGGCAAGTGCCTGGTTGGCAACACTCGTGAAGAAGGTGGTGAGCGCCGCCGCCAGGATGTTCACCACCACGCCGCTGATTACCTGATTTGCACGGAACCTCACGCAGAGAAACGCGTGCAGCAGGGAGTAGACGGCGCCGCCGATCATGGACGCCAGCATGGCGATCACGATGACCATCTGGTTGTCGCTGCCCATCTGCTGCATGAGAATGACGGCGACGAGAGACCCGACGAAGGCGCCAAAGCCCTGGAAGCCCTCGACGGCAAGGTTGGTGACGCCGCTCTTCTCGGAGTAGATGCCACCGATGGCCATGATGAAGAGCGGTGCCGCAAAGGCAAGCCCGTCAATGAACACGGTATCCATGCTACTTCTCCCCCTCTCCCGTCGTGGCTTCCGCAGCAGCCTCAGTCTTGGCCTTGGCCTCGAGCTTGGCGTCCTCCTCGCGCTGCAGCCTGCGGTGGGCAAGGTACTTGAAGTACCCGCCGCACGCGGAGAAGAGCAGCATGATGCCAACGATGAGCGACGCGATCTCCTTCTGGACGCCCAGCGTGGAGCTCATGAAGTTGCTGCCGTTCTGGAACACGGAAACCAGGATCGACGCGAAGACGCTTCCGATGGGGTTACCATTGCCGAGAAGCGCGACGGCGATGCAGTCGTAGCCCATCTGCGGAAGCGTCTTGGGCACGATGGTCGTGTAGTAGCCGCAGTAGTAGGCAACGCCGGCGAGGCCAGCGAGCGCGCCGGAGAGCGCCATGGCCTGGATGAGCCGCTTGCCCACGTTGATGCCGGCGTACTTCGCGGCCTTGGGGTTCTGACCCACGGCCTTGAGCTCGAAGCCCACCACCGTGCGCTTGAAGAGCCAATCGAGGAAGAACGCAAGCGCCACCGCAAGGAACACGCCCAGCGGGATGGTGCAGTTGACCCCGCCGATCTGCACGTTGTAGATCATGAGGGCGGCGTCGGTCGAGCAGGGCAGCGAGGAACGCGTGAGACCGTTCACGTAGTTGAGGTTGATGAGGAAGCCCACGACGTAGTTCAGGATGTAGTTGATCATGATCGTGGAGACGACCTCGTGCACGTTGAAGCGGTACTTGAGGAAGCCCACGAACGCGCCGAGGAGCGCGCCCACCACGACGCCAACCACAACAACCAGCGGCTTGGCGAGAACGGCGGGCAGGTCGCTGTAGCCGATGAGCACCGTAGCCGTGAACGCGGAGGCCACCATCTGGCCGGAGATGCCGATGTTGAAGAGGCCGGCACGGAAGCCCACCACAAAGCCCAGCGATGCCAGCAGCATGGGGGCAAGGTAGCCCAGGAAGGTGAAGAAGTCCGACTGGATGCCCGCGCCGCCGCCGTAGCTGCCCTTGGGTGCCAGGCCCGAGCCCTGGAGGAAGCTGTAGAACCCCACGAACGGGTCCTTGCCAAGCACCACAAGGAGTATGCCTGAGACGAGAAGGGACAGCAGCACGCAGAACACGGGGACCGCGATGTGCGACCAGCGGCCGTCCAGCAGCCGCTGGAACCAGTCCGACCCTCCTCTTTTCTTCTCGGCGTCAGTCATTGTCCGCCACCCCCATCATGTACCTGCCCACTTCCTGCGAGGTCATGGTGCTCGCCGGGGCCGTCTTGAGAAGCTTGCCGTTGTAGATCACACCGATGGTATCGGCCAGCTGCATGACCTCGTCGAGCTCGAGCGAGATAAGCAGGACGGCGGCCCCGCGGTCGCGCTCGGCGATGATCTGCTCGTGGATGTGCTCGATTGCGCCCATGTCCATGCCGCGGGTGGGCTGCACGAAGATGAGGAGCCGCGCGTGCTGCTCGATCTCGCGCGCGACGATGGCCTTCTGCTGGTTTCCACCGCTCATCGAGCGTGTGACGGTGCGCCCGCCCTGGCCGGAGCGAATGTCGTAGCGCTCGATAAGGTCGTCGGCGAACTCGCCGATCTTGCCGTGGTCGATCACGCCGCGCTTGGAGAAGGGCTCCTTGTAGTAGCGGCGCAGAGCGAGGTTCTCGTCTAGCGGCAGGTTCATGAACACGCCCATGCCCTGGCGGTCCTCGGGAATGTAGGCGATGCCGTCCTCTACACGGTTGCGGACGGTCTCGCCCGTGATGTCCTTGCCCTCTAGCGTGATGGTGCCCTTGTAGGCGTCCTGCATGCCAGCGATGGTGTTGGCAAGCTCGCCCTGGCCGTTACCGGCAACGCCTGCGACGGCGAAGATCTCGCCCTCATGGATGGTGAGCGAGACGTTCTGCACCACCTCGAACTTGTCGGCGTTTCTCACCGTGAGGTGGTCGACCTTGAGGACCTCCTTGCCAAAGTGCGGCTCGCCCTTGGTGGTCTCGAGCTTAACCTCGCGGCCGACCATGAGGTTGGCCATGTGCTGCACGGAGGTGCCAGCAACGTCGAGGACGTCCACCAGCTTGCCGCGGCAGAGGATGGCACAGCGGTCGGCGACCTTCTTGATCTCCTCGATCTTGTGGGTGATGAGGATGATGGTCTTGCCCTGGTCGCGCAGGCCGCGGATGATGTCGAGAAGGAACTCGATCTCCTTTGGCGTGAGGACGGCGGTCGGCTCGTCGAAGATGAGAATCTCGGCGTTGCGGTAGAGCATCTTGAGGATCTCGACGCGCTGGCGCTGGGAGACGGCAAGGTCGCCCACCATGTCGGTGGGGTTCACCGCAAGCCCGTACTGCTCCGAGATCTCCTTGACGCGCCTGTTTGCCTCCTTGATGTCCACGCAGGGCAGAAAGCCCGCCAGACGCTTCTTGGGCTCGACGCCCATCACGATGTTCTCGGCGACGGTGAAGTTGTCGACCAGCTTGAAGTGCTGGTGCACCATGCCAATGCCCGCGGCCACGGCGTCATCGGACGAATCGAACTTCACCTCCTGGCCGCGGAGGACAATCTTTCCTGCGTCGGGCTGGTACATGCCAAAGAGCACGCTCATGAGCGTCGACTTGCCCGCGCCGTTCTCGCCGAGAAGGGCAAATACCTCGCCCTTCTTGACGCGCAGCGTGACATCGTCGTTTGCCACGATGCCCGGGAAGCGCTTCGTGATGTGACGCATGTCGATGATGTAATCGTCTTGCATGGCTTCCTCCCGTGCCTCTCGCTGGGACGCGCTTGCGAGCGGCAACCTACTCGCCCGCAACGGTCCAGGCGGTCTCCAGGCCAAGGCACATCATGGTGTCGAAGGAGTTCTGGCGCTCCTCGGCCGTCATGGCCTCGTGCGAGATGAGGCTGTCCGAGGCCGTGAACATGGCGAGCGCCTTCTTGTGGCAGCCCTGCGCCGTCCAGTAGAGGCCGGCGGACTCCATCTCGACCGCGAGCATGCCCAGATCGGTGAGGCGCTGGGGCAAATCGGCGTTGGCCTTGGGGTAGTAGAACTGGTCAGACGAGTAGACCTGGCCAACGTGCGGGTGCACGCCGAGCTTCTCGGCAGCGTCCATACATGCCTTGAGCAGCTCGTAGTTGGCAACCGGCGCAAAGGTTCCGGGCAGGCCGTAGATGTCGCCGTAGGAGGAGTTCGAGGAGGAGCCCATGGCAACCACGACGTCACCGAGATGCACGTCGGGCTGGAGCGATCCGGTAGAGCCGATGCGGATGATGGCGTCGACGTCGAACTGCTCGTAGAGCTCGGTGGAGTAGATGCCAACGGAGGGGATGCCCATGCCGTGGCCCATCACCGAGACCTCGCGGCCCTTGTAGATGCCCGTGAATCCGAGCATGTTGCGCACGTTGTTGAAGCACACCGGATTCTCGAGGTACTTCTCGGCAATGCGCTTTGCACGAAGCGGGTCGCCCGGCATAAGGACGACCTTGGCAATCGAGGTTCCCTCGTTGAGCGAGATGCTTGCCGAGATGGACTCCTTGGCCATGTTCACACACCTTTCCCGGCGGTTCTTCCGCCTTCCCGTGAGCCTAGGCAGGCGAGAAGCCCGCCCGCCGGAAACCAAAGGGGCCGCGACGCCTTGTGGCGCCGGGCCCCAGGAAGCACGCGATCGGCGCGCCCCGACGCGCCGCCTACTTGAGACCGGGGAAGTCGTCCGGCTTGTAGTCGTTGGTCGCGGCGGCGGGCACGATGGTGCCGGCCTTGAGGGCGTCATAGCACTCGGAGAGCTTGGAGAGCGCGTCGGCGGAGAGCTGCTGGCGGCCGTCGGCAGAGACGTATCCGGTGGAGTCCGTGTCGGCGCCGAGGAGGTCGTCGTGGCCCTTGAAGGTGCCGTCGTAGATGGCGGTGAGCTGCTTGTCGACGTTGGTGTCCATCACCTTGAGCGTGGAGGTGAGGATGATGTTGTTGCTGCCATTGGCGCCGTCGTCGTACTGGTCGACGTCGCAGCCGATGGCGTAGACCTTGAGCTCGGAGCCGTCGGCCTCCTTGATGGCGGTGAAGGTGCCGTTGCCCGCAGCGCCTGCGGCGACGAAGATCACGTCGCAGCCCTGGTCGATGAGGGCGGAGCCCACGACCTTGCCGCCCGCCTCGTCAGTGAAGTCGCCGATGTAGTTGCCGCCCACGTTGTTGCCGGAGAGGTCCGTGCCAGCGTAGGAGGGAAGCTCGACGCACTCGGCGGAGGTGCCGTAGTGCGCGTTGGCATAGTTCACGCCGGACATGAAGCCGTACTGGTAGTTGACGTTGGACTGGAACGGCATGCCGTTGACGACGGCGACCTTGTTCGACTTGGTGGAGAGGGCGGCGGCGACGCCCGCGAAGAAGCCGCCCTCCTGCTCCTTGAACGTCATGGTGTAGACGTTGTCGAGGGACATGGGGTTGCCGTTGGCGTCGGTGATGGTGGAGTCGACCACGATGAACTTGTGATCGGGGTTGGAAGACGCGATGTCACCCACGGCAGCGAAGTTGTAGCCGGGGAGCACGAGGGCGTCGTAGTCGCCAACGACCTGCTGAACCGTGGGGACCAGGTTGTTGTAGTCCGGCTCCTTGATGTCGTTCACGGAGCAGTCGGAGTGGTCCTTGAGGAACTCCTGGATGCCGTCATAGCAGTTCTCGTTGAAGGAGCCGTCATCGATGCCCGAGGAGGTAATGATGACGATCTTGAGCCCCTTCTTGGCGTCTGAGCTGGAGCTGGAGTCCGAGCTAGAGCTAGAGCTAGAGGAGCTTGAAGAGCCGGAGCCACAGCCGGCAAGGCCGAGCAGGGTGACGGCAGCCGTACCAGAGGCCATCCCCAAGAAACCGCGACGCGAAACCTGAGCAGTCATAGCGCACTCCCTTTTCCCATTGGCTTTCCCCTCCGACGCTTCCTCTCACCCAATCGTCGGATAGTCACAAGCTTAACCGTTGGCCGGATACGCGATGGTCATCACAAGGGGATTCTCGACCACTGGTAACCAAATTGTTCGTAACGGGTGCCGTTATTGATGTGCGACGTTCATTATTTCTCGGCCGTGGGACTGGGAGACGGGGCCCCGCGGGGAGGAGGGCGGACGCACTCTGCCAAGAAACGCCCTCCGGCGAGATTCTGACGCCGAAGGGCTCGTTGTCGCAGCAACTGCGTACGAAAGGGGCCCTCCGGCGAGGAATTGACGCCGGAAGCCACGCCGCTGCAGCTATCACGTACGAAACACTTCCTCCGGCGAGATTCTGACGCCGGAGGGCTCGTTGTCGCAGCACTGCGTGCGAAAGGGGCCCTCCGGCGCCGATTTCTCGCCGGAGGGCCATTGCCCGCAGTCTTTCTCGCCAAGAAGCGCCTTTTGGCGCCAAGTGCGCAAAAAAAGCACCGCAGCGGCGTCGCCCTACAGCTCGTACGGAGCCGTGAGCAGGCCATTCTCGGTGATGATGCCCGTGATCAGGCTGTGATCGGTCACGTCGAACGCGGGGTTGAAGACGTCCACGCCCTCGGGTGCCATACGCTCCTTGTACCACATCTCGGTGACCTCGTCGGGGTCGCGCATCTCGATGGGAATCTGCGCGCCCGTGGGAGTGTCGTGGTCGATGGTCGAGCTTGGCGCGCACACGTAGAAGGGCACGCCGTAGTGCTTGGCGAGAATTGCCACGCCCGAGGTACCAATCTTGTTGGCGGCATCGCCGTTGGCGGCAACGCGGTCGCAGCCAACGAAGACCACGTCGATGCGCCCCTGCTGCATGAGCATCGAAACCATGTTGTCGCACTGCAGCGTCGTGGTGATGCCGGCGTTGTACAGCTCAAACGACGTGAGGCGCGCACCCTGCAGGAGCGGCCTGGTCTCGTCGCAGTAGACGTGCATGTCGGTGCCGGCCCATCCCTGCTCGAGCGCAGTGTACATGGGGGCCGTCGCCGTGCCGTACTTGGCGGTGGCCAGCGTGCCGGCGTTGCAGTGCGTGAGGATGCCCACGGGCTGCCCTGGCTTTCTCACCTGCTGCATGATCTTGAAGCCAATAGCACCGATGTTGCGGCTGATCTGCACGTCCTCCTCGCGAATTCGAAGCGACTCCTCGAAGAGCTCCTGCTTGAGCTGGTCAACGGGAAGGTCCAGGTGGTCGCGGCAGAACGCGTCCATGCGGTTGAGGGCCCAGAAGAGGTTGACCGCCGTGGGGCGCGAGGTTGCCAGGTAGTCCGCGATCTCCTTGAACTGACGGTAGAACTCCTGTTGGTCGGCGGTGTCGATCTTGTTGGCGAGGACCGCAAGGCCCTCTGCCGCAGCGACGCCAATGGCGGGTGCCCCGCGAACGCGCAGCTTCTTGATGGCCTCCCACAGCTCTTCCTTGGTACGAAGGTTGATGCGCTTCACCGTACCCGGAAGCACCGTCTGGTCGATGATGTCCAGGGACTCGCGGTCCTCCGGCAGCTTCACCGAGATGACGCGGTCGAAAAACTCCTCAACGCTCATGTGGCTTCGTTCTCCCCTCTCTGTCCTACGGCCGCGGCGCTGGCGAGAAGCACCAGCGCACGGGCTCGCTACTTGCTTGCCTTGTCAAACTCGTCCTTGAACGAGCCGAGCATCTTTCCCATGCTGTTGAGCCCGCGGCCCAGCGCGCGGGCTGCCTCGTCTCCGGCACTGCGGCTTGCCGCCGGCTTCTTGGCCTTGGGTGCGACGGTCTTGGCTGCGCCGGCCTTCGCTGCCGAGACAGGCTTGGCCCCCGTGCCTGCGGCGGATTTCTTCACGGCATAGGTCGTGGGCCCGGAGGTCGCAGCCGCGCGCTCCTCGGGGCTAGCCTTGAGCGTGGCCGTTGGTTCGGAGACGCGCACGTCAGCGGCCTCGGTGGCGGGAAGCTGGTTCTTCTCGGCCGCGGCACGCAGCTCCTCGGCCTCCTCGCGGGCACGCTCCGCCTCGCCCTCGGCGCGGGCGTCGTCGATGGCGCGCTTTGCCTTGCCCAGTGCCTTGCCCAGTGCGAACGAGCCCTTGTCGACCGCCTCGCCCGTGGCCTTCCCGGCCTTCTCGCCAAACTCCGCGCCGCGAATCTTGGCCTTTGCCGTGGCCTCACCGGCCTTGGCGGCCAAGCCACCGTTGAGTTCCAGCTTGGAGGCCTCGTCCTTCACGATCATGCGGCCCTTGGAGTAGCCGACCATCATGCTGGGCGGAATCTCAACCGAGCCCACGAGCGCCGTGGCCATGCCGCCGTCGCCCACCAGGAACTTGGTCACCTTACCCGTGGACTCGTCGAACTCGGCGTCGCCCACGTAGCCCAGCTCGCGGCCAGACTCGGTGCGGGCGTCCATGCCCGCCCACATGATGCAGGAGTCCCAGTCGACTCCCAGGCGCTCGCGTGCCTTGTCGTCGAAGGCGCCCTCCTCGCCTACCACGCGGAAGCCCTTCTCGCAGGCAGCCAGCGAGTCGAAGGCCACAAAGACGTCTTCGCGCTTGACCATTCCGGCAACATCAGGGCGCGCCACCAGGTAGCCCACCATGGAGCGGCCGTCAGGCGTGAACACGGCCATGTGAATCTTGCCGAGCTTGGAAAGGCGCTCGCCGCTCTGCTCGCCAGCTGCGGGCTTCTCGCCCTTCTTGGGCTTCTTTGCACGAGCCTTCTTGGCGATGAAGACCTTCTTGCCCTGCATGTCACTAATCTTGGCCACGGTATCACTCCCCAACCGCACTTCGCGCAGGCACCGCGAAGGCGACGTTGTCCCAGCATGCACGCCAAACAAGCAGGCGGGGCACCGTCTGGTACCCCGCCATGCGTGCACCCGTTACGAGTCGCCTCCGCAGTTGCCTGGCGAGGCGGTTACCTACTCTGCGGGCTTCTCGTCGTTGTCGACAACCTCGACGTGCACGGACTGCGCGGCAGACTCGTTAGCGACGGCCGCGTCGCTAGCCATGCTCGAAATGCGGTCGGTCACGGTGTTCATGGCGTCAGAGACCTGCGCGGACGTGCTGGAAACGGCCTCGGAGAGCGAGTCGCGGAGCTGGTCCATGCGCTCGCGAGCGAGGTCGACCTTGGCCCGAAGCTCGTCGGTCTTGGCGTCAACGCCAGGACGAACGTCGCCCAGGCGATCGGAGACGCTGCGGGCACCGCGCTCGTAGGTGTCAACGGCGGAGTCCCAGGCGTCGTTCATGGCATCGGCGGCCATGGCGCGGCTCTCCGCACCGGGGCGAGGGGCCAGCATCATGCCAGCGACGACGCCTGCAGCAGCACCAAAGATGCTGCCGAGAACGAAACTAGCGGTCTTGCTCATGACATCCTCCTGTCGTTACGGGACGCAGATGCGACCCTCTTGCTTCCAACTACGAGTTCGGCCAGCGTACGGCGCGAGCGAAGTGCCTTTCTGGGCGACCTACCTCACCGGACGAGGGCGCGGCATGTTCGCCATGTCCCAGTCGCCGCCGTCTGGCGAAGGTGCCTCAGGCGCAGACGGCTCTGGCTGCGCCTCCTCGACGACGTCATCGGGCTCGTCAAGCTCGTCATCTTGTGCGCTCGCAGCGCTTGGTGCGGGTACGGGTGCGGGCGACACGAGCGTGGACTCGGGGCTTTCCGGGACGGCAGGAACAGCCGCCTCCGCTGCCTCCTCCGTGGACTCGGGCTCCGCCGTGGGATTCTCGTCCCCATCGGCAGCCGACTCCTGGGGCTCTTCCTGGACGGCTTCGTCCTGCTCGACAGGTTCTTCCTCGCCCGCGCTGGGGCCGGAGACGCTCTGCACCAGGCTCACGATGCCATCGACAATGGCGCCGACGTCGGGCTTGGGCTCGCCGCCACCGGAGAAGGCCCACTGCAGAATCCACGCGGCGCTCGAGAGCGCAGACGTCACCAGGACGTCATCGGGGCATGGGAACACCACGTCAAAGGCTCGCTCATTGCCAGCCACGGGATACGTGCGGCCACAGGTGATGTCGCCCGCGATGTTGGTGCGGGCGAGAAGCTCGACCGTCATGTGCTCAAGGAGATGCGCAAGCTCGGTATGGCCCATCGAGTCGCGGAAGAGCCTGCCGGCGTCGCCCAGGCACACGTGGTCTGCCAGCTCGGGCATGAGGTGGAAGACCCGCGCGGTGGCCTCGATATCCTCGCTGGTCATGAGCGGGGCGTTGGGGGCAATCTCCACGAGGGCGTCGAGGTCCCTCGGCCCTACCGTGACCTTCTTGATTTCCACGAGCTGGGCCATCGTGCGGCTCCCCTTCTTCTGCGCCCGCGAACGCGGACAGGCGGTCTAGTCTAGGGTCCATTGTAGTGAAAACCTAGGCCGAACCTCATGTACGCAGCCGGACGGCACGGATCAGGCGGCAACGTGGGGCGCAGACAGAGCCAAGGCGCAGGCAAACGGCACCCCTAGGCGCCTTGTTCCCCTTCTTCGCCATGCGAATCGGACAAGTTCGGCTTATGTTGCGACTTTTCACGCAAATTGGCGGGAGCTGGTTGGCGAAGGGCTGGATTCGCCTTCCCCTCAGAAGGGGCGAGCGCGCCGGACGCCTCTTGCTTCTCGGCCTCATTGGTCTCGTCGACGCCGGAAGCAGGCTCATCGTCATCGCGGACTGGCTCCGGAGCGGTAACGCGCAGCATGGCCACACGGCGGCCGCGCATGGACTGCACGCGGAAGGTGTAGCCGTCCTTGGTGATCACGTCACCGGGACGCGGGAGCTTGTCGGCCATGTCGGTGATGTAGCCGGCGATGGTCTCGTACTCCTCGTTGTCTTCCACAGGCCAGCCAAGGTCGATGGCATCATCGAGCGAGAAGCGACCGTCGACCAGCCACTCACGATCGGAGAGCTTGGTGAGGTACTTGTTGTCGGGGTCGAACTCGTCCTCGATCTCGCCCACAATCTCCTCGACGATGTCCTCGATGGTGATGACGCCTGCCGTGCCACCATACTCGTCCACCACGATGACCATCTGGTCGTGGCTTGACTGCATCTCGGAGAGCAGCGGGATGATGTCCTTGGTGTCGGGGACAAAGTCCGGAGTGCGCATGTGACGCGAGATCTTCTCGCCGCCGCGACCGTCGTCGATGATGGGCGAGATGAGGTCCTTGATGTGGGCGATACCCACGATGCGGTCAACGCTGCCCCGGTAGATGGGGATGCGGCTGTAGCCGGTGCGGCGCATGACGGAGAGCACCTCGTTGAGCGTAGCGTCCTCGCGCATGGCGCACATGTCCACGCGCGGCACCATGACCTCGCGGGCGATGGTGTCGCCCAGGTCGATGACCTCGTGAATCATCGACTTCTCCTCGTCGGAGAGCTCGTCGGAGTCCGTGACCATGTACTTGATCTCGTCCTCCGAGACCTCCTGGCGATCATCGGCGGACTTCACGTGCATGAGACGAGCAAGGCCATTGGCGCTCGCAGAGGTTAGCCAGATCAGCGGCCTGACGGCATGCGAGAAGCCGCGGAGAAAGCCGGCGACGCGCTTGGACACGCCCTCGGCGTCGGCCATGGCGATGCGCTTGGGCACGAGTTCGCCCACCACGATGGAGATGTACGAGACGATGAGGGTGATGAGAATCGTGGCCAAGCCGTTCGCGATGCCGAGGTCCATGCCAAAGCCCGAGAGCCACAGGCCGAATGGCTCGGAAAGGCTCGTTGCGGCGAATGCAGACGAGAAGAACCCAACAAGCGTGATGGCAACCTGGATGGCAGCGAGAAACTGCGTGGGGTCGTCAATCATGTCTGCCGCAGTGGCCGCCCGAGCGTCACCCTCCTCTGCGTCATGATCGAGCAGGACCTTCCGTGCCGTGGAGAGTGCCATCTCCGACATCGAGAAGTACCCGTTTACAACCGTGAGCAGAAACGTGACAAGAATCGATAGGGCTATGTCCATGCGCGAGTGCGCAACCTCCTCGGACGATGTGGGCACAACCGGACCGCCAGGGCGGCGGCAGGCTCGGTTGCTCTGATTCTATAAGAAATACCCGTTAGACGTGGAGATACGCACGAAACGTAACCCTTTCGTGGTTCATGGAGAAGCAGTGGGAGCACCTCGTGAGGCCATCGGGTTCTCCAAGGCACCACATTTGGCTGATACCATCTGGCACTCCGTTCGCTGCTTGGAGGCAGTCACGAACTCGCTGGGGCTAACCGCGGAGCCAAACAGCGGAAGGGAGGAGCGATGATGGATGACACGGAGCCCCTGGTGGCGGGCCCAGCGATTGAACCGACGCACGGGGCAAAGACACCTGGCCACAGGCCAAGCCAGCGTCGCCACAGGTTTCCCGGTCTTCTGGCGTGGCTCGTGATGCTGGCCTGCCTTGGACTCATGGGGATTAGATGCCTGCCGGCATCTGCCTCCGACGGACGCGCCGTTCCCGAGCTGGTCTCGTTTGTGCCAATCCTCCTTGTGCCCGTGCTTGTGTGCCTGGTCCTCTCGGCGCTTTGGCATCGTCGAATCTTGCTGGTGGTGAGTAGCGCCGCGCTTGCGACACTTGTCGTGTGGCACGTTGGCTATTTCGTTCCAACTTCACGCGTAAGTTCGTCGGCGCTCACAGGCGTTGAGACTTCCGCATCAACAGACGACAACGCCGCGCGAATAATGACGCTCAACACCCGCAATGGAAACGCCTCGGCGGCCGAAATCGTTGACGTGGTGAAGCGCTATCACGTCGAGGTGCTGTGTCTTGAGGAGCTGTCGGACGCCGAGGTCCAGGCCCTGAGCGAGGCTGGCCTCGACGAGGTACTGCCATATCACGTGGTCTCCGACGCCGCCTCGCAGATCAACAACGGCGGCAGGAACGGCATCTGGACCTTAGCGCCCATGTCGGACGTATCAACTAACCTACTGCCCATCAACACGAGTTCGATGCCCGCGGCCGATATCACCGTGGGAAGCAGGACCGTACGCGTAGTTGCGGTACACCCCAACTCTCCCGTACGCGGTGCCCAGAGCGAGTGGAGCCAGGGGCTTTCTGTCATCCAGTCGCTCTCTGAGTACAACCACTCCTATCTGCTTTGTGGCGACTTCAACTCGACCTGGGACCATGCTCGCTTCCGTGAGCTGCTGGGCGGCACGTTTGTGGATGCCGGCGAACAGAGCGGACAGGGATTCCACATGACGTATCCTGCGAATAGCCACGTGCCGTCACTCATCGAGATCGACCACTTTGTGTACTCGAAGTCCTCGGGGATTGTGGTGAGCAACCTCGAGACCGTTGAGGTCAGTGGCTCCGACCACCGAGCACTCATCGGTATTCTGGAGGCCTCATAGCGGGGCGCCTGCGGCGCCCCGCCCTCCTCGCGCGAAGCGCGAGGAGGGCGTTGTTGCATCGAAACCGTCCTCGTTACACTTTTTTTCAGGCCTAGTGCGCTGAACCCGCCTTCGTTACACCCAGTTCTCGCGTACCCCTAAGTAGGAGATCTTCTTTACATACCACATGTTGTGCCATAGATAGAGAATCCCACAAGATATGAGGTTCGATACTTGAGCCCTCTCCTAACACCCATGTAACGAAGGCCAGTTCGATGCACGAGAGCGAAAATCAGTGTAACGAAGGCGCTTTCGACGCATCGGACTCTCGCCCAGCGTGCGACCCGAACGACTACGACCCCCAGAAGCTCTGTCAACGTGTGAAGCAACCAGTTACGATGCAACGGGGCGCTATCCAAAGAGCCGCCTCACGAGTGTCGACCTCAGCATGGCCTGTCGTTCGCTCAATGACTTTCTTCGATATCCAAGCCAGCGCTCCAGCTGCGTCGTCAACGCGCTAAGCGCGGCTTCGTCTGCCGCTATTCCATTCGTTACTACCAGCGATTTATACCCCACTGATTCCAACGCGCTCCGGCGCCGTTCGTCCTTGGTCTTTTGCAGTGAGTTGAGATGCGAGAGGTCGCTGTCGTATTCCACCGTAACGCGCTTGCCCTCCCATAGGAAATCTGGTTTCACGCGACCTTGGCCCGCTATTTGTGCCTGCTCGCCCGACAGCTCAATCGTCTTGTTCATGACGTAGCCCCTGAGCTCGGCACCACCGCGCCGCCTCGGATAGCTGAGGTAGAGAGCAAGCGCCGTCTCTCGCGGCGAGTTTGATCCTGGAACAGCAAGCTTAAGCGCTTCCCCCGCACGCTTTGCGCCGCGAATCCCGAGCGCCTCCGCCGCCCTAATGTAGCTTGTTAGTTCTCCGTAGGTAACCAAGGGGGCAAGGTCTACGCTCCACCCCTGTTCCAGCTGGTCAGAAAGGCCGTAGGTTCCAAGCATCTCCATGGCGACCGTTGCGATATCAATCTCGTCCCACGTGCAAGCAAGTTGGACAAGCACGGCAGGCATTCGATAGACGTAAATCTGTTCGTCGATTTTGAAAAGACCCTCGTCTACTGGTGGGCCATTCCACCTGTGATCCCTGATCAATGGGCAGCTATGTCGAACCCCACCCGGGGGAAGCACAACGTCGAGCGGACCGTCACAGCCACAATCGCCAAGCGCCACTCGCGCCCGTTCCGCCAAGGTTCTGGACCCAACGCCGTAGACCGAGCGAGCCTCCTCGAGCAGCACGCCGCCGGTTGCCAGACGCGCAACGCGCGATGAGCGCCAAAAGCTCAATGCGGATTCAAACCCAACGATCAGTCGTGTCCCCACGGTCTGTCACCTCTCAAGTCCGGGAAGAAGCCTGCAAGAAAGCTGTCAGAATTTCTCCTGAAGACGAACGAGGCCGACTCCATGAGCCGGCCTCGTTACCCCTATGTACCTCGCAAAACGCCAATAACGCGTTGTCTACTTCTCGCCCGCGGCGCGCCTCTCGGCGTACTCGGCGGCAAGCTTAGCCTGGATGTCGTGCGGAACCTGCTCGTAGCCCGAGAGCTCCATCTCGAACTCGCCAGTACCGCGCGAGAGCGACCGCAGCCGCGTGGCGTAGTCGGTGACCTCGGCGTACGGTATGGTCGCCTCGATGGTCGTCTCACCAACCGCAGCGCCTGTACCCGCGGACATGCCCTCGACGCGGCCGCGCGAAGCGGAGACGTCGCCCATCACGGAGCCGGCGTAGCTGTCGGGCACGGTAATGCACAGGTGTGCCATGGGCTCGAGAAGCACGGGCTCGGCCTGGGCGACGGCCTTCTGGAAGCCGATGCGCGCGGCGGTCTTAAAGGCCATCTCGTTGGAGTCGACCGGGTGGTACGAACCGTCGTACACGGCAACCTTGACGTCGATCATGGGGTAGCCGGCAAGCACGCCTTCGCGCATGGTCTCCTGAACGCCCTTGTCTATGGCAGGGATGAAGCCGCGAGGAATGTGGCCGCCAACGACCTCGTCCACAAACTCGTAGCCGTTGCCGGGATTGGGCTCGATGCGCAGCCAGCAGTCGCCGTACTGGCCGGCACCGCCAGTCTGCTTCTTGTGACGGCCCTGCGCGGAGGCCACGCGCCGGATGGTCTCGCGATACGGGATGCGCAGCGCCACGGTGTGCGCCGTCACGCCCGCGCGGTCCTCGAGGCGGTCGAGCAGCACGCTCACCTGCGCCTCACCGATTGCCGAGATGACCGTCTGACCAGTGTCCTCATCGCGCTCGACCTTGAGCGTGGGATCGGCGTCGGCGGCCTTCTCGAGAAACGCGTACAGTTTGCCCTCGGTGCCGCGCTTGTCGGGCTCGATGGCAATGCGGTAAAGCGAGTTGGGGAACCTGAACGCCGCCGCCTCGACCTTGCCGGTGACGGAGAGCGTGTCGCCCGTCATGGCCTCGAGCTTTGGCACCACCACAATGTCGCCCGCGGCAGCGCTCTGCACCTCCTCGGTCTCTCGTCCGCACATGAGGTAGAGGTGCCCCAAGCGCTCGGTCTTACGCGTGCGCGCGTTGGTGAGCTCGATACCCGGCGTGAGGGTGCCCGCCAGCACCTTGAGGAAGGAGAGGCGCCCGTTCTGCGGGTCGTTGAGGCTCTTGAAGGCAAAGGCAACGGGGCGGTCGTCGTCAGGCGAGATGTCAAGCTGCTCGCCATTGACCAGCGGGATGCGACCAAAGTCTGCCATTGTGGGGAACCAGCCAACAACGGCATCCATAAGCGAGAAGAGCCCCTCCTCGCGCACGCAGGATCCGGCGAAGACGGGAACAAACACGCGCTCGGCCATGGCCTTGCCGAGAAGTCCCTCGAGCTCGGCCTGAGTAATTTCGCCGCCCTCGAGGTAGCGCATCATGAGCTCGTCGTCGGCCTCAACCACAAGCTCAGTGAGGTTGGCGCGCGCCTCGTCGGCTGCGTCCTTGTACTCGGCCGGGACGTCAGTCACCACGGGCTTGCCGTTCTCGAGGTGGCGCGCCTTCATGTGGACAACATCAATGACGCCGTCAAACGCGTCACCGGTACCCATGGGGACGGTAACCGCGCCCAGGTTGTTACCGTAGTGCTCGCGCAGGTTCTCGAGGGTCACGTCGTAATCTGCGTCCGGACGGTCGCAGCGGTTCACGAAGATGGCACGCGCAAGCGAGAGGTTCTCGGCCGCATACCACAGGCGCGTGGTCACGGTGCCAAGGCCGCCCGCGGCGTCGACCACAAAGAGAGCCGTCTCGCACGCGCTCATGGCCGCATAGGCATCACCAACAAAGTCCGGGTAGCAGGGGGCGTCAAGTACGTTGATGCGGGTGTTCCCCCAGACGACGGGGGCAATGGTGGTAGAGATCGAGAAGCCGCGCTCGCCCTCCTCCGCGTCGTAATCCAGCGTGGGCTTGGTGCCGGCGTGGCCGCCCAGACGGGTCGTCTTGCCCGTCAGGTGCAGCATGGCCTCGGCCAGCATGGTCTTGCCCACGCCGCCTTGGCCCACAAGGACCACGTTCTTGACCTTCTCAGTGCTTGCTGTAGCCATGGTTCCTCCTCGAGCCGCATGCCAGGGCGGCATCGCCGAGGGGAAGCGCAACGGCGAAGCCACCGTGCCTTTGTCGCTGCGCGGCAGACGCCGCGCGTTGGATTCACCTTACCCGCGTGAGCTGCGACGGATTCGCTCGCATCGGGCAGCGTGGGCGCATGCGCCGCAGGCGCGATGCCATAGGCGAGAAGGACGCTGCCGTCGCGGCACACGCGTCCACGTAATAGCGACGAAAAAGGCCCCGGGCACGAAGCCCGGGGCCAGCAATTACGATGTGCCAAGAGCAAACCAGCCGCAGCTAGTCCTGCTTGACGGCCTCCTCGGCCTTGGCGTCCTCCTCGGCGATGAGCTTTGCCTTGAGGGAGATCTTCTCGTTGGACATCTTGTCCGCGTAGATCTTCTTGCCGGTGGGGTGCTCCTCAAGCCACAGGCGCTCGGCCTCGGGAGCCCACTTCTCGGCGTAGGGCGTGGTGCGGGCGCACAGGTGGTCGACGTCCTCGGGCGAGATGTACTCCGTGGACTTTGCGTCGGCGGCATGCACGATCTTGGGCAGCATCTCGGGGTTCTCGAGCATGGGGCAAGGACGCAGCATGTTGTCGTTCCAGGGGTAGTTCTCGCGATAGGCCTGGAAGACGGGCTGGCGCAGGCAGTCGAGAAGGTCCTGGTCCTTGATATTGGCGTTGGAGTAGTGGATGAAGACACACGGCTCCACGTCGCCCTTGGCGTTGATGTGGCAGAAGACGCGGCCGCCAGCAATGCAGCCACCAACGTACTCGCCGTCGTTCTGGAAGTCCATCGCAAAGATGGGCTTGCCGCCGGTGATGCCGCGCACCTCACGGATACGGTGCAACATGTACTCACGCTGCTCGATGGTGGGCATGAGGTCGGCGTTGGCACCCTCGCCCACGGGCATGTAGTGGAAGTACCAGGCCCAGCGGGCACCCTTGTTGATGATGAGGTCAAAGTACTCGTCGGACGTCACGGTCTCGGTGTTGGCGCGGGTGTAGGCCGTGGAGGTACCAAAGAGCAGGCCGTTTTTGTGGAGAAGGTCCATGGCACGCATGACCTCGTTGTAGGAGCCCTCGCCACGGCGGGCGTCGTTGGTGTTCTCGTAGCCCTCAAGCGAGATGGAGAACACGATGTTGCCCAGGCGCTTGACCTCGTCGCAGAACGCCTGGTCGATGAGAGACGCGTTGGTGAAGATGTTGAAGAGGCAGTCGTTGTGCTCCTCGGCGAGGCGCAGAACGTCCTTCTTGCGCACCAGGGGCTCGCCGCCGGTCATCATGTAGAGGTGGCAGCCAAGCTCGGAGCCCTGCGTGATGATCTTGTCGCACTCCTCGTACGTGAGGTTCTGCCACTTCTCGTAGTCGGCCGACCAGCAGCCAACGCAGTGCTTGTTGCAGGCGCTGGTGGGGTCGAAGATGATAATCCAGGGCACGTTGCACTGGTACTTGTCAGCGTTGGCCGTGGTGTTGCGCAGGCCGCGGAAGGCTGCCTCGTAGCCACCGTTGAGAACGACGGTCTTGAGCACGTGCGGATCAGTCTCGTCGATGACGCTCCAGAGGAACTGCTCCCACTTGGAACCCGGGTAGAGACCAGCCTTGAGGCCACGCGTGACTCCAGGGGCGGTGTCCTTGAGCAGGTTACCGGCCATGTTAATGAGCTTGTCGAGGTTCTTCTCGCGATCATCGCCAGAGGCGGCCTTGATGATCTGGTCGAGCGCGACGCTAAACGCCTTGCGCTCTGCCGCGTGGGCAATCTTTGACTGCATTTACGTGCTCCCTTGCTAATGCGCTTTGTGACACGCAGTTTTTGACCTGCGTTTAAATCTGAGAGAACTATACGCCCGGCGCGGCAAACATACAAGGACATTTTGGCCCCTGCGCTGGGAATACGTAGATGGCAAGGCCCGGGTGCCCAGCACGTTTGGTGCGTGTATGCTGAGAGTCACGCATCGCGCAAACCGGCTACGTTGACTGGAGACCCATGGGATATCGCACCTACACCTGCCCCATCGCAAAGTCCTGCGGTGGCTGCGAGTGGCTCGCGGTACCCTATCCCATCCAGCTTGAGCGCAAGCAGGCGCTGGTCGAGGAGGTCCTTGGCCAGGCGGTTCGCCAAGACGGCGCCACACTCGAGAAGATCTGCGGCATGGACGAGCCGCGCGGCTACCGCCACAAGGCTGCCACGCCGTTTGCTCCGGGCTCGCACGGACGCGTGCGCTGCGGGTTCTATGCCGCCGGATCGCATCGCATTGTGCCCTGCTCGTCATGCCTGGTAGAGGCGCCGGGCGCGCGAGATGTGCTTAACAGCGTGGCGCGCGCGGCCGAGCGCTGCGGCATCCCCGCCTACCAAGAGGACCGCGGGAGCGGCGTACTGCGCCATGCCGTGGTGCGCATGGGCTACGCCACCAGGGAGTGCCTGCTCACCGTAGTTACCAACGGGCCAAGGCTTCCTCGCGCCGAGAAGTTCGTGAAAGACATCCTCCGCAACCAACCGCAGGTCACAAGCATTGTCCAGAACATCAACGAGCGCAGGACCAACGCGATTCTTGGCCGCGAGTGCCGCGCGCTGTATGGCCCTGGCGTCATGCACGACCGACTGCTGGGGTGCTCGTTCGAGATTGGCCCCACGAGCTTCTACCAGACAAACCCGGCGCAGACCGAGGTCCTCTACCGACTGGCCATTGCCGGAGCGGGCGTTGTGCCCGGCATGCGGCTGCTCGACGCATACTGCGGCACGGGAACCATCGGCATCTGCGCCGCGCACGAGTGCCCTGACGTCGAGGTCGTGGGTGTGGAACAGATTGGCGGCGCGGTGGCGGCGGCGCGGCGCAATGGCATTGCCAACGGGCTGGACAAGCGCTGCCGCTTTGTGCGCGCGGACGCAACGGAATACCTGGTAGCCGCGGTGCGCAACGGACGAGCGGAGCGCTTTGACGCGCTCATCATGGACCCACCGCGCGCCGGTTCGACGCCGGAGTTCCTCTCGGCGGTGTGCGCGCTTGGACCCGAGCGCGTGTCGTACGTCTCGTGCAACGTAATCACGCAGGCACGCGACATCGAGATGCTGCGCGAGGGTGGCTATTGGCTTGAGCGCGTACAGCCTGTGGACATGTTCCCGCACACAAAGCATGTTGAGTGCGTCGCAACGCTCATGCGGAGATGAGACAAAGGTGAGACAAAGGGACTGTCCCTTTGTCTCACCTTTGTCTCATAAAGGCGGCGCCCGCCCCTGGGGGTCAGGGGGCGGGCGCCGTTCAACGCCGCGTACGATGCGCCAAATGCGTCGCTACTTGCTGTTGCGGCTCTTCCTTCGCACCACCACGGCAGTTGTGAGCACTGCCACTGCGGCGACCGCAAGACCGGCAGGAAGAGCGGTCTGCGTAGCGTCGCCAGTATTGGGGATGGCAGGCTTCTTGGGCTCGGCCTTGGGTACTGACACGGGCGCAGGCTCGGGCTCCGGCTCCGGCTTGGGCTCGGGCTCAGGCGCGGTGTAGACGTTCTCGAAGGTCACTGCGTCGGATGCGGTACCGTCGGCCTTGGTGATGGCAGAAGTTGCCTGGAGCACGCCGGAGCCGTCGTCGATTACCGTGTAGGTCACGGTGTAGACGGAACCGTCGTACGTCCAGCCCCCGGCGTTGCCAGCAAGCTCGTACACCTTGTAGGAGTACGTGCCGACCTTGTCGAAGGTGATGGAACCAAGCTCCAGGCTGCCCGCGCCGTCAACCGAGAAGGAAGTCACGCCACCATCGGGAACAGGCGCGCCGTCAAGCGGCTCGAGGACAAAGCCAAACGTGGGGTACCGCTCGGTCTTGTCACCGGAGACAACCTTGGTCAGCATCGGCAGCCCAACGGTCACCTCGCCAGCCTTGTATGCGTTCGTGAACGTGGGCGCCGCTGCCGAAGCCTCGTCGTAGACCGGGTCGGAGGCGCTCAGCGTGCCGTCGCCGTTGTCGGTCACCGTGACGGAGACGGTGTGCTTGGCCTCGTCGTAGGTCACGCCCGCCTCGCCGTTGGCGACCTCGGAGATGGTGTACGTGAAGGTCTTGGAGGTCTCGCCGGCAAGGTCGCCCAGGTGGTAGGTGATGGGCGAGAAGGTCACCGTGCCGTCGGCAGCATTGGCCACCGTCGTGGTGGCGGGCATGGGCATGCCATCGGTGGCGGTGAGCTGGAACTCGAACTCGCCCTCCGCCAGGCCACGGCCCTCAAGGACCTTGGTTGCCGAGAAGGACTTGGCGGTCACGGGCTGCGTCCCGTAGATGTTCGTGAACGTGGTGTTCGTGGCGTCCTTCAGCGTTGCTGTGATCTTGCCGTCGTGGGTATCGACAAGCTCAAGCTTGTAGGTGGCGACGTTCTGGGAGTACGTGTAGCCGCCGGCATTGCCCACGACCTCGTGCGCCGTGTAGGTGACGGTCTTGGTACGGGTGCCGTTCTCGTCAGGCTCGATGCCATTGAAGTCGTCCTGCGAGTAGCGCAGCGCGGAGAACTGGATGGAACCGGACGCGTCGTTGGTCACCTGCTCGCCCACCTGCTTGCCATTCTCGTCAAGGAGCTGGAACGAGAACTGCCCAGCTTCGAGCCTGCGGCCCTCAAGGACCTTCTTTGCGGTAAGCACAACGGGGTCGTCCACGCCGGACGCGTAGCTGTTGGTGAACGTGGGCGTCAGGCTGGTGACGGCGGCATGAATCTGGCCAGTGCCGTCATCGGTCGCCACGACGATCACCGTATGGGCGGTGGAGTCGTAGGTCATGCCTGGGTTGGAGCCGGCGACCTCCCTCAGGGTGTAGGTATAGGTTCCGGGTGCGGCATAGGTGATGGGATCGAAGACAATGGAGCCGTCGGTGGCATTCGTCGCCTCGCGGACAACGTTGCCGTCTGCGTCAACCAGTTGGAAGGAGAACTCGCCGGCCATGAGCGGGGCGCCGGAGAGGACCTTCTGGGCGACAACCACGACGCCGTCGGACTCTGAGGCCTCATAGCTGTTCTCGAACGTGGGGTTGTTGCCCGTGACGGTGGCCACGAGCTGGCCCTTGCCGTTGTCTGCCACGTTGACCGTGATGACGTGCGAGCTCTTGTCGTACGTCCAGCCCGTCTTTGAGCCCTGCGCCTCGGTGACGTTGAAGGTGTAGGTGCCGACCTTGGAGAAGGTCACCGCACCAAAGGAGGCGGTCTCGGTCGCGCCGTCCTTGATGGAGGAGGACGTCGTTGCCGTGGTTGCACCGTCAGCAAAGCTCACGGCAGAGGCGTCGCCGGAAGCCAGCGCGAGGCCGAAGACGTAGGACTCGGAGCTGTCAAAGCCCGTGACCTGCTTGGTCACCATGAGCGCAGCGTCACCAGAGAGCGTGACGGGCTTGGAGGTGTAGACGTTGTTGAACGTGGGGTTGTTGCCCTGGACGTCGGCGAGAAGCTCGCCCTTGCCGTTGTCGGTCACCTTGACGGTGATGACATGCTCGGCTTCGTCGTACTTGATGCCGTCCTTCACACCGTTCACGGCGTCGGAGGGGATGACCTCGGTGACCGTGTAGATGAACGTCTTGCTACGAGTACCATCCGCCGCAGGAGCGACGTCGGCAAGTTCGCGCAGGGTGTACGTGACGGAGAAGAAGCTCACGTTGCCCTTGGCATCGTTGCTCTTGAGGACCGCGGCATCGCCGGAGGCAATCTGGAACTCGAACTGGTTGTCCTGAAGCGTTGCCCCGGTGAGGGTCTTGCGGGCGCCGAGGTCGACGGTGACCTCGTTGGTCGTGTAGGTGTTGGTGATCGTGGGATTGTTGCCGGTGACGTTGAACGACATGGTGCCGTCGCCGTTGTCGACAACCTCGACCGTCACCGCACGAGTAGCGGTGTCGTAGGTGACGCCGCCCTCTCTGCCGGCGTCCTCGCTGATGAAGTAGCGATAGGTCTTTCCGACGTTGGCCTGCGTGAAGGCGATATCGCCAAAGACCACGTTGCCGTTCTCGTCATTGGAAACCGTCGTGCTGGCGGGCATGGGGGCATCGGCCTCGTCGGAAGTCAGCGAGAAGGTAAACTCGCCGGCCTTGAGGTCGCGACCCTCGAGCATCTTGGTGGCACGCAGCGCGTTGTCGCCGGAGAGGACGTTGTCCTCCACGCCATACGTGTTGGTGAAGATGAAGTCGGGACCCTCTACCACGGCGCCGGTGGAGTCGACCTTCCTGGCGACGAGGTAGCCGCCCTCGTCGGTCACCTTGACCGTGACGGTCTTGGTGGCATCGGGGTCGTTGGTCACTCCGGCAACGGTCCCGGACTCGGTGATGGTGTAGGTATAGGTACCTGCGGCGTTGTAGCTGATGGGACCAAACTCGATGTTGCCGCCCTCCTGGTTGGGGACGGTTGTCGTCTCGGGCATGGGGTGCCGTCAGCGGCCGCGATGGTGAACTCATACTTGCCGGTAATGTAACCGGGACCCGCAAGCTCGTCGTCGACCATGAGCCTCTTGGCGCCGTTGATGTAGATCTCGGCGTCATCCGCGTCGTAGGAGTTCATGAAGGCAAGGCCACCGGTGGGGTAGTTCACGGTGGCGCTCAGGGTGCCGTCGCCGTTGTCCACCACGAGGACGTTGATCGAGAAGGTGTCCTTCACCGCGTTCACGCCAGCCGGGAGAGCCGTGGTGTCTTCGAAAACGTTGTAGCGATAGATGGCGGTCCTGCCGGGCCTGTCGGGATCTGCCGGGCTGTCCTCGGCAATGCCAGAACTGATGTCGGCTTCGATCTGGGAGAGCGAGTAGCTCAGGCCCTCGGCGCTGCCATCGCCGTAGGTGAACACGAGGTTGGCGGCAGTGCCGTCACCAGCGGCATCGTTCGTGGCGGTGGCAACCACGTTGCCCTTGATGTCGGTCACCTTGAAGTCAAACTCTCCTGCGGTCATGTCGCGCCCAGTGAGGGTCTTGGTGGCATCGAGCGTGACTGCCGTTGCCGTCTTGGCCTCATAGCTGTTCGTGAAGGAGAGGCCACTTGCGCCGTCGGGGTAGTTGACATTGGCGGCAAGCGTGCCGTCGCCATTGTCGGAGACTGTCACGGTGAAGTCGAAGCTCTTCGCACCAGCCTTGACGCCACCGGGCAGCGCTGCTGTGTCTTCCGCCGCAAGGTAGCTATAGGTAAAGGTGCCGTCCTCGTTCGCGGTGGCAAGCCCATTGGCAACATCGTCCGCAAGCTCGTCGGTGTTGAACTCGAGCGCACGGAAGCTCAGGGCTGCGGCCTCGCCGTCGTTCGCGGCGGGATTCGTGGCCGTGGCAACGATGCCGCCCTTTGCGTCCTTGATGGTGAAGGCGAACTCATCCGCAGCCATGGCTCGACCGGCGAGGGCCTTGGTTGCCGAGACGGTCACAGAGCCGGTTGCCGTGTAGTAGTTCTCGAACGTCGGGTTGTTGCTGTTGTCAGAATAGGTGGCAACGAGCTGGCCGGCATTGTTGTCGGTCACCACAACCACGATCTCGGGCTGGGCGGTCGAGTAGGACCAGCCGCCTGCGCTGCCCGGGGTCTCGTTCACATGGAAGCGGTAGACACCGGCCTTGGTAAACGTGACGTCACCAAACGCGACGGTCTGGGCGCCACCATCGGCGATGGTGCCGGAGGTGGTGGCTTTGTCGTTGGCGATGGTCACGCCAGACTCGGCAAGGTCAAAGTCCGGGGTGAGCACGAACCCGAACACCTCGCTCGTGCTGTGGCCATGGGCCTCCTTGGTCACCTGGATTGCCGTGTCGCCCGCGAGGGTAACGGGCTGGGCAGTGTAGCTGTTGGTCACAACGGGATCGTTGCCGTCGACGGTCGCGACAAGCTGACCGGTGCCGTTGTCGGTCACCGTGACTGTGACGTTGCTGGTGCGGTGATCGCAGGTCCAACCGTTACCGTCCTCGCCCTCCTCGGTGATGGTGAAGTGGTAGGTTCCCGGAGCGGAGAAGGTCACCTGGTCGAACTTGACGGTCTGCTCGTCGCCGTCGGCAAGGACGTCGGTGACGACGGAGGAGCCACCGGCAGCGATGGTTGCCCGGTTGGCGTCATTGTCCGACTGTGCCAGCGTGAAGGCGAATCCGGTCGAGGCATCGTGGCCCACGACCTTCTTGGTCACGCGCAGGGCAGTGTCACCAGAAAGGGTGACGGGGTCGGCCACATAGGTGTTCGTGAAGGTGGCCGCGCCGCTCGTCTCGGCAGACATGGTACCGTCGCCGTTATCGGTGACAACAACCGTCACGGTCTTGCCGGTGGCGGCTTCGGCGTCGTTTGTCACGCCGTCAACGCTGCCAGACTCTGTCACACGATAGACGTAGGTGCCTGGCTTGGTATAGGTAACCTCGCCAAAGCTCGTGGCAGTGCCCTCGCCGTCCGCGTTTTCGACCGTGGTGTTCACGGGCATGGGGGCACCCTCCGTCACGGCCTCAACCGTGAAGGTGTACTTGCCTGCGATATCGCCAGGACCGGTGAGCCCCTCAGGCACGGAGAGGAAGCCTCGACCAGGTCGGAGGCCACTACGTTCTCGACGCCATAGGTGTTGGTGAAGGTGAAGTCGTCGCCCTCGATGGATGAGTCGCCCTCGACCGTCTCAGCCGCAAGATGGCCAAGACCATCGTCGGTCACGCGGACCGTCACGGTCTTTGTGGCGTCAGCGTCATTGGTCACGCCGGGGATAGTACCGGACTCAGTAACCGTATAGGTATAGGTGCCATCGTCGGTGAAGGTAATGGCGGGGAAGGCGATGGTGCCGCCTGCCTGGTTGGTGGTGGTTGCCACTTCTTTGCCGTCAGCGTCGACAAGCTCAAAGGTGTACTTGCCTGCGATGCCACCGGGGCCAACGAGGCCGTCGGATACAACGAGCTTTTTGCTTCCAGAAATCACGAGGTCAACGCTGCCCGTCTTGTACTGGTTCTGGAACGCGAGGGTGTCGTTTGACCCCTGGGGATAGTTTACCTGGACGTTGAGCGTGCCGTTTCCGTTGTCCGTCACGATTACGTCAATGCCAAGCGTGTTGACGGTAGGCGTTACGCCCTTATCGGCAAGACCGGCCGTCTCCTCGGAGACCGTGTAGTGATAGGCGGCACCCACACCACCGTTAACCGTGGGATACTCCTTTGCGATTCCGGCCGCAATGTCCCTCTCCACCTGCTCGATGGAGTAGCTGAAGGTTCCAAAGCGCAGTGAGGCGGGCGTGCCGTCGCCTGCCCTGGGGCTCGTGGTCTCTGCTACCACGTTGTCCTTGGCGTCGGTCACCTTGAAGGTGAACTCGCCGGCGGCCATGTCGCGGCCGGTGAGCGTCTTGGTGGCGTTGATGGTCGTGGACCCGGAGGCTGCGTAGGAGTTGTCAAACGTTACTGCGGAGGAATCGGACCCATCGATGGACCACGCAACCTCGAGAGCATTGGTGTTGGCGTTGGCCGTCACCGTTGCCACCAACGTGTAGGCGGTGGTGTCGTAGGTGTAGCCAGCGGCAGCGTCGTTCTTCTCGCCAAGCTTGTACGTATAGACGCCGACCTTGTCGAACTTGATGCTGCCAAAGGAGACGGTGCCGTCGGCCGCATTGGTTACCGTTGTCGACGCGGGCTCAGGCGCCCCGTCAAGTGCCGTGAGCGTGAACGAGAACTGACCCTCCTCAAGCGTACGGCCAGCGAGCGTCTTGGTAACCGTGAGGTTGCCTGCACCGGTGGGACTCGACTCGACGGGGGTGAACTTGTTGGTGTAGGTCACGCCGCGCTGGATGTTACCCTCGGCGATGGTGCCAGAAACGGCATTGCCGCTCACCTCGTCGCTGCCGCCATCAGACGCGAGAGACGCGAGGGTCCAACCAGCAGGCGAGGAGGTCTCGGCTGCCGAGTACGTGGAACCTGTGGGAACCTTGTCGATAAGGATGTGCTGACCGGCAGCGAGGGTTACAGCCGACGCCTTTCCACTCGTGAGGATGCCAGCCGACGCCTTTGTGCCGTCTGCTGCAAAGACCGTGTACGGGACGCTCGAGCCGTCCGGCGTGGTCACGGTGACGCTGAAGTCGAAGTTGGCGTCTGCGGGATACGTGCCGTCATCGGACGTGACGCTCTTGGAGATCTTGATCGAGCTCTTGAGCGTGTTGGTGGCTGTGAGGGTCGTGTCACCGTTGCCGCCCATCGCCAGCACACCGTCGACCAGCATGGGCCTGACCGTCTCGGTGCTCAGCTCGTAGTGCTCGTCGACGCCGTCCTCGGTGACGGACATGCTGTGACCAGTGGTGAGGTCCTCGCCGCTGGTAGTGATGCCGTAGGGCACGTGCACCTCGGCCTGGTAGTTGTTGTTGGGGTTGAGGGTCACCGTGGTGAAGGTGGTGCCGTCAAGCTGGACGTTCAGGGTGATGTCGCCAGAGGGACGGTCCGCAGCGTTGTTCGAGGAGTCAACCCACTCCTTGCTCACGTTGATGGTGGGCGTATCTACGGGCATGGGGTCGGGCTGGTTGAGAGGGGCGATGCCAGAATCGGACTTGGTACCGGTGTACACCCCGTTCGCATAGGTATAGGTGACGCCATCGTGGGTCCAGGTGCCGTCATCGTTCTCCACCGCACCATCCGGCAGCACCTTGGTCGTCGTGGTGCTCGTCTGCGTATATGCCACGCTCGCGGCGGTGTTGGTCTTGATGCCATAGGCACCAGTGCCCGAGTTGTAGACGATGTTCTCGGGCAGACCGGTTGTGGTGCCGCTGTTCTGCAGCTCGGCAACCTTGTCTATGGCTTCCTGGCTCGGCCACACCCTAAAGCTCACGGTGTAGGTGACGCCATGCTCGAGGGAGCCAAGGGACGAGAGGTCCCAGGAGACCGCGGAGCCCGCGAACGTGGCGGCGGGGGCGTCATTCCAATCGCTCGTCACGCCGTTCTTGGTCTGGGTATAGGTGAAGCCATCGGCCGTGCCGCTCACAAGCACGGACGCCGCAAGCGACGTGAGACCATCGGTCACCTTCACGCTGCTGTAGGCAAGGTTGTGCGTGATGGTATTGATGATGTTCGCAAAGGCGGCGTTGAGAGCGGCGCTGTCCGAGGCGCTGTAGTAGTTGTTGCTCTGCCCGGCTACCTGGGCAATGCTCTGCATGTTGGAGACGTTGCCGAAGACGCCAACAGAAAACAGCGTGTGACCTTCGCCGGCAATTGCCGAGGCCTGGTTCTTTGCGTACTGAAGGTTCAGGCCGTTGTTGTCAGAATTACCAGAACCGTAATAGGTCTTTTGGTTTAATCCCGTCCCCGACGTGTGCTTGGTGAATTCCCCGCTGGTCTGCCCGTAAGAACCGCCATGCGTGTCACGGAAGGTCGGGTTGCCGTCAGAGACAAAGATGACGTAGACGTCGGCGCCATCGCGCGTCTGGATAGCGTTTGCGACCTTGAGCGCGTCCTCCCAGTTGGTGCCACGGTTGTATTGAACGCTTGAGGGAACGGCGTTGGAGAACGTCGTATATGCCGTCGTTCCCGTGATCTTCGTGGTGGCGTAATTGTCGAACGTAACGAGCGAGAGCGTCACCGCGTCGGGGTTCTCGTCCGTATTGTTCGCGAGAAGCTCCTGGGCAAGCGAGTTGACCGCCTGCCTCGCCACCTGTATGCGGGTGCCGTTGCCGGTGCCCTCTGACATCGAGGTCGAGGTATCCAGCACGACGATAACGTCAGCCTTGCTCTGCTCCTGTGACGCCCGCGACTTGCCCGTCACGCTGAGGCTCAGCGTGTAGGTCCCATCGCCATTTGGCGTGACGATCTTGCTGGTGGCTGGCGGCTCGGCGGCAAACGCCGGCGTCACGCCAATCGCGATAAGCGCAGCAAAGACTGCAAGTAACCCTTGAAGTAGTGTTCTTCCTCTGTGTCTCATAGTTGACCCCCAACCTGAAACGCAAACGGCCGGACAGATATCCCCTCTGCTGTCGGAACTCCGACAGCAATGCACAAGCTTGTTATTCGAAGTTTCGCTCCCATTTGCCGGCGATTCACGCTCGGCCACCGGCCAAGGTCGCCGGACTCCGTACACCTTGTACATATGTGCGCTTCCATATCGCGCCCCCAGCGTAGTGAGTGCTCGTTGGGTGTCGCGCAGCCGCATAACACCCCTCAACTTACGCATGATGCGGATACGTCGGAAAGTTGAAATCCATCCAAAGTATGAGATGTGGATGAACGGTACGAATGCCCGTGCTAGAGGTACGTTCTTCTCGCCTGTGCCCAGCGCGAGCAGTTCTCGGTGACGGTTAGGTGCCCCCTCCACCGCGACATTGAACCGTAGTTTATCGCCATTTCTTAAAATGCCATCACGTTTACGCAGGTCAGCCGGACTGCTTTTAAGAAATGGCGATAACCTTTGAGCTGAGAGTAGCGGGCACGTTGGAGCTAGGACCGGAACGGGGGTCGGGCCCGGACAACGCAGCTGTGCAACAGGAACACAAAGCCCCTCCGGCAAGGCGCCGAAGGGGCGAGGAAGACCGCGACAAGTACGGGCGCTACGCCTGGACAATCACCACGTGACCGTCCTCGCGCACGTGCACGCATCCCTCTGCCAGGAGCTGCGCCACATGCGGGTAGATCTCGTGCTCGACCTCGTGGATGCGGGCCTCGAGCTGGTCGACGGTCCAGCCCTCCTCCACCTCCACCGGCCGCTGCGCGATGATGGGGCCGCAGTCGTAATCGCTGTTGGCAAAGTGAACCGTCACGCCCGTGACCTTGACGCCGTAATCGAATGCGTCCTGGATGGCATGCGCCCCCTTGAAGCTGGGCAGCAGCGCCGGATGGATGTTAACCACGCGGTTGGGGAAGCTGGCAAGGATGGGATCGTGCACCATCCGCATGTAGCCGGCCATGAGCACGTAGTCCACGCCAGCGCGCCGCAGCTCGGTGGCTATCACCTCGTCGGCAACCATGGGATCGGCGTAGATCTCCTTGGAGAGCGTGAGCGTCTGGATGCCTGCCGCCTCGGCGCGCTTAAGACCGTACGCACTCGGACGCGAGCTCACCACAAGCTCGATGGTGGCATCAAGCTTGCCGGCAGCAACGGCGTCGATAAGCGCCTGCAGGTTGGTGCCCGAGCCACTTATCAGCACTCCCAGCTTGATGCTCATCGATAGGTCACCTTGCCCTCGCCGGCAACGCACTCGCCCATCACGAATGGCGAGAACCCTTGGGCAACAAGCCCCTCGCACACCTCGTCCACGTCATCACGGCCGCAGATGATGCTCATGCCAACGCCCATGTTGAAGGTCTTGTACGCCTCGTCAGGCGTGAGGCCGGCGGCACGCACCATATACGTAATGACCGGCGGCACGTCCCATGCCGGGCCGTCCTCGCCGCCGCGATCCACCACGGCGTTAACGTTTGCGGGCAGCGCGCGGTTGAGATTCTCGGTAATGCCACCGCCGGTAATGTGGGCCATGGCGTGGATGGGCACACCGGCCTTGAGGGCACGCACCAGGCCACCGGCGTAAATGGTGGTGGGGCGCATTACGGCATCGGCCAGGCTCTCGCCGCCCAGCTCGGGAAGCGGGCGCTCGAGCTCTTCCACGGTCTTGCCCCCGATGGCCACCTTGCGCACAAGCGAGTAGCCGTTGGAGTGGATGCCCGAGCTGGGAAGGCCGAGAATAACGTCGCCCTCGTGCACCAGGTGCGGGCCAATCATCTTGGGGCGATCGACCACGCCCACCACAAAGCCGGCCAGGTCGTAGTCGTTGGGATTCATCACGCCGGGGTGCTCGGCCATCTCGCCACCAACAAGCGCGCAGCCAGACTTGCGGCAGCCCTCGGCAATACCGCCTACGATCTTGGCAACGTGCTCGGCGCGAAGCTTGCCAATGGCAACGTAGTCCAGGAAGAACAGCGGCTCGGCGCCAATGGGCACCACGTCGTCCACGCACATGGCGACAAGGTCCTCGCCCACCGTGTCATGACGATCGAGCAGCTGCGCGATGGCAAGCTTGGTGCCCACGCCATCCGTGCCCGAGACCAACACCGGGTCCTCCATGTCCTTGTACGGAGCCATCGAGAAGCACGAGCCAAACCCACCCAGGCCGCCAATGACCTCGGGCCGGTTGGTCGACGCCACGGCCGCCTTGATCGCGTCGACGGCGCGTGCGCCCTCGTCCACGTCGACGCCGGCGTCTGCATACGAGACGTGCTGGGGCTTATCTGCCATCTTTGGCATCCTTCCTCACTGGGGTTGCTTCGTTGTTCTCGTCTGTACCGCCATCTGCAGGCGCTGCACCAGCGGCCTCAAGCCGCACCGCCGATTCCTGCTCGACCTCGCGCGCAATCTCGTCGATGCTCATGTGCGACTCGAGCGATGACGGCATGAGGTTGTGCGGCTTGTAGCTGGGCAGGAACTTCTCCTCGTAGAACGAGCGCGGGATTGCCACCGGATAGTCGCCGGTAAAGCACGCCGTGCAGTAGCCACCGTGGGGCACGCAGTCGATGAGGCCCTGCGGGGAGAGGAAGCCCAGCGTATCGGCGCCGATAAAATCACGCATCTCCTCGAGCGACATGTTTGCGGCGATGAGCTGGTCCTGGTTAGCGGTGTCGATGCCGTAGAAGCACGGCCATGTGACCATGGGCGAGGCCGAGCGCATGTGGACCTCGGTGGCTCCGGCGTCACGCAGCATCTGAACGATCTGCTTTGACGTGGTGCCGCGGACGATTGAGTCGTCCACCATCACGATGCGCTTTCCGCGCACCACGTCGGGCAGCGGGTTGAGCTTAAGACGCACGCCCATCTGGCGCAGGGCCTGCGTGGGCTGGATAAACGTACGGGCCACATATCGGTTCTTGATGAGCCCGGTACCGTACGGCAGGCCAAGCTCGGCGGCGTAGCCCTCTGCCGCAGGCGTGCCGGAGTCCGGCACGGAGATGACAAGGTCTGCGTCGACGGGCGTCTCGCGCGCAAGGCGGCGGCCCATGTTGTGGCGCATGAGGTAGAACGAGCTGCCGTCCTTCACGGAATCCGGCCGCGAGAAGTACACGTGCTCAAAGATGCAGTCGGCGCGGGGTTGCGGCGGCACGCCCTGCTCGGAGCGGAAGCCATCGTCGGAGATGCGAATGATCTCGCCGGGGGCAACTTCGCGCACGTAGGTAGCACCAACAATGTCCAAGGCACAGGTCTCGGAGGCAACGACCCACTCGCCCTCGTCGAGCTTGCCCAGGACCAGCGGCCTAATGCCATGCGGATCGCGGAACGCATAGAGGGCGTTCTCGCGGGCAAGCACCATGGCATAGCCGCCCTCGAGCATGCGCATGGTGTGCGCGATGCCCGTGCGCAGACGGTGCCCGCGCTGCGTGAAGTAGCCAATGAGCTTGGCCGCGACCTCGCTGTCGGTACTGGAGCGGAAGGGGATGCCCATCTCGATGAGCTCGCCACGCAGGGCGTCAAAGTTCACGAGCGTACCGTTGTGGGCCAGCGCGATGATCACGTCGTTAATCATCGAGAGGTGCGGCTGCGCCGACTCCCAGCCCTTTGCGCCAGCCGTGCCGTAGCGGCAGTGGCCAATGGCAACCTTGCCGGGCATGGCGGCGAGGTCTGCCTCGGAGAAGACCTGCGTCACCAGGCCAAGGTCCTTGCGCACCAGGACCGTACGACCGTCCCCCACCGCAATGCCCGCCGATTCCTGTCCACGGTGCTGCAGCGCCCGCAGACCAAAGTACGCCATGCGCGCGGGGTCGCGATTGGGCGCCCACACGCCAAAGACGCCGCACTCGTCATGCAGCTTGTCGTCGCTGGGGTCTTGTGGCCCCGGCGCTTGCGTCCACGACGCTTTCGTCACTGTGCCACCTCGTTCTTGGGGACGCACACCAGGATGGTGCGGCCATAGCCGTCGATATAGTTGCACGTGCACAGGGTGAGCACATGGCTCGACTTGCCGATAAGATCCGCCGCATCAGAGCGCTTGGTCACCGACTTTGTGAGCAGGTCGGAGAGGTACGTGTGGAACTCGTCCGCAGTCGACCAGTCAAACACGCGCACGTTGGTGTCGTTTTCGTCCGTGTAGTAGAGAAGAAGCGGCTCAAGCTCGTACGTGGCGTCCTCGGTGACGTACCACACGGTGTTCACGGAGTCGAACGCCTCTTGCTTGTCCATGTCAGCGATGGGCTTGAACATGGCGCCGTTGCGCAGGTGGTGGCCGTAGATGATGGTCTGCTGGTCAAGCATGCCCGGGGCCTGGTTCTGGTAGTCCATGAAGACCTGGCCGCCCAGCGAGTAGTTGCCCTCGGCGTTGGTATGGAGGTACTTGTCGTTATCCGACGCCTGGTACACGGGGAAGCTCACCACGGTGTTGGGAATCTGCACCCAGCCCACGACCTCGGGGTTCACGGCCTTAAGGCCCGCCCAGTCCACCACGGGCGGCTGGTTGCCCTCGTCATCCACCGTGGCGTAGGCTGCGAGCTTCTCGTTCTCGACGTCCTGCTCGTGGTACTGCCACTGCGAGTAGCCGTACATGCCTGCCGCCGCCACGATGAGCGCGATGCCCACGATGAAGAGAATCGTGGAGATGATGCGGTTGCGCCGCTTGCGTGGGTCGCGGGAACGACGGCCGGAGAGGTCATACGGATCGGTCTCGCGGTAGTTGTCGCTCTTCAGGCGGCGGTTGTGGCGAGAAGCACCGACGCCGGCGCCCTTGGCGGACGGGTCGCCGGTCACCACGGGTATGAAGCCGGTGCTGCGCTTGTCGCCCGAGACGTCGCCGCGCGAGGGGGCCGCGGAGCCCCCTCCGTCCGGTTGGCCAAAGTGCTTGCCCTGACTGTTTGACACGTGACTGCCTTTCTCGCGCGCAGTGGGCTAGGACAGCTTGCTTCCCACGTACGCCGCGGCTGCGGGCTTGTCGAAGTTGCCGTTGGTCGCCTTGGTGAGCGCACCCATGACCTTGCCCATGTCGCGCTTGGACGTTGCGCCAAGCTCGGCGATGAGGGAATCGGCCAGCTTCTCAAGATCTGCGCCCTCGAGCTGGCGCGGCAGCAGCTGAGAAAGGACGTCCGCCTGCGTCGAAAGCTCCTGGATGCGCTCGGCGTGAGACTCGGCGCCCGCCTTGCGCAAGCCGTCGAGCTCTTCGGCGGTGACCTTCTGGAGCTTCTTCACGGCCTTGGTGAGGTCTGCCTCGGTGGCGTCACGGCGCTCGTCGACCTCGACCTGCTTCACGGCCTGGTTGACCTGGCGCAGGATGGAGAGGCGCGCCTTGTCGTGTGCCTTCATGGCAAGCTTGATCTGCTCGAGCAGCTCTTCCTTCTTCATGCGGTGCTTTCCTCCCTGGTTGCAGCGGGTAACGTCGGCGGCTTTACGCCTCCGCCATCTGCTGCTTCATGTGGACGATCTTCTCGCGATACTCCGGCATGGTGGCCCCCAGAATCTGGGTGGCGTAGATGGCCGCGTTCTTGGCGCCGCCAATAGCCACGCAGGCCACGGGCACGCCTGAGGGCATCTGGACCATAGAGAGCAGGGAGTCCATGCCACCAAGGTCACTCGTCTTCATGGGGACGCCCACGATGGGCAGCGGCGTGTAGGCGGCAACAACGCCGCCCAGGTGAGCGGCCTTGCCCGCAGCGGCGATAATCACCTTGAGGCCACGGTCTGCCGCAGTGGAGGCCCAGTCGTGGACCTTCTGCGGCGCGCGGTGCGCCGATGCGATGACCAGCTCGTACGGAACGCCCAGCTCGTCTAGCTGAGCCGTGCATGCCTCCATCGCCGGCATGTCCGACTTAGACCCCATGATGATTCCCACCAGCGGCTTGTCCGCCATAGGACCCCCTTAGTGTTGGGTTCAGAGACCATCACAGTATAGATGGAGCTGAGCGAAGCTGGGCGCTGGGGCCTATCATTGACCAACAGCAACAGATGCGACGAACCAGACACGATCCGAAGGGCACCGCATGAACGCAAGGGATCTCATTCTTTACCAGCGAGAAGGCGCGTACATCCCGCGCGTCGCAGCCGTGCACGACCTGTGCGGATACGGAAAGTGCTCGCTGGGCATCGCCATCCCCGTGCTCTCTGCGGCGGGGTGCGACGTGTGCCCCGTGCCCACCTCGCTCTTCTCGGCGCATACCAAGTTTCCCACGTTCTACATGCACGATACGACGCCGATCCTGGACGACTACCTGGACGCCTGGGCCAAGGAGGGCATCGAGCTTGATGCGATTTACTCCGGGTTTCTGGGGTCTGCGGCTCAGGTGGGCGCCATTCAGCGGCTGTACCGCGAGCACCCGCAGGCGCTGCGCGTTGTCGACCCGGTGATGGGCGACGGCGGCAAGATGTACCCCACGTACACGGTTGAGCTGTGCGAGAAGATGCGCGAGCTGGTGAGTGGAGCGGACATTCTCACCCCCAACCTCACCGAGGCGCACCTGCTTACCGGCCTACCCTACCGCGGGCAGGATCTCTCGCGGGCCGAGGTCGAGCGGCATGCGGCCCAGCTTGTGGGTATGGGCGCTCGTCTCGTCGTGGTGAAGGGCGTGGTCCGCGGCGACGGCCTTATCAGGAATTACATTGCTGGCGAGAAGATCGACCTGGTAGAGGTTGTGGGCGAGCAGCTGCCGTTCATGACCCACGGGACCGGCGACCTGTTTGCCTCGGCACTCACCGGAGCCGTGATGTGCGGTCGCAGCGTGTACGACGCGGTGGCGTTTGCCACGGACTTCGTGCGCGACGCCATGCGCATCACGCGGCTGCAACCGGATAACGAGGTGCGCGGGGTGTCGTTCGAGAGCCTGTTGGGGCAGGTCGCCGCACTGGTGGGGTAGCACCGGTGCCCGTGGCGGCGGCGGGCGTCGGCGCGAGGCGCGACGGCGGGCGCGGGGCGTCGGGTCTCACGGCAATGCCGCGGATTCTCGCCGGTTAGGACTTTTTCGAACGTTTAGGGGCCCCTAAACGGCGAGGAGTCGCGGCAGGACCGGACATGCCGCGAATTCCGAACGGTTAGCCCGCCCTAAACGGCAAACTCACGCGGCATGACGCTGGCCGCCAAACGCCGCCCGACGGGCGCCGCACCTACTTCCCGCTGTCGGTCGACGCATCTCCGGACTCGCTGCTTGTCTCCGCATCGCTCCCCGTCGAGCCGCCCGTGAGGTCATTCAGAATCGCAACCGGCGTAAACGACGTGGTGACCTGGTCGCGCAACTCCTCCTCAAGCGTCTCGTCCACACCCGTAATGTTGCAATTAAAGTTCACGCCCGTGGAACTCTGCGTCTTGGACCACACAAACGTGATGAACGAGGTCACGTCGCCGGTGGGCTTGAGGAACCCAAAGAGCTGCGACGTCTTGAACTTGCCGTTCTCGTCCATGTGAACGTTCACGTGATAGATAACGGTGTTGATGTTGGGATTGAGCAGGCAGTTCACCGAGAAAGCCGAGGCCTGCACCTGCGAGCCGGCAAAGCACTCGAGCGCATCCTCCGAGCTTGTGTCAATCACGGTCACCTCGACGGTACCGGTGTTCTCGTCCGCCTCCTGCACCGAGAAGTCCTCGGGGAACTGCGTGAAGCCGTTGCCCCACTCGACGCCGCCGCGCAGCGCCGAAGCCACCGTGGCAACCGTCACGTTGTGCGCGAGGTCAGCGGTGTTGGAGCGACGCACCACGCCAAAAATGACCTGTCCGACAACAACAATCACAAGAAAGACCAGCACAAAGCCAACGGCCGTCTTTGCGATGACCTTGCCCACGTTGGAACCGGAGGGGTCGTCGGCGGAAAGCGGGTCGATGTCGACGCCCGCGCCCTTCTCCTTGCGGCGCCTGCGCTCGCGGCGGGCGACCTCTTCGTTGGAGTGGCCCGTCTCGTCAACGGTTTCGAAGAGCTTCTCGGCCTCGTCGCCGGTAAGGGCTTTGGTCTGGCGACGGGCCATCTCGTTGTTCGACTTAGCCATCAAGCTCCCCCTCGCCTGCGGGGTCATTCACAGGACCAGCAGCCTCACCAGGCGCAAGGCGATGCGCGATTGCGTCGCAGACAAGAGCGCCCACCACGGTCTTTGCGTCCTCAATCCTACCGTCAAGAACCGCGTCGACCAGCTCGGAGAGGTCAACAAGGTCCACATTGATAAACTCGTCGGCATCGGGGCTCGACTTTTGATAGCTCAGGCCCGTTGCCATGTAGAGGTGAATGAGCTCGTCGCAGAAGCCATCGGACGTGGCAATGGTGGTAAGGTAGGCCATCTTCTCGGCCTGCATACCGGTCTCCTCGGCCAGCTCGCGGTGGGCCGCGTCAAGCGGGTCCTCACCGGGGTCGAGCTTGCCCGCGGGAATCTCGACCGTCACGCGGTCAAGCGCCGTGCGGAACTGGCGCACCAAGCAGATGCGCCCCTCGTCCGTGAGCGCGACAATCGCCACGGCACCGGGATGACGCACCACATCACGCACGGCAGTTCGACCATCCGGGAGCTTCACACGCAGGCGGTTGACGTTGAAGATGCGTCCGGTCCAGGCAACGTCCTCGGAGACAGGATGCTCTTCCAGGCTGGCGTCGCGCGGGTCATCCTCACCCAGCACCAGGTCACGTATCTGCGGAACGCCCGAGACGTGGTCCTGGCTCGAGCGGTCGCCGTCAAAGGTGAGGTCATCGGCCGCGGAGCGCATGTCCGCGGTGGCCGAGCGAAGGTCGTCCATCGTGGGAACCGCCTCGACGTACTGGGGGCGAATCTGCGAATCGTCCGTGGGTGCACCCTCGTAGGAGTACCCCTCGCCCATCTCGTCGCCCGTGTCCTGCACCCGTGCCACCGCTGTGTGCCTCCAAATACGTTGATTGCTGCGTTATGCAAGCGCTCCGGCGCTATCCATTGCTGCGGGGAAGAACCGCCTTGGCGCCAATGTCATGCCGCATGGTCTTGCCCTCGAAGTTGATAAGGTCGCACGCGGCGTACGCCTGGCGTCGGGCCTCCTCGAAGGTTGGCGCCACGGCCGTCACGTCCAGCACGCGGCCACCGGCCGTGACAAGCTGCCCGCTGGCGTCGATTGCGGTACCGGCGTGGTAGACGGTGACGCCGTCCAGCGCCTCCGCGCGATCGATGCCCGTGATGGCCTTGCCCTTCTCGTAGCTTCCGGGGTAGCCCGCGCTGGTGAGAACCACCGATACGGCCCAATCATCGTCCCACGTGACCATATTGGGCGAGAGGGTCCCCTCGTCGCAGGCGAGAAAGACGTCGATAAGGTCTGCTTGCATGCGCGGCAGGACCACCTGGGTCTCGGGATCGCCAAAGCGCGCGTTGAACTCAAGCACCTTGGGGCCGTCCTTGGTAAGCATGAAGCCACCGTACAGGCAGCCGGAGTACGTGATGCCCTCGGCGCGAAGCTCGTCGACCACGCGCTGCTCGATGGCAACCATGGCAGCGTGCTCTTCGGGAGTGACCATGGGGACGGGCGAGTAGACGCCCATGCCACCGGTGTTGGGGCCCTTGTCGCCATCGAGGGCGCGCTTGTGATCCTGCGCGGTGGCAAGCGGCACCAACGTAGTGCCGTCGGTGAGCGCGAGAAGCGAGCACTCGGGGCCATCGAGGGTCTCCTCCACAATCACCGTGGCCCCCGCCTCGCCAAAGCGGCCCGAGAAGCACTCACGCACGCCAGCCAGGGCTTCCTCGGTGTTCTTCGCCACGATGACACCCTTGCCTGCGGCCAGGCCGTCGGCCTTCACCACGCAAGGACCATCGAGACGACGAACGTACTCCTCGCAGGGCTCCTGCTCGGTGAAGGAGCGCCAGGCCGCGGTGGGAACACCGGCACGGGCCATGACCTGCTTGGCGAACTTCTTGGAGCCCTCCATGCGCGCAGCGGAGGCGTTGGGCCCAAAACAGGCGATGCCGGCCGAGCGCACGGCATCTGCAACGCCATCCACAAGCGGCGCCTCCGGCCCAATAACAACAAGGTCGATGCCGTTCTCGCGGGCGAAGTTTGCCACGTCGACGGGCGAGTTCTGGTCAATGGGGGCAACCTGGGCCATGGCATCCATGCCACCGTTGCCCGGTGCCACCCAGAGGCTACCCGCACGGGGCGACTCGGCAAGCTTGGCGAGAAGCGCGTGCTCGCGCCCGCCCGCGCCCAGGAGAAGAATATCAACCTTAGAATCGCCCACGTGTCATCCCTCGTTTCTCGCAATGGCATGACGCGCCCGGACGATCCGGGCGCGTCGGCGTGTTATCTAGTCCCAGTAGCGGTTGATGGTCTGCTCGCGGTCGGGGCCCACCGTGATGATGGAGACGCGCACGCCAGCCAGCTGCTCGAGGAAGTCGATGTAGTCCTTGGCCTCGCGCGGGAGCTGGTAGAAGTTGCGCACGCCAGAGATGTCGCACTTCCAGCCAGGCAGGGTCTCGTAGACAGGCTTGGCGTGGTAGAAGACAGACTGGTGCTCGGGAACCGTGGTGTAGCGCTTGCCGTCGCACTCGTAGGCAACGCAGACCTTAATCTCGTCCAGGCAGCCAAGGACGTCGAGCTTGGTGATCGCCAGGTCGGTAAGGCCGTTCACGCGGGCCGCGTAGTTCACGACCACGGCGTCATACCAGCCGCAACGACGCTTGCGGCCAGTGGTCACACCATACTCGTGGCCAACCTCGCCAAGCTTGTCGCCCACCTCATCGAAGAGCTCCGTGGGGAACGGGCCCGAGCCAACGCGCGTGAGATAGGCCTTTGCGACGCCCAGCACGCGGTCGATGCGGGTGGGACCAACGCCCGAGCCCGTCACGGCGCCGCCGGCGGTGCAGTTGGAGGAGGTCACGAAGGGGTAGGTGCCGTGGTCGATGTCGAGCATGGTGGCCTGCGCGCCCTCGAAGAGGATGTTCTTGCCGGCCTCGAGCTGCTCATTGAGGAACAGGGAGCTCTCCACGATGTACGGACGGATGCGCTCGGCGTAGGGCAGGTAGGTCTCGCAGATCTGGTCCACGGTGTAGGTGGGCAGCTCGTAGACCTTCTCGAGGATGGGATTGGTGTAGGCAAGGGCAGCCTCGAGCTTCTCGCGGAAGATCTTCTCGTCCAGCATGTCCTGGATGCGCAGGCCGGTGCGGTTCATCTTGTCCATGTAGCAGGGTCCAACGCCGCGCTTGGTGGTGCCAATGAGGTTCTTGCCGAGCTTCTTCTCGTGCGCGCCGTCAAGGTCCTTGTGGTACGGCATCACGATGTGGGCGTTGCCGGAAATCTTGAGGTCCTTGCAGGAGATGCCCTGGGTCTCGAGCGTATCAATCTCACCGAGAAGGACCTCGGGGTCGACAATGCAGCCGTTACCAATCACGGGGTAGACGCCCTGGTACATGACGCCCGAGGGAACCTGGTGAAGGGCGAGCTTGTGGCCGCCGGCAATGACGGTGTGACCCGCATTGGCTCCGCCAGCGTAACGGCAGACAACGTCGAACTCGCCGGAAATGAGGTCTGTCACCTTACCCTTGCCCTCGTCGCCCCACTGCGTACCCACGAGAACTGATGCAGGCATTGCTCCCCCTCAAAAGAGTGTGATAGATTGGGCGGCCGGCGCTTGGCACACGGCGCCCCTAACCACGCAAGTATACGGCATGGCCAGCGGTTATCGTGAGCCATGCAACAGGGTCCGGAAACATCCCACAGCCCAAACAAGTACTCGCTGGCCCGGCGCGGACGCACTGGCCGAGGTGCCGGCGAGAGGGACGTGGGCGCTAGTCGTCGTAGTGCGTCGTGACCTCGAGGAACTTGGTCTTGTTGCCCACAAAGGTGAGTGGCACGTCGCCGAGGGCGCCGGAGCGGTTCTTCGCGATGATGAAGTTGGTGACGCCCATGTCCGGGCGGTCGTCTCGGGCGGCCTCCTCCTCGTCCATGGATCGGTCGAGGAGAATGACGATGTCGGCGTCCTGCTCGATTGCGCCGGATTCGCGCAGGTCCGAGAGCTCGGGGCGCTTGCCGGTGCGCTCGGTCACGCGACGGGAGAGCTGGGACAGGGCAATAACGGGACACTCAAGGTCCTTGGCCATGATCTTGATGCCACGCGACATCTCGGAGACCTCGGTGGCACGGCTGTCCGCTCGACGCATGCCGGCGGGCGGCGAAAGGAGCTGCAGGTAGTCCACCACAACGAGGCCGAGCTTCTTGCCATGGAGCATGCGGCGCGCCTTTGCTCGAATCTCGGTAACCGTGGTGCCAGGCGTGTCATCGATCATGATGTCCAGGCCCGAGAGCTCGTCTGTGCCGCGGATGAGCTCGGGCCACTGGTCGTTCTGGATGTGGGCAGAGCGAATCTCCTGCAGGCCCACGCCCGACTGGGCCGACAGCAGGCGCTGGGCGATCTCGATCTTGCTCATCTCAAGCGAGAAGAACGCGACGGAGGCGCCGTTGAACGCCGCATTCACGGCAAGGTTCAGCGCGAAGGAGGTTTTGCCCACGCCGGGTCGCGCGCCAATGACGATCATCTGGCCAGGTCGCAGACCCAGGAGCTTGGAGTCGATGGTGGGGAAGCCTGTCCTGACGCCCAGCTCGGCGGTTTGGTTCTCGCACATGTCCGAGAGCTGGTCGAAGAGATCGCTCATGATGGAGCCGATGGGCTGGTAGCTCGAGCGCACATCCCTGTTGGTAACGTCGAGCAGCATCTTCTCGGCCTTGTCAACGACCTCCTTGGTGTCCTCGGGAGCATCGTAGGCAAGCGCGGTGATTTGCGCGGCGGCAGAGATCATCCGGCGCAGCGTGGAGTCACGGCGCAGCATCTCCACGTGACGGCGCCAGCCCACCAAAGCCAGCGAGTTGTTGCCAAGGTCCAGGAGATAGGGCCTGCCGCCCACGCGCTCCAGCTCGCCCTGGCTCTTGAGGAAGTCTGCAAGCGAGATGGTGTCCACCGCCATGTTGCGGTCGAACATCTCGCGCATGGCAAGGTAGATCTTGCGGTTGGAGGGAATGTAGAAGTCATCCGGCTCCAGCTCGATGAGGCATTCCTGCAGCACGTCCTGCGAGATCATCATGGCGGAGAGGACCGAGGACTCGGCCTCGGGGTCCTGCGGCATCGCAACGTCCGACGTCGCCGTCATCTGGGTTGGGTTGATGTCGTAGCCGTCCTGTGCCACGAGCCTACTCCCTCCTGCTTGCGCGCCGCCCGACTGCCCAGGATGCTACCGCATTGCGCGCGTGTGGTGCCTTTGTCTGCCATTTAGCCGATACAAGCCCTCTACCTGCGGCAAGAGAGGAGAAGGCCAAAGTCTTCTACATGCAATGTTGAAAACGCCTCTCGCTGAGCGGGCATTTTGAGAGTTTTCAACGTTTTCAACAATTTCGCGAACGGCCGGAAAGAGACCGGGAAGCTCATCTTGCTCAATCGCCTTAAATATTCATTACGAACGAGATGCACCTGCATGTTTGGCTCGATTATCCGGAATCTGTACGTTTTCCCAGTTAGACGGGCCAATAAAATGCATTTTTCGAGCGTTTGCCCCGCATGCCACTCGTGCATGCGGGGCAAATTTGTGGTAATGCGCTTACCCACCGTACCCTGAGGCCCCTACCCCTGACCTGCGGGAATTGTTGAAATCCCCAGTTGAGGGCAGGTCTGGTCGAAAACTCCGAGAGTTACTCGGCAGCCTCGGTGGTCTCGGCAGCCTCGTCCGCGGCCTCAGCGACCTCGGGCTCAGCGGCCTCCTCGGCCGCGGGCTGCTCGGCAACGGGCTCATCGCCAACGAGGACGATGACCTTCGCGTTGATCTCGCGGTAGAGGTTGATCTCGACGGCGTGGCGGCCGGCAGTCTTGATGGTGGCGCCACGGACGATGCGCTTGCGGTCAACGTCGACGCCGAGCTGCGCCTTGATGGCGTCAACGATCTGCTGCGAGGTGACGGAGCCAAAGAGCTGGCCCTCCTCGCCAATCTTCGCGTCGACCTTCACGAGCTTCTCGTCGAGGACAGCCTTGGTTGCCTCGGCGTTGGCGATACGCTCGGCCTCGCGCTTGGCAATGCTGCTGCGGCGCTGCTCGAGCTGCTTGAGGTTGCCCGGGGTGGCAGGCTGGGCGATCTTGTTGCGGAAGAGGTAGTTCTCCGCATAGCCCTGGGCCACGTCGACGACGTCGCCCTCTCCGCCCTTGCCCCGGAGCTCACCCAGGAGGATGACTTTCATGGGACACTCCTTCGTTCAGTCGGCTATGCCGACTTCTAATCTTGATCCGCGTTGCTCTGGACGGTGGTCTTCACGCCCCTGGGAAGGTGACGGAAGTTCTTCCACACATCGACAAGCCCCACGATGGTCATGACGTAAAACTGGTCTTCGAGAACGAGCCCGGCGACGATGGTGCACGCGCCTGCGAACGCCCCCACGTGCCTGGTCCTGATGAGCCAGGCGATGATGGCAAAGCCCTGGACCGCAAATGCAATCCTCAGCGCCACCAGGAGGTTGGCCGAAACCATGTTCACGGCGTTGGTGAACGCCTGCGGGACCACACGCACCGCCGCAATGCCGAGGATGTCGGCCACGAGGACTCCAACGAGCCACACGGGCACGTCGTAATCCACAAGCGATGGCATGGAGACGCGAAGTCCTTCTCGCCTCGCCGACGCACAGGCGCCGAGAAGTGCGCAGACGAACTCGACCAAGGCGACAACGAGGTATGCGCTGGGCCAGTAGAGCTGGAGCATTGCGCGCAGGGCCTCAATCTGGGCCACGGCCGAGACCGACGCCACACCAATGCTGCTGGCGTACTCGTTCACAAGCTGCGTGATCATGTTGGCGATGGAGGAGTCCATCGACTGCAGCTGGATGGCGTCGACGCCTATGAGTGCGAGCGTGCCGCACCCCACAAGCGCAAACGTAACCGAGAGCGACAGCCTACTGCGCGAGATGGCCCATGCCGTCACGATGCCTAGAGTGCAGGCAACAAGAACGCTGGGCACCGTTGCAACCTGTACCACGAGCGCTACGACAGCCGCCGGCACTAACGTGCAAGCGAGCGTCGCGAGTGCCTGCAGACGGTTACGAGCAGCCAAGGTGACAACTGCACCGTAACCTACGGCAAAGCACCCAAGCATGGGGATGTACCCGGCAATAACGCCACCGAGTGCACAGATGACGAGACCGGCAACGAGCGACGAACCGCCGCGCGGTGCCTGTGCGCCGCCCTCCGTAGGAACGATTCCGCCCTGCTCGGGCAAACCATCCTTGGAGCGAGACGCATCCCAGAGCGCAAGTGCCCTGGTCTGCTCATCTGTGCGCTTCTCCACCGTCATGACCTAGTGGTTCTCTCTCGAACCCCGCACCTAGCCGCGGTTGCGGCCACCGCGGCTGGAGACCACGGGGACGGTGTAGGGCAGGAGCGCCATAACGCGGGCGCGCTTGATGGCAACCGCGATATCGTGCTGGTGCTGCGTGCAGGCGCCAGTGACGCGACGGGGCTTAATCTTGCCACGGTCGGTCATGAACTTGCGGAGGAGCTGCACATCCTTGTAGTCGATGTACTCGGTTTCCTCCTTGCAGAACTGGCAGTACTTGCGACGCGGCTGGCGCTGAAACTCTTGCTTTTTCTGCTGCTGAGCCATGTCTGGTTTGCCTTTCTAACGGCGGCCCTGGGGCCGCCTAACTGTTACTAGAACGGAATGTCCTCGTCGTACACGTCTGCCGCGGGGGGCGTGGAAACAGGCGGCGCTGCCGGTGCGGGTGCGGAGTAGCCCGGCTGCGCGGGATACTGCGCGGGCGCTGCCGGCTGGGGTGCCGCGGCGTAGGGAGCCTGCTGGACCTGCTGAGGCGCACCATACTGCGGCGCAGGGGCAGTCTGCTGCGGAGCGGCGGCCTGGTTCCTGGACGAGAGGAACTCGACCTCGTCCACGACGACCTCGAGCTTGCTGCGACGCTGACCTTCCTTGGTCTCCCAGGAGCTATAGCGGAGCTTGCCCTCGATAGCGACCTTGGAGCCCTTGCTGAGGTAGCGCGAGAGCGGTTCGGCACGAGCGCCAAACACGACGCAGTCGACGAAGTTGGGCACGTCCTCCCACTCGCCGGTCTGCTGGTTGCGACGACGGTCATTGACTGCGACACCAAAGGAGAGTACCTGGGTGCCACCGCCGGTAGAACGAAGCTCCGGGTCCCTGGTGAGGTTGCCCGAAATGTTCACCCTGTTAATGCTCACGTTGCTCACTACCTCTCTGTGCGGGCGCATGGCCCGCCTTCCGCTGGCTAGTCCTTGTCCGTGCGGGCCACGATCATGTGGCGCTTGACGGCATCGCTGATGCGCAGGACTCGGTCGAGCTCTGCGATCTGGGAAGGATCTGCGTGGAAGTTGATGAGGGTGTAGTCACCCTCGGTGAGGTGGTCGATCTCATAGGCGAGCTTGCGCTTGCCCCAATCCTCAACGGAGCCGACGGTACCGCCGTCAGTGGTGATAGCGACCTCGATGCGCTTCATGACGCCAGCGCGAGTCTCCTCGTTGCTCGTGGGATCGACGAAGAACAGCAGTTCATAAGCCTTCATGGTGTCACCTCCTCTGGGCTGATGGCCCTGGATCGTGAAGGTTTGCGTCCAGGGCAGGAAGCATGCGATTTGGTATCGTATCACAGCACCCGAAGACAACTCCCCCGTGACCTGCGAATGTGTGTCCGAATCCACAACTTCTTCTGCGTCCTGCCGCATGCGCCCCGCACTTTCGAGACCACGCGTCCCTCTTGCCTTTCCAAAGGGTACGGCTCGTCGCTGACAACAATCTGACGCTGGACGGACAGGCTACTGACACAGAGCTGACAGGCACCGCTCTGGGGGCGGCGAATGCCGTCCTTGCCCACAACGAAAACTCGTAGCGAGATGCTCATCATACACAACTTCTACACATTTTCCGATTCACCGTTCGCGCCTAGACATCGCGACAAAGAAAAAGAGCAGGCACCACCTGGCACCTGCTCTCGCATTCAAATGGCGGAGGGGGAGGGATTCGAACCCTCGTACCCCCGAAGGGGTAAACGGTTTTCGAGACCGCCGCATTCAACCACTCTGCCACCCCTCCGTGGGGTGAAAAGCGGCGCCCCAGTGGGACGCCGCTGGATTTACTGGCGGAGAGTCTGGGATTTGAACCCAGGATACGCTTTAGGCGTATACACGATTTCCAATCGTGCTCCTTCGGCCACTCGGACAACTCTCCAGGAACCGCGACGGCTAGTATATCGTAAGTTCACCGGTAAGGGGAAGTGGTTTTTCTCTCCACCGGTTATTCTTGTCCGCACGGGTCATTGTGCGAGAAAATATACACCTGTCCAACCCCAGGGAGGCCGAATGCCGGAGCTTTTCTCAAAGTTTGGCCCCGAAATGGCGGCCGTATCTCTTCCTGCCTGGCTCGACCTCGCGGCCCTCATGGTGGGTGCGGTCTCCGGCGTGCTGGTGGCTCGGGAGCACAAACTCGACCTTGTGGGGTTTGTCGGCCTGGCAATGCTCTGTGGCTTAGGCGGCGGGCTCATTCGCGACATCACCATGCAGGTGGATTCGGTCTACATGCTCTCTTCGCCCTACGCCATTCCCGCCGCTGCAGGCCTGGGCATCTTTGCCTTTTGCTTCCCAAGCCTCTTTGACGGGTTCTCCAGCATTATCGAATGGGTGGACATTGTTTCCGTGGGTCTCTTTGCGCTCATGGGAACCGACAAGGCCATCGTCTACGGGCTTCTGCCGTTCTCGGCAATCCTTATGGGCACCCTAACTGGCGTAGGCGGCGGTATGCTTCGCGACGTCTTCCTTGGCGACATCCCTCGCATCTTCAAACCGAGCAACTACTACGCCCTGTGCGCGCTTGCCGGCTCAGCCGTTTACTACGTAACAGTCATGGTCTTCTGGCTGGGGAAACCCTGGGCGGCAATCCTGTGCGTGGCGGTAACTGTTGGGCTCAGGCGCTGGTCGCTTCACTACAACGTCATCTCCCCCAACGACGTAAACCTTGCCCCACGCGTGGCTGGTGGTGTGCGCAAGCTTACCCGTCGCGTCTCGAGGACCAGGAGTGCCGCGCGCCGTAAGCGCAGCTCTGCTCGGAAGCGCAACGGTTAGCGCTAATGCTATGCGCCAGAGGCGGCCCCAGAGAAGCAATCTGGCCCGCCGGGAACCATCTGCGCGCAAGCAACACTCCCAAAATTACGTACGGAACCGAGGTTGTGTAGTATCACCGCTGGCCACGGAGGCGCAGCGTAGCTCCCAAGAGCCATGGAGGCATGAGCATGCCTAACAGATATCTGCAGTAATGTTGTTTCTTTCTGCGCGATTCCCCGAAGTCTCTGCCAAGGAGACTCGCTATGTTCGGCGGCACGGAAAATAACCCACTTATCCTCACTTTTGCACGTAATTCTGTGTCTTCTTCATACGTAAGGGGCGCCGCGGGTAACCCGCGGCGCCCCTTACGTTGCTAACAAACCGTGCCGGTTCAAATTACTTGTCCACAAGGCCGTGACGCACGCGCCACTTGCGACGCTCAACCTCGGAGAGAATGCGCTTGCGCATGCGGATGTTCTTGGGCGTAATCTCGACCAGCTCGTCATCCATGATGTACTCGAGCGCCTCTTCCAGCGTAAACGTGCGCGGGGGCGTGAGCTGCACCGCAATGTCCGCAGTGGAGCTGCGCTGGTTGCCCAGGCTCTTGGTACGCGCGATGTTCACCACGATGTCGCCGGGCTTGGAACGCTCGCCCACGAGCATGCCCTCGTAGCACTCGTCACCAGGACCCACGAAGAGCGTGCCGCGGTCCTGCAGGTTACCCAGGGCGTAGGCCACGGCCTTCTCGGTGGACATCGAGATCATGGCGCCGTTCTGGCGCTTGCCCAGCTCGCCCTCCATGGGGCCGTACTCGAGGAAGTTGTGGTAAAACACGGCCTCGCCGTGGGTGACGTTGAGGATACGATTCTTGAGGCCCATCACGCCACGCGTGGGGATTTTGAACTCGAGGTGGTCCTGCTTCACGCCCGAGACCATGTTGGTCATGTTGCCGCCGGAGTTGCCAAAGAGCTCGATGACCTTGCCAGAGTACTCGCCGGGACACTCGACCACGGCCTCCTCGATGGGCTCGAGCTTGTGACCGTGACCATCGTCCTTGAAGAGAACGCGCGGGCGGCCAACCTGGAACTCGAAGCCCTCGCGGCGCATCTGCTCCATAAGGACCGAGAGGTGCAGGATGCCTCGGCCGGCGACCTCGACACCAGTCTTGTCCGGCAGCTCCTCGATGCGCATGGTGACGTTGTTCTCGCGCTCCGTCATCAGGCGCTCCTTGAGCTGGCGGCCGCCAACAATGTCGCCGTCGCGGCCAACAAGCGGCGAGGTGGACGCCTCGAACACAACGGACATGGTAGGCGGATCGATCTCGATGGGGTCAAGCTCCACGGGGTTCTCAGGGTCGGTGTAGACATCACCAATGTCAGTGTGGTCAACGCCCACCACGGCCGCGATGTCGCCCGCCTGGGCCTCGCTGCACTCCTTACGTCCCAGGTAGTCGAAGGTGAAGAGCTGCTTGACCTGGCTCATCTCGCGGCTACCGTCATTCTTCACCACAAGGATCTTGTCGCCAGCGTGGATGGTGCCAGAGTAGATGCGACCAATGCCAATGCGACCCACGTAGTCGGAGTGGTCCACAGTCACGCACTGCATGGCCAGCGGCCCCTTGAGGTCCACGTCGGGCGCGGGCATGGCGTTGATGATCATGTCCAGCAGAGGATACATGTCCATGTTGCCGTCGTTGGGGTCGAGGCGCGCAAAGCCGTTGACGGCCGAGGCGTACACCACGTGCTCCATGGCAAACTCGAGCTCCTCGTCGGTGGCACCCAGGTCCATCATGAGGTCGAGGCAGTCGTTCAGGGCCTTCTCGGGGTTGGAGCCGTCGCGGTCGATCTTGTTGATGACGACCATGATGGCCAGGTGCGCGGCGATGGCGTGCGAGAGCACGAAGCGCGTCTGGGGCATGGGGCCCTCTGCGGCGTCAACCAGCAGCAGGGCGCCGTCGGCCATCTTGAGCACGCGCTCGACCTCGCCGCCAAAGTCGGCGTGGCCCGGGGTGTCGATGACGTTGATCTTGACGCCCTGGTACTCGATGGAGATGTTCTTGGCCAGGATGGTGATGCCTCGCTCGCGCTCCTGGTCGTTGGAGTCCAGGACGCGCTCCTGAACCTGCTGGTTCTCGCGGAAAGCGTGAGTGGCCTTGAGCATCTGGTCGACCAGCGTGGTCTTGCCGTGGTCGACGTGGGCGATAATTGCGATGTTTCTGATCTGCTCCTGGAGCATGGGCACCTCTCGTCTGGCTCGCCGGCGAGACAAACGCCGGCGCTTATGGATTTCGCGGCAACTTTATACCAGCGCGGGGCCAAACGGACCCCACAGCACGCCGTTCCACGCAAACTGCTACATGGTACGACTGAAAACCTGAATGTAACAGTACAATTGCTCTCGTTTGGACAGCGTGGACGAAAGGCACATTTTATGAGTAATCGAGGGCCAGGACGGAGAGTTGCTTCAATTGCACTAGTAGCAGTACTCGGGCTGTTCCCCGTCAGCGCACTGGCAGAAGACGCGCAGTCACTCCTCACAGATTCGACCGCAGTCACTGAAAAGGTCGAGATTGAGGCTGGAACCAGGGAGAATTCCCCGTCCAACACCTCCGCGCCCTCTAAGGACAGCGATTCGACGGATAGTACGTCCGCATTCAAGCGGCCGAGCGAGCAGAACACCCTGTCTGACGAGAAGAAAGAACAGGAAACGGCATCCGCTTCGCCTAGCGTAACTGAGAAGCAGGAACCGGCACCCGATTCACAACAGTCGCAGACAGACTCATCGGAGAACGTCGAGAAGAGCGCAACTTCGGGCTCGACCAATGAGGACGCCCCCACAGACTCGCCTGATGCCGCAGACCCCGCAGACGACTCAACAATAACGATGTCGCGAATCTACAACCAATGGACTGGCGAGCACCTGTTCACCTCCAGCACCAGCGAACGAGACTCCGACGTAGAGCTAGGTTGGACTGACGAAGGCGTGGGCTGGCAGGCCCCTAAGTCATCGAGCACTCCTGTCTACCGTCTCTACAACCCCTACTCAGGAGACCACCACTTCACGACCAGTGCAGACGAATACAGCAGCCTTGGGACAATCGGTTGGAAGCAGGAGGGCGTTGGCTTCTACTCCGAAGACGATCACGTGAGCGGTTTTGTCGTCTATCGCCTATTCAACCCATATGTGTCCATAGGAACCCATCACTACACGCTCAGCAAGAGCGAGTATGACTATCTCGGCACCATCGGCTGGAACAAGGAGGGAACCGGTTGGTACGCCACGGACGCGTCCTTCTGCATCATTACCGCATCTGTCACCGATAGCTCGGGTGCCACTCAGGACGTTGTCTCGACGACCAAAGACGGCATCACCTACCTCGTGCTTCCCTCCTATGCAAACGCAAGCAGCGTAAACGTGGGGGTCAGCGCCAACGGGACGGGCCTCGACGCCACGCTCAACCTGCCCTCTCATGACGCTTCAGTTTCCGCAGCGGGAACGAACGTCGACCTCTCACGCGACCTCGGGTCTACCGCTAGCTATGCGACACGGCGCGGCACGCATCCGCTCGTCATCCTCAAGTCTGGAGACGTAGGCACCATCTTTGTCACAAGCGTCGACCCCGCCCAAAACCGTGCATGGGTCGAGGCAAGCAAGAACCACAGCGCCAAGGCCAGCGTAGACATACTGATGGTGGCCAGTGACGGCTCGCTCGTCTACAACAAGGACGGCAAGAAGCACTCCACCATAAAGGGTCGCGGCAACAACACCTGGGGCTATGGCAACAAGAAGCCCTACCAGATCTCGCTCAGCAAGAAGACCGACCTGCTCCAGACCGGCAATGAAGACAACGCCAATAAGAAGTGGGTCCTTCTCGCCAATGAGAACGATGCCACGCTGCTCCACGACACCCTTGCCTATGACATGGGTCTCGAGCTTGATCTCGTCGGCTGCGAGGGCACTCCGATCGACCTCTACTACGACGGTGAGTACCGCGGGAGCTACTACCTTTGTGAGAAGGTCGAAATCAAAGACGGGCGCGTGGACATCCACAATCTCGAAGATGACGTCGAGAAGGCAAACAAGGACACGGACCTCGACGCCCTTCCTACCGCAAAAGGCACCTACACCTCGGATGGCAGGACCTACACCTTCCAGTATGTGGAAGGCGTCAAGGACCCCAAGGACATCACGGGGGGATATTTGGTAGAGAAGGACGGTGCCTACTATGCCAAGGAGACCTGCTGGTTTGAAACGAGCATAGGCATCTTCGTGGTCAAGAGTCCGGAGGTGGCATCTCAGAACCAGGTGTGCTACATCGCTGAGCAGATTCAGGCCGCTATCAACGCCATGTACGAAGGCAAGTTCAACCTCAATGACCAGGCAAGCTTCGACCTCGACAGCCTTTCTAAAAGCTACCTCGTGAACGAGTTCACCAAGAACATCGACTTCTTCTTCACCTCGACTTACTTCTACAAGGACAAGGGCAGCAACGTCATCTACGCCGAGCCCCTGTGGGATTTCGACGGTTCGATGGGTGTGAGGACCGACGACGGCGATGCCAACTTCAAGAAGTACTCTGGCTACAGCGTCCCCGGTGGCGCATACATCAACACCATCCCCTCCATTTGGAAGCGTGCGCAAGAGGTCTGGAAGCAGGAGCTGAGTCCCCTCATGGCCAACGTGGTCCTTGGAGACAGCAGCGCTGTTGGCAGCAACGGTTTTCTCCACTCTCTTTCCTACTACCGCAACCAGATTTCCGCCTCGCAGGCAGCCAATCAGGCTCTCTTTGGGATGGGTCACTTCGGTAATGAGTTTGCGCCGTTCCCAACCTATGAGGAAAACTATCGCTACCTCGTCGACTGGCTTACCTGGAGAACCGAATGGTTCAACAAGTACTTTGCCAACTCAGAGGCACCCGAGAACCACACGTCCGTCTACAACGGGACAGACTACGGCCTGGTCTACGACTACGACTACTACGTGGAGAATCATCCTGAGGTCACGGAGACAGCGGGGACAGGCGAGGACGCCGTTCTCGCCTACTTCGTCGAGAAGGACTTGCCTCACGGGGTTCGAGCGTCGCTCAACTTTGACCCCGTTACGTATAAGACACGCTATGCAGACCTCGCTGACACGTATGGCGACAACTGGATTCCATACTACGAGCACTTCATGACCAGCGGATTCTACGAAGGCAGGAGAGCGGCTTAGAAAAGAGGCTCCGACGGACCCTACCCCAGCAGGTTCTCGACCTCGCCGGCGGGGGCTGGGTCCGTCCAGGCGAAGTTGTCACCTTCGCCCTTGCCGTCCACGAGCGAGAAGGCCGAGAAGCTCGTGCGGCCGCGCTCGCCAAACTCGAGCAAGACCGCATCCTGGTAGGCGCCGCGCTCGTCGGCAACCGCCCCCTCGTAGGCAAGAGCGTAACGCACCGGCGCACCGAGCTTCGCTGCGGCGTCCCCGCAAGAGCGTGCGAGATCACGCACCTTCTTGCGGGCGCCCTCGAGGCACTCCTCCGGGCCGTCGTCGGCAAAGGTGTAGCTGGCCACGTTGCCTGCCGCATCCTCCACGGCGAGGATCACGTTAAGCTCTACGCCCTCCGCAAGCACGTCGAATGCCTGGCCCATAAGGGTGCTCGAGAGGTCGTCCAGCTCCGGCGATACTCCCTGTCCGTCCTTCTCAGCGCCCATGAGGCCTCCCTGCTACCTGTGTTGTCTTTGACACACATGGTAGCCGTTCCGGCCCACGGCATGGTGGTACTCTCCTCCCCACCCCCGTTCTTTATCGGTTTCTGTGAAACGGACGTTGCATTTGCCCAGTTGGCGAAAAGCAGAATTCACAGATACCGATAAAGAAGGAACAGGAGAGGAGGGAGGAGGGAGGAGAGTCGCGGCAGCGAGGCATCAGGCCACTAGAGCAGGCGTCCGAAGCGGCGCACATAGGCCCTTCTCGCCAGCAGGACGAGAACCGCGTAGCCAAGCACAACCAGGGGCAGCACGGCGAGAAATGCCACGGGCAGCGGTGCCATGCCAAGGGCAGCCCCAACCCCCGTAAACGGGATGACCAGCGACAGCACGATGGCAACAGTGTCAAGCAGCAGCACGCGCCAGTCCGCCATGCTCTGCACGAAGGGGATGCGCTCGGTCCGAACCAAGTGCACGAAGAGCACCTGCGTGCACATGGATTCGACGAACCACCCCGCCTGGAAGGTCGCAGCGAAGAGAGCCGTGGCGGTAGGGTTTCCCACAATGGCCTGCCAACTACCCCCGGCCACGCTCGGGCACACCCAGAAGAACAGCAGCACAAAGGTCGCCACGTCGAACACCGAGCTTGTGGGTCCAATCCAGTGCATGAAGCTCGCAATGGAACCAGGCCTCCACGTCTGGGGAACCCGCAGCTCCCGTGCGTCGACGCTGTCCCAGGGGATGGCGGCGCAGGCGCAGTCGTAGATGAAGTTGAGAAGCAGCAGCTGCACTGCGGTCATGGGCAGGAAGGGGAGAAACACGCTCGCCACCAGGACCGAGAAGATGTTGCCAAAGTTGGAGCTGGCCGTCATCTTCACATACTTGTTCATGTTGAAGAAGGTGCGCCGCCCCGCAACGATGCCCCGCTCCAGAACCCCAAGGTCCTTCTCGAGAAGGATGATGTCCGCCGCCTCCTTGGCCACGTCCGCGCCGGAGTCTACCGAGACGCCGCAGTCGCTAGCCCCCATGGCAGCAGCGTCGTTCACGCCATCTCCCATGAAACCCACCACGTGTCCGCACGAGCGGAGCGCCCGCACGACGCGCACCTTCTGGTCGGGCGAGAGCTTTGCGAACACGGTGGTGTGCTCCACCTGCTCCGAAAGCTCCTCGTCTGAAAGTTTGGCGACCGCCGCACCGTCAAGCGTCCCCTCCACGTCAAGTCCGATCGTCTCGCACACCGTGCACGCAACCCGAAGGGAATCGCCGGTGAGGACCTTGGTCGCAACGCCATGCTCGCACAGGGCGGCAACCGCCTGTGCGGCGCTCCTCTTTGGCGGGTCGAGAAATGCCAGGTAGCCAATGAGCGTCATGCCGCGCTCGTCCTCCCCGGAAAGGACCCCCGCCGCCGCAGGGTTCTCCTTGCGAGCCACGCCCAGCACGCGCATGCCCTTGTCGGCAAGGTCATAGGCGGTGGAGAGCACCCGTTCGCGAACGTCGCCCCCAAGGGGGACCACACTGCCGTCGTATTCGACCTCGGTGCAGACCCCAAGGACCTCCTCGATTGCACCTTTGGTGACCATGAGGCGGCGTCCGTCGTTGTTCTCGACGACAACGCTCACGCGGCGGCGCTCGAAGTCGAACGGAACCTCGTCAACAAGGTGCCAGCTTGTTGACAGCTCGTCTGCGTCTATACCGGGAACTCTGCGGGCGGTCTCCTCGGTCGCGCGCGAGATGATTGCCGAGTCTATGAGGTTGCGCACGCCTGTCTCAAAGAAGCTGTTGAGAAACGCGTGGCCGAGCACCTGCGGATCCTCGCGTCCCATGAGGTCTAGGTGCCGCTCGAGAACGACGTGGTCCTCGGTGAGCGTGCCGGTCTTGTCGGTGCAAAGCACGTCCATGGCGCCAAGATTCTGGATGGCGTCAAGCCGCTTCACGATCACGCGGTCGCGGGAGAGGTCCACGGCACCCTTCGCAAGGCAGGTCGTCACGATCATGGGCAGCATCTCGGGTGTGAGACCAACGGCAACCGAGAGCGAGAAGAGCAGCGCCGAGAGCCAGTCGCCCTTCGTGAGTCCGTTGATGGCGAGGACGAGAGGCGCCATGACCACCATGAGGCGCAGCAGGAGCCTGCTCACCGAGGCGATTCCCTCGTCATAGGCAGTCTTGCCGCGCTTGGCACCAAGACTTGTCGCCATGCCGCCAAACATGGTGTTTGCACCAGTGGCGACAACCACTGCCACCCCACTCCCCGAGACCACGGTGGAGCCCATGAGCACTATGTTGTCGAGATCCCCTGCGGTGCGGGTGTCATCGGAGGGTGCAGGGCGAGGCGTTGCCACACGCTCCACGGGAAGGCTTTCCCCCGTGAGCGACGACATGCCGAGGAAGAGGTCGCGCGCCTGGATGAGCCGCGCGTCCGCCGGCACGATGTCGCCCGATGCAAGGTGCACGATGTCGCCAACAACCACGTCTGCCAGGGGAATCTCCACGCGCCCCTCGTCCGCGCGCTCGACGTTGCAGGTGGTCAGTATCGTCTTGGCGAGCGCCGCCGCGGCGTCGTCGCTCTTGCCCTCCTGCACGAACCTCAAAGTGCCGGAGACGGCGATCATTGCGAAAATGATGATGAAGGTCGAAGGGTCGCGCTCGGCGGGTGCAGCCAGGATCACATCAGTGACAAGAGACACCACGGCGAGAAGCGCGAGGATTCCCGTGAAGGGGTCCACGAAGGCCTTCGCAAAGCGCACCGGCACAGGGTCGCGATGGGCGTGCGCGACCTCGTTTGAACCCCATGCAGCACGGGACAGCTCGACCTTCTCGGCAGAGAGGCCGTCATGGCTGGTGTTGAACTCGTTGAGAAGCTCTTCCGTTTCGAGCGAGGAGACACGGCGCAGCCAATCGAGCTGGGACGACTTCCCCGTTTGCGTCTCCGCACGGTGAGCGATAAGCCCCGTCCTTGTCAGCCTGGACAGGAACCCGTTGGTGAGCAGCCTCATGGGCCACCTCCGATCCGGGGATGCGCGCAGGGACGCAGTACGACGTCATCTGCGTAGGAACCGGCGGCAAGGCGGGCACACAATAGGCTTGAATGAGCAGGGTGGGGCCGCGCCAGCGCTACCGGCGGCGCCCGTCTCCCCTTTTGGCAGGCGCCAACCTCACTGAGCTTGCGTTTTCTCGAGCATGACTACCGTCGCTCATGGATGGCACCTCCTTGGCGTCAGGGGCTCCCGCCCCTTTGAATCAGTTACTCTCACTATACCCCACCCTCTTTAGCTAGCCCTCCCTCTTTAGCCGGTCTCCCTTCTTTACCCAACCCCCCTTCTTTATCCTCCCTCCCTTCTTTATCGGTATCTGTGAATCTTGTTAGCCGGCAACTGGGCAAACGTGAAGTCTGTTTCACAGATACCGATAAAGAAGGGAGGGAAGGGGTGAGGGGATACCAGGGAACGAGAGAAAAAAAGGGCCCCGCGGAGACAACCGCAGGGCCCTCGAACATGTGGTGGAGACAATGGGGTTCGAACCCACGACCTCAGGCTTGCAAAGCCCGCGCTCTCCCAGCTGAGCTATGTCCCCTTATAAATAATCACCCCAGCGGCGACTCGGCTAACGCTGGGGTGACTATTGTCAAAAGGTGGTGGGCCTGACAAGGTTCGAACTTGTGACCTCCCGGTTATCAGCCGGACGCTCTGACCAACTGAGCTACAGGCCCAACGCAAGTAGGAATACTACACCCCAAGCCAAGGGTAGGTCAACAACATATATCGAGAAATTTTGGGGGATTCGTAGGGGTCCAACAACGGAGGTTGAGGACGATGCTCCCTTCTCGGGCTTCTGGCACCCGCCTGAGCCGTCCACTATGCTCCGTTGTCCCAGTATTGGTAGCTCTACGTAGAAGTTTTCGTGACCTCCGTTGTATGTTTTCGCAGTTTGGGTAGGATAGGCGGGCAACAGCACAACAGGGGGTACCGCATGCTCGTAGAAATGGACATCAAGACAGTAGTGATTGGCGGGGGCCCAGTCTCCTCGCTCATCGTCCTCATGCCAGCCAAACAGGACGAGAAGGAGCCGCTCAGCCTTCCCATCCGCATAGGCTCGGTGGAGGCAACGGCTATCAGCATGGGCGTGAACCCCGACAGCAGCGCTCGGCCCATGACGCATGACCTGCTCAAGTCCGTGCTTGAGTCCCTAGGCGGACACCTGCGCAGCGTCATCATTAGTGACGTCTCTGGAACCACGTTTTTTGCACAGCTCGACATTGTGAACGAGGAGGGCAGGCAGATTCTGGTCGACTGCCGTCCATCGGACGCAATCGCCCTAGCTGTGCGCTGCGGGGCGCCGCTCTTTGCCGAGCAGGCAGTTCTCGACGTGGCCGCCATGCCAGATTTTGGCGCCATCGAGGACCAGGAGCATGACCAGGAGATGAAAGACTTCCACGACTTTGTTGAGGGCCTCTCGCCGGATGACTTCAACGTAACCGACGGCGGCGACGGCGCACCGCAAAAATGAGACAAAGGGACTGTCCCTCTGTCTCATCGAGTCACAAGAAAAGGACCCGGCAGCCAGCTTACCGGCTGTCGGGTCCTCTTGTATGAGACAAAGGGACTGTCCCTTTGTCTCACTCCTCGTCGAGGAGGTCGGGGGAGACCTCCTCGTCGCCGCCAATGTCGACGGGCTCCTCGTCGTCGGCATCCTTGGCACCGGCCGCCGCAAGGTCGAGCATGCCCTGGTTGGCGTCGTGCTTGGGTGCCTTCTTCTTGTGAGCAACCATGCGTGCCACGGCGGAGACGTGGTCGCTGGCAGCGAGGTTCATGACCTTCACGCCCTGCGTGGAGCGGCCGAGCTTGGGAATGTCGCTCGTCTTGACGCGGATGACCACACCGTCGACCGAGACAATCATGAGCTCATGCTGCGGTCCAACCACACGGCAGGCAACGAGGTTGCCCTTCTTGGCCGTCATGGCAATGGTGAAGACGCCCTGGCCGCCGCGCTTGTGCTCGGGGTAGTCGGCGACGGGGGTGCGCTTGCCGTAACCGTTCTCGGTGATCACGAACAGGTCGCCGTTGCCGTTGGTGATCTCCATACCCAGCATCGACGCGCCACCCTTGAGGGTGATGCCGCGGACGCCGGAGGTATCCCTACCCATGGCGCGGACGTCAGACTCGTCAAACAGGATGGCCTTGCCGTCGGTGGTCACGAGGATGACCTTATCGCCGGCGCGCACCCGCCTCACGTTGACCAGCTCGTCGCCGGACTTGAGGTTGATAGCAATGAGACCGTCGCGACGGGTGCGGTCGTACTCTGACATGGCCGTCTTCTTCACCATGCCGTTCTTGGTGGCGAACATGAGATAGTCGTCGGCGGGGAAGTCGCGGCAGGTAATCACGGCTGTGGGGTGTTCGCCCTCGGAGAGCGAGAGCACGTTCACAATGGCCGACCCACGCGCCTGACGGCTGCCGATGGGCAGCTCGTGGACCTTCAGACGGTAGACGCGCCCAAAGTTGGTGAAGAACATCACGTAGTCGTGGGTCGATGCCACAAAGAGGTCCTCGACAAAGTCGTTGTCCTTCAGCGAGAGACCCTGGACACCCTTGCCGCCGCGACGCTGCGAGCGGTACGTGGCAACGGGCAGGCGCTTGATATAGCCGGAGTGGGTAACGGTGACCACCATGTCCTCCTCGGCGATAAGGTCCTCGACGTCGAGGTCCTGCGCCTCCTGGGAGGAGATGCTGGTGCGGCGCTTGTCGGCAAAGCGCTCCACAATCTGGCCGAGCTCGTCCTTGATGACGCCCAGGATTTTCTCGCGGTGGGCGAGAAGGTCGCGGTAGTAGTCGATGAGCTTGTGGAGCTCGTCGATCTCGGCAGCAAGTTGCTCGCGAGCCAGCCCGGTGAGCTTGCGCAGGCGCATGGCGAGAATGGCGTCGCACTGCGGGCCGTCCAGGCCAAAGCGCTCGTTCATGCGGTGCTTTGCCTCGGCCTCGGTCTCGGAGGAGCGGATGATGTGCACGATCTCGTCGATGTTGTCGACGGCGATGAGCAGGCCCTCCTTGATGTGCACGTCCTTCAGCGCCTTGTCGAGGTCAAACTGGGTGCGCCTGGTCACCACGTCAATCTGGTGGTTGATGTAGTACTGCAGCATCTCGCGCAGTGTGAGCGTGCGGGGCACGCCGTCTACCAGGGCAATGTCGATGGCGTTGAAGTTGGACTGCAGCGCCGTCTTCTTGTAGAGGTTGTTGAGCACCACCTGCGGGACGGCACCCTGCTTGAGGTCGATGACAATGCGCATGCCCTTGCGGTTGGACTCGTCGCGCATGTCCGAGATGCCCTCGATCTTCTTCTCGTTGACCGCCTGGGCGATCTTCTCCTGGAGAAGGCCCTTGTTGACGGCATAGGGAATCTCGGTGACCACCAGGCGCTGGCGGCCGTTCTTGACCTGCTCGACGTGGACCTTGGCGCGCACGGTGATGCAGCCACGCCCGGTCTCGTAGGTGTCGCGAATGCCATCGGTGCCCATGATGACGCCGCCCGTGGGGAAGTCCGGCCCGGGAAGAACGGTCATGAGCTCGTCGGTCGTGGCCTCGGGGTTGTCGATGAGCATGTTCACGGCTGCCGCGACCTCGCGGAGGTTGTGGGGCGGCACGTTGGTTGCCATGCCAACGGCGATGCCCGAGGAGCCGTTCACGAGGAGGTTAGGGAACCTCGACGGGAGAACGGCGGGCTCAGTGAGCGACTCGTCGTAGTTGGGTTGGAGGTCGACGGTCTCCTTGTTGAGGTCGGCGAGCATCTCCATGGCTGCGCGGGTGAGGCGGCTCTCGGTGTAACGCATGGCCGCCGGGGGGTCACCGTCGATGGAGCCAAAGTTGCCGTGGCCATCGATAAGCGGCAGGCGCATCGAGAAGTCCTGCGCCATGCGGACCATCGAGTCATAGATGGCGGCGTCACCATGGGGGTGGTACTTACCCATGACCTCGCCGACCGTCCAGGCCGACTTCTTGTGGGGCTTGTTGGGCGTGATGCCCGCCTCGTTCATGGCGTAGAGGATGCGCCTGTGAACGGGCTTCAGGCCGTCTCGCACGTCCGGCAGGGCGCGCGCCACGATGACCGACATCGAGTACTCGAGGAAGGACTGCTTCATCTCGGTAGCCATGTCGGTGGGCTTGAGCGTGCCACCGTGGATGTCAGTGAGGTCAAGGCGGGTGCCAGCCTCGTCGGAGATCGTGTGGTCGAGGTCCGCGCCGGCAAGATGACCTACATCCTCAGAATCGGAGTCCTCCTCCTCCTCGTCGTCATCCGAGTCGTCATCCTCGGCGGTGTCGTAGTCCTCGTCCTCCGAGACCTCATCGTCTTCGATCTCGTCGCCCTCGTCTGGGCCCATACCGTTCTCGAGGTCGTCCTCGTCGTCGGCGGGACCGTGGTTCCTGTTGTTATCGTCTGCCACGAGTTGCCTTTCTCATGTCTCGCTTGTAGCGCCCTGCGGGCCTTAGATGTCGAGGAAGCGCACATCCTTGGCGTGCGTCTGGATGAAGTCCTTGCGCTTCTCGACCTGGGTTCCCATGAGGTCAGAGACGGCGCGCTCGGCCGCCATGGCGTCATCGATGGTCACCTGGAGAAGGATGCGGTTCTTGGGCTCCATGGTGGTCGACCAGAGCTGCTCGGGGTCCATCTCACCCAGGCCCTTGTAGCGCTGGACGGTGTACTTGGTGGAGTCCTCGAACTTCTTGGCCTCCACGGCAAGCTCCTCATCGGTGTAGATGTACTTGCCGTGCTTCTTGCCCTTTGGCTTGAGCTGGTAGAGGGGCGGCTGCGCCACGTAGACGTAGCCTGCCTCGATCATGGGCTTCATGTAGCGGTAGAAGAAGGTGAGGAGCAGGATGCGGATGTGGGCGCCGTCGACATCGGCATCGGTCATGATGACGATCTTGTGGTAGCGCGCCTTGTTGATGTCGAACTCCTGGTCGACGCCCGTGCCAATGGCGGTAATGAGCGAGGTGATGGTGTCGCTCGAGAGGGCGCGATGCTCCTGCACGCGCTCGACGTTGAGAATCTTGCCACGCAGGGGGAGCACCGCCTGGATGGAGCGGTCGCGGGCCATCTTGGCCGAGCCGCCTGCGGAATCGCCCTCGACGATGAAGAGCTCGGTCATCTCGGGGTCACGAACGGAGCAGTCGGCAAGCTTGCCAGGCAGGCTCGCGCTCTCGAGAAGACCCTTGCGACGCGTTGCCTGACGGGCCTTCTGCGCGGCGAGGCGGCCCTTGGCGGCCTGGGAGGCCTTCTTCAGGATCTCCTTGGCCTGGTTGGGGTGCTCCTCGAGGTACTCCGCCATACCCTGGCTCACAATGCGGTTGGTGAGCGTGCGCATGTAGGAGCTGCCAAGCTTCGCCTTGGTCTGGCCCTCGAACTGCGGGTCGGGGAGCTTGACCGAGACAACAGCCGTAAGACCCTCGCGGATGTCGTCACCTGTGAGGTTGGGGTCCTTCTCCTTGATGATGTTCTGGCGATGACCGTAGTCGTTCACGGCCTTGGTGAGGGCAGTTCTAAAGCCCTCGAGGTGCATGCCGCCCTCCTCGGTGAAGATGTCGTTCGCAAAGGAGAGGGTGTGCTCGGAGTAGGTGGTGTTCCACTGCAGGGCCACCTCGACCTCGCCCCTCTGCGAGAAGGGCGCGTCCGGGTCGGACTTGCCCTCGATGTAGATGGGCTTCGAGAGACCGGGGAGGACTTCCTTCTCGTACTTCTGGCCGTTCCAGCCGTTGAGGTACTTCACGAAGTCGATGATTCCGCCCGAGTAGCAGAACTCGTCCACGCGGGGCGTGAGCTCGCGCTCGTCGGTGAGAATGATCTTGAGGTTCTTGTTGAGGAACGCCGTCTCCTGAAGGCGGTCATGCAGGGTATCGTAGTCGTAGACCGTCGTCTCGAAAATGGTGTCATCGGGCCAGAAGGTGATGGTGGTGCCGGTTGTCTTGGTCTTGCCGAGTTCCTTGAGCTTCTCGGTAGTCTTGCCGCGCGCGAACTGCATCTCGTAGATGCCGCCGTCGCGCTTGACCTGAACAACCATCTTCTTTGAGAGGGCATTTACCACCGAGACGCCGACGCCGTGCAGGCCACCAGAGACCTTGTAGGCCTGGTTGTCGAACTTGCCGCCGGCATGCAAGATAGTAAGGACCACCTCGAGGGTGGAGATCTTCTTCTGGGGGTGCTTGGCAACGGGGATGCCTCGGCCGTTGTCCTCCACGGTTACGGAATTATCCGGATGGACCGTCACCTTGATCTTGGTGCAGAATCCCGCCATGGCCTCGTCGACGGAGTTGTCGACAATCTCCCACACCAGGTGGTGCAGGCCGGCGGACGAGGTGGTGCCAATGTACATGCCAGGACGCTTGCGCACGGCCTCAAGGCCCTCGAGGACCTTGATTTCGCTCGCGTCGTACGAGTTGTCGTTCTTGTTTGCCACGTGACTCCCCTCAGAGCTGAGCAAGATACAGAGTCAAGTGTACTCCATGGGCACTTTTCTTCTTGGCACACAAGAATTAGGGCCATCTAAAACAGAATCCCTGCGCATCAGCGGCGCGGAGAGGCACGCTAGAGACGAGAAGTCCCATCTTTCGTGTCTCTGCTCTTTTCTCGCCTAAACGACAGGCTCATGGCCTTGTAGACGCTCTCTCTGAGAGATTCCGGTACGGATTCTGCAAGCTTCTCGACAGTGTCCTGCTCGCTTCCGGTAAGTTCTGGCAGCGGTGTCTTGGGCATAGGGGCGCCGGGGGCACCTGTTGTACGCTCCTTGCGCGGAGCTGCACCGTGACCGTACTGGGAGACGATGAACTCGATTTCAGAGACCTCGAGCCCGCCCATCGAGAGGCGAGCGCGGTAGACCTCGCGGTTGGCCCTAAAGTCTACGGCACGCATGCGCGAGTCCACGTAGACGCCAAGTATGGGCGCCGCGCCTTTCACGTGAGGTTCCTTGAGAAAGACGCCCGTGGTGTGGGCACGTTCCACATCGCCATTCACGTTGTGCCACACGTACGCCGCGCGCTGGTTGGCGCTCATGGAGCGGCGTACTTCGGGGTTTGAGAACATGCCCTTGAGCAGCGACGATATGCCTTCGTAATCCTCACTCACCAAACTCCACCACCTTCGAGCGGCCAAGGAGCTCATCCGAGAAGTACCCAAGGTTGGTGGTGGTGACCACCGTCTGAATGCCGCTCTGGGCAAACTCGATTACGGACTGTCTGCGCGTCTCGTCTAGCTCTGACATCACGTCGTCCAGAAGCAACAGGGGACGCGATCCGGTAACGTCCTCCGAGACGAGGACCTCGGCCATCTTGAGGGCAAGCACGATGGAGCGCTGCTGGCCCTGAGAACCAAAGCTTCGCGCGTCTCGTCCGTCGATGGAAAAGACCACGTCGTCGCGATGCGGGCCAACCGTGGTCTGCTGGCGGCGGAGGTCGTCCTGACGCGCCTCCTCCAGACGGGTGAGAAAACGCTCGGCAAGTTCCTCGCGCGATGACGCAAGAGGATCGTCGCAAACGGTGCTTTGATAGGTGCAGGAAAGCTTCTCCCCGCCGGCGATGCTGCCATAGACGTCCAGGATTTTCTCGCGCAGGCGCTCAAAGAGGCGCACGCGGGCCTGGAGCAGGGTGGCACCGCCCACGGCAACGGAGGAATCCCAGGCGCTTAACAGCGAGAGATCGGGCCTCTCGTCCTTAAGAAGCCTATTTCTCTGCTCAATGGCGCGCGTGTAGGCAGCGAGGAGCTTGGAGTAGCCCACGGCCGCCTGGCAGCCAAAGCCGTCCAGCTCCGCTCGGCGAAAGGACGCACCACGTTTCACGAGCGAGAGGTCATCCGGGCAGAAGAGCACGCTCATGAGAGAGGCGGGCATGTCCGCCGCCTGGCAGCGCTTGCCGTTGCGCGAGAACTGCCGGCGCTGTGGAGTGATGTCGCAGGCAACATCCACCACGCGACCGTCACCCGTAAGACGCGCGGCAATGCGGGCACGCTCACAGCCGGACAGGATGAGCTGCGACGGCGTGGGGTGCCTAAACGACACCCCCGCCGTGAGCATCTGCAGAGCCTCGACGGTGTTGGTCTTGCCCACGGCGTTTCTCCCCACAAGGATCGTAGTTGTGGGCGAGAAGGCCACCTCGCGCTCGCGGAAGTTCCTGAACTGCTCGAGCCCCAGGCTCTCTACAAGAAGGCCCACGCTACATCCGTACGGGCATCAGCATGTAGAGGTAGTTGACCTTACCGTTGGTCTTGAAGATGCCTGGCTGCATGTTGCTCTGCAGCTCAAGGACCAGCTCCTTCTTGTCGGAGATGGCGTTCACGCAGTCGAAGACGTAGTGATAGTTAAGTGCAATGGAGAGACTCTGACCCTCAACCTCAACGGGCAGGAGCTCGCTGGACTCACCCTGGTCGGGCGAGGAAGCCGAGAGACGCATGACCTTGCCATCGGCGTCGATGTCAAAGCGCACGGAGGCGTTGGAGATCGCCACGACCGAGACGCGCTTGAGCGCAGCCGCGAAGGCCTCGACGTCTATGCGCACCGAGGTGTTGCAGCTCGACGGCAGGAGCTGACGGTAGTCAGGGAAGTTCCCCTCGATCTTGCTCGAGATGAAGGTCGTGTTGCCAAAGGTGAAGACCACCTGGGTGTCGGTGGTGCCAATGGAGATGTGCTCCTCCAGGTTGGGCATCGAGAGCACATCATGGAAGACGGGGCCGGGCACGATGGTGCTGAACTCTCCCTCGCCCGTCTCGGCAGAAGCGTCGCAGACGGCCAGGCGGTAGGAGTCCGTTGCCACGAGTCGAATGGTGTTGTTGGCGGCCGTGAGTAGAACGCCCTGCAGGATGGGCCGTGTGGTCTCCTTGGAGGTCACCTTGTAGACCTTGTCGACCATGCCGGAGAGCAACTCGCTCGGAAGCTCTGTGGCGTCCTCGAGAGAGTACTCGGGGAAGGCAGGCCAATCGGCAGGGTTCAGGGTGTTAAGACGGAACGAGGACTTCTCGCACGAGATAGAGATCGTGCGCTCGCCGCCATCAAAGGTCACCGCAGCGTCGTCCAGCGTCTTCACGATGCTCGTGAGCATTTTGCCCGAGACAACGGTCTCGCCAGATTCCTCCACATTCGCGGGAATGCGGTGGCGAATCGAAATGGTGAGGTTGTTAGTCTGGAACTCGAGCGTGCCCTCCTCGGCCTTGATGTAGATGCCTGAGAGCAAGGGAAGAGTTGAGTTGGTCCCCATGCCCTTGGCAACGACTGACAGTGCCTTGAGAAGTGAAGACTGACTTACGGTGAACCTCATGGCTGCCCTCTCTTATCTATTAGTTCTTTATCTATATATAAAAGCAATAGTAGTAATAAGGTCTGTCTAAAAGTTGAGAACTCGAAAACTCGCTGGTAGATGCCATAACAAATCTTCCGGTTCGTCTTCTCGGAACTAGTGGTTCTCGACGGTCGAAGTCATGTTGATAACTCTCTCAACACTGTGTTCCCACTTTTCGAGGGTTTTCGTACGCCTTTCTCCCGTCTTTTTGACCTACGTGTTCTCGGTGATGTTATCGCGGATCTGCACCAGCCGGTCGTGGTAGATTTTGTCCTCCTTGCGCTTCTTGTCCACCACCCTGATGCTGTTGAGCATTGTGGCGTGGCTACGCCCGCCAAAATGCTCGCCAATCTCGGCGTAGGTGGCGTCGCAGAGCTCCTTCGAGAGCCACACGGCAATGTGCCGTGCGTTCATGATGTCCTTGTTGCGCTTCTCGCCCACGAGGTCCGTGTGAGAGATGTCGAAGTACTGCTCGACGGCCCGCTGAATCTCCTCAATCTTGTACTGCTTCTCGCCGTTTGGCCACGACTCCTTGGCAAGGCGGTTAATGTCCTCGCGCGAGAGCTCCTCACCGTGCTGCTCGCGATGCGTCTCGGCGATGAGACAGCGCTGGCAGAACCCCTCGATCACACGGATGTTGGTGCCCGCCCGCTCGGCCATGTAGCTGATGTTCTCCTTCGAGATGGTGCCCGTGATGGCCAGTCCCACGTGGCCCTCGGCGGCGTCCTCGTGCATGCGCTCGCAGAAGGTGGTGATGAGTCGCAGCTTGAGCTCGTAGTTTGGCACCTGGATCGATGTCGAGAAGCCCGAGTCCAGGCGGCTTGTCACGCGCTCGTCGAAGGCCGCCTCGGCGCCCAGCTGTGAGGGCGAGCGGTCTGCGGCGAGTACGATTTGCTTGCCGGCGCTGGTGAGGTGATTGAACGCATCAAAGAAGAAGTCGATGGTGCCCGCCTTGCCGGCGAGCTTCTGGATGTCGTCGATGATAAGAACGTCGATGTCGTAATAGTGGTCGCGCAGGATGTCCGGAGCAGACCTCTCGCGGTGTGACATGGCAGTGGTGTAGTCGGTGATGAAGGACGAGCCATCCTTGTACACGCAAACGCGGGTGGGGTCGTTTGCCGAGATGTAGTTCTGTATGGCGCGCAGGAGGTGCGTCTTGCCAAGCCCGCTCTTGCCATAGATGAAGAGCGGGTTGTAGGTGCGGTTCTCTCCGTTTGCCACCTGAAGCGCCGCCTGGTAGGCAAAGGTGTTCTCGTCACCCACGACAAAGCGGTCAAACGTGAGCTTTGAGTCCATCTCCGAGATATCGTCTACCAGTGGGTTTGCCGCCCGCCGCTCGTGACCCGCGGCCTCGCGCGCGGCGTTCTCGTCGATCCAGGCGTCCTCGGGGGCGCGTGGCGGCGCAGCGGGTGCCTGGACCGTCGCGGGCGCGGCCACCTGCGGGGATGGTGCCATCCAGCGGCGCGCCTCCTCGGGCGTCACTGCCGAGCTGGTGGTGAGAGGCGCTGCATCAGGGTCTTGCACAAAGGCGATGTCAAGCGTGGTTGGTTCGAACGCAGCCTCGGTGAGACACTCGTTAATGACTTCGAGGTGCTTCGAGAGGCGGTTCTTGACCGTGCGGCTGTGTGTCTCAACGTGGAGGACGCCAGAATCCAGCGACGTTGGCGAGCAACTGCGTAGCATGGCCATGACCGACCCGGGCAGGCAGCGCTTGCTCACCAGGTCGAACATGTCCTGCCATAGCGCTTCGGTGTCTGAGTCAATCCCTGGTTCCATTGCGTGCGTCCCTCTCGGCGCTCGTGGGCGCAATCGGCGCCCGTCCCTCGTGCGAGAGACCATTATAAAGATATTGTTGAAAACTCTCCCTTATGAACACCTGTAAGCGGCGAGAACAACGAGAAATGTTGAAAACCTACTATCTTGGCTGGTGAGTGAGGCAATGGTCTTACACGAAGTTTTGTCCTAGCTGCGTGAGGTAGTACTTCTGGCCAATTTTCTTGAGAACGCCCATCTGCACCAGGCTTGCGAGCTCACGCGACCAGGTTGGCGCCGACTTACCGTAGGTTCTCACCAGTTCCGTGGGGCCTACCATCTCGTGCGCCGAGAGGTATTCGAGGATTGTCTGCGAGCGGTCCGAAAGGTTGATGCGGCCGAGTTCCGCCGTCCATGCTGGTGCTGGCTGCTCTGAGGCCCGAGCGGGCGCCAGCGCCTGGGCAGGAGTTTGCTGCTGATAGGCAGGCTGCTGGTAGCCCTGCTGCGGATAGAACCCTTGCGGGATCTGGGACGGTACCGGCTGGTAGTACTGCTGATATCCCGGTATGAAAGGCTGCTGGTAGGCTCCTGGCATTGGCTGCGTTGGATAGGGTGTCTGTCCATAGGCCTGCGGCATCTGCGACTGCGGTACCTGCTGTGTGGTTCCCCCGGGCTTGCCTGGTGCCGCGCATCTCTCGGCATCTTCCTTTGGCCTGGTCGATATTGTCACGACTGTTCCGCCGGAGATGTTGTCCTCTATGGTGAGGCTGCCGCCCTTGTCGGTCATGTACTGCTGCACGTACGGGAGGCCTGACCCAACTCCGCGAATGTAGTGCTTCATCTCCTCTGTTGCGGAGGTGGTGCCGTACTCCATGGCTAGGTCCTTCTCTTGGATGCCTGGCCCTTGGTCCGAGAAGCGCAGCGTGTTCCCCCCGTCGAGTATCGTGATGGTGGGGGCGATAAAGTATGCGTGGATGAAGTTTTCGACGATCTCGCGAATGACGGTGAAGGGAATCTGACTTCCCTGCTCGTGTGCGAGACGGTTGACGGTCGCGGTGATTTCCTCGAGGTAGCTGCGTATGTCCGTTGGCTCGATGACCACCACGCGAGGAGCCGCGGCCGCATCGTCGTAGATGGCTATGCGTGCGGGATAGCGCACGGCTCCAAGCTCGCCTTGGGCCGTGGTCTCCTTCTGCTTGCTCTCCTGGGACTTCTCGTCCCCCCTGCTCGCATCCTCGGACATGTTGTCTACGAACGGATAGAACGCGTGGTCCATCCCGCTTTACCTCTTGATTCTTTTCACCAGCTCGGACTTTTCAACCCCGTTTGAACCTTGGATGAAAACTTTCGCTCGGATTTCTATGTGAACGAAAGTTTTCAACATCGGATGAAACTTGGTTGATAACTGGGTCTAAACGTGAAATACCGGCTGGAAAATCATAGCATCAGGAAGAAAGTTGTCAGCTGCTTGGACGTTTCTTTTCGTCTCGCGGAAGATTTCTTGCAGCATTCCTTGGCGAGGGGATGGTTGCTGTTGTGGCCTACCATGGGTTGGTACGGTGCGAATCCGTGCAGTTATTCTGCATTAAATTGACATCTTGGCGGAGAGACCCTTACAATCTTTGGGCTTAGTGCTCAAGACATTAGACCCGTATGGGAGGAATACATCATGAAGCGTACGTATCAGCCCAACAAGCGTAAGCGCGCCAAGACCCACGGCTTCCGTGCTCGTATGGCCACCAAGGGCGGCCGCAAGGTTCTCGCCCGTCGTCGTGCCAAGGGCCGCAAGCAGCTCACCGTCTAACACAGCATCATGGAGACCATCAAATCGCGTGCCGAATTTGAGAGGGTCTTCTCGCGCGGGAAGCGCTACAACGACGCGTTACTGCGCATTCGAGTGGTGCCAACGAGCGAAGGCGACCTGCCGAAGGTCGCCTTTGTTGCGCCAAAAAGGCTTGGAAACGCCGTCTACAGAAATAGGTGCAAGCGCGTCCTGCGAGAGGCAGCACGCGCTTGTTCGCTACCGCGTGACGGCTACGACGTAATCCTCTTCTCGACCGACAAGACCCATGACAGCTCCCCCGAGCGCGTGGCGACGTCCCTTGAGAGGTTGCTCGAGAGGGCCGGTGTGGTGTGTGGCTAAGGACAAGGGGGAGTCTGCACTTTCGCATGCTGCGACAAGGGCCATTCGGTTCTATCAGCGCCGCATCTCACCTCTGTTCTTGCCACACTGCATCTACACGCCGACCTGCTCGGAGTACGCTCGACAGGCCATAGCCAAGTACGGTCTGGCGAAGGGTGGGTGGCTTGCTGTGAAGCGTCTCATGCGGTGTCACCCTTTCCACGCTGGCGGATACGACCCCGTTCCCTAATCGTTCGGGGACACACACGGAGGAACCATGTGGGATTGGATTATTGACTTTCTCGCCGGCGTACTCGCGGGCATTGAGGGATTCTGCGGGGACTGGGGCCTCGCGATCATCATCCTTACCGTTATCATTCGCGTGCTCATCATGCCGCTGATGAACAAGCAGGTTGAGTCTTCGGCCCGTATGCAGGCTGCCCAGCCCAAGATTCAGGAGCTGCAGGCCAAGTACGCAGACGATCCAGAGCGTCAGGCTCAGGAGATGCAGAAGCTTTATTCCGACATTCACTTCAACCCCGTTATGGGTTGCCTGCCTGTGCTTCTTCAGATGCCCATCTTCTTTGCTCTCTTCACGGTTGCTCGTGACCGCATTCCTTCCGATGCAAGCTTCTATGGCATCATCCCCTCGCTTGCTGGATCTGCGGGCGGCATGATTAGCTCCGACGGATGGGGCCCTGCGGCCATCTACATCTTCTTTGTCATTCTCTTTGGCGTCCTTACGTTCCTGCAGATGGCCATCAATGCTGGCCAGGTCTCAGAGGACCAGCGCAAGCAGCAGCTTGGCATGGGTGCCATCATGGCCGTAATGATGGCCTGGTTCGGTTGGAGCATCCCGGCTGGTGTTGTTCTCTACTACAACGCCTCTGCACTGTGGGGCATTGTTCAGCAGTACTTCGTGACACGCAAGGTCATGGAGAAGGCCAAGGCAGAGGCCGAGCAGAGTATGCAGGGTCAGTCCTCGGTCACCGTCGACGTGGTACGCAAGGAGAAGAAGCCCCGTCCGCACAAGAAGAGCTAGGTATTATGAGGCAGTTCTCACTTAATTTGTATGCATTGCTGATTATATTCAGTTTTAGTTATATTAGTGCGATTTGATACCTACCTTTCTAGGAGGTTTGTGATGGAGGAAGGAACTCTCGGCGATGTTGTCGAGTCTGATGTTGTTGTTTCGGGTGATACCGATGCCCAGGATACTGCCAATGACGAGTTTGCTTCGATTCGCGAGCACTACGAAGCTGGCGTTGCCTTGACTGACGACGAGACAGACCGTATTGCTGACGTTGCAGTTGAGTATCTGCGGGGCATTCTCAACCTTTTCGGCGAGACTCATTCCTCTATTGATGAGTATGACGGCGAGGAGGGCGAACTCATCCTTGATGTGAACGGTGGTGACCTTGCGGTTCTCATCGGTCGCCATGGCCGCACGCTTGAGGCGCTTCAGACCGTTATTACGACGCTTCTGAGCAGTAAGCTTAAGTTCTACTATCCCATCGTGGTCGATATTGAGAGCTATCGCAGTCGTGCTAAGAAGAAGATTGAGCAGATGGCTCGTAATGCTGCCTCTCGCGCGAAGAGCCATGGTTCGAGTGTTAAGCTTGCTCCGATGAATGCCTATGACCGTCGTTTGGTTCACCTCGCTCTGCGTGAGGACCCCGAGGTCTCTACGCACTCTGAGGGTGAAGATCCTGACAGGTACGTAGTAATCACACCGGTCAAGCTTTAAGGCGATTACTGCTGTTTCACATGAGGTACAGTTTTGGAGGGTGGCACAGTCACCCTCCTTTTTTATGCCAATTTCTCTCGCTTCAAGAGTTTTTGGCAAACCCTAATTTGATTTATCAGCATATGCCATGGATTTAGGAGAGACAATGAACGGTATGACTTCAGATACGTCTTGCAAGGCGCTTCGTGAACTCATTGCCCACGATGCAGACCTCTCAAGAATAAATGTATCTGATAAAACAATCGATCTTCTCGTTCACCATTTGGAACTTGTTATCGAGAAGAACAAAGTGATGAATCTGACACGCATCACCAATGAACATGAAGCTCTTGTCCTTCACATTATCGACTCGCTGTTGTTTGTTGCGCATGCTCCAACGTTGCTCAAATCAGATTCGTCTTTGCTTGATATTGGAACTGGTGCTGGATTCCCAGGCATTCCTCTCACTCTTGTTAGTGGGTGCAAAGCGACCCTGATAGATTCTGTAGGGAAAAAGGTTTCTGCTGTTCAGGACTTTGTTGATGAGTTAGGTCTATCGGACAGGATTTCTTGTGTTCATGCCCGTGCGGAGGAAGTACCCTCATTGTGCGACTCCCGTTTTGATGTTGTTGTCGCACGAGCGGTTGCCCAAACGAATGTTCTTATTGAGTACGCGACACCATGTCTGAGAAAGAATGGGACGTTGCTTGTTGGTAAGGGTAACCCAACCACAGAGGAACTTATCGCCGCTAATAGAGCTGCTAAGATTTGCGGTCTTGAGGAGTCTGGGCTATTTGAATATGAATTGCCTTCTGAACTTGGTCATCGAACCATCCTCGTTTATACAAAGACGGGGAATCCACGTATCAAACTTCCTCGTCAGATTGGAATGGCTAAGAGAGCACCCCTTGGAATCGAGTAGGACTATATTTCCTTGTTGCTCAATTTCTGGTATTCGTTGATGCTAATTGTGACCCCAATCTCTCTATTGTTGGTTGGGGTCATTTTTTCGTTGCTCCGTTCGATACGTGTACATTTTTTATTTACTCTAATTCATCAATTTGATTTGACTCATGTCCCTGCCTTATTGCGATATATGTCTTTACTACGTTTCACGTGAAACAAGCAACTCCTGGTCTTTGAAAACATGATTTTCGTTGTACGAGGCACCAAAATCCAATATCACAGATGTTCTCGTTGCTGAGAGCGATCTACTTGCTAGTCTATTTGTTCACTGTTTAGAGTTAATCATTGCATCAGCAAAGAAGGTTTGTTCTTACAGTTTAGTGATGATTTTTTACGTGAAACAGCAAGAATTTGATAGACGAGTGAAAGCTATAGACTAGTTTCACGTGAAACGCGTGAATATGAATATTGAAGCTTGCCGAACTCATCATCAAAACAATCAGAAAGATTCTCAACGTTTCACGTGAAACAATACCCTATGATTGACATACACCAGATTGGTGAGCAAACACAGATTAGACGCATTCATACTCGGCAATTGGGGGTCATTCGTGGGATTCCAAGATGTCAAACGGGGATATACAAATAGAGAACCAAAGGTCTTGGCCATCATTAACCAAAAAGGCGGCGTTGGTAAGTCGACAACGGCTATTAATTTGTCCGCTGCACTTGGGGAAGCAAAGAAAAAAGTACTTGTAATTGACTTAGACCCCCAAGGAAATACAACAAGTGGATATGGAATTGAGAAAGAAGACCTTGAGCACGACATGTATGATGTCCTGCTCCAAGATTACCCAATTGAAGAGGTCATTGTTGACACTGTAGAAGACCGAGTATTCGTTGCACCCGCGACAATACAACTTGCCGGTGCGGAAATTGAGCTTGTCTCAGCAATGGCACGCGAAAGTATTCTCAAAAGTGTAGTTGAGAAGATAAAAGGCGAATTTGATTACGTATTTATCGACTGTCCTCCATCACTGGGACTTCTAACTATCAATGCCCTTGTTGCGTCCGGCCAGCTCTTAATTCCAATACAGTGCGAGTACTATGCACTTGAGGGCGTAACAAAGCTCATTGAGTCAATGAAAATGGTCAAAAGTAGCCTCAATCCAACACTTTCAATATTTGGCGTTGTTATGACCATGTACGATACGCGAACTACCCTTTCGCACCAGGTCGTTGAAGAGTGCGAGAACTACTTTGGACAACAGATATTCAAAACCTACATTCCACGCAATGTGAAAATTGCTGAAGCGCCGAGTCATGGGCTGCCTGTCACTATGTACGCGAGAATGAGTAAGGGTGCATCTGCCTATACCAAGCTGGCAAAGGAAGTGATTCGTCGTGGCTAAGAAATCAGGACTTGGCAAGGGACTAGAATCACTGATGGGAGAAGCTAACGCTGAGGTTGGCGCTCCTACTCCTGATTCAACGCTCCCCATCACTAAGATCAAGCCAAATAAGGGACAACCAAGAAAGAATTTCAATCCAGACGAGCTTGCCGAGCTTGCAGACTCAATTAAGCAGAATGGTATCCTGCAGCCGATTATCGTACGCAAGAAAGGCACCTGGTACGAAATAGTTGCGGGCGAGAGACGCTACCAGGCGGCAAAGCTAGCTGGCCTCGATGAGGTCCCAGTAGTCATAAGGGATATCAGTGATGAGGATGTCTTTAAGCTTGCGCTCATTGAGAATCTTCAGAGATCTGATCTCAACCCCATCGAGGAAGCCCAAGGATATAAGCAGCTGCTTGACAGTAATGGCCTGACACAAGAAGAGGTCGCTCGTCTCGTCTCTAAGTCAAGGTCTGCGATAACCAACACGCTTAGACTGCTGGATCTTCCAGATGAGGTCCAGGAGCTTATGAGTGAGGGTAAGATCACTGCTGGGCACGCGAGAGCAATTCTCGCTGTACCCTCAGAAGAAGGACGAGTGCGCCTAGCTGAGAAAGTTGTTGCTCAAGGTTTGTCGGTAAGGCAGACAGAAACTCTCGCGCCACTATTTTCTGACAATAGTCAAGCTGAACCGGTACGTCGCCAACCAGTCCCTCAATCATTCAAGCGGGCAGCACGTCAAATGAGATTAGCTCTAGATACCAACGTGAAGGTCAAGACTGTTCGTGGAAGAAACAAGGTAGAGATTGAGTTTGAGGACGAGGATGAACTCGCACATCTCGTGGACCTCCTTACCAGGGAGTAGGAGTTTGAATGAAAAAGCTACTGGGTGGGATGGTAGTCGTAGCAACTGCCGCTGGCGTTGGCTATGTAGTCTACAGAGAGGTTCTCTCTGACGAAGCCCGAGAAAATCTCAAGAAGATGGTCCAAACCGTGAAGAAGTCATATGACCGCATAAATGAGGTAATCAGCTCGGTGAGAGGCGATGTAATGCCGGAAGACGGACCTCTGCCAAATGTTCAGACGACCATGCGTCAGTGGAAGGACCTTGGGTACTAGGTCTGAAGGATTCAAAGTTAAGAACATGTGTTCTAAAATAATGGGGTGGCCAAGCTAGGGGCCACCCCATCTCGTAACAAAGCCATAGCGGGAAAACTGCAGCAATTCCGCCTAGAGCTCCTGCATGCGCTGTCGAAGCTGGCCGCAGGCAGCGTCGATGTCTGCGCCTCGAGAGTTTCTGATGGTTGCTTCAACGCCAACCGATGCCAGACGAGCGACAAACTCTGCGGCACGCTCGGGGCTTGCCGGCTTGAACTTAGAGCCTGGAACCTCGTTAAGCTGAATAATGTTCACGTGAGCCAGGGTTCCTCGACAGAAGTCGCAGAGGGCGCCAAGCTCGTCCTCGTTGTCATTCACTCCCTGGATAAGCGCGTACTCATATGTTGGGCGGCGACCCGTCTTGTCCACGTACTCACCCATCACGTCGTAGAGGTGGATGAGGGAGTACTTCTTTACGCCCGGCATGAGGATGTTGCGCGTGCTCTGATTGGCTGAGTGAAGCGAAACGGCGAGCGTGAACTGCTCGGGCTCGTTTGCAAAACGCTTAATCATGGGGATGACGCCGCACGTAGAGACCGTTAGATGACGGGCACCAATGCCGGCTCCATCCGGGGAGTTAAGGCGCCGTAGCGCAGCGAGCGTGGCATCGTAGTTCATCATCGGCTCGCCCTGCCCCATCATCACGACGCTGGTCACACGCGTGTTGAAGTCATCGCGCACGTGCATGACCTGCTCGTATATCTCGCCAGCCGTGAGGGAACGAGTAAGGCCAGAGGCACCTGTCGCACAGAACGCGCAGCCCATGGCACACCCTGCCTGCGTTGAGACGCACACCGCAAGGCGGTTCTTCGAAGGCATGCCGACGCACTCCACGGCTACGCCATCCGGGAAGCGAAGCAGATATTTGCGGCTACCGTCCTGGGAAACCTGGCGCGCAACCTCCTCGACGCCACCGAGCGTAACGTAGTCTGCAAGCTGTGCGCGAAGTGCCTTGGAGAGGTTGGTCATCTGATCAAGCGAGGTCGCGTTCTTGACCCATACCCAGTCCTCGATCTGCTTGGCACGGAATTTGGGCTGGCCCAGCTCTGCGAGAAGTGCCTCAAGCTGGCCGCGCGTACAGTTCCTAAGGTCGAGCTTCTCGTTGTTTCGGTTGACGTCATCCGTCTGCATTTCTAGCACCTTGCCCTTATCGTATGGTGTGGTGGAGTATCCTCTTTGGGTTACTGTCTCCGTGTGAGTTGAGTCTACCGCACGGCGGAGAGATGCGAGGGAGAGCACATGACAAGTCAGGACGTGTTGGGCCTCAAGGTTGTCGTTATCGCCGGCGGCTGGTCTGACGAGAAGGAAATTTCCCTGGACTCTGGGCGCGCGTGCCAAAAGGCGCTCACCGAGGTGGGCTTTGCGGGCGTTGACCTGCTTGATCCTGCAGGCGATGGCTTTGTGTCGAAGCTTGCGAATGGTGGCTATGACGTAGCTTTTGTCGCGATGCACGGGCACTATGGCGAGGATGGCTGCATCCAGGGCCTTCTCGAGATTCTGCACATGCCCTACACCTTCTCGGGCGTTCTTGGGAGTGCCGTAAGTACCGAGAAGGAGGTCGCAAAGACCCTCTACAACCAGGCTGGCATCCCCACGCCGTGCGGCACGGACGTTGCGCCCGGCACCAAGCTCACTGCTGATGACGTGGACCGCATCGTGAACGAGCTCGGCCTGCCACTTTTTGTGAAGCCCGCCGCAAACGGCTCGAGCTTTGGTGTGACCCGCGTGACGAGCGCCTCCGAGCTCCCCGAGGCCGTGGAACGCGCGACAGCCGGCGGTGACCGTGCGCTCATCGAGGAGTGCGTCACCGGAACCGAGATCACCGTTCCCGTTATTGGCAACGACAACCCCAAGGCACTGCCCATTGTTGAGATAGTGACCGGTGCGGAGTTCTACAACCTCAAGGTTAAGTACGAGCCGTCCTCCATGCATCACGTGATTCCGGCCCGTCTGGAGGCCGGCGTCTATGCTCACGCCCAGGAGCTGGCCATTCGTGCCCACCGCGCGCTTCACTGCCTGGGTGCCTCGCGCAGCGACTTTATTGTGCGAGAGGACGGCACGCCGGTGATTCTCGAGACCAACACCATCCCCGGCATGACCGAGAACAGCCTCCTGCCTGACTCCGCGCGTCACGGCGGCATTGAGTTCCCGGAACTCTGCAAGAAGTTCGTAGAGTATGCGCTTGAGGCCCACGGGAAGTCGGAGGCATAGCCATGGCCCTTGCCAATGCTGGCGGGCGAGAAGAGAACACGGAACGAGCTGCAGCCGCCCTCGAGCGGCTGCTTCTTCCTGGAACGCCCGAAGACATACGCGCTAACTACCTCAACCTTGCCGAACGTGCGAGAACCCATGGGTTTGACCTGCTCGAAGAGGACATCGTGGTGCTCGATACCGAAACCACGGGTCTCTCGTTCAAGGACTGCGAGCTCATAGAGATCTCGGCCGCGCGGCTTTCCGGACGCGAGGCAGTTGATCGCTTCGAGACCTTCGTCGATCCCGGCAGGCCCATCCCACCAGAGATCCAGCGTCTCACGGGCATTCGCGACATCGACGTTGCGGGAGCGCCTAGCCCTGTCGAGGCCGTGAGGGCGCTGGCAGACTTTGTGGGCGGTTCCCCTGTGCTGGCGCACAACGCAACCTTTGATTGCACGTTCATCGAGAGCGTCCGCGGAGGCTCTGAGGTATCTGACACCTGGATCGACACACTCGCGCTCTCACGCATCGCCCTCCCGCGCCTCTCGTCTCACCGGCTCTCAGACATGGCGGAGGCCTTTGGGTGCGACTCGGTAACGCACCGCGCGGGAGACGACGTTGACGCGCTTTGCGGCATGTGGCGCATTATCCTGCTGGGCCTCTCTGACCTGCCGGCAGGTCTCCTGGGTAGGCTATCGGAGATGCACCCCGAGGTAGAGTGGTCGTTTAGGCCAGTCATCGCACACCTTGCGGCCGAGAGAGGCCCAGAGCCCTTCTCGCTCAAGGCCCTGCGCCATGGCCTGGTCTCCCGTGTGGAAACGCACCCACGTGCGGATGCGGCAGAGAGCGATGAGTCACTTGTTGCTCCTTCACCGGAGACGATTCGTGACGAGTTTGCGCCAGACGGCGTTGTTGGGCGTATGTACGAGAGCTACGAGACGCGCCCGGAGCAAGTCTCGATGGCGCTCGAGGTACGCGATGCCCTTGCCACTTCGACCCACCGTACGATAGAGGCGGGCACGGGCGTTGGGAAGTCGATTGCCTACCTGCTGCCCGAGGTCCTCTTTGCTCAGCGCAACAACGTGACTGTGGGCATTGCCACCAAGACCAACGCCCTTACTGACCAGCTCGTCTCGCACGAACTTCCTGCGCTTGCGCGTGCGCTGCCCAAGGGACTCACCTTCCACAGCCTCAAGGGCTATGAGCACTACCCGTGCCTGCACAGGCTGGACCGAGCAGCCGTTGAGGATTTGCCTCTGGAACTCGCACGTAATGACGGCCGCTCGGACAATGCCATCGCCGGAGACATGCTAACTGCCATCGCCGTGACGTATGCGTACTCCTGCCAGTCGCCTGACGGCGATCTAGATGCGCTGGGGATTCGTTGGCGGTACGTGCCTCGGCAGATGCTTACGACCACACCAAACGAGTGTCTGCGCACGCGTTGTCCCTACTTCCCCAACGAGTGCCTGGTTCATGGAGCCCGCCGGCGTGCTGCCAGCGGCGACGTGGTGGTGACCAACCACTCGCTGCTGCTACGCAACGTTGCTGCCGAGGGAAAGATCTTGCCACCCATTCGCCATTGGGTGATCGACGAGGCCCACTCCTTCGAGGGCGAGGCGCGGCGCCAGTGGGCGCACGAAGTCTCCGGTGACGCAGCCCGTGCTGCGTTCGAGCTGCTCGGAGGTACAAAGAGCGGAGCGCTGCACACGGTCATGACGTCCGTCTCGGCGTCTAAGCTCGAGGGGGCAACGCTTGTGCAGGGGCTGCTCACCAAGGCGGCTGCGTCTGTCTCGCGCGCGTCCGTGTCCACGGCCGACCTGTTCATGGCCGTGCATGAGCTTGGAACGCTTGCCAGGGGCGACGGCGGCTACGACATGGCGACGCTCTGGATTGACGAGAAGGTCCGCGAGACGTCGCAGTGGGGTGCCGTTGCCGAGGCGGGTGCTTCTGCCGTGGCACACCTCGACGAGGCGGCGAAGCATCTGGGCGAGGCGGAGGAGAAACTTGCCGAGGTGGCGCCCCAGCTTGGTGCGGACCTTACGGAGTCTGGGCGCTTTGTCTCCGAGCTTCTCGAGAGCCTTCGTCTCATCCTGGGCGGAGAGGATCAGACCTACGTGTACTCCGCGGAGCTATACCGCTCTAAGCGACGTATTGGCGCCGAGAAGCTCTTGGCCGAGAAGCTCGATGTGGGCGCTGACCTCGCTCAGAACTGGCTCCCCGAGATGAAGAGCGTGGTGTTCACCTCGGCGACCATGGCGGTAAAGGACGACTTCTCGCACTTTGACCATGCGGTGGGTCTTGACCGCCTTCCCGCATCCATGCACAAAGATGTTCATCTTGATTCAAGTTTTGATTACGACAAGGGTATGTCGGTCATTGTGACCAAGGATATGCCGGCACCAAACGATGCCAACTACCTCGACGCTCTTGTTGAACTTCTGTATAACGTGCATCGCTCCATGGACGGTTCTGTGCTCACGCTGTTCACCAACAGACGCGACATGGAGCGTGTGTACGCCGCGCTTGAGCCCCGTCTCACTAAGGCCGGGCTTGCGCTGGTATGCCAGGAGAGAGGGTCGTCCCCACGTCGTCTGCGGCAGCAGTTCTTGGCCGAGAAGCGCACGTCGCTTCTGGCATTGCGGTCCTTCTGGGAGGGATTCGACGCGACTGGTGACACGCTGAGGTGCGTGGTCATACCCAAGCTGCCGTTCGCAAGCCCCAACGACCCAATTGTGCGCGAGCGTGACCTGCGCGAAGACCGTGCGTGGTGGCGCTACTCGCTGCCCGAGGCGGTCATCTCGGTGAAGCAGGCTGCGGGGCGACTCATCCGCACGTCGAGTGACCGAGGGGTGCTGGTGCTTGCGGACTCGCGCGTGGTGCAGAAGCGCTACGGCCGTTCTTTCACAGGGTCGCTGCCATCAAGGAGCGTGACCACGCTTGAGACCGAGAACGTGGGACGCTACATAGAGATGTGGCGCTCGACGCACGAACGATAGGTGCGAAGGTTAGCGAGAGCCCAGCTTGCGATGAGCATAGGCGATGGCGAGGGAATTTATCTCGCCATCGTTTGTGTGTGCGGTGCCTCCACAGGCGGCAATGCGCTGCGGCAGCCACTCCCCGCCGTAGTAGGGAATGCGCGCATGCACAACGGAACCGTCGTTGCGGTCCACATGCAGCCCCGGCCAGGCGAGAAGGTCGAGGTAGTGCCTGTTGTGGAAGACGATGCGAACCACGCGCTCGGCGGTTGTCCGTTCATCCTCCGGCGGTAGTTCCTCTGCTGGAGCAATGTGCACGTCCTTCATGCGGTCAAGGCGAAAGACGCGCGCACCCTGCCTTGAGGGGTCGTAGGCGTCGAGGTACCAGGAGCCGTCTGTGTTGCGTAGTCCGCGCGGGTCCACATGCCGCTGTTGGGGCGTCTTGTCGGCTAGTCCCTGGTACGAGAAATCGAGCATGCCAAGCTGGGCTATGGCCTTTGAGCACTGGAGCAGGTTTTCGGCCGTGTGAGAGTCGTCCCCGTGTGTGGTGGTGGGCCTGGCAGTTTCTGCCTCGTTTGAGCGCGGTGAAGAGAGTGACGACGCGATTCTCTGGCGCAGCGGGGCGTTGGCGGGGATTCCCATCTGGTTGAGCGCCGCTTCAACCGCTACGGTCTCTGATGTGGTGAGACGGAGCCTTCGAGCATGGTTGCCGGACCCTCCCTCAAGGGTGAGACGCCCGCTGTCCTGTCCTTCGGAGAGCGGTAGTATCGCGGCACCTTCGCCACCCGCGGCAAGGATGAGGTCCATGCGATGGCGAGCGTCCTGCTCGCTGATGCCCAAACGACCCGCGATGGTTGTCACATCGAGACTGTCCCCAGCGTGGTCGAGTGACGAGATGATGGCGACAAGCTCTCGGGCCTCCTGCAGGCCGCCCTTGCGCCCCGCCCCTTGTCTACGGCTAGCCATATGCAACAACCCCCTCTAGCTGGGAATGCCACGCTGCAACGAGCTCCTGAGGCGAGATGGGCACGATGTCCTCTGCGATTGCCCATGACGCGGCGTCTTCGATGCTGCTTATCTCGACTTGCCAGAGAAGGGAGACGGACGAGTGTTCCCCGTCTGAGGGTGGCGCCGCATGGGGGGTGGCCCCTGGCTCGAGGAACGTCCCCTTCCCCTGGGTTGCCTGAGAGAACTCCCGCATTGCCTGGGCCGGCACGGCAAACACGCCCTCGCACAGGACCGGGCCAAGCTGAAAAGGCAGCTTCCTCCAGTCGCGAATGTCGAAGTCTTCTGGAACACAAAAGGAGGTGCCCGTAACCTTCGACACCCGCTTCACGCGGTCGATGCGATATGTGTGCGTGGAGCCCTCAACTGCAACGCCATTCTCGTCAACGACCGGCGCAACCATATAGAGGTGGCCACGCAGGCCAAAGAAGCCGTAGGGGGCCACCTGACGCTGGAGCGTTGTCCCATCGACCCGCTCGTAGTCCATGCGCGCGACCTGACCGGAAAGGTTGCACTCCTGAAGGGTCGCAAGCTGTCGGCTGGGCACTCTCTCTTCGGCTGGCAGAGTAACTGACGCAGGGTTGTCGAATGTGTCATCGATCTTTGAGAGCGCTATGCGAAGCTCGGCACCATAGGGGAAGTCCGGATCGTCGACGAGCGGGAGGCACGCAACGTCGAGAGCCATGGCGTCCTCATCCGAGAGCTCGGTATTTTCGACGAAGGACGCGCTGTCGACGCGCCAGAGCGTCTCTGGTCCATCAACACGGCTCACCATGATGCCGCATTCGGCAAGTGCCATCCTGTCACGGCGGAAGGCGGTGCGATATGAGTCTGCCTTTGTGAGGTCCGGATAGAACGAGTGCCAGATGGCCTTGTCGCTTATGGTGTCCGAGCTCATAAAGGAGAGAGCAAGGGCAGCGATTCTTGTTGCCTGCTCATCGTCCTTCGAAAACCCCGAGTAGCCTTCTGCTGTGTCCAACCCGGTCCTCCCGTTTTTTCCACGGCGGCCCGCGCACCTTAGCGGTACCCGCCGCCAGTGTTTTTGCGGTCCTAGCCCTATCACGTTTAGACGATAGTCGAAAGGACGGAACCCGACGAGCCCGCCAAAAAGAGAAACATGCAAGATGCCCGCACCGCAACAGCAACAAATGGCCGGACATGTGGTCTCGCTGTGGGGGAAATGCCGTGCAGAAGACCGTCCAAGGGGTGCCGGGGTGATATCGCCGCCCATCAAGACGTATACTCAGTACCGTATATGCGCATTCTCGCGACCCAAACGGCTGCGTGACCAGCGGAGGACGTACAGCATGGCCATGACACATGATTATTTGGACTATCTGGAGGACCAGATTGGCATTTCTCCGGCAAACAGCCAGGAGGAGCTCCAGGCAGCCCAGACTATTGCAGACCTTATGAAGCAGCATGACGTCGACGTTAACGTCGAGGAGTTTGACGCCCCCGGCCTTGCTCGCTTTGTGCGGTGCGTCCTTCTCGTGCTCATGTTCCTGGGAATTATCCTTGCGGGCACGGGTGCCTCGGGCTTGGGCATCGTCTTGGCACTGGTGCCCGGCGCCGTTCTTGTTCTCGACGCCCTTGGTATTGGTGGAGGGTTCCTCTCTAAGCTTGGGCCTACGGCTCGCAGCCAGAATGTCGTTGCCGTTCACCATGCCACGGGAGAGCTTGTTGCCAAGGGCAACAGGCCCATCGTCGTGGTTGCGCACTACGATTCCCCACATGAGAGCTTTCTGTACAGTAGCCCGATTTCCAGCTATATCCCCATGATTCGCAAGGCTGTCAAGTGGCTTGTCCCTGCAGTTGCGCTCTGCGCGCTGCTCCAGGCCTTCTCCTTCCTGCCTGCGCCCCTTCGCTCCCTTCTTTGGGTTGCGGGCATTTTGCTTGCCATTCCCCTTGTGGCGCTTGGCGCCGACGGAATCTACCAGAGGTTCTCGACATGCTCGCTTGGGTCTAATGACAACAAGTCTTCGGTCGCGGCGCTTCTTGGCATCCTTGACAATGTGAGGCCCTCGGGCGAGAAGCCCGTTTCCAACCGCTCCCTCGAGCGAGAGCGGCAGGAGAAGGAGGCTGCCGCTGCCCAAGCAGCGCAGACTGCCGAGGCCCCGACCCCCGTTGAGGAGCCTGTCCTTGAGCCAGCCGCCAAGCCCGAAGAGGTAGTTGGCGTACGCCATGGCAAGGACGTGATTGCTGCACTTGGCATCCTCCCCGCCGACTGTGATATTGAGTACGTCGACTCCTCTAAGGATATGAGGTCTTCCTCTATTGACGCTGACGAGACAAGCGAGCTGCCTGGCAGCCCCGTCCGCACCGGTTCCCGCATCGATGCCCTGACGCAGACTGACGCAGCGGATTCCACCGAGAGCCTCCCACGGCCTGCGGCCGCTCGCACGAGCGATGCAAGCACCGAACCCGTTTCTGACCCTGCTGCCAACGTGGACTCCACGGTTGCTGCGCCCGTTACGACAGACGCCCCTACCGAGGAAGCCGCACCTGACGCTCCAGAGAAGACGCACTTCTTTGACCGCAAGAAGCTCGCGAGCATGTTTGATCGCTTTGAGAGCCGCGGCGTTGGTGAGAAGGATGACTCGGGCCTCACGGCCACGCCCGACGACGATCTTGGGTCCACGCGCCCCACGGCCCCAACTCCGCGCAAGCGTCCCGAGAAGCCCGACGATCCCAACTGGGGTAAGTCGAGCTTCAAGCCCCAGGTCTCTGACGTCGCGCGTCGTGCTGCGCTGTTTGACCTTCCCGATCCGTCTGAGCTGTCCGACCCCCTTGCGTCGGACTCTGATGCCACCCAGCTTGCGCCCGCGCGCCCCGCAGCAACCCCTGCACGGAGGAGCATGGGAAGCCTGCTGAGCGATGCAAACAGCAGGAATGCCCAGCGCATTCGTAGCGGAGTGGCCGATTCCGACGTGCCCGTTATCACGCCGGGCTCCACGGCAGCTGCGCCAGTTCAGCCTGTTTCCAATGCGACGCAGGATGGTCTTGACGTTATCAGCGCAGATGACCTTGGCATGCAGGAAGAAGTGCCTGAGCGGCCTGCCGAGAAGCACCACTTTAGTCTCTTTGGTCATGGCAAGGGCAGCGGTGGCCGTTCCCACAGTCAGGATGCTCGCGGCAGTTGGCTTAGCGACGACCCTGAGAACTGGGACGAGAGCTCTGACTCTGATCCCTGGAAGGGGGGCGCCACTACGAGAAGCGGCCTTCGCCTGGTAGATGACGAGCCGTCCGAGACCCTAGAGCCTTCTGGCGCCGCCGTGCAGGCAGACGCCGAGCCTCTTTCCAATGACTCTGCAACTAGCACCGATGCCGAAGGATCCTCCGTTGCTGCTGCCGAGGCTGAGACCGATGGGGCTCCTACCGAGGACGACCTTCGGGCTGCCGTGCTCCACATGGGTGATGATGAGCTGGTCTGCCACGACATCTGGTTTGTCGCTCTCGGTGCTTCCGATCTTGACCATGCTGGCATGCGCTCCTTCCTGTCTCAGCATCGCTCCGCCATCCGTGGTGCGTTCCTTGTGAACCTCGATTGCATTGGCGCCGGTGACCTCTCTCTTCTGACCCGCGAGGGCTTCGAGCCCACCCGCCGTGCGGACAGGAGGCTCCTCAGGCTCCTTACGGGCACGGCATCTGATCTCCATACGGATCTCAAGACCCAGAACTTCGACTGGGCGGATACTGACGCTTCCGTAGCCATGCGCACCTCCGTCCGTGCTGTCACGATCATGGGCATGGGCAACAACGGCTTGCCGGCTCTCTCGCGCACCGAGCAGGACGCGCCCGAGAACGTTGACGGCGACCAGGCTGCCTCAGTGGCAGAGCTGGTTACGGAGATGATTCGTCGCTCCTAGCCACGAGACAGCGTTTCACGTGGAACGTGCGAGTCCGAGGGGGTCGGCCGTTGCCGGCCCCCTCTTGTCTACCTCATAGCGTTACCGTGCGAGAAGATGGCGGCTTGGGCTATCCCTTTCTCCGTCTCCAAAGTGCAAGGATGACCCCTGCGCACCCGAGGGTCGCACAGACTCCCATTGCGATGTGTGCCGTTGGGTCACCGGTCTGGGGTGTGCCGCTCGCCTCGTGCCGCGTGTTGGGATTCGCGTTCTCCGGTTTATCCCCGGAGTTGTCTGGCGGCACGTCCTTGTGGTAGTCGACGGTCTGGCTTGCCGCTCCAAGGTCTTTGTGAGACGCAACCTCATTGCCATCGCGATAGAGGGTCTCGAAGACAACCACCTTCCTGCCCTCGATGGATGACCCGGCAACCTCAAACGGCATGGCAACGGTATCGGCTGCCTCTATGGGAACGAACTGTTGCGTCACCTCGACAGGGTTGCCGCTGGTATCGAGGATGGGCTCGCCGCTCTCTGCATCCATGAGCGCGCCTTTTAGCTCGTAGGCTGTGCCGGGGATGAGTCCCTCAAAGGCAACAACATCCACGATTCTGCTTGTCTCCTGGGCCACGCCCTCGTGCCTGCCGGTCTTCTCGTCTGTTGCCGTTGTTTGTACTGAAGGCGAGGGCTCCTCGCGGTTATCAATGGTGCCCAGGTCGAGCACCGCGCTGTGCCGCGATGGGGGAAACTCGGTGGTGAGCTCGAAGGAGACGAGCTCGTGTCCGCGGTTGGCGTCGCAGCGCAGCTCCCGAACCTCGTAGCGGTCGTATGGGAGTGCGGCGAGGCCCTCAATAGCCTTCTCGTTAGCGCCAACAGAGCCACCAAACCATACGCCGCTCTGTGCATCAAGCTTGGAGGAGTCGACCGAAAGCTCCGAGGAATCCGCGTTTTTCTCGTCCATTGCCGCGTCGTTTGCGTTTGTACGCTGCTCAGGGGCATATACGGACGAGTCAAAGATGCCGTTCTCGTCCGTCACCGCAACGTGCCACTCTCCCGTGGTGAGGCTGGTGATGAGAAAAGCGACGTTGGCCATGGGCTTCTGGGAGTTCTCGTCTCGCTTTACGAGCCGGATGTCCGTACGCACAACCTGGTCGCGCACAGCATCCTTGGGTTCGGTGAGGTCTATAACCTTGCCGTCCTCCTCCACACGGAACGTGTTTGACCAGAGTCTTGCCTCACTGTCCAGGAGATACCCTCTCGGCGCGTTGGTCTCGCGAACGGTATAGGTGCCAAACGGAAGTGCGTTTGCGCTGGTAAATACTGTGCCAGTCTCATCCGTTGTCAGCGTGAGGGCAACCTCACCGGGGTTGATCGTTGCTCCGTCAACAAGAACAGGGTGCATGGAGCTGTTGGTCACCGTGAACGTAGCCCCCGCTAGCGTGGCGGAGCCGAGAGGAACATTGCCAAGGGTCTCGCGGTCAACCTTTCCAACACGTACGCCCCCACGTATCACCTGGTCGTCGACGGGGCTTTGGGCTGCGACCAGCTTGCCGTTCTCGGCGATGCTCACCTTCGCCTTCCACTCTTCGTTGAGCAGATATCCCTCCGGTGGGGTGACCTCGCGAACGGAGTAGTGGCCATACGGTAGTTGGTTGGCCGTTGTAGTTGCGTGACCATGGGCGTCCGTCACCAGGTCGATACCCGTGATTGCCTCTCCGGGGGCATATGCCACTCCCGCGATAACAACGGGGCGCTTGGACTCGTTGGTAATCTGGAAGTGCGCCCCCTCGAGCGAGGCGTCTCCCTGGGGGTTAGAGGTTGCAAGCTCGTGATCAATCTTGTCGAGGCAGAGCCCACCCGAGATGGGGGTGTCCGGCAGCTCAACAACTTCCTCGCTTTCCTCATGCAGCACGAGTGTCTTGGTCCACGCCTCGTTGAGGAGGTAACCTTCGGGCGCTTTGGTCTCCCGCAGGGTATAGGTGCCGTAGGGAAGCTGGATGATGGGAAACTTTCCCTCGACGTTGGCTGTGAGGGCGCATACCACTTCGCCCGGCGAGAAAACCTGATCGTTGTAGACTACGTCCCCTTCTGAGGCGTTGGTGATACTCACCTCGGTCCCTTCGAAGGTGGAGTCTCCCTGTGGCCCGTCCGAGCCAAGATTGATGTCCACCTTTACGACAGGTGGTGTGTGAGGTCTCTCGACAGCCTCGTCTACGGTGCCTGCGTCTGCCGGGGCCTGCGAGCCGGTGACCGTAGCAAGGCCCACCCAGTCCGAGTTGAGCTCGTAGCCCTTGGGCGCTTGGATCTCGCGCAGCTCGTACGTGCCATAGGGAAGCGAGCTCTCGCTCGTTGCTGCCCCCGTAGCGTCTGTTACTAGCTCGAAGCCAGCAATGACCTCCCCAACGGCATAGGTGACACCGTTCACGTTGACGGCGTGGTCGGAGACGTTGCGCACCTGGAACCGCGCGCCTGCCAGCGTAGCGTCGCCCTGCGCCACGCCCTCCTTGAGCTGATGGTCAATTTTTCCTACGTGAATCGAGCCGAGAAGCACCTCGTCACCAATGCCGCGGCCTTGTACGTCCTTCACGGCGCTTGTGTTGTTCCAGCCGTCGAGTGCTTTCCAGACGGCGGTGCCGTTCTCGAGCGTGACGGTTGCTACGTGCGTTGACGAGTCCGTGAGTGCGTAGCCTTCGGGTGCCTTGGTCTCTCTGATGGCGTACGTGCCCAGAGGAAAGACCGTCTCGCCATTCGAGTTGGCAAAGAGCTCATCGCCGGAGACAAGCTGCGAGCTGTCGTATGCTGCCACGCCAGACTCGTCAGTCGCAAAGACCCAGGTACGAAGGGGGTTGCCCGAGGCATTTCCCGTTGTGTCCCCGTAGTATGAGACGGTGAACTGCGCGCCCGCCAATGAGCCGTTCCCCTGCGCCGTGCCACCGGTCTTGGCGTCGAGCTTCTGCACAAGGGCACCGCCGGGTGCGCAGGCCGGCACCTCCTCAACGGGCGAGCCCTTGACCTGCGCCGTTGTACCCGCACTTACGGAGACGGGGTAGATTGTCTCGTCAAGCAGGTAGCCCTTTGAGGGATAGATCTCGCGGACGTAGTAGTCTCCCGCGGGGATGTCCTCAAAGGAGGCGTGGCCGTTCTCGTCTGTTGTGGCAGACTGCGCCAGCTGCGTGCACTCAGCGTCCGAGTAGAGGCCGTAGCGGGCACCAAAGAGCGAATAACTACCGTTGTCCTGCGTGATGGTCTTGTTTGCTGACTGCTTCACCAACTCTACCTGTCCGTTTGCGGGCCCCATGGGAAAGAGGACCCAGCAGGACGGAAAGCATTTGGGTGTGATGGTCGAGATTTGGTTCCCGTCAATGAGCATGTCTCCAGAGCCTATCCCGTTCGAACGGTGTGCAGAGTGCCAGAAGAGGTCCTCGTTGGATGAGCTGCCCCAGAAGAAACCCACGTGGTCGTCGGCGGTGTTTCCGTAGGCGTCCGCCCCAGCGCGAAACACTGATGAGTACGGAACGGCGCAGATGATGTCGCCCTTCTGAAGTAGTCCTGACGCCAGGAGTTCCTCCTTCGAGTCAAACGTGTACGAGATGACGTCGTTGTTCCTGCAGACGGCAAACCAATTGAGTAGCGATGCCCAGTTTCCCCGGTGACCGTCGGTGTTCACGAAGGTCTGGTATGGCGTGCCACCAACCTTGTTGAGGACGTAGGAGACAAACCCGTTGCACTGCATGCCGGGAGAATAGCCGCCGGGATCTCCGTTGGGACGCGGTAAGTTGCCCGTATCGTTGACGCCCTTGTAGGGAGTTCCCAGGTAGTAGCTGTCATGCTCGTGCGCAGTGAGCTCGTTTACCACCTGCTGACGAGTGACGCCGAGAAGATCGCTGATGTACCTGCTCCCGTCGGGGTTGTGCAGGTAGCCAATGTTCACGTTGCCTGATGCCGGCGATTGCGCCAGCGCAACCCCGTCCAACTTAAGACCACCACCCAGGATTTGCTCGGCGGCGAGCATCACGGTAAGCGCGATGGCTAGTACTCCCTGCCATATCGACCGTCTTCCAGCGTGGCCCGGACCAACATGGGGGCCACCCCGCAGTTTGTCTCCGCCAATAAGGCGTGAGCGCGGCATATCCCTCCTCACGTGGGCGTGTCGCTCTCCCTTCTCGACTTCTCGTGCCTGTTCTTGTCTCATGCGTCCTCCCTTGCGTGTCGATGGGCCCATTCAGGGACGCCAAGGCTACGGGGAGGTACTTGCACGAGATTGACGCCGCGCTTGCATGCGGCTGCCCCGCAGCCGGCACGAATCTGACGAGCACTACTTCTAAACTGGGAGAACGCAATTGCCGCAGGAGGGGTTCGGTTTCCCAAAACTCGTGGCGAGAATTGTTTACCAAGCCAGAGATGATGGGTATATCAACTCCGTACACGTTGTGACCCATTCTCTAGAGAGGATCCACCATGGATAAGGCTCTGCTTGACTACACCGCCGCTAAGGTCGATGAGATGCTTGCTGCCCCGTCAGCTTCGGCGGAAACCAAGAATGCTGCCCAGGCATGGAAGGACGCTATCGCTAAGGGTGATGATGCAGACGCCGCCACGAACGCTCTGCTCAACGCCATCAGCGCTCACCAGACCACGATCGATGACCTTATCGGCTTCGCAGGCTCTGATGCTGGCAAGCAGGTCTTTGGCGAGGAGGGCGCGGCAAAGATGCTCGCGCACTCCCAGGAGCGCAAGAAGGCCGGCGCCAAGTTTTGCGACTGTGCAGCCTGTAGGCCCTGCCATGAGTTACTGCACAAGTTTGGTCGCGAAGAGGCAGACGTCTATCTGTAAGCCTCTGCACCCGGCGGCTCAACGGCGTTCACGGTGCGTCCAAACGGCCAACTTGTGGAGTGTGGCCACCCCGGGCACGCGCTGTGATAGAATCTCCACGCATGCGGGCATCGCCAAGTGGTAAGGCAATGGCTTCCCAAGCCATCATCCGCGGGTTCGAATCCCGTTGCCCGCTCCAGAATACGCCGGGCCCCTTCGGGGGCCCTTTTTGTGGGTACTAACCCATATGAGAGCAGGCGCCCGGACATGGGCGCACCCGTACCACATGCGAAGGGAATCACTATGACTGCCATCCCCATGACGGACGAAGAATGCCGCCTGGCAACCGAGGCCATATCGGAACAGCTTGACCGTTACGCAAACCTGCTGGTAAAGAAGGGCGTGGCGCTCCACCCCGAGCAGGAGCTTGTGCTTTCTGCTCCCGTCGAGCGCGCCGACTTTACGCGAAGGGTCGTTCGCGCGGCGTATCGCGTTGGCGCGGGCCACGTGACGGTTATCTGGCATGACGACCAGGTCACTCGCATGACCTACGAGAATGTCCCCACCCCCTGGTTTGAGACGGTCCCGTCCTGGCAGCGCGAGCAGCTCAACTCCTTGGCGGAGGGCGGCGCGGCGTTTCTCTTCCTCGAGGGAGCTGACCCGTCGTCGCTGAAGGGCATCGATCCCGCCAAACCCGCCACGGCATCGCGCGCTCGCAACGAGCAGTGCAAGTCGTTCAGGGACGGAATGGATTTTGGGCACAACGCATGGTGCATCGCTGGCGTTCCCGTCCAGGCATGGGCGCGCGAGGTCTTTCCCGAGCTCTCCCCGGCCGAGGCTGTCTACCGCCTGTGGATTGCCATCCTCGAGACCTCGCGCGCCGAGGGCGACGATCCCGAGAGCGCCTGGGAGACGCATAACGCCACGTTTGAGCAGACCAAGCGCATGCTCAAACGCAAGCACTACTCTGCGTTGCGCTATGCATCCTCGAACGGCACGAACCTTACGGTTGGCCTCACGGAGGGTCACATTTGGGAGGGTGGAGCCGGCCGTCTGCAAGACGGAACGGTCTTCTTCCCCAACATCCCTACCGAGGAGGTCTTTACCTCGCCGGACCGCATGCGCGTTGACGGCATTGTGTACTCTGCGCTGCCGCTAGTTCACAATGGGCAGACCGTGCGCGACTTCTGGCTACGCTTCGAGGGTGGTGCCGTGGTGGACTATGGCGCCAAGTCGGGTAAGGACGTTCTGCAGCACATTCTCGAGACGGACGAGAATGCCGTTCGCCTTGGCGAGGTGGCTCTCGTCTCCAAGAACACGCCCATTCGCCAGAGCGGAATCCTCTTCTACGACACCCTGTATGACGAGAACGCCAGCTGCCACCTTGCACTTGGGATGGGCTTCCCCGAGTGCGTGAAGGGTGGTCTCTCGATGGACAAGGATCAGCTCATGGCTGCCGGCGTCAACCAGAGTCACACGCACGTTGACTTTATGGTGGGGTCTGATGACCTTAACATCTGGGGCGTTGCTGCCGACGGTACCGAGACACCCGTCTTCATCAACGGCCAATGGCCTTGGGAGTAGCAGCAAGGCGAGTATTTGTTCCATCGGGGCGGGGGCATGAGGTCAAGGCGATGCGTCAAACCCGCACGTGGTAGAATTGCGCTGCTACAGTGGCCATGGCCACGCCATGCGCTCTTAGCTCAGTTGGTAGAGCAGGGGACTTTTAATCCCAAGGTCGAGGGTTCGACCCCCTCAGGGCGCACCAGCAAACACGCAGGTCAGGGCGCTAGCCGCTCTGGCCTGCTTTGCGTTCCTGCCCACCCGCCGGAAGTCCGTCTCGCCCGCGCTTTGTTTCAAGCAGAAATCTTTTCTCGTCCGTACTTGCCAGCGAGGCCCATGCGGGCCTATAGTCGCGCATAGCAACGACAGCCGCGCGAGATATCGCGTGCCACTTTTTGAAGGGGTGACCAACGCATGATTTGCATCACACGCAGCCATAACGTGGTCTCCCTTCGACGCCAGAACCGACGAATCAGCCCCGCGATGTCGCGCGCGCTGGCATAGGTTCTTGTCGTCCTACTTTTCACAGGCAGTTCTAGACAAGGCACCCAGCAGCGCCCGGCACGATCGGGGGCTCTTCGTGACGTCGCGGCACAACCACGGCGCTCGTTTGTTCGCATGTCTGCAAGGGGTATCAAGGCCCAACAACAGAAAGGTGCATCAACATGGCTGAGAAGGAAAAGGTCGTCCTCGCGTATTCCGGTGGTCTGGACACGTCTGTCATCGTGAAGTGGCTGCAGGTCGAGAAGAACATGGACGTCATCGCAATCTGCGGTAACGTTGGCCAGGACGAGAAGGACCTCTCCTGGATTAAGCAGAAGGCCCTCGACATGGGCGCCATTGCCTCCGAGGCAGTTGACATGCGCGAGGAGTACGCCGAGACCATCGTCTCCAAGGCCATCTGGGCAAACGGCAAGTACGAGGGCATCTACCCCCTGCTTTCCGCGCTCTCTCGTCCCATCATCTCCAAGCACCTCGTGGACATTGCGCACCAGTACGGCGCCAAGTACATTGCCCATGGCTGCACCGGTAAGGGCAACGACCAGGTGCGTTTCGAGACCTCCATCCGCGCGCTCGATCCGTCGCTGGAGATCATTGCGCCGGTGCGTGAGTGGGACCTCACCACGCGTGACTCCGAGATGGAGTGGGCCAAGGCCAACGGCGTGCCCGTGCCCACCACCCACAAGAAGCCCTATTCCATCGACGACAACCTGTGGGGCCGTGCCATCGAGTGCGGCGTGCTCGAGGACACCTGGAACGAGCCGCCCTCGGACATCTGGACGATGACTAAGAACCCCGAGGACTGCCCTGCTGACCCCGAGACCGTGATAATCGGCTTCGAGGGCGGTCTGCCCGTCTCGATTAACGGTGAGAAGATGTCGCTGCTTGACTGCATCATCAAGGCCAACGAGATCGCCGGTCGCAACGGCTTTGGCCGCATCGACATGATTGAGGACCGTGTTGTGGGCATCAAGAGCCGTGAGTGCTACGAGTGCCCTGCCGCGCTGCTGCTCATCCAGGCCCACCAGTCGCTCGAGACCCTGTGCCTTGACGCCGAGACCCTGAAGCAGAAGGCCAAGCTCGATGTCGAGTGGGCATCCACGGTCTACCGCGGCCTCTGGTACTCGCAGAACCGCGAGGCCATCGATGCCTACAACGCCTACACGCAGAAGTACGTCACCGGTGAGGTGCGCATCAAGCTCTGCAAGGGCGGCCTGTTCGTCGACGGTCTGCGCTCGCCGTACAGCCTGTACGACTACAACCTGGCCACCTATGACGAGGGCGACACCTTCGATCACACGGCCTCCAAGGGCTTCATCACCATCCACGGCCTGCAGTCCAAGACCTGGTCTCGCGTCCAGGGCCCCGGCTCCAAGCTGCAGTAGGGACGCTGCTGGACGGGACAGACTCGGCCCGTCCGGCAAATGTTCGGGAAACGATGCCGCCGTCGGGGGCTCCCGGCGGCGGCTTTTCTACCAGCTCGTTTGCGCGGGCTGTTGCGGTAAGCTAGCAGGCACACTGGCACGGTATCGAGAGGGGCTCGCATGGCACTGTGGGGCGGTAGGTTCGAGAAGGGCGTCGATGCCTTCACGCAGGAGTTTGGCGCGTCGCTCGAGGACGACAAGGCGATGGCGCAAGAGGACATCAAGGGCTCTCGCGCACACGCCAAGATGCTGGCCAAGCAGGGCATTATCTCGAACGAGGACGCTGCGGCAATCGATGCCGGTCTCGAGAAGATCTCCGGCCAGATCTCTGACGGCTCTTTTGCCTGGGACGTGAACGACGAGGACGTTCATATGGCCGTCGAGAAGGCCCTCACCGCAGACATTGGCACTCCCGGTGCGCGCCTGCACACGGGCCGTTCGCGCAACGACCAGGTAGCCACCGATATCCGCCTCTATGCCAAGCGTTTGTGCGAGGAGCTCCTCGAGGGCAATGTCGAGCTGCGTCGTACCCTTCTGGACGTTGCCGAGAAGAACCTGGGCGTGGTGATGCCGGGCTACACGCACCTGCAGCACGCGCAGCCAGTGCTCTTCTCGCATCACATGCTGGCGTATTTCTGGATGTTCTCGCGAGACTACACGCGCCTTGTCGCTGCCCGTACCGCGGCTGACGCCAACCCGCTGGGGTCTGCGGCGCTTGCCGGTACCACCTACCCGCTCGACCGCGAGTACACCACCCAGCTTCTGGGCTTTGATCACGCAATCCCCAACTCGTTGGACGCCGTCTCGGACCGCGACTATCTGCTGGACCTTGACTACGCCTGCGCTGTGAGCATGATGCACCTCTCGCGCCTGTGCGAGGAGATCGTGCTTTGGAGCAGCACGGAGTTTGGCTTCATCACGCTCTCTGACAGCTACTCTACCGGCTCGTCCATCATGCCTCAGAAGAAGAACCCAGACTTTACCGAGCTCACGCGTGGTAAGACGGGGCGCGTCTACGGAGACCTCATGGCACTTCTCACAACCATGAAGTCGCTACCTCTGGCCTACAACAAGGACCTCCAAGAGTGCAAGGAGGGGCCGGCCGACGCTGCCAAGACCCTGCTCGATTGCATGGCCATTGCCTCCGGCATGCTCGAGACCATGACCGTGAACGCTGATGTCATGCTCAAGCAGGCGGGCAAGGGCTTTACTGCTGCCACAGACGTCGCCGACTATCTGGCAAAGAAGGGCATGCCGTTCCGTGAGGCACACGAGGTGGTTGGCAAGCTGGTCCTGTACTGCGAGAAGCACGGCAAGGGCCTCGAGGATTTGACCGCGGAGGAGTTTAAGGCGGCGAGCCCCCTCTTTGGGGAGGACATCGCGCAGGACCTTGACCCAGCCGGCATTGCCAACGCCCGCACCACTTATGGCGGCACTGGCGAGAAGGCCGTGCGCATTCAGCTCTCCGAGGCCAAGGCGCGCCTAGGGGCGGACGAGCGCCGGTAAGGTGACTCGAGAGGACAGCGAGGTAGGCGGCTGAAGCGCCTGGCGGAAGAAGACCTGGTAACCCATGCCTCCTTCCGGTCTAGGCGCTATTCCCCAAAGAGCCTGTGCGTGCGAGAGCGCATGGTGGCAGCACGCTCGCCGGTTGCTGCGGCATCTTTGCGGTACGTTCGCCCGTCAAACAGCAGCACATCGCCCTCGCGAGTGCCCGGTGGCAGCTGCGCACGGGGTACGTTGCGCATGCGGCCCAGACCCGCCTCCACAACGGCGATGCTGCCCTCAAAACGGTCCACGATGACTCGTTCCATGCGGTGCTCCTTTCTGAGTGCGCTGCCACCCAGGCGGGTTTGGCGCTAGGTTGGCGGGTGGCACTTCGAGCAAGGCTCGAGACCGGCGCTCTTTGCCTCGGAGAGGCTCATAGGAATTTTGCTCTTCTTGAGGTACTGGCATCCGTCTCGATGGTACTTCTTGCCGGTTTTTGTCACGTATACGGTTGGGTCAGAACCATTGCCGGTATCAGCCTGGCCCCCAGGCGACTCTGCCGCGGCCGCAGCGGAAGAGGCGCTGGTTGCCGCCGTGTCTCCGGCCACCACGGCTCCGTCCTTCTCGGTGCTGACCGAGAGGTTTGCCCCATCTGACTCGATGGTCACGGTTCCGTTGACTCCCGTTCCGTACACCGTCGTGCCCGAGAGAGCATCGAGCGCCTCTTGGGTTGGATGCCCGTAGGAGTTGCCAATGCCGTAAGAGATAACGGCATAGGTTGGGCTTAGCCTCGCCACCAGGCTCGCGTCGGTCGAAGTCTTGCTCCCGTGGTGTCCCACTTTAAGGACGTCTACGTGAGAGTTACATGCCCGCGAGATAAGGCCGGATGAAGCGTCGCCCGTGAAGAGGAAGGTGTTCTTCCCAAACGTCACCAGCACGATGGCGGAGGCGTCGTTGAGGTCATCGAACGAGGCGCCGCTTTGCGGCCCCAGGACCTGTATCGAGTACGCATCGCTGCCGCCAATGGTCTTGCCGGCTGTCGCGCCATGCGTCTCTATGCCGCGAGACTCGATGGCATCGAGGAAGTTCTCGAAGGTCCGTGTGTTGGTGGAAGCGTCGGGCGCCCAGATCTCGCCCACTTCGAGGGAGGAGATGACGGTGGTCAGACCGCCAATGTGGTCCTCGTGTGGATGTGTGGCAACCACGTAATCTATGCGGGAGTATCCCAAATCCTTGATGTACGAGAGGACCTTCCCGCCAGCGTCCGTAGGGCCACCGTCTATAAGGAGGCTCTTGCCATCCGGCAGCTCGATGAACTCCGAGTCACCTTGTCCAACGTCGATGAAGTGCGCCTTGAGCGTCCCCGCAGGCTGGGGCGTAGGCTTCTTGGCGAGAGCGGCAGCCTTGAGGGAGGCTACCTCGCTGGTATCCATGTGCTTGGACATGAAGGATGCTGCGCTCTCGATGGCGGCGTCGATGTCCGCGTCGCTCATGGCGGAGAGATCGCTTGCCGAATAGGAAACCTCCGCACGAGCGGACGCTTCGTTGTCGATGGTGACGCTCGTGCGCGAGGCGCTTTCGATGAGCGTTCCGTCAGCGGCCAGGAGGTAGTGGCTTGCGGGGGTTACGGTGTACGTTCCAGTCTCAAGGTTCTTGGCGGTATCGCTCGAGAAAGAAACCTCGATGGTTTGGGCTCCTCCGCCCTCCTTGGTCACGGTGGCCCATGCCCGGGAGCCAGTGGCGTCAAACGACTGGTCGCCGCTTGCAGTGAGTGCTAGCGTTCCCGTGTGCGTGGGCGTCACTTCTTGCGAGACCTGCGCAGGCTGGGAGTCTGGGCTAGCGTCCTGCGGGGTTACGGCTCCCGCGCTCCCTACGATGCACAGGAAGACAAAGAGCACGAGGGCAACGAACAGCCCCTTCTTCTTAAGACCCTTGCTCTGCGTGCCTTTTGCACGCCTTGCATGCAGCGATTTTCTCGCCTTCATTGGTTGTGCTCCCAACGGTCTATTGCTAACTCAGGGGTGCATTGGTTTAGGTATTTATAATCCTTCCCCAAGGGCGCGGCGGGTGTTCTGCTGACGTGAAGTTAAGGGCAATGAACGTATCGCACGCTCCGGCGAGTCTCTGTGCGTTGGGTACCGTTTACCTTAAAAGTCGGCCGTCCATCTAACATGGGCAGAGCAATGTTGTAGGATAGGGAATGAGAACGCATGTTCTACTATTTCAGCTGGGACAGGAGGGCACATGGATAGCAACCGCAACGCGGATAAGTTGCAGAGGATGGTTCCCAACGTCGAGGAGCTCGAGGTGTCAGAGCCAGAGTACATGGTGCCCCAGCAGCCAGGAAACAGCCCCTTTGGGTTGAGCAAACGGGCTCGCGTGATTGTGACGGCGGTGCTTGTAGTGCTGGCGATTGTCTCGGCATTTCCCCTAGCAACGCACTTCTCGTCACCAGAGACCTATTCCGGCGTCACCCAGACCCTCGAGGGCCAAAAGAGCACCGCTCTGGGACTTGTGGCAACTGCCACAACGGCATCCGTTGCGGTCTCGGCAATACCAGATGACGTGGGCACGCCCATCGCCAACCAGCTGGCAGATCTCTCCGGCAAACTCGCGGTGGTCCTTGTCATCATTTACCTCGAGAAGTTCCTCCTCACCACCTTTGGGCTTATTGCCTTTAGGTGCTTTGTTCCCGCGGGCATCGCGCTTCTGTGCCTGTGGTTGTGGCTGCGCGGGAGGTGGAGCCCCAGCCGCGTTCTGTTCGTTTGGGGCGTCAAGCTCCTGGTGGTGGCGTTGGCGCTGGCAACTCTTGTGCCGGTGAGTGCCGGTCTCACTCAAACCATAACCAACCAGTACCAGACGTCCCTTGCGGCAGAAGAGGCAAGCCAAGAGGCCAACGAGACAAGCGAGACTGTCTACGAGGACAACACCAGCCAGGACACAGAGGAGAACCAGAACATCCTTGAGATGCTGGGGTCCGCCATTTCCAGTGGGGTTGATGCGCTTGCCTCTGGTGCCGCAGATGCTGCAAACGCGGTGGGCGAGCAGCTCAACAAGCTCATCGATGCCGTGGCGGTGAGCATCGTGACGTCGTGCCTTGTTCCTCTCGCCGTACTGCTGCTCTACCTTTGGCTCATTAAGCTCTTCACTGGCGCAGACCTTACGGGCTACGTATCTAAGGCCCAGGGCGCGGCAGGTTCTGCCGTGCGCGGAGCTGGATCAGTCACGCGGAGCGCAGCAAGGCGGCACCGCGCCTCCACATCCAACTAGGATGCCGCGGTAGAATCAACGTACCAAAGACCTCACTGCGAAAGGAACGCAGATGATCGATCGCTACACCCGTCCAGAGATGGGCCACATTTTCTCGCTGGAGAACAAGTACGCCATCTGGCAAGAGATTGAGGTCCTCGCATGCGAGGCGCAAGCCGAGTTGGGCAAGATTGGCATCACCAAGGAAGAGGCCGCGTGGATTCGCGACCACGCTGCCTTCGACAAGGAGGAGGTCGACGCCATCGAGGCCGTCACCAACCACGACGTGATTGCCTTCCTCACGGACATGGGACGTCACATCGACGCAGATGTTCCCGAGGGAGACCCCAAGCCCAGCCGCTGGGTCCACTTTGGTATGACCAGCTCGGACCTTGGCGACACCGCGCTTTGCTACCAGCTGGTCCAGGCTACGGACATCCTGCTCGAAGACTGCAAGAAGCTTGGCGAGATTTGCAAGCGTCGCGCCTTCGAGGAGCGCGAGACCCTCTGTGTTGGCCGCACCCACGGCATCCACGCCGAGCCCATGACCTTTGGCATGAAGTTTGGCAGCTGGGCCTGGGAGCTCAAGCGTGACTATGACCGCCTCAAGAGCGCCCGCGCCAATGTGGCGTTTGGCGCCATCTCTGGCGCGGTGGGCACATACAGCTCGATTGACCCCTTTGTCGAGGAGTACGTCTGCGAGCACCTTGGCCTGGTGCACGACCCACTCTCCACGCAGGTCATCTCACGCGACCACCACGCCTATCTTGCCGGCGTCCTTGCCACCACGGCGGCCACCTGCGAGCGCATCGCAACCGAGATCCGCAACCTCCAGCGAACCGACACCCTCGAGGTGGAGGAGCCCTTCCGCAAGGGCCAGAAGGGCAGCTCGGCTATGCCCCACAAGCGCAATCCCATTACCGCGGAGAAGGTCTGCGGCCTCTCTCGCGTGGTAAAGGCTAACGCTCAGGTTGCCTTCGACAACGTTGCCCTGTGGCACGAGCGCGATATTTCGCACTCCTCAGCCGAGCGCGTTGCCCAGGCCGACAGCTTCATAGCGCTTGACCATATGTTCCAGTGCCTCATCCGCATTGTTGACGGCCTGGTGCTCTATCCGCAGCGCATGCTCGCCAATCTCAACAAGACGCGTGGCCTCATCTACTCCAGCAAGGTACTTCTCGCCCTTGTCGAGACGGGCATCACGCGTGAGGATGCCTACAAGATCGTGCAGGATGACGCCATGGCTACGTGGCATGAGGTGCAGGACTGCACGCCGGGTACGTCGTTCAAGGACAAGCTTGCTGCAGACAGCCGCTGCACACTCACCGCGCAGGAGCTCGATGCCATCTTCGACCCGCAGAGCTTCCTCAAGCGCAAGGACGTTGTCTTTGACCGCCTGGAGAAGCTCGAGTTCGAGTAGGTGTCGAGACCGGCATTCCCTGCACTGCGCACGAGAAACGGGAAAGGAAACATGTTCCACTACGACTTCAGGCCGCGAGGAGTCTGCTCGCAGGCTATCCACATTGATCTAACGGATGACGGCTCGACCATCGAAGGCGTCTCCTTTGAGGGCGGCTGCAACGGCAACCTCAAGGCCATCGGCAAGCTGGTCAAGGGCCAGCCCGTCGACCAGATTGCCGGCACCCTTGAGGGCAACACCTGTGGTCCCCGTCGCACTTCCTGCGCCGACCAGCTGAGCCACGCCCTGCGCGAGGCCCAGGCCGCAGCGCGCGCCTAGGGGCCTAACGTGCTGGGTCACCGCCACAACACCAAGAGCGTTGCCGCGCGCCACGCGGGCATCTCTCGCCGCTCGTTCTTCAAGACCGGCGCTGCGGCGGCCTCTGCCGCCGCAACCATAGGCGTCCTTGCGGGTTGCACCAACACTGCCGAGGACACGGCGGACACCGCCGAGCCCGTCAATGTCTCTGAGGACACGGGCACAAACATCCTCGACACCTTCACCTCGGTGGACCTGCCGTATTCCGCCAGCAACCAGTGGACGATACCCTTGGGCAACGTTCTCCATCCGGCGGAGGGTGTGTGGCTTCCCGTTACCACGGCAGGGGCATCTGCCAACCCCATGGTGATTGCCTCTGCCCTCTCAACCTTCTCTGGTGAGCTCAAGGAGGTTGTGACCAAGACGGTCACCGGCACTACCACCTCGGTCATCTACAGCGTGGCCTGCTCTGATTCGGTCTATGCCTGGGTCGAGCTGGACATGATTACCCGCGAGTGGAGCCTTTTTGCCTCGGCATTCTCAAACGGTGCCCTCACGGGAGAGACCAAGACCCTCTGGCAGGCGGATTCGGATTGGGATCCAGCACCGGTTGCCTGCAGCGGCACGTCGGTCATCTGGCAAGTGCAGCCCTCTGCCTCTGGGTCGAAGACGGCCGAGAGCTCGTATTGCTACCTGTGGACGGTCGGTGCCTCTGATGCCCAGGCGGTCGTGGAGTCGCCCGGGCGCTTTGCCACCACGCCCACCGTGTGCGGAGACTGGGTGGTTCTCGCACCCCGCGTTCGCGCAAGCGAGGGTACCTACTACGGCGTTACCGCCTACACCATCGACGACGGCCTCAAGACCAAGGTTGACCAGCTCGTGATGCCCGCCTCGGTAAAGCCGTTCCGTGCATGCCGGATGGGGGAGAAGTTCGTTGTGTCCGTCGAGGCAAACTACAGCTCGGGCGGGCTTCTCGGCAACATGGGCACCTACATTGGCTCGAGCGACGGAAGCGACTTTCTCTACCTCTCCCGCGAGCCCTTTGAGTGCGCGGCAGCAGGCAAGAACGGGGTCTACTTCATCAAGAGTCGTTCCTCGTACATTGTGGTCAACGCTAACGACCAGACCTACAGCGTTCTCTCGTCGGTCGACAGGAGCGTGGACTACGGCGAATACCCAGCGCGTGTTGGTGAGTGCAACACCTTTGTGACGTTCTCTTCCGTCAAGGACGCCACCACCGGCTACCCCGCTTCCGTAATTGTGAGAACCTTCCCCCTATAGGTTGGTTGGACTTTGGGCTTAGTGGGGTACACTACTATGGAACTAGTATGGAAACGGTGGGTTTCTCTAACCGTCGAGCGTACCTAAGCTTAAAGGAGGCCGTATGGCTTCGGACGAGAAGAAGATTCTGCTTGTTGAGGACGAGAAGGCAATTCGCGACGTCGTGGCCGCCTATCTCGACCATGAGAACTATATCGTGCGCGGCGTTGGCGATGGTCAGAGCGCTGTCGAGGAGTTTGAGAAGCACTCGTTTGATCTCGTGATTCTCGACCTCATGCTCCCCAAGCTCTCGGGCGAGCGCGTATGCCGTGCCATCCGTGAGACCTCTAACGTGCCCATCATCATGCTCACCGCAAAGGGCGAGGTCGAGGACCGCGTGATTGGCCTTGAGCTTGGTGCCGATGACTATCTCATCAAGCCCTTCTCGCCGCGCGAGCTCATTGCCCGCGTTCGCGCACTGCTCCGTCGCGCCCACACCGAGACCGAGCCCCAGCTTGAGGTCCTGGACTTTGGTGACCTGGTCATCGATATCTCGGGCCACAAGGTCATGGTTGAGGGCAAGGAGGTTGACCTCACGGCCTCCGAGTTCAAGCTCCTCACCACGCTCGCCCGCTATCCCGGCCGCGTCTACACCCGCATGGAGCTGGTCGAGAAGGTCCTTGGTTACGACTTCGAGGGCTACGAGCGCACCATCGACTCCCACGTCAAGAACCTGCGCGCCAAGCTGGGCGATGACCCGCGCAACCCGCGCTGGCTCTACACCGTTCACGGCGTGGGCTATCGCTTCGAGGCTCCCCAGGCCGATGACAAGGCCAAGGCGGCCAAGGCCAAAGCCGAGTAGGAGGCCAGCGTGGCCTCGCATGGACCAAGCAACGAACGCGCGGCCAATGGCGGCTCGGATGCCGCCACGGGCCGCGGCTCGTTTAACACGATAAAGCCAGACCCCAAGCACAGCTGGACCTACTCCACCAAGATGGCCATCTCGTTTGCGCTTACCGCAGTCATGACGGCGGTCATCTTTGTTATGGTTCTGGCGGTGGTGTGGGAGAGCCAGTTCAAGGCCTATACCAGGAGCAACATGCAGTCGCTTGCCCAGTCGGCGGCAGACACGCTTGCCATTGGGTATGACACCGCTGGGGCTTGGACACCAGATGTCATTGCCAGCGCGGCGTCCTTCTCGGTTTCGTCGCCGGATGCTGGGCTCCAGGTGCTGGATGCGGATAGCAACATCATCTACGACGACTCGCAGGGCATGTCTCGTCACGGCGATTCAGGCGCAACAGGGGCAACCGCGGTGCCCACGGGCTCGGAGTCTGTGGTGACCGCCAGCATCGTCGACTCCAAGGGTGAGACGGTAGGCACAGTGCGCATCTGGGCCTTTGGCTCCGACGCACTTCTCACCCCCTCGGATGCCAAGTTTCGCGAGAGCTCCTATAGCGCCATCGCCGCGGCAGCCGCCATTGCGGTGGTCCTTGCGGTGATCATTGGCTACTTTGTCTCGTGCTCGCTCACCAAGCCCATCCAGTGCATCACGCGCACGGCGTCTCAGATACGAAACGGCGACCTTACCGCCCGAACGGGCGTGCGTGGCACAGACGAGATTGGCCAGCTGGGCGAGACCTTCGATGACATGGCCACCTCCCTTGAGAAGGACCTCAAGCTCGAGCACCGCCTGACCAGCGACGTTGCGCACGAGCTGCGCACGCCGCTCATGGCCATCCTGGCAACCGTCGAGGCCATGCAGGATGGCGTCCTGCCTGCCGACGACGAGCACCTGGAGACCCTTGCGTCCGAGACGCGGCGTCTCTCTCGCCTTGTTGACGCCATGCTCAAGCTCTCGCGCCTTGAGAACGGCACAACCGAGCTCAAGGTGGAGCGCACCGATGTGGTCTACCTGGTTAAGAGCCTTGTGAGCTCGCAGCACCAGCTCTTCCACGAGAAGGGCCTGCACCTGCGCTTCAAGGACGACACCGCCCACGGCGAGTGCCAGGCGGACATCGACCCAGACCTCATTCGCGAAGCCGTGGTCAACCTCATGAGCAACGCCATGCGCTACACAGACGAGGACGGGTGGGTGGTTGTCTCGGTTGGCTCCGACCACTCTGATGCCATCATCTCGGTGCGTGACACGGGCATTGGCATTGCCAAGGAGGACATCCCCCAGACCTTCTCGCGCTTCTGGCGTTCGGACGTTAGCCGCGAGCGAGTCTCCGGTGGTTTGGGCGTGGGCCTCTCCATCACCAAGGAGATCGTGGACCGGCACAACGGCACCATCTCGGTTGACTCCGAGCTGGGCAAGGGCACCACGTTCACCATTCGCGTGCCGCTCAACCGTGGGCGCCGCAACCTCAAGCAGGCCCTGCAGGAGAAGCAGCAGGAGAAGTAGGGGTACTGCGACACAGCTGCCCTGACGTGCGCGAGCCCCGCGGCCGTGCGCTACACTACTCACTGCGTGCCTGACCAGCGGGCGCATCTTCAACAGGAAACGAGGTCCATCGTGGCAGACATCGAGCTTCGCCCGGATTCCCATGGCAAGGTCCGCGACATCTATGATTGCGGGGATGCCCTACTCATGGTCGCGTCCGACCGTATCAGCGCCTTTGACTACATCCTTCCGGACGAGATTCCATTTAAGGGCGAGATCCTCACGCGTATCTCGGCCTTCTGGTTTGAGCGCTTTGCAGATCTGATGCCCAACCACATGATCTCGATGGACGTGGCCGACTATCCTGCGGAGTACCACCGCTATGCCAGCTACCTGGCCGGTCGCTCCATGCTGGTCAAGAAGGCAAAGACCATTCCCATTGAGTGCATCGTGCGCGGGTACCTTACCGGCTCCGGCAAGAAGACCTACGACGCCAATGGCACCGTCTGTGGTATCAAGCTCCCGGACGGTCTGGTGGAGGCCTCCAAACTCCCCGAGCCCATCTTCACCCCGTCGACCAAGGCGGCCCTTGGCGATCACGACGAGAACATCTCGTTTGAGCGCTGCGCCCAGATTGTGGGCGAGGATACCGCAGCCCAGCTGCGCGACGCCTCTCTCGCCATCTATAAGGCCGCCGCTGAGTATGCCGCCACGCGTGGCATCATCATTGCCGACACCAAGTTTGAGTTTGGCTTCATCGACGACAAGCTCACACTCATCGACGAGTGCCTCACGCCGGACTCCAGCCGCTTCTGGCCTGCCGAGGGCTACCAGCCCGGCCGCGTCCAGCCCAGCTACGACAAGCAGTACGTGCGAGATTGGCTCAAGGCAAACTGGGATATGACCGGCGAGCCGCCGCACCTGCCCCATAACGTTATCGAGGGAACGTCCACCCGTTACCAGGAGGCGTTCCAGATTATCACCGGCCACGAGTTCGAGCCCATGAAGGAGTCCCATGTCTCTGCGTGATACCATCGACGGCGCCCGTAAGGAGGCGCAGGAGGCCGGTGGCCTGACCGGCAACGTTAAGTCTTCTGCCGCTCCAAAGGCCGATAAGGCCGAGCGCGGGGCCAAGGCCGAGAAGTCCGGCAAGGATGAGGCCGAGAAGCGCGACCCCATGACCACCAGGAGCTACCACAGCTCCGCTGCTGGTGCCAAGCCCAGCCGCGAGGCGGGCTCGACGGTTCGCACGGCTTCTTCTGGCTCTGCTTCCACCGGTCTGGGCGGCGGTCTCTTTGGCGGTGGCGGCACGCCCGCTCAAAAGGAAGCTCGCAAGGAGGAGAAGCGCAGGCAGCGCGAGGAGGAGGACTTCCGTCAGCGCGGCTACGACCTCATCCTGCGCTCTAACGAGGAATACCGCCGCACCGACCGCACCTGGTGGATTCTTGTCGGCGTGGGCTTTGGCATGACCATCGTGTCGCTGATTCTGGTATGGGCGTTCCCGGCCGACAGCACCAACTACCAGACAATCGTGGGCATTGCGTCCGTGGCGTCGCTGGTGCTTGCATACGGTCTGATCATCGGCGCCTTTGTGTACGACTGGCGCGTGCGGCGTCCTGTCCGCAAGGCCGCCGAGCGCAAGGTTGCCAGCTACAGCGACAAGAAGCTCGCCGAGCTCTTTGAGGAGCAGCGTCGTCACGAGAACGCGGCAGAGGCTGCGCGTCAGGCCGAGAAGGAAGCCGCACGGCAGCGTCGTGCCAACAAGAAGAAGTAGCGCGCGTACCGTGGCATATGCCGTTTTTCGATGGTAGAATGTCTTCTCGCACGCCCTCGTAGCTCAGGGGATAGAGCACAGGTTTCCTAAACCTGGTGTCGGCCGTTCGAATCGGCCCGGGGGCACCACGCATTCTTGCAGGCCAGGCCCGTATCTGGGACCTGGCCTGCTTGCTGTTTGGACGCACACTCATTTTTGGCAACGTGTGCGTTCCTACGCTTTGCCTGGCGCTCGTCCGTGGTGGTATGCATTTTTGCACTCAGACTCCTAAACCCCCGTTGGGGACCCCGGACGAACGATCGGACCTTCTCGGTCCGGGAGGGAGCCCGGGATGTATACCAAAGAGGAGCGCGAGGGGATACTCTGGGAGTTCCACCAGAGCGGGATGAGCGTGGCGGAGGCCTGCCGCAGGCTCGCGCTGTTCCCCAACGAGTGGAACCTGAGACGGTGGCTGCGCATGGAGGAGGCGGGCGAGCTCGCCGCCCGCGAGATGCCCGACCGGGCCTCCCGCATGCACTGCGCCCACGGCGAGGGGAGCCCCGCCTACCGGAGGGCGCGCCCCCGCGCCAGGCCGGCGGCACGTGTGTTTCGTCAAGAGAATTTGAGCAAAAAGAGCATCGGATATTGAGCA
>FOHD01000006.1 GCA_900111695.1 Olsenella sp. KH3B4
CGTGCCGCCGGCCTGGCGCGGGGGCGCGCCCTCCGGTAGGCGGGGCTCCCCTCGCCGTGGGCGCAGTGCATGCGGGAGGCCCGGTCGGGCATCTCGCGGGCGGCGAGCTCGCCCGCCTCCTCCATGCGCAGCCACCGTCTCAGGTTCCACTCGTTGGGGAACAGCGCGAGCCTGCGGCAGGCCTCCGCCACGCTCATCCCGCTCTGGTGGAACTCCCAGAGTATCCCCTCGCGCTCCTCTTTGGTATACATCCCGGGCTCCCTCCCGGACCGAGAAGGTCCGATCGTTCGTCCGGGGTCCCGTTCGATGCAATTCTGCGTCTCCGACAAGTTCCGCCCGTCACAGCAACGATTCAAACGCATCTCCGGAGCAGCCAGGACACGTGCGGCCTGCCCCTCGCGCATCGTACAATCGACAGGACCACGTATCCTGCCATGAGGAGAGGCGATGGGACGACTTCACAGGCTTGCATTGGCTCTTGTTGCTGTGCTCTTGGCGACCACGCTTGGCCTCACCCTCACCGCTTGCGAAAGCAAATCTGCCCGTCAAGCAGAAGCCCCCTCCCCCACTTCCACGGCAATCTCACGCGACGGCAGCTACACCAGCAAGGACGACGTGGCACTCTACCTGCACACGTATGGCGAACTCCCGCCAAACTTCATTTCAAAGACCAAGGCCCGCAAGGCCGGATGGGACCCACAAAAGGGCAACCTCAACGAAGTCTGCCCGGGCAAGAGCATCGGCGGCAGCGTCTTCTACAATGATGACCATGCGCTTCCGGACGCCCCTGGCCGTACCTGGCACGAATGCGACGTCAACTACCAGGGCGGGCACCGCGGGCCAGAGCGCATTGTGTACTCCACCGACGGCCTCGTGTACTACACGCCAGACCACTACAAGACCTTCGAGCAGCTCTACTAGGAGAAACCTTGGCAACTGTAAAGATCCGCGAGGCAAGCAGAGACTCCGAGCAGGAGATATTCCAGCAGATCGCGAAGAAGCTGAAGTTCCCCAGCTACTTTGGCAACAACTTCGCCGCGCTGGAGGACTGCCTCGGCGACATGACCGAGAGCACGCGCGTCGACGTCGTGCGCTACCGCGATGACCCCGACCCCAAGCGGCGCGCCTTCTTTGGGACCCTCTGCGCCGTGGTGGCTCGGGTGGCGCTCGAGAACCCCAACGTGCACCTCACCATGTACGAGAAGTAGCCGGGCGCACCGGGACCGACCCAAGTGGGATTGCTGGGGTCGTCGAATTACGCACGGCTGAGCCTGGGACGAAAAAAGCGCTGCACCACACAAACCCAAATCGCTGCCGTGCGTAGTTCGTCCCCTGAGCGCACCGGACCAACTGGACCCGCACCAGGCAGGGGCAGTCACCGCCACGGCAAGCAAGGCAACCGGTCGCAAACAATCTGAACCACCGGCGCGATCGGAGGAAACGACAAACGGAGGCAGGATATGGCACGCGAAGGTCTCTCAAACAGGCAGATCGTCCTGGATTTCTATCGAGATGTATTCAACGGCTGGGACGTCTCGAAGGTCTCGGACTATGTTGCGCCGAACTACATCCAGCACAACCCCACGGTCGAGGACGGCCTCGAGGGGTTCGAGAAGTTCATCAAGTTCTTCACGTTGCTCAAGCCCCGCTGCGAGGTCATCCGCTGCGACGAGGTGGGAGACATCGTCTATGTCTTCTTCCGTTGCACGCTTGGCAACGGAACCGTCAACAAGGTGGTGGACATCTACCGCCTCGAGGATGGCATGCTGGCCGAGCACTGGGACGTAGTCGAGCACGACGTCGCCAAGAAAGAGAGCGAGTCGGCAAATGGGAATGGCATCTGGTAGACCGCGCCGGGTGCTTCTCGAATAGCGCAGTCGCCTATCCCAAAGGCGGCATGGGCTCCCAGGTAGGGTCGTGCAGGGCCTTCTTGGAGTCGCGATACCCCGCCCAGAGCCTTGCCCAGCTGGGGCCAAAGTGCCCCCGGTCCACCAGCACCAGACGCAGGAACTCCTTGGCAAACGAGAGGAACGTGCCAAAGCCATAGCCCACGGGGTTGTAGTCGCCGTGAAGCATGAAGTAGCGCGCCATGTAGCCGCGGTTGCGCATGATGTAGTAGCGGGTCATGTCCGAGGTAGAGGAGATCTGCCGCACGCCCGACGCGCCGACCTCCTGGTGCGGCACCTCACGCGTACGCCGAAGCACGTAGTCCGGCACCAACACAGGCTGGCACACCTTGCTTGCCAGGTAGCCATAGGTGGCGTCGTCGTAGTAGATGAAGAAGCGATAGTCCGGCAGCCCGATCCTCTCGACGACCCGACGCCGGAAGAGCCCGCCTTCGAAGCACATGACGTTCACGTCGATGTGGTCCGCGCCGTTGAAGCCCGCGCGAGAGAGCGGGTTGTAGATGCACAACGACGTCATGAAGTGGTGCTGCCAGAAGAAGGGCGTACCATCGTAGTCGTAGCGCTGGCCCTGCACCACGTCGTAGCGGGCAGACCACGGCTCCAGACGCTCAAGGGCCTCGGGGAGCACCGCGACGTCATCGTCCATGACCCAGAACCACTCGGCACCAAGCTCAAAGGCGCGCCTCACGCCCTCTGAGAAGCCACCAGAGCCGCCGGTGTTGGTCTCCTGCGGGTCATAGACCACACGAGCGGTTCCACCCGCAGAATCAGGCTCAGAGCCCGTCTCGCCCCACTGCGCCAAGAGCCTCGCCGAGAAGTCCGCCACCATCCTGGCCGTCTTGGGTGAGTTCTCGTTGTCCACCACCACCACGCGCCACGGCGCCACCGTGAGCTCCGCAATAGAGTCGAAGAGGCGGCCCAGCAGCTCCTGGCGTTTGAAGGTGACTATCACAATAGCAAGACAGTCCATGTCCCATCCAAGGTTACGGCGGTCGGTACGACGTGCACGGCGCATCGCGGACGGGCCAAGCGGCGGCCCATCGCCGAGTCACTGTATTATAGGGTACGGCCGCGGACCCACCGTGGCGGTCGGCGGCAGGGAGGTCACGTGGAAGCCACGAATCCAGACGGCAGGACATCCGGGAGCAACAGGCGTTTCTCGCACAAGGTGTCGGTGGTGGTGCCCACCTACAACGTCGAGCGCTACCTCGACCAGTGCCTCACGAGCATCCAGATGCTGCCGTTTGCGAACATCGAGGTCATCTGCGTGAACGACGGCTCGACGGACGGCTCGCTCGACATCATGCGCGAGCACGCCGCGCGCGATCCCCGCGTCCGCGTGATCGACAAGCCCAACGCCGGCTACGGCGCGGCGTGCAACACGGGCATCGACGCGGCAACCGGAGACTACGTGGCCATCGTCGAGCCGGACGACTACCTTACCGGCAACATGTTTGGCGACCTCCTCGCCTTCGCAGACTCCCTCGAGGGCGGACCCGTTGACGTCGTGAAGTCGTCCTACTGGCGCATCTTCAACTCCGGCACCCACAACGAGCTGCGCACGGTCTGCCTGTACCAGGACCGCGTGAACCCGCCGAGCCAGCCCTTCGCGATTGGCGACGGCGTGGCGCTCCTCGAGCACCACCCGTCAATCTGGACGGCCCTCTATCGCAAGGCCTTCCTGGACGAGAAGCACATACGCTTCCGCGAGTACCCGGGCGCCGCCTGGGCGGACAACCCCTTCCTGGTGGAGACCCTCTGCCAGACCGACCGCATAGCCTACGTGAACCGTCCCTACTACAACTACCGCGAGGACACCGAGGAGAAGCTCGTCGCCTCCACGCGCCGAGACCCCCTGCTGCCGATAAAGCGCTGGAACGACATGCAGGACATCGTCGAGCGCCTAGGCGTCACGGACAAGCGGGTTCTCTCGGCGCAGACGAAGCGCGCCATCAACTACTGCGGGCTCGCCATCGACGCGGTCGGCCTCGACCACCCTGGCATCCGCGAGGCGGTAACGGACGTCTACCAGAGGCTCGACTACGACCTGGTGATGGAGCAGCCGCTCGTGACGCCTGCGGCAAAGCGGCTCTACTGCGAGCTCACGGGCCAGCCAGACCCTAAGGTCGGCCGCCTCTCGATGCTGCCCGCCGCCGCAAGCGAGGTGTGGTACCGCCTGCGGCACACCAGCCCCAGCTACACGTGGTTCTCAATCACGAGCTTCTTGCGGCACCGCAGAGGCCGCACCGGCAAGGGCGAGTAGAAAGCGGCATTCCGCGGCATGCAGGCGCTGGGCCCCGCCGAGCCTAGAGCGACGTGCAGAACGGCCCAAGGCCCCTCTCGCCGCCGCGCCTCATGAACGAGGCGAGAAACCCCTCGGTGTACGCAAGCCCGGCATTGCCAGACCTGATTGGCCCCTGCATCGCCTTCGCACCAACGCCACGGGGGCGTGCCACGTCGGCGGCAAGGCGGGCCCTGTCGGACGAGACCATCTCGCCCACAAGGCGCCGGCGCTCGGCGGCAGAGAGCCCCGAACGGTCCGAGAAGACCCCCGCCACGCAGTCCACGAGGCACTCGAAGTAGCGGTTCTGGATGAGGCCCATGCTGGTGGGGTCTCCGTCAAGGCCCCAGTGGTGGTAGACACCCACAAGGGTGCCGTACTGGCGCTCAAGGGCCCGGTAGTCGCGCAGCGAGAAGCCTGGCAGCTTCTGCGGCGAGCGGCACTCGAGGTGATAGCGAACGTTCCCCGTAAGACCAACGCGCTCGACGTCGCGCACGTAACCCGCCACGAACGAGAGGGCGTCGCTGCAGTCGTCACCGGTATCGGCAAACGAGAGCCCCAGGCGCTCGATGCGCGAGCGCAGGAAGAGCTTGGCACAGGGGGACGAGAGCAGGTTGCCCTCGAAGAGCTGCCAGGCCCCCGCGCGGAAGTCATGCTGGGTCGGGAAGACATAGGCGGGCTGATTTGCCTCGACGGCCTCCTCGCGATGTCCGTCTCCCTGGGCGGATGCCGAGAAGCCCGCGATGGCAAGCTCGAGGGAGGACTCCTCCGCCACGCCGAGAAGGTCTGCCAGCATGTCTGGGTTCGCCCAGCCGGTCGCATCAAAGAATACGAGGTTACGTCCACGGGCACGAGACATGCCAAGGTCAAGCGCGGCAGCCTGTCCGCAGCCCTCGGCACGCACCAGCGAGATGGTGAGGTCCCTCTCGGCCATCGCGTCAACGATGCCTGGCGTGCCGTCTGTCGAGCCGTCGTCGACAACGATCGTCTCGTGGTCTCTCATCGTCTGGTTCTGGATGCTCTCGAGGGCTCGCCGAATCGTGGCAGCGTCATCGTGCGTGGCAACGACAATCGATACGACCGGCTCCCTGTACGCAGTGCTTGGCATATCCTGGCGCGACTCTCCTCCCCGAAGACCGTCCCAGCGGGCTGCAGAACAGCCCCCACCAAAGGATGAGGAAAGGTTATCAGCCGTTCGTGGAGCCTGCGTGACAATCACGCTCGACTACCATTACTACAAATAAAGCGCAGGAGGGAGCCATGCCTCAAGGGTCGGCGTACGCGTTAGCCAGCGACCCGCGGGATGCCGCGGCGCTACTCGGCGTTGCTCACGAGCGTCCCCACGGCCAGCCCAAGCGATGCCTGGTCAATCACGCTATATCCCGTCGAGACGGAATTGCCGCCCTCGTCGGTGGTCGTCTCCTCCACCATAGGGGCATCCACCTTCGAGAGGCCCGACGTCCCCGCCGACTGCACCTTCTCGGCAAGGTCGAGCAGCTGCTGGGAGGACATGTCGGTGCGTATGGACGAGAGGAACTCCGTTGCACGACCAATGAGGGTGTTCACGCCACTGCCTGCAAGGGAGCGAATCTCGTCCCACACCGCATTGGTCGAGACAATCACGTGCGTGACCGGCAGGTTTGTCGCAGAAGACAGCGGGGCGACGCAGGCTCCTGCGCCGGAGCCATGAAAGAGCTCGGCAAGCGTGGTGTCCTGCCCGTCATTCGTAACCTTGACGTCAATGAGGATGGACACGAGCGTGCCCGTGGCGGCGGTCTCGTCGTAGACCAGAAGCTCCGCGGAGGAGAGGTTTGCTCCCCCGGTCTGGGAGGCATCGAGCGAGTCCGTCGTGAGGAGCAAGACGCCCATGAAGGTGTCGCCCGAGACCGTGTAGCCGAGGTCAGAGACCTTGGACGTCCTTTTCACCGAGGAGCTCAGGCTGCTGTCTCCCAGGTGCGACTGCGCCTGCGCGCGCCGCCATGCCAGCGTGCCAACCACGCCACAGGCGACAAAGACAGCGACCAGCACGATGACCGCGATGAGGTTTCGATGCGGGTTGTCCCTTGGAACGTCCGTCCTCTCGAAGCGCTCGCGCTGCCTGGCCATGGCACCCCTTCCGTCGCCCGATCTCTGGCGCCGGTCCCCCGGCGTCTAGAAGAGCATACCCGAAGCCGAGACGGCCAGGCCAACGACGACCCCGACCGCGTAGATGAACGCGGTGACGGCAACGTTCTGGCGCACGTCGCGGTTTGTGCGGAAGAGGACGAGCAGGCCCACGCCGCCTGAGACGAGAAGCCCGGCGACCATGGGACCGGCGGCAAGAACGCCGTCGAGGTAGAGCTCGGTGATTGCGACAGACGCGCCGCAGTTGGGGATGAGGCCCACGAGGGCGGCGAGGAAGGTGGCCCTCACCGGATGGCTGCCCAGGAGCTGTGCGAGCGCGTCCTCCCCCATGACCTCGATGAGCAGGCCAAAGAGAAACGTCACGAGCAGGATGAAGCCAGTCACCTGGACGGTGTGGATGGCAGCGGAGCGCACGATGGCCCAGTGGCCGTGACCGTGGTGGTGGCCACGCTCGGCCTCGCCGTGACCGTCCGCGTCCGACTCGGGCGACGCGTCGGACCCTGCCTCGTCATCCTCGCAGCGGCAGTGGGCGCGCTCGCAGAGGTCATGGATGTGCGGCTGGGGATTGCCCACATGGCGCACGGCATGCAGCACGGCGTCGAGCAGCAGTCCCACAACAATACCCACGACCACCTTGAGGAGCATGATCGAGAGCAGTCGACCCGCCGGCTCCTGGTGGGCGAGAAACACGGGGACCATCTCGTCGGAGGTGGAGAGGATCACGGCAACCAGCGTGCCCGCCGTCACCACTCCTCCCGAGTAGAGCGTGGCCGCCATGGCCGAGAAGCCGCACTGCGGAACCGCGCCGAGAAGCCCGCCCACGATGGGACCCGCATGCCCTGCACGGGCAACGAGCCCCTGCATGCGTCCCTCGGTGGAGTGCTCGAGCGCCTCCATGGCAAGGTAGGTCACAAACAGAAACGGCACGAGCTCAAGTGTGTCCAGCACGGAGTCGGCTATGACGTCGACAAGCATATCCAAGGTTTGTCCTCCAAGTGGTAAGGCCCAATCTAGGCCCAGGGCGTGAGAAGTCCGTCGGGATATTCTACCCAGGCAAACGTAAGACCCTGCGCGGGGGCGCATGGCCCGGCGGCGACCCTGTCGCGCGCGGCGAGCACCTGCCTCACCCAAGAGGGCTCCCGGTGTCCCCGCCCAACCTCGACGAGCGTGCCGGTGATGGTGCGAACCATGTTGTGCAGGAATGCGTTGCCCGTCACGTCGATGGCAACGAGCTTCTCGCCAGCCTCCTCAACGTGGGAGACCTCAACGCTCTCGAGGCAGCGAGACGTGGGCTTGCCCTCAGCGGACGACGCCTTGCAGAAGCTCTTGAAGTCATGCTCCCCCACCAGATAGGAGGCACCCGCCGCCATGGCAGAAACGTCCAGTTCGCCGCGATACCACCAGGCATGATCCCACGCGAGCACGGGACGCGCGTCTCCCGTGGCAATGCGATAGCGGTAGGACCGCGAGGTGGCGTCAAAGCGTGCCGAGAAGAGCGCATCGGCGCGGTAGAGGCCCCTGATCGAGATGTCGTCAGGCGTCAGGGCCACGAGAGAGCGAGAAAGAGTTCGTGCGTCGAGCTTTAGCTCTTCCTCGCTCACAGGGACGCTCACGAACTGCGAGAGCGCATGGACGCCAGAATCGGTTCGTCCTGCGCAGACAAGCTCGACCTCACGCCGCAGAACGGTAGAGAGCGCATGGCGAAGCTCGCCTGCCACCGTCCGCATGCCCGGTTGCTCGGCAAAGCCTGAAAACTTGGCGCCACGGTATCCCACGCAGAGCACGAGCGTGCCGGCAGCAGGGGCCCCATTGACCAGCGGAGGCTCGCGCTCGGACCGGTCTGGCCTGTGAAGGGGCGCAAGCCCCCCAATGGTCGTGGAACTAGCGGAAGGCTCAGCCGCCATGAACCAGCCCCCCTTCAAAGACGTCATGGTTAACGCAAGGAGCATAGCATGAGGTCAAAGCCCCCTCAGGAAGATCAAAAAGGACCCCGGCCATTCGGTCGGGGTCCTCATCGTTACCGCGATTGGGAAAGCCCTACTCGGACTTCTCCTCGGACTCGGGAGCGGCCTCCTCGGTCGAAGCCTCCTCGACGGGGGCCTCCTCAGCCTTGGGCCCCTCGGCGGGGGCTGCGGCCACCTTGGTCACGGTTGCCTTAGGCTCGGCCTTGGTCTTGGGCGTGACGGCCTCGGTCACGAGCTCCATAATGACGACCTCGGCACCGTCACCCTTGCGGGGACCGAGCTTCATGATGCGGGTGTAGCCGCCGTTGCGGTCGGCCCACATGCCCTGCGCGGCCTTCTCAAAGACCTCGCGGACGACCTCCTTGTCGCCAACCTTGGCGATGGCAAGGCGACGGGAGTGAAGGTCGCCCTTCTTGGCCCAAGTGATGACCTTGTCAACCTCGGGGCGGATGGCCTTGGCGCGCGGCTCAAGGGTCTTGATGCGATCGTTAGCAAGCAGGGCAGAGACCAGGCTCTTCTTCATGGCCTTGGTGTGGCTGGCATCGGTGCCGAGCTTCATGCCCCTCTTCTTGTTGTGCCTCATGTCTAGCTTCTCCTATGCGATGCGTGCGGCGGCCTAAGCCTTGAGGGAAAGTCCCATGGACTCAAGCTTGTCCTTGACTTCCTCGATCGACTTGACGCCAAAGTTGCGGATGTTGAGAAGGTCGTTCTCGGAGAACTCCACGAGCTGACGCACGGAGTGAATGCCTGCGCGCTTCAGGCAGTTGTAGGAGCGGACGGAGAGGTCCAGGTCCTCAATCTGCTTGTCAAGCTCAGCGTTATCCTCCTCGGCGCCCGTCGCGAAGATCGACTCGTCCTCCTGGGGCTCGTCGACGTCCGCGAGGCCCATGAAGGCCGTCATGTGCTGGTTGATGATGTTGGCGGCCTCGACGATGGCGTCGCGCGGGCTGATGGAGCCGTTCGTCTCGACCTCGAGCAGCAGGCGGTCGTAGTCGGTGTGGCGACCAACGCGGCAGGGCTCGACGGACTTGGCGCAGCGGCGCACGGGCGAGTAGAGCGAATCGACGTGAATGATGCCGATGGGGTCGCTCTCGCGCTCGTTGTCATCGCCGGAGACATACCCACGACCGATGCCAATGCGCATCTTCATGGAGAGGTGCGCGTCGGCGCCGAGCGTGCAGATAGCCTGGTCGGGGTTCACGAGGGTGAACTCCGCAGGGATGTCAAAGTCCCCGCCGGTGACCGTCATGGGGCCATCGACGTTGATGGAGGCAGTTGCCTCCTCGCCGGTGCCCATCGAACGGAACACGAGACCCTTCACGTTGAGGACGATATCGGTGACGTCCTCGTAGACACCCGGCACGGTGGTGAACTCGTGCTGCACGCCATCGATCTGGATGGCCTCGACGGCTGCGCCCTCGAGTGAGGACAGCAGCACGCGGCGCAGGGAGTTGCCCAGCGTGTCGCCATAGCCACGCTCGAGCGGCTCTGCGCTCACGCGAGCGAGGTTGTCGCTGATCTCTTCTACCGACACTGTGGGCCGGATGAACTCGGACATTGCTACCTCCAAACTGAGTCGGGCTTACTTGGAGTAAAGCTCGACGATGAGCTGGGCGTCGATGTCGAGATCGATCTGGTCGCGGTTGGGAAGCTGGAGCACGGTGCCCTGGAGCTTCTCGATGTCGACCTCAAGCCACGCGGGCACGGCCATGTGCTCGGAGGAGATGAGGGCCTCCTTGATGGGGAGAAGGTCCTTGGCCTTGGGGGCCACGGCGACGACGTCGCCGGCCTTCACCTGGTAGGAGGGGATGTCGACGCGGTGGCCGTTCACGGTGATGTGACCGTGGAGAACGGTCTGGCGGGCCTCCTTGCGGGTGCGGGCGAAGCCGAGACGGAACACGACGTTGTCGAGCCTGGACTCGAGGATGGTCATGAGGTTATCACCGGTGATGCCCTCGCGCTTGAGAGCCAGCTTGTAGTAGCTGCGGAACTGCTTCTCGAGAACGCCGTAGATGAACTTGGCCTTCTGCTTCTCGCGGAGCTGCGTGCCGTACTCGCTCTCCTGGCGGCGACGCTGCTTGGGCTGACGGTGAGATTCCTTGTTGATTCCCATGACGACGGGATCGATGCCGAGCTGACGGCACCGCTTAAGGACAGGCGTCCTGTCAACTGCCATTAGTGGTGTCCTTCCTAGCTACACGCGACGACGCTTGCACGGACGGCAACCGTTGTGCGGGATGGGGGTCTTGTCCTGGATGCCCGAAACCTCGAGGCCGGCAGCCTGGAGGGAGCGGATGGCCGTCTCACGGCCGGAGCCGGGGCCCTTGACGAACACGGAGACCTTGTGCAGGCCGTGCTCCATGGCTGCCTTCGCAGCGGCCTCAGCGGCAAGCTGGGCTGCGAACGGGGTGGACTTGCGGGAGCCCTTGAAGCCAACGGTGCCGCCGGACTGCCAGGAGATCACGTTGCCCTGGGGGTCGGTGATGGAGACGATGGTGTTGTTGAAGGTGCTCTTGATGTGAGCCTGTCCAACCGCGATGTTCTTGCGCTCAGAGCGGCGCACGCGGGTGGTACGGGCATTCTTCTTCTGCGGCATTGTGTTATCCCCTTACGCCTTCTTCTTGGCACCGATCTGACGCTTCTTGCCCTTGCGGGTACGAGCGTTGGTGTGGGTGCGCTGACCGCGGACGGGGAGGCCCTTGCGGTGGCGAAGGCCACGGTAGCAGCCAATCTCCATCAGACGGGCAATGTTCTGCCTCACCTCACGGCGAAGGTCGCCCTCGGTGGTGTAGTTGGCATCGATGTAGTCACGAAGCTTGGTGACCTCGTCCTCCGTCAGGTCCTTGACGCGAGTAGAGGGGTCAACACCGGTCTCCGCGCAGATCTTGGTTGCGCTGGTCTGGCCGATGCCGTAAAGGTAGGTGAGTCCGACCTCGACACGCTTGTCACGCGGAAGGTCGACGCCATTGATACGGGCCAACGTGAGTCTCCTCTCAGTTATCTAGCCCTGACGCTGCTTGTGGCGCGGGTTCTCGCAGATTACGTATACCTTGCCGTGGCGACGAATGATCTTGCACTTGTCGCACATCTTCTTGACCGAAGGACGTACCTTCATGTGTCTTTCCTTCCAGTAGACAGTACCTGTACTGGTAGTGCATCTGGCCTGGCAGGTGGTGCTGCCTGGCGCTTCTATCTCATCGCCCAGCCGCAGGCGTGAATAACCGACCGTTGTGCGCAGCGCCTACTTGTAACGGTAGGTAATGCGACCCCTCGTGAGGTCATACGGCGAAATCTCCACCACGACCTTGTCGCCGGGAAGAATCCTGATGTAATTCATCCGGATCTTCCCCGAGATCGTGCAGAGGATGGTCTTGCCGTTCTCAAGCTCGACGTTGAACATGGCGTTAGGCAGCGGCTCGATGACCTTGCCCTCAAGCTCGATTGCATCCTGTTTGCTCAAATTCAACCCTCTCAACGCTGTGACAGCGACCAAATATCTTACCTAAAATCATCACAAACGTCCACGTTGCACGCAAATCGCACAACGTGGACGCAAATTATCTGCGAGAAGGACGCTAGGCGTCCCTCTCACCGCCCTGCATGGGACACCAAGACCCTTCCTCGTCGGTAGTAAGGATAACAGGGCCATCCTTGGTGATAGCAATGGTGTTCTCGTAATGCGCAGCAGGAAGGTTGTCGTTGGTGACAACGGTCCAACCGTTAGAGAGCGTATGCGAATCGTAGGAACCCATGGTGATCATGGGTTCGATCGCGATGACCATTCCCACCTGAAGGCGGACGCCACGACCACGCTTGCCGTAGTTGGGGACATTTGGGTCTTCATGCATCACATGGCCAACACCGTGACCAACGTAGTCACGCACAACGCCGTAGCCATGTGATTCGGCGAGTTCCTGGATGGCAGCACCAACATCACCCAACCGGTTGCCGGGGACGGCCTGCTCGATACCTGCCTTGAGACAATCGCGGGTGACCTCGCAGAGACCCTTTCGCTCATCGGACACGTTGCCCACATAGAATGTCCAGGCATTGTCACCGACCCAACCCCCGAGAGTTGCCCCGGTGTCGACGGAGATGATGTCCCCCTCCTCGAGTGCAACTGCCGGGGAGGGAATTCCGTGCACGATCTGCTCGTTGACGGAAGAGCAGATGCTCGCCGGGAAACCACCGTAACCCTTAAACGTTGGGGTTGCCCCATGCAGGCGAATGTAGCCCTCGACGACCTGGTCGATCTCGCGAGTGGTAATGCCTGGCCGGACCATCTCCCCGGCACGGCGAAGGGCCGCCTTGGACACTGCCCCGGCGGCCTTCATCTGCTCGATTTGCTCAGGCTTCTTGATGTGGATCATGCGGTAAGGAGAGCCTTGACGTCGGCATAGACCTCGTCGACCGGCCTGTCTCCATCGACCTCCTTGAGAATCGAGTGACCGCGATAGTACTCGACGAGAGGAGCCGTCTGCGTCTGGTACACGTCCAGGCGCTTCTGGATGGTCTCGGGCTTGTCATCGTCGCGCTGGTACATCTCGCCACCGCAGCGCGGGCACACGTCGACGCCGGCTGGAGCTGTGTAACCGCACGAGCGGCAGGTCCTGCGCGAGCTCAGGCGCTTGACGATGACGTCGGGCTTCACGTCCACGAGAAGGGCGGCGTCGAGGTTGCGCTCCATGGACGCAAGCTCGGAGTCAAGCGTAACGGCCTGGGCGGTGTTGCGAGGAAAGCCGTCCAGGATGAAGCCCGCCTGCGCATCGTCGGCCTGGAGACGCTCCTTCACGAGGTTGATGACGAGCTGGTCAGGCACGAGCTTACCGGCGTCCATGTAGGACTTGGCCTCGATGCCGAGCTTGGACTGTGCCTTGACGGCAGCGCGGAGAAGGTCGCCGGTTGAGATGTGGACGAGCCCAAACTCCTCCACGAGCTTCTGTGCCTGCGTCCCCTTTCCTGCGCCTGGGGCACCGAGAAGAACGATGTTCATGTGCATCCCCCTTCGAAAAAAGGGGTGTCGGCCAGTCGACCGACACCCCCGCACAACAAATTGCCTACTTGAAGAATCCGTCGTAGTTGTGCATCTTGAGCTGGCTCTCGAGCGATGCGATCGTGTCCATGGCAACGCCGACCATGATGAGCACCGAGGTCCCGCCGAACGACTGTATGAGCGTGTCGTTGGTGAACCAGAAGATGATGGTTGGCACCACGGCGAGAACTGCCATGAAAATCGCCCCAGGCAGCGTGACGTGGTCAATAGTGCTCTTGATGTAGGACGCCGTCGCCGCGCCAGGCCTTACTCCGGGGATGAAGCCGCCCTGCTTGCGCAGCTGATCGGCCGTCTCCTCGGGGTTGAAGACCATCGAGGTGTAGAAGTAGGCGAAGAACACGATGAGCACAACGGAGAGGACCCAGTTAAGCCAGCCCGAGGAGAGGGCGTTGGCAACCGCCTGAATCCAGTCCACGCCAGGGAAGAACACGGCGATCTGGGCCGGGAAGTACAGAACCGCAGAGGCGAAGATGATGGGAACGACGCCTGCCGTGTTCACCTTGATCGGGAGATAGGTGTTCTGACCACCCATGACCCGACGACCCACGACGCGCTTCGCGTACTGCACGGGAATACGGCGCTGCCCTCGCTCCACATAGACGATCAGGGGCACGACCGCCACGATCACGATGAGCGTGATGATGGTGAGCAGGGCGTTGCCGTTGGTCGTCACCGAGGAGATGAGCGCGGAGGGCAGCCCGGACATGATGTTCGCGAAGATGATCAGGGACATGCCGTTGCCAACGCCACGCTGGGTGATGACCTCACCCAGCCACATGATGATCACGGCGCCGACAAGCATCGTGAAGACCACAATGACGTTCTCGAGTGCCTCGGGAATCCCCATCTGGGAGAACGTTACGCCAAAGCTCTTGAAGTAGAAGAGATAGGCGATCGCGTTGAGGAGTGCGAGGCCGATGGTGAGGTAGCGGGTGTACTGCGTGATCTTGCGCTGACCCGACTCCCCCTCCTTGGCAAGCTCTCCCAGCGAGGGGACCACCGCTTGGAACATCTGGAGGATGATCTGCGCGGTGATGTAAGGCATGATGCCCAGGCTGAACACGGACATGCGCGAGAGGGCGCCGCCCGAGAACAGGTTGAGCACCGCCATGGCGCCGCTCGAGGAGACGCCGGCGGCATACGCGCTCAGCATCTCCTGGAACGGGGCCCCAGGCACGGGAAGGTACGCACCGAACCGGTAGAGGACGAGAACCCCCACGGTGAGGAGAATCTTCTTCCTCAGCTCCGGAACTCGGAAAGCGTTGGCGATTCCGTTTAGCACGCCGGCTCGACCTTTCCTCCGGCCGCCTCAATCTTAGTCTTGGCCGAGGCGGAAACCTTGTCCACCTTGACAGTGAGCTTCTTGGTGAGCTCGCCGTCACCGAGGACCTTCACGGGAACATAGGTGCGCTTGATGATGCCCTTTGCGACGAGAGACTCGACGTCGACGGTGTCGCCGTCCTCAAAGACCTCCTGGAGACGGGCGACGTTCACGGGAGCGTACTCGACGCGGTTGGGGTTCCTGAAGCCGGGGAGCTTAGGCAGGCGCATGGCGAGCGGCTGCTGGCCGCCCTCGAAGCCGGCGCCCTTGCCGCCGCCGGAGCGGGAGAGCTGACCCTTGGTGCCGCGGCCGGCGGTGGTGCCGTGGCCGGAAGAGTTGCCGCGACCGATGCGCTTGCGGTTCTTCCTGGAGCCCTCTGCGGGGCGCAGATCATTGAGCTGCATTTGGGTGACTCCTAGTTCTCTTCAACGGTCACGAGGTGCTTGACCTTGAAGATCATGCCTCGGACGCTGGGGTTGTCGGGCAGGACGGCGACGTCGCCGATCTTGCGAAGGCCCATGGCACGGCAGGTGGCCGTCTGGTCCTTCTTCACCTGCGTCACGGCACTGCGGACGAGGGTGACGGTGAGCTTCTTCTCTGCCATCGCTAGTTCTCCTTCCCGACGAACATCTCGGAGACGGTGAGGCCACGGCGCTCAGCGGTCTCCTGGGGGCTGGAGAGCTCCTTCAGGCCCTCGGCAGCAGCCTTGATGATGTTCATGGCGTTGTCGGTGCCCAGGGACTTGGAAAGGACGTTGGTGATGCCAGCGAGCTCGAAGAGCGGGCGCACGGGGCCGCCGGCGATGACGCCGGTACCCTCGATAGCCGGCTTGATGAGAACGCGGCCCGCACCGTAGTGACCCTCGACCGTGTGGGGAACGCTGCCCTCGGCGGTGACGGGAACCTTGAACATGTTCTTCTTGGCGTCCTCGACGCCCTTCTGAATTGCCAGGGGCACCTCGGTGGAACGGCCCATGCCAAGACCGACGTTGCCCTTGCCGTCGCCAACGACGACGAGAGCCACGAGGGACATGCGACGGCCGCCCTTGACGGTCTTGGAGACGCGGTGGATGTAGACGACGCGCTCCTGAAGATCCGTGTCCTGCTGGCGCTTACGATCACGTGCCATTGAATCCTCCTAGAACTTCAGGCCCGCGCTGCGGGCACCGTCTGCCAGAGCCTGGACACGGCCGTGATAGATGCGGCCGCCACGGTCGAACCTGACCGTGGTGATGCCCTTCTCGATGGCACGCTTGCCAACGAGCTCGCCCACGAACGCGGCGGCCTCCTTGTTGGAGCCCACCTTCCCGGTTGCGCGGAACTCGGGGTCGAGGGTCGAGGCAGAGCACAGCGTCTTGCCCTCGGTGTCATCGATGACCTGAGCGTAGATGTTGGCGTTGGTGCGGTGCACGCAGAGGCGGGGACGCTCTGGGGTACCGAAGATCTTGGCGCGGACGCGACGCTTGCGACGCGCGAGGCCAGCTGCCTTCTTCTGATACTTGTTCATTCCTTCTCCTTAGTCACGCCACCACCTGACGGGGTGATGGTCTTGTGCCTGGTCCTAATACTACTTGGCGGCCTTGCCGAGCTTGCGGCGGATGTGCTCGCCCTCGTAGTGGATACCCTTGCCCTTGTACGGCTCAGGCGGACGCTTCTCGCGGATCTCGGCGGCAACCTGACCGACCTGCTCCTTGGAGATGCCCTTCACCGTGATGTGGGTGTTGTCGGGCACCTCGAACGAGATGTTCTCGGGGCAGGCGAAGATGACGGGGTGAGAATAGCCGAGGGAGAGGTCGAGGTCCTTGCCCTTGAGCGCGGCACGATAGCCGACGCCCGTGAGCTCGAGCTTCTTCTCGAAGCCCTCGGAGACGCCCACGACCATGTTGTGGATGAGGGTGCGGACGAGGCCCTGCTGAGCGTTGGACTCCTTGGACTCGTCAACGCGGGCGACCGTGAGGACGTCACCCTCCTGGGTAATGCTCACCAGGTCAGAGAAGGTACGGGTGAGCTCGCCCTTGCTGCCCTTGGCAGAGACGGTGGTGCCGTCGATGGTCACCGTGACTCCAGCCGGAATCTGGACAGGCTTCTTACCAATACGAGACATTGTCTCCTCCTATCTTGATTCAGCCGGAGTTACCAGATGTAGGCGATGACCTCGCCGCCGACGCCGAGCTTGCGGGCGTCGCGGTCGCACATCATGCCCTTGGAAGTAGAGATAACGGCAGTGCCGAGGCCGCCCAGGACGCGGGGAAGCTTGTCCGCCTGGGAGTAGATGCGAAGGCCCGGCTTGGAGATGCGACGGATGCCGCGGATCACGCGGGCGCGCCTGTTGCCGTACTTAAGCGTAATGTGAAGGGTCTTCTGGGGCTTGGTGTCCTCCACCTCGTAGCCCTCGATGTAACCCTCCTCCTTGATGACGCGGGCAATCTCGACGAGCACCTTGGTCGAAGGCATGGAAACCTCGGCCTTGCCCGCTGAGTTCGCGTTGCGGATGCGCGTCAGCATGTCTGAAATGGGATCGGTAATCTTCATTGATCCTTCTCCTTCGTCATGATGAAACTGCGTGTCCGGTTCGCCCAAACCCATGGCGTGGGCGCCTGGACGCCAGAGCCCTGCGTCCTACCAGCTTGCCTTGCGGACGCCAGGAAGCTCGCCCTTGCTTGCCAGCTCGCGGAAGCAGACACGGCAGAGACCGAACTTGCGATAGACGGAGTGGGGACGCCCACAACGCTGGCAGCGGTTCTGCTTACGCGTCGAGAACTTCGGCTCGCGGTTCGCCTTGACGATCATCGATGTCTTAGCCACAAATCCTCCTTCATAGTGCATCTTGACCGCCCGGGACATCCCGGGCGAGGTCATTGCAATGGTTGGCCTACTCCGCCTTGAACGGGAAGTGGAAGGCGTCGAGAAGCGCCTTGCCCTCCTCGTCGGTGGGAGCGGTGGTCACGATGGTGATGTCCATGCCGCGCGTACGGTCGATCTTGTCGAAGTCAATCTCAGGGAAGATCAGCTGCTCGGTGACACCCATGGAGTAGTTGCCACGGCCGTCGAAGCTCTTGGGCGAGAGACCACGGAAGTCGCGGATGCGCGGGATAGCAACAGCGATCAGACGGTCGAGGAACTCCCACATGCGGTCGCCGCGAAGGGTGACCTTGGCACCGATTGCCTGACCGGCGCGCAGGTGGAAGGTTGCGATGGACTTGCGGGCGTGCGTGACGAGCGGCTGCTGGCCGGTGATGGCGCGCAGGTCCGAGATGGCGCCGTCGATTGCCTTGGAATCGGTTGCGGCCTCGCCAACGCCCATGTTCACGACGATCTTCTCGAAGCGAGGGATCTGCATGACGTTGCCGTAGTTGAACTGCTTCTGCAGCTCGTCGCGGACCTCGTCGTAGTACTTCTGCTTGAGGCGGGGCACGTACTTCTCTTCTGCCATGTTCACTCCTTAAATCTTGGTGGTTTACGTGCGGGGTTTCTTTCTCGCACCCCCTGGGGTGGCACTCCCAGGAGCCAGTGGCTGCACCGCGAGACAGCATAGTCCCTGCCTAGCGACGCAAGGTCAAATCATAGTGTTTCCGGCGATTTTCTGCCAGCCCTCATGTTTGCTTGTTTTGGCGCTGGGAAATTCTCCTCAGTATCAACACGAGAAGGCCCCTCCCCGCTCCCACGGGAAGGGGCCTCAACGCTCGTTGATCCCTGGCACAGCGTGGTCTGAAAAGCTCCGCACGATGCTAGTCGAGCTTCTTGCCGCACTCCGGGCAGAAGTGAGAGCCGGGCTGGACGGGCGCTCCGCACTCAGGGCAGAAGTGTCCGGCGGCAGGTGCGACAACCGTCTCCGGCGTTGGCTGGGCAGTGGGTGTGGCCGGCTCCGGCATTGGCTGGGCAGGCGCGGCGGGCGCCGGCGGGACAGGCGACTCCGGCGCAGTCCCAGCAGGTGGCAGCTGCGAGGCGGGACTGTTGTCCAGCATGCCCTTAATGTCGTTGGTGTTGCGGGCAATGATGACGCTCAGCATGATCGACTCGAAAGAGACGCGCTCGAGGAGCTCGACAATAAGGCAGAGAATGGCGCACATGATGAGCGTTATCAGGAACGCCACGATGCCATCTGCAATGCTGGCGAGAACCAGCGCCAGGAAGAAGAAGGCAGTGAAGATGGCGCAGAAGATGTAGAGCGCTCGTAGGATCTTGTCGATGACAAGCTTGTCAAAACGCAGGAACGGACCCCATGTGCTCTTATCTTTTATGCTGAACGGCTGGTCGTTGCCGTCGCTAGCGTATGTGCGGTACACAATCACCGCAAGCACAATGGCCGCAATGAACCCAATGACCAGCAGCGTCGCGAAGATTCCGCCAGCTGCCTCCAGCCCCATTCTAGGACTGCCAAAACCATAGTCGTTGTAGCCGTACCCGTATCCGTACATGGCGCTCCTTTCGGTTGGTCGAGCGTCGCTCGCCCGTCATCCCGCGGCGCTACGCGCGCGGCGCGGGTCCCCCTAGGCTCTTCTCATGGTAATACAGGTGCCGCGTCAACCACGAACGATGTTCTTGAGCTGTTCTCCCCTAACGTAGCGCCTAAGGTTCTCGGTCGCCAGGGCCACCACGCGCTCAAGCGTGGCGTGCAGATGCCAGAATCCCGCCACGTGTGGCGTGATGAGAAGGTTAGGCGCATCCCACAGGGGGTCATCGGCCGGAAGCGGCTCGGGCGTAGTCACGTCCAGTGCCGCGCCCGCAAGCCTGCCATCCTCCAGGGCACGACGCAACGCATCCTGGCCTATGAGGTCACCTCGCCCTGCATTCACCAGGTACGCACCGGTCTTCATCCTGCCGAGAAAAGCATCATCTACAAGTCCTTGAGTCTCCTCAGAGCTGGGTAGGAAGCTGGCTACCACATCGGCCTTGGGCAGCAAGTGAATCAGCTCATCCATGGTTGTCACTCGGGAGAAGGCCTGCTCATACTCGGGTGTAGGCATGCTCTGGAGATGTCGCCTCACGCCCACGCACGAGGCACCCACGGCAGTGCAGAGACGCGCGAAACAGAGGCCAATGTCCCCTGCGCCCAGGACCAGCACGTGCGCACCATTCAAAGTGGAGACCATGCCCTCATCCGACCAGACGTGTGCGCACTGATCAACCTGGTAGGCAGGCAGACGCTTCATGAGCGAGAGAAGCATGGCAAACGAGTGCTCGGCCACGGCGGGTCCGTAGGCACCGGTGCCATTGGTCACAATGGTCGAAGGTGCAAGCACACCCGGTGCCAGATAGGGCTCGTAGCCTGCAGAGCCAAGCTGGATCCACTGGAGTCGTGGCGACGCAGCAATGAGGGCTGGAGCAACGTTGCCGAGAATGACATCTGCCTGGGCCACGCGATCTTCGCGTATATCAAGCCTAGGCGTCTTGGGAAGGTGGCTCGTATCGCCAACGGGAGCCGCAAAGTCAAAGGACGCCCCGGGGGCCGCAGTCCTCAGTTCATCGGCCTCCTCAATTGTCACGGGTATCTTCACCAGCACCTTGTTGACCTGTGGCATAGCCCCTCCCTCACATCTTACGCGCGCGACATAGCACGAACCCGACCGCCGCAGCAGCGACAGTCGGGTTCGATAGTCGTGCATGTTCCCCACAACGGTTTAGAACTTGGCGCCGCACTTCTTGCAGACGCGAACCCTACGGCCGTTGTCGTCGACGTCGTGGCCAACACGCGTGCGCTTGCCGCAGACGGGGCAAACGAGCATTACGTTGGAGACGTGGATTGGGGCAGGCTTCTCGATGATGCCGCCCTGCTGGTTCATCGCGTTAGGCTTGGTGTGGCGCTTCACAATGGCAGCACCATCGACAATGACCTTGGAATCCTTCGGCATGGCACGCAGAACCTCGCCCTGCTTGCCCTTATCCTTGCCGGTGATGACCTCGACCTTGTCGCCCTTCCTCACGTTCATCTTAGGCATGTGTCCAGGCCTCCTTACAGCGTCTCGGGTGCGAGCGAGACGATCTTCATGTACTTGCGATCGCGCAGCTCGCGGGCGACGGGCCCGAAGATACGCGTGCCCTTGGGCTCGCCCTCCTTGTCGACCAGGACGCACGCATTCTGGTCGAAACGGATGTAGCTGCCGTCCTTACGGCGGGCCTCCTTCTTGGTGCGTACGATAACGCAGCGCACGATGTCGCCCTTCTTGACGCCGGAACCGGGAGTTGCCTCCTGGACCGCGCCGATGATGACGTCACCGAGGCCAGCGTAGCGGCGCTTGGAGCCACCGAGGACCTTGACGCACTTGACGCGCCTGGCGCCGCTGTTGTCAGCGACGTTGAGCATGGTCTCCATCTGAATCATGTGATGTTCCTCCGAACCTATATCCCACCAGAGGTGCGTCCACGCGAGCGACGCACATGGGGAATCCTGGGTGTTCGCTACTTACTTGGCCTTCTCGACAATCTCGACGACGCGCCAACGCTTGGTCTTGGACAGCGGGCGGGTCTCCATGACCTTCACCGTGTCGCCCAGACCACACTCGTTGTTCTGGTCGTGGCAGTGAAGCTTCTTGGAGATAGTCATCATCTTGCCGTACTTGGGGTGGTGCTTACGGTAGCTGATCTTCACCGTCACGGTCTTGTCGCCGGAGAGCGAGACGACGGTTCCGGTGCGAACCTTACGCGCGTTCCTGCTTTCGGTCTCTGCCATGTCTTATCTCTCTCCTGCTACTTCTGTGCAGCGGACTTCTCCGCGGCGATCTGACGGGCGCGAATCTCGGTCTGGACGCGAGCGATGTCGCGCTTCACGAGCTTGACGCGAGCGGTGTTGTCCAGCTGGCTGGTGGCCATCTGAAAACGGAGGTTGAAGAGCTCGGCTCTGCTGTCGTCCAGCTTCTTGGCCAGCTCCTCGTCCGAGAGGGCCTGGATGTCCTTGTACTTCATGGTGACTATTCCTCCCCGTCCTGGTCGGCGCGGGTGACGATCTTGGTCTTGATGGGCAGCTTGTGCTGGGCGAGACGCAGGGCCTCCTTGGCGGTGGCCTCATCGACGCCGGCGATCTCGAACATGATGCGGCCCGGCTTCACGACGGCCACCCACTCCTCGGGGTTGCCCTTGCCGGAACCCATGCGGGTCTCAGCCGGCTTCTTGGTGATGGGCTTATCCGGGAAGATGGTGATCCAGATCTTGCCGCCACGCTTCATCTCACGAGTGATGGCGACACGAGCAGCCTCGATCTGGCGGTTGGTGATCCAGTGAGCCTCCTCGGCCCTCAGGCCGTAATCGCCGAAGTAGAGCTTGGTGTTGCCCTTGGCGTGGCCCTTCATGGAACCGCGCTGGACCTTGCGGTGAAGAACGCGCTTAGGTGCGAGCATTAACGGCTCCTCCTCTCATTGCGGGCGCGACGGGGACGAGAAGAGCCCTCGAGAGCCGGCGTGGGCTTGGGCTGACCAGGCAGCTTCTCGCCCTGATAGATCCAAACCTTGATGCCGCAGGCACCCATGGTGGTGCGGGCAGTGGCGGTGCCATAGTCGATGACGGCACGCAGGGTGTGCAGAGGCACGCGACCCTCGCGGTACCACTCGCGGCGACCCATCTCGGCGCCGTTCAGACGGCCGGAGCACTGGATGCGGATGCCCTTAGCGCCAGCCTTACGGGCGGACTGAACCGCCTTGCGCATGGCACGACGGAAGGCAACGCGCTGCTCGAGCTGCTCAGCGATGGACTGCGCAACGAGGTTGGCGTCGAGCTCGGGGCGCTTGACCTCGATGACATCAACGGCAACCTGGCCCTTGCCGACCTTGGCAACCTTCTCGAGCTCGGCACGCAGGACGTCGATCTCGGCGCCCTTCTTGCCAATGACGATGCCCGGGCGGGCGGTGTAGAGGGTGACCTTCACCTTGTCGCCAGCGCGCTCGATGTCAACGCGGGAAAGGGCGGCCTTCTCAAGGCGCTTCTCGAGGAACTTGCGGATCTCGAGATCGTTGCCGAGCTTCTCGGCGTAGTTCTTATCGGCGTACCAACGGGAACGCCAGTCCTCGGTGATGCCGAGACGGAAGCCGGTAGGCTGAACCTTCTGACCCATGCTTTCCCTACGCCTCCTTTCGAGGAGCGACGATGACGGTGATGTGGCTCGTGCGCTTGTTGATGCGCGACGCGGAGCCCTTGGCGCGAGGACGGATGCGCTTGAGCGTGGGGCCCTCGTCGACGTAGCAGTACTTCACGTACAGGTCATCACCGCGAAGGCCGTTGTTGTTCTCGGCGTTTGCGATGGCGGAACGCAGGACCTTCGAGACGTCATAGGCAGCCGCACGCTTGGTGAACTGCAGGATCTCGAGAGCCTTGTCAACGGGCTTGTTGCGGATGAGGTCCACGACGGCGCGAGCCTTGCGCGGGGCAATGCGCACGTAGCGTGCGACGGCCCTGACCTCGTTGGAATCGGTGTTAGCCATTCGAGCTTACCCCCTAGTTAGCCTTGTGGCCACGGAAGGTGCGGGTGGGAGCGAACTCGCCCAGCTTGTGACCGACCATGGACTCGGTGATGTACACGGGAACGTGCTTGCGACCATCGTGAACCGCAATCGTGTGGCCGACCATCTCCGGGTAGATGGTGGAGGAGCGGGACCAGGTCTTGATGACGTCCTTCTTGCCAGCCTCGTTCATAGCGGTGACACGCGCGAGGAGGCGAGTCTCCACGAACGGACCCTTCTTGAGACTTCTGCTCATGCTTTCTTTCTCCTACTACTCGTGTACTGCTACTTGGACTTACGACGACGGATGATGAGCCTGTTGGAGGCCTTCTTCGGGTCGCGCGTCTTGTAACCCTTGGTAGGCTTGCCCCAGGGCGTCACGGAAGGACGGCCAGAGGTGTGGTTCTTGCCCTCGCCGCCGCCGTGCGGGTGGTCGACAGGGTTCATGACCGTACCACGGACGGTGGGACGGACGCCTGCCCAGCGGTGACGACCGGCCTTGCCGATTACGATGTTGGAGTGCTCGGCGTTGCCAACCTCGCCGATGGTGGCGCGGCAAGTGAGGAGCACGCGGCGCAGCTCGGAGGACGGGAGACGCAGGATTGCGTAGCCGTTGTCCTTACCCATGAGCTGGACAGAGGTGCCGGCGGAACGGGCCATGGCCGCGCCCTTGCCGGGCTGGAACTCCACGTTGTGGACAAGCGTACCAACGGGGATCTCGGAGAGCGGCATGCAGTTGCCGGGCTTGATGTCCACGCCGGTCTTGCCGGAGATGACGGTGTCGCCGACCTTGAGGCCCTCCGGGGCGAGGATGTAGGCCTTGGCGCCATCGACGTAGTGGAGAAGCGCGATGCGAGCGGAGCGGTTGGGGTCGTACTCGATGGTTGCGACCTTGGCCGGCACGTCGTCCTTCAGACGCTTGAAGTCGATGCGACGATACATGCGCTTGTTTCCGCCGCCCTGGTGACGGACGGTGACGCGGCCGTTGTTGTTGCGGCCACCCTTCTTGCGCAGCGGCTCAATGAGCGACTTCTCGGGCTTGGAGGCGGTAATCTCGGAGAAGTCCGAGACCGTCTGGAAGCGCCTACCCGCGCTCGTAGGCTTGAGGTGCTTAACTGCCATTACTTCTTTCCCTTCTATTTCCGTTGGCCACCCTGCTCAGGGATTGGCGGGGTGACACCGGATTACCACGGTACCGCGCGTATCCATCATGCGCGGCATGAGAGCCCGGACCCCCGAAGGGGCCGGGCAGGATTGCTACTCGGCGTCGGCCTGCTGCTGGGTAGCGAAGATCTCGATCTGCTCACCGGGGGCGAGCGTCACGATGGCCTTCTTCCAGCTGCGGGTCATACCAACCTGGTAGCGAACGCGCTTGGCCTTGCCGCGCACGTTGATGGTGTTGACCTTGACCACGTGGACGTTGAAGAGCTTCTCAACGGCCTCGGCGATCTCCTCCTTGGGGGCCTTCTTGGCAACCTCGAAGGTGTACTTGCCCTGCTCCATGAGGTCGTAAGAACGCTCGGAGACCACGGGGCGGATGATGACGTCGTAGACGGACTGCATTATGCAAGCACCTCCTCGAGCTGCTTCGCGATGGCGGTGGTCATGACGAGAGCACCGTTGTCGATGAGGTTGCGGGTGTTGGCCTCGGAGACGGCGATGCAGTTGACCTTCTCCAGGTTGCGGAAGGAGAGGTAGCTGTTGACGTCGTCGTCGGGGATGACCACGGTGACGCGCTTGCCCGAGATACCGAGGGCGTCGAGAACGGCCTTGGCCTGCTTGGTCGAGGGCTTCTCGAAGGAGAGGGCGTCAACGAGGACGAGCTCGGAGTCGGCGACCTTGCCGGAGAGCACGGACCTCATGGCGAGCTTGACCATCTTCTTGTTGATGCGCTTGGAGTGATCGCGCGGGGTGGGGCCAAAGACAACGCCGCCGCCGGTCCACTGGGCAGCGCGGATGGAGCCCTGGCGGGCACGACCGGTGCCCTTCTGGCGCCAAGGCTTGCGGCCGCCACCGGAGACCTCGTGACGGTTCTTGGTGGAGTGGGTGCCCTGGCGCAGGCAGGCGTCCTGGCAGACCACAACCTGATGGATGACCGGGATGTTCGGCTCGATGCCGAAGACGTCGTCGGAGAGGTCGGCCTGGCCGGCCGCCTGCCCCTCGACGTTCTTGATGTCGTACTTGGACATGAGTCCTCCTTGTTAGCCTAAGTGTGTGCCTACTCGCGTGGGCCCCTAGGCCATGCGGACCTGGACCAGGGCGTTCTTGCCGCCGGGCACGGCGCCCTTGATGAGCATGAGGTTCTGCTCGGCATCGACGCGGACGAGCTTGAGGTTCTTGACGGTGACGCGCTCGTCGCCCATGTGGCCGTACATGTGCAGGCCCTTGCGGACGCGGGCGGGGTAGGCGCACTGGCCAATGGAGCCAGGCTTACGCTGGTTGCGGCAGCCGTGGGTCATGGGGCCGCGGGAGAAGTTCCAGCGCTTGACGGTGCCCTGGAAGCCCTTGCCCTTGGAGGTGCCGATGACATCGACGGACTTGACACCGGCGAAGTCGGCGACAGTCACGACGTCGCCGGTGTGGTGCTCCTCGCCATTCTCGACGCGAACCTCGCGCAGGTAGCGCATGGGCTCGACGCCGTGGGCGGCAAAGTGACCAGCCATGGGCTTGTTGACGTGCTTGGACTTGATGTCTCCGAAGCCGATCTGGACGGCGTCGTAGCCGTCGGTCGCCTTCGTCTTCACCTGCGAGACGGTGCAGGGGCCAGCCTGGATGACGGTGACGGGGACGACGTTGTCGTCCTCATCCCACACCTGCGTCATTCCGAGCTTGCGGCCAAGGATCGTGCTGACCATGCTCATTCCTTACCCTCGGTGGTCATGGGACGATTGGGCAGCTCCTCTGCCCTCCCCAGCGGACCACGTCCTGTAGAAGCAGCACATGGGGGCGAGACACACCTCTCCCCTTTGTGCAGCCTGTCTAGTTTACACGCAGAGCTGGGTATTCACAATGTCTTCGCAGATTTTTTTGGCCCCAAGAGCTGGGGATTCACATTCCGCGCCGTCGGGCGTATCCATGGGTACGCGCTTGTGCTTCTCGACGTCTTACTGCTGCCGAGAAGTGCTTCCGTTGGCAGGGATGAACGAACCCATGACGCTCTGGTGCTCGCGCTTGTCATGAACAATCTCGCGGGCGAGAAGGACAACCGAAAACACGCCCATCACAATGCCCAGGATCAGCAGGCAGAAGCCGGCCCCCAGGCTGACGTAGTACGCGGCGGACGTCGAACCGAGGAGCATAAGGCCCACAGAGCAAATCTCGAAGAGCGAGAAGGCCGTGGTGATCGACGAGAGCACGAGCGCGGCCGTACGGCGACGCAGCATGGGTAGCACAGCGGTGACAATGGCTAGAAGGACGAGAACCGCCCCGTCGGGAGCGTCAGTCAGGGCCACGGAGTAGTCGTAGCTTGATCCAGAGATAACGAGAAAGGGCAGGAATGCCGCGATGCCCACGAGGAGAGCAGCCGTAAGCGCGACAAGCTCGGCTGGCGTAACGGCTTTGGTGGCCTGCGAGGGCGCCGATTGCGCAGTGCCCGCCTGTGGCGCCGGTTCGACGGAAGCCGACTGGGGGGTAGCAGTATCCCTAACAGGCACCGAGAGGTCAAAGCCACAGTTGGGGCAGAACTTCTCGGTACCGGCAAGCTTCTTTCCACACTGAGGACAGAACATGCAACCCCCCTAGCCTCACAGCCAACAGTCTCAATAGTACCCATATCGCCGCGGGATTGAGTTGCCGGGGAATGGAATCCCACTGCCGGGGAACTCAATCCCGCAAAAAAGGGCTCCGCCTCGATGAGACGGAGCCCCTGGCAATGCCTCTAAGCGCTCGGACTAGAGCTTGATCTCGATGTCCACGCCCGCAGGAAGGTCGAGACGCATGAGCGAGTCGACGGTGGAGCTGCTGGGGTCGAGAATGTCGATGAGACGCTTGTGGGTGAGCATCTCGAACTGCTCGCGGGAGTCCTTGTCCTTGTGCGGCGAGCGGATGACCGTGTAGAGGTTGCGCTCGGTGGGCAGGGGGATGGGGCCGGAAACACGGGCGCCGGTCTTCTGAGCGGTGTCCACGATGAGCTTGGCGGACTGGTCGACGACCTCGTGATCGTAGCCCTTGAGGCGAATCCTAATCTTCTGGCTTGACACTGTAAACCTCCGTAAATGAGCTATCGCTCGTGGTCGTTAACTAGGAAGCGGTGCCGCCGGCCTTGGCGACAATCTCGTCGCGGACGGCCTTCGGAACGGGCTCGTAAGCGCTGAACTGCATGGTGTAGCTCGCACGACCCTGCGTCTGAGAACGGAGGTCGGTAGCGTAGCCAAACATCTCGCCCAGGGGCACCTTGGCGCGGATGACCTTGGTGTCCTTGCGGTCCTCCATGCCCTCGATCTTGCCGCGGCGAGAGGACAGGTTGCCCATGACGTCGCCCATGTACTGCTCGGGAGTCTCGACCTCAACCTCTTCGATGGGCTCGAGCAGGACCGGGTCGGACTTCTTGAGAGCGTCCTTGATTGCCATGGAGCCAGCAATCTTGAAGGCGGCCTCGGAGGAGTCGACCTCGTGGTAGGAGCCGTCGACGAGGGTCACCTTGATGTCGACAACGGGGTAGCCGGCGATGACGCCGCTCTCCAGGGCCTCCTGGATGCCCTTGTCGATCGAGGGGATGTACTCCTTGGGCACGACACCGCCAACGATGGCGTTGACGAACTCGTAGCCCTTGCCCTCCTCGTTGGGCTCCATGTCGATGATCGCGTGACCATACTGGCCGCGGCCACCGGACTGGCGGACGAACTTGCCCTCGGCGTGCTGGACGGCGTGGCCAGCGGTCTCGCGGTAGGCGACCTGGGGCTTACCCACGTTGCAGTCGACCTTGAACTCGCGGCGCAGGCGGTCGACGATGATCTCGAGGTGAAGCTCGCCCATGCCGGCGATGATGGTCTGGCCGGTCTCCTGGTCGGTGTGGACGCGGAAGGTCGGGTCCTCCTCGGCCAGCTTGGCGAGACCAACGGACATCTTCTCCTGCTCGGCCTTGGTCTTGGGCTCGACGGCAACGTCGATGACGGGGTCGGCGAACTTAATGGACTCAAGAACGATGGGCTTGTGCTCATCGCAGAGGGTGTCACCGGTCTGGGTGTTCTTGAGGCCGACGCACGCGACGATGTCACCGGCGGAGCACTCCTCGCGGTCGACACGGTCGTTGGCGTTCATCTCGAGGATGCGGCCCAGGCGCTCCTTGGAGTCCTTGACGGAGTTGTAGACGTAGGAGCCCGCCTCCGCCTGACCAGAGTACACGCGGATGTAGGTGAGCTTGCCCACGTACGGGTCGGTCATGATCTTGAAGGCGAGGGCCGAGAAGGGCTCCTTGGGGTCTGCGTGACGGACCTCGGGCTCACCCTTGAGGTTCTTGCCGTCGATCTCGGGAACGTCGAGCGGGCTGGGCAGGTAGTCCACGACGGCGTCGAGGAGCTCCTGGATGCCCTTGTTCTTGTAGGCGGAGCCCACGAAGACGGGGTTGAGCTCGTTGGCGATGACGCCCTTGCGGATAGCAGCCTTGAGGAGGTCGACAGGAACGTCCTGCTCCTCGAGGACGGCCTCCATGAGCTCATCGGAGAAGTTGGAGGCTGCGTCAAGCAGCTCCTCGCGCTTCTCCTGAGCAAGGTCGGCAAACTCCTCGGGGATGGAGTCCATGGGCTCGGGGTAGATCATGCCCTTGGCGTCTTCCTTGAAGTCCCACGCGGTCATGGTGACCAGGTCGACGAGGCCCCAGAAGTTGGACTCGGAGCCCATAGGGATCTGGGCGGCCACGGCGGGAGCGGAGAGGCGCTCCTTCATGGTGTCGATGGCGTGGAAGAAGTCGGCGCCCACGCGGTCGAACTTGTTGATGAAGGCGATGCGGGGGACGTTGTACTTGGCAGCCTGACGCCACACGGTCTCGGACTGGGGCTGAACGCCGGCAACGGCGTCGAAGACGGCCACGGCGCCGTCGAGGACGCGCAGGCAGCGCTCGACCTCGGCCGTGAAGTCAACGTGGCCCGGGGTGTCGATGATCTGAATGACGTGATCCTTCCAGAAGCACGTGGTGGCTGCGGAAGTGATGGTCACGCCGCGCTCCTGCTCCTGGACCATCCAGTCCATGGTGGCTGCACCGTCGTGGACCTCGCCGATCTTGTGGGTCTTGCCGGTGTAGTAGAGGATGCGCTCGGTGGTAGTGGTCTTGCCGGCATCGATGTGGGCCATGATGCCGATGTTTCGCAGGTCTTCGAGCTTGTACTTCATCTTTGCCATATGCAGCTACCCCCGGACTAGAAGCGGTAGTGAGAGAACGCGCGGTTGGCCTCGGCCATCTTGTAGAGGTCCTCGCGACGCTTGACGGAGGCGCCGACGCCGTTGGCGGCGTCCATGATCTCGTTGGCGAGACGCTCGGCCATGGTCTTCTCCTTGCGGGCGCGAGAGAAGTTCACGAGCCAGCGGATGGCGAGCGTGGTTGCACGACGGGAGTTGACCTCCATGGGCACCTGGTAGGTAGCGCCACCGACGCGCTTGGGCTTGACCTCGAGCGTAGGACGGATGTTGTCCATGGCCTTCTTGAAGACGGAGAGGGGATCCTCGCCGGTCTTCTCGGCGACCATGTTGAAGGCACCGTAGACGATGCGCTCCGCGGTGGCCTTCTTGCCATCGAGAAGGACCTTGTTGATGAGCTGGGTCACGAGGCGGTTGTTGTAGACGGCGTCAGGCTGGACCTCACGACGCACTGCTGCTGCACGACGCGGCATGTTTATATCTCCCTAGAACGGTTTGCTTGCGTTGCTTGCGATGGTTTACTTGCCGCGCTTGGCGCCGTAGCGGGAACGGGCCTTCTTGCGGTTCTGGACGGCAGCGCAGTCATAGGCGCCACGGATGATCTTGTAGCGGACACCAGGGAGGTCGCGCACGCGGCCACCGCGGATGAGCACGATGGAGTGCTCCTGGAGGTTGTGGCCCTCGCCCGGGATGTAGGCGGTGACCTCGATGCCGTTCACGAGGCGCACACGGGCGACCTTGCGGAGGGCGGAGTTAGGCTTCTTGGGCGTGGTGGTGAAGACGCGGGTGCAGACGCCGCGCTTCTGGGGGTTGTGCTGGAGCGCTGCGTTCTTGGACTTGGCCTTGACGCTCACGCGGCTGTGGCGGACGAGCTGGTTGATGGTAGGCAAAGTTCTCTCCTTCTATACCTATCTACGTGCTTGTACACGAATCTTAAGGGCAGCGCAGCACCGTCGCCCTGGATTGGCGCGAGGTGATACGTTACGCGCGCCCCCTGCAGTTGTCAAAAAGCCACGGGACCGGGCGTATCTCTTCTTCACGCGATATACACGCAACTGGCGCTCATGCGCACGAGAAGGGCGGGGGCCACACTCGTGGCACCCGCCCGTTATCGCAACGTCGTATCGAGCCGGTGGACTGGCTAGTCCTCCTCGTCATCCAATCCAAGGACGGTCCGTCCGATGGCATCCGTCGCCACGATGGCGGCGTAGAGCTCGTCGGGCGTGACGTCGCCCGCCAGGTTGTGGATCGTCTCGCCGGGCACGCAGGCGTTCTTGGCGATGGTGCGAATCTCTTCGTCGGTGGTGACGCCAAGCTCGCTCAGCGTGACCGGCAGGCCAACCTCAAGGCAGAACTCCTGCACCTCGAGGAACTCCTCCTCGGTTGCGCCCTCGAGCGTGAGCTGCACCAGGGTTCCAAAGGCCACGCAGTTGCCGTGGGGCACGCTGTGCCCGCCCAGCGACGTGAGGCCGTTGTAGAAGGAGTGGGCGGCCGCGCAGTTGACGTTGTCGGCACCAACGCCGGAGAGGTAGACGTTTGCCTCGATGATGGCATCCAGGGCGGGCGTGACCACGTGCTTCTCGCACGCAGCGAGAGCCTGGGTGCCGTAGTCGCGCAGCGTCTGGTAGCAGAGCTTGGCGAGCGCCATGCCCGCGCGCGTGATGCCCGTGCCCTCAAGGCTGGGAGACTCGGTGCGGATGGACGCGCGGCCCTCGAAGTAGGTACCCAGCGCGTCGCCCATGCCCGCCACTAGGAAGCGAACGGGGGCGTTAGCGATGACCTGGGAGTCCACCATGACGGCGTCGGGGTTGGTGGGATAGAAGAGGTACTTGTCAAAGCTCCCGTCATCGTTGTAGATGACCGAGAGGCCCGTGCAGGGCGCGTCGGTGGCGGCAACGGTGGGGATGATCACCACGTGCTTGCCGGTGTAGTACGCCGTGGCCTTTGCGGTGTCAACCGCAGAGCCGCCACCCACTGCTACCACGGCGTCGATGTTGTCCTCCTCGACGATGGCCTTCATCTTGGCGATTTCGCCCTTGCTCGAGATGCCGCCAAAGACCTCGTAGCGACGGTAGTCGTCCGCGTCGCCAAAGCTCTCCTCGAGCTGGTCGTGGCAGGCCTTGTAGCCGCTCCTCGAGCACACGAAGAGCCAGCGCTTCCCCATGTAGCCCATCTCGTCCTTGAACTTGAGCAGGGCGCCCTTGCCCTGGACGTACTTCAGGGGCTCACGCATTGCACGCAATAGCTTCATGGTGGTTCCCTTCTTGTTGTGCCGTCGCGGCCCTTTCCGCGGCGCGCATTGTTGACAGTATGCCCCTCTTGTCAGCTAAGCAAGCCGCCACCGGGGCAATAGACCCCGGTGGCGGCAACGATAGCTACTTGATGCCAACGGCGCGAGTTAGCGCAGTACGCGCGTGGAGTTAAGGACGCAGAGCACCATGACGCCCACGTCGCCAAAGACGGCCAGCCACATGGGGGCGAGACCAACCACGGCCAGGCAGAGAATGGCAACCTTGACCGCGATCGCGAAGACGATGTTCTGACGAGCAATGCGGATTGTGTGGCGAGCGATGCTTATGGCCACGGCGATTTTGGAGGGCTTGTCGTCCATGAGAACCACGTCAGCGGCCTCGATGGCGGCATCCGAGCCCATGGCGCCCATGGCAATCCCCACGTCCGCGCGGGCAAGGACCGGCGCATCATTGATGCCGTCGCCCACAAAGGCAAGCGTGGCGTCGCCCTCGCACTCGGCGAGGAGACGCTCTACCTGGTCGACCTTGCCCGCGGGGAGAAGCTCCGCGTGATACTCGTCGAGCTGCAGGTCGCGGGCCACACTTGCCGCGGCCGCCCCGCGATCCCCCGTGAGCATCACGCAGCGACGGACGCCCTCCGCCTTTATGCTGGCAATCGCCAGGCGGGAGTCCTCCTTTATCTCGTCGGAGATGTGCACGTGGCCTGCGTACTCGCCGTCCACGGCAACATGCACCACGGTACCGCCCGCAGTGTGGCAGCCCTGCCACGTGGCACCCACCTCATCCATCAGCCGGCTGTTGCCCACCGCTACGCGATGGCCGTTCACCGTGGCAAGCACGCCAAGGCCAGCCTCCTCGGTGACGTCTGTGACCGTGCAGCCGTCGTTGTCGCTGGGATAGGCGTCTCGGAGCGCCGCGGCGATGGGGTGCGTGGAGTTCTGCTCGACATGGGCAGCGAGGTGAAGGAGCTGCTCCTCACTGAGGCGCGACGGGTGGACCGTAGTGACCTTGAATACGCCCTTGGTGAGCGTGCCCGTCTTGTCGAAGACAACGATCTGCGTCTTAGCAAGGGCCTCCAGATAGTTTGACCCCTTCACCAGGATGCCATGCTTGGAGGCACTGCCAATTCCGCCAAAGAACGCGAGGGGCACCGAGAGGACCAGCGCACATGGGCAGGAGACCACCAGGAAGGTGAGTGCACGCAAGAGCCACTTGGCAAAGTTGCCGGCAAAGTCGCCCGAGATGAATGGCGGGAGCACCGCCACCGCAACGGCAAGGTAGACCACGACGGGCGTATAGACCTTGGCAAAACGTTTGATGAACTTCTCGGAATGGGACTTGTTCGAGCCGGCATTCTTGACCATGTCGATGATCTTGCTGGCCGTTGACTCGCCAAACGGCTTGGTCACGCGCAGGCGAAGAACGCCAGAGAGGTTCACGCACCCAGAGAACGCAGGGTCACCAGGATTCACCGAACGCGGGACAGCCTCACCAGTAATGGCGCGGGTATCGAGGCTCGACGTGCCATCGATTACGGTACCGTCGAGTGGGACCTTCTCGCCAGGCCGCACAAGAATGACCTCCCCCACTTGCAAGGTGTTGGGGTCAACCGTGGTCACCTCGCCGTTGCGCTCAACGTTTGCGGTATCGGGGCGGATGTCGAGGAGCTCCTTGATCGAGCGCTTGGAGTTACCCTCGGCAATGCCCTCGAAGAGCTCGCCCACCTGGAAAAAGAGCATCACGAAGACGGCCTCGGCAAACTGGGGCTCTCCTCCGGGCACAAAGCCAATGAGCAGTGCACCAATGGTGGCGATGGCCATGAGGAAGTCCTCGTCGAACGGGTGCCCATGCGCCACGGACTCGGCGGCCTCGGCAACAACGCCGCCTCCCGCCACGACGTAGGAGGGCAGGTAGAGGAGGAGCTGCGCCCAGAGCGGCAGGCTCACCAGGTGCTCTATGACAACCGCCGCGACGAGAAGCGCGGCCGAGATAACGATGCGACGCTTGAGGGCGGCGGGGTCCCCCTCGTCGTCATCGTCATCTTCGAGTTCCTCTTCGTCACCCGAGCAGGCAGCGCAGGAGGTCTTCTCGTCCTTCTCGTCTTCCTCGTGGTGGCAGCATGAGCAAGGCATCGTTTCCTCCGTTGGTCCAGTCTTACGGCTTAGTCCCAAGCACTCAATCTCCTGAATGCATGAGCACGTGTTCATATGAACAGTAACACGGTCGCTCGCGCTGGTCAACGGCAGCATCCGCGTCAGGTTCCCGCTCACGGGATGGGGGGAGGGTCTCCACTCCACGGTCAGACCTCATGCCAGACGCAGCTCCCACAGGCTGTTCGAAATTATTGCGCGTTATTTCCTACGATTACTGCATCTAACCATTTGGCTAATCTATCACCAAGAAATATCGCGCAATAATTCAGGCCCTAACGTGAACGCAGTACGCAGCGAGGTTCGGGTCCAAAGGACGCCAAGAGCCAATCTACTCGTCGCTTGCGCGGACAGGCTCCGCTGCGTGGAGCAGGCCAACGGAGATGAGCGTGGTCACATGCTCGTCCGCCAGGGAATAGATGACCCTTCGGCCATCGCGGCGGGCAGTCACCAGCCCCCTATCGCGCAGGAGCCGCAGCTGGTGGGATATGGCCGACTGCGAAACGGCGCAGATCTCCTCCAAGTCGGAGACGCTCTTCTCGCCCAGCGAGAGCGCGCCCAGGATGCGAAAGCGCGTCAGGTCAGAGAGCGCATCGAATATCTGCGTGGCGTCATACACCACGTCGTCGTTGGAAAGGTACTCGTCGAGAAGGTCCCTCGAGCACGCCTCGTTCATGGGTCCTCCCCCACTATCGGCAGCAATACGAATCTCATCCAGGTCATAGTACCCGGTTGTCCGCGTGAGAACCACGCACGCGAGCTCCTCTGACCACACGCGTTCGCGTCACGCACAAAAAGGGCCCCAACGTCGCGTCGGGGCCCTTCGTCAATCTATCTCGGGGCGCATATGCCACCCAGCGTGCGAGAACTACTCGTTGTCCCTGTCACCGTCATCCGAGCCGTTCTCCTGCTTGACAACCTGAGAGAGCAGGTCATCCAGAGAGCCAAGGTCCTCGTTGATGACGTCGGAATCACCGGACTGCGCGTCTGCGGAGCCACCGATCAGCTCGTCGTCGTAGTGGTGCTTGGCGGGAGCGGCGGTGCCGAGCATGATGTCGGAATCCGCGTCAGGCGAGAAGACCATGTTGAGGAGCTGCGAGAGGTCCTCGGAATCTGCCTCGTCGTCATCGGGCTCGAGGATGTAGAGCAGTCCGCGTGCCTCGAGGCCATCGCGGAGCTCCTCGATGGCCTTGGCGCCAATGCCATCGATGCGGAGCAGGTCGTCCTCGGTCTTGCCGATGAGGTCACCCACGGTCTCGATGCCCACCTCGCTGAACTTGTTGGTCCAGCGCTGCGAGACGCCGAGGTCGTCGAAGAGGTAGAGCTTGGCATCCTCGCTGGAGAGGGTGCGGCCGTTCTTCGAGTAGACTCCGCCGTAGCCGTAGTCGTCGCCCACCCAGTCAAGCTGCTTGGGGAGCTTCTCCTCGATGCCCTTGAGCTCGTCGGGCGCCCACTCGGGAAGGCTCTGCGCCTGCGGCGAGGTGGGACCGTCGATCTTGGTGCCGTGGTAGGTAAGCTCGACGCCTCGGTACGCGGAGAGACCGGTGCCGGCGGGAATCTGCTTGCCCACGATGACGTTGGACTTGAGGTCGAGCAGGTGGTCAACGTCACCAGCAATGGACGAATCGGTGAGCACGCCTGCGGTGCGGATGAATGACGCGCTGGAGAGCCAGGAGTCGATCGAGCTCGCGACCTTGAGCGTACCGAGAATGACGGGCTCCGCCTCGGGCGGGGTGCCGCCAGCCAGGGCAACGTTGCGCACCGTGTCGGCGAAGACGTAGCGGTCCACGTACTGGCCGAGCAGGTACTGGGAGTCGCCGGGGTTGGTCACCTGGACGCGACGAAGCATCTGGCGGGCGATGACCTCGATGTGCTTGTCGTTGAGGTCGACGCCCTGGGAGGTGTAGACGTCCTTGACCGAGGCGACGAAGGTGTGCATCGTCGACTCGATGTCGGTGAGCTTGCGCAGCTTGCGGAAGTTGACGAAGCCACGGGTGATCTGGTCGCCGGCGCGAACCTCGACGCCATCCTCCATGCCCGGCATGAAGCGCGCGGACGCGGGGATGCGCCACTCCTCGAGGATGCGGGAGTGGTCGTCGGTGTCGACGATGCGGATGAGGTACTCCGTCTGCTCGGGCGTGATGAGCAGGGTGCCGGAGACAGGCGCGAGGTCTGCCTCGCGACCGAGGATCTTCTCGTTGACGTTGCCGACGACGTCGAACATGCGGGCGACCGTGGGGAGGCCCTGCGTGATGTCGTCAGCGCCAGCGACGCCGCCGGAGTGAATCGTACGCATCGTGAGCTGGGTACCAGGCTCGCCGATGGACTGCGCGGCGATGATGCCGACGGCCGTGCCGATGTTGACGGGGCGACGGGTCGAGAGGTCCCAGCCGTAGCACTTCTGGCAGACGCCGTACTTGGACTTGCAGGTGAGAAGGGCCCTGAGCTGGACCTTCTTGAGGCCATGGGCGACAAGGTTCTTGAGGTCGTCCTTGGACTCGATGTAGCCGTCGCGGGGGATGAGGACCTCACCGGTTGCGGGGTCAACGATGTCGTTGAGCGCGCAGCGGCCGATAAGGTCGGTGTCCACGTCGGTCTCGCCCGGCTTGATGAGCGGGTAGGTCACCGCCTCGTCGGTGCCGCAGTCCTCCTCGCGGACAATGACGTCCTGGGCAACGTCGACCAGACGGCGGGTAAGGTAGCCGGAGTCCGACGTGTGGGACGCGGTATCCACGAGGCCCTTACGGGCGCCGTAGGTGGAGATGAAGTACTCGAGCGGGAGCAGGCCCTCGCGGAAGTTTGCCTTAATGGGCAGGTCGATGGTGTCACCGGACATATCGGCCATGAGGCCGCGCATGCCGGCGAGCTGACGAAGCTGCGTCTTGGAGCCACGGGCGCCGGAGTCGGCCATCATGTAGATGGGGTTGTCCTCAGCGAAGCCCTCAAGCATCTTGGAGCCAAGCTCATTGGTGCACTCGGTCCAAGCGTTAACGACCTCGACGTGGCGCTCCCTCTCGGAGAGGAAGCCGTCCTCGTAGTACTCGTTGATCTCGTCGACCTTGTCCTGCGCCTCGTCGAGCATCTCCTGCTTCTCGGGCGGGATGACGGCATCCCAGACCGAAACCGTAAGGCCTGCGACGGTGGCGTAGTGGAAGCCCGTCTCCTTGATGGCATCGAGGATGGGCTCGACGTCGGCGGTGCTGTAGCGGTCGCACGCGTCGTTGACGAGGTTCTTGATGTCGCCCTTGTTCATCTTGTAGTTGATGAAGGGGTAGTCCGCAGGCAGGCAGCGCGTGTTGAAGATCACGCGGCCGACGGTGGTCTCGACACGCACCGCATGATCGGTGACGTCGTAGTCCACGGGGCTGTTCCACTTGTCAAAGGTGCGGAAAATCCTGCGACCGTCCTCGACCACGTTGGCGTCCTGCGGCCTCACGCGAACCTTGATGTTTGCCTGGATGTCCAGGTTGTCGCGGTTGTCGAAGGCGAGAATTGCGTCGTCGAAGTCGGCAAAGACGCGGCCCTCGCCCTGGGCGCCGTCCTTGGCCGTGGTGAGGAAGTACGTACCGAAGACCATGTCCTGAGAAGGCACGGTGACAACCTCGCCGGAGGCGGGCTTGCGCAGGTTGTTGGTCGAGAGCATGAGGACGCGCGCCTCGGTCTGCGCCTGCGTGGAGAGCGGCACGTGAACCGACATCTGGTCGCCATCGAAGTCGGCGTTGAAGGGGGCGCACACCAGCGGGTGCAGGTGGATGGCCTTGCCCTCAACGAGGACCGGCTCGAAGGCCTGGATGGAGAGGCGGTGCAGCGTAGGAGCGCGGTTGAGGAGCACCAGGCGATCCTGGATGACCTCGTCGAGCACATCCCAAACGGCGGGCATGCCGCGATCGATGGCGCGCTTGGCACCCTTGATGTTCTCAACCTTGCCCAGCTCGACCAGGCGACGCATCACGAAGGGCTTGAAGAGCTCGAGCGCCATGGTCGAGGGCAGGCCGCACTGGTGCAGCTTGAGGTGCGGGTCGACGACGATGACCGAACGGCCGGAGTAGTCGACGCGCTTGCCCAGCAGGTTCTGGCGGAAGCGGCCCTGCTTGCCCTTGAGGGCCTCGGCAAGCGACTTCAGCGGACGCCCGCCACGGCCGGTGACGGGACGGCCACGGCGGCCGTTGTCGAAGAGTGCGTCAACAGACTCCTGGAGCATGCGCTTTTCGTTGTTGACGATGATTGCGGGCGCATCGAGGTCAAGCAGGCGCTTGAGTCGGTTGTTACGGTTGATCACGCGACGGTAGAGGTCGTTCAGGTCCGACGCGGCAAAGCGGCCGCCGTCGAGCTGCACCATGGGGCGCAGGTCGGGCGGGATCACGGGGATGACGTCCAGGATCATGTTGGCCGGATCGTTGCCACCCTTGAGGAAGGCGTCGACAATCTCCAGGCGCTTGATGGCCTTCTCGCGCTTCTGCTTCTGAGAGTCATCGGAGGCGATGATGGCACGAAGCTCGGTGGCCTCCTTCTCGAGGTCAATGCCACGGAGCAGCTCGCGCACGGCCTCGGCGCCCATGCCGCCCTTGAAGTAGATGCCGTAGTAGCGCTTGAGCTCGGAGAAGAGCGCCTCATCGGAGATGAGCTGGCGCTTCTCGAGCTGCATGAACTGCTCGTAGGCCTCGCGGCGAAGCGTCTTCTCTTCCTCGTACTCCTCCTCGAGGTCGGCGATGCCGGCACGGACCTCCTCCTCGGAGAGGGGCTCGACGTCGTCGAACTCGTCTCCAGAGGCCTGGCCCTGCTCCTTCAGGCGCTCGATCTGGTCGTCGCGCTCGGCGTCCAGCTCCTCGAGGTCTGCAGCCAGCTCCTCCTTGAGGTCGTCGGCATCGGCCTCGCGGGCCTCGGTGTCGACGTCAGTGATGACGTAGCTCGCGAAGTAGAGAACCTTTTCCAGGTCCTTGCTCTTCATGTCGAGCAGGCGAGACATGGGGAAGCTTGCGGGGCTCTTGAAGTACCAGATGTGGCTTACGGGAGCGGCGAGCTCGATGTGGCCCATGCGCTCGCGGCGCACCTTGGCGGTGGTCACCTCGACGCCGCAGCGCTCGCAGATGATGCCCTTGAAGCGGATGCCCTTGTACTTGCCGCAGGCGCACTCCCAGTCCTTGACGGGACCGAAGATCTTCTCGCAGAACAGGCCGTCCTTCTCAGGCTTGAGCGTGCGGTAGTTGATCGTCTCGGGCTTCTTGACCTCGCCGTGCGACCAGCTGCGAATCTGGTCTGCAGAGGCAAGAGAGATCTTGATAGCGTCGAAGTCGGTGGTATCGAATTCTGCCACAGTCGCTACTCCTTATCGCTGTTGGCGTCGCCGACGAGGTCGTCGGACTCGCCGAGGTCGCGGGCAAGGCCCTTGACGAGGTCATCGGTGGTGTTGATGTTGGCGAAGACGTCCACGGGGTTCTCCTTGGCCGCGGCCTTCTTCTCCTCCTCGGGCTTGGGCTCGGCCTTCTTCTTGTAGGAGATGGGCTCGATGTCGAGCGCGAGGGAACGCATCTCCTTGACGAGGACCTTGAAGGACTCGGGGATGCCCGCGGGAGGCACGTTCTCGCCCTTGACGATGGCCTCGTACGTCTTGACACGGCCGTTGGTATCGTCGGACTTGACGGTGAGGATCTCCTGCAGGACGTTGGCCGCGCCGTAGGCGTAGAGGGCCCAAACCTCCATCTCGCCGAAGCGCTGGCCGCCGAACTGGGCCTTGCCGCCCAGAGGCTGCTGCGTGACGAGGCTGTAGGGGCCGGTCGAACGCGCGTGGATCTTGTCGTCGACCATGTGGCCAAGCTTCAGGATGTAGGAGGTGCCAACCGTGATGGGGCTCTTGAACGCCTCGCCCGTGCGGCCGTCATAGAGCGTGGTCTTGCCACGGTCGTTGAGCTGCGGCACGAAGTCGGCGTTCATGTGCTTGCCGTACTCCAGCATGGCCTTGTTCATGAGGTTCACGTTGGTGCGGCGAATGATCTCGGCGACCTCCTTGTCGGTCGCGCCGTCAAAGACGGGCGTGGCCACGGGGATGGGGCCGGGGACGTAGGTCTTGGAGTCTGCCGTGGAGTCATCCCAGCCGTGCGTGGCACCCCAGCCGAGGTGGCACTCGAGCAGCTGGCCCACGTTCATACGAGAAGGAACGCCCAGCGGGTCGAGAAGGACGTCCACAGGCGTGCCGTCGGCCATGTAGGGCATGTCCTCGACGGGCAGAACCTTGCAGACAACGCCCTTGTTGCCGTGACGACCGGAGATCTTGTCGCCCTGCTGAATCTTGCGGCGCTGAGCGACGAAGACGCGGACGAGCTCGTTCACGCCGGGCTGGAGGTCGTCTCCGGCCTCGCGGCTGAAGCGCACGACGTCGACGACGCGGCCGTAGGCACCGTGAGGCATCTTGAGCGAGGTGTCGCGCACGTCATGGGCCTTTGCACCAAAGATGGCGCGAAGCAGGCGCTCCTCGGCCGTGAGGGCTGTCTCGCCCTTGGGCGTGACCTTGCCCACCAGGATGTCACCGGGGCCAACCTCGGCGCCGATGCGAATGATGCCGTCATCGTCGAGGTTCGCGAGCATTTCCTCGGACTGGTTGGGGATCTCGCGGGTGATCTCCTCGGGGCCAAGCTTGGTGTCGCGAGCATCGATCTCGTGACGGGAGATGTTGATCGAGGTGAGCAGGTCCTCCTGGACCACGCGGTCGGAGACGATGATGCCGTCCTCGTAGTTGTAGCCCTCCCACGGCATGTACGCCACGGTGAGGTTCACGCCGAGCGCAAGCTCGGAGTGGTCGATCGAGGTGCCGTCGGCCAGGGGCTGACCGGCCTCAACGTGATCGCCCACGTGCACGATGGGGCGGTGGTTGATGCAGGTGCTCTGGTTGGAGCGCTGGTACTTGGGCAGCTGGTAGTCCTCGGCGCCGTACTCGTCAGAGTAGACAACCACGTGTGCGGCATCGACCTTGTCGACCACGCCGGCGTGCGCCGCGCGGATGACCTCGCCGGAGTCGAGGGCGGCGCGAGCCTCCATGCCCGTGCCCACGTACGGGGCGTGCGGACGAATTAGGGGCACGGCCTGGCGCTGCATGTTGGCGCCCATGAGGGTACGCTTTGCATCGTCGTGCTCGAGGAACGGGATGAGGTTCGCGGCGACGGAGAGCATCTGGCGGGGCGAGACGTCCATGTAGTCGACGTTAGAGACCTCCACCTGCGCAGGCGCGCCAAAGGAACCGTCGAAGTCGCGCGTACGGGCGATGACGCGATCAGGGTTGGTGATGTTGCCCTTGGAATCGACAACCACAAAGCGACGCGTCTTGGGGTCAACGGGAGTGTTGGCCGGCGCGATGTTGTGGTTCTCCTCCTCGTCGGCCGTCATCCACACGATCTCGTCGGTGACCTTGCCGTCGACGACCTTACGATACGGCGCCTCGATGAAGCCGTAGTCGTTCACGTGGGCATAGAGCGCCAGCGAGCCAATGAGGCCGATGTTGGGGCCCTCGGGGGTCTCGATGGGGCACATGCGGGAGTAGTGCGAGTTGTGAACGTCGCGGACGGCCGTGGGCACGTTTGTGCGGCGGCTGGAGCCAGACTTGTGGCCAGCAAGGCCGCCAGGGCCCAGGGCAGAGAGACGACGCTTGTGCGTGAGGCCCGCCAGCGGGTTGGCCTGGTCCATGAACTGAGACAGCTGAGAAGAGCCGTAGAACTCCTTGATGGCCGCCACAATCGGGCGGATGTTGATCAGCGACTGCGGCGTGATGTCATCGGCGTCCTGGGAGGCCATGCGCTCGCGCACAACGCGCTCCATGCGGCTCATGCCGATGCGGAACTGGTTCTGGACAAGCTCGCCAACGGTGCGGACGCGACGGTTGCCAAAGTGGTCGATATCGTCGGTGTGCTTGGTCTCGTCGCCGGCGTGAAGGGCAAGGAGGTAGCGGAGCGCCGCCACGATGTCCTCGCTCGTGATCACGCGCTCATTGGAGTCGACGTCGAGGCCGAGCTTCTTGTTGACCTTGTAGCGGCCAACGCGCGCCAGGTCGTAGCGCTGTGGGTTGAAGTAGAGGCCGTCGAGCAGCGAACGGGCGGAGTCCACAGTGGGGGGCTCGCCGGGGCGCTGGCGACGGTAGATCTCGAGAAGGGCGTCCTCGCGGGTGGTCGCGACGTCGCGCTCGATGGTGGAGCGAACCACATCGGAGTCGCCAAGGAGCGAGAGAAGCTCGTCGTCCGTCTCGGCAATGCCCAGGGCGCGCAGGAACGACGTTGCGCTCTGGCGACGCTTGCGGTCGATGGAGACCACAAGGTGGCCGCGCTTGTCGACCTCGAACTCGAGCCATGCGCCACGCGCGGGGATAAACTGCACGCGGTGGATGAGAACACCAGAGTCCATCTCGGCGGCGAAGTAGACGCCGGGCGAGCGGACCAGCTGGGAGACGACGACGCGCTCGGAGCCGTTGATGATGAAGGTGCCGCGATCGGTCATGAGCGGGAAATCGCCCATGAAGACGAGCTGCTCCTTGATCTCGCCGGTCTCCTTGTTGATGAAGCGCACATCCACGAAGAGAGGCGCCTGGTAGGACAGGTCCTTAGCGCGGCACTCGGCCAGGCTGTGGGACGGATCACCGAACTGGTGCTCGCCGAAGGTCACCTGCATGGTCCCGGCGGAGTTCTCGATAGGCGAGAACTCCGCGAAGGACTCGGCGATGCCGTCGGTCATGAAGTGCTTGAACGAGTCCTTCTGTACGGAGATGAGGTTGGGCAGCTCCATCGCAGGCGGGATTTTGCTAAAGCTCTTGCGCGTACGGGTGACTTGCGGTTTAGTAAGAGAAGTCTTTGCGGTAGACACCAGGCTTTTCCTCCTTCAAAAGGGTGGAAGGCGGCAATTGTCGCAAACTAGTAATCTAGCCAAGCACACGTCTTCCGTCAATGAAAAGTCTTGACTTGCTCAGCATTTTCTATTAGATTCTCCAAGTTTTCACGCGTTTCCCGCAAAATCCACGGGATACGTGTGAAGACTTTGTGTGCTTGGTCCGTAGACCTTCTCGACCAGCGCCCATAGGGGTGATTGCGAGGCCAGGGCAACGCCGCTTGTTACCGGGCCGGCAGGGCTGCCAAACAGCAACAGGTCAAACGCATCGAAACGTAATCGAGCCGGTAACAGCGGGTTTGCTGTGGCGGTTGCTTGTTACCGCCCCGACAAGCGGCAGCGGAGTTTCCGCAGTTGAGAGTTGCCCGGTCTCCCCTGCCGGTAAGACCAACTCGGGCTGGGCGCCCTTTGTTACCGGGCCGTTAGGACCGCCGACCAACAACTGGGCAAATGCATCGATACTCAAATGAGCCGGCAACAACGGGTTTGACAGCAAGTAGGCTCGCGCATACGAAAAAAGGGTCGAGCCCTGTGGCCCGACCCTTGAAACTCAAGCAGAGCGTCCGAGAAACCCGAAGTTACTTCAGGGTGACGGTGGCGCCGGCCTCCTCGAGCTGCTTCTTGGCGTCCTCGGCGTCCTCCTTCTTGGCACCCTCGAGCAGGACGGTGGGGGCAGCCTCCACCTTGTCCTTGGCCTCCTTCAGGCCAAGGCTGGTGAGGGCGCGGACGACCTTGATGACGGCGATCTTGTTGGAACCGAAGGAGGTCAGCTCAACGTCGAAGTTGGTCTTCTCCTCCTCCTCGGCGGCAGCAGCGCCGGCTGCGGGAGCAGCGGCAACGGCAACGGGAGCAGCGGCGGACACGCCGAAGACGTCCTCCAGCTCGTGAACGAGCTCAGAAAGCTCGAGGGCGGGCATCTCCTTGAGGGCCTCGATGATCTCTTCCTTGGTAGCAGCCATGCTAATTCTCCTTTGAATTGGGGCACCTTATGTGCCCTCAGGTTTGTCTGGTAGTGCTGGTAGTGCGGCAGGACGCTACGCGGCCTGCTTGTCGGCGACCGCCTGGAGCGCGGTGACGAGGCCCCTGGCGGGACCAGCGCACACCTGCGCAATGCCGGAGAGCGGGCTGCCAATGACGTACACGAGCTTGGCGAGCAGCTCGTCGCGGGACGGGAGCTCGGCGTACGCGAGAGCCTCCTCGGCCGTGATGGCCTTACCGTCGGCAATGCCACCCAGGATCTGCATCTTCTTGAGCTTGTCGGCCTCCTGCTTCAGGACCTTAGCGGCCTCGACAGGGTCATTCTCGTAGAAGACGTAGGCGCAGGTGCCCTTGAGCATGTCGTCGATGTTGGGCATCTCGGCCTCGTTGAGGGCAATGCGCACGATGTTGTTCTTGTAGACCTTCATGTGTGCGTTGGCCTCGCGCAGGGCGCGACGGAGCTCCTGGGCCTCCTTCACGGTGAGGCCGCGGTAGTCGACGACAAAGACGCCCTTGGAAGCCTCGATGGAACCCTTGACCTTCTCGAGCATGTCGATGTTGGACTGTGCTGGCATGTGAACACCTCCTTCTCATGCGTTTCCGGGCACGATCCGCCGACGCGGCGGGCCCCTCGCATGAGAGGGCCCCGCTTGGCGCAGCCAAACGGGGCCTCATAGGTTCATAGCTGAGACCACCTCGGCAGGCGGGTTTCCCCTTTGAGCCCGTAGGCACCGGCTGTCTTTGGCAGCGGGACGTGCAACGTGTGCAATGCAGGTTCAAACCTGCAATGATTATTCTCGCACGGTTCACGCTCGTACGTCAAGGCGACCTAGCGAGACACGGCATCGACACAAAAAGCCCCGCTCCTGCGAGCGGGGCCTACATACCAGGATGCGACTGGAGCTAGTCCTCCATGAAGTCGCGGGTCTTGGTGGTGTCGACCTTGATGCCAGGGCCCATGGTGGTGGAGACCACAATGGACTTGACGTACTTGCCCTTGGCGCTCGAGGGCTTGACGCGCAGCAGCTCGGTGAGAAGCGCACCGTAGTTCTCAACAAGAGCCTTGACGTCGAAGGAAGCCTTGCCCATGGGGACGTGGCAGATGCCGTAGCGGTCGGCACGATACTCGACGCGGCCAGCCTTGAGCTCCTTGACCATCTTCTCAACGTCCATGGTCACGGTGCCCAGCTTGGGGTTAGGCATGAGGCCACGGGGACCGAGGATGCGGCCGAGACGACCAACCTTGCCCATGAGGTTGGGCGTGGCGATAACGGCGTCAAAGTTGATGTTGCCCTTCTGAACCTCCTCGATGAGGTCATCGGAGCCAACGATGTCAGCGCCGGCAGCCTGGGCCTCAGCGGCCTTGGCACCCTCGGCGAAGACGGCAACGCGAACGGTCTTGCCGGTGCCGTTGGGCAGCGAGATGGAGCCACGGATGTTCTGGTCGGCCTTGCGGGTGTCGACGCCAAGGCGAATGGCAACCTCGACGGTCTCGTCGAACTTGGCGGAGGAGAGCTCCTTGGCGAGGGTCATGGCCTCCTTGGGCGAGTAGACCTTGCCAGTCTCGAGCTTGGCAGCAGCCGCGTTGTAATTCTTTCCGTGCTTAGGCATGTGATACCTCCTGTGGTCAACGGGCTTGCGCCCTCCCACATAGTTGGCGGATTTGTCCGCCTCATTCAGAGAGGCGCCCCACGTGGGGGCGCGTGGTGCCATAGGTAGTGCTAGTCCTCGGCGATGGTGACGCCCATGGAGCGGGCGGTGCCGGCAACGATCTTCTTGGCAGCCTCGATGTCATTGGCGTTGAGGTCCGGCATCTTGATCTGAGCAATCTTGGTGAGCTGCTCCTGGGTGAGCTGTCCAACCTTGTCGCGCTGGGGCACGCCAGAGCCGCTCTTGAGGCCGAGCTCCTTCTTGATGAGGTGAGCCGCAGGCGGGGTCTTGGTCACGAAGTCGAAGGTGCGATCCTCATAGACAGTGATCTCGACAGGGATGATGTCGCCGGCCTGATCCTTGGTGGCAGCGTTGAAGGCCTGGCAGAACTGCATGATGTTGACCTGAGCAGCGCCAAGTGCAGGGCCAACGGGAGGCGCGGGGTTAGCGGCGCCGGCCGGTATCTGGAGCTTAATGAAGTGAGTAACCTTCTTCTTGGGCATGATGTTCCTCCTGGAGAGCGTGCTTGGTATCTATCTTCACGCAGGCGCCCGAGAAGCCATCCTCACCGATACGGGACCTGCCAGAAGTTCCTAGCTGATAACAGAGATCTGATCTAGTGTGAGCTCGACGGGGGTCTCGCGGCCAAAGATCATGAGCATGACCTTGACCTTGCCGGCCTCGGCATTGACCTCGGAGACCTGGCCGTCGAAGTCTGCAAGCGGGCCCGAAAGGACGCGCACGGACATGCCACGCTCGATGTTGGTCGAGGTGCGCTTGGGCGCAGGGGCGGCCGCGTTGGTGCGGACGCCACCACGACGCATAATCTTGTCGAACTCGTCACGACGAAGCGGCGTAGGCTTGCCGTCAAGGCCAACAAAGCCCGTGACACCGGGCGTGTTACGCACGACGGCCCAGGTGTTGTCGTCGACCTCCATGCGAACGAGGACGTAGCCCGGGAAGACTTTGGCCTCCTTGGTCTCGCGCTTACCGCCGTCCTTGACCTCGGTGACTTCCTCGGTTGGGATCTGGATGTCCACGACCTTATCGCCAATGCCATAGGTCTCGATGCGGTGCTCGAGATCAGTCTTGACCTTGTTCTCGTACCCGGAGTACGTGTGGATAACATACCAGCGCTTAGCCATGGCCTATGCCCCCAAACTCGTGTAGCCAACGAGCGCAGCCACGATGCCGGTGTCAACGAGCCAGAGAGCGACGCCGAAGACCACGAGGGAGATGATGACGGCAACCGAATAGTTGCGGAGCTCGTCCTTCGAGGGCCATACGACACGCTTCATCTCGGTACGCACGGCAGCAAAGTAGTTGCTAATGCGCTTGGCGAGACCCGGCTTCTTGTTGCTCGCCTTGGCGGGCTTGTTCTGCTTCTCGGGTGCCTTCGCAGCGGCAACAGCCGTCTGCTTGGAAGCGCCCTCAGCCTTCTGGGGCTTAGAGGAAGCAGCGGAGGCGGCCTGAGCGGCCTCGCGCTCGGCGCGCTTCTGGGCACGCGCCTTGCGGACGCTCCTCTTGTTCCTGTCCTTGTTCGGCATCCTCGCGACTCCTAAAAGACTGGCCGTTACATAGAAACCGGCTAACCCCGAAGGGAAAGCCGGTGGGAAATTCTGGCACGCCAGGAAGGACTCGAACCCTCAACACTCGGTTTTGGAGACCGATGCTCTACCAATTGAACTACTGGCGTGTGTGGACCCACCTAGTTTAGCGGGTCTCGCGGTGAAGCGTGTGCTTACGGCACCACGGACAATACTTCTTCATCTCAAGTCGATCAGGCGTGTTCGCCTTGTTCTTGGTCGTGGTGTAGTTGCGGCGCTTGCACTCGGTGCATGCAAGTGTAACAAGTGTACGCATGAATCCTCCTGAGACACCATGTCACTTCGAGGCCATCCTCGAAGATGGCGCGGTGGAGAACGTTACCATTACCAAACACTTCCTGTCAAGTTATCGGGCTTTCTAGAGGTTTGCTCACATAACATCCACGCGAGAACCCCATGCCCTTCTAGCAGGAAGCAGCGAGAGACACGCAAACCAACCACGTACGAGATTCGCGTCTCTCAAGAGAAGGGCCCGACACCCTTGCGGATGCCGGGCCTAGAGGTCACTTCTAAGAGAAGCTACTCGACAATCGTGGAGACACGGCCATCGCCGACGGTGTGGCCACCCTCGCGGATAGCGAAGCGCAGGCCCTCCTCCATAGCGATGGGGTGAATGAGCTCGCAGGCGATGGTGACGTGGTCACCCGGCATGGCCATCTCGACCTTGTTGCCGTCCTTGTCGGTGAGCTCGGTGATGTCGCCAGTCACGTCAGTAGTGCGGAAGTAGAACTGGGGACGATAGCCGGAGAAGAACGGGGTGTGACGGCCACCCTCCTCCTTGGTGAGGACGTAGATCTCACCGGTGAACTTGGTGTGCGGGGTAACCGAACCGGGCTTGCAGAGAACCTGGCCACGCTCGATGTCCTCGCGCTTGATGCCGCGGAGCAGGATGCCCACGTTGTCGCCAGCCTCGCAGAAGTCCAGCGTCTTACGGAACATCTCGATGCCGGTAGCAACGGAGGTCTGAGTGGGCTTGATGCCGACGATCTCGACGGGCTCGTTGAGCTTGAGCTCACCGCGCTCGACACGGCCGGTAGCAACGGTGCCGCGGCCGGAGATGGTCATGACGTCCTCGACGGCCATCAGGAACGGCTTCTCGTTGTCGCGAGCAGGCGTGGGGATGTAAGAGTCAACGGTGTGCATGAGCTCGATGATGGAGTCGACCCACTTCTGCTCGCCGTTGAGGGCGCCGAGGGCGGAGCCACGGATGATCGGGGTGTTGTCGCCGTTGTAGCCGTACTCGGAGAGCAGGTCGCGGGTCTCCATCTCGACCAGGTCGATGAGCTCCTCGTCGTCGACCATGTCGCACTTGTTCAGGAAGACGATGATGTACTTAACGCCGACCTGACGGGCGAGCAGGATGTGCTCGCGGGTCTGAGCCATGGGGCCGTCGGTTGCGGCGATAACGAGGATGGCGCCATCCATCTGAGCAGCGCCGGAGATCATGTTCTTGACGTAGTCGGCGTGGCCCGGGCAGTCAACGTGAGCGTAGTGGCGCTCCCAGGTCTCGTACTCGACGTGAGCGACGGAGATGGTAATGCCGCGCTGGCGCTCCTCGGGAGCCTTGTCGATGTTCTCGAAGGCGGTGTACTGAGCCTTGCAGCCCTCGGTCTCGGAGAGAACCTTGGTGATGGCCGCGGTCAGCGTGGTCTTGCCGTGGTCGACGTGACCAATGGTACCGATGTTTACGTGCGGCTTAGAACGATCGAACTTCTCCTTGGCCATTGCCAATCCTCCTTTTGGAACGAACCTCTCCGGCCATTCCATGGTACAGAAATACGCCTATTTATGCTCAGCGGCGCCGAAGCGCCGCAGAAAAGCCTGGTACCGGTGACTGGATTCGAACCAGTGACATCGCGGGTATGAGCCGCGTGCTCTAACCAGCTGAGCTACACCGGCATGGAGCCGTGCACTTGAAAAATGGAGCCCGCGACCGGATTCGAACCGGTGACCTCTTCGTTACCAACGAAGTGCTCTACCGACTGAGCTACACGGGCATGGTGGGGATGCTTGGACTCGAACCAAGGAACCCAGAGGGAGCGGATTTACAGTCCGCCGCAGTTGCCGCTGTGCCACATCCCCATTCCGTTTTCAAGCACCGCACGGGGCGAACCCCCTGCAGCGGAGTGAATAATACGACGAGGAAAAAATCCTGTCAACGCATTCCACGGTACCGGGCGTATCTACCCCACGATTCCCGCACAATTCTAAGAAATGCGCAGGTAGAACTTATGGGGCGCATCTTGCCCTTTGGCTGATCTGGCTGCATTGGAAGCATTTCTCGCCCATGCGCGCCCGAAGCTTACAAAAAGAAAATCGGCCGGAGGCAGCTGTCTCCGGCCGGAAGGTTTCTGGAGCCGGTAGAGGGAGTCGAACCCACAACCCACGGTTTACAAAACCGTTGCTCTGCCATTGAGCCATACCGGCGGTGAGGACATGATAGCGTGTTTGGCCAAATCTGGCACGCGCGGCGCCAGATTGGGTGCAGCCGCTCGCGACCTACCGGCGCCCGCGCAGCCTATCCAGCTTGGCGCGCGTCTCGGCGTCGAGCCTGTCCTCCAGGCTCAGGTGCGTGTGAGAGCCCCGCTCGCGTGCCTCCTCCACCCCAGCGTTCACCATGCTCATGTTCTGGGCGAGAAGGGCGCTTGAGACGGTGGTCACGGGAATCCCGCCAACGGTGTAGCGAATCGTGTTGTCCGAGGTTACAAGCAGCACGTCCCTTTCGGCATGGCGGGCCTCGGTGACCAGGCGCTCGATGACTGTGTCCGCAGACTCCCCCGTGCGGGAGAAGACCACGCGCACGCCAGCCGTGCTCCAGTTTGGCCGCTCGCTCGAGAGGTTGCCCGCCGCGTCGAACACCACAACGGGCTCGTAGCTACCCTGCGCATACGCGGCAACGTCGGCAACGAGCGCCTCGCGTGCCCGGTCGAAGGGGTCGTGCCCATAGGGATCGCGCGAGAGGTGCGCCACGTCTGCAAGGGCTCCGGCACCGGCGTGCTCGTCGATAAGCGCAGCGTAGCGAGGCGTCCCGTGGACCACGTTGTAGCCGTCAACCACAAGAAGAGCCAAGCGGGTGCACCTAGCCATCCGCCCGCGCCCCCTCGCTCACGCGACGCAACCACTCGTAGCACATAACCGTAGTGGCTTGGGCAACGTTGAGCGACTCGACACGACCGCGCTGCGGGAGCCTGGCTCCAAAGTCGCAATGGTCAAGCACCAGGCGAGAAATGCCCTCCCCCTCGGAGCCCATGACCAGCGCCAGCCTGCCGTAGACGGGCGCATGCCACACGTCCTGCTCGGCATGCTCGGTGGCAGCGCAAGCCCAGAATCCGGCCTCCTTGAGCTGGTCAATCGCGCGCGCAAGGTTGGGGACCTGGGCAATGGGGAGGTGCAGCACCGCTCCGGCGGAGGTCTTGTAGGCACCCGGCCCAACGGTGGCGGCGCGCGCGTTGGCCACGACAACGCCGGCGGCGCCCACAACCTCCGCGGAGCGCACAATCGCACCAAAGTTGCCCTCGTCGGTCACGTGGTCAAGCACAACGACCAGGGCGTCCCCCTCCCCTGCCGCGGCTATGACATCTTCAATGGTCGCGTACGAGAAGGGCTTGGTACGCACAACGATGCCCTGGTGGGCACCGTGACTCGAGAGGCGGTCAAGGCGGGAGCGGGGCACGGTCTCGCACTCCACGCCAGCATCCGAGAGCCGGCGCACCAGCGTGTCGAGTGTCTTGTCGGTACCCTCGGGCGACCCGGCTCCGTCCTGCACATAGGCGGTACGGATGGGGATGCCGGCATCAAGCGCCTCGGCGACAGCACGGCGGCCCTCGATGAGGTCAGAGCCAAGCGCCGCGGGGCGCTGCGAATCCTGGCGCCCCGCCACACGCTGTGGGCGCGGACCGGGCCGCTGGGAGCCACGCTGGCCACGATTTCCCTGGCTCTGACGGCTGCCGTTGCCACCCGAGCGCTGGTCACGCCCGTGGCACTGGCCGCCGCGGCCCGCCTGCGAGGGACCCTGGCCCTTGCGGGCCGAGCTGCGACGAGCGTCGCCTCGTGTCATTCTCATCACCTACGCCCTGCGCAGGCGCGAGCCCGCGGCGGTGTCCTCGAGAACCAGGCCGAGCCCGGTGATGGCATCGCGGATGCCATCGGCCGTGCCCCAGTCCTTCGCCTTGCGGGCCGCCTGGCGCGCAGCGATGAGCGCGTCTGCGGCCTCGGTGGCAGAGCTGCCCTGGTAGCCGGCGTACTTCTCGGCAAGGCCCACCAGCTCGGCGGGGAGCTCGTCCTCCTCGGCGGCAAGCGTGACACCCATGACGCCCGCAAGCTCGGCAAGGGACTCGGCGGCGGACTTGGCCGCCTCGCCGCCGGCAGCGGTGCCGGCATCGGCGAGATAGGTGTTGGCCGAGGTCACAAGCGAGAAGATCGCGGCAAGGCCTCCGGCAGTGTTGAAATCGTCATCCATCTGGCGCGTGAACTCCTCGCGCGCCTCGCGGACAGTAGCAAGCAGCGTGGCGTCAAGCTCCTCACTTCCCGAGCCGTTCTTGGCAGCCCAGAGCAGGTTCTTCTCGCATGTGCGCAGGCGCTCGAGAGTGCCCACGGCCCCCTCCAAGCGATCGAAGGAGAAGTCGAGAGGCGCGCGGTAGTGGGTCTGCAGCATAAGCAGGCGCACGGCGTCGGCGGGGTACTTGTCGAGGACCTCCTTGAGCGTGTAGAAGTTGCCCAGGCTCTTAGACATCTTCTCGCCGTCCACGCGGAGCATGCCGGTGTGCATCCAGAGGTTGGCAAGCGGCTCGTGCCAGGCGCACATGGCCTGGGCGGTCTCGTTCTCGTGGTGGGGGAAGACGAGGTCCGCGCCGCCACCGTGGATGTCGATGGGGGTGCCCAGATAGTGGTGGATCATGGCGCAGCACTCGGTGTGCCAGCCGGGACGCCCGTCGCCCCAGGGGCTCGGCCAGCTGGGCTCGCCAGGCTTGGCTGCCTTCCAGAGGGCAAAGTCAAAGGGGTCGCGCTTCTGGTCGTTAACCTCCACGCGCTCGCCCGCGCGCATCTGGTCGAGGTCGCGGCCGGAAAGGATGCCGTAGTTGTGATCCGAGCGCACCGAGAAGTACACGTCGCCGTTGTCTGCCACGTAGGCGTTACCCTGCTCGATGAGGGACTCGATCATCTCCTGCATGGCCTGGATCTCGTGCGTGGCACGCGGGCGGATGTCGGGGTCGAGAATCCCAAAGCGGTGCATCTGCTCGATGAAGGCGTTCGAGAACTCCTCCGCCACGTCGGCCGCAGTGCGGCCCTGCTCGTTGGCGCGGTTAATGATCTTGTCGTCAACATCGGTGAGGTTCTGGGCAAAGGTGACCTCGTAGCCCTTGTACATGAGGTAGCGGCGGATCACGTCGAACGAGAGAAACGTGCGCGCGTTGCCAATGTGAATCTGGTCGTAGACCGTAGGGCCACAGACATACATGCGAATCTTGCCCGGCTCGATGGGCTCGAGCTCCTGCTTCCGGTGCGTCTGGGTATTGTAGATCTGCATGGTTTGCTCCTTGAGATGTGTGCGCAAGTACTGGCATTGTAGCAGCACCCCGAGAAGCATCTGGGGAGGGTGGCGACCTAACCGGCCAGCCCCAGCACGCTAGCGTCGTGTGTCGCGCGCGGGCTCTGTCCAGCGTCCATTGACGCCTTGACGGTGCCCACGCACCGCCCCACCAGCGCCTCGGTGCCATCGAGAACTTCAAAGGAGGCGCTCGCAGTCCCGGTGTACTCCCCCGTCCCGGTGACGACGACAAGCGCGCTTCCCACCACGTCATTGCCCACGCAGCTCACGGTGTAGTCTTTGCCCTCGGCAAGAGCTGCCCCACCGAGCGTGACCGTCACCTGTGGCGCTACCGCTTCTCCCGTGTACACGGCATCCTCAACCGTGACCGTGGCATTCTGAAGCGAGGCGGGCCCTGGCGACGCGACCGGGCTCGACACGTACCAGTAGGCGTTCGCGTTGGAGACGCGCACGCTCACGCACTCGTCAAGCGTCGAGGTGGCACCCGTAAGCGAGTCGTGGGCAATGAAGGCGCCGGTTTGCTCGTCGTAGCCCAGAAGCGTCACGGCATGCGGGTTACCCGTGCTCGCGTACAGCACGATGCCTGCGGGGTTCTCGTCAAGCAGGGCGAGAAGCTCGGCGGTTTTCTTCTCCACGGTCGACCCCGTGATATAGCCGTGCTCGACGGTGTAGGTGGCATCCTGCGTGCTGACCGAGAAGGCGAAGGGCAGACCGCCAGAAGACGGAATCGATGAGGTGGTAATCGAGCTCCAGCCCTGGTCGCCATTAAGCAACGCCGCCCTGCGAAGCATGTTGGTGGCTGCGTAGATGGTGCAGCGACCGGTGCTGCCGGGCTCGTTTACAAAGACGTCGTCGGCCAGGGTCTCGTCAAGCGTGGCGGCATGCGCCGAGCCAGCGCCCAGGGAGAGCGAGAGGAACGGTCCCAAAAGCAGGGCGATGCATGCGAGAAGCACGCGAGGGACGCCGGTACTGACAGGACGTCTGCCTGCAGCAAGGAACATATGCGATTCCTTCCCGGCCGCGCGGGTTGGGGCAATATCGTTCTGTCGAAGTGCCTAATGCCAAAATCAAAATGCGGCGCGTGGTGCGATGGTGCGGTGTTTCAAGTGCGTGGTACATCGTGCGCGGCCTGTCCAGATGCGAGCGCCGAAACCACCAGTCCCGGCGCGCGCACGTAAGACAGGGTAACCCCCTCTCGGTCCGGGCACACAAAGTGTGCGCAGACTCTCCGAGAGGCCTGCACCCCATACCCATAGAACGCATACGAGTTGGAGGAGAAATCTATGGCATAACCCTGTCGAGAAGAACCACGGCCCAGGCGGCAATGCCCTCCTCGCGTCCCACAAACCCAAGGTGCTCGGTGGTTGTTGCCTTGACCCCCACCCGAGACACGTCAACCCCCATGGCGTTGGCCATGGTCTGACGCATCTGCTCGCGGTAGGGCGCAAGCTTGGGCACCTGAGCAGCAACGGTGCAGTCTGCGTCGACAAGCGAGAAGCCCCGCTCCCGGGCAAGCCCCATCACGCGCGAGAGCAGAACCATGGAATCTGCGCCCTCGTAGGCAGGGTCGGTGTCAGGAAAAAGCTCGCCGATGTCACCTGCGCGCATGGCACCCAGGATGGCATCCATGAGGGCGTGGGCGAGCACGTCTGCGTCGGAGTGGCCCGCAAGGCCACACTCGCTGGGCACGGCAACGCCCCCCAGAACGAGCGGGCGCCCCTCGCAAAACGCGTGAACGTCAAAGCCATGTCCGATGCGAGTCATGCCCACTCACCTCCGAGGCGTGTGCCTGGTCGCTTGTCGTTGCTACGGTCTGGTGCAGCGTGAGTCATGTGCACGGCCTACGTGAGCAGTCGCTGCTCTAGCGCGGTGCAAGCAATCGCCAGATCCTCTGGCACGGTAACCTTGATGTTGTCTCGCGGAGAATCGTAGCAGCGGACCTTGCCGCCATGGCGCTCCACGAGGGAGGCGTCGTCGGTTCCCTGGTAGCCCTCCCAGGCAGCGGACTTGTACGCCGAGGTGAGCGCGCGGGTGCGGAATACCTGCGGCGTCTGCGCCGCCCAGTAGAAGGAGCGGTCTGGCGTAGCAATGATCACGCCGTCCTCGACGAGCTTGAGCGTGTCCACCGAGCGCGTGGCGCAGATGGCGCCCGCAAGCTTGGGATCTTCTCGCACGCAGGCAATGACGCCCTCGATGACCTCGGTCTCGATGAGGGGGCGCGCCGCGTCGTGGACGGCCACGAAGTCAAAGCCGCGAGGCATGGCAGCCAGCCCGTGCGCAACGGACTGCTGCCTTGTGTCGCCAGATGCGGCAAGCGTGACAGGCGTGAGCAGGGTCACGCGAGAAAGGACTTCGTCGCGCACGGTATCCACGCGGTCCGGCGCACACACAACCACGATGTGGCCAATCGAGGGCGCGTGGTCAAAGGCGAGAAGGGGCCAGCACATAAGCGGAAGCCCGCAGAGGTCCACGAACTGCTTGCCGCGCGGGTCCCCAAAGCGCTCGCCTGTACCGCCGGCAACGATAATCGCCACGGTATCCGGCCCCTTGCCCTCCTCGCCCACACGCTCAGCAACGGGCGAGGCGCATGTCTCTGGTGCGCTCATTCGCTCTGCCCCCACATGCGGTGGAGGCTATTGGCCAGGGCATCTGGGTTCTTGACGCCAATCTCGCCCAGCTTTGAGGAGTCGTCCTCGGCGGCCTCCAGGATCTCCTGGAGCGAACCGTACTCGTCCACTATCTTATCGGCCATGCCCTCTCGCACCACGGAGACGCGCGAGAGCGTGCGCAGGCCAAGCGGGGTCATGATGGTGTCCTCGCCGTAGTCGTCGTAGCCCAGAATGCGCGCGACCACCTTGGGCGAACGCAGCTGCGGGTTGGCCATCTCGTGGAACTGCTTGCGGATGGCACGCGCGTGCTCCTCGGAGGAGTCTTTGGCATAGTCGCGAATCATGAGGTTGTAGGCCTCGTCCATGTCGCCCAAGAACTCCTCGCGCTGCATCTCGGTGACGCGGCCGGAAGTGCCCAGCTGGACGATGCAACGGTCAAGCTCATCCCCTGCGGACATGAGCACCTCGAACAGGTAGAAGATGTTCGTAATGTCGCCGAGCGTGACGAAGTTGTCCAGCTCCAGGCTCGTGAGGTGCTGCAGGCTGCGATCAAGCTGCGAGCGGGTGTTCTGCATGGCGGCGGTGAGCTGGTTCACGGTCGACATGATTTCGGCAACGGGGCGCAGCTGGAAGCCGTGACCGTTCACATAGACGTTGACCACGGAGCGACGCTCGGAGACGGAGATGACCATGGCCTTGGTGAGCAGGCTCATGCGCGCCGCCGTGCGGTGGCGCGTACCCGTCTCGGTGGTGGGCAGCGACGGGTCGGGGTTGAGGTGGTAGTTGGCGCGCAGGATCTTGGTGAGGTCCTTGTCGACAATGACCGCGCCGTCCATCTTGCAGAGCTCGAACAGGCGGTTTGCAGTGAACGAGACGTCCATGGCAAAGCCGTCATCACCTGCGGCAAGCACGTTCTGGGTATCGCCAACGCAGATGAGGGCACCCAGGTGACCGGCGATGATCATGTCCAGGGCCACGCGCAGCGCCGTTCCCGGCGCCGTCATCTTGATGGCACTGTCGATGCGCTGCTGGGTTGTGAGGGCCCCTTTGTCTAGCTCGGCAGGATCCATAGCGCCTCCTTGGGCAAGCCGGCCCGCACATGGCGGGCCGGATGAAACTCGAACCACAGTATCAGTATATGACGAGCCGGAGCGCTTGAACGCCGTCCCTATGCGCCAGATGCGGCAAGCCCGCCTTCCTGCGGAGACGGATGCACGCCAGGGTCCGTCGACCAGCGGTCACGCGCCGAGGGCAGCTCCATGTGCTCGTGCTTGCGCGGAGCGGGAATCTCGCCCGTGCCCTTGGAAAAGACAAGCTCGTCTCCCTTGGCATCCACCTCGATGATGTCGCCGCGCTGCCACTTGCCCTCCAGGAGCTCCTCCGAGAGCGGGTCCTCGATGAGCGTCTGGATGGCCCGACGCAGCGGGCGCGCCCCATAGATGGGATCGGTGCCGCGCTTGGCCACGAGGTCGCGGGCCGCGTCGGTGAGCTCGATCGACATGCCATTGGCGATGAGACGATCGCGCAGGTCGGAGACCATGAGCTCCACGATGCCGCGCAGCTGCTCGCCCGTAAGGGACTTGAAGACAACAATCTCGTCCACGCGGTTGAGGAACTCGGGGCGGAAGAGCTTCTTGAGCTCGGAGGTCACGCGGCTCGTGATCTCCTTATCCGAGAGGCCCGAGGCGCCGGATGCCGAGAAGCCCATCGTGGTGGTCTGTGCGATGTCGCGCGCGCCAATGTTGGAGGTCATGATGATGACCGTGTTGGAGAAGTCCACGTGGCGACCCTGGCCATCGGTGAGCCTGCCCTCGTCCAGGATCTGGAGCAGGACGTTGAAGACGTCCGGGTGGGCCTTCTCGATCTCGTCGAAGAGGACCACCGAGTACGGACGCCTGCGAACGGCCTTGGTGAGCTCGCCGCCCTCGTCATAGCCCACATATCCCGGAGGGGCACCAACGAGCTTGGAGACCGTGTGCTTCTCCATGAACTCGGACATGTCGAAGGTAATGAGCGCGTCCTCGGAGCCAAAGAGGAACTCTGCGAGTGCCTTGGCGAGCTCGGTCTTGCCAACGCCCGACGGACCAAGGAAGATGAACGACCCACCGGGACGCCGCGGGTCCTTGAGGGGCGAGCGACTGCGCCTGATGGCGCGCGCGACCTTGGTCACGGCCTCGTCCTGGCCGATGACGCGCTGGTGGAGAACGTCCTCGCAACGCAGCAGCTTGGACGCCTCGGCCTCGGTGAGGTTGGAGACAGGCACACCGGTGATGCTCGAGACCACGTCGGCAATGTCATTCTCGTCCACCGTGACCACGTTCTTGGCGAGCTTCTCGCGCCAGGCGCTCTCGAGCTCGTCGCGCTTGGCGACAAGCTCCTTCTCCTGGTCGCGCAGGCGGGCGGCGTCCTCGAACTCCTGGGCGGCGGCGGCCTTGGCCTTCTCGTCCCTCACGCGGGCGAGGTCAGAGTCGACCTGGGCAATCTCGGGGGGCAGTGTGGTCTTGTGCACGCGCGTGCGCGCACCCGCCTCGTCGATAACGTCGATGGCCTTATCAGGGAGGAAACGGTCCTGAATGTAGCGGTCGGCAAGGGCGACGGCCGCCTTCAGGGCCGCCTCGGTGTAGTGGACGTGGTGGTGCTCCTCGTAGCGGCTCTGCAGCCCATGCAGGATCTCGAGGGCATCCTCGGGGCTAGGCTCGCCGATGTAGACCGGCTGGAACCTGCGCTCGAAGGCGGAGTCCTTCTCGATGTGCTTGCGGTACTCCTCGGCCGTAGTGGCGCCAATGACCTGGATCTCGCCACGCGAGAGAGGCGGCTTCAGAATGGATGCCGCATCAATGGAGCCCTCGGCCGAGCCCGCCCCGATGATCGTATGGATCTCGTCGATGAAGAGGATGTCGTTGGGGTTGTCCTCGAGCTCGGCGACAACCTTCTTCATGCGCTCCTCGAACTCGCCGCGGTACTTGGAACCCGCAACGAGCGACGCCACGTCGAGCGTCCAGATCTGCTTGCCACGCAGGATGTCGGGCACGTTGCCGGCCGAGATGAGCTGCGCCAGGCCCTCAACGATGGCCGTCTTGCCAACGCCGGGGTCGCCCAGGATGAGCGGGTTGTTCTTCTGCCTGCGCGCAAGCACCTGCATGACGCGCTCAATCTCGCGGTCGCGATCGAGGACCGGGTCGAGCTTGCCCGACTCGGCAAGCTTGGTGAGGTTGCGACCGTACTTCTCGAGCATGGAGCCATCGTCCGAGGAAGGCTGGCCACCCATGCCCATGAAGGTACTGGGGTCCATACGAACCTCAGCCGCGGACTGGCCCTCCTCCTCGGTGCCCTTAGAGACAAGCTCGTTCACCGCGTTGCGCACGGCATCCCCAGAGACGCCCATGGCGCGCAGGGCGTCCATGGCGCGGCCGTTGCCCTCGGACACAATGCCCAGGAGCAGGTGCTCGGTGGCAATGTAGGTCTGGCCATGCGTCATGGTCTCGCGGTAGGCAGCCTCGAGCACGCGCTTGGTGCGAGGCGTGAAGGGGATATGGCCACCAGGGACGGGCTCGGTCTCGTCCTGGGAGAGCTGCTTTACCGTCGCGAGCGTCTCGTCGTATGTGACGTCGAGCTTTGCGAGCGCCTGCGCGGCAACGCCATCACCCTCCTTTATGAGGGCCAGGAGCAGGTGCTCCGTGCCCACGTACATCTGGCCGAGGTTTCTCGCCTCGTCCTGGGCCAGGCTCATGACCTTCCTCGCCCTGTCAGTGAATTTTTCGAACATGCGCTGACGTCTCCTCAATGCCATGCGGGTCGACAAGAAACGCGCGGGCCGGATGGCCCGCGCGCAGGATTGCGTGCCCCGCGCCGTCTTCTTGGGTCTGTGTGTACCCACGCGCGGGAGCGGGCAAACACGCGGACAAAACGTACGCTATTGCTCGGGGTGGCTCTTGAGCCACTCGTCGCGGTCCGGCGCGATGGCGCGCATGGCCTCAATCATGCTTGCAAACAGGTCATCGAGCTCCATGTCGTTAATCTCAGCGCCGTGGCGGATGACGTCGCGGCTGCAGCCGGCGGCAAAGCGCTTGTCCTTGAACTTCTTCTTGAGCGACTTGACCTCAAGGTCCATGACCGACTTGCTGGGACGCATGAGAACGGCAGCCTGGATGAGGCCGCTGAGCTCGTCGGCAGCAAAGAGCACGCGCTCCATCTTGGACTCGGGCTGGGGGAGTTCGGGGTTGTTGTCGGAGTTATGCGTCTGGATGGCGTGCACCAGCTCAGGCGTTCCGCCCTCGGCCTCGATGAGCTCGCCGGCCTTCACCGTGTGATTGATCGGGTCCTGGAACTCCTCCCAGTCAAGATCGTGGAGAAGACCCACCTGGCCCCAGAAATCGACGTTTGCCGGGTCGTACTTCTCGGCGTAGTAGCGCATGAGACCCTCGAGGGTCTCGGCGTGCTGGATGTGGAAGGGGTCCTTGTTGTAGCGCTCGAGCAGAGCAAATGCCTGGTCGCGCGAAAGGCCGGTGGTGAGGGCGGGCGCCGCGGAGTCACGCGCGGCCTCGTTGGCGGCGCCGTTCTCGGCGTCGTCCGCAATCACGTCCACGGACGCGGCAGCGTTGTCGGTCTTCTCGGGAAGCTGCGAGGCGATGTCCGCACGGGTGACGACCTCGGGCTTCATCTGCGGGAAGAGCAGCACGTCGCGGATGGCGGGCTGGTCGCAGAAGAGCATGATCATGCGGTCGATGCCGTAGCCAATGCCGCCCGCAGGGGGCATGCCGTACTCGAGCGCGCGCACGTAGTCGTAGTCGTAGCCCATGGCCTCGTCGTCGCCCATACCCTTTGCCGCGACCTGCTCCGCAAAGCGGCCGGCCTGGTCGACGGGGTCATTGAGCTCGGAGAACGCGTTGGCGTACTCGTGGCCGCAAATCACAAGCTCGAAGCGGTCCGTGAGACGTGGATCGTCGGCCTTGCGCTTGGCGAGCGGGCTGACCTCCTCGGGGTAGTCGCAGACAAACGTGGGGTCCACCAGCGTGGACTCGCCCAGCTCGTCGTAAAGCTCGAAAAGGAGCTTGCCGGCGCCCCAGCCATCCTCGGCCTCGATGCCGTTCGCGCGGCAGAGCTCGCGCAGGTGCTCGATGGGGGTGTCCATGTCCACGTGCTCGCCCACCACCTGCGAGGCGACCTCCGAGAGGGGCACGGAGCGCCAGGTGCCGCTCATGTCCACCTGCTGACCCTGGTACGAGATGACCTCATGGCCCTCCTCGCAGCCGCACACCTCCCGTGCGATGGCCTTGAAGAGGCCCTCGGTGAGGCGCTTCATGCCGTCGAGGTCGGAATAGGCGCAGTACGCCTCCATCGAGGTGAACTCGGGGTTGTGCGTGAGGTCCATGCCCTCGTTGCGGAACTGGCGGCCAATCTCAAACACGCGCTCCATGCCGCCCACAATGAGGCGCTTGAGCGGCAGCTCTGTGGCGATGCGCAGGTAGAAGTCACGGTCAAGGGCGTTGAAGTGCGTAACGAAGGGCTTCGCATTGGCGCCGCCGAGAATGGCGTGCATCATGGGGGTCTCAACCTCCATGTAGCCGTCGGCCTCCATGTAGCGGCGAATCAGGCTGATGATGGCGCTGCGCTTGCGGAACACGTCGCGGACCTCGGGGTTCATGATGAGGTCGACGTAACGCTGGCGGTAGCGCACCTCGCGGTCGGTGAGGCCGTGGAACTTCTCGGGCAGCGGGCGCAGGGACTTGGAGAGCAGCACGAGCTTGGTAGGCGCAATGGAGAGCTGACCGCGACGGGTACGCAGTACGCGGCCAGTGGCGTTAACGATGTCACCGAGGTCAAGCTGGCGGAGAAGCGCCCAGCCCTCCTCGCCGAGGTCATTCACGCGGCAGAAGAGCTGAATCTGGCCGGTGACGTCCTCGAGGACGATAAAGGCCACCTTGCCCTGACGGCGGAGCGCGCGGATGCGACCGGCAACAGAGACAACGTCTTGGGTGTCCTCGCCCTCGGGGAGGCTTGCGTAGTCCTTCTCGAGTTGGGCTGCATGGGCCGTGACCTCGCTTGCAATGGGATAGGGGTTCACGCCCGCATCGATGAGTGCCTGACGACGAGCGCGGCGCTGGGCTCTCTCGTCATTGGTGTTGTTCTCGCCCATCTTGGTCTGGTCGGCCATTACTGCTCCTCGTACTCGCGCGCGCCCGTCGGCGCGCATTGTCTTCTCGTGCCTGGCCGGCGTTTAGCGGCCACAGCGCAAACCATTGTACTGTAGCGTTTTGACGGATGAGACAAAGGGACAGTCCCTTTGTCTCACGAAAAGGCCCCTCCGGGGAGGGGCCCAAGTCGCTCTGTGCTCGCGGGATGAGACAAAGGGGATGAGACAAAGGGACTGTCCCTTTGTCTCACGGAGGTTAGCGAGTAATGTTCGCGATCGTGTAGCTCTTGGTCTTGCCGGCGGGCGTGGTGAACTCCACCTGGTCACCCTTGCCGCAGCCGATAAGTGCCTGGCCTGCGGGGGACTCGTTCGAAATCTTGTGCTCGAGCGAGTTGGTCTCGGTAGTGCCAACGATGGTGAACTTGGTCTTCTTGCCGCGCTCGTCCTCAAGCTCGACGGTGGTGCCAATGGAGACCCTAATGCCGCCGTGCTGCGCGTCAGCAACGACCCTTGCCACGGAGAGCGTCTGGCGAATCTCGGCAATCTTCGACTCGTTCTGCGACTGCTCCTCCTTGGCGGCATCGTACTCGGAGTTCTCCGAGAGGTCGCCGAAGGAACGAGCCTCCTTCAGGCGCTCGACAATCTCGTCGCGAAGCTCGCCCTCGCGGTACGCAAGCTCGTCAACAAGCTTCTGGCGGCCTTCGGCGGTAAGAGTGATTTCCTTGCTGTTATCCATGACCCTGCTTTCCTCGTAGTGCGTGGGAAGGACGTACCCTGGGCGCCTGGGTTACTCGCCCAGCTTGGCGCCACACTTCTTGCAGAAGGCGGCGTCGGCGGCGTTCTCGGTACCGCACTTGGGGCAGAACTGGACGTCCTCCTTGGCCTTCTCGGCGGGGGCATCCTCAACGTCGGCGTCGTCCTCGTCAGCGACGACCTCCTCGGCCTCGTCCTCCTTGGGCTCCTCGACCTTCTTGGAGTCCTTGTCGTCGCCCTCCTCCATGCCCTCGCGCACGTTCTTGACGGTCTTGCCAAGGGCGGAGCCGAGCTTGGGGAGGTTCTTGGGCCCAAAGATGATCAGCACAACGACAACGATGATGAGCAGCTCGGGAATGCCAAGTCCAAGAATCATGGTGAGGTCCTCCTAGATGTGGATGAATGAGGCGAGCACACTTTGCGTGCTGCCGCATCCGCTAGTATAGCCGAGGATGTTTCCTAGTCACAATATAAACTGGGAGTTTGGGTATAGGCCCCTGTGCTGTCCGCCCCCGCTGCAAACTACCTCGTTAGGAGCGCACATGCCTACCTGGCTCATCGTCGTGATCGTCATCTCCTGGGTTCTCTTTGCCATTGTCTTGGCACTGCCGTGGCTGCTCAAGCGGCGCGGGGTCGAGATGCGCCGCACCAAGTTTGGCCCCGCCCTCATCTTTGAGGCGGCCGACGACGACGGCACCCCCGTTCGCCTCCTCAACGTGAACGGAACCTTCCAGAGCGTCTGCTACCTACCCGACGACCTGCACTTCGAGCTCGCTTGCGTGTATCACCGAACCATGGCGGAAGTCTGCTACGACCTGCCGAACGCCACGCGCGCGCTGGTCATTGGCGGCGGCGGATATTCTCTGCCCAAGTGGCTCGTGGCACACCGGCCCAAGCTACACGTCGATGTTGTGGAGATAGATCCGCGCGTCACCGTAATTGCCCGCGAGCGCTTCTTCCTCGACGACCTCATCGAAAAGTACGGCGCAGGGCGCATCTCGCTTGTAAACGATGACGGCTGGGACTACCTGCGACGCGCCGAGCGGCCCTATGACGTCATCGTGAACGATGCGTTCTCGGGCAACCACCCGCTCGGCCAGCTGGGGACAGACGAGGGCGCGCAGCTCATCCGCGCCAAGCTCAAACCCGGCGGGGTGTATCTCGCCAACCTTCGATGCTCCGCCCAGGGTCGCCACGCGCGCATCCTTGATGAGGTTGAACGGGCCTTCTCGGCGAAGTTTGCACACGTTGCCTATGTGCCCGAGTGGCCGGACAAGCCCGAGGAGCGCGGCAACAACGTGCTTGTCGCCACGGACGCCGAGCTGACGCTGCCCGAAGGCGCCGTTGTTGTGAAGTAGACGCGGTTGTGCCGGTCGCCGATTGCGCCCCCGAACGCGTTGCCTTGTTTAAACAAGTATTGCGTCCCTTGCCGCGATGGTCCACCATGTGCATCGGCCGCACTACCCGGCATCTGCCAAGAAGGGACCCACATGGCACAGGACACCAAAACATCCATTCGCAGCCTCGTCATCTACTCCGTCTTTGTGCGCAACCACACGCCCGAGGGCACGTTTCGCGCCGTGATTCCCGACCTGCCTCGCATTCACGCGTTGGGAACCGACGTCGTGTGGCTCATGCCCATCCATCCCATTGGCGAGAAGAACCGCAAGGGAATGCTCGGGAGCCCCTACGCAAACCGCGACTACCGGACGGTCAACCCCGAGTACGGCACCATGGAGGACTTCCATGCACTGGTGGACGCCATCCACGCCGAGGGCATGAAGTGCATGATCGACGTGGTATACAACCACACCTCCCCCGATTCGGTCCTCTTTGAGGAGCACCCGGAGTTCTTCTTCCGCAAGCCCGACGGCAAACCCGGCAACCACGTGGGCGATTGGTCCGACGTCATCGACCTCGACTACAACGTCTCGGCGCTCTGGGACTACCAGACTGAGACCCTGTGCCAGTGGGCCCGCATCGTCGACGGTTTCCGCTGCGACGTCGCCTCCTTTGTGCCCGTGGAGTTCTGGAAGCGCGCTCGCGCCGAGGTGGCGAAGGTGCACCCCGGATGCCTGTGGTTGGCCGAGACGGTACACCGCTCGTTTGGCGCCGCATGCCGCGCGGCGGGCATGACCTGCGCTCGCGACTCCGAGGCCTTCGAGGCCTTTGACATGGAGTACGAGTACGACGTCCAGGAGGCCTTCGAGCGCTACCTCAAGGGCGAGATTCCCCTCTCGTGCTACCTCGACCTTCTCGACTTCCAGGAGAACCTCTACCCGCAGAACTACGACAAGCTTCGCTTCCTCGAGAACCACGACGTGCCGCGCATTGCCTCCTACGTGAAGAGCGAGTCCGACCTGCGCAACTACACGGCGATGCTCTACTTCAAGAAGGGAACCACGCTTGTCTATGCCGGGCAGGAGGCGGCCTGCTCGCACCTTCCAAGTCTCTTCGACCGCGACATCATCGATTGGAACACCGGAATCGACCTTTCCGACCTCATGCGTCGCATGGCCGACATCAAGCATACGGAGCTTGACGCAGACGACGCTTTCTTCGTGGCGTCAGATGACGAGAACGACATTGCCATTCTGCGTCGTGAGCACGAGGGCAGGCGCAAGGTTGGCGTCTTCTCGCTCAAGTCTCGCCCGGCAAGGGTGGAGGTACCGCTTCCCGACGGCGCGTACGAGAACCTCATCGACGGCTCGACCGTCACGGTGCAGGATGGGCGCCTGGCATGTACCGGAGCGCCCATTGTGCTCGCGGCAGACGTGGAGCGCGTCTGGGGCGTGTAGCGGGCGTGCGAACGGGAGGCATCCCGTCGCGGTAGCATGAGGCCGGGTACCCAGCGCGGGCGCCCGGCCTTTTTCCCAGAAAGGAAGCGCGACCAATATGTCTGAACCACTGAGGGACAAGAACGGCCTCACCGAGGAGGAGTTCCTAGCAAGCTACAGCCCCAAGGACTACCCTCGCCCGTCGCTCACGGCCGACAACTGCATCTTCCGCGTTGGGCCAGATGGCGCCCTCAAGCTGCTGCTCATTCGCCGGGGCGGCCACCCGTTCCTGGGGTGCTGGGCGCTTCCGGGCGGCTTTGTGAGCCCGGGGGAGACGGCGCTCGAGGCCTCCAAGCGTGAGCTGCTCGAGGAGACCGGCGTGGAGGGGCTCGCGCTCGAGCCGGTAGGACTCTACAGTACGCCCGGCCGAGACCCGCGCGGATGGACCATATCGCAGGCGCACATCGCCGTAGATGACCTTGGCGCAACCGCGCACGCCGGAGACGACGCAGCCGCCGCAGCCTGGTTCGACGTCGCCTCAACAGAGAAGGCAGGCCGCACGAAGCTCTCGCTGAGCGCAGGGGACACCACGCTCACCAGCGACTTTGCGATACAGCCTGCACCCGTGACGGGAATACCGCGCTCACGTGACGTGCATGGCGGGGGTCTTGCCTTCGATCACGCGCAAATCATCGCAGACGCCTGGCTGCTGCTTAGGTATGCGCGAACGCGCGCTTAGCCAAGGCTTGCCAATGGGGACCCAACGCGAACGGTACTACTTCAGCAGGTAGTCGTAGATCGCCTCGGCACAACCGCCGTGGTTGTTGTCTGCGACGGTAACGTCTGCGGTCTCAAGCACGTCAGGCGAGGCGTTGCCCATGGCGATGCCAAGCCTGGCGGTGCGCAGCATCGCCAGGTCGTTGCCCGAGTCACCCACCGCGATGCACCTCTCCGGAGTAATGCCGAGAAGCCCGCACAAGTCCTTGAGCGCAGACCCCTTGCTCACACCCCTGGGAGAGAGCTCGAGCGAGTTCGCCTGGCTAAAGGCCGCCTCCACGGGTATGTCTCGCTCCTCGATCTTCTCAAGCACGTCGAGAGCGTCCTCGCCCACCACCGGGTGCACGATGTACTTCGCAATCGAGGACGCGTGCCTGAGAACCCAACCCTCGATGTCATCCACCTCGTGGCACACGCGCACGAACATGTCGTGGAACTCCCCGAGCCCATAGCGGTCAAGATGATCAAAACTCCCCGCAGGGTCATAGGCCTCCGTACCCGAGAAGATCTCGAGCATCACGTCCCTGCCACGATGCGTCTCCAGAAGCTGCGGAATGGCCGCCGCGTCAATGGCACTCTCGGCGAGAAGAGTGTCGCGACGTAGGTCGAGCAGGTGCGCGCCACTCGTGCAGATGGCATAGGGAACATCAGGAAGCAGGTCACGGTACGGCAGCATCATGCTGGGGCTGCGGCCCGTGGCGATGGCCACGACCTTGCCGGCGCCAGCCGCGGCGCGAATGGCTTCGAGCGTCGAGGGCAGCACGTGCTTCTCGCCATCAAGAAGCGTCCCGTCCATGTCAAAGGCAATAAGGTCGAAGGCCATGCCGTTCCTTTCGTGAGGTTACTCCGTCTTTTGGCGACGTCGTGGCCGCGCGTCGAATGTACACCGAGTGTGGCCGCCGTCAGCCAATCTCCACCACAGCTGTGGAAACGCAGCACTTGGGCGTGTCTCTCGGTGTTAGTATTGGCTAACATTTTTCGACGCGATCACAGGGGTAGGCGATGACGACACGTAGAAGGCTCGCAAGGGGGCTTTGGATTGCGCTGGGCTGCGTATGCCTCGCGCTGGGGACCATCGGCATCGCGCCGCCCATACTGCCTACGGTCCCCTTTTATATGGCGACGGTCTTCTGCTTTGCCAAAGGCTCCGAACGCCTGCACGACTGGTTCGTGGGAACCGGCCTCTACCAGAAGCGCCTCGCGGGATCTGTCAGCAGCCGCGCCATGACGATAAGGGCTGTTGTCTGGGTATGCCACCTGCTCTACTTCTTCCTGAGGGTCCAGACGGTTCCGGAAGGACAGGCGCTCGAGGGCGAGTAGGACAACAATCCCTCTTGCGCGTATGCTTCTGGGGATACTTGGAAAGGGGTAGGCCATGGCCAACAAGGACTTCTTCCAGCACGCATACGACATCGTTCGTCAGGTGCCAGAGGGACGCGTGGCCACGTACGGTCAGGTGGCGCGCATGATGGGTGAGCCGAGAAAGGCCCGCTACGTGGGATTTGCTATGCACACAAGCCCCGGCATGAAGGGCGGAGTTCCCTGCCATCGAATTGTTTTTGCCGACGGCAGCCTGGCACCCGGCTTTGCGTTTGGCGGGCCCGACGAGCAGCGAAGGATGCTCGAGGCCGAGGGGGTTGGATTTCTCCCCAACGGCAAGGTCAACCTGCGACAATATCTCTGGGAGGCGTGATCGCGCTGGCGCTTGGGGGCAGTCCACAATGCCCGATGGGAACGGCCTGTTCAAAATTTGCGGTTGAAAACAAAAAAGCCCAGGAGCACACGCTCCTGGGCTGCAGTTTAGATGGTCGGGACGACTGGATTTGAACCAGCGACCTCTCGGTCCCGAACCGAGCGCTCTACCAAGCTGAGCCACGTCCCGTTAGCAGACGACACTTTAGCAGACTTGGCCGTCCAAACCAACCGTAAACACAGCCTTTGCCCACCATCCGTGCTCATTTTCCGCAGCACGTGCAATACGCTCGGCCACGGAAGTAGTTTCGCAGATGGCAAACGAGCAGGAACCGGAGCCCGTTATCTGCGATGCCATCACGCCCGGCTGTCGCGAAAGCCAAGCGGCTGGCTCTCCCATGACGGGCTGCAGGCGAAGCGCCGCCGGAGCAAGGTTGTTGTAAAGGTGCGCCGCGGCGCCTTGGACATCGCGCAGCGCAAGGGCATCGCACAGTGCATCGCAGCTGCTGGGCAAGGCAGGATCGCGGTCGAACTCCTCGTACACCTCGCGCGTTGAGCTGGCGCACCCAGGGGGCATTACCAGCGCAAGGGGCACCCCGACAAGCGCGGGAAACGTCTTCTCCAGCGTATCGCCTGCTCCCCTCAGAAGCGACGGCACCGGATTGAGGAAAAATGCCACGTCCGCACCCACGCGTCGCGCCACGCCAACAACGCGCCGGTCAAGCGGGTCGACACCCCAACGCTCCGCAAGGGCACGCAGGACGGAGCCGGCGTCTGCCGAGGAACTACCAAGGCCTCCTCCGCTGGGAATTTGCCGCTCAATGCAAACGGAAACGCACTCGTCGACGCCCAGTTCCTGCGAGAGAAGCCCGATCGCCCGCTGGGTGGCGTTGCGCCGCGCGGGGCCGTCTAGCGCCGGTTCGAACAAAACGCTGGTCTCATCCGCAGGCTCGATAGTGATGGTGTTGCCAAGGCCAACCGGTACCATGACCGAATCGACGCGGTGGTAGCCACGCGCGTCCTTCTCAGCATAAATGCCCAGGTGCAAGTTGACCTTGCAGGGCGCATGGACAATCTGTCGGCACGAGCGCGGCATGCGGCCTCCGGCGAGACTACTCTTCGGGGAGGTCGGCCGTGTAGTCGAGCAGGCGCTCACCGGTGTTCATGTCGTAGAGCTCGACGGTGCCGGTAAGCACGTCGACGTACTGGTAGGACTGGCGCGCCTTCCGGCCGCGGCGCTCCTCGACCTCAATCACGAACAGGGACGGGTGCACGTGAACCAAGGTACCCGCGCGCTCGACGATGCGCGAGCGGCCCATGTTGGCGCGGACCTTCACACGCTGGCCCTCGAGGGCCTTAAGCTCGTCGCGAATCTGGTCGATGCGGTTAACAGGCGGAATGTCGTTCTCCATGAGACTCCCAACAGGCCACAGCTGGCCCAAGTATCGTTTACACAAAGTCTGATAATACCCATAAGTAACGCTGTTCCTGCAGTTGGGCAAGAAAAGAGCACGACAAGAACACGGGTTGACCTGCGGATTGGCGGGACCCGCTTCGCCCTTCGCGCCAGGTGCTACACTTCCGGCGTCAGCGACAAGAGCACGACAAGAACACGGGTTGACCTGCGGATTGACGGAACCTGCTTCGCCCTTCGCGCCAGGTGCTACACTTCCGGCGTCAGCGACTAAGGAGGACGCAATGGACGAGAAGAGAAGGGCGCAGGTAATCGAGAACCTGCAGGGCATGGGACTAACGCAGGCACTTATTTCGGACCCTATGTCGATCTACTACCTCACGGGCTACTACACCGAGCCCTACGAGCGCTTCTTGGGGCTCTATCTCAGCGCAAGCGGAGCCTCGACGCTCTTTGCCAACCGCCTCTTCCCGGATGCCTCCGCGGCGTGCGAAGACATCCGCACTTTTGACGACACCGAGGACCCCGTGCCGCTGGTCGCAGCGGTCACGGACCATAATGCGCCGCTCGGCGTGGACAAGAAGCTTTCCGCGCGCTGGCTTGTGCCGCTTCAGGAGGCAGGCGCCGCCTCCGCGTTCAAGCTGGGCTCCGCCGCCGTTGACAATGCTCGCTCCGCAAAGTCTCCGGAGGAGCAGGACCTTATGCGCACGGCGTCGCGCACGAACGATAAGGCCATGGAGTGGCTTCGCGCCCAGGTTCACGAGGGCGTGACCGAGCAGGAGATTGCCGGCGGTCTTCTCGACGTCTACCGGTCGCTTGGCGCGCAGGATCACTCCTTCGCGCCCATCGTGAGCTTTGGGGCAAACGCGGCGGATCCGCACCACTCCCCCGACGGCACCGTTCTTGCCAAGGGTGACGTGGTTCTCTTCGACGTGGGCTGCCGCCAGGACATGTACTGCTCGGACATGACGCGCTCGTTCTTCTACGGCGCCCCCAGCGAGCACCAGCGGGCCGTCTACGAGTGCGTTCGTCGCGCAAACGAGACGGCCGAGACCATCGTGCGACCTGGTGTCACGTTTGCCGAGATAGACCGCGCCGCGCGCACGGTCATTGAGGATGCCGGCTGGGGGCAGTACTTCACGCACCGGCTGGGACACCAGATTGGCCTCGAGGACCACGAGCCGGGCGACGTCTCGTCCGTCCACGACGAGCCCGTGCGCCCCGGCCAGTGCTTCTCCATCGAGCCCGGCATCTACCTGCCGGGTGACGTGGGCGTGCGCATCGAGGACCTGGTCATCGTGACCGAGGATGGCTGCGAGGTGCTCAACTCGTATCCCAAGGAGCTCACGGTCCTGGCGTAGGCCGGCTGCCGAGAAGCGCCGCGCACCGGGGGGTCGGGACTGCGCCGGGGCAGGCCTCTCCCCCTCCCAAAACTGCGGCTTAATTGCAGTGCGGAGGCCCCTCCCCGGCAAAACTGCGACTTAGTTGCAACCCTCCGAGGGGATGCAAGCCGTTTACCAGCGGTTTTCTCAGCAGCGCCCCTCCCAGAACTGCAATTAAGTCGCAGTTTTTGGGAGGGGCGGTCCCTTGGGCGGGGCGGTTCCTTGGGCGGTTGTGGGCGGCTCCTTCGGCGGGGTCGCCCCAGGGGGCGACGCCTCCGGAACGAGGTCGGGGGCGCCGCCCGCGAAGAAGCAACGCCCCCATCACCCAACCGTATGGCCAGATCCGCGTCTACGCCTCGGGGCAGAGCGCCAGGGCCGCCTCGTCCGCAATCACGGTGCAGCTGGTGTGCAGCTGCAGGATGGACGCCGGGCACTGCGGGGTAACGGGGCCAAAGCACATGTCGTAGACGGCCTGGGCCTTCTCGGGACCAGACGCCAGGATGAGAATGCTGCGCGCGTACATGATGGTCTGCACACCCATGGTGTACGCCTGGCGAGGCACGTCGTCCGCATTGTCGAAGAGACGGCTGTTTGCCTGGATGGTACTCTCGGTAAGGTTCACGCAGTGCGTGCCCTTTGAGAAGTGATCGTCCGGCTCGTTAAAGCCAATGTGGCCGTTGCGGCCAATGCCAAGGAGCTGCAGGTCGGGATAGCCCGCGTCACGTACCATGCGGTCGTACTCGGAGCAGGCCTCGTCCGCGTTGGGGTTGGCGCCGTCGGGCACAAACGTGTTGGCAAGGTCGATGTTGATCTTGTCGAAGAAGTTCTGGCGCATGAAGTAGTGGTAGCTCTGCGGGTCTTCGTGCGTAAGGCCGCGGTACTCGTCCAGGTTGTAGGTAGTGACCTGCGAGAAGTCACAGTCTCCCTTGCGGTTCCACTCGGCAAGCTGCTCGTAGGTGCCAATGGGCGTGGTGCCGGTAGCAAGGCCAAGAACGCTGTTGGGCTTGAGAATCACCTGAGCAGAGATAACGTTCGCCGCCTTGCGGCTCATGTCCCGGTAATCCTTGGTGCGAATGACTCTCATGACGATTCCTCCTTCTGCAAGCGGGCGACCCTCGTGGCACCCGCCCGTGGCATGCAAGCCACGTTTGACGTGTGCGGCCACCAGGGCGAGGTCGCGATTGCTATGAGAAGGATCCGCCACGTCGAGGCCCCTGCCCGTCCATGGCGACCCGGGGCACGCGCTCCGGACAGCTTCATTTTACCTGTGCGAGACGAGACGGCGCCCTCAAACCCAAAGACTACGCGAATGCACCGTCAACATCCACCGGGCTACAGCTTGGCAGCCAGGTCCTCCAGCGCGTGGAACCGGTGCGAGATGGCGTTCTTCTCGGCAGGTGAAAGCTCGGCCATCGTCTTTCCCGGGGTATCCGCTGGCAGGAACAACGGGTCGTACCCAAAGCCGTTGCCCCCACGGCGCTCGTGGCCAATCGTTCCCTCGCAGTCACCATCTCCGCGCAGAACCTCGTCACCACGGACGAGAACGACAGTGGAGTGGAAGCGCGCACCGCGCTTCTCGTCGGGAACGTCTGCCATGAGGCGCTCGAGCTTGTCGTTGTTGGCGTCGTCGTTGCCATGCTCGCCGGCCCAACGCGCCGAGAAAATCCCAGGCGCGCCGTCAAGCGCGTCCACGCAGAGCCCCGAGTCGTCGGCAATCGCCATGGGAAGGCCCGTCTCGTCGACTGCCGCCCGGGCTTTGATGAGGGCGTTCTCGAAGAAGTCAGCGCCGTTCTCGACGGGATCGGGGAAGTCTCCAAGCTCGCCCAGGGCAACAAAGCGCACGTCAGGAAGGACCTCTGAGAGAATCGCCTCAATCTCGGTCACCTTGTGCGGGTTGCCCGTGGCCACCACCACGGTACGCGAGGGGTCAAGGCCCATGATGTCGATCTTTGCCATTGTCGTTGTCCTTTCGATGCGCGCGGTCCCGTCGTTGCTGGCGCTACGCCCCAAAGCCCGTGACCTCGCGCTGAATCTGGAGGAGCTGGTCGATGCCCTTCTGGCCAAGGTCAAGCAGGCGCCCCAGCTGCTCGCGATCGAACGTCGCGCGCTCACCGGTACCCTGGACCTCCACAATGCGACCATCCGAGGAGCCCACGAGGTTCATGTCCACGTCTGCATGCGAATCCTCGGGATAGTCGAGGTCGAGAAGCTCGACGCCACGCACGACGCCCATCGAGATGGCGGCGACCTGCCCCGTGAGGGGAACGCGCTTGATGCGGCCCTTCTCGCGCGCGGCGACGAGCGCCTCGTAGAGCGCCACCCAGGCACCGGTGACGGATGCCGTACGGGTGCCGCCGTCTGCCTGGATAACGTCGCAGTCCACAGTCACCGTGAACTCACCGAGGTGGCGAAGGTCGCACACGGCTCGCAGCGAGCGCCCCACCAGGCGCTCGATCTCCATCGAGCGGCCCTTGCGGCCCTTGTACTCACGCGGTGTACGGCGGTTGGTAGACGCAGGGAGCATGGCATACTCCGCCGTGACCCAGCCATCCTTGCTCGCGCCGCGCCACTTGGGCACGCCGTCTGCAATGGTCGCCGCGCAGAGCACGCGCGTGTCACCAAACTCGGCCAGGCACGAGCCATCGGCGTTCTTCATGATGCCGGGGGTCAGCTTGACCGGGCGCATCTCGGCAACAGACCTGCCAAAGCTGCGCTCGGGCTGGGTGGCGCTCTCCTGGGCCATGGTGTCTCCCGTCTGCCGACGCTCGACCGCCGGCGCTCATGCAACGGGGCCAGCCGGCTCACGCCGACCGGCCCCGGTCTTCTCCATGGTGGGCGATGACGGATTCGAACCGCCGACCTTGTGCGTGTAAGGCACCTGCGCTAGCCACTGCGCCAATCGCCCGTGCTAAGCGAGTGTACCACGGACATCCAAAATGAGTTCGCCTGGTTGACGTTCCCGTTGGTCCACGGACTTGTCGCGTAAGCGAGCGTCGTGCTGAGAAGAAAGTCCCATCCCGCCTGCTATACTTGGCGCCATGAATACTACACTTGTATCTCTCGCCCGGCTCCTCGACCACGAGGGGCTGCTGGCCACCACAGCAAACATCACTGCCGAGAAGGGCGCCACGCCTGTCACGGGGGTCGACTGCGACTCTCGCGTCGTTATGCCCGGCCACGCCTTCGTGTGCAAGGGCGCCGCGTTCAAGCCCGCGTACCTCACCTCCGCGCTCGAGAAGGGCGCCGTGGCGTACCTCTGTGACAAAGACCGAGCCCCAGAGCTGGCCGTCGTTGCCCCCGGCGTACCCGTACTCGTCGCCACGGACCTCCGTCGCGCGATGGCGCTCGCCTCGGCCGAGGCCTTCGGCCACCCGGACCGCGACCTCACCGTCGTTGGCATCACGGGCACCAAGGGCAAGTCGACCGTCTCCTACATGCTGCGCGCGGTGCTCGACGGCAACGAGCCACATGCTCGCACTGGCGTCATGGGCTCCATCGAGACCTTCGACGGCGTCGAGCGCGAGGAGAGCCACAACACCACGCCGGAGTCCCCGGACCTCTGGCGTCACCTCGCAAATGCCCGCGAGGCAGGCCTTGCCTACATGGATATGGAGGTCTCCAGCCAGGCCCTCAAGTACGACCGCGTCTTGGGCCTCAACCTTGATATTGCCTGCTTCCTCAACATTGGGCGCGACCACATCTCCCCCGTCGAGCACCCCAACTTCGAGGACTACTTCCAGAGCAAGCTCCGCATCTTCGACCAGGCGCGCGTTGCCGTGGTGAACCTCGACTCTGCCGAGATCAAGACCATCCTCGAGCGCGCCAGCCGCTGCGAGCGCACGGTGACCTTCTCGGCAACGGACAGCTCGGCCGATGTCTGGGCTTCGGACATCAAGAGCGCCTATGGCACGGTCTCGTTCACCGCGCATACGCCTACCTGGGTAGGCCCAATCAACCTGGGCATGCCTGGTCTCTTCAACGTGGACAACGCACTTGCGACCATCGCCATTTGCGAGGTCCTGGGTATTGGGCGCGAGAAGATTGCCGCGCCGCTCTCCCGCGCGCGCGTTCCCGGTCGCATGGAACTTCTCGCCAGTCCCGATGCCAAGGTCGTGGCACTGGTGGACTACGCCCACAACAAGCTCTCCTACCAGCGCTTCTTCCCTTCGGTTAAGGAAGAGTTCCCGGGGTATCGCATCATCGCCGTCTTTGGGGCCCCCGGCGGCAAGGCCTACGAGCGCCGCCAGGAGCTTCCCCAGGAGGCCGCCAAGTACGCCGACCACCTCATCTACACCGAGGAAGACCCGGCAAACGACCCTGTTGAGGAGATCTGCCAGCAGATGGCCGACGCCACACCCGCCGGCACCTCCTACGAGGTCATCCTCAACCGCGAGGAGGCAATCCGTCGCGCCGTCCAGCTGGGCTACGAGGGGGAAGGTCCCGCGATTCTCTGCCTGCTTGCCAAGGGCGACGAGACACGCCAGCACGAGGGCAACGAGTTTGTCCCCTGCCGCACGGACGGGGACATCTACGAGGAGGCCGTTCGCGACTGGCACGCAGCTCACCCCAAGGCAGTCGAGTAGCTCTCGCCCCACCTAACGGCATACGACAAGCCCGGACATCCCACCGCAGGATGTCCGGGCTTTCTTCTCGGCTACGCCATGCCAGTTGGGCGCACTATTCCGGAAGCGCCAGGCTCAGCGCGACCTCCATCATCTGCGTGAGGCTCTCCTGTCGCTCCTCGGCGGTGATCGCCTCTCCGCGCGAAACGACGTCCGTCACGGTAAGCACCGTGAGCGCGCGCTTGTGGGCGCGCATCGCATTGAGGTAGAGCGCAGCCGACTCCATCTCTACGGCAAGGACGCCCATCTTGGCCCAGCGCTGCTCCGCGGTGGGGTCGTCGTTGTAGAAGACGTCCGAGGAGAGCACGTTGCCCACACGCGTGGGATAGCCAAGCCTCGCCCCTGCCGCAGCGGCACGATTGAGCAGGCCAAAGTCCGCTATGGGCGCGAGGGTCCCCGGCACGTTGAACTGGTGCGCGTAGTTGGAATCGGTGCATGCGCCCATCCCCAGCACGATGTCGCGCAGACGGACGTCCGGAGCAACGCCGCCAGCCGTGCCAATGCGCACAATCGACTCGACGCCGTAGAAGTTGAAGAGCTCGTACGAGTAGATGCCTATGGAGGGCATGCCCATGCCGCTGCCCATCACCGAGACGGGACGGCCCTCGTAGGTGCCCGTGTAGCCCAGCATGTTGCGGACGCCGTTGAACTGCTCCACGTCCTCGAGGTATGTCTCGGCAAGGCGCTTTGCCCGAAGTGGGTCTCCCGGCATAAGGACGAACGGGGCAATCTGCCCCTCGACGGCCTCGTTGTGCGGGGTGGGAGTTGCTGCCATGGCTAGACCTCCAGGATCTGGTCGAGATGCGACACGCCGTTGGGCAGCGCGGGCGCGCCCAGGTAGTCGAGGACCGTCGCCGATACGTCCGCAAACGTGGGTCGCGTACCAAGGTCGACGCCGGCCCGAACGTGAGGGCCGCACACGAGCCAGGGCACGTACTCACGCGAGTGGTCGGTAGACGGTGTCACGGGGTCGCAACCATGATCTGCGGTAATCATGAGCAGGTCATCGTCGCGCAGGCCGGCCACGATGCGCGGGAGCTGGCTGTCAAAGTAGCTGAGGGCGCGAGCGTAACCTGGCGCGTCGTTGCGGTGACCGTAGATCATGTCGAAATCCACGAGGTTGGTGTAGCAGAGGCCCGTGAAGTCGCGTCCGGTCGCTTCCACCGTTCGCTCGATGCCCTCCTCGTTGCCCGAGGTGAAGACGTGGTCGGTGATGCCGCGGTGCGCAAAGATGTCGTAGATCTTGCCAATGGAGAGCACGTCCTGCCCGGCCTCCTTGAGCACGTCGAGCATCGTGGTCCCGGTGGGCTCAAGCGAGAAGTCATGCCTGCGGGGCGTGCGCTCAAAGTGCGGCCACTCCCCCGTGTACGGGCGCGCGATGACGCGGGCAACGCCATGCTCGCCCGTGAGAATCTTCCGCGCGATGCGGCAGTACTCGTAGAGCTGCTCGGGAGGCACCAGATCCTCGTGGGCAGCAATTTGGAAGACGCTGTCGGCCGAGGTGTAGACGATGAGCTTGCCAGTCTCGAGCTGCTCGCGTCCATAGTCCTGAATGACCTGCGTGCCGGAGTAGGGCTTGTTGCAGAGCACCCCGCGGCCCGTCTGGCGCGTGAACTCGTCCAGTACCTCTTTGGGGAAGCCGTTGGGGTACGTGGGGAAGCGCTTGGGCGAGATGACGCCCGCCATCTCCCAGTGCCCCACCGTGGTGTCCTTGCCGGCCGACGCCTCACGGAGACGGGCAAACGCGCCAGTGGGGGATGTAACCGGCTTGAGGTCAACGTGATAGGGAGACTCGAGCGCCCCCTCGATGTTGAGAAGCCCGAGCGACGCCATGTTGGGAACGGCAAGCTCGCCCGTGGTGGCGCAGGCGCACAGGGTGTTGCTCCCCTCGTCGCCCCACTCCGCGGCGTCCGGCTCGGCGCCAATGCCAAAGCTGTCCAGTACGATGAGAAACACTCGCCTACCCATGCAACCTCCTCGTATACCCAGCGATGCCAAGGCCGTGCACCAGCATCCGGCTCCTAGCCCTCAACGATCTTGACGCCAGCGCTGCAGCCAAGGCGGTCGGCGCCCGCCTCGACCATGGCGAGTGCCTCCTCCTTGGTGTGGATGCCGCCCGCCGCCTTGACCTTGCAACGGTTACCCACGGTCTTGCGCATGAGCGCCACGTCGTGCACCGTGGCGCCTCCGGTGGAGAAGCCCGTGCTTGTCTTCACGAACGACGCGCCGGCGGCCACCGCGTCCTCACAGGCGCGAACAATCTGCTCGTCATTGAGCAGGCAGCACTCCAGGATGACCTTCACCGGGTGCCCCTGGGCCGCCTTCACGACGGCAGCGATATCGTCGATGACGTAGCGGTCGTCTCCGGCGACAAGGTGGCCCCCGTTGATCACCATGTCAATCTCTGTGGTTCCGTCCGCCACGGCCTGCGCGGCCTCGGCCGACTTCGCCGGCGTGGAGCATGCCCCAAGAGGGAACCCGATGCAGGTGGTGACGCCAACGCCCGTATCGGCAAGGCGCTTGGCGGCCAGCGCCGTCCAGCACGAGTTGATCGCAACTGTGGCAAAGTGGTACTTTGCGGCCTCGTCGCACAGGCGCTCGATGTCTGCCTGCGTGGCGTCCTGCTTAAGGTTGGTATGGTCGATGTAGCCGTTGAGTTCCATGATGTGGCCCAGCTCCCCTTGAGGCGTTTTTCTCTCGCCCAACCTTGACACAATCTGAGCCCTCACGCAACGTGGCACCCGCTGTGGTGCGTAGCGGACGCACGGGCTTTCGGCACAGATAACCTCACACGTGTTATTTCTTTTTTGATATTTATCAAAAGAATCCCAGTTGATGTGGCATTGATATCAATATTGAAATAACACGTGTGAGGTTTACCGTGCCAGCATAGGTCAACATCGCCAGCGAGCGCCAGGGGGCAGCAGGGCCCGAGCTTGCACTCCCCACAAAAAGAGGGCCGAGGCGCATTGCCTCGACCCTCTGCGATGGCTGAGAAAAGAGCGCTTGCGCAGGAACTAGAAGTTCACCGGCTCGTCGTAGTAGCAGCACTTGAGGATCTTCTCGAAGTCTGCAGCCTCGGTCTTGCGCGGGTTCTCGGGCGTGCAGGCGTCCTTCTCGGCGTTGGCAGCGATGGTCGGGAGCTTCTCGAGGAACTCCTTCTCGGAGACCATGACGGGCTCGCCGGTCTCGTCGGCCTTGACGCCACCATTTGCGTAGTTGTTGATGCTCTGCGGGATGTGCAGCTCGTCATTCATGCTGCGAATCTTCTGCACGAGCGACTCGATGAGCTGGTCATCGGTGGTGCCGGGAAGGTGCAGGATCTCCTTGGCGACATAGGCGTAGCGCTCGTGAGCGCGAGGATCCTTGGAGTTCCACTGGATGGCCTTGCCCAGGTACATGGCGTTGGCGGCACCGTGGATGATGTGGCCGTTCTCGAACGCCGCGCCGGTCTTGTGGGCCATGGAGTGGACAATGCCGAGTAGGCCAGAGGAGAAGGCCAGGCCGGCCAGGCACTGGGCCTCGTGCATGTGCTTGCGACCCTCGTGATCGCCGGTGTAGGAGACGGGCAGCCACTGGGTAATCTCGCGGATACCGTGCAGGGCATCAGCATCGGTGAACATGGAGGCAGCGGTGGAGACGTACGCCTCGAGGCAGTGCGTGAGGGCGTCCATGCCGGTGTGCGCGCAGAGCTTCTGGGGCATGGAGTAGGTAAGCTCGGGGTCGACGATGGCCACATCGGGCGTGATGTTGAAGTCGGCCAGCGGGTACTTAATGCCGTGCTCGTAGTCGGTAATAACGGAGAAGGCGGTTACCTCGGTAGCAGTGCCCGACGTGGAGCTGATGGCGCAGAAGTGAGCCTTCTGACGCAGCTCGGGGAAGGAGAACGGCTGGATGATGTTGTCGAACTTCTCGTCAGGGTACTCGTAGAAGACCCACATGGCCTTGGCTGCGTCAATAGGCGAGCCACCGCCGATGGCGACAATCCAGTCGGGGCCAAAGTCCTGCATGAACTTTGCGCCCTTCATGACGGTCTCGATGGACGGGTCGGACTCGACGCCCTCGAACAGCTTGACCTCGAAGCCAGCGTCCTCCAGGTCCTTCTGGACATCCTGCAGGAAGCCGCCGCGGCGCATGCTGTGGCCGCCGGAGACGATGACGGCCTTCTTGCCCTTGAGGTTCTTGACCTCGTGGCGAGAGCCCTCACCAAAGTACAGGTCACGCGGGTTAGTAAAACGTCCCATAAGCACATCCTCCAATTCACTGGCCGCCACCGATGACGGCAAATGTTCGAGAAGGCCGTTTGGCCCCCTCTGATGGCCAAGCTGGAACACCACGGAACGAGGCGCTTGGGCGCGCACGCCCACCGCCATGGAAAGCGGCCCCATCCTACCAGATGAGGCGCGGCAGATCGCCGCTTTCAGCAAACGGCTTTGCGCAGGCACAAGGCCATGCCCTCGCTCCATCGAGGTGCATACCCTTGTCCTTTTCAGACTCCTCGCCACAACCAAATCAACACATCTTCAACACAAACGCCCACTGGCAGCCCATCGCAGGCGCACAGAAAAGGCGCCCGATGCCATGCAGGCATGGGGCGCCAAAGGGTACGCGCTATTCGAGAGACCCGACTTGCCTATGCGGTGACCTTCGTCTTAGCGTCTACGGCTACGTCGCGCTTGGACTCCTCGACGTGCTTGCGGCCAAGCTCGGACCACTCGGGCTCCTCGTCGGGGATGGAGCCCGCCTTCTTGGTGAAGAGCTCCCTCAGGCAGTTGTAGGCAACGATGACGCCCAGGATAACGAGAAGCACCGCAAAGACGAGCTGGATGCCCGAGGTGGCAAGCACGGATACGCCTGCCGCAGTGGTGCCAAAGAGGCCGTACGTGCTGATGGCCACCACGCAGCCGATAAGCGACTGCACAAGCGAGGTGAAGGTGCAGCAGAGCAGGAACGCCACGGGCACGTAGAGCATCCAGCCCTTACGGCCGGTAACCTTGCAGAAGACGGCGATGGTGATCATGGTCATGCCACCGAGCAGCTGGTTGGAGGCACCAAACAGCGGCCAGATGTTGAGGTAGCCACCAAAGGTGAGCGACAGGCCGCCAAGCAGGGTGACCACCGTGGCAAACCAGGGATTGCCCACAACCTTCATGACGCCGGTCTTTTCGGTGCTCACCGCACGAGCGTCGTTGGACTTGGCGAAGAACTCCTGCAGCGAGACGCGGGCGATGCGGGCAACGGCGTCGAGCGAGGTGAGCGCCAGTGCCGAGACGCACATGGTCATGAAGACGGTTGCGATGGTGGAGTCGACGCCCATGAGCTCGACGCCCTTGGCCACACCGCCGGCAAAAATCTGGAACGGGGTGGCGTTGCCGGTGTTCATGTCCTTGTACATGATGGCGGCAATGACAACCGCAAGCATGCCCACGAAGGACTCGAGAACCATGGCGCCATAGCCAACGGGGAGCGCGTCCTCCTCGTTAGAAACCTGCTTGGAGGAAGTGCCGGAGGACACAAGGCTGTGGAAGCCAGAAAGAGCGCCGCAGGCAACGGAGACAAAAAGCACCGGGAAGAGGAACTGGCCGCTTGCGTTGGTGAAGCCGACGAACGCAGGTGCGGTCATATCGGCCTGGCCGTTCGCGCCCATGGCAAAGATGCCGAGCACAGCAGCAACGATCATGGTGACCATCATGATGGTGGTGAGGTAGTCACGCGGCTGCTTGAGCTTCTGGATGGGCATCGCGGCGGCAAACACGAGGTAGGCCATCGTGACGGCAATCCAGCCGTTGGTATCGAGGTAGATGGGGAACTGCATGCCCACGGCAAACATGGCGACCATCAGGACGAGCGCGCACACAAACTGCTTCCAGCCCTTGAGGTCGAACTTGCGGCAGAACCAGCCAAAGGCGATGGCAACAAAGGTGAAGAGCAGCGAAATGGTGCCCGCGGTTGCGCCAAAGTAGGACTTGGCGTAGTCCACACCGCCACCATCGGCGGGGACAGTCTTGAAGGTGCTGGCAACCATCGAGGTGAAGGCCGCGATGACGATGAGGCAGAACAGCCAGCTAAAGATGAGGAACAGGCGGCGACCGGTCTTGCCAATGTACTTCTCGATGAGCTGGGCTAGCGACTTGCCGTTATTCTTCATCGAGGCGTAAAGGGCGCCAAAGTCGTGCACGGCGCCAAAGAAGATGCCGCCGACAAGGACCCACAGCATGACGGGGACCCAACCAAACGCCATGGCGACGATGGTGCCCTGGACGGGACCGGCACCGCAGATCGAGGAGAACTGGTGCGCGAAGGCGGTGAAGCGGGATGCAGGCGAGAAGTCCTTGCCGTCTTCCATGCGAACCGCAGGCGTGAGTGCCTTGGAATCGACGCCCCATGACTTGGCTAGCCAGCGCCCATACCCGAGGTAGCCAATAATCAGGACCACCGCGCTTACCAAGATGATCGTGATACCGTTCATGTCGTCTTACCTCCTTAGGGTAGGGCGCTGCGGACCGTTTCCGCTGATTGCGCTCGGTGGGCGGCATAGTACATCCTCGAGATGAAATTGGGATTTTTCTCTCGTGCCCCTAACTATTGGATATTTTCAGAAGTTTCTGGATATTGTTGGATAATAACCTTGTATTTTTCTATGAATAATGGATATTTTGCGCTAGTTCAAAAACGTTGTTCTCCGTATGGTGTGCTGCAATCGTTTTCAAGATGTAATCGATATGGACCTCTATTGGAAACAATTTCCAACCGTTCACCGTCCGTTGAGCACCGTTCGAAGCGTTTGAGGGATTATGCGCACCGTTCTTGGGCAAAACAGCCAGTTACCCGTGGTGCGCCTGGCGGTGCCGCGCATGCGATACCATGAAGACGGTGAAAGGAGACGCAGCGTGGCATTTGACCCCCGCAGAGAAGACTATCAACGCCTGGCGCTGCGCTATGCGCAGTCGCTGCCCAAGGGTGACCCCGTGGCCGCCGCAAAGGCGTTTGCGGACTTTGGTCGCCGCTTTGCGCGCGACAGGGACACGCTGCCCCAATCAGACGCCGACCGGGCCTTCCATCTGGTGGCCGTCGCCGCCGAGATTATCGACTACCAGCTGCCGTTTTCGAGCGAAGCCAGGGCGGACAAGCTCATATCGCGCGGGCGCGATCTTCTCGACGAGGCAATATCGCTCGACCCCAAGTGCCACGACGCCATCCGCATGCGGGCCTCCCGCCTGAGCCCAAGCTTTGACGCCCAGTTCACCTTCCTCCAGGAAGGTGCCGATGAGGTTCTCGCAACCTGTCAGGCCGCACGCGATGCAGTGCCGGACGATGGGGACGACGAGCGCATGGCCCTTGGTCGCGACATTGCTCTACGCCCGTATCGGCGCTGGATGGCCGCGCTTGCAGAGGAAGCCCTCATCTGCGGTCGCAACCGCAGCTGCATAGAGGCTGGCGAGCGGCTGCTCGAGCATGACCCGTCGGATCAGGCGGACGTTCGCTTTACGTTGGCTCTAGCCTACGCAAAGCTCGAGGACCAAGCGTCGCTCGATGCCTTGGCAACGCGTTACGGAGCTATTGTGCCGCCGCGTGCAGCAGACGACGCCTGGATGGGAATCGCCCGCCTCGCGCTGGCGCACAAGAACCACGACATGGGCCTGGCGCGCCAGCTCCTCGAGCGTCTCATCGACACCTACCCGGGCTACGCTTCCGCCCTCATCACGCAGACGGAGCTGCCGGACGGAGTCTTTGCCCGTCTCGCCGTGCCTCCCTACAGCGAGGACGAGCTTATCCTTGCCGTCTCCGAGGCAACGGTGCTGCTCCAGGAGGGTGACGACAAGAGCGGACGCGGTGTTCTCGGCTCCTGGATCGCGCGAACCACGGCGAAGCTCCATCCCGAGGCACTCACCGAGGCGCAGGAGTATTCGACCCCCTACTACCAGCAGGGCGGAAAGGGGCCTCAGGGCGGTGATGCCTCGTGAACGGAAGAGAGGAGCTTGTGCTCAGGTGCGCCCAGCGACGCCGCGAGAAGATTGGCGCCCTCTCTGACGAGGGGTTTGCCGAGCTCTGCCTTGCCGTACGCGAGAACCCCACGGCCTTTGTCGATTCCCCCGAACTGGCCTCGTTCGCAACGCTCGTGGGAGCGCTGGACGCGTTCGCTCGGGCCGGCGCCGACGATGATCTTCTCGACGACGATGAATTCCGCTCTGCGCGCGAGCACAGGCTGCAGACGCTCTCGGCAGCGTGCGCCCAGGCGCTCTCCCAGGACAGTGGATGCCTGGACGCCCAGCTCGTGCAGGTGCTTGCGGCAGACCTCGATCCGGACGACAGGCTCGATGCGCTTCTCGAGATAGAGGCCAAGGCCGACAAGGCAGCCGAGCTCAACCTTGGTGCCACGGGCGACGCCTGGGATGACATCTTTGCGCGGCCGCGGCTGCGCCTGTGGGACGCCATCGCGCGAACGTGCCTGGCTGGCAGTCGCTTCCGCATGGCGCTCGACGTCTCGCGCGGTCTCATGGCGGCGTCGCCCAAGGACCAGGTGGGCGGACGCCTCACGGCTGCGCTGGCGCTTGCGCGCCTCGAGGACGAGGAGGGCTTCAACGAGCTTGACGCCCGTCTCGCGGGGCGCGAGAACTCCTGGCTCAACCTGGGCCGCACCATCCTCCTCTACAAGCTGGGACGCATGACCGCCGCGCGTCGCGCGCTCCGCGGGTACGGCGAGCTTTGCGAGGGAGCGGCGTATGCGCTGCTCAGGCCCACGTTTGTGGAGATCTACCTCCCAGACAGGCCCGAGGTTCCCGCGGGCGGATTCGAGGAGGCGACGTTCGCCGTCCATGAGGCTGAGCCCATCATCGCGGACGTTCCCGACTTTGTCGCCTGGGCAGACGGCTTCCCGTGGTTCCACGCGGCAGCCAATGCTTACGCGGAGGAGCACGGCTACGACTGGTAGAACCGCGCCGCTCTGATATACTCTCACCTGCGTCCCCATCGTCTAGCGGTCAGGACATCGCCCTTTCAAGGCGACGACACGAGTTCGAGTCTCGTTGGGGGCACCATTTGCACCAGGCAGCGGCCACCTTCCCACGTGAAGGTGGCCGCTTTTACGTGCAGAGAGGCTGAGCCCCGGGGACTGCGAGCGGTGCCTCGGTAAAACCGTGCAGCGCGCCATCCCACACGCCGGGCTGTCACGCTACCATGGCTGATAAGGTCAGGTGCCTACGGACGGCATCGTGCCGCTCGCATCGAAGGGAGCCCCCACATGTCGGACAAGAAGAAGCGCATCCTCATCGCATGCGGCTCCGGCGTTGTCACCTCGACGATTGCGCGCAAGAAAATCGAGGAGCTCCTCGACGCGCATGGCTACAGGGGTCACTACGAGATTGCGCAGGTTCCTCTCAGCACCGCGCCCGAGAAGTCCAGGGGTTGCGACTTCATGGTGGCCACCGCCATCCAGCCCTCCGAGCTGCACTGTCCGGCCGTTGACGGTACGCCCTACCTCACCGGGTCCGGTGCGGATGCAGCCAACGAGCAAATCCTGCGCCTCATGGAGCAGTAAGCCGCGCGACAGCCGCACGCGAAAGCCGCACCCCTACCCCAGCCGGGTGAGGATGGATGCCGCAAGTCCCTGGGGCGTAAGTCCCGCGCGCTCAAGCAGGCGGGGCTGCTCGTCCGCCTCGGGGTAGCAGTCGGGCGCGCCAAGGCGCAGCAACCCCGGGGCGCCCCCACGGTCGAGCAGTTCTTCGGCGAGAAGGCCGCCAAGGCCGCCCACCACGCTGTGCTCCTCCACCGTCACGGCAAGCCTCGCACTGGCGAGAAGATCAACAACGCGCTGGTCAAGCGGCTTCACGGTGCCCACGCTCACCACGCGGCAGGCAAGCCCCCGCGTGCGCAGCAGCCCGGCAGCCGCCAGCGCGCGCGACGCGATGGAGCCGCATGCAGCAATCGCAACGTCTGCCATGCCATTGGGCGCATCGTCCGCAAGCACACGGCAGCGCCCGATTTCGAAGCCCCCGGCGGGAAGCTCGGGATCGCCGGCGGGTGCCTGCGTAATGCGCACGTAGGCAGGCCGCGGATTGCGTGCAAGCTCCGCAAGCGCGCAGGCGAGCCCGGTGTTGGTTGCCGGCGTCACCACCGTGAGGCCCGGGATCGATCGCATGCAGGCAAGGTCTTCCAGCGCCATGTGGCTGGGGCCAAGGATTCCCGCGTGATACCCCGCGCCAAGCCCCACGAGCACGACCGGCGACTCCATCATCCCCAGGTTAACGCGCACCTGGTCGAGCACGCGAGCCGTGATGAAAGGCGCGTAAGACGGGGCAAACACGTGGAAGCCCTCATTGGCCAGGGCAGACGCAACCTCGACCTGGTTCTGCTCGGCAATGCCGCACTGGACAACGGAGCCGGGCAGCTTGGAGCGCAGCGCGTCCAGCGCAAGCCGGCGGCCATAGTCCGAGACAACGGCCATGACCTGCTGGTCATTCTCGGCAATTGTGCTCAGTGCGCGGCCAAAGACCACGCGCGAGTCCAGCCGGTCGAACTCGGCGGGATTCGAGACAAACGAGGGCGTTCCGGTGGCCTCTCTAGACATGGCTCACCTCCCGGCCAAGCTCCTTGACCGCCTGTGCATACAGCTCGTCGGTCAGCTTGTTGTCATGCCACTCGACGCAGTTCTCGGCAAACGAGAGGCCCTTGCCCTTGGTGGTGTGAGCCAGCACCGCACGCGGCCGCGTGTGGCTTGGCGCAAGCACACTCCAGAGCGCACTTACATCGTGGCCGTCCACCTCAATTGCCTCGAACCCAAAGGCGCGAAACTTCTCCGCAAGGCTTCCCGTGTCCAGGACCTGCGCCGTTGGCCCGTCGAGCTGCAGCCCATTGACGTCCACGACAACCGTGAGCGATGCCAGGCCCAGATGGCCGGCAAGCGCGGCGGCCTCCCAGACCGAGCCCTCGTTGCACTCGCCGTCACCCAGCAGGCAGAACACGCGCGAGCCACTCGCTCGCCTGTTGGCAGCAATGGCCAGGCCACACGCGTAGCCAAGCCCCATGCCAAGGCTGCCGCCGGAGGTCTCGATGCCGCGGGCAGGATCGCGCCTGGGGTGCTTGAACAGCACGGCATTGGGGCCGAGAAGGCCGCGGTCGATGTCCTCCTGCGAGACGAGGCCCGCATGGAGCAGTGCCGGGTAGAGCGCGAGGGAAGCGTGTCCCTTGGAGAGCACAAAGCGATCGCGCCGCTCCCAGGGGGTACCATCGGCCCCCGTGCGCATGACGCCGCCGTAGAGCACCGCGAGAATCTCCGCAGCCGAGAGGCTTCCGCCCAGGTGGAACGGCATATCCGGGTTGGTGTGCGCAAACTCGACAACGGCGCGACGGATGTCCAGGGCAAGCCCCGAGAGACGGCGCCGTTCAGAGGGGACAAGCGCCGAGGCGAGCGCCGTGGGAAGCCAACCGCCCTGAACAGAGGTCCCAGCGACCTCCTGCCCGGCACGCAGCCAGGTGAGGCCCCATTCGATGACCGTCGCGTCCGCAAGACCGATGGTCTGACGCAGCACGAGGACGGGATCGTTCTCACCGCATCCCAGCGCCTCCGCACGCTTCCCCGCCGCAGACGCGGAATAGCGCACCTTCGACCAGGTGATCTTACGACCAGAGCAGCGCTCGACGGCGTCAAAGGCCGTCTCGCGCGAGAAGTCGGCGTCCTCGAGGCCCGGGCACTCGCCAAGGTTCTCCCAACCCTCCTGGCAGAGGACCGGCTTGCCATCGACGGTACGAACGCGCAGCAGGTAGAGCACCGGGCTGCCAGGTTGGATGCGCAGGTGCTCGGAGACGTCTGCGGGGGCGGGCACCACGCGCTTGTCGAGGACGTGGGTCACGAAGTCCTTACCCTGCTCGCGAAGGGACTCCCCAAACGAGAGGGGCCGCTCACCAGCGGGGTGCGAGAGAGCGCGCTCGGAGACAAAGGTGCCCGAGCCGCGCACCTGGACGAGAAACCCCTCGTCCACGAGCTCGCTGATGGCGCGGCGAACGGTGCCGCGCGAAATGCCAAAGCGAGCCATGAGCTCGTGCTCGGAGGGAATGCGGGAGCCGGGCGCCCACTCGTGCAGCGCGATCTTCTCGCGCAGAAGGTCTGCCAGCCGCGAGTACACGGGAGCGGAACCCGCCTTGCCCGCAACCTGCTCCGCAGACCTGCCGGCCACCGCCTGCTGGGCATCCCGCAGCGTATCTGTGCCGTTCTCTGCCATGCTGCCCCTCCCCCGCTCCAAGCGCGCCGACGTTGCGAGACATAGTTGTACACCACTTGTCCTCATGTGGGACACGCAACGGGATGTTCTGGGCGCATGCGCCAAAACAACACGCCAGCGGCAAGCAGGCCGCGCGCAAACCGAAGGCAGGCCGCGTGCTAACCGAGTCGAGAAATGGTAGGGGCGGTGGGACTCGAACCCACAATCCTTTCGGCGAGGGATTTTAAGTCCCCTGCGTATGCCAATTCCGCCACGCCCCCAGCTCGTCTTGGGAGTGCCCTACTCCCCAGACGTCTTGAGCGGTCTCATGGTGGGCTTCCACACCACCGGAGACTCGCGCCCCTCAAGCATAGCAGCAGCGACGATCGAAAGGCCAAAGAGAAGATCGCTCTCGCTCACCGTGAGGCTCGAAAAGCCCGTCTGGCGCACAAGCTCTGACACGGCAACAGCGCCACCCAAGATCACGGGCGCACGCTTGGCCTGGATGCCCTTGAGCGCGGCGCGCTCCTCCTGCGTGAGCGAGGCAAGGCGCCGCTCAAGGGCGTCGACCTGCTCGCCCGCAAGCTCGTGAAGATGCACGTATGCGGGGTCGTACGGGTCAAGTTCGGCATCGATGGCAACGAGCGTGGTGACCGTCCCGCCTGTGACCACAAGCGTCTGGGGATTGCCCAGGCGCCCTCCTGCGTCCTTGAGCGCCTGCGAGAAGGTCTGCGCCGCGTACTCGTGGGCCTGGGCCAGGTCCGCAGCAGACGGCGGGTCCTCGCGCGAGAGGAAACGCTCTGTAAGCCGCCTGCAGCCAACTTGGACCGAGGTAACCCACCCCAGGTCAAGGGTGCCGCTAGCAAGCTCGCCCACGGCAAGCTCGGTGGAGCCGCCACCGTTGTCGGCAACCAGGATGCGGCGACCCTCAAAGTCCTGCGCTACGCCCAGGAAGGTGAGGGCGCCCTCGATCTGACCGGGGATGATGAGAGAATCGAGTCCCAGCGAGGCAAGGGCGGCGCCCAGCTCGGGCGAGTTCGAGGCATCGCGTGCGGCGCTTGTGAGGGTGCAGCACACGGCCTCTGCGCCGGACTCGCGCGCGGTCGTGACGTAGGCTTTTGCGCAGGCAAAGACGCGCTCCATGGCATCCTGCGCAAGCTTGCCGGTCCTGTCCACGTCCTGCCCAAGGTTGCAGATGTTCGACTGCTTGCCCAGCCGCACAACGCGGGACCCCTCGACGTCTGCCACCGCAAGGCGGCAGGTGACCGTACCAATGTCGATGACCGCGACCCTGCGCATTAGTTACCGCTTCCCGAGGTGTCCGTGGAGTAGTGGAAAATGACGTCGGCGACATTCACGTACCAGGGAACATCCGCCGAGACGACCGTGCCCGTGCCCATGGGGGTGGCATCGGCATCAGCATCCGAGAGGCCCTCGACAACCACGCCCGTCTCGCCCTCTCCAACGTAGCCGCGCTCGCGCGCAAGGTCCTGGACGCCCTCGGGTGTCATGAGGGCGTCGACCTCGCTGGTGAGCTGGTCGTTGCTCTGGGCGGTGGCATCATAGGTGGCCTGAAGATCAAGTCCCGAGCGCCATGCCGCATAGAGGTTGCAGGCGGGGCCATAGAGCATGACCGCCGTGGCAATGATTACGGCAACGATGATGACAGGAAGGCGATGCGCGCCCGCAAACTCCTCGGCACGCGAGACCGTCGCAGAGGCCGCGGACGTGGCACCTGAGGCCACATCCGCCGCCCTGGAGGCAACGTCGGCAACGGCACCGGACGCGGGCTCGGCAACGCGCTGCGCGCGGCGATCGGAGCGCGGACGCGTGCGAGCGGCGCTTGCAGCACCCACAGAGCGCGTCGCTTGTGCGCGGCCGACGGAGGCGCCGCGAGAGGCGCGCCTGCGGGCTTCAGAGGCCTGCATGCGGGCAGAGCGCGGCCGTGCGGCAGTACCCGTGCCCACGTGGCGACCAGTGGGGCCGTCCTCCTCCACGCGAACGCCCTCCATCACCGAGGAGAATGGTGAACGATGGGTTCTACCTGCGGAATAGGTATAGACAGCCGGTCTGGGAGACACGTCTACGGAACCTCTCAGCGCAATTTCTGTGCCCGAATATCTGCTCATGCCGTTGCTTCGTTTCTAGTGTGGTTTGGCGTGACAGCGCGGACGCGCCGTATGGGTCTCAGTGTATACCAGGAAGGCGCTCGGGCAGGGTCAAGATCTCTTCTCCTCTTGCTTCGCACGGTCCCAAAGAACGTTGAGCTCCTCGGTCGAAAGGTCCTCGAGAGCGACGCCTCCTTCGCGGGCCAGCTCCTCCATGCGCGACCAGCGGCGACGGAACTTCTCGTTGCTCTGCGTCAGCGCGCCCTCGGCGTCGATGCCCTCCATACGCGCAACGTTGACCAGCGAGAAGAGCAGGTCGCCAAACTCCAGCGCACGGCTCTGCGAGCCCTTTTGCTCGCTTTCGAACTCGTTGCGCTCCTCGCGCACCTTCTCCCACACGCCTGATACGTCATCCCAGTCGAAGCCCGCCCTGGCCGCGCGGGAGCTGATCTTCTGGCACTGCATGAGCGCAGGCATCGAGCGCGGCACCGAGTCGAGAAGCCCCTCCTCGGCTTTCGCGGCCCGTCCACCCGTCGCCTCGCGCTCGCGGCGCTTCACATTGTCCCAGATGCGCGCCACGTCCTCGGGGGTTTCGGCGTCCATACCCCCAAACACGTGCGGATGGCGGCGCACGAGTTTCTCGTCTATGGCACGGCACACGTCGTCGATGGTGAACGAACCCTTCTCCGAGGCCACCTCGGAGTTAAGGATCACCTGGTAGAGCACGTCACCAAGCTCTTCGGCCATGTGGGGGTTGTCGCCCGTGCGCAGGGCCTCGGCCGCCTCGTAGGCCTCCTCGACCATATAGCGCGCAAGGGACTCGTGCGTCTGCTCGCGGTCCCAGGGGCAGCCGTCTTCCTGACGCAGGCGCCAGACTGTGCGGACGAGACGGTCGAACTCCGGGTGTGCGGCCGGGGCTCCCGGACGCGAGAGGCTCTCGGCGTCAACGGCGTCAAGGTCAGCCCCGGCCTCCTCGGGAGCCTGCTCTCGTACGGGCTCGGGCTCTGTCGCCGGATGGGGCGTGCCAGCGACGGCGACCTCGTTTGCCCGCATGGCCGCAGCAAGCGCCTCGGCAACGTACGTTGCGCCTGATGAGCTGGGGTGCAGCCTGCCGTCGGCAAACAGGAGCGGGTTCCTGGGCAGGACTGCCGCGCCGTCGATCACGGTCACGTTTGGACGCCCCTTGCAGGCACGCTCGATTGCGCGGCGCACCCACGAGAGCGGCTTGCCGCTGGGGATGTCCGCGAGCGCTTGGGGGTCGTCTTCCTCCGTGCGCCAGAGCGGCGTGAGTACGTAGATGGGTGTATGCGGGAAGAGCTTGCACAGGCGGTCCAGATAGGCAGTTGCATCGCGGCGGATTTTCTTGCCCGAGCCCTTGCGCTTCCAGTCGTTGGTGCCATAGGCAACGGTGATCGCAGCGGGCGGCTCGCCGCGCAAGGCCTTGATGCCCGCAAGCGTCTGCGGGTCAAAGACGTAGCCGCAAACCGCCTGGTTCACGAGGTCAAGGCCAAGGGACGCCGAGAGGAGCGCGGGGTACGAGAGCGACGGGCACCCCACAACAAAGCCCTGGGTAATGGAGTCGCCCAAGGCGAGAAGATAGGCGCGCCGGGACGCGGGCGTAAGCGTGCCGTTGGCGGCGAGATGCCCAACGGCCACAGACATGATGAGCGGAAGGTAGACGCGCACCTCAACGGGCGTGTGACCGGGATTGTCAAAGCTCACAGAGATGCGCCCGTCGCGGACAGCCACGGTATGGGCCTGGCCACTCCCCACGACCACGTCGATGCCGTCAATGAGCCCGTCCTCAGCCTGGCCAAGGCTCCCCAGATGCCCCATGACCTCGTCGTACATCGGCTTCGCACGGTCGAGGGGCTGGGTCACGCGGCAGTCGAACGAGACCTCGTCCCCCGTGGTCACAAGCGACATGCATATGCCGGAGGTAGCGCGAGCTCTGTGGCCGCGATCGATGGCATCGAAGTAGCGCAGCTGCTTTTCCGAGAAGCGGTACGGCTGGACAAGGCCATCGCCTGCGTCCTCGACAACAAGGGCACCGCGCAGGTAGTCCATGATGTCACCGGCGAGAAACTCATCAACAGGCAGGCCATCGCCGGTGGCGGCGAGCGCGCCTGTCCGCGACCCCATGTGCGCTGCCGCAAGCGCCGTGCGCGCCAACTTGCCAGACCTGATGAGCCTTGCCCTGTCATCCCTGCTCAAAGCCATGAGGTCGTCCCCTCTCGTCACGTTGTGGCTACTGCCAGCCCCTACTCGTCGTCCGTCTCGTCGCCGCCGCCGACCTCCTCCAGCACGCCAAGCGCGGCGGGCATGACCTCCTCCTGCTTTGCGCGGAAGGGGTACGCCAGCTTGTGCGTCTTGGGATAGACCAGCGCGCCGCGCTCCTTGAGCTTGAGGGCCGTCTTTCTCGGCACGTCGATTCCCTGGTAGATGAGGCGTCCATTGGTGAGCGAGACCACCGTGCACCCCAGGCGCTGCGCGCGGATGCGGATGCGCGCCCGGTCAAGGAGGTTGCGGCCGGCAAGCGGCAGCGCCCCGTGGCTCTCCTCAAGGTCGCGCTGGAGCGCATCCACGTCGGAGAGCTCCGTTGCTGCGGCAAGCCTGCGGTACGCGAGCACGCGCTGGTCCACCTCGGGCATGTACTCCTCGGCCAGGTAGAAGTCGGCGGCGAGGTTGATGGTGACCTCGGGCACCTCCACCTCGGCAGTCTCGCCGCGCGCCTCGGCAACGGCCTCGCCCAGCATCTGCGTGAAGAGGTCAAAGCCCACGCTCGAGAGGTTGCCGTGCTGCTCGGCGCCCATGAGCGAGCCCGCGCCGCGAATCTCGAGGTCGCGCATCGCAATGCGCATGCCGCTACCCAGGTCCTGGTACTCGTTGATGGCGGTGAGGCGGTCGGTGGCCTCGGGCGTGAGCGGCTGCGACGCCGGGAACATGAAGTAGGCGTACGCCTGCGTGCGGCCACGCCCCACGCGACCCTTGAGCTGGTAGAGCTGGGCCAGGCCCAGGCGCTGGGAGTCCTCGATGATGAGCGTGTTGGTGCGGGGGTTGTCGATGCCACTCTCGATGATGGTCGTTGCCACCAGCACGTCAATCTCGTGCTCCTGGAAGCGCAGCATCACGTCCTCTACCTCGCGGGCGCTCATCTTGCCGTGCGCCACGCCCACGCGCGCCTCGGGCGCCGCCTCCATCACGCGCGCCACGGCATCGTCGATGGTAGTCACGCGGTTGCTCACGTAGTAGACCTGCCCCTTGCGCTCCAGCTCGTTGCGGATGGCTGCCGAGACCAGATCTGGGTCCCACTCCCCCACGTGCACCTTCACGGGCAGACGTCCCGGCGGCGGCGTCATGATGAGGCTCATGTCGCGCACGCCGCTCATGGCCATCTGCATGGTGCGCGGGATGGGCGTGGCCGAGAGCGTGAGCACGTCGACCTGCTCGCGCATGTTCTTGAGCTGCTCCTTGTGCTGCACGCCAAAGCGCTGCTCCTCGTCGATGATAACGAGCCCAAGGTCGTGGGGGTTGACGTCTGCCGAGAGGAGCCTGTGCGTGCCAATGAGCACGTTCACCGTGCCTGTGGCAAAGCCCTCGAGCGCCTGCCGCTGCTGGGCGGGTGTCACAAAGCGCGAGAGCACGCGGACGTCCAGGTCGAAGGGCGAGAAGCGCGAGAAGAACGTCTCGAAGTGCTGCTCGGCGAGGATCGTCGTGGGGCAAAGGACCATGACCTGCTTGCCGTCCTGGCAGCACTTGAACGCCGCACGCAGGGCGACCTCGGTCTTGCCAAAGCCCACGTCACCGCAGAGCAGCCGGTCCATGGGCTTTCTCGCCTCCATGTCGGCCTTGATGTCGGCCACGGCCGAGGCCTGGTCGGGCGTGAGCTCGTAGGGGAAGCTCGACTCCATGTCCAGCTGGGCGGGGGTGTCGGGCGAGAAGGCATAGCCCGTCACCGAAGCGCGGCGCGTGTAGAGGTCAACCAGGTCAAACGCCAGCTTCTTGGCCGAGCGCCGGGCCTTGCCCGTGGCGCGTGACCAGTCCGCCGTGTTAAGACGCGTGAGGCGCGGGGAGGAGCCATCGGGGCCCACGTAGCGCGTGATGCGGTCGACCTGCTCGAGCGGCACATAGAGCTTGTCGCCGCCGGCGTACTCCAGCAGGAAGTAGTCGCGCATGCGCCCGGCGACCTCCTGGCGCACAATCTGTGAGAAGAGCGCGATGCCGTGCGTGGCGTGGACCACGTAGTCGCCGGGCTTGAACGGGAAGGTCACGCTCGTGGGGTCCACGCGCTTGGCGCGACGGCGGTTGCGCGCCGTGCGCGGCGTGAGGTCGGAAATCGAGAGCACGCCCAGGTGCGCCGAGGGTACCACGATGCCCGCGGGCACCGGCGCGTCCGTGAAGGTCACCGAGCCGCGGCGCAGGGGCGCCACGGCACCGTTGGCGTCTGGGGAGGTCACGGGCACGGCATTCTCGGCAGCCGAGCCCAGCGATTCCGCAAAGGGAATGTGCTCGTCGGTGAGGCGCAGCTCGAGCGACTCGCGGGCACCGCGGTCCGGCGCGGCGAACACCACACTGGTGTTGTCATTAATGAGCTGACGAACAACCGAGATGAGCTTGGTGTCGGCACCGGCCACGTTGGGCTGACGCACCTTGAGCTCCGCCGTCACCGAACCGCCCACCCTGAGGATGGACGAGAGGGACAGGCGCTGCTGGCGCCCAAAGTCCATCTCGCGCGGGCTGGTGTAGAGCCCGTCCGTCGAGACGTGAGCCGAGGAGGCCGAGGCAGAGATGTCGTCCATGGCCCGCTGGCAGTCGTCGAAAAGCGCACGGGGCTCTGCGAGCACCACGAGGGCATCTTTCGCGATGTGCTCGATGGGGCTGGCCGAGCCGCCGTAGAGCACGGGGAGGTACTTCTCGAGCGACGGCTGAGCGGCGCGCGCCTGGATGGCCTCAAGATCCGCCGCGAGCTTGGTGTCGTTCTGGGCGCGGTTGTAGAGCGCCTTCTCGGCGCGGGAGATGGTCTCGTTGGTGAAGGCCATCTCGCGGCAGGGAACCACGTCAACGGAGTCCAGCTCGCCGATGGTCTGGCCCGTGGAGGGCACCATGCGGCGCACACGGTCAATCTCGTCGCCAAAGAACTCGATGCGCACCGGAGAGGTTGCCTGCGCGGGGAACACGTCGACGGAGTCTCCATGCACGTGAAAGGTTCCGGGTGCCGCTACGTCCTCCGCGTCGCCCACGTCCGTGTAGCCCATCCCTACAAGCAGGGGCGCCACGTCCTCGAAGGGAACCTCATCACCCACGGAGAAGGTGCTCGAGGCAAAGTAGCCCGATCCCGCCGGCGGCACGCGACGCAAGAGCGCCGGCGCCGATGCCACCACGACGCACTTCTCACCTGCAGCCAGACGGGAAATCGCACGGCAGCGGGCGCCAATAACGGCGTCATCGGGGGCAGCCTCGGCCCACGGGTGATCGCGGCGCATGGGATAGCGGGCAACGACGTCCTGGCCCAGCCAGGCGGCAAGCGCCCGCGCGGCGCGATCCGCCGCCTCCTCGCCCGAGACAACAACCAGACAGGGACGCGGGTCTCGTGCCCAGAGCGCCGCAATCATCAGCGGTCGGGCGCTCTGGCCCACGGCGAGGGAGGCGTCATTGCCGCAGCCCAGCTCGTGGAGAAGCGGGACGAGCTCGGGTGCAGAAAGCAGCTGGCGAGAGACCCTGTTGATAAACATGAAGGCAACTCCTTGGTACAGCAGAGAGACATGCAAAGCGGCCCGCATGGCATGCATGCGGGCTCGTAGTAGCGGTAATTCTCCGCGATTGTATCAGGTGGCAGGGGCACGGGCGGACGTCCCAGGACGCCCCACACCTCGACTGCAAATTGGGGCGCCCAGGGCCAGGCGGTGCCAAGAAGCGCCTCTACGCCTCAGCCTTCTCCCCGTGCCCAAAGAGGGCCTTCACGTCGGTTGCCGCCGTGACGGCCCCAAGGATGATAACGACAGCGCACACGACGCCGCGTACGTCGGGCATCGTGCCCAGGAGCAGGAGCGAGAAGGGAATGGCCCAGGCAGAGTAGGTGATGTTGAGGGCCATGGCACGCGAGGCGCCAATGCTCGCGATGGCCTTGTAGTAGAGCAGGTAGGAAGCCGTACCAGAAAGCGCCGCAAGGGCAATGGTGGGCATGGCGCTCGAGACGAGGGCCTCAATGGTGCTGGGCCACGCGCCGAGCAGCGGGAGGATGACCAGCGCGTACGTAAGGGCAGAGGTTGTCTGTCGTATCTGCATGGCGCACTCGTCGTCCACGCTTGCGTTGCGCAGGCCCCAGTCGATCACTACGGCCTCGGTGCCCCAGCCAAGCACGCACACCAAGGCGCCAATGATGCCCATGGTCCAACTACCGGGCACGCCGTCGACGGGTGTCCAACCCAGCACAGCCACGGCGACCAGGCACGCGACAAGCCCCGACCACTGGTAGGGCCGCATGCGCTCCTTCAGGACCACGGTCGCAAGTGCCGCACCGTACGCTGGGAAGAAGGCGGATATCGCCGCCGTGTACGCGGGACCAATATTGTTGATGGCAAGCACGTACCCTGTCATGCCCACAGGTCCGCCGATAAGCGCTGTGCCCACAATCACCAGCCCGCTCTTGCTGCGAAGCGTGCGCCAGGTCTCGCCCAGCTTGCGACGGATTCCCATGTAGGCAAATGAGAAGACCGCCGAGCTTGCGTCGTGGAGGAAGGTGCTTGTGAAGGCGGCCAGCGCGATTGCCTGCGGCGTTGCCGCGAAGGCGGGGTTGGCAAGCGCGATGCCGAGAATTACCGTGTCGAGCGCCCAGGTGAGTGCAGCGCCAAAGCCATAGGGCATGATTGACCCCTCTCAATACCTACTTAAGCAGCCAGGATGTCGTTCTTCTCGTACCACGAGAGGACCTTGTCAACGTACGTGACGGCATAGCTCTTGTAGATGCCGAGCCACTCCCCCACGCCGGCGCCCTCGGCCTCCTTCTCGAGCGCCCAGACGTACCAGCACCAGCCGCCGAGCACCACGCGCGCCCAGAAGTGGCGACGCTCGACTGGTGTGGCAGCGCGCCCAAAGTAGGCGTCGATGGCAGCGTTTGCCTGGTCTTCGTCGTATTGGGAGCAGATGATGAAGGTCGCCGTATCGTTGCCTGGGTCGCCCATGCCGGCAAACTCCCAGTCGATCACGCTCATCGCGCCGTCCTCGCCAATGAGGAAGTTGAGCGGCAGGTAGTCGTTGTGGCAAAAGCAAGCGGAAAAGCCTTCATCGGCGGTGCAGTAGTCGTTCAGGCGGGTGACCTTCTCGCGCAGCTCCTCGTAGCCGGGAATGTCAATGGCCCCGTGGTCCTTGAGCAGGCTCTCGTAGCCCAGGCCGTCCTTGTAGAAGTCAAACGAGGCGTCAATGCACGCGCCAGACTCGTGAAAGGTGCGGGCGAGGCTCATGGCCCGAGAGACCTCGACGTCGTTGAATGGATCCACGTTCCTTGCGTTTGGCACAAAGTGAGAGATCTTCCAGCCCTTCTCGGCGTCCTCGTAGATGAAGGTGCGGTCGATTCCCAGCTGGTGGGCAACCGTATCTGCATCCGTCTCGGCCGTGCGGTTGATGAACTTCTCGGTGCCGATGCCGGGGTGGCGATAGACGTATTCGTCTGCGCCCACGGCAAAGTGGAAGGTGAGGTTGGTAAGGCCGTTCTTAATGGGACGGAAGTCGTGTATCTGCGTTCGATCGCAGCCAAGGACCGCCACGATATTGTCAAGCGCAGGGCAGTCGACCGAGGCTAGGAACTGGGGGTCAAACTCGACCAGATCGTCGACCGAGTCAAACTCGAGGACCTCTCCCTTGGGGTAGCGGCGCATGTCCATCGAGAGGCTGTCGAGGTTGCGCGCGTAGATGGCCTCCCAGAGCTCGTCCGCGTGGCGCTCCTCGTAAGAAGGATCGCTCACAACGTCACCGAGGATGCGCACGAACGAGTTGGAGAATGCCCGGTCAAAGTAGACGTGCCCGAGCATGGACCACGCGTCCTTGCCTCCCACCGTCACGGAGGTGATACGATCGTCCTTGTCGACGCCAAGGCACCACTCGTCTGTGGGGCCGTCCATGTAGACCGCCGAGTAGTACGCATGGTAGACATAGGTCTCGAAGGGATTGCTGACAAAGTAGTCGTCCGACGAGCAGATGTAGGTGTTCCTCAGCTGGTCGCGAACGAGCCAGAGAGTCCAGTTGTTGTTCCTCTCGGCGTAGAGGTCGTTTTTCACGAGACGGACGCCGTACTTCTCCGCAAGGTAGGCAAACTCGTCCGCACGATAGCCCACGACCACCGTGATATTCGTGATTCCCACCTCGTGGAGCTGACGAATCTGGCGCTCGATGAGGACCTCGCCATGCACGCTTGTGAGCCCCTTGGGCCGCCAGTACGAGATGGGCACAAAGCGAGACGAGAGCCCCGCTGCCATGATGACCGCGTTCTCCACCCGGTAGGGCTGCAGCGCCTTGCGCCCAAGCTCAGTGATGGTGGTGCCGGCAACAAGGCCAAGGCTGCGAAGCCCCTCAATCACAGGAGATGCTGCGGGAACGCCGGCCTCATTGGCGGCCAGCGAACTTAGGATGTCAAACTCTTCTCGTGTAAGTGCCATGGCAGATCCTCTGGACGAGTATTTGGTTCATGTAAAGGACTCTGCCAATCATAACTGAACGCTTACACAGATATTAAGTGACCATTCAACTCTGTGAAAAATGCGTAATAGAGAAAATAGAAAGGGCGCCGAGGGTTCATCCCCAGGCGCCCATCAAGTATTTCGAACAACAACTAGGCTGCTCACACAGAGGAGGCCCTACCGTTTCTCAACGGCCCTCCCGGACTCGTTTGCCAGCTCGCGCAGCCAGCTGGTCGCGGCATCCACGTCGGCGGCATCTGCCTGCCACGTCCAGTTGCCCTCGGCCACGCCCGGCACGTTCATGCGCGCCTCGTCGCCCAGAAGCAGCACGTCCTGAAGTGGCAGGATCACCAGGTCGTTCTTGACGCCCACGGTGCGGCGCTCGATGTCACGCGCCACCTCGACTGCCTTCTCGGGGTCGCCCTCGACAAAGCTGCGCGCGCACCAGCCCACGAGGGTCTCGGTGTCATGCGTGCCCGTGTAGACTACAGACTCCCTGTTGGGCGTGAACTCGTTGCGAACGTCCTGGTCGGCAAACTGCACGATGCTCATGCCCGGCACGCCCGTCTCGGCAATAAGCGCGCGTACGGCCGGCGTAATGTTGCCCAGGTCCTCGGCAATGAGCGGCAGGCCACCAAAGAGCTTGTTGGCAGAGCGGAAGAGGTTGGCGCCTGGCCCAAAGGCGTATGCGCCCTCGGTGGCCGGCTTGCCCGCCTCGATCTCGTAGTACGAGGAGAACCCAATGAAGTGGTCGAGACGTACGTAGTCGTAGAGCTTGAATGCGCGGCCGAGCCTGCGCAGCCACCAGTCGTAGCCATCGGAGCGTAGGACGTCCCAGTCATAGGTAGGGTTGCCCCAGAGCTGGCCCTCGGCAGAGAGCTGATCGGCAGGTGCGCCGGCCTGCATGGCCGCATGCCCGTCCTCGTCCAGGTCAAAGATGTCGGGCTCGCTCCAGACGTCCGCAGAGTCTGCCGAGACGTACATGGGCATGTCGCCCACGATGCGCACACCGCGCTTGTTGGCGTACGCGCGAAGCTCGTTCCACTCCTGCTGGAACTCAAACTGCAGCTTGCGCGCCGCCTCGATGCCCGGCACCAGCTCAGGATCATCGGCGAGCCGGGGCGAATAGCTGCGGTACTGCTCCGGCCACGCCTGCCACGGCGCGTCGTCAAACTTGTCCTTCAGCGCGCAGAAGGTGGCGTATGGCGTGAGCCAGTAGTCGTTATCGTCACAGAACTCCGCGAAGCGCCCGTCGCCAAAGAGCGCCTCGTCTGCGAGAACCTCCTCGGGATCGCGCTCGAGCAGGGCAACGTTGCCCGCGTTGGCAGCCAGTCCCGCGTAGGGCGAGCCGTACTCATCCGTGGGGTTCACGGGGAGCACCTGCCAGTAGCGCTGACCGCAGCTGGCGAGCCAGTCAACAAAGCGCTTCGCCGGCGCTCCCAACGTTCCCGGCCTGCCGTCGTTGGGCACCGAGGTCACGTGGCACAGCACACCCATGCCACGCTCGAGCGGCTTCTGGAGTCGCTCGTGCCTGTGGAAGTGAAGCACGGCCGTGCCCAGCGGCCACAGGAAGACCTCTGCCTGGCCCTGCGACACCTTGGGGTCGCGCCCAGAGACGACGTCGGAGACCTCCATGCCGCTCTCGATGGGCACGCGAACGGTGTGGGACGCGTTCAGGCTGGCGTTCACCAGCACGCAGACGCAATCGCTCTTGGTGCGGCTCCGACGCCAGAAGCCAAACACGTCATCGACCACCGAGAACGGGTTGAAGCGGCCATCTACCAGGACGTCGAGCGTCTTGCGCACGGCGATGGCATTGCGGTAGATGTCAAAGCAGTCCTTGTCGCCACCGTCCCAAGGATACGCGGCGCGGTTGTACGGATCACGGAAGCCCTCCATGCCGCGCTCGTCCCCGTAGTAGATGCAGGGAACGCCCGGCAGGGTCATCTGCAGGAGGGTGATTGCCCACAGGCGGCTCTTGGCCAGGTTGCGCTGACCGGGGTCCAGGCGATACGACGCGCGCTCCGGCTCCGAGAGCATGTCGGGGTTGGGAGCGCCGCCAAGCGTCGTAAAGAGACGCTCGCGATCGTGGCTGCCCAGGAGGTTGAGCTCGCTGTAGAGCGCCTGGCCGGGGTAGTTCTCGCCCAGCTGCTCCAGGCGCCGCGTCAACTCCTGTGCCCCAATCTCGTTGCGCATGAAGGCGAGAAGCCCCTCGCGCAGCGGGTAGTTCATGGTGCCATCAAGCTCCGAGCCCTCGAAGTACTGGCGCAGGGAGCCATAGGCCGTCTTGTTGCTGGCGTCCTCCCACACCTCGCCGATGAGAAGGCCGTCGGGCTTCTCGGCGAGGACCGCATGCTTGATGTCGGCGATGAAGCTGTCCGGAAGCTCGTCGGCCACGTCCAGGCGCCAGCCACGCGCGCCGTCGCGGAGCCAGCGCCGCACCACGCCCTCGCGCCCACAAATGAACTCGTGGTAGGAGGGGTCGTTCTCGTTGATGGCCGGCAGGTCGTCCACGCCCCACCAGCTGTCGTAGGTCCCGTCGTCGTGGAAGGTGTACCACGGGCGATAGACCGAGTCTGCGCTCTGGTAGGCACCAACAGAGTCCGGATAGTTCCCGTACTTGTTGAAGTAGCGCGAGTCGCACCCGGTGTGGTTGAACACACCGTCCAGAATCACGGAGATGCCCATCTCCTCGGCGTCCACACACAGGCGGCGGAAGCTCTCCTCGTCACCGAGCATGGGGTCGATGGCCATGTAGTCACCGGTGTCGTAGCGGTGGTTGCTTGCCGCCTCGAAGATGGGGTTGAGGTAGATGACCGTCACGCCAAGGTCCTTGAGGTAGCGCAGCTTCTCGCGAACGCCCTCGAGGGTGCCACCGTAGAAGTCCCAGCGCCTGATGCGGCCGTTCTCGTCCTTGTCATAGGTGGGCGGCGTGGACCAGTCGTCTACCACCGCTCGGCCTGGGCCGGCGATGTGAGGGCGTTCCATGGCAACGTCAGCCCTGTGGCGCCAGTCCCCGCCCCGCGCAAAGCGATCGGGGAAGACCTGGTAGACGATGCCGCCACGATACCAGTTGGGCTGGATGGCGCGCTGCTTGTAGACCGTGATCTGGAACGACGGGGGGTCCCCATAGGCAAACGTGCCCTCGCCCGTGGTCCAGCCCGGCTGTGCACCGTAGCGCCACACGGCCCCGTCGGACGCCTCGATGTCGAAGCTGTACCAGATGATGCCGGTGCGCTCCGGGGTAAAGGTGACCGAGAAGTGCGTCACGCTCCCGCGCTGCTCGCCATGCATCTCGAGCAGGCGCTCGCCCACTCCGTCGGTCCAGGTACGAAGCGTGCAGAACGTCACGTCGTCGTCCCAGACGTCGATGCCTACAGTAACGGCGCCGCCCAGCCGGACGGCGCCAAAGGGATCTCTGTACTCCCTCTCGGAGGTTACGTGACGTGCCTTCAAGCCTTACCTGTCTCTTCTCTTGTTGTACCGAATGACCTCTGGGTGAAGGCCGTGGTAGATGTCCATGTAGTCGTTTGCGGCTCGGCGCCAACTGAAGTCCGTCGCCATGGCCTGGAGCATGAGCTTAGTCCACAGCTCATGGTTCGTCCAGAAGATTTCGCAGGCACCGAGGAGCGTGTCGGCCATCTCGTCCGCGTTCATGTTGGAGAAGCGGAAGCCCGTGCCCTCGCCGGTGAACTTGTTGTACGGGACCACCGAGTCGCGCAGGCCGCCCGTCTCGCGCACGAGGGGAAGGGTGCCATAGCGCATGGCAATCATCTGGGAGAGGCCGCATGGCTCGAACTCGGACGGCATGAGAAGGATGTCGCCGCCTGCGTACATGCGGTGCGAGAGCGCGTTGTCGAACGCGATGCGCGCGCATATCATGTCGCCGTACTTCTGGTCGAAGTAGCGGAACGCCTCCTCCTGGTCCGCGTCGCCAGTGCCAAGGATGGCCACTTGGACGCCGCGCTGCATGATGCCGTCCATGGCATAGCGAACAAGGCCCAGGCCCTTCTGGTTGGTGAGGCGGCCGATCATGACCACGAGCGGTCGCGTGGGATCCTGGCGAAGGCCCAGCTCCTCCTGGAGGGCGCGCTTGCACTCGGCCTTGTTGGCAAGGTCGTCGGGCGAGTAGTTCGCAGGGATCATGCCGTCGGTCTTGGGGTTCCAGATGGTGGTGTCGATGCCGTTGAGAATGCCGGAGAGGATGCCGGAGCGCCTGCGGAAGATGGGGTCGAGCCCTTCTCCGTAGAACGGCATCTGCAGCTCGTAGGCATAGCTCGGGCTCACGGTGGTGAGGGCGTCCGCGTAGCACAGGCCGCCCTTCATGAAGTTGATGGAGTCCTTGTCGCAGTAGAGCTGGTCGCGGGCGGCGGGGATGTCGGCAAGGCCGAGGACGTCAGAGAGCATCTTGTCGCCGTACTGGCCCTGGAACTTGATGTTGTGGACCGTCATGACGGTCTTGACGTCATTGCACTGCGGTGCCCCGCGGTACAGCTCGCGCAGGAAGACGGGGCAGAGCGCCGTCTGCCAGTCGTTGCAGTGCAAGACGTCGCAGGCAAGCTCGGGCACCTTGACGATGGCCTCGCAGATTGCCTTCGCGAAGAACGCGAAGCGCTCGCCATCGTCAAAGTAGCCGTAGAGTCCGTCACGCTTGAAGTAGGCCTCGTTGTCCACGAAGTAGAAGTCGAGTCCCTGGAGCTCGAGCTTCTCGATGCCGCAGTAGACGTTCCTCCAGGCCAGGGGCACGTAGAAGTCCGCGATGTGCTTCATGCGGTCCCGGTACTCCTGGGGAATGGTCCCGTACTTGGGCATGATTACGGCGGCCTTGGCACCGGCATGCTTGAGTGCGCGTGGGAGGGAACCCGCCACGTCACCCAAGCCGCCGGTCTTGGCGAACGGCACCGCCTCTGAGGAAGCGAAGAGAATCCTCAGCTTCCTGCGGTGTGCGCTTGTTGGCATGGTACCCACCTCTACTCGCAACCCTTTTCCTTGACCAGGACGTCCTCGGGGGTACCACGAAGCTCGGTGCCCGCCGGGACGAGGTTGTTCCTGTCGACGATCGCGTTCTCGACACGGGCGCCACTCTTGATGACGCAGTCCTGCATCACCACGGAGCCGCGAATGGTGGCGCCGCTCTCCACGATGACGTTGCGGCCAAGGATGGAGTCACCCACGTTGCCAAAGATGCGGCAGCCTGCCGAGACGAGCGAGTTGGTGACTCGGGAGCCCACCTCGAACTTTGCGGGCGACGTGTCGTGCGCCTTGGTCTTGATGAAGCGGCCCTCGGGGAAGAGCTCGGCGTTGATGCGGGGATCGAGAGCGTCCATGTTGGAGCGGTAGTAGCTCTTCTTGTTGAACACTGCCGCGGCATAGCCCTCAAAGTTGTACGCTTGGACGTTCACGCGACCAAAGTCGTTGCTCATCGCCTCGAAGAGGTCGAGGTAGTCAGTGGCAGCGTACCAGTCGAACATGTCGAGCAGCAGCTGGCGGCTGATCAGGAAGCAGTCGAGGAACGCGGTGTCGCCGAACGAGACGCCGTGCTTCACGCCGGTGACGCGAGAGCCGTCGAGCTCGAAGCCGGTCACGTCGGCGTCGTTTCCGCTCGCCTGCTTGACGAGGACGGTGATGTCAGCGCCGGACGCCACGTGCGCGTTGTACATCTCGTCCAGGTCGATGTTGTAGACGAAGTTCGCGGTCGAGAAGACCACGTAGTCTGACTTCGACCTCGTGAAGAAGACCTTGTTGTGGACGAGGTCACGAAGGAGGAAGCGCGCACCGGTGCGAGAGGTGCCAAACGCGGAGCCAGGCAGGATGAAGAGGCCACCGTTCTTGCGGTCGAGGTTCCAGTCCTTGCCAGATCCCACGTGGTCGATGAGCGAGCGGTAGTTGTAGGGCATGACCATGCCCACGGTGCGCAGACCGGCGTTGACCATGTTGGACAGGGGGAAGTCTACCAGGCGGTAGCGGCCGAGAAACGGCATCGACGCCACCGGACGGTTCTCGACCAGCGCGCTCGGAGACTTGGCCGAGTAGTTGCACGTAATGAGGCCTATGACCTTTTCCATTGCTTACTCCCCCTTCCCGACAACGACGTCATTCCCAATGACGGCCGTGTCCTTCGTAGAGTCGACGCTACCGAGGTTCACGTTCTCCTCGACGACGGAGTTCTCGCCCAGGATTGCGCGAACAACGTGCGCGCCGTTCTTCACGACGGCACCGGGGAGCAGGACGGAGTCGACGACGGTGGCGTGCTCGCCAACGTAGGCGTCGACAGAGAGAATCGAGTGCTTGGCCTTGCCGAAGACCTGCACGCCGTTGGCAACCAGGCAGTCGTCGACGTCGCCATCACGACCCACGTACGCAGGCGGCCTCGTAGAGGCGTTGCTCATGATGGGGAAGTCCTCGCTGTAGAGGTCGAAGGCGGGGTTGGGGCCGAGAAGGTCCATGCTCGTCTCGTGGTAGCTCGAGATGGTGCCCACGTCGCGCCAGAAGCCGTTGAACTCGTAGGTGTACAGGCGCTTGCCGTCGGCCAGGAGCTTGGGGATGATGTTCTTGCCGAAGTCGTGCTCGGAGGTCTGATCAACGGCGTCCTCCTTGAGGGAGCTCACGAGGAGGTCGGTGTTGAAGATGTAGATGCCCATGGAAGCGAGGTTGGAATCGGGCTTCTTGGGCTTCTCGGTGAACTTGAGGATGCGCTCGTCATCGTCCTGGGTGATGATGCCAAAGCGCGAGGCCTCCTCCCAGGGCACGGGCATGACGGCGATGGTGAGGTCGGCGTTGTGGCGCTTGTGGTTCTCGAGCATCTTGCCGTAGTCCATGCGGTACAGCTGGTCGCCCGAGAGGATGAGCACGTACTCGGGATCGTTCTGGTCGATGTAGCCCAGGTTCTGCGTCACGGCGTCTGCCGTGCCCTCGTACCAGGCGCCGCCGGTCTGGGTGGCGTACGGCGGCAGGATTGAGACGCCGCCGTCACGCTCGTCGAGGTTCCACGCCTCGCCGGTGCCAATATAAGAGTGCAGCAGGTATGGGCGGTACTGGGTGAGAACACCCACCGTCGAGACACCCGAGTTCGCGCAGTTAGAGAGCGCGAAGTCGATTATGCGGAACTTGCCGCCGAACGAGACCGCAGGCTTTGCCACGTTGCTGGTAAGCGCGCCAAGTCTGCTGCCCTGCCCTCCGGCAAGAAGCATCGCTATGCATTCCTTCTTGCTCATAAGGTCCCCCATTCCCTTCTAACGTCCCAACAGGTGCACACCATGTCTTCCACCCGCAGACCTGCGGGGTAGTTCCTATGCCTCAATATGCCAGATGTCACTCATGTACTCGCGAATGGTTCGGTCACTAGAGAAGTATCCGGCCTTGGCGGTATTGTGCAGCGCCGCCTTGTTCCACGCAGCGCGGTCTCCGTAGGCGGTGGTGAGCTCGTCCCAAGCGTCAACGTAGGAGCGGAAGTCGCGCAGGACGAGGTCCGGGTCGTTGCTCACCATGAGGTAGTCGCGGATGCTCTCGAAGTTGCCCGAGAGACGCGAGAGGGAGCCGTCGGAAAGCATGTCCACAACACGACCAAGGCGATCGCGGTCGGCGTTGTACTGATCCCAGGCGAAGTAGTGGCCGGAAGCGCGCAAGGCCTCGACCTCCTCGGTGCGAAGGCCAAAGATCTTGATGTTCTCGTCGCCCACGAGCTTGGCGATCTCGACGTTGGCGCCGTCATAGGTGCCCAGCGTGATGGCCGCGTTCATCATGAGCTTCATGTTGGAGGTACCGGAGGCCTCGGTGCCGGCAGTCGAGATCTGCTCGGAAATCTCGGCGGCAGGATAGATGAGCTGCGCGCTCGACACGGCAAAGTTGGGAACGAAGGCAACCTTGATCTTGTCGTTCACGCGCTTGTCGTTGTTCACCACGTCGGCAACCGAGTTGATGAGACGGATGACCTCCTTTGCGAAGGTGTAGCTCTGGGCAGCCTTGCCCGAGAAGATGAACGCCGTGGGGCGCGGATCAAAGTGCGGATCCGCGAGGATGCGGCTGTAGACGTCCAGGATCTTGAACACGTTGAGGAGCTGACGCTTGTAGGCGTGGAAGCGCTTGACCTGCACGTCGAAGACCATCGAGCAGTCGAGGTCGACGCCGGAGGTCTCGCGAACGTAGTCAGCAAGGCGCTGCTTGTCGGTACGCTTGGCCTTCTCCATCTCGTCCAGGAAGCCGGCATCCCCCTCGAATTTCGTGAGCTTCTCCAGCTCGAAGGCATCATCCAGCCAGCCCGTGCCAATGGCACCAGAGATGAGACGCGCGTAGGAGGGGTTTGCCTCGGCGAGGAAGCGGCGGTGAGAGACGCCGTTGGTCTTGTTGTTGAACATCTCGGGGTAGAGGCGATAGAAGTCCTTGAGGACGCCCTCCTCCAGGATGCTCGTGTGGAGCGCGGAAACGCCGTTCACCGAGTGGCTAAAGATGATCGAGAGGTTTGCCATGCGAACCTGGCCGTCCCAGAGGATGGCCGTGTTCTTGAGCATCTCGCCCCAGTCATCAAAGGTGTGGGGGAAGCGCTCGCGATAGCGGCGGTCGATCTCCTCGATGAACATGTACAGACGAGGCATGAGGGCGCGGAAGGTGTCGATGGGCCACTTCTCCAGCGCCTCGGGCATGACCGTGTGGTTGGTGTAGGAGATAGTCTGCTTGACGACCTTGAAGGCAAGGTCAAAGTCGACGCCGCGCTCGTCCACCAGCAGGCGCATGAGCTCCGGACCGCACATGGCGGGGTGCGTATCGTTGGTGTGGATGGCCACGTGATCGCCAAGGTGCTCCCAGTCCGGGCCAAAGTCGCGCTCGTACGTGGCAAGGATGGTCTGCAGACCAGCGGAGACAAACAGGTACTCCTGCTTGAGGCGCAGAATCTTGCCATGCTCGCCGGAATCGTTGGGATAGAGGATCGTGGAGATTGCCTCGACGTCAGAGCGGAACTTGTTCGCCTTAGCGTAGTCACCGGCGTTGAACGCATCGAGGTCGAAGTTCTCCTCGTAGGGCTCGGCGCTCCAGAGGCGCAGGCGATTGACCTTCTTGGTGCCATAGCCAACGATGGGCACGTCATACGGGACGGCGCGCACCTTCTCGCCACCCTCCTGGGTGAACCAGTAGCGGCCCGTCTCGTCCTCGTGGCGTACCACCTGACCACCAAACTGGACAATCACCGTGGCGGAGTCGCGGCGAGACTCCCACGGGAAGCCGTTCTCCAGCCAGTTGTCAGTCTTCTCGACCTGTCGGCCACCCTCGATGACCTGGCGGAACAGGCCGTAGTGATAGCGCATGCCATTGCCGTAGCCCGCAATGCCCTCGTGTGCCATGGAGTCGAGGAAGCAGGCGGCGAGACGACCAAGGCCACCGTTGCCCAGGCCGGGGTCTGCCTCCTGGCGGCAGATGCTCTCGAGGGAGGCGCCCATGTCCTCCACGCCCTTGGCAACAAGGTCATGGACACCGAGGTTGAGCAGGTAGTTATCGAGCAGCGGCCCAAGGAGGAACTCGAGGGAGAAGTAGTAGACCTTCTTCTCGCCCTTCTGGTGCGTCGCGATGCCAACGTTACGCGACTTCTTGGCGATGAGCGTTGCGAGCACCTGGTAGCGCTCGAGCTCGGTGCAGTCCTCGAACCTCTTGCTGAGGTCTGCCATGCAGGCCTCGCGATACTGCTTCTCGAAATCTGCCGTGTCCTTAAAGATCATTTCCTGTGCCATGCGACTCCAATGCCATGTCTTACGGGACGAGAACGTTCGAACATCACATGAGAACGTTCCCGTCTCATTATACGGATGCGTTCGTCACGCGCGCGTTGCCTGACGGTTTGGCGCGCGTGACGAATGACGGCCTACTTGTCCTTTGGCGTCTTTGCCGAGGAGGAGCGGCGGGTAGCGGGCTTCTTTGCGGCCGGCTTTCTGCCCGCAGGCTTCTTTGCGGCCGGCTTGGCCGCAGACTTGGCCGCGGGCTTGGCGGGCGCCTTCTTCTCGGCTGCGGCAGTTTTCGTTTCCGACTTCTTTGCCGCAGAGGTCTTTGTGCGCGTGGAGGTTGCGCGGCGCTTCCTCAGCGCACCGGTGCGGTGCAGGATGAAGCCGCCAAGCGGAGGCACGCGCAGCACGACCGACTGCTCGCGGCCGTTCCACGGGGTTTCGCTGGTCTCAAGCTTGCCGATGTTCACCACGCCGGAGCCGCCAAACTGGTCGGCGTCGGAGTTGAAGAGCTCCTCGTAGTAGCCCTCCTCGGGCACCCCCAGGCGGAAGTCCTCGCGCGCGTTGACGTCAAAGTTAATAAGGATGACCAGGTCATCCTTGGGGTCGTCGCCCTTGCGGATAAACGAGATGATCGACTGCTTGGCGTTGTCGGCATCAATCCACTCGAACCCGTCGCTCGTGTAGGAGCGCTGCCAGAGTGCGGGATGCGCGTTGTAGAACGCGTTGAGCGCCGCAACAAACTGCTGCTGGTGGCGGTGGGTGTCGTACTGCTCGGCCAGGAAGTATTGAATTCCCTCGTAGTAGCGCCACTCGATGAACTGGGCAATCTCATTGCCCATGAAGTTGAGCTTGCCGCCCGCGTGCGTCATCTGATAGAAGGCAAGCGCCCTCATGCCGGCAAACTGGCGCCAGTAATCGCCGGGCATGCGCGTGATGAGGGAGCACTTGCCGTTGACCACCTCGTCGTGGCTGAGCGGAAGCACGAAGTTCTCATTGAACTGGTACATGGTCGAGAACGTGAGCAGCCGGTGGTTGCCCGGGCGATAGGGGAAGTCGGTCTGCATGTAGTGCAGCGTGTCGTTCATCCACCCCATGTCCCACTTGAAGTTGAAGCCCAAGCCACCGTCCTCGGGCGGATAGGTCACGAGCGGCCACGCCGTGGACTCCTCGGCGATCATTGAGACGTCCGGGTAGTACTTGCCAACCGTGGAGTTGCACTGGCGGACGAACGCGATGGCGTCATCGTCCTCCTCGGTGCCACGCGAGTTGAACTTCTTGAGGCGCGGGTCGTCCACGCCAAAGTTGAGGTAGAGCATCGACGTCACGCCGTCCATGCGGATGCCGTCGGCGTGGTACTCGTCAATCCAATAGAGCAGGTTGGAGATGAGGAAGGTGCGTACCTGGCCACGCGAGAAGTCGAACTTGTGCGTGCCCCAGTTTGGGTGAATCTCGTTCTCATAGAGCATCTCGCCGTTAAAGGCGGCAAGGCCCTGCTCGTCCGCGCAGAAGCCTCCGGGCACCCAGTCGAGAATCACCCCGATGCCAGCCTTGTGGCAGGCATCGACAAAGTGCTTGAACTGCTTAGGATCTCCGTAGCGCGAGGTTGGAGCGAAGTAGCCCGTCACCTGATAGCCCCACGAACCATCAAACGGGTGCTCCATGACGGGCATGAGCTCGATGTGCGAGTAGCCCATGGTGCGAACGTAGTCCACAAGCTCGACAGAGAGGTCATCGTACGTGTAGAACTCGCCGCGCTGCGCGGGGAATGGATCCCCCGGGCCAGGATAGGTGCCATCGGGACGCGGGTCCCCCTGGGGCTCGTCTCCGTGACGGCGCCACGAGCCAAGGTGCACCTCAAAGATGTTGAGAGGAACCTTGAGCTTGTCGGCCTTGGCGCGCTTGGCAAGCCACGACTCGTCGCTCCACGAATAGCCGTTGATGTCATACGTGCGCGAGGCCGTACCAGGGGCCTTCTCGGCAAAGAACGCGTACGGGTCTGCCTTGTAGAGGCGCTTGCCAGAGTTTGTCTCGATAACAAACTTGTAGAGCGAGCCCATTGGGACACCGGGGACAAAGCCCTGCCAGACATCGCCCGTCTTGGTCTTGGAGAGCGGATTGGCGCCCTCGTCCCAGTTGTTGAACTCGCCAATCACGTGGACACTGTTAACCTTGGGCGCCCAGACGGCAAAGTGGAAGCCTTCGGTGCCGTTCTCGTCGACGGCCTGGTGCGCACCCATCTTGTCGTAGCTGCGGTACCACTCGCCCTTTGCTAGCAGGTAGAGGTCGTCGTCGCTCAAGTACAGAGAACTGTCACGAGTCTGCATGCTCGCTCCTCACGCGTCGCTTTGTGTCCCCCATGGGGCATGACGTGCGGTTTATTGGCCGTCACCCCCATCATTTTCCAATTATATTCCATAAACGCAAACTGACCGGGGTCGTACAAGTGTTGAGCCAACGAGCGCGGGAACGGTTCCACATGGCGGTGCGAGCGGCGTATTTGGATACTCGAATGGCCCCTGATGACAAGCGCGATGCCGATGCCTTGGGCGGCAGGCCGGGCGCGTCCAATTGCAGTTTATTGGGTATCATTGTGGGCAGACGAGAGGAGCAGTCATGCCACGAGAGTCGAAGAAGTCGAAGCGGGAGCGCGCCACGGAGATATGCCGCCGCATGGGTGAACTCTACCCTGGCGTCAAGAGTGCGCTTACGTTTACGAACCCATTCGAGCTCGTGATATGCGTGCTTCTCTCGGCGCAGACCACCGATGCCGGCGTGAACCGCGTGACGCCCGAGCTCTTCTCGCGCTGGCCCAACGCAGAGGCCATGGCTGCTGCAGACCCCGAAGAGGTTGGCGAGGTCATTCGCTCCATTGGCTTCTGGCGAGCAAAGTCCAAGCACTGCGTCGAAGCGGCGCAGATGATTGTCTCGGATTTTGGCGGAGAGGTCCCGGGAACCATGGAGGAGCTCTGCCAGCTGCCGGGCGTGGGAAGAAAGACCGCCAACATCGTGCTCAACAAGGCGTTTGGCGTGGTAGACGGCATTGCGGTGGACACTCACGTGTTCCGCCTGGCAACGCGCTTTGGACTCACCCGGGCAACAACGCCGGCGGCGGCCGAGAAGGACCTTCTCGACATCATCCCCCGCGAGCTGTGGGGCAACGTCAACGAGGGGTGGATTCACTTTGGGCGCGACGTCTGCACGGCGCGCTCGCCCAAGTGCGCGGGATGCCCCATGGCGGACGTGTGCCCCAGCGCAGGCCAGCCCGACCGCTACACCAAGCGCCGGAGGTAGGAGCGCCGCGGCGCGGCGGCGAAGGCGCCGCAGGGCCAGTTCTAGCAGCAAGTGCGTACCAAGCCGCCGCTGTGGCGCCGTTTTGGCGCCGCAAGGGGCATTCCCGCAGCAAGTGCGTACGAAACCCGCCCTCCGGCGTCAAATCGGCGTCGGAGGGCGGGCTTTCTCAGCTATGAAAGCGCGTCGGAATCACGAGGTGACTGGCGAGTCGCTACCAGCGACCTACGCGTTGGCGAGCGCCTGGTCGAGGTCGGCGATGATGTCGTCGACGTCCTCGATACCAACGGAGAGTCGGATGAGGTCCTCGGAGAGGTGCGCTGCCTTAAGCTGCTCGGGCGTGAGCTGGGAGTGCGTGGTGGAGGCGGGGTGAATGATGAGGGACTTCGCGTCGCCCACGTTGGCAAGGTGCGTGAAGAGCTTCACGTTGTTTACCACGTTGAGTCCAGCCTCGCGTCCGCCCTTGACGCCAAAGACCACTACGCCACCAAAGCCGTGGTGAAGGATGCGGCTTGCAACCTCGTGAGAGGGATCGCCCTCGAGTCCGGAGTAGCGCACCCAAGAGACCTTGGGGTTCGCCTGGAGGTACTTGGCAACGGCAAGCGCGTTGTCAGAGTGACGCTGGACGCGCAGGGACAGGTCCTCGATGCCCAGGCCAATGAGCTGGGCCGCGTACGGAGAGAGCGTGGGGCCAAAGTCGCGAAGCTTGTTGGCAAGCACGCGAGTGGCGAAGGGCGCTGCGGGAGCTGCGTCGGCGAAGACCAGGCCGTGGTAGGAGGGATCGGGCTTGGCAAGGGTGTGCCACTTCTCGGGATCCTGCTTCCAATTGAACTTGCCGGTGTCGATGACCGCGCCGCCCAGCGTGGCTCCGTGACCGCCAATCCACTTGGTGAGCGACTCAATCACAACGGCTGCGCCATCCTCGGCGGGACGATAGAGGTACGGGGTCGCGAAGGTGTTGTCAACAAAGACGGGCACCGGCGAAGGCAGCGAGTTAGCAGCCTCGACAATAGCGGGGACATCCGCGACGTCGACCAGGGGGTTGCCGATGGTCTCGACATACCAAAGCTTGGTCTTGGGGGTGGTAGCGGCGACAAAGGCGTCAATGTCGTTGTTCTCGACAAAGGTCGTCTTCACGCCCAGGTCACCAAGGGTGTGCAGGAAAATGTTCCAGGTGCCGCCATAGAGCGAGTCGGATGCAACGATCTCGTCGCCCGCGCCCACCAGGTTGGTGAGGGCGAGAATCTCGGCGGCGTGGCCAGAGGCGACGGCAACGGCGCCGGTGCCGCCCTCGATGGCAGCCACGCGAGCTGCAACGGCATCGGTGGTGGTGTTGGTCAGACGGCCATAGACGTTACCGGGGCGGGTTAGGGCGAACTTGGCGGCACCATCCTCGGCGTCCTTGAACTCGAAGGCCGCGGAGGCGTAGACGGGGAGTGCCGCAGAGCCGGTAGTGGGATCGGGTGACCAGCCGGCGTGGACCTGCAGGGTGTTGAAGTGCTTCTCGGGATCCTTGGCGAAGTTGGGGTTGAGTTCGAAAGCCATGATGTACTCCTTAGGGTGGTGGCGCATACGCGCCGGGCGTTTGCGGGAAGCGGGGAAGCCCGAGACCAGTCACCGCATGCGCGGCGTCTCTTCTCGGGCTACGGCATCTGCCTTCCCGATAGCGCTGAATATGTCCTCGTTTTTTCCATGACCTGCATGTTATCGCTTGCAACCGAGAAATCCACCCACATTGGTACAGTGACTGTCAACAACTGGTTATCTGTATAACAGATATGGTTTTACCTGCCATTTCTCCCCTTTGGCTAGCCTTTGCACCAGCCGCCCACATAAAAAAGCACCCGTTCCGACGAATGCGAAACGGGTGCAATCAACATGCTTGGAAGCAGCGCTAGTAGTTGATCGCCTGCTCCTCGAAGTAGCTCTGCGGGTGGCCGCAGACGGGGCAAACCTTGGGAGCCTCGGGGCCAACGTGCAGGTGACCGCAGTTGAGGCACTTCCAGACCTTGACGCCGGGACGGTTGAAGACCTCGCCCTTCTCGACGCGCTCAGCAAGCTTGTTGTAGCGCTCCTCGTGATGCTTCTCGACCTCGCCGACCAGACGGAACTTAGCGGCGATCTCCTTGAAGCCCTCCTCATCGGCGGTCTCGGCGAAGCCCTTGTACATCTCGGTCCACTCGTAGTTCTCGCCTGCCGCAGCATCCTTGATGTTGGTCAGGGTGTCGGGCACGTCGCCGCCGTGCAGATACTTAAACCAGAGCTTGGCGTGCTCGGACTCGTTGCCGGAGGTCTCGGTGAAGATGTCAGAGATCTGGACGTAGCCCTCCTTCTTGGCCTTGCTGGCGTAGTAGGAGTACTTGCGGCTTGCCTGGGACTCGCCAGCGAACGCCGCCTCGAGGTTCTTCTTGGTCTGCGAATTCTCGAAATCGACTGCCATTACTGCTCCTCTCCTTCCCCTACCAGGGGAAACATTGGGACTTGGTTCCTGCGTCCCTTCCTGCATACGCAGGTAACTCCTATGGTAGCATCAGGTGCACCAAATGCTACCGTTATTATGACAAAAACCCTCCCTCGAGAGCTCCGTCAGCAGCGCTTGGGCATCCGACGTCCCCACGTCTTTTCTACCCGCTGCACGCTCCTCATGCGAAAGCTCCACGCAAAGAGTATCAAGGTCCACGCCCCCGCGCGGATCGGCTCGGTGAGCGAGGAGGATACGCAGGACTTCGGCGCGTTTCTGCCGGTGAGAGCCCTCAAAGCGCGACTGTCGCACGTGTGAGCGAGACCGGCGCGAGGGGTTGGGGACGGTCGCTTTGAGGTGCGCCCCATAGTCGAGAAGCGCATAGTACCAGGTGCGCGGGTCATCCGCTGGGTCGCTGGCATCCGGTGGGCACGTGGCACGCGCGATGGGCACCAGCCGCGCGTCTGGCACGCTCTCCTCCCGCGGGAAGAGCTCGTGGAGAAGAACGGCGCGCACGTTTGTCTCGAGGTAGATTCCAGGCAGGTCGAAGGCAAACGCGCGGATTCCCGCAGCCGTCGCCGGGCCTACACCGGGAAGCGCCTTCAGGCTGGCCTCGTCCGACGGCATGCGGCCGCCTGACGCCGAGACCTCCTGCGCCGCGCGCCAGAGCGAGAGAGCGCGCCTGTTGTAGCCCAGCCCCTGCCACTCGTCCAGAACGTCCGCGGAGTCTGCGGCGGCCAGGGCGTCGACCGTGGGAAAGAGCTGCAACCAGTGCTGCCAGCGGCCGTCAACGCGCGAGACCTGTGTCTGCTGGAGCATGACCTCCGAAATCCAGACGGCATAGGGATCCCTCGTGCGACGCCAGGGCAAATCGCGATAGAGCTCGCGTCCACGGGCCAGCACCGTAGTGCGAAACGAGGCGAGCACATCCGCGGTTGGCAGGGCACCGGAAGCTGCAACGGACGGCATTACTCGTCCGTGACCTTAGGCTTGCGCTTGCTGGCCACAAGTTTGAATGAGCCTGTCATCTGCGGCATCTTGCCCTCCATCACGACCTGGTAGAGGGTCACCGAGTCGAAGTAGGCGCGCAGCATGCGCTCCGCGTTGCACCAGACGGGGTTGAAGTGACACTCGGCCATCCGCGGGCAAGGGCCGCCGTCCTCGCCGGCATAATCGCAGGCGGCAATAAGAATGGGGCCTTGTACCGCCTCGACCAGCTTAAGGAGCGACGTGGTATGCGGGTCGACGGCAAGCTTCATGCCGCCGTGAGCGCCACGAGTGCTCTCGACGATGCCCGCCAATGCAAGGTCATGCTGGATGGAACGTGCGAACGAATAGGGAACGTCGTTGTCCTTCGCCGCGGTGCGCACCGAGACCACGCCATCAGGGTTCTGGACGAGAGCCGCAAGCATGCGGAGCGCGTAATCTGTCTTTCTCGAGATTTCCATTGCTACCTCCTGGCAGCCCGATGGGCTAGCCTCTCCTTCGGCTCATCTTTGCTGGAGAGTCCCCCCAGTTGAGAATCTCCCACCCATGCTGCCGCGCCAACTTTCTCAGCGTTTCTCCCGGACACACGGCGTAGCCCTCTGTGGCGGACGAGAGAAGCGCTGCGTCTGTATGGTGGTCGCCATAGGCGTATGCAAGTGTCCACGCGCCCTTACCCAGGTGGGCGTCTGCCCAGCGCGTGACTGCCGCGACCTTCTCGGGGCCCTGCACCACGTTCCCCTCGACGCGACCCGTGTAGTTGCCCTCGGCGTCACGCTCCATGCCGGTGGCGATGTAGTCGTCCACACCGAGCGCCTTGGCGGCATCTGCGGCAATGGGGGCAAATGTGGCCGAGACGAGCAGCGTAACGCAGCCTTCGTTGTGCCGCTTGGCGACCTCTGCGGCAACCTCAGGGCGATACCGATCCTTGAGGGTGCTCTCGTAGAACTCGTGCATGACCTTGTCTATGTCCCGGTGGCTCAAGTCTTCCAACGCGCCAAAGACAAGCTCGCGGGCCTCGTCCTGACTCTGGGGAAGATGCAGCTTGTAGCGCAGGCCCCACCAGGCGAGCGCGAGGGCTCGGGGGACGGGCATGAGACCGTGACGCCACAGGTACACCGAGAAGAGCGCGCCAGATTGACCGTCGATGGACGTGCCATCAAAGTCGAATACGGCAAGCTTTGTCTTCCTCCGCGGTTGCGCGCTGTCGTTCTTGGTAGCGAGCATGCTAGGCGTCTCCATGGGGCGGTTGGATATCGTATCGTGCCAATAATACCAGTCCGATGAGAACATAACGACAATTGCACTAATTGCCATATCAATTGAAACAAGATTAGGGCGCGTCGGCGGGGCTTCTCGTTACAGCGGCGGGCTGCGGGGCAACGGCGCGTTGACGAGCTGCACGATGCGCGGCGCGGACGCATAAGAAAGGAGCCCCTTTCGGGGCTCCTTGAGTTCACAATGGCGGGATATGCGGGGCTCGAACCCGCGACCTCCGACGTGACAGGCCGGCGCTCTAACCAGCTGAGCTAATACCCCACGCGCGTTGTGCGGGAGCTATTATACGCAGAGGACGCAGGGTCTGTCTAGCCCAAAATTGAGAAAGTTTTGTGGGGCGAGAGACGCAGGGCTGGGCAGAGCTGTGCTCGGAGGTGCAGGCCTCCCTCGAGACGCCGCCAATGCTGCGCGTTCTTGCCGTTTAACCGGGTCTAACCGTACGGAATCCGCAGCACTGCGAGCCCCCGTCTACTCGAGCGCCACATCCGTGGTGGCACCCGTCGAATCCGTCACGTGGACCACGGAGCCGTCAAGTGTGGCCGTAGAGATGGTCCCCGTGCCCGTGATGGCATTGCCCGAGGAGTCGGCAACCGCCATGGGTGCGGAGTCGCCGCCGATCGCGTAGGCCACCACGTCCCACGTGCCATCCGGCTTGTTCTCGGGCACGACGATGACCGAGTTGTAGAGGATGAGCGAGACGGGTGTTCCGCTCACGGTGAACTCTTGGGTCTTGTTGCCCTTGGAGTCCGAGGCAATAACCGCGTACGTCCCGTCCCCAGTAGCCTCGAGGGAGTACGAGATCCCCTGGTAGGTAACGGACCCATCCGCGGTGGTCTGGACCTGCTGCGGCTCCTCCACGCTAGCCGCAGGCTCCTGCGGCTGGGGGTTGTCCTGTGCGCCAAGGAAAGTGACAAAGGCGACAATGGCGAGAATTACGAAGAGTCCCACCACGCCGGCAATAACGAGTAGCACGGACTTGAGGTTTGCGGGCTTGCGCTGGGGCTTTGTGCCGTACTCCGGACGGTTGCGTCCACTAAGCCGGCGGTTGCGCGAGCGTCGCTCCGCACGGTCCCGCGCGATGTCGGCAGCCTCGGCAGCGTTGTCGCGCGTGGTCACGCGAGCGCCCTGGCCCGCAGAGAGGGTCTGGAGGGAGTCGACGGGCGCTGCGCTCTGGCGCGGAGCCGTGCTGTCGTCGACGTCCTCGGGGATGGAATGCGCGCCCATCCTGGAGACACCGGAGACCCCGGGGCCACCGGCAGCGTGCCTTCCCGCGGCATGCGCGGCGCGCCTGTATCTCTCGTTATTGGATGCGTAGTTCATCTCGTCTCCCCTTGCGTTGCCTTACCCGTACCATCCTAGCCCTCTGCGTGGCTATACCTCGCGGCGCGCCTCTATGGCACGGCCGAGCGTTACCTCATCGGCATATTCGAGGTCTCCGCCAACGGGAAGGCCGCTGGCAAGACGAGACACGCGCACGCCCAGGGGGCGGATGATCCGCGAGAGGTATGTGGCGGTTGTCTCGCCCTCAACGTCCGGGTTGGTGGCGAGAATGACCTCCTGGACCTCGCCCGAGGCAAGACGCGAGAGCAGCTCCTTCACGTGGAGCTGCTCGGGGCCAATCTTGTCCATGGGCGAGATGACGCCACCCAGCACGTGGTAGAGACCGTGGTAGCTGCCCGTGCGCTCGATGGCGGAGACATCACGTGGCTCTGAGACCACGCAGATGGTCGTCCGGTCGCGTGAGGCGTCGGAACAAACGTCGCAGGTGTCGCGCGTAGCGTAGCTAAAGCAGATGGGGCAGAAGTGAACCTGCTGCTTGACCTCGAGAATCGCCGTGGCCAGCCTGCGCGCCTCCTCCACGTCGGCCTCGAGGAGATAGTACGCAATGCGCTGGGCAGACTTGGGGCCAATACCCGGCAGCCTGCCCAACTCGTCGAGGAGGCGCTGCAGCGCGTGCCCGTCGTTAAGCCGGTCCATCCCTAGAAGAGCCCCGGGATGTTAAGGCCGCCGGTGACGGCGCTCATAGCCTTCTCGGTAGCGGATTCTGCCTGCTCGAGGGCGTCATTCACGGCGGCAAGGATCATGTCTTGCAGCATGTCGACGTCCTCTGGATCAACTGCCTGCGGGTCGATGGTGATGGAGCTAATGCGCAGGTCGCCCGTGGCCGTGACCTTTACCGAGCCGCCGCCAGCCGAGGCCGAGACCTCGGTTGCCGCGGCCTTTTGCTGTGCCGCAACGAGCTGCTCCTGCATCTTGCGGGCCTGGGCCATCATCTGGTTGCGGTTCATACCGCCCATGTTGTATCCGCCTCTGGGTCCCTTGGACATGTCTTCCTCCTGGTTGCTTGATGTGCGTGCTGAAATATGGCTGATAAGAACGTTGGCTAGTCTGTGCCCTCTCCATCCGAAGCGGAAGGCGCATCAGGCGAGTCTGGCTTCACGACTACGGAGCCGCCAAAGGCGTCCTCGAGCATCGCCGCGATGTTCGCGAACTCCTCGGTGAGGACCGGGGCGTCGTCTGCCGGAGGCGTGGCGGGCGGAGTCGGTTTGGGGGTCGGAGCAGGTGCCGGAGCGGGGGCCGGCTGCGGCACCGACGCGGGCTTGGGCGCGGGGGCTGGTTGCGGAGCCGGGGTCGGGGCTGGCTGCGGCGTTGGAGCCGGCGTGGGGGCGCCGAACTCCGCGTCCTCCTCGTAGGCAGAGGCATCCGCATCGCTGTACGGAACCTGCTCGACCACGGGGGGCTCTGGAGCGGGTGCGGACTGCCCTGCGGGCGCAACGGGATCCCACGGCATGGGATACGACGTTGGTGCCTGTTGCGGTGCGGCCTGGGGCGCGGGTGCCGGTGCAGGTTGAGATGAGGGCGCAGGCGCCGGGCGCGGGGCAGATGCGGCTCGGTCGGACTGTGCTATCGCCTGGCTCGAGAGGCTCGACTCGACAAAGACGACCTCGCGCGGGCCAAAGATGCTCGCGACAATGGGCAGGTAGAGCTCGCGAACGTCAGCGCGCTCGAGCATGCGGGCCGCAAAGTGCGAGCCCGTGGGCAAGGACACGGTGAGCTTTGCGCCGTCATCCGAGACGATACTGGAGTTAAGGAGCAGGGAGCCCCTAGACGCCGATTTGGCCATGAGGCCCTCGGTGACGCGCTTCCAGTTGCGCTGCAGCGTGGCGCCATCGGTGATGGGAGCGCCAGCTGTCGGCGCAGCCGAAGTACGCGGGGCGGGAGCGGGCTGGGGCGCCGGAGCTGGCCGCGGCGCCGGGGCTGGCCGCGGCGCCGGAGCGGGGGTCGGCCTTGGCGCAGGCGCTGGGCGCGGCGTGGGGGCCACCGGCTGCGGAGCCGGGGCTGGCGCAGGAGCGGGCGCGACGACCGGGGCGGACGCGGGAGCTGGTGCTGGCACAGCCGGCACCGCCACGCGGCCGGGCACCGAAAGCGCGGCAACCTGACGCTCGAGGTTTCCAATCCTCTCGGCAAGCGACTCCAGCGTGAGATCAGACTCTGGCCGGGCGATTCTCGTCAGCGCAATCTCAAGAACGAGGCGCTGGTTGGTGGCCGTGCGCATCTCGCTGGAGGCCTCTCCCAAAATGGTCAGCACGCGCGCGATGCGGTCCGTGGAGCCAAACGCCACGGCCTCTGCCGAGAGGCTCGCAAGCTCCTCCGGCGACGCGGCGATGACCTTTGCCGGGTCGCCGACCACCGCGGTCACATAGACGTCGCGCATGCGCGACGCAAGCTCGCGCGTAAACTGCAGCAGGTCGCGCCCCTCAGACGCAAGGCGCGAGACCTCCTCGAAGAGCGACGCCACGTTCCTCTCGGCAATTGCCTTTGTCACGTTGCCCAGCACCGCACCGTTAGCCTCACCAAAGAGGTCCTGGGTGGCAGAGAGCGTGATGGCACCGTCGCCAAAGACCGAGACCTGCTCGAGCGAGGTGAGCGCGTCTCGCATGCCACCGCGGGCATGGCGAACAATAAGCTCGAGCGCAGCGTCTTCGTAAGTGAAGCCCTCCTGCGTGCACACGTACGCCAGGTGGGCCTGCATCTCGTTGGGGCCAATGGCGTGGAAGTCAAAGCGCTGGACTCGCGAGAGGATCGTAGCCAGAATCTTCTGCGGGTCGGTGGTGCACATGATGAAAACCACGTGGCTCGGGGGTTCCTCAAGCGTCTTGAGCAGCGCGTTGAACGCCGCCGGCGTGAGAATGTGGACCTCGTCGATGATGTAGACCTTGTAGCTGCCGCGGACGGGCGCATAGTTGACGCGGCTGATGATCTCCTCGCGGACGTTGTCGACGCCCGTGCGCGAGGCCGCGTCGAGCTCAAGCACGTCCGGGTGCTCGCCTGCGGCGATGAGCTGGCACTCCTCACAGGTGCCATCGGGCAGGTGCCCTGCGCCGCGTTGGCACATGAGCGCCTTCGCCAGGATGCGCGCCATGGTGGTCTTGCCGGTTCCGCGCGGTCCGCAGAAGAGGTACGCATGGCTCACCTTGCCCTCGAGAACCGCGCGCTTGAGGGTCTCGACCACGTGTTCCTGGCCGACGACCTCTTCGAACGTCTTTGGGCGGTACTTCGTGTAGAGCGATTCCATGGGACCTCCGCGCCTCTTGCCTGAGAATCCAGTATACCCGCGGGCATTGGGGATGGACCGCGCTCCACCGTGTCACCTTGAACGACGACGGCCGCACGCGGCCCGATGCGTGGCCCGACGCGCGCGGCGGCGCCCTGCTCGACGCCGTCAACCGCCAACCGCCAGCCAAAAGTGCACACGAAAACGATGGGGCTCGTCGCTTTCCTGGTAAAACGCTACTGCTGCGACGGCACAATCGTTTTGGTGTGCGTTTTTGCGCTAAGACGCGCAGACAGCCGCATGGGGAACCGAGAGAATGAGCATCCAAATGACGAGAAAGGCGGGCCCACCCACAAGGGGCAAGCCCGCCTCGTTCAACGCTATCGTGCAACAACGCGTTTGGCGCCTGTACCGCTACGCCTCGCCACCGTCGCCGTCAGCAGCGCTCGTCGTCGCTGCAGCAGCGGCAGCCCGCTCGGCCGCGCGCTTCTTGTGGTTGCGCCAGCCAGTCCAGAACACCAGCGCAATTCCAGCGGCTCCGCCAACGGTCACGCCAATGCGGATCTTGTCCACCGCCTGCAATCCGTAGTTGATTGTCGCGCCCGGAGCAGCGCCGTTCATCACGTGGCTGTTGGCCGTCACGTACAGCAGGTGGTGCATGGCCTCGCGCGCGAAGTGATACGCCTCGGGGTTGTCCTGCTCGTACTTCCACACGCTACCAGCGTTGTCCTGGAAGGTGAGCTTGGTGTCGCCGCCTGCCTCAATCATCTGCTTGCCGTTCATGAACGTGCCCGTATTGGCGTTGTCGGTGATGACCCAGCCGTCAAAGCCCCACTCGCCACGAACCACGCTTGTGAGCAGATCGTAGTCACCGCCGACCCACGTGGCGCCGATGCGGTTAAAGCCGGTCATGATTGCCTGCGCCACAGGTATTTCCCGCGTCTTCTCCGCAAGCGTGCCGTCCGAAGCTTTCTCGACGTAGTTCTCCTCCACGCTGCCGGCCTTCATTACCATCTCGAAGGGCTTGAGGTAAATCTCGCGGATTGCCTGCTCGTTTGCCCACGTTGCGATGGAGTACTGGCCCTCGCGGTCACCGCGGTGGTTCTCCTGATCGTTGAGGACGAAGTGCTTAATCGTGGCATAGAGGCCCTTCTCGGCAGCTGCCCTCACGGAGCGGGACGCCACCACGCCTGAGAGGAACCCGTCCTCGGAGTAGTACTCTCCATTGCGCCCGGAGAAGGGCGTGCGGTGGATGTTCATCGAGGGTGCATACCAGCCAGCGGCACCACCGAGCAGGGACTCGTTGCCAATGATGTTGCCGAACGCGGTGTACAGGTCCTGGTTCCAGGTCTGCGCCAGGGTCGACGGGCCCTCAAAGGCATGGCCGGTGCCACCGTAGATGAGGTAACTGGCAGTATCTGCATCAACGTTATACGGTTTGCCAACTGACTCAAGCTGTACGGTGCCGTATCCGCCACGGTTAATGGACACGTCGTAGTCCTCGACGGTCAGCTGGTCGAGTAGCGAGTCCCACGCGGGGTCATCGTAGTCAAGCCCGCGCATGTCGGCAAGCGTCAGGCCATTCTTGGCCCCGTACGTGGGCGTGTCAGGAAAAGTACCACCCACGTTGGGGTTGCCGGAATCTGTAGAGTCAAGCTGGGCGAGAAGGTCATCCGAAGCGACCTTGGTCCAGGTATAGGGAACGGGGTTGCCGTTCTCGTCTGTGGCGTTGAGCTCGCCGCCCCAATCCGAGATGTCTCCCTGGTAAGGAGTGCCATCATGCTTGGGGAATGTGCCCGTCCAGTCTGCACGGCTGAGATAGGTCACATCACCGCGGGCGTCATCAAACCTGTTGGTCACGCTCTGGCCGGTAAGTGAGTCCGTCGCATAGGTCGTGGTGTCGACCTCGGTGTTCTCGGGCACGTATGTCGCTGCCATCGCGGCATTGCCGTCAACGTTTGCGCCCTTTGCTGCCAGTACGTTATTCGTCGCGTCATGGGCGTTGCGTCCAGCGGTCACGTAGTAGGTGCCTGCATCAAAGATGTACGTCCCGGCGCCCCGCGAGTCATATGCGGCGAGTTGCGAGCGGTCGAAGCTCACTTCGACCGTCTGGCTCTCGCCTGGCGCAAGAAGATCGGTCTTCGCAAAGCCCACCAGCTGGACGGATGCCTTCTCCACGCCATTTGCGCGGTCGTAATCGGTGTAGGGGCTCTGGGCGTAGACCTCAACAACATCCTTTCCGGCAACGTTACCCACGTTGGTCACGGTCACGTTTGCCGTGCACCGCTCTCCGTTCCAGTTGGTCGAGAAGTCCGACCAGTCGAATGTGGTGTAAGAGAGGCCATAGCCAAACGGATAGCAGACCTCGTCAGCGTAGTTGAAGTCTCCGGCGTTGCCCTGGCCCAATATTGCATCCTCGTAGCGCGTCTCGTAGTACTTGTAGCCTACGTAGATGCCTTCCTCATAGCTCACGTAGTTGTACCTGGTGAGGTTCCCGTCCTTGTCAACATACTGGTAGTCGCCAAAGTTCTGCGCGGCGGGGCTGGCAAGCGCATCGGCGGCAAAGGTGTCCACCGTACGGCCGGACGGGTTCACACGACCGGAGAGAATACCCGCAAGGGAACTCATTCCGTCGGTTCCCGTAGATGGCACAACCAGGCACGCCTTGATGTTGGGGAACTGCTGGAGCCAGTCAAGCTCGACAGCGGAAGCGGTGCTCACAAGCACCAGACCATCGTCAAAGTTGTCGTTAATGTACTGAAGAATCTGCAGCTCGGTCGAGTCGGGCTCGAGGTAACTCTTCTCCTTGTCCTCCTCGCTTGCAGCGTGGTTGTACATCGAGCGCGGCATGTCGCGACCTTCGCCCGCGACGCGACGAAGCACGAGGACCGGCGTGGTCCCCTTGGCGGAATCGAGCACGCCTGCATCCTGCATGACCGAGAGCGGGCACTCGTTGATGGCAAAGTTCTCCCCGTCGCCAAAGTTCACGGAGCCAGAGCCCATGTTGTAGTCTTTGCCCGCACCGTTGGCATAGAAGTCCTGCAGCGTCGTGTTGACCGAGAAGCCCTCAGCCTCAAGCGCGCTGTTCAGCGCATCACTAGTAGTCTTTGAGCCGGTAACCATGCTCATCATGGACTGGGAGGCACCCAGAAGCTTGGAGTTCTCGCCAAAGAACGAGAACGTCGTACCCGCCGCATAGGGGAGCGTGTCTCCATCGTTCTTGAGCATCACGACGCCCTCGGCGGCAATCTGCTGGTCAAGCGCCTTCTCTGCGTCACCGATGCTGTCCTTGGTATAGTCGGCCTTGTTGTACTGATGATCAATGCCTTCGGTGCTCACCGAGTTGCTCCACGATTGGTCGATTCCAACCATGTTATTGAGCATCCGGCTGTAACCCGGCAGCATCACGTTGACGGCGACCATAAGCACCGCCAGCACGACTACCAGGGCAGACTTGAGGATGGTCTTGATGACTCTCCCCACCTTGCGGGCACGGCTCACGGTACGCACTCCGCCGGAACCCTTCTGGTTCTTCTTTCCCATCTTCTCCCCTCCGTTGCTTTCTCAGGCGGGACGCACACCCGCCCAAACTTCAAATCGAATGGAAAGGTAGTTCAGCTAAGCTTGGAAAAGGCAAGGGGTGACCAAATCCGTCACCGCCGGGACAGAATCGGAATCGAGGTGAACGGCGTGGACACCTACAAGGTGCTGATTGTCGAGGATGACGACCAGGCGGCAGGCACGCTCTCCGCGCACCTCGAGCGCTTTGCCGCGGAGCACGGAATCCGCTTCTTGGTGACCCGCCTTGCAACCGCCTTTGACCTCTCGTCCGCCGACGCAGTCGACCTCATCTTCATGGACATCGACCTGCCGGGCATCAACGGCATGGAGGCGGCGCAGATGCTGCGCGAGGAGAACGCCACCACCCCGCTCATTTTCGTGACGAACCTCGCGCAGTACGCCGTGAAGGGCTACCAGGTTGACGCGCTCGACTTCATGGTCAAGCCGGTTGGCTACGGCGACTTTGCTATGCGCATGGGGCGAGCTCTCCGCACGATGGAGAAGAACGCGACGCGCACCGTTGCCCTTCCCACCGCAGGCGGCACGCGTGTGGTCGACGTGCGCGACATCGCCTACGTCGAGCTCGTGAAGCACGACCTTCTCTACCACGTGACCGGCATCGACCATCCGCTCCGCCGACGCGGGAGCATAAGCGGCGCACGAGAAGAACTCCCGCAGGACCTCTTCATCACCGTGAGCCAAGGGTGTCTCGCCAACATGTCCCACGTGAGTGCGGTGCTTGGCGACTCCATTCAGCTGGATGACGGAACCTCGCTCTTCTTTAGCCGCTCGCGCAAGAAGCCCTGTCTCGAGACGCTCGCGCGCTACTTCGGGGGCACCGTATGAGCGATTGGAGCCAGTGGCCTGCCCTGGGAATGATGTACGCCACGCGGGCAACCCTGCTGTTCGTCGAGGTCATGATTGCAGCTTGCCTGTTCGCGCATGGGCAGCCGACAAGGCCGCACCCCTGGCGTCGCACCACGGCGATAACCGCAGTGGTCTTTGCGGCAGGCATGCTAGCCCCAGTTTTCATCACGCTTCTGCAAGTCCCCGACGTATCGAACTATCATCCGGGGGCACTCGAGTATGGGCTTGGCTACGCCCTCGTCCCCATGCTTGTCGCATGCTCCCTGTTCCTCCTCGTCACCATCCCATCACTTCTTGCCTGCTTCGAGATAAGCCCATGGGCTGCAATCTTCTGCGCGACGGCAGGCTACTCTCTTCAGAATCTTGCCAGCGGGCTTGGAGAGACCGCCGGACTTCTCCTCATCGCCGCAGACGTCCCTGGCATAGTGCCGGGCGAGAACGCGTGGCTCACCACGATAAGCTGCGCCACAACCTATGCGGTGGCCTACCTGCTCTTCATTGGGCGCATCGACTCCAAGGGCCTGGAGGGTCAGAGAAACCCGGCGATGCTCGCCATGATCGTCGTGGTGATGTTTGGCATCATCGGCTTTGACCTTATCCTCAAGTACGTTGTCACCGTGAGCCTGCTGCTGCCCATCGTCCTATGCCTGCGCTTGTTCCACGTGCTTATCTGCGTCTTTGTGATCATCGCCGAGGTGGAGCTTGTTGTGGTGCGCCAGCTCTCCTCCGAGAAGGCCGCCACCGAGCGCCTCCTCGCCGAGCAGGAGCGCCAATACCAGCTCTCGCGCGAGAACATCGAAGCCATCAACATCAAGTGCCACGACCTACGCCACCAGATTCGCTCGCTCGCAACGGGCGACAAGGCCGTCGACAAGGCGGTGCTCGAGAACGTCGCGCAAGAGATTGACGTGTACGACTCCAAGGTACGCACCGGCAACGACGCCCTTGACACCATCCTTTCCGAGAAGAGCCTGCTCTGCGAGAGCCGCAAGATCACGCTCACCTGCGTGGCAGACGGCGCAGCACTGGACTTCATGGCGCCTGCCGACCTCTACGCGCTCTTTGGCAACGCACTCGACAACGCCATCGAGGCCGTAGAACACATGGATGACAGGACGAGAAGGTCCATCTCGCTCATCGTTCGCCGACGTGCCGGCGTCGTGACCGTCCACGTTGAGAACTACTACAACCCCTCCGCCAGTGCCACGCGCTTCAAGGACGGCATGCCCACGAGCACCAAGGGCGACCCACTCAACCATGGTTTTGGTACGCGTTCCATGAGGTCGATAGTCGAACGCTACGGGGGCACTGCGGCCTTCTCTGCAGATGGGACAACGTTCAGCGTGGACGCCGTGATACCCGAGTGACGGCCGGACCACACCGGACGCATAGCGGATATCTGTAATAACGATAACTAGCCAACGTCAATAACGATTTGAGATTCAGCTACGCCGCGGCTACAGTGTTGGCCTATGAACACGATGAGCAGCACATACACCTTTGCGCTCATGCGCCAGCAGATGCCCAAGCCCGGGCACCCTCGTCGCTAGCAGCCTGCCGCGTCACCCGGCACGGTCCGCCAGCGCGGAGGGACCGGGCGTCTTATCAGCGCGGCTTTTGCAAGAAGCTGCGCATTGGCCGGCAAGCGGAATCGAGCGGAGTACAGGTTTTGATCTCTCTGGAACATCTCAGCAAGACCTTTGAGGGCGGCAGCAGTGTACATGCCCTGAATGACGTGTCACTTACCATCCCCGACGGGGATGTGTTTGGCATCATCGGCATTTCCGGTGCCGGCAAGTCCACGCTGGTGCGTTGCCTCAACCTTCTCGAGCGACCCACTTCCGGGCGTGTGGTGGTTGACGGCGTGGACGTGACCAACCTCAAGGGTGCCGCACTCCGCGAGTACCGACGCCACGTGGCCATGATCTTCCAGGGCTTTGGCCTTCTCGCACAGAAGACCGCGCTGGAGAACGTCTGCTTCCCGTACCTTGCGAGCACGGGCAAGATTACGGCAGAGAACCGCAAGGAGGCCCTTGGCTACCTCGACCGCGTTGGCCTCGCCGACCGCGCCGACTCCTACCCGGCGCAGCTCTCGGGCGGCCAGCAGCAGCGCGTGGCCATCGCCCGCGCGCTGGCATGCCATCCGGACTACATCCTCTGCGACGAGGCGACCTCGGCCCTCGACCCCGCAAGTACGGCATCGGTCCTGCGCCTCCTGCGCACGATCAACGCCGAGACGGGCGTCACGATCATCGTGATCACCCACTCCATGCAGGTTGTCGAGGACATCTGCAAAGACGTTGCAGTTCTCGTCTCTGGCAACGTGGTTGAGCAGGGAAGCGTCGCCGAGGTCTTCGCGAACCCGAAGCACGAAGTGACCCGTCAGCTTCTGGGAAAGGAGAGCTGGGATGAGTAGCCTCACGCCTTTCCTCAACCAGTACGGTGCGCTTCTCGGCGAGGGGCTCGTCGACACGCTGGTCATGCTGTTCGCCTCGACGGCCATCTCGTACGTCATAGGCATCTTCCTGGGCGTTGTTCTCTGCGTCACCTCACCGCGGGGCCTTCGTCCCATGCGCACGCTGAACGCCGTGCTCGGCTGGGTGGTGAACATCGGGCGCTCCATCCCGTTCATCATCCTGCTGGTCTCGATGTTCCCGGTCACACGTGCGCTCGTGGGCACCACCACCGGCGTGCAGGGCGTGATTCCGCCCCTCGTGCTCTCCACCACGCCCTTCGTGGCGCGCATGGTCGAGCAGTCGCTGGCCGAGGTCCCGCGCGACGTCATCGAGGCAGCGGAGTCCTGCGGGGCGTCCATCCCGCGCATCGTGGTCTCCGCGCTGCTCCCCGAAGCGCTGCCCTCAATCGTCCGCGGCGTCTCGATCACGCTCATCGCCGTGCTTGGCTACACGGCCATCGCCGGCGCAGTGGGCGCAGGCGGGCTGGGCGACATTGCCATTCGCTATGGCTACTACCGCTACCAGGACGAGGTCATGATCGCCACGCTCGTGCTGATCATCATCCTGGTGCAGGTAATCCAGAGCACCTGCGACTTCATCGCAAAGAAGATTGACCACCGCTAGCAGGAGCGCACTGCACTTCTCGACAGCACCCCTACCACCACTCTCATCATTTTTCTAACAGAAAGGAACCCGTCATGCTCACCAGAAGGAACTTCATTGGCACCGGCCTTGCCGCACTTGCCGCAACCACCCTCGCCGCCTGCGGAAACTCTGGCTCCAGCTCGGCTTCGAGCAGCTCTGCCGCCAGCGACTCGGCGCAGAGCCAAACACTCACGGTTGCCGCGTCCCCCTCGCCCCACGCGGAGATTCTCAACAACTTTGCCGCACCCAAGCTCAAGGAGCAGGGCATCGACCTTCAGACCAAGGAGTACACCGACTACATCATCCCCAACCAGGTGACCACCTCCGGCGAGGTTGACGCCAACTACTTCCAGCACATCAACTACCTCAACAACTACAACGAGGAGAACGGCACCGACCTGGTGGGCGTGGCAGCCATTCACTACGAGCCGTTTGGCATCTACGCCGGCAAGTCCTCTGACCTGGCCAATATTGCCGACGGAGCGCAGATTGCCGTCCCCAACGACCCCACCAACGAGGGGCGTGCGCTCCTTCTCCTCCAGCAGGAGAACCTCATCACGCTCAAGGACCCCGACAACCTCGAGGCCACGCCGGTCGACATTGCCGAGAACCCCCACAACCTGCAGTTTGTTGAGGTCGAGGCAGCGGCCGTGCCGCGTCAGCTCCAGGACGTGGACTTTGCCGTCATCAACGGCAACTACGCCATCGAAGCCGGCTTCCACGTGAAGGACGCCGTTGCGGTGGAGTCCAAGGACGGCAAGGCCGTTGAGCAGTACGCCAACTACATCGTGACCACGCCCGAGAAGAAGGACGACGACCGCGTGTCCGCGCTTGTCAGCGTCCTCACGAGCGACGACTTCAAGCAGTACCTCTCTGACACGTACGACCAGGACGTTCTCCCCGCGTTCTAAGGCGAGAAGACCAGAGCACGCGAGGCCCCCGGCGAATGCGTTTCCGCCGGGGGCCAAACTACTATTACTCTTGAAGCTGTTAGTTCTTACTCAACTTGAAGTATATGACGATGCAGGCCGCTATTGCTGGAATAAGACACATTACCCTTATTGCCCAGTTTCCAAGAGGTTCAAGCTCCGGAAATGCAGACATAAGAACCACGCTTAGAAGAGCATAAATTCCCACACCAGACAGAAATCCAACCACCGCGCTGCGCCATTCGATCACATCTAGCCCCCCTAGGACGTGATGCCAAAACGACAATGGATGTAATTATCCGTACCGGCATAAAGAATGCAGTCTATATATACTTTTAGACTTGCAGGAGGCGGCCTCCTAATGATTTTATTAACTGCTTGGGCAAACCAGTAAGCACTGGACTCCCCTGTAACTGCGATAACGATTCCGTCAACAACCGTTCCGAAAACATATCCGAGCAGAACGCCACCGATAACACCTAATGCCGGACTTAATACGCGCCTACCAATGTCTTCATTAGTATAATCGGGCACCAGAATACCCGCTTCATTAGACCACTGAGCTACGTTCTGCTCCGTTGCAAGCTCGAATGATTCTTCAATCGACCGGAAAGACTTGAGAGTGATAACATTGCCCTCTTCATCTATGGTACAAGTCTGCCATAGGTGTCCATCTGCTCCAATTGGAGTGCTTCTCGAACTCACAGCTTCGAGGTAGTCTTCCGGTGTCATTATTAGTTGGGCATCAGTTTGGCCATGATCAGCAAAGCCATCATCCACTGATTTCTCAGGTTCACTTGCTAGAGCTGTTTTTGGAAGAGCAAGCCCAGACGCTCCCGCCGCGATAGCCGTCAGCATTTCCCTACGAGACAGTGACAGTTTAGAATCCATGCCTTCTCCTATTCATCGAATAACCTGCCGATAAACACAAAGAGAGTATGTTTTAACGTCACCTTGATTAATGAAAGAACTGCAGCGTTGGCCAGCCGTTGAAGTTATGTTTCTCGATACGCTAGCCAGTTTTCCTCACCTCCTTCATGCATTAGAATTACCTTGTTATTCAATAGTTTTTCACATACCCCTTAAGTGCGCCGGTGAACGGGAAGCGTTTCTCGGCACGCGGTAAATTTTGGCACAGCCCACAAGGGGAATGGACCATCACTGACGGTCCACGGTCCGTCGGTTCGTGTACACCTTTTCGTCTCAAAGTGTCGCTTGGAATGTTTCCCAGGAACTTAGATTGAACGTGACTCGCTGCGTCTCCGCCGCGACACACAAAAGCGGCCCGCCCCCAACCGGGGACGGGCCGCCGCGTCACGTGGGCAGAACCGCCACGCTACTTCTCGTCAGACGCCTTCTTGTCGCCCTTCTTAACCTCGGGGACGTCGGCAGTGCCGTCCTCGTCCTCGGCACCCATGAGCTTGTGGTTCTTCACGGCCTTGTAGCCAAAGAACGCCGCCAGCGCGACGAGCGCCGCAGAGCCGCCCCACACGCCGTACTGCCACGGGGCCACGCCGTAGGTGATTTTGGAGCCCGGCACCATGTTGTTCATGGCGTTGGAGTTGGCAACGGTGTAGAGCACGCGGTGCATGGACTCGCGCATCTCGGAGACGACGGTTGCCGTGTTGGTGCCCTCGTACTCGCCGCTCATTGCCGAGTAGGTGAGCTGGAGGTCGGTACCGGCGTAGATGGCCTGGTTCTTATTCATGTAGTCATAGAGCTCGAAGTCCGTGATGACCATGCCCTTGAAGCCCCACTCGTCACGCAGAACGCCGGTGCACAGGCTCTTGCGGCCGCCGGCCCACTCGGCGCCAACGTAGTTGAAGGAGCTCATCACGCCGGTGCAGCCCGGCATGGTCTTCGTCGAGACGGTGCCCTTGTCGTCCGAGATGTACTTCATCTCGTACGTGGCCTCCTTGACGGTGGTCTCGAACGGACGCAGGTAGATTTCGCGCGCGACCTGCTCGGTGGCCCAGGTGCAGACGTGCTGCACGCGGTAGGACTCCTGGTCGTTCATCGCGAAGTGCTTGATCATGGCATAGCAGCCGTTCTCGGCAGCACCGCTCACCACGGCAGCGCCAATCTTGCCGGCAAGCAGTGGATCCTCGGAGTAGTACTCGAAGTTGCGGCCAGCGAAGGGCGAGCGGTGCGTGTTCATGGCCGGCGCGTACCAGCCGTTGTACGCGGAGGCCAGCGCCTCCTGGCCAACCATCTGGCCCATGCGATGCATGAGCTCCACGTTCCAGGTCTGGGCCATGACGACCTCAGAGCAGTAGGAGCAGTTGCCGGTGGGGCCAGTGAGCGAGGTGAAGCCGGCGGGGCCGTCGGGCTCGACCGTAGCGGGCTTGCCCACGGACTCGACCTCGGGAGTGTTGTAGGCGTCGTCGTTCAGGCAGGTCGCCATCTCCTCGACGGAGAGCTGGTCGAGGATGTCGTTCCAGGCCTCGGAGTCAAAGTCCTGTCCGCGCATGTCGATGAGCTGCAGGCCGTTGTCCGCGCCGGTGGTGGGCATGGTGGCGTTGGGATCCTCGTGGTCCTCGAGCTTCCACTCTACAAGCTCCACGCCGCAGTCCGCCGCGCTCTTGTCGGCAGCAGCCTCGGGGAAGGTCCCCTTGAGGTCCTTGCGGGACATGGTCTTGACGTTCTTCTCCATGTACTCGGTCATGTCGTCGAACTTGTTGGAGATCTGCGCGTCGGTGGCAGAGTCGGTCGTGTACTTCTTGGCCCCCAGCGTCACGGTCTTCTGGTCCACGACGGTGTGCGAGTCGGTGCGCAGGCTAATGACGTAGTCGCCTGCGTCAAGCACGTATGCCTGCTCGTCGGAGCTGTAGGAGGCCATGTCGCGCACGGGGAACTCGATGGTGACCTGCTGGCTCGCGCCGGGGTCGAGCGCGTCGGTCTTGGCGAAGCCGCCCAGCACAACGGCGGCCTTCTCGAGCCCGCCTGCGGTGTAGGGGGCGGAGTAGTACACCTCGACGACGTCCTTGCCTGCCACGGAGCCCGTGTTGGCAACCGTGACCTCGACCTTGACCTTCTCGTCATCCGCATTCACGGAGTCAAGCGTCTGCGAGAACGTGGTGTACGAGAGGCCAAAGCCAAACGGGAAGACAACGGCCTTGTCGTAGTCGAAGCCGTCGTAGTTGCCAGCCTCGGCCTCGGCGGCTGCGGTCTCGTAGTAGCGGTAGCCATAGTAGAGGCCCTCGGCGTACTCGACGAAGTACGCGTTGCCCGTGGACTTCTGGGGGTAGTAGTTCTCGACGTCGGTGTAGCGCTTGCCGCCGAAGTTCTTGAAGGTGGGGTCTGCGGTGAAGTCCGCTGCCCAGATGTCGGTGGTCTTGCCGGAGGGGTTCACGGTTCCAGCCAGCACCTGGCCAAGCGCTGCCGCGCCGGTAGCGCCAATGGAGCCCACCTCGAGAATCGCGTCGACCTCGTAGTCGCCGGAGACCAGCGGGCCAAGCTCCATGGTCGTAGAGAGGTTGAGCACCGCGATGACCTTGGTGCACGACGCCTTGGCAGCCGCAATGACGCTCTTCTCCTCGACGGTGAGCTCGAGCTCGTGCTGGCCGTCCTCGTAGTTGGCCGTCTCGCTGTTGGCGGTGAAGTTCTCAGAGACGCCGGACTCGACATCGCCCTTGAGGTCGCGGGAGAGGTCGCCGCCCTCGCCACCGCCGCGGCCAATAAAGACCAGGCCAACGGTGCCGTTGATGGACGCCTGAGCGTCGGAGCTGTAGTCCGACCAGGGAATCTCGCCAATGTAGTAGGAGGCCGTGGACGGGTTGTCCATGGTGATGGCGGCCTTGGCGTAGTTGGAGAAGTTGCTGTTAATCCAGTCGTAGGCGGTGTCATTGATGGTGAAGCCCGCCTGGCTGATGCCCTGGTAGAAGTTGATGCAGGAGTTGGCGTCGACGGTACCAGAGCCCGCGCCGCCGTAAACCGGGTCGGCGGCATAGCGGCCGAGCATGCTCACGGTCTCGGAGGTGGAGAGCGGCAGTGCGGCGTTGTCGTTCTTCATGAGGACGATGCCTTCGCCCTCGATCTCGGTGACCAGCTCGTTTGCCGCCTCGGTTGCCTGGTTGCGACCGCGATAGTCCGCGGTGTAGTACTCCGCGTCCCAGCCCTCGGAGCCCTCGACCTTCTCGACCGTCGCAGGACGTCCGCCCACGTAGTGGTCGAGCAGCGAGCTGAACTTGTTCGCCGCGACGTTGGCCGCTGCGGTGACGCCCAGCAGGCCCACCGATGCGATGGTGGAGCCGATGAACTTCCTTCTCGTAGTGTTCTTAGCCATTCCCCACTCCCCTAACGTTCCCTCCGGCCCGAGGGCCGCTTGTTCGACGATAAGGGTAGGCAGCAGGCGGGTGCAGCACAAAAGAGGGTCGCATCCGGTCAATAACGCGTCGCAAACTGCAGTTGCTGCCCAGCAGCGGCACAGCGCGACGCACGACCCTCGCGCAAGAAGAAAGCGGGCCCCGGTACGCGGCCGAGGTCCCGCTCAATCAGACGCGTCCGGGCCGTAAACGGGAGGAAGAGTCCCGGACGTTGGTGCAAGACGGCATAGGGAGGTTGTCGTCGAGAAACACAGTAGGGCCTTGGACCCATGGCACCTCGCATTTGACGCAAGTGGTCGTTCAGGTGACACCATCGGCGAGAAATACCCTCTAAGTGTGCGGGAGACACCCCCCGGCTGCGCGGGAGATGCCACCGGGTGTTGCTGTTGAGAACGAATTCGACATTTTGGGCCCGCGATACGTCGTTATGTGTCGAATTTCTTCTCAGCAGTACCCGCGCGCGGTCCCCGCCGCGCAGCCAGGTGAGCGCCACGGCAAGGGGGCCCGCAACCACGACGGCTGCGGGCCCCCTGTCACGGGCGATGCCGGCAGGAGCTACGCCTTATCGGGCCTGACCTCGGTCTCGGGCTCGGTGAGCGGAGCGACTTTGTAAGTCTTGGTGCGGTCATCGTCAATCACGCCAGACCAGTTGAGGCCAAAGCAGAAGTCGTAGGTGTTGCCCTCGGAGTCGGTGTAGCAGTCCATGTCGCGAGGCACGTCCACGAGCTGCGCCTCGACGGTGTCCATGTCCTTGGGCATCTGATACTGGAGCAGGCCGTATGGCTCGACCTTTCCAGAAATTACGCGCAGGAAGGAGTCGTCGGGTATCTCGTTCCAGTCCATGAGAATGGTGTCAGCGTAGGGTTCGATCTCGCTCATCACCATGGGGTGGCTTGCGTCAATAATGAGAATGAGCTTGGCGGTCTTGGGGAGCCTTTCCCTTACGGAAATCACGAAATCAAGGTCGCTCTCGTTGGTGGCATACGTACTGGCGCCAAAGTGGGCTCGATTCTCCTTGGAGCCGTCCTCAAGGATATCGCCCGCGACACTGACCTTCTTGACGCTCGGACCATCGGCAGTGTAGGGACGATACTGCAGCGAGACGGGACGCCAGACAATGGGGCCACCGGTAGCGCGATCGAAGACGGGCTCGTCATTGCCGGAGTACCCGTCGAAAGCATCCTGCGGGTTCTTTACCCTAACGATAGCGTACTCAACGTCAGAGAGGTCATCCGAGCCGAGAACCGCGATGTCACTCTCCTGGAGCTGCGGGGCACCGCTCTCGTCTGCCTCGCCGGTGGGGTCGCCAACCGAATCGGTGACCACATCGAAGTACTCCGAGGCAAGGGTCTCGTCAATGCAGGCGTCCGCATGCGCCGGAACGGCTGGGGCCAACGAAGACCCACCAGCACTCGCTGGAGTGAACCTTCTGGGGATGTAAACCTTGGGCTTTGACGCCATGCCGTCCTTGGCAATCGCACCACCGGCATTCTTGAGCATGATGATGCACTTGTCTGCGATTTCCCGGGCGCCCTCCTTGGTCTCCTCCGACTCGAAGAACTCCTTGGCGACCGTCCTATCGCAATAGGGTTGATCAAACAGCTGGACGTTCATCATAAGCTTCAAAATACGACGGGCAGACTCGTGAACCATCTTAGAGGCTTCGTCGAGGCCACGTTCCTCGGCTATCATGTCGAAGGCAGGCTTACCATGAGACTCAGGATAGAATTTGCCTCCGTACTGGTCCACGCCGGCCTCAAACATCACCTTGAGGCGCTCCTGCTCAGTGAGGTTATCGAGACCCCGCTGCGTGGGGCCGATGATGTTCCAGTCGCTGCAGATCATGCCGTCCCAGCCAGCATTTCGCAGGATGGAAAGCTGCTTGCCGTTGAAGCCACCGCCCACCAGGGGACCGTACTCCTCGTCCTCGCTGTAGGCCACGCCGTAGTTGGGCATAACGGAGGCCATCTCTCCAGTGGTCGAGTCGAGATTCATGCCGCCATCGAGGAACGGAATGAGGTGAGCATCGTAGTTGTCGCCCTCGAAGACGTCGTACTTGCCGGGCTTGACGTGGTCGTTGCAACCAGTCTCGATGGCACCGGCGCCCACGTAGTGCTTGAGCATGGTGGCAACGGACTCGCTGCCCCAACCAAGATCCTCAGTCGCCTCGTTATCGCCCCACGAGGACTGCATACCGGCGCAATAGGCGCGGACGAAGTCGCGGGTGAGCGCAGGATCCTCGGACTCGGCGCCGGCAAGGCGCTTGACCGTGGGATTGGTGTAGAGGTCAACCTGCGGTCCAAGCTCGACTGTCACACCCGTATAGCGCCACGCGCGACTCGTCCACATGCCCGCCTTGCGCCAGAGGTCCTTGTCCATGAGGGGAGCAAGACCGCAGCCGGTGGGGATTCCTACGGAGGAGTATGGGTCGGTCGAGTTCATGTACGGGATGCCAAGCGGGCGCTTCTCACAGCGGCCCTGCACCGTATTAATCCACTCGATGTCGCTTGCATATGAATCCCCGTCGGAGGCCAGGCGAGAAACGCCTGCCACAGAGCCCTTCTCGATAAGGCCAAAATCGGGGTCGGTGGCATCCTCTGACTTGTCAGCCACGCCACCGTGGAACATGAGCTTGATGCAATCGTCGTCAGACAGTCGGGAGGCGAGGTCTTTCGCGCGGTCATCGGCGGTCTGGCGCCAGTCCTCATAGAGGTCAAGCTTGCCGTTGCCATCAAGATCCTTAAACGCAAGACCATCCACCTGGATGATCTTATTCTTGTCCATGACGCCAATCACAGCGCCGTTGGGGTTGGTCACGCGGATCCAGCCATCGCGGGTCTCCTCCGAGGTCCAAAGCGCCTTGACATCATCGCCATCGACATCAATGGGGTAAGCGGACGCATCGGGGGCAGCATTGCCGTCCTCTGAAGCAGTACCGTTGTTGTTGGCACACGCAGCAAGCGTTAAAGCGCCCGCACCTGCAGCCGCCCCGAAAAAGTTCCTTCTTGTCACATTGTTGCCCAAGGTCCTTCTCTCCCTTCGAAAACCTAACTGTGCTACCGTTGCAGTACTTGCCTCAGTGCGGGTTTCGCGGCTACGCAAAGAGGATGCCTGTTGTGGCTTGCATGTTCCGCTGCGCTTCGCTGCAGCGGAGTCCATTGGGGGAAACTGTCGAGATTGCGGCAAAACATGCTCGCTGGAGAAAGGCAAATGAACATCAGTAATTCCGATACGACTCCGTTCGGTGGTAGCCAGAAAGACTCTCCGACGAGTTCGACATCCAAACTCATCCGCATCCTTATCGTGGAAGACGACGAGAAGGAGACAGGCGTGCTTGTCTCATGCCTGAGAAGATATGAGCAGCTTCACAATCAACCGTTCGTTATCTCGACCGAGCGCAGCGCCTTCAACATACTTGACCCCTTTCCCAACGTTGACCTTGTGTTCATGGATATTGGCCTTCCCGGGATCAGCGGTATCGAGGCTGCGGGGATTATGCGCATGAATGGGATTAGAACGCCCATTATCTTCATCACAAGTCTTGCTCAATACGGCGCCAGCAGCTATGAGGTCGACGCGCTCGATTTTATGGTAAAGCCAGTGAGCTATGGGAGCTTTGCCCTTCGCATGGACAGGGCATTAAGGATAATCCGACGCACGCTTGGCAGGAGTATTTTCGTCAAGACCAAGGAGGGTATGCGGGTTATGCCGGTGGCTGACGTGACCGCAATCACGGTAGACGGCCATTCAATTCTCTATCACCTTGCCGATGGCAGCACCTTTGAATCTCGTGGCTCGTTGGGCAAGGTGGCACAAGACCTCGCTGGGACGTCTTTTGTGAGGGTTACAAGTGGTGCGCTCGTGAACATGGACTACGTGCGCACCGTCGACACCTTGAACGTCAAGCTCGCATCGGGTGAGGAGTATCCAATAAGTCGTCCCAAGCGCCGAGATGTCTTGCGAGCCATCGCAAGCTACTACGGAGGAAGCAAGAGATCATGATGGACGGGGCACTCGAACTCCCAAACCGCCTGGTTGCCCCCTTGAGCTACATGATTCCATTTCTCATGATCATGGGGGCTATGGGGAAAAGGGGCTACTACCCTCTCAGGGCGCTTGGGTCGGTTGCGCTGTTTAGCGTTTGCTTCAAGATGCTCCGGATGCTGCAGCCAGGGCCTGCGGAGGTGTGGTCCTCGTCCACAAGCCTGCTCCTGTTTCTGTTGGTCTACACATCAGTGCTGCCGCTCGTGGTCTTAATGACCCTGTTCTGCTGCAGCGCCTCATTCACGCAGGCGTTCTTTTGCGCCGGGGCGGTCTATACCATCCAAAACCTCTCATTCATCCTGGGCACTATCGCCAAGGAAAACTTGTTGTCTGGTTCTGCCCAGAACTTCGGTAGCTTCTTTTCATGGGTGTCGATTGCATTCGGGGCAATCCTGACCTATCTGCTGTTTGTTCGAAAGATTGGCGGAGAAGGGTTCGAAATCGTAACCAGCAAAGGCGCGGTCATAGCCATCTCCGCTGCCCTCTTTTTCAACATCGTCTTCAGCGAGGTCTGCAATGGCATTACCGCGTACGGCATCCGCCCCATGCAGCAACTCGCCCTCAGAACGTCGCAGGCAGGGCTGTGCGTTCTTATCCTCTATATGGAATACGAGCTACTGCTCAACAGGCGCTTCCAGATAGAAGCCGCCGCCACCAACCAGCTGATTCGCGATAAGGAACGACAATACGAGACGAGCCGCGAGGCGATTGATGCAATCAATCTCAAATGCCACGACATTCGCCACCAAATCCGACGGCTCGGCGATGCCAGGCTTGTGGATCCCACCACGCTCGACGAGATAGCGCTCGCAGTCAACATTTACGATGCCCAAATCGATTCTGGTAACAAGTCACTCGACACCATACTCACCGAGAAAAGCCTCCTCTGCGACAGCCTTGGCATTGAGTTCACCTGCTCCGCAGATGGTTCGAGGTTATCGTTCTTCTCCGATGCCGAACTGTTTTCGCTCTTTGGAAACATGCTCGACAACGCCATTGAAGCAACTCGTGATTTGGAAGACGAGACGAGAAGGGTAATAACCTTAGGAGTCCACCTGAATGCGGGGCTTGTCACCATACATGAGGAGAACTACTTTGCCGGGGAGATAACCCTAGTCGACGGGATGCCACAGTCCACCAAGCATGACCCGCTTAATCATGGGTATGGCTTCCGCTCGATGCGTACAATTGTCGAGAAGCACGATGGTGTCATCGGGTGCACGGCAGACGATGGCGTATTCTGCCTTGATATCGCGATTCCCCTCCTGCAGGCGTGAGCCGTCATTCCCAGATAGCAAGTTCCCCACAGGGGCGGAAGGAAAGCCCTGCACGACCTGCAATGACGCATACAGGCGCCCCAGAGCTTCTAGGAAGGCGCCACTGTTGCGCTGCTAAGGAGACTTCAGACATATAACGATGTTTTCTATGGTTAAAACGTCAGAAAGGTTCTCAACAAAGTCATCAGCTACCCTGCCACATGCCTTCTTGGATGCAACATGGCCCTTGCCAAGAAGAAAATGGGGCCCAGCGGCAAGGCCAGGCCCCTCGCGGGATGCATCCGGAGGGATTGGGAGGAGACAGCCGGATGCCGCGGCGGCGCCTGTGAGATGTGGGAGAGGTGCCGCACAGCCTGAGAATAGAACCGGTCGGCCCGCCAAGCATGTCCTCGTCACAAGATGCACTTCAAAAGGCACAAACTGCACCACAAGGGCGCCGACCGGCAGCACGGGCGTCGCACGAAGCTCCGGCGCTGGAGGCGGCATTCGAGGGGCGGCGAGGCCGGTGCGGACGCCGGTGCCGGGTGTCGGCGCACCCGCTTGGCCGCGGATTCCGAACGTTTAGGACTTTTCCGAACGTTTAACCCCACCTAAACGGTGAGATCCCGCGGCCAAGCGAGGCGAGCCGGGCGCGCAGCTCTCCCGCAGTCCGCCTCCTTGGCAGCCGCGCTACTCCGCGTCGGCCGCCTTCCTCGCGTTCATATGCGCGCGAATCGCCCCGACGACGGCCGGAATCACGGACACCAGGATGATTCCCACAACTACCAGCTCAAAGTGCTCCTGCACAGCGGGGATGCCGCCAAAGAAGTACCCCAGCAGCGTGAACAGCGTGGACCACGTGATGCCGCCCAGCACGTTGAAGATCACGAAGTTGCGCCAGTGCATGCCGCCCATACCCGCAATGAACGGCACGAACGTGCGGATAAACGGAAAGAAGCGCCCCAGGAAGATGGCCACGTGACCCCACTTCTCCAGGAACTTCTCGCTCTTCTCCATACGCTCGGGCGTCATGGCCTTAACCTTGCCCGAAGCCACGATCTTGGTCCCAAAGAAGTGCCCGATCATGAAGTTGCACTGGTCGCCCAGGATGGCTGCGGCCCAGGCCACACCAAGAAGCGCAAAGATGTTGAACCCGCCGCCCTGCGCAAAGAACCCGGAGGCAAACAGCAACGAGTCGCCCGGCAGAAACGGGAAGAACACCACACCCGTCTCGATGAAGATGACGAGAAACACAAAGCCGTACGCGGTGACCGGGCCAGCCGCAATCCAGCCGGCAATGGCAGCCCGCGGATCGCGGAGCAGGTTGGCAATGAAGTCGACAAATCCCATGAAGGCTCCCAGTTCAGGCGAGAACATCAGACAGCAGGCTACAAAAAAGCCCCAGCCGGCCGTGACGAGCGCGACCCGTGGGGCAAAAATCAAAACAGCGCGCTCGATGGGAACGGGTGCCCGCCAGAGGCCCCTTATGGCTGCTGCCTCCCGGCCCTGACCAGGTTCGAGGTGTTGCGTCACCCGCACCCATCCAACGCGCTGGAGAACACTGTACCAAAGAAGGGGCCGCGTCACTCTCGCGCCACGAAAACGCGACAAAGCAGGCGAACCATCGGCGAAATGGACGAGGGCCCACGGATTGATCAGATCCGAAGGCCCCCACTTTTGGCAGCTGCCAAGCTGTTTAAAGCTCACGCAGGTCGCAGCGCAAGACCTACGCCAGTCACGCCGCGCTCCTCTGCTCGACCTCTATCATTCCCCAATCGGCTTGCCACAAACCATGCCACAGACGCGAACGGTTCATTTCATCGGAGAAGCACAGCCAGCCGACAATTACCCCACAACCCTGACCTCGCGGCACCTCACGCGTCGGCAGCCCCACGACGCCCCGATGCGCTACCATGCTGCACGTATGCGATGGCAGCAAGGAGGACCCATGGCTAAGAAGCCCAGCGCAAAGGCTCGCAAGGCGGCCGAGGAGGCCGTTCGTCAGTCAAAGCTCGACGAGAAGTACGGCAAGCCGCTCTTCTCTCTCACCTACGACATGAACGAGTACGAGCTCGCCCGCGCCGCAAACCTCTACGGACCGGACCGCATGAAGGACCTCTTCAACGGCGCCGCGATCCTCTCGCTTGCTCTGCTCATCTTTGTCCTGGTGACCATGGGCGACAAGGTTGCGCTCACCATAATCCTGCTGGTAGTTGCCGTTATCACCTCTACCATCACCACCAACTGGAGCCGCTTCGCCACCTTCCTCGCACGCAAGAGCACGCTGGGGCTTGTGGGCGAGAACAACCGTCACCACATCGTGGTGACCGAGGACAAGCTGGTTGAGGAAGGCCCCGATGACCGCGTGGTAGAGTACCCGCTCTCCGAGCTCAGGCACTCCCGTTCCAGCGACGAGGCAACCGTTGTCGACTTTGGCAACAAGCGCTGCGTCTACATTCCTCGCGCGCCCATGAGCGAGGGCCGCTACCAGGCGCTCGTTCGTTTCCTTCTCGACCACGAGCCCAAGAAGGACAAGCGCTAGGCGGGAGCGCTCCCGCATTCGAACACGCGTGACGGCAGGCGACCCCCGAACGCCGAAACCGGTGATCGTCCCCCGCTCCAACGGGTATTGACTCTGGTAGCGACCAAGGAGGTCCTGCCATGAGCATTGTTGCTGCATTCGCCGTACCGCATCCACCCCTCATCATCCCCGGCGTGGGTTCCGGCAAGGAAAAGATTGCCTCCACCATCGCCGCATACGACGAGGTGGGGCGCCGCGTTGCCGAGCTTGCGCCAGACACCGTGGTAATCTCGAGTCCACACGCCGTGATGTACGCGGACTACATCCACGTCTCCCCCGGACGCTGCGCCCAGGGCGGCTTCTCCATGTTTGGGGCGCCGCAGGCCCGCTACGAGGCCGTCTATGACCAGGAGTTTGTTCGCGCGCTCGCACACGCGTGCGCGCAGGAGGGCCTCTCCGCCGGCTGCGAGGGCGAGCGCGACCCCACGCTCGACCACGGGACCATGATTCCGCTTCACTTCATCCAGCGCCACACCAAGGACTTCCAGGTGGTGCGCATGGGGATCTCGGGCCTCTCGCCAGAGGACCACTACCGCATGGGCATCCTGGTCCAGCGCGTCGCCCGCGAGCTTGGCAGGCGCGTGGCCTACGTGGCGTCCGGCGACCTTTCCCACAAGCTGCTCAAGAGCGGTCCTTACGGCTTTGCGCCCGAGGGGCCACAGTTTGACGAGAAGGTCACGCATGCCTTCTCGACCGGCGACCTCCTGCCCCTGCTCACGATGGACCGCGGCTTTGCCGAGCGCGCCGCTGAATGCGGGCTGCGCAGCTTCCAGATCATGGCGGGCGCTCTTGACCGCACCGCCATCAAGCCCGAGCTCCTCTCTTACGAGGGGCCCTTTGGCGTGGGCTATGGCGTGGCAGCATTCACGCCCGTGGGCGAGGAGGGCGCGGACGAGAGCCGCGCGCTTCTCGAGCAGTACGAGGCATTCCATAAGGCAGACCTCGCGCGCCGAAGGGCGTCGGAGGACCCGTACGTCTCTTTGGCACGCCTCTCGCTCGAGACCTATGTGCGCGAGCGCCGGCGCATTACGCCGGACGAGAAGCCCGGTCTGCCCGCCGAGTTGCTCTCGATCCGCGCCGGCGCGTTTGTCTCGCTCAAGAAGGACGGCGAGCTGCGCGGCTGCATTGGCACCATTGCGCCCACGCAGGACAACCTTGCCGAGGAGATCTGCGCGAACGCCATCTCCGCCGGTCGACACGACCCACGCTTCCCGCCGGTCACGGCAGGCGAGATGGACGAGCTCGTCTACGACGTGGACGTGCTTGGCGCGCCGGAGGCCGTGAAGTCCGCTGACCAGCTGGACCCCGAGCGCTATGGCGTCATCGTGAGCTGTGCGGATGGCCGGCGCGGGCTTCTCCTGCCAGACCTGGACGGCGTGGACACCGTTGCCGAGCAGCTGCGCATTGCGGCGGCCAAGGGACACATCGACCTGAAGCGCGATGACTGCTTGCTTGAGCGCTTCGAGGTCGTGAGGCACACGTGAGCAGCAACGCAACATGCGACGTCTGCTGGCGCCACTGCGCGATCCCAGAGGGAGGCGCGGGGTTCTGTCGGGCTCGCACCTGCCGCGAGGGACGCGTCGTGGCGGAGAACTACGGCAGGCTCACTTCGGTGGCGATAGACCCTGTCGAGAAGAAGCCGCTGGCAGAGTGGCATCCCGGCGCACGCGTGCTCTCGGTTGGGAGCTATGGGTGCAACATGCGCTGCCCGTTCTGCCAGAACCACGAGATATCGCAGGCGGGCGCAGGCGGCGTGCCCTGGCGTGAAGTCTTGCCACAGGAGCTGGTGGACCTCGCGCTTGAGTGCGCCGAGCGCGACCCGGGCGTCATAGGCATTGCACATACGTACAACGAGCCGCTGGTTGGCTGGGAGTACGTGCGCGACTGCTCAATGCTGGCGCACGAGGCGGGGCTCGCCAACGTGCTGGTGTCCAATGGCTGCGCCAGCGCTCGCGTGATCGAGGCGCTGGCGCCGTTCGTGGATGCCGCCAACATCGACCTCAAGTGCTTCTCGGCCGATGACTACCGTGAGCTGGGCGGCAGCCTTGAGGACGTGCGGCATGCCATCGAGGTGCTGGGGACGAGCAAGACGTGCCACCTCGAGGTGACCACCCTCGTGGTGCCCGGGTTGAGTGACTCCGAGGCTGCCATGCGCAAGGAGGCCGCTTGGCTTGCCAGCGTGGACGAGAGCATCGTGCTGCACGTCACGCGATTCTTCCCGCGCTGGCACATGGCGGACGCCCAACCCACGCCGGTGGCAACCGTGATGCGCCTCGCCGACGTTGCACGAGAGTACCTGCCGCACGTCCACGTGGGAAACTGCTAGAGGCGGGGGCTGACCGATAGTTGCCCTATTACTCAATCGCGAATGCAGCGTAGAGGGGTAGCGCTCTAAGCTCGATTCCCTCCTCACTGGTGTTGCGCGAAAAGTTCTGCTCAGAGAGCCTTATGGCATATGGCGAGCCGCCAGAAGCCATAAGGTGTTTCAGACTTCTCGCGTGTACGTTGCGTGCCGACTTCACCTCAATGGGCACTACCTCTGCGCGGTCATTCTGGAAGATGAAATCGACTTCGCCTCGTGAAGAGTCTTCGTCGGGCATCCAGTAGAACGTCTTGATGCTGTTCGCCCGCAGAGACTGCATCACGAAGTTCTCAGCCAGCGCGCCACGAAAATCCGACGAGAGCTGCGCGACAAGCGCCGTGTCCAGGAAGAGAGACGGGGCGATGCCAAACTTCTTAAACATGACCCCCGTATCCGCAACATACACCTTGAAGTAGCTGCCCTCCTCGTCGTTATATGGACTCAGCGGAGCGCGCGTGTCCTTGGTGAGCTCGTTGCGTGTCACAATTCCGGCAGCCTCAAGCCACTCCAAGGGCTCCAACAGGCGGGAGCGCCTGCCACCACGCACCACATCGGCATACTTGAACTTCTTGGTAGAAGCACGCAGGAGCTGCTTGGGCAGGCTGTCCCAGATGCGTTTGGCGGATATGCCGCTGATGCCATTCTCGGGGTCGGTCATATCTGCCGTGTAGGTAGCATCAATCTCCGCAAGCTCGTCCATGACCACATCAAGCGAGCCGGTTTCAAGCCACTCGCGGAGCGGTTTGGGCATACCTCCCACCACGAGAAAACGGTGATACAAATCAAGCGCGCGTTCATGAAGCACATATGGCTCACAGCTCTGGGCGTGCTCGCGAATGGCATTTGCCATGGGCTTCTCGCCTGACGCCCAGAGGAACTCCTCGAAGTCCATAGGGTGCATCTCGAGCTGGCGGACGCCCGAGGGAAACGGAAGTCGACGGTTTTTTGTGGTTACACCTAGGAGGCTCCCGCTCGCAATGACCCGCCATGGTGAGTCGGCGAAGAACCGCAGAGAGTTTAACGCCTTCTCGGACAGCTGCACCTCGTCAAAGAAGAGCAGCGCGTGCTCTGGATCCAGAGCGAGGCGCTTGTATTCAGCGATTCTCGACGTAATGCGATTGAGATCATCCGTAGGGCCATCGAAGATTCGCTCGATGGTCTCAAGATCGGTCTGGAAGTCGAGCTTGACGAGCCCCCTTCCAGCAAGTTCTTGGCCCACGTGCTCTATGACGCTTGTCTTGCCTGTACGACGGGCTCCACTAATGAGCAGCGGGTGCATATCCCCACGCTTAAACCAGGCGCGAATAGCGTCCTCGATCTTTCTCTCCATGTAGATGGAACCCTGTGGCATGAGTTTCTCCGTCCCCAGGTGCATTTGTCACGATAATAGAACTGTTTGCCCAGGATGTACACGTTTTTATGTAATTTCGTGTACACGCTGTACACGTTTTTACGTAATTTCGTGTACACGCTGTACACGAAATTACGCACTGCGAGGAGGCTGTTGCGATACTGGGCCGCGTGATTCCACCGCAGCGGCGATTTCCTGCGGTTGATAATGCCCCTTCGGCGAGAAATGCGCTCCGGAGAGGGGACTTCGTACGGGATTCCGTACGAGATGAGTCCTCCGGAGAGAAATGGACGCCAGAGGGAAGACTACGTACAACATCGCTGCGATAAAGAGCCCTCCGGCGAGAAATGGACGCCAGAGGGCGCGTTTCGTGCGCAAGTGCTGCAAAAGGGGCCTCTCGTGTGCAAAAAAGACGCACGAAAGGCCCCTTTGTACGTGATTGCTGCTAAAACACCTGCTCCGGCGCCAAAAAGACGCCGGAGGTGAGGTTCTGGTCGCAGCCCGCACGGCCGGACGGCCGTGCGGCAATCGCCTTACTCCCGGTGCGCACGATAGAACGCGATGAGCGCCTTGGTCGACGCATCCTGCTGCGAGAGCGCCACGTCGTCGTGGAACGCAGGTGTGATCTGCTTGGCAAGCTGCTTGCCCAGCTCGACGCCCCACTGGTCGAAGGAATCAAGCCCCCACACCGTGCCCTCGACAAAGACGATGTGCTCGTAGAGCGCGATGAGCTCGCCGAGCGCGTGCGCGTTCAGCTCGATGCCAAAGATGGACGTGGTCGGACGGTTGCCGGCAAAGCAGCGCGCGGGCACCATCCACTCGGCAGTCCCCTCCGCTCGAACCTCGTCGGCAGTCTTTCCAAAGGCGAGAGCCTTGGTCTGCGCGAGGAAGTTGGAAAGGAACAGCTCGTGCACGTCCTGCTCGCCGTCCTTGGTGGGATGAGGCGTGTTCACGAAGGCGATGAAATCCGCCGGGATGAGGTGCGTGCCCTGGTGAATGAGCTGGTAGAACGAGTGCTGGCCGTTCGTGCCGGCCTCGCCCCAGAAGATCTCGCCAGTTGTGGAGGTAACCGCCGTGCCGTCCCAACGCGTGGGCTTGCCGTTGGACTCCATCGTAAGCTGCTGCAGGTACGCGGGGAAGCGGTGCAGGTACTGGTTGTACGGGAGCACCGCATGGCTCTCGGCGCCAAAGAAGTTCGTGTACCACACGTTGATGAGGCCCATCAGAGCCACGACGTTCTTCTCGAGTGGGGTCTCGCAGAAGTAGCGGTCAACGTCATGGAAGCCGGCGAGAAACTCCTCGAAGACCTTGGGCCCAAAGGCGATGATGAGCGAGAGGCCCACCGCGGAGTCCACGGAATAGCGCCCGCCGACCCAGCTCCAGAACCCAAACGCGTTCTGTGGGTCGATGCCAAACTCCTCGACCAGCTTGAGGTTGGTGGAGACGGCAACAAAGTGGTGCTTCACGGCGTCCGCGACCGAGGCGTCCGAGCCGTCAATGGCACCAGATGCCTTGAGCCCGTCGAGCAGCCACGCCTTGGCCTCGCGTGCGTTGGTCATGGTCTCGAGCGTGGTGAACGTCTTGGAGACGATGACCACCAGCGTGGTCTCGGGGTCAAGGCCCTTGACCTTCTCGGCCATGTCGTTGGGGTCGATGTTCGAGACATAGCGCACGTTGATGCCCGCGTCAGCGTAGGGCTTGAGCGCCTCGTACACCATGACCGGGCCGAGGTCGGAGCCACCGATGCCAATGGAGACAACGTCCTTGATTGCCTTGCCGGTAACGCCCTTCCACTCGCCAGAGCGCACGCGCTCTGCAAAGGCGTACATGCGGTCGAGAACCTCGTGCACGTCGGCCACGCAGTCCTGTCCGTCCACCATGAGCTTGCCCGCGTCTGCGGCGGGGCGACGCAGCGCAGTGTGCAGGACGGCGCGATCCTCGGTGGTGTTGATGCGAGTGCCCTCGAACATGGCCGTACGACGATCCTCCACGCCCGTCTCGCGCGCGAGGTCACATAGAAGCTTGATGGTGCCCTCAGTCACGAGGTTCTTGGAGAGGTCGAAGTGCAGGTCGTTGAGGTCATAGGAGAACTTGCTCACGCGGTCTGCGTCCTCGGCAAACCACTTCTTGAGGCTAATGCCATCTGCAACCAGCTTGTCGTGGTGGTTCTGAAGCGCCTTCCAAGCGGGAGTCTTGGTGGCGTCGACGGGTGCGGGAATGTTGGGCATGGGGCGCTCCTTGTCGTAATCGACAACAGACGGTTCAAGGATACCGCGTATGCAGGTCAGCTGAACACTAGAAGGGCTCTCCAAGAGGAGGTATCTGCTTGAGCCATGCCCACATGACCTGCTTCTGGCGCTGATCTCCCAGAGCTGCCGCAAAACCTCCAAGCGCCAGAACGCGGACTCCCCGCACATAGACCACATAACCAGGCTCCAGCATGGCCTCTGGCAGGCTCTGGAGGGAAGCCAGGTTGTCTGCAAAGGCGTCGCGAACGGCCTGCGCCGCCGCATCGTCGCAGCACACAAGGGTTGCTGGGTCCAGCGCCGCCAGCGTCTCGCGTACGGCGGAGGCGTCCAGGGCGCCAGCGCTTCCCGGCGCCGGAAGAAAGAGCGTGCACCAGTCCTCCGGCTCGTAGCCCAGCCTGGACAGCGACTTTCTCAGCGCCACGCCATCCGATCCAGAGAGCAGCTCGGCGCCGTTGCGCTCCTCTGGTGAGAGTTCGCCTTTTGCGAGAACCACGGCCGAGAACGCGTTGCCGCCCATGCGCACGCCGCGCGCCGCGAGCGAGGAGAGCTCAGCCCGAGCCTTTCCCACGTACGCCTCGCGGCGCCTATCCCGCTCCGTTGCCATTGCGTCCTCCCCCACACCGCTCGCCAGAGCCAGCGGCCGCTCACATGTGATAATGGAGATAGCATTTTGCACCCCATGTCACACCCAGTGTAAATCGGGTATAAGCCGTTTCGACACGAAACCGCGGGCGAAGGCGTCCGCATCCGCTGGGAGGCAGACATGGCTACAACCCCTATCACTATCGACAAGTTCGACTCCATCGTATCCGGCTCCGCAAAGCCGGTCCTTGTTGACTTCTGGGCGTCCTGGTGCGGTCCCTGCCGCGCCCTTGGCCCCGTTGTCGAGGAGATTTCCGGCGAGCTGAGCGACAAGCTCGACGTCTACAAGTGCAACGTGGACGAGGAGGCGGACCTCGCAACGAGATTCCGCATCGTCTCCATCCCCACGCTCATCCTTTTCAAGGACGGCAAGCCCGCGCACACCATGGTGGGCAACATGCCCAAGGCCGAGCTCAAGAAGGAGCTGGAGGCGTACCTGTAAGGGGCAGCGCGGGGCACGCGCTACGCAGCATGCCCTAGACTTGTGCTTAACGCGGGGCGGATGCCTTCTCGGCGTCCGCCCCTTCTGGTATCACGCGAACTGGAAAGGACTCCCGCATGGCCGAACATCTTGCAGAGAAGGGCCACACGTTTCGAAGGCTCCTGCGAGAGAACCTGCGCCTTGTCCTTGCGGCAGCTGCGGCCTGCATCTTTATCTGGCTTCTTGAGGAGGTTGGCGAGGGCGAGCTCACCAAGCTCGATTCCGGTGCCTACCTGCTCTTTGTTCAGACTCTACGCCAACCGTGGCTCACACCGTACATGGAGTCCATCTCCGAGCTTGCGCAACCGGTGGTGCTTCTCGTCATGCTGCTGGCAGTGGAGGCGTTTGCCCCGGGCCGCAGGCCGGGCACCTGCGCTGCCGTAAACCTAGTGTGCTCCGTTGCGTTGAATGTCCTGCTCAAGCAGTTCGTTCAGCGGCCAAGGCCAGACGGGTTCCGCCTCATTGCCGAGACGGGCTATAGCTTCCCCTCCGGGCACTCCATGGTGGCGATGGCATTCTACGGGCTTCTTGCCTGGATGGTATGGCACTACGAGCGCGACCGACTCGTGCGCTGGCTGTGCGTGATCGGCTTTGGCCTGGTGATTGTCCTTATCGGCATCAGTCGCATCTACCTGGGCGTCCACTACGCTTCTGACGTGCTTGCCGGCTTCTGCGTGTCTCTCATCTGGCTCGCGCTCTACACCAAGCTCGTGGTGCCCTTGCTCATGGACGAGAAGGTCACCGAGCACGAATGAGGAAGTCATCGCGCACGAATACAATGACGCCAACGCAAGGGTTTCCTGCGCAGAGGCTGCAAGGATGCGCCCTCCGGCGAGAAAATGACGCTGGAGCTGGGGTTTCCGACGGGATTCCGTACGAAATGCGCCCTCCGGCGCCGAAAAGACGCCAGAGACGAGGTTCCGTTCTTCTCCGCTGCGGAAATGCTCCTCTCGGCGAGAACATGACGCCGGGAGGAGCCTTTTGTACACGATTGCTGCTGTAACACGCCCTCCGGCGAGATTGCAACGCCGGAGCTGGGGTTTCCAACGGGATTCCGTACGAAATGCGCCCTCCGGCGCCGAAAAGACGCCAGAGGGCACAGCAGATTAGTATTTTTGTCGAAAAGAAGACCTCGGGCGTCGCACAAGCGCCGGACGCCCAACACCGCGCTTACGACCTCGCCGCACGCTCCTTCTTCTTGCGACGAATGGCCATGACAACTAGCACGGCGCCACCAATGCAGATAGCAGTGCTCAGCTGGATGAGCCCCCACGTAGAGTCACCAGCCACAGGAAGCTTGACGCCCAGAATCTCGACGGGCTTCTCGGGCTCAGGCACAGGCTCGGGTTGTCCCTCAAAGCTGTGCGAGAACGACGCGGCGTCCGGCTTATAGCCATCGGACTCACGCCTGATCACCACATGCGATACTGCAAGGCTGTCGTCAGCATTGTTGACCTCGATCTCGACGTCGTAGACGGTATCGTCCACGGTGAGCCCTTCAGTCCCCGAGGGGTCCGTGACGCAACGCAGCTGATAGGAGAAGACGCCCGCATGCGAGAAGGTCAGTGCATCCGCCGCAGCAGTGTTCCCCAGCGTCAGCGAAATGTCCTTGCTCGTATCGCCATCCAGGGTAAACGTGTAGGTGTCGCCCTCCGCATTAGCTGGCAGCGGCGCCACGCCGTCCCTTCCCTCAACACGCGTGAGCTGGTAGGTGAAGGTGCTGCTCAGCTCCTCGGGGACCATGCCGGTCTTCGAGAACTCCTGCCCCACGGTGAAGTGGTCGACAACGGCTGCAAGCGCACGCGAAGGCGCGGCGAGCAGGGCAACCGCAATGGCCATCGCAAGCATGCAGACGGCAGCGAGGGCATGCGCCCGCGCCCGTGCGTACAGCCTATCCTCTATCGCGCCCATCTATCCTTCTCCTCCTGTTGTTCCCGCTGCGTTTCCGCGAGGGTGCGCCAACCACCCACGCAATGAGCAGGAACACGAGCAACCCAATACCAATCTTTGCCCACAGCGCCAAACCCTTGTCGGCGGTGCCGGAAAGCGTCCTGGAGACGCTCTCGTCGGTGAAGGTGTTCTCGTACGTCTCGTCCGTGATGCGAGCCACCACAATGTGGCGGTCATTGGTCCCGGACCCGCACGTCGAGAACACCAGCACGTGATCGTTCTCGCCGATCGCACCATCTCGCCAGAACTTGGCGTGAGCCTTTAGATAGGCTAGGAACTCAGCCATAGATGGAGAGCTCCCAACCGTCGTGCTATAGACAACTTCGTCGTACGCATCGGCAAGAAGGTAGGCGCATATCTCAACGCCGTGGTTCTTGCCGCCGTAGTAGATGTTGCCGTACCTGTGCTGCCAGAAGAATTCCTCGTCACCAAACTTGTCCAGGTCGCCAAACATGAGGGAGTTCTCCATGTGGTGGCCAAAGATCACCGTGCTTGGGTCTGTGAAGTCCCGCGCATTGCGGTAATCCAGGAAAAGCGAGCCGGAAAGGGCAAACTCGCCCTTTGCGTTGGTGTTGAGGTACTTCTCGTTGTCTGGCCCCTGAACCAGCGGGTAGTCAACGCCTGTTCCGTAGAGCGTGAGCCAACCAACCACGTCTGAGTTGGATGCCGCAAGCTCTTCGAAGCTTGGGTCGTTGTTCTCTGCCGGACGATACGAGGCAAAGTTCTCCTCGCTTGCCTGGCCCTCCACCCGGTTGTTGTCGAGCACCGAGTAAGCGGTGAAGAGAACGACGAGCAGCAACACAGAGAGAACTATCCCGTCGACCAGCCAATTAGCGAGTCGTAGGGCCCCACGGGCCAGCCGACGGGATAGCGAATGGGGCATTTACTTCTCGAGCTTCCTCTTAGCAGCACCGTAGGCAACAACGCCGGCGACGGCAACGCAGCCCAGCATGATGAAGGGCAGGTTGTTGATGACGAGGCCCGTGGGGGTCACGTCCTCGTGGGTGTTGGTCATGGTGCCGTTGTTGGCGTTCTCACCAATGAGCAGGTTCGCCTGAGAGGTGCTCTCGGTGCCGTTGGCAGTAGCCTTCCAGGACGGGGCGTAGCCATCAACCGCAGTCTCCTGAACAGAATAGGTCGTACCAACGAGGACGTTGGAGAAGGTCACGTCCTGGGCATCAGCAGCCGTGAAGGTGATGGTGCGGGTAGTAGCGCCGTCAGCAGCGTTGTCGATCTTAACAACGGTAGCACCGTTAGCGGTCGCAGTGATAGCGTTCAGGACATCTGCAGCAGTCTTGCCTTCAGGGAGCACAGTAGGAGCAGTGAAGGTCACCGTGAACTCGAACTGCTTGCTCTTGTCACCCTGCTCTCCCTCAACTGCCTTGGTGATCGTGAGGTTAGTGTTGTTCTCGCTAGTGGTCTCGGTGTACTTGTTATCGAACTTAAGCGCGTCAGCCTTGGATGTGTTGGTTACGCTCGTGGCCTCACCCTTCACAATCACGAAAGAGCTGAACTCAAGACCATTGTCGCCGTTAACAACGGTGGCAATGAGGGTGTAGACCTTCGGGTCATCCTGGAAGGTGCCAAGGCCGGTGTTCTGCGTGGTGTTCTCCTTGATGGTCCAGGCATAGACGCCGGCGTGCGTGAAGGCGCTGGCGTCAGACTTGCCACCAAAGGTGATGGCACCATTGCCAGTGTTGTTTGCAGAGCTGGACGCATCAGTCAGCGTGATGTCAGCAATCGCGGCAGTAGGGCCATCGGTGTAGGTCTTCTCGTTGCCGGTGCCAGTGGAGAGCTCCTTGGGCGTAATGCTATACGTGAAGGTCGCCGACACCGTGGAACCCGGGTTGAGGCCAAGCTGCTTCTGGACCTGCGGTACAGTCGCAGTCGCTGCCAGCGCGGTGCTTACGCCGCCAAACAGCGCCGCGGCAAGCGCAATTGCGGACGCAAGTGCGACAAACCCTCTGTTCTTTCTCATCTCATCTTCCTTTCGACGTGCGCCCCAGGGGACGCGACTTGCCTTGTCTATCACACGGCTCTCAGAAGTTCCTTCTTCTAATCACCGTCATGACCTTTCCTTCCGTGCTCGTGTCGATGTCCACCGGACCGTAAAGCCTGCTGTCCTTCGACTCTGGACGGTTGTCGCCCATCACGAACACCTGACCTTCGCCAACCGTCACTGGATACGTGATGCCTTCCGTAAACGGCAGCGTCTCGGTGTAAATCTTGTCTTCGCTCTGCAGGTAGCCGTTGATTACCAGCCCGTCTGAGGAGAACTCCACCGTGTCGCCCGCAACCGCAACAACCCTGCGGAGCTCCTTGGAGTCGCCATCGTCGACCACAATCACGTCACCGGCGGCATAGCTCTTCTCCAGGCGGTAGTACACGACCAGGTCCCCCTCTCTGAGCGCTGGCGACATGCTCTCGTCAGGCGCTTGGAACAGACCAAAGACGAAGAGGAACACCATTGCGACAAAGCCCAGAACAAACGCGATCTTGAGGACGAGAAGTAGAAGCTCCGCCGCAAGCGACGGCTCCGAACCCTCGTCCGTGGGCTCTGCGCTCCCCGACGTAGGGGCAAAGTGGCTGGGCATCACTCCCCTCGCACGCCGTGACGCCGGGTTGTGGCAACGCACAGGACGGCGGTGATGGTACCCACACCCAACACTGCGGGCAGGATGGGAATCCCCTCATTGCCGTCGAGGCCAGTGATAGGAACCGGTGGCTTGGAGTTCGTGAAGCTCACCGTGGTGTCACCGGAGAGGCTGAAGCTTGCCTCAGAGCCGTTCTGCTCGGATGCGTCCCCAACCTTGTATGTGGTGGTGTAGCCATCGCCGTTGGCCTCGGTTATGGTGACCTGGTCGCCGGGGAGCAGGGCACCGCTATCTGGCGCAATGGTCTTGCTGTCGCCATCCTTGAGCGTGTACGTCTTGTTGTCAATGACGGTCTGGTCCCCGCGCTTCACGGTGACGTTGAACGTGAACTCCTTGGTCTTGTCGGCCAGGCCACCTGTTACCGTCTTCGAAAGCGTGAGCGTAGGCTGCTCGCGGTTGGTGACAACAATGTTCTTGTCATCGTCTCCATAATTGACGGTGAACGTGTTGGTGACATCATCACCCACTTTCACCTCGGTGGTGTAGTCATCCTTGCTCTTGCCATCGGGGTAACCGGTCTCTGTGGCGGTATAGGTATCCTCCCAACGCAGGTTGGTTAGGACCTTCCTGTCGCCAGGCTTGAGGGTATAGGTCTGATCGTAGGCCTCTCTGCTCTTGGCATCTCCCTTTACGTTGACAGAGAACGTCTGGTCGCTGTTCGTGACTTCGTTATTGTTCTTGTCGTAGAGCTTCTTCTGTACCACGAGCAGGACGGGGTCGACGGTAGGCGAGACAAACTCCCCCGTTTGGTCAGCACCAGTGGCGTCCTTGTAATTGATGACCGTCTCGCCATTGGTCTTGTACGACTTGCCGTCTGGCTCTGGCGTTGCAGTGAGGATGGTGTCATCGATCTCGATGCGGTAGGTAAGCTGCGCGTACCTCACCGTGGAGTCGCCGTCGATGGTGTTGGAAAGCGTTCCAATCTCCCAGTTGATGGTCTTATTGCCAGCATTGTACGTTGCGGTTCCCTGGCTTGCCGTAATGTTGCTCACACTGCCAGCGGGAATTGTGAAGCCGGCACCCATGGGGTCGCTAACCTTGGCGTCCTGTACGGCCGCCTTGATGTTGCCGGCAATCTCGGTGAAGATCTTCGCGAGCTCCGTCGGGTCTTCTGTCGACTTTGCATGGGTGTCATCGGTCGCACACTGGGACAGGACGCTCTTGCCCGTATCTCCGGCGTTCACCGCAACGGTCCACATGGTGTAGCCAGCGTTCTTCGCGATGGTCGACTCGGCGATGGTGCTGTTGCCGTGGTTGTAGTACCAGTATCTCCCGTTGTAACGACCGCCGAAGGTGAACATGTTTGTGCCGCCCCCAGCGTGAGATCTATAGTTAAACGCGCTTTGAGGGATATTCGTGCTTGTCTCGTAATAACCATTTTCGGTAAGAGCGAGATGGCTCTCGGCGTTGGTGATGTCATAGCTATACGTAGGCTCACCATCGGACAGGATCACGATGTTCTTAACATCTGCGTTCGAGTTCGCCAGAATCGCCTCTGCCTGCTTTATCCCTGCCTGGGTGAAGGTGCCACCTTTAGCTTGAAGATTCTCAATGGCGTTATTGAGGCTGCTCACATTGTGTGTAAGAGATTGGTTTGTTGTCACGTCGCTCGCGAACGAGACGATGGCGATGCGCGTGTTCCCATCGTTCCCATCAGGCAGAAGCGTGCTCACAAACTTCTTTGCAGCCTCCTTAGCCCGCACCATTCGGTTGTTGTCTTTCATACTGCCCGAGCGGTCAATAACGAGCACGACGTCACTAGTTTTGGTGGTGTCCTTGCCCTCAACGCGCACCGAGACATCCCACGTGTTGACCATCCCGTCAACAGGGGTCGCCGTCTTTGAGAGGACAACCTGACCGGGCTCGGTGGGATGGGTAGATGCCGTAGGCAGCGCCATGAGTCTCATACCAAGAAGACGGCTCGGCGACACGGAGGAGCCAAAGTCCACCTCGGGATAGACGCTCTCGTCGATGGTTCCGTCAGCCTGCTCGGGACCAGTGAGGTGATCGGGGTTTGAATCAAGGTCAACCTCACCTGCGTTTGCAGAAGCGGAATCGTTGGAATCCGCAGCCTTGAAGCTGGCAACGTAGGTGGCCGTCTCCTTGGCGGGCGCGAAGGTTGCGCTGGTGCTCACCTCGACGCCATCGCGTTTCCAGTCGACAAAGACATAGCCATCGGAAGGCGTTGCCGTAACAGCAGCAACCTCGCCCTTGTCGTTAGACGAGAAGGTCTGGACCAGATTCTCCTCGGGACCAACAGTACCGCCGTCACCCGCTTGGAATGTAACCTTGATTGGAGAGCCCTCTCCGCTTTCTGTGGCGTACGCCTGCCTTCCGGCAAGGCCAAGGCCAGCCATCATAAGCGCACTGACAAGCACCGCCAGGGCAAAGAGCGATTGCCTCGCGAGCTTCCTACTCATGTGACCAACCCCTTACTCGTAGTACGAATATCGTTCATTTTGTTCGGGTCTAACCGGTTGCAGGACTCGCCAAGATAAGTGCGGCATCTCGGCCTCTGCAGAGTAGACCCCAGGGCCGGTTGGCCAATATTGCGACCTAGTCATTTCCCCTTGTATCCTTTTATCAGAATATCCGGTTAGCTCTTTCCTTTTGGTCCCAATGACCGGAAATCACGAGCGGAATACCCTTCTATGCTGAATTCTCTTTTGCAACTACAAAGCATTTTAGGGCAACAATAGCTGCGCGATGCTTTGCCTCAAGCTCGCTATGTTCAAGTCCAATGCACGGTTAGCGAGTCTTAGGCCACCGTTCATTCTCTTCTCACGTGAAACCACTTTCCGTATACTGAAGGGACGCATTCTCGGTAGTAACCTACAAGCGTTTATGCAGTTCGCATATTGTCTTGCGCTTGGGGAGAGGTGAGCCCGTCATGGCAGTCCACAGCGTGCTTGACTTGAGTACCTTAGTTCTGGTCTCTTGTGCGCAGGGCATCCCTGAGCAGTGTGCCCGCTTTCTTTCGGAAAGCCTTACCTTTGTTGGGCCATTTGGGATAACCACTGTAGCCGGCGCGCACGCGTTCATGGAGTACTTCGCTAAGATGGCGCCGCTATTCACAAAGCTGGACCTAACCTTTGGTTGTCCGACAATAGTCTTTCAGAGCAACGAAAACTCTGTAGTGTTCATAGGCAGCTGCTCAGGAGGACGGCGCCCCGCCGTATCCTTACGCGCCACGCTCGTCTGGTATACCGGCGTGCCCGAAAGGCCTCAGCTCGTCCACCTGCACATCTCAATTCCTCCCGTCGAGAAGCGGCGCGATGCGCCTGCCCCCATTGTGACGTCCCTTGATATGCCAGACACCAAGGGATATGAGCAGGACTCGCTTCTCTACGTCCATGACACCGAGGGTGTATCGCATGCCGTACGCCCCAGTGCCATCGTGTACCTCGCAGCCGCCCATCAGTACGTGGATATTCATCTCTTAAGGGAGACGTTTCGCACGAGGTGCTCGCTATCATCGATGCTCGAAAGGCTCCCGGCCACCTTCGTGCGCGTACACCGCAGCTACGCAGTAAATGCAAGGTTCGTCACATCAATGTCGACCACCAAGGTCCTGCTGTCTAACGGAGAGCAAGTCATCGTTCCAGCAAAGCGCCGCACGGCCGTACGAAAACAGCTCCGAGAGGCCCTGGAACTCAATTCCTATGACAAAGGCCCCTCACCTAACTGCTAGTCACACCCGCAGCGATGTCAACGATCCGGGGTCTGAGGTTTACCGCACCTCGTCGAGCGGGATAATGCGCGCCGAGACGACCTTGCCCTCCTCGCAGATGATGCGCCCCATGCTGGGGCCACCGGAACGCGGGTAGGTAGGGCTGCCGGGGTTCATTAACAGCACGCCTGTTGCACGATCCCTCTCGACAAACGGGCGGTGCGTGTGGCCGCAGATGGCAATGTCGCAGAGCTTGAGATCAAGCCGCTCGCGATGGTGGCAGACCTCCCAGCGCAACCCGCTCGAGAAGAAGATCTTGACACGCTTGACCTCGGGGCCAAAGTCGTATGACCAGTCGTTGTTACCCAGGCATAGCTGTACCGGAGCAATCTGGCCGAGCGCGCGGTAGTCGGACGCGGAGCAGATGTCCCCCGCGTGGACTATGGTGTCTGCACCCTGAAGCTCGTCGAGCAGCCTCTTCGAGAGATACCCATGCGTATCCGAAATGATGTCAAACCGCATCCTGGCCATGCCTTCTCGTCTAGCGCCCCACTAAGCACCTAGAGACCAAGGGCCCGCTTGAGGGCGACCACGCGACGGCGCGAGACCGAGATCTTCTTGCCCTCGATGCCGTTGATCCCGAGCTGGAGGATGCCGCTGGAGACCACCTCGACGTCCTCGACGTACTCGAGGTTCACGATGTAGCCGCGGTGCACGCGGAAGAAACCGTGCGGCGCGAGCTTCTGCTCGAGCTTGGCAAGCGAAATCGTGGAGAGGTAGCGGTCGTCATCCGTGTAGATGCAGGAGTAGTCGTCCTTTGCCTCGATGTAGCGGATCTGGTCGATGGGCACGAGCACCTTGCGGCCGCTCTTCACCACGGGGATGCGCTCCACAGAGGAGTGGGACTGGGGCTGCGGCTTCACGCGGGACTGCACCTTGTCCAGCGCCTGGTTGAGACGGTCGGTCTCCACCGGCTTCATGAGGTAGTCGATAGCATCGACGTCAAAGGCCTCGAGTGCATACTCGCTGTAGGCGGTCACAAAGACTACCGCAGGCGGGTTCTTGAGCTTGTGGAGCGCCTCTGCGAGCTGCATGCCGTTGGTCTTGGGCATCGAGACGTCAAGGAAGATGACGTCCGCACGCGCCTCCATGAGTCGCTCGACCGCCTCGCGTGCGCTCGACGCCTCGGTGATGGCATCCACGCGCCCGGTCTCCTCGAGGAGGTAACGCAGCTCGGAACGGGCGGGAGCCTCGTCATCGACAATCATCGCACGCAGCATTGCAACAACCTACCTTCCGACTGCGACTCACGTCCCGCCGCAGACACGCAAAGAAGCATCTTTGCCTACCGTTTACCGTTAGTATGCTACCCCTTGGACCCGTTATGCAACGTCAGGGCCGCCTCGCCCAGTCGCAGGGTCACGCAGGTTCCCTCTCCTGGCTTGGAGATGATCTCCACACCGGAACCCGTGCCATAGAAGCGCTCCACGCGCTCGGCAACGTTCTTGAGGGCAATGCCGGTGCCCTTCTCCTCGCCAGAGGGCTTTGAGGCCGCGGCCAAGAGCCTGTCGGCCGTCTTCTGGTCCATGCCAAGGCCGTCGTCTGCCACTGCCACCAGCACGTCGTTGCCGTCCACGGCAACGTGGATGTCTATGTGGAGCGCGCCCTCCTCGCGCATGGCGTGGCGCACGGAGTTCTCAACAATGGGCTGCACCAGGAACGAGGGCACGGGGAGGCTCTCGCAGCCGGACTCCACGAACTCCTCCTCCAGAATGCGGTCCTCGCCAAAGCGGGCCTTCTCGATCTTGAGGTAGCGCCGCGTCTGCTCGAGCTCGCGCGAGAGTGGGATGAGCTGGTCGGACCCCTCTAGCGTACGCCTGTAGAAAATCGAGAACTCCCTCAGGAGGTCACGCGCCTTTGTTGGGTCAGTGCGGGTAAGTGAGGCGATGGTGTTGAGCGTGTTGAAGAGGAAGTGGGGGTTGATCTGCGCCTGGAGCGCCTTGACCTCGGCACGTGCAAGAAGCTCTGCCTGGCGGTCAAGCTCGTAGGAGGAGAGCTGCGTCGAAAGCAGCTCCCCAAAGCCCTTCGCGATGGCCAGCTGGGTCCGGTCGATGTCCGTCCCGCTGTGATAGTAGAGCTTGATGGTTCCCATGGGCTCATCCTGCACGAGGAGAGGCACGATGATGCCAAAGGTTTGTCCCGAGCGGTTCTGGACCAGACTGAAGCGGCTTGTCGTCTGGTCCCCGTCATCCATGGAGACGAAGGTCTCCATTCGTTTGCTCTCGAGGACCTCGAGGGTGGGCACGGTATTCTCGCTTCCAACCGGCGTGCCCACGCCGTGTTTGCCTTCGTAGGCGAGAACCTTCTTGGTGTTGGTGACGGCTATGCCCACCGCCGCCGTCTCGGGCAGGAGGAGACGGCAGATGCGGGCGGCGTTGTCGGGCGTAAGACCGTGGTTGCAGCTGCGCAGCGTCTCTGAGGCAATGGCCAGAGTCCTCTCGGTTGCCTCGGCGCGCATGGTGTCCGGCACCAGGTTGATGGTACCAAATGCCACGATGACCACGGCAAGCCCCGCACCCGCAAGCATGGAGGCCGTGACGTTACCCTCCGCGACGCCCCACGCTACAAGAAGCAGCAGGAATGCCGTCACGGCACTAAGGGCGATGTTTATGACGCTTGGCGAGAGCGAGGCCGAGTTGTCATCACTCATGGGAGCTTCCTTTCGCGGGCGAGCCTGTACTCAGGAGCTCGCGCTGAAGGTAGCGGCTGTTCCAGACAGACGATGCGATGCTTGGCCAGATAGTTGCAAACGAGAGGTAGCACGTGGTTGCTACCTGCGCGTATCGATCCGCCTCACGGCAGCCGGTGCGCAGGATACGCAGGTAGTCTGCACGGTCGCGCCCCACAAGGGCCCGTCGGGTGGCCGTGCCCCTCACGCGCGAGCGCACCTGTGGGGTAAGCCATGGTCCCGGGTACGGCATGAGCGACTCGGGGGTGACGGTGCGCAGGTCTCGGCGCCCGTTCATGGCCTCGAGCTTGCGGTACTCGTAGAACCACCTATAGACGTCCTGCATGAAGATGGATGGCGTAGACGCCATCTCCTCCGGAGGCTGCATGCGCACGTGCCATGTGTTGTCAAACCACACGTCGATGCCATTGGCACGCAGGTCAAGAAGGTAGTCGAGGTCTTCTCCGCGCGTTATGTAGGGGTCGAAGGGCACCCGCGTGAACGCGGAGGCGTGGATGGAGCAGCACCCGCCGCAAAGGTAGCTTGAGCGGAGAATGCGCGTTGGCGAGGTGAGGTAGCGCTTCATCATCTCGTTGAAGCCAACGTGCTTGGACCACAGCCGCTCGCACCACTCCGTCTGGACGGGCGCGTAGGGGGAACTGCGCACGTCTACGTAGCAGCCGCTCTTTGCAAGGATGGGCAGGTCCTGGCGGGTGAGAGAGTCAAGGCCGTAGACGGCGTCGATGAGGTAGTCCTCGTTGAGCGCCACCTCGTCGTCATCAAGGAAGACCACGGCGTCGTGGCCAAAGGCCGAGGCAACCGCCAGGCCCATGTTGCGAATGGCACCGTAGCCCCGCAGCGCAATGGGGTCGCCCTGAAGCTTGGCACTCATACCAGCGCACTGCTCCTTGACGGCTGCCGCTTCCTCGTCGCCAATGACAATGGGGTTCAGGTCCATGTGGCTTCGGCAGATGGAGTCGACGCGAGCGCGTGCCGATGCAGCGCATGATGGAGCGGCGACGAGAAGGACGATGACGCGGTCGACGCCGCGCACCTGCTCAAGCGACGAGAGGCATATCTCGAGCTCTGGCAGCGGCTTGGTAATGGGCGTGGAGTAGTCGTAGGAGCCGCGCTCCCCCAGGAGGCCGCGAGACTTGCTCTCGGCCCAGTATGAGGGGATTACGATGACGGGATTCACGGCTGCCTCCGTTTGCACCAGCGTTGGCCACCGCTTCGCGTGGCGGCCCCTCCATGGTACCGCACGCAAGGCCTCTAACTGACCCGGCTCACCACCTGCCCCCAATCCCCGTCACCCGCCCCCCATTCTTTATCGGTATCCGTTAATTCCGATGCTCGCCAACAGGGCGAACGCCAGGTCTTTTTCACACATGCCGATAGAGAACGGGAAGTGGGAGTGCGGGGGGGGCGGCGGAGGCGGCGCGGAGCCGCACATGAGAAGAGGCCCCCGACCTTGCGGCGGGGGCCTCTCGAGCTGCACGGACTAGCCGGCAGCAGGTCTTACCTTGCAGACACTACGCGTCGGCGTACATGTCCTTGAGCTTGAGAAGGTGTGCATAGCGAGCCATTGCAGCCTCCTCGTTCTCGGCGAAGAGCTCCTCGGCACGGCCAGGGAACTCGTTGACGAGACGAGCGTAACGAGCCTCGTTCATCAGGAAGTCCTGGTAGCCGCCCTTCGGCTCCTTGGAGTCGAGCGAGAACTTCTTGCCATCGGGCGCAGAAGGATCGAAGCGGAAGAGGTTCCAGTAGCCGCAATCGACGGCACGCTTCATCTCCTCCTGGCAGTGCGTCATGCCGCCCTTCTTGATGGAGTGCATCTCGCAGGGGCTGTAGCCGATGATCAGCGACGGGCCGTTGTAGGCCTCGGCCTCGCGGATTGCCTTCAGGGTCTGCATGGTGTTGGCACCCATGGCGACCTGGGCAACGTAGATGTAGCCATAGCTCATGGCAATCTCGGCGAGAGACTTCTTCTTGGTCGTCTTGCCGGCAGCAGCAAACTGAGCGACCTGGCCGAGGTTGGACGCCTTGGACGCCTGGCCACCCGTGTTGGAGTAGACCTCGGTATCGAAGACGAAGACGTTGACGTCACGGTTCTGGGCCAGGACGTGATCAAGGCCGCCGAAGCCGATGTCATACGCCCAACCGTCGCCGCCGAAGATCCAGAAGGACTTCTTGGTGAGGTAGGACTTCTCGGCCAGGAGCTTCTCTGCCTCGGGGGTACCAGCGGCCTCGAGGGCCTTGACGAAGGCGGCAGCCGTGGTCTTGGAGGCAGCGGCATCGTTGCGAGCCTCAAGCCAGTTGGTAGCAGCGGTCTTGAGCTCGTCGGAGGCGCCGGACTCGAGCAGAGCCTCGGTCATGGCAACGACGCGGTCGCGCTCGGCCTCGTAGCCAACCTCCATACCAAAGCCGTGCTCGGCGTTGTCCTCGAACAGCGAGTTGTTCCACGCGGGACCGTGGCCCTCGGCGTTCGTGGTGTACGGGCAGGTGGCAGCGGGGTTGCCCCAGATCGAGGAGCAGCCGGTGGCGTTGGAGATGAACATGCGGTCGCCAAAGAGCTGGGTCACGAGGCGAGCGTAGCTGGTCTCGGCGCAGCCGGCGCAGGAGCCAGAGAACTCAAGCAGCGGCTTGTGGAACTGGGACGCCTTGACGTTGGAGTCGCCGGCGAGCTCGCTCTTCTCGGTGACCTTGTTGACGGCGTAATCCCAGACCTCGGCCTGATCGGCCTCGGACTCCTGAGGCACCATCGTGAGGGCGCCGCCCTCCTTGACGTCGCTCTTGGGGCACATGGCAACGCAGTTGTAGCAGCCCATGCAGTCCAGCGGAGAGACGGCGATGGTGAACTTGTAGCCGGTGCCCTTGGGGAGCTTGAGGTCGGTCGTACGCATTGCCTCGGGGGCGGCAGCGGCCTCCTCCTCGGTCATGGCAACCGGACGGATGGTGGCGTGCGGGCACACATAGGAGCAGGTGTTGCACTGGATGCACTTCGTGGGATCCCAGCGAGGCACCATGACGGCGACGCCGCGCTTCTCGTATGCGGAGGCACCAAGCTCCCACTGGCCGTCGGCGTGATCTTCGAAGGCGGAGACGGGCAGGCTGTCGCCGTCCATCATGTCGATCGGGGTGAGCAGCTCCTTGACCTGCTTCACGATGGCCTCGCGGCCCTCAAGGGTGAGGGTGGAGGGCTCATCGGTGGCGTTGGCCCAGTCGGCAGGCACGTCGAACTTGCGGTAGGCGGTAGCGCCAGCCTCGATGGCCTTGTGGTTGGCGTCGACGATGGCCTGGCCCTTCTTCATGTAGGACTTGGTCGCGGCGTCCTTCATGTACTTGATGGCGTCTTCGGGAGGAAGCACCTTGGCCAGCGAGAAGAACGCGGACTGAAGCACCGTGTTGGTGCGCTTGCCCATGCCGACCTTGGCGGCAAGGTCGATGGCGTCAATCAGGTAGACGTTGATGTTGTTCTGCGCGATGTAACGCTTGCCGGCGGCAGGCATCTTCTCGGCGAACTCAGCGTCATCCCACTGGCAGTTCACGAGGAACGTGCCGCCAGGCTTGACGTCGCGGACCATCTTGAAGCCCTTGACGATGTAGCTGGGGTTGTGGCAAGCGACAAAGTCGGCCTTTGTGACGTAGTACGGCGAGCGGATGGGCGAATCGCCAAAGCGCAGGTGGCTGATGGTGACGCCGCCGGTCTTCTTGGAGTCGTACTGGAAGTAGGCCTGGACGTACTTGTCGGTGTGGTCGCCGATGATCTTGATGGAGTTCTTGTTGGCGCCAACGGTACCGTCGCCGCCGAGACCCCAGAACTTGCACTCGATGGTGCCAGGGGCAGCAGTGTTGGGGGCGTCGGGATCCATGGGCAGCGACAGGTTGGTGACGTCGTCCACGATGCCGATGGTGAACTCCTGCTTGGGAGCATCCTTCTTGAGCTCGTCGTACACGGCGAAGGCTGCCGCGGGAGGCTCGTCCTTGGAGCCGAGGCCGTAGCGGCCGCCGATGACGGCGATGTTGGAGAGGCCGGCCTCGTAGAGAGCGGAGACGACGTCCTCGTAGAGGGGCTCGCCCACGGAGCCGGGCTCCTTGGTGCGGTCGAGGACGGCGATCTTCTTGGTGGTCTCGGGCAGGACCGCTACGAGGTGCTTGATGGAGAACGGACGATAGAGGTGAACCTCGACCAGGCCGACCTTCTCGCCCTTGGCAACCAGGTAGTCGATGACCTCCTTGAGCGTGTCGCAGAAGGAGCCCATGCAGACCACAACGCGGTCGGCGTCGGGAGCGCCGTAGTAGTTGAACGGCTTGTAGTCCGTGCCGATGCGCTTGTTGATCTCGTCCATGTAGGCCTCAACGACGTCGGGGAGCTCGTCGTAGAGGGTGTTGCAGGCCTCGCGGTTCTGGAAGAACGTGTCGCCGTTCTCGTGGGAGCCACGGGCGTGCGGGTGCTCGGGGTTGAGCGCGTGGTCACGGAAGGCCTGGACGGCACCCATGTCGAGCATCTCGCCAAGCTCGTCGAAGTCCCACGTAGCGACCTTCTGGATCTCGTGAGAGGTACGGAAGCCGTCGAAGAAGTTAACGAACGGGGTCTTGCCCTTGAGGGCAGCGAGGTGCGCGACAGGGGAAAGGTCCATGACCTGCTGAACGTTGCTCTCGCAGAGCATGGCAAAGCCGGTCTGACGGCAGGCCATGACATCGGAGTGATCGCCAAAGATGTTCAGCGACTGCGTGGCAACGGTACGGGCGCTCACGTGGAAGACCGTGGGGAGCTGCTCGGCAGCAATCTTGTACATGTTGGGGATCATGAGGAGCAGGCCCTGAGATGCGGTATAGGTGCTCGTGAGGGCGCCTGCGCCAAGGGAGCCGTGAACGGTGCCTGCGGCGCCGGCCTCGGACTCCATCTCAACGACCTTGACCGGAGTACCAAAGACATTCTTCATGCCCTTGGCCGCCCACTGGTCGACATGGTCGGCCATGGGGCTAGACGGCGTGATCGGGTAGATGCCCGCCACCTCCGTGTAGGCATACGACACCCAAGCCGCAGCCTCGTTGCCGTCCATCGACTTGAATTTTCTCGCCATATCCTCTCCTTCTCAGCAATACCGCCGTTATGGCGGAAGTTGCCAAACTTAGCGACTCGGGGACTGGCTGGCCCCGAGGCTTCTGCCTTGAAACTGCAGAGAGCAGTTACCCAGACGGTTTTTATGATACCGCAACGCATCCGGCTTAATACCGCAACGAGGATGTCACGAAGGACCGATTGGCGCAGTGCCCATACGGTTAAATACCCCAATCTAGCTAGGGATTCTTTGAACTGGGGCGATGCCATCCGTTGCGTAGTGCACGCCCGGCCACGGGCGCCGTCGCGTATCAGGAATTAGTCAACGCCTTTTACCGTTTGCAGCAAAAATAGTACCGTCTGCGGCATTGTGAGAGATATCTACCGTTTCTTCTTTTGGGCTGCGAGAAGCCGTGCATATCCCTCTGCAAGCTTCGTACCACGTGGCCCCGTGGCATCCGAGGCGCACACGATGCCATGCTCATCGGATACGAGAAATGCTTCCTCATACTCAAGCGTACCGGCGAGAAGGGCTTGGGCTATCCCCTCCTCGCAGGCAACGGTGATGCCCACCGTGCTGGCAAGATCGCGCACGAGCGTGACGGCACCCGAAGCCCCGTCCGAGGCGTCCATGCCGCAGACCAGGGTATCGCCACGGGTCACCCACAACGTCTCGGGCGCAATCCCGGTCTGCTCCGCCTCTCGAGACGCCTCGAGGGCGCGGTTGGCGAGGGCCGATGCGGTGGAAGACTCCAGAGGTGCGTACGGCCCCACCGTCATCGCCGCCTGGCCCTTGTCGTCCAGCACGAGCATAAGCACGCCATCTGGGTTGAGGGCAGAGCCGTCTTGCAGCGTCCACTCGATGTGCTGCTTTGCCCAAGCAACCAACTGGGTGGAAACCGTGCGACCGTTCACCACACGCTTTGCGAGTGCTCTTAGGTGGCGATTCTCCATGGGGAGCTTGCCAGAGGCAAGCCTCCACCGGCATACCAGGACAGGACGTCCCAGGGTAAAATCCTGCTCTGACGCGTTGTCGCTCATCGTTGCCACCCTTCCGGCGCGCATTTCTCGCACCGTGTATACCAACACCAGCCTTTCGCCGGGAGCGCCGAGAAAGAGCGCCGCGGTCTCGCAACGAGCATGGTACCCAATGCATCGTTACCAGTACTGTGAGAAGATATGACGCCATATGCAAGAAGCTCCAAGATTCATGAGAGGGTGCAGTTACATGGCACGGCGCGAGGAACGCACGTGTGACGAGACAGGCCACCAGGCCCCCAAGCTAACGCTCGAGCAGCCAACAGACGCGACGCTGGACGAGGCTACAGAGCTGATAGGAAAGACCTGGTATCCCGACGAACCGGCCAAATGGGGTGGCGCTTGCGAGCAGATCGAGCTTGCCCACCACCTCGAGCACGCAACATATGTGCGTGTGGCCATGCTCTGCAATCGCTTTACCGGCATCGTCGCCGTTGGTCCCACGAGAGGGGCCAATGGGGCTTTGCTCGTCAGCGCAAGCGCCCTGTGGTATCGCAACCACTTGCAATCCGTCGCCCCATGGGCAGCAGGAACCCAGGACGAGGTGGCAATTGGCGTTGCCCTGGCCCCCATCACCGCTGAGATGGTCCTCACCCAGGAGCTCATCGAGCGTGGCGACGCGCGCTCTGCCTGGGAAGTCACGCTTTTGGCGGTTGACCCCGCGTGCCACGGCCACGGCATTGGGCGGGCGCTGTTTACGGATGCCCAGAACTACCTTCGTGCCCAAGGCGCGGCAGGATTCTTCCTGGCAACGGACGATGGCTGCGACTTTGGCTTTTACGATCACCTGGGGCTCGAGCGCATCGCCTCGAGGGAGGCGGCCTCTTGCCCCGGAGTACCCCAAGAAGAAGGCAGCGCGTCTTACGGCAGCACCAACAAAAAGAAGCCCTTCCGCGTGTATCTCTACGGCGCATGGCTTGGTGACCAAGACGATGTGTGCTAGCACGACAAACCCCCGCACCGCAAACACTGCAGCCCCGCTTGGCTCTAACGCCGGTCGGGCAAACGACCAGGTGATAGGGCGCTTTGCGCCCACGCCGTCTGGTCGCATGCATCTGGGCAATGTCTTCTCGGCACTTATGGCATGGCTCGCCGCGAGAAGCGCCGGCGGACGCATGATCCTGAGGATAGAGGACCTTGACCCCAGGGCACAGGACCGCACGGTTGCCAACCTTCTGATGAATGACCTTGCCTGGCTTGGGCTCAACTGGGACGAGGGTCCCTACTTCCAAAGCGAGCGCGGGGACCTTTACGCCGAGGCCATTGAGCGCCTTGGTTCGCAGGGCCTCACCTACCCGTGCTTCTGCACGCGCTCCGAGTTGCATGCCGCAACCGCGCCGCATGCCTCCGACGGCACCTATGTGTACCAGGGTACTTGCAGGAATCTCTCCCCAGAGGAGGTTGCTCGCAAATCCAAGCTTCGACCACCCGCCACCAGGCTGCGCGTTCCAGGTGAAGGGGACCCCATGGGCACCATCTCTTTTTACGATATGGTCTATGGACCCTGCAGCGAGATACTTGCGCGAGAGTGTGGGGACTTTCTGGTTCGCAGAAGCGATGGCGTGGTAGCCTACCAGCTCGCTGTTGTTGTCGATGACGCACTCATGGGGGTGACTCAGGTGGTGCGCGGCCATGACCTCCTTGGCTCCGTGCCCCGCCAGATGTATCTCCAGCGTCAGCTGGGGCTTAGAACCCCCTCCTACGCGCATGTCCCCCTTCTTATAGACCCGGATGGGAGGCGCCTCTCCAAGCGGGATCATGACCTTGACCTGGGGATTATTCGTGATGAAGGCCGCACGGCCCGCCAGGTGATCGGTTTTCTCGCCTCGCTTGTTGGGCTTGCGGAGAAAGGCGAGGAGGTCTCGGCAGACGAGTTGGTGCCACGCTTCTCTTGGGACATGCTTCGCGAGCACCGCAGCGATATTGTGATGGATCATGGAGCGTTCCCTCCCTCCACGAATGCTTTGCGTGAGGAGATGGGGAACGGCTGAGGAACTCTCCATCTCGTAAAACTGGGTTGTAGCGACCTGGCTTTGTGGGGTATCATGCTTGGGCACAACGTTCGGAGAGCTGACCGAGAGGCCGAAGGTGCTCGCCTGCTAAGCGAGTATTCCCTCCAAGGGAATCTGGGGTTCGAATCCCCAGCTCTCCGCCAGATTATTGACGTACGAGCTTGGTCCACCAGCACGGATCATAAGTTTCGACGTGAGCATAGGAGACCGGAGGCACTGCGCCTTCGGTCTCTTTTTTTCAAGCAGCCCCAAGCGATGCGGGACCCCCCGTTACCCATCCGTGCGTGGTGTCTTTGCGACGAGAATGTGTGCAGGAAAAAGTTCTTGACGCCCGCACGCATTCGTGTCATATTATCTAACCGCACGCGCCGTTACCTCAGCTGGATAGAGGACCTGACTACGAATCAGGGCGTCATAGGTTCGAATCCTATACGGCGCACCACGAACGCGCAGGCCAGACGAGAAGTTCTCGTCTGGCTTTTTTGTTAGCGGCCGACCTAGAGCCTTTCTGCCGCAGGCCTATACGTCACCCCCGTGGCAGACCCAAGCGCCTGATACGAGTACGACACGCCCCTCTCGTCGCACAGATCCATAAGGTCAATAAGTGCATGTTCGCCATCCTGGAAGTATGAGCGGAGATGGTTGACAATCTCCTCGGCCCCTGCGCCTTCCCCCAAGAGAGAGGCGAGCGCGCCCACGACCTCCGGCTGAAACATGACGCGCACCCTGTGCGACGGTTCTCCATACGCCACGCTGGACGATGGGCCGCTCACGTTCTCGCTTACCATTAGTGACCCGTCCTCGGCATAGCCAGACTCAACTACCGTAACGTCCCCGGACTGCTCTTCACGTGCAATGACCTGCATCTTATTGCCTGGTCTCTCCCACTTGGCCATGTTTGCCCCTTCCTCTGCTGGATTGTTCTTTACTAGACAGTCTACCTCATTGGCTAACGCAATGCGAACATTTGTTCTTGTTTTTCATTCGCCGACGATTCTCTTCGGCGAGCGGCATAGGTAAAAGTAACGGAGTGGGACTTCTCCGGGTACCTTAGAACGTAGTTGTCGCGAGGACGGAGGAATGCATGGGCAAGGTCGACGGAGTGGGCGTTGCGTTCTGCGGTGGCGGCTTTCGCTCGTACGCCGAGGTCGCGGTTGTCGAGGACCTCGCTCGAGCGGGGATCACCATCGGCGCCGTTGCGGGCACCTCGATGGGATCGCTCGTCGCTGCCCTTGTGGGCGCGGGCCTCTCTCCACAGCGCGTCGCCGAGCTTCTCGTTGAACTTGACCGCCGAGTTGTCGAGACGGGCACCCTTAAGAACCTGCGCCTGCGGGTGATAAACATGGTGACCTCGAACGGCATCGTGGAATCCGAGAAGATGCAGGAGCTTGCTCGTGGCGTTCTGGGTGAGGCGGGAATCCACACCTTTGGGGACTTCATCATGCCCGTGGCCATGCCGGCGGTGGACATTGTCTCGGGCGAACTCACGGTGTTCACGAACGATCCCGAGCTTTTCAGGAGCACGGGCGCCGGTTGGAACTGCATCTCGGGCGAGGATTTGGACGTGGCGAGCTGCGCGTGTGCCTCGGCCTCATATCCCTTGGTCATTGCCCCAACCACGTACAGGGGCCACGTCTACATGGACGGTGGCTGCCGCATGAATCTCCCAACGCCACTCTTTGACCGCAGCTCGGTCGACGCCGTGGTGGGCGTGGGAATGATTCGCAAGCTTGAGCCCCTCAACGACCTCAAGCCGCTCGCTATTGCCCAGAGGACCATGTCGTGTGGGGCCAACCAGCTTGACCGCCTTCATGCACAGGCGGCTGACATCTACGTCAACCTGCCCGTGTCGGGCGCAGACGCATTCCAGGCGGGGACCGGCCAGCTAGTCATTGACGAGGCGCGTGAGATGCTTCGCACCAATCCCGTGGACTGGAGCCCCGCGCGACCCAGCGCCTTCTCGGCCATGAGGCGCGCGGCCGTCGATGCCATCGCCAACATGGTCCGCGGCTGGCAGAGCTCGCAGTAGAACTCCTAGCGTACAAGAGAGGGTGGTGCCGCCACCAGGCGACACCACCCCATGAGACAAAGGGACTGTCCCTTTGTCTCACGCAAGCGGCTTGATGACCTCCATGTCGCGCATGTACGGGCGCAGGACCTCAGGCACCGTAATGGAGCCGTCAGCGTTCTGGTAGTTCTCCATGATTGCCGCCATGGTACGACCCACGGCAAGGCCGGAGCCGTTGAGGGTGTGGACAAGGCGCGTGCCCTTGAACTCAGCGGGGTCCTTGTAACGGATGTTCGCACGACGCGCCTGGAAGTCCCAGCAGTTGGAGCAGGAGGAGATCTCCTTGTAATTGTTGTAGCTGGGCAGCCAAACCTCGAGGTCATAGCACTTGGTGGCCGAGAAGCCAATGTCACCGGTGCAAAGCGTGACCACGTGGTAGGGCAGGCCAAGGAGCTGCAGGCACCTCTCGGCCTCGGCAACCATGCTCTCGAGCTGGTTCATCGAGTCTTCGGGCTTGGCAAACTTGACCATCTCGACCTTGTCGAACTCGTGCACGCGGATGATGCCACGGGTGTCACGGCCTGCGGAGCCAGCCTCCTCGCGGAAGCATGGCGTGAAGGCGGTGTACCAGAGCGGCAGCTTGTCGCCGTCGAGAATCTCGTCCCTGTGGATGTTGGTGAGCATGACCTCGGCCGTGGGGATGAGGTACATGCCACCGCTCACGTGGTAGAGGTCCTCGTCGAACTTGGGCAGCTGACCGGTGCCAAAGAGGGAGTCATAGTTGGTGATCACGGGCGGCCACCACTCGGTGAAGCCCGCCTTCACGTGGGTGTCGATGAAGAAGTTGATGAGCGCACGCTCCATGAGGGCGCCCGCGCCGCCAAGCAGGTAGAAGCGAGTGCCGGCAAGCTTGATGCCGCGCTCGAAATCGATCATGCCGGTAGAGGGGCCAAGGTCCCAGTGCGCCTTGGGCTCGAAGTCAAACTGCGTGGGCTCGCCCCAGCGACGCACCTCAGGGTTGTCGGAGTCGTCGACGCCATACGGCACGGACTCGTGCGGGATGTTGGGGATGGCGGCAACCAGGTCAAAGAGGTCCTTCTCGACCTTGGTGCGCTTCTCGTTAAGCTCGGCGATGCGGTCCTTGCTGGCTGCCACCTTTGCCTTGGCGGCTTCGGCTTCGTCCTTCTTGCCGTCGCGCATGAGCTGGCCAACCTGCTTGGAGATGGCGTTACGGTCTGCCTGCAGCTGCTCCACCTCGGCGATGACCGAGCGGCGCTCCTCGTCAAGCTCGGAGAAACGCTCGCGATCCCAATGCGCGTTCTGGCGAGAAGCACAGGACTTATCGACGAGGTCTGGATTCTCTCGCACGAACTTAATGTCGAGCATGTGTAAACTCCCTTGCGTATGTGCGACGATGTGCCGCAGCGATGTTCGGCGCGCCAAAGCCGCAGCTGCAGCCCGACGGCGCTCCAAGTATATACTTGTGCGGTATCCGCTGGCCCCTTGCGGGCCCAAAGCCCGGGAGGCTTACGCATGGAGGAATTCTTCAACTGGCTCTTTACCGACAGGACGGGCGTGATTTGCCTCGTTGTTGGCGGCATGCTGGTATGCCTGCTCATCTCGTTCATCCTCGAGCGCCGCACGCGCAAGCAGTACTACAACCACGAGAAGTCCGACGATGACTGGGACCTCTTTGGCGACGACGACGAAGAGGACGAGGACGCCGACAAATAGGGTATATCGCTGAGAATGACGAGGCGGCGCCAGCGCGATTTGCGTTGGCGCCGCTTGTCTATTCGACCCGCAAGCACACCAAAGAGCAAAAAAGAGCGCCTGATTTGCGCCTAGAAACAGGAAAAGGACGTTCCCGCTTGTGGCCTTGAGCCATCTACCTGCGGAAACGCCCTTAAATATCATGGTGCGGGCGAAAGGACTTGAACCTTCATGAGATTGCTCTCATACGGACCTGAACCGTACGCGTCTGCCAATTCCGCCACGCCCGCGTGCTGGGATATCTTACAGCATCCAGCCGAAATTGCCAACAGAAGTTTGGCAAAAGTCAGAGCCAAAATGGACACTTGGGACCAGCAAAGGTCCGCATTGGTGCTCGCCCGATACCCCTGCCATCCCATTTAGGTAGAATGTGCTTCATCACGGCTAGCAGAAACCAAACCACAAACGCACAACAGGGAGTCGCCGTGGGCAGCACCAACCCCACACAGAGTGCCGTTCGGCCGGTTAGGCCTGGCACGCGCGCCATTCCCGAGGAGACGCTCCTTGGGCGCTACCGCGTGCTCGCGCGACGGGGAGTCGGCGGCTTCGGCACCGTATGCACCTGCTGGGACACGCGCCTACAGCGCCGGGTGGCAATCAAGCGCATACCTCTCCTGGCCAGCGAGGATGTGGGCAGCATCTCCGCCTCCACAGCCGAGGAAGCATTGGCAGAGGCACGAACGGCCTGCCTACTCGCCCACCCCAACATCGTGACGGTCTACGACTTCGAATCCGACGGCACGTATGCGTATCTGGTCATGGAGTATGTCGACGGCCTCAACCTGGCGGAGCTGCTTGCCCGCGTGGAGGACGGCGTCCTCACGCACGAAGAATGCGCCCACGTGCTGCGCTCGGTTGCGGCGGCGCTCACCTACGCCCACGAAAACGGTGTGCTCCACCTGGACATTAAGCCCACGAACATCATGATTGACCGTCAGGGCACCGTGAAGCTTGCCGACTTTGGCATGGCCACGCTCGCCTCGGCAGCAGGCTATGGCGGTGCGCGCGGGGGCACCGTGGGCTATATGCCGCCAGAGCAAATCCAGGGACTTCTCGTCGACGAACGAACCGACGTCTTCTCGCTTGCCGTCGTGACCTGGCAGGCGCTCACGGCGAGAAGCCCCTTTGCCTCCGCAACGCCCAAGGGCTCGCTCGACGCCATCTTCCGTGGCCCCAAGCCGCCAATTTCAAAGCTCGACCCCGATCTTGCGCCGGAGGCCGAGTCCGCGCTGCTTCGCGCTCTGTCACCCACGGCATCCGAGCGGACCTCGTCCGTGAAAGAGTTCGCGCGGGGCATCCTTCCTACATTGGGCGATGGGACTGAGGGCGCGGAGTCGCTCCGTGAGCTGGTTGACCAGTCCGAAAACGACGATCCCTCGGTGGCTGCCGAGCCCTCTGACCTGCCGGCGCACGTGCGTCTGCCCTGGCTTGCCCCCGCGCTAGAGCGAGCCGTCTCCACAGTGTGCACGTTTTTCTCGATGTACGCCGTCCTGCCTGCCCTTCCGGGCACGACATCTGCGTTTTCGCTGGTAGGATCCCTCGTCTCGGCTGCGGCATGCGCCGCATGGCCACCCATCGGCTCCGCCATTTCCGGCATTGCTCTGGTTGTTGCCCTTGCCACGGCAAACGTCACCTCGGCATCGTTTCCGCTCGCCCTCGCCGTTGCGGTGTGTTTTGCAACTTGGTGGGTTACCTGCGGCCATACCGATCACGTCTCCACCGCAGCCGTGCTTGCCCCCGCCTGTCTCAACTCGCCTGCAGCAGGCGTCGCGTTGGCAGGCTACGGCATGGATCCGCTGCCGGCAGCCGCAACGGGCGCCGCCGGGGCGCTTTTCTCGCTTCTGTCAGGTGCCGCCTCGACAAGCGGCTTCTCGGCCCAAACCACCATCGCGGCTTTGGCTCCCCTGCTTGAAAGCCCTGCTACCTGGATCATCGTGGCAGGTTGTGGGGTCTCGGCGCTTCTCGCGTCTGCCATCGCCATGAGGGGAAGCGTTGCCTCGGGCGTCCTTGGGCAGGTATTGGGAGTCGTCTCCATTACCTTGTTTTGGCTTCTCGCCTGCAGGATGGAATCTAGCGGGTATTGGTTCAGCCACATAGTGGAGGGCTGTGGCCTTGCTATATTCTTGAGCGTGTTTGTGTGTGTAGAAACCGTCCTGAGAGGTCCTCTAGCTGGGGACCAGGAAGGCGAGGACTTAGATGAGCTTTCTCAGTGATTTTGAGGGCCGGATAAGCTCGGTCTTCGAGTCTGCCCCGCAGGGCTACGCAGAGCCGTTCTCGTTCAAGAAGCTCGCGAAGCATGCCGCTCGCAAGATGGAGAGCGAGACGTACCGCATCGACGGCGTGGACACTGCGCCCGCACTCTATACGGTGCTGGTCTCTGCCGAGGACGACTCGCTCATGCGCCCGCTCTACGAGCGCATTGACTACGAACTTGGCGAGTTCATCACCGAGTCCGCTAACAAGAAGGGCTATGCCCTTGTGGGCAGGCCGCTCGTGCGCTTCATGGTCGACGAGTCCCTGAAGTCCGGCAAGTTCTACGTCGACGCGGAGAACGTCAACGAGCAGACGCTTGCCCGCCTTCGCGAGGAGGAGCGCGCGTTTCTCGGCGGCAACTCCAGCGTGGGCGGTGCGGCCGCCATCGGCAGGCCCCGCCGCTCGTCCGCTGGCCACCTCAACCCCATCCCCCAGCCCGCAGCGCCCGCGGTGGCTCCACAGCCCTCGCCCGGTGGAACGGACGCTGGCCTGGACGTCATGCCCATGGACTACATCGAGCCTGCCGGCGGTGTGATTCCCGCGATGGCCTCGCCCTCCTCGTCCACGCCCATGCCCGTCCCCTACATCGACGCCAGCCCCTCGCAGGTCGTGGCGCCCGTGGCCGTGCCGGTTGCAACGCCCGTAGGAGCCGGTGTGCCGCCGGTGGTTAAGCCCATCTCCCCGGCAGTCCAGCAGCAGGCTCAGGCCGTGATGGAGGCCACCCCACAGCCGGCTAACTTCCCCACGCCCGCACCGCAGCCGCAGCCCGTACGCCAGGCCCCACAAGCAGTGCCCGACACCCGTCGGCGCAACGCGCCCGCGGCAGCAGCTCAGCCGGTCGCCGCACACCCCACGCGTCCCGCAGCATGCATGCTCATCGACCGACAGAGCGGTCGCACCTACGCCGCCCAGGCGCCCTCGTGCCTCATTGGCCGCGAGCGCTCGCAGTGTGGCATCTACCTGCGTGACCCCAACGTCTCGCGCCGCCACGCCGAACTCTCGTACGACGGCAGCAACTGGCATATTGTGGACCTCAACTCCACCAACGGCACGCTCGTGAACGATGTCGACGTGGATGAGTGCATCCTGCGCGACGGCGACCTTATCACCGTTGGCCTCGTGAACCTCGAGTTCAGGGAGAGCTAGGCCATGATTGACCTAATCCTCTTCGCCGGGCGAATCATCCTGGTGGTCCTTCTCTACGTGTTCCTGTTTGCCGCCATGCGCGCAGGCGTGGGCCTGGTGCGCGGTCAGCGCAGGGACACCGCCATCTGGTGCGTGGATGTCGAGAAGGGCTCGCGTGCCATGCGCGGCCTGCACGTAGACGTGCTGGGCCCCGTGGTCGTTGGCCGCTCCCCATCGTCTGACATCGTAATCGACGAGCCATACGTCTCGGCAACGCATGCGCGCTTCACCATCCAGGGGCCGGCGCTTGTCCTCGAGGACCTTGGCTCCACCAACGGGACCATGGTCAACGGACACACCATCGACCAGCCCGTGACCCTGCGAGACGGTGACGAGGTGCAGGTTGGCGACACCGTCATGCGAGTGAGTCGCCAATAATGGCCGCCGAAGACCCACAGAACACGCTTAAGGGCACGCCTGTCGACACAACAGTGCCCGACATTCCCACCGCGGCTCCGGTGGGCAAGCACGCCGCTGTTGAGCAGCCCGTTCACGCCGCCGTCGATCAGCCCGCTCCAAGCGCGTCTCTCTCGAACGAGGCCCCTCACGAGGAAAACGCGCCGGCGTCCCCGGACACCACCCAGCCGCAGGAGCCCGTAAACGCGCCGGGACGCGCGACCATCCCCGTGGAGGGCCGCGCCGGGGCAGACGCCACCTGCGGCAAGAACGCCTTCATCTCATGGGGTGCCCGCTCTGACGTTGGCCTGGTGCGAAGCCACAACGAGGACTCGTTCCTCATCCGTACGCCCTGCTTTGCCGTATGCGATGGCATGGGTGGACACGCCGCAGGAGAAGTGGCGAGCTCCATCGCAGTCGAGACCATTGGCGAGAAGGCCCCCGCTACGGCGGACGACACCCTCCTGGGTGCCGCAATCGAGGCGGCCAACCTGGCCGTCATTAAGGGCGCCGAGGAAGGCCGCGGCAAGCCCGGCATGGGGTGCACGGCGTCGGCGGCGCTCATCGAAGGCAACCGCATGGCCATCGCCCACGTTGGCGATTCTCGCATCTACCTCCTTCACGCAGGTACGCTGGTGCGCGTGACGCGCGACCATTCCTACGTCGAGGAACTTGTCGATGCCGGGCAGATAACCGCCGACGAGGCACGGGTGCACCCCTCGCGCTCGATCATCACGCGCGCTCTGGGTTCCGATCCAGACATGTACGCCGATCACTTCTCAATCGAGGTCGCCAACGGCGATCGCGTCATCATTTGCTCCGACGGCCTCTCCAGCATGATTCCCGACAGCGAGATAGAGTCGCTGGCAGTCTCAAGCGCAACTCCGCAGCAGGCCGCAGACAACCTGGTCTCGGCAGCGCTTACCGCAGGTGGCGCCGACAACGTGACCGTCATCGTGGTGGACATCTTGAACGACGGCGTAGCCGCTGCGGCACGCAAGCACTCGGTGGGCTTTGCCCTCCGCGTGTTGGCAGCCATGGTACTGGTGGCCATCGTGGTTTTCGGCGGCATCTTTGCCTTTGCGAAAAACGAGTGGTACCTGGGGATCGACGGCGACACCGTGGGCATCTACCAGGGAATCGACGGCGAGATACTTGGCGTCTCGCTCTCGGACCTGGTGCAGACCACGGCAGTCGAGGTGAGTGACCTGCCAACAAACGTGGCAACGCAGCTCGAAAACGGCGGCATCCACGTCAACAGCGAACAGGAGGCCCTCTCCACCGTCGAGTCGTACCGGTCTCAGATTGATGCCGAGAAGACCAAGGCCGCCGAGAAAGCCGCCGAGGTCACGGCCGAGGGCAACCCCACGGGCGAGGCGACGCCGGAGGATAGCACCCAGGCGAGCGAGCCTGGCGCCGATTCCACCGCGGACCAGAATGGCGAGGACACCGCGACAAGCACCGACGCAGCTGGGGACGAAACGCAGACAAACGGGGGTGAGTGAGCATGGCCAACGAGAAAACCCACGGTGGTAACCGCAGGAACATGGAGCTTCTCTTCCTCTGCCTGGCAGCCGTGCCGGTGGTCCTGCTCTACGCCCTCTACATCGTGAACGACAACGTGGCCCTCTCCCTGGGGACACTCGCCGTTCCCGTGGGGCTCTTCGTGGCGTTTGCCGCGGCCCATGTGGCCGTGCGCGTCCTTGCGCCCGACGCAGACCCCGTGATCTTGCCCGTGGTATTTCTCCTCTCGGGCATAGGCATCGCCTTTGTCACGCGGCTTGCACCAGACCTAGCCGAGAACCAGGTCCTTTGGCTCTTTGTCTCGGTTGCGGCCATGATTGCGACGCTCTTCTTTGTGCGCAACCTCGACAGTCTGGCGGACTACAAGTACACGCTGGGCCTTGTGGGCGTGATCTTGCTCATCCTGCCCATGATCATTGGTACCGAGAAGAACGGCAGCAAGCTCTGGCTCACGTTTGGCAGCTTCTCGTTCCAGCCGGGCGAGCTCGCAAAGATCCTCATCGTCCTCTTCTTGGCCTTCTACCTTGCCTCCAACCGAGAGGCTCTCTCTGTCACCGCACACCGCGTGGGGCCCTTCCGCATCCCGCGCTTCCGCATGCTGCTCCCCCTCTTCATCATGTGGGGCATCAGCCTCCTCATCGTCATCTTCGAGCGCGACCTCGGCAGCGCCCTGCTCTTCTTCATGTACTTCGTGGTCATGCTCTATGTGGCCACGGGTCGATGGAGCTACGTGTTTATCGCCATAGGTCTTCTCGTCATTGGCTTCTTCCTCTGCTACCACTTCTTCTCGCACGTCAAGATCCGCGTGGACATCTGGCTTGATCCGTGGACCGACGCGCAGAACAGCGGCTACCAGATCGTGCAGTCGCTCTACTCCATCGCCGACGGCGACCTGGTGGGCACGGGCATTGGCAAGGGCCTCCCCACGCTCATCCCCTTTGTTGAGAGCGACTTTCTCTTCTCGGCCATCGCCGAGGAGATGGGCCTTTTGGGCGCCAGCGCCGTCATCATCCTCTACATGCTCTTCTGCGTACGCGGGTTTGCCACGGCGGCGCGCGCCAAGTCCGATTCCTCCGCCTTCGCGGCAGTGGGTCTTACCACGGTCATCGGCTTCCAGGCGTTCCTCATCATTGCCGGCGTCACCAAGCTCCTGCCCCTCACGGGTGTGACGCTCCCCTTCATGAGCCAGGGCGGCAGCTCGCTGCTCTCGAGCTTCATCATTGTGGGCCTGCTCCTGCGCGCAGGTGACGAGGGCACGGGCCGTGAGGCCCAGCTTGTGGCCAGCACCCCCCAAGGCGGAAACGGCCGCGTGTCTCTGCTGGGCGCCCAGGCGTCCGCCTTTGTCCACGGCTCACATGCGCGTGCCCGCTTTGAGGTTCAGGGCGAGGAGTCCGGCGTCCTTGGTCGCGTGGCCCTGGGCAAGCGCCTCACCGCCCTCATCACCGCCTTCGCGGTGCTCTTTGCAGCACTCATCGCGAACCTCACCTACCTGCAGGTGATCAACGCGAGCACCATCCAGCACATGTCGTCCAACAACCACACCATTGCCAAGAGCGCCTACGTGCAGCGCGGCGCCATCATCACCTCCGACGGTGTGACGTTGGCCGAGAGTGTGCGCCAGGAGGACGGCACCTACCTGCGCTCCTATCCGCAGGGCTCGCTTGCGTCGCACACGGTTGGCTACATCTCGACGCGCTACGGCTCCTCCGGCATCGAGTCGACGATGAACGACACGCTCACGGGCAGCTCGAACTACTCTGACTGGAGGAGCGCGCTCTACTCGCTGGCTGGAGTCCAGGAGCCCGGCAACACCGTGGCCCTCACGATCAACTCCCAGATGCAGCGCGCAGCAGAGTCTGCGCTCGAGGGCTACACGGGCGCCGTGGTGGTACTCGACCCCTCCACGGGAGCCGTTCTCGCCAAGGCCAGCGCGCCCACGTACTCCTACGACCAGCTGGACAGCATCATGGGCTCGGGTGGCTCAGGCTCCCAGCTGCTCGACCGCACCACGCAGGCGCTCTACTCGCCTGGCTCCACCTTCAAGGCCGTCACGCTCTCTGCGGCACTTGATACCGGCACCACCACGCTCGACACGGTCTACGACGCCGAGCCCGCTCTGACCATTGGCGGCGCAGAGGTGAGCAACTACGGCTATAACGACTACGGCACCCCCACTCTGAAGGAGGCCTTCGCCCTCTCGTCCAACACGGTCTTTGGCCAGGTGGGCGTGCAGGTTGGCGCTTCTAACCTCGTGAAGTACGCCGACGCCTTTGGCTATGGGGCCAACGTGGGCCAGGACTTCAACACGCTGGCCTCGCTCATGCCCGAACCCTCCGAGATGACCGAGTGGGAGACGGCCTGGGCCGCCTGCGGCCAGCCCGTTGGCCAGCACCCCAGCCCCGCCGGTCCACAGGTGACGGTCATGCAGAACGCCATGGTGGCCCAGGCCGTCGCTAACGGAGGCGTGGTCATGAACCCCTACGTGGTAGATCACGTGCTCTCTCCCGAGGGCGCCGTCATCTCCACCACGCAGCCCAAGTCCCTGGGGCAGGCCATCTCGGCAGACACGGCGTCCAAGGTCAAGGAGGCCATGCTCGGCGTCGTAGACCACGGCACCGGCAGAAGGGCCAAGGTCCAGGGCGTCCAGGTGGCCGGTAAAACCGGTACCGCCCAGATCGAGGACGGAAAGATCAACTCGTTCTTCATCGGCTTCGCGCCGTACGACAACCCCACGCTCGTCATCTCCGTTGTAATCGAAGGGGCAGACGGCACTGACGTCGAGGGGTACGCCGCCGGCGTGGCGGGGCAGGTCCTTGCGAGCTGCCTCAACATTCAGGCGCTTGGCGCAAGCTGATGAGAAACGCACGACCACTGCACGGTACGAGCTAGCTGTTATAAACGCGAACCGCAGAGCACTTCAAACGTAGATACAAGACGCGGTGTTGCCGCTTGGGTGATAGGAGAGGTAGATGGCAGACAGGGTCCTTGGTGGAAGGTACCAGGTCCTCGACAAGGTGGGCACGGGAGGTATGGCCACGGTATACCGTGGCATGGACCAGGTTCTGGGGAGGACCGTCGCCATCAAGACGATGCTGCCCCAGTACGCAACCGACCCCTCGTTCGCCGCACGCTTCAAGCAGGAGGCGCAGGCAGCGGCAGCCCTCAACAGCCCGTACATTGTCTCGGTCTACGACTGGGGCAAGGACGGGGACACCTACTACATCATCATGGAGTACCTGCGCGGCACCGACCTCAAGAGCGGCATCCGCAAGCACGGTGCGCTCGACTGCAAGAAGGTCGCGCAGATTGGCTCGCAGATTGCCCAGGCGCTCTCTGTTGCCCACAACCACGACATCATCCACCGCGACATCAAGCCGCAGAACATCATGGTGCAGCCCGACGGCAACATCAAGGTGATGGACTTTGGCATCGCGCGTGCAAAGAACAGTCACCTCACCACCGACAACTCCGTGCTTGGCACGGCGCACTACGTCTCGCCCGAGCAGACCCAGGGCAAGCCCCTTGGCCCCACCACTGACCTCTACTCCCTGGGCATTGTGATGTACGAGGCCGCAACCGGCCGCGTGCCGTTTGATGGCGACAACGCCGTGACCGTTGCCATGAAGCAGGTCACCGAGCGGCCCGTACCGCCAAGCCAGATCAACCCCAACGTAGACCCGCAGCTTGAGGCCATCATTCTCAAGTGCATGCAGAAGGACCCCAAGGACCGCTTCCAGACGGCCGACGAGCTCTATCACACGCTCCACGACTACCTTGCCGGTCGCATGCAAGCGGTCAACAACGCCACGGCCATGCTGCCGGTGGCAGCGGCAACCACTCCCCTCGCCGGGCGTGGGAGCAACTCCACTCAGAGCATGCCCCGGATGCAGAGCACCGGCAGGATGCGCCCCCAGTCAGCCACCGAGCAGGCGGCGCAGGAAGAGGAGGAGCGCCAGAAGAAGCAGAAGCGCAACCGCGTGCTTGCGATTGTCGGCGCCATTGTAGGAATCGTGGTTGTGGCGCTTATCGTGGTGAGCGTACTGGGGTCTGGCTCGAAGGCCTACTCGGTGCCCAATCTCCTTGGCCTCACACAGGACGAGGCGCAGGCCCAGCTCGACGCCGACGGGCATGGCTTCAAGATTGGTAACGTGTCCGAGCAGTATTCCTCCTCTGTTGAGGAAGGCAAGATCATTGAGCAGACCCCGGGTGCCGGACGGACGGCAACCGAGGGGTCGAGCATTGACATCGTGGTGTCGAAGGGCGAGGAGCCTGCGGCATCGGTCACCGTGCCAGACCTCACCAACTGCACGCCGTCCGAGGCGCAGGACCTGCTCAACAAATATGGGCTCAAGGGACAAGCGGGAGACTCCGTCTACAATGCCGACGTCGAGGTTGGTCACGTTGCCGAGCAGGAACCCGCAGCCGGCTCCTCCGCCAAGGCCGGTGACACCATCACCTATCACCTCTCCCAGGGCGCTGAGCAGGTCTCTGTTCCCAACGTGGTGGGCGATTCCCAGTCCAGCGCAACGAGCACGCTCCAGAACGCGGGCTTCGAGGTGAGCGTCACGCAGTCCTCCTCGTCCAGCGTTGAGAAGGGCAACGTCATTAGCACCAACCCGTCCGCCGGCACGAGTGCCGACAAGGGCAGCACCGTGACCATCACGGTCTCCACTGGCCCCTCCTCGGTCTCGGTGCCCAATGTCGTGGGATACGACGAGGCCTCCGCCGAGGCAGCGCTCAAGAACGCCGGATTCGGCGTCTCGGTTACCACCGAGCAGAGCAGCAGCGTTGCAAAGGGCAGGGTCATCTCCCAGTCTGCCAGCACTGCCGCGGCTGGGTCGACCATCACTATCGTGGTGTCGAGCGGATCTGGCAGCACCAACTCGAGCGGTTCGAACACCAGTAACGGCAACTCCTCGACAAACAATGGCGAGACAGGCACGAATAACGGCGGTCAAACCAACACCGGTACATCGGGCGGTGCATAGGGAAGACCGCTCGAATCTTGAAGCCCCCGGTCGCGTCAATGCGACCGGGGGCTTTGTCGTGCAGGGCGAGACGTCATCTCGGATAAAACTCCAGCTCTAGCTGTATGCTGAATTGGTTGCGTCGGTAACTATCCGTTTGGCTTCGCGTGCCGGAGGCAATTGTGGACAAGAACAAACTTCCTTATAACCCAACTAAGATCGAGTCGATAGTTGAGTATGCGGGAAACCTTGTCGGCCACACACTTCGCGAGAAGACACGTGCGCCAGAACTTCAAAGTCCAAAACAACGGCGGGGGTCTTTTGGAAACGCGCTTGAGGAGTACTACTTTCGCTACAGCCTGAATAGTGAATCCGCACCAGACTTTCCGAAAGTTGGACTTGAGCTCAAATCGACCCCAGTGAAGCAGGCCAGAAACGGTGAGTTGGTCGCAAAAGAGCGTCTCGTTCTCATGCAAATCAACTACATGACCGTAGTTCACGAGACTTTTGAGTCCAGCCATCTTCTCAAGAAGGCCCGGAAGATTCTTCTCGTCTCCTATGTGTGGGAGAAGGGCGCCGACCCGCTTGATTACAAAATCGAGATGGCCGAGCTGTGGGGTCTTCCCGAGGAAGACATGCCGCAATTCAAGATTGACTGGGAGACGGTTGTAGATAAAATTCGTGCGGGACACGCGGAAGATATCTCGAGCTCGGATACCCTCTATCTTGAGGCCTGCACCAAGGCTGCAAATGGTTCGAGGAGAACCCAACAGCCATATTCCGACGTAAAAGTGAAGCCCCGTGCGTGGGCACTTAAGGCTTCCTACATGACCGCCGCAGAAAGTAAGTTACGTAATAAGCGACAGGCAATTAAGCGCACGGAGGGCGAGAAAGACCTTGGTCTGCTTGATCTCGTTCGCAAGCGTTTTGAACCCTATTTCGGGACAACGCAAGAAGACCTGTGCAGGCTGTTTGACATTGGAAAGCCCGGAGGGAAGCTCCCTAAGAATTCCTGCGCTTTGGTTACGAAAGCAATCCTTGGTATTTCCAAAGATGCCGAGGTAGATGAATTTGCCAAGGCAGGAATTAAAGCGAAGACCATACGCTTAATGAAAAGTGGCCGCCCAAAGGAAGACATCTCCTTTCCCCCATTTGACTACTATGCCCTTGAGAAGACGCCCTTCCAGGATTCCGACTTCCTTCAATACCTCCAGCAGAAGTGGCTCCTCGTTATTTACCGTGACGAGTCCGATGGAATTTTCAGACTCTCCGATGTGGCGTTCTGGCAGATGCCCGAGAAAGACATTCCAGAAGCGCGGCGCTGCTATGAGCAGATGCAGGCAAATGTACGCCATGGACACGCAGAGATTTCAGTCAAGGCAAGCGAAAACCGTTGCTGTCATGTACGCCCACATGCGCGCAACAGGCAAAACACACTCCCCCAACCCCATGGCGCTCCAACTGTAAAGAAGTCTTTCTGGCTCAATGCCTCATATATGAAAGATGAAATCGAGAGGGTGCTGAGCGCACATAGCGGCGATTAATGTCACGAGGATCGGCTATTATGATCGCCTAGGAACTAGTCCACAGACAGCGAACGGAGAAACGTGGACCAACAGATTACGGTTGCCGAGCTCTTTGCAGGAGTCGGCGGGTTTAGGCTTGGCCTTGAGGGTTATTGCAATGATGCCAGGGGCTGGAACATGCCTTCGGCTGGACCTTACAAAACCATATGGGCTAACCAGTGGGAGCCAGGGTCCGACAGAAGGCAATTTGCCGCACGCTGCTATGAGAAGCGTTTTGGAGAAGGGTCTGTGGTCAACGAGGACATCGCCACCGTGCTTGATGAATACGACGCTGGCCAACGAGCAATTCCCGATGTCGACATGGTAGTTGGAGGATTCCCGTGTCAAGACTACTCGGTAGCTCGACCGCTATCGCAGGCCAATGGTATCGAAGGCAAGAAGGGCGTTCTCTGGTGGTCTATTTACCGCTTTCTTCAACTGCAGCTAGCGAAGTCATCTAAGAACGCTCGCTGGTGCATGTTCGAAAACGTCGACCGACTTCTCAAAAGCCCTGCGCAGCAACGAGGAAGAGACTTTGCAATCATCCTCTCCTGTCTTGCCTCGCTTGGATACTCGGTGGAGTGGAGAGTCGTCAACAGCGCAGAATACGGTTTCCCTCAGCGGAGGAAGCGAGTCTATATCCTTGCCGAACGTGGGGTACGGTGGGACCTCAAAGAGAGGCTTCTCCACGGAATAATGGCGAGCGCATTCCCCATGGAGGCGCCAGCGGAAATAAACTATGTCGATATCCCTGCAGACCCCTATGACGCCTCCCAATCTTTCAATGTGGGAGGAAAGATTTCGCCCTTTTCTGACGCAGGCGTTATGGTCGGGAACAGGGCACTTACCTGTAAGGTTTTGGAGGCATATGACGGTCCTCAACAGACCCTGGGTGACGTTCTCGTCCCTGAAAACGAAATTCCTGAAGAATACTTCGTTCCTGAGTCGCAGCGAGAGAAGTGGGAGTATCTAAAGGGCTCGAAGAAGGAGAAGCGCACCAACAAGACAACTGGCTTCGAATACAGCTACTCAGAGGGTGCCATGTCCTTCCCAGACGCAACGGATAAGCCCTCTCGCACCATCCTTACGGGCGAGGGTGGTCGAGGGGCCTCACGCTTCAAGCACGTTGTGAAGTGCGAAGACGGTCGGCTTCGTCGCTTGGTCCCCGACGAGCTCGATCAGCTCCAGTGCTTCCCCAAAGGGTGGACAGATACCGGAATGACTGACGGGCAGCGCGCCTTCTGTATGGGCAATGCACTTGTCGTTGGCATTCCGCACCGCATTGGCATCGAGGTTGCAAAAGAGCTCAAGGGCCAAACGGCAAGACAATAGTCGGCCATACGAGTCCCGCTGCCCGCGCACGGCGGCGGCCGTGTGCGGCCCGCACCCACTTACTTCTCGCCACTTGTGCTAAGCAGCACGTTCACCAGCTCCACGTCATCGGGATCGGGCGAACCGAGCGGCAGCCCGCACGCCTCAAAGAAGTGGCTTCCCGCAAACTGGCGCGCACGGAACGTGTCGTGCGCCCCATCGTCGAGGTAGCGAACGCGCGAGATGCAATCGGTTGTTGCGCAATACAGCACGCCATGGCGCGCGGCGTAGCTAAGGTACGTCTCGTTCTCCGACCAGAGCGTGACCCCAGCCATGTGCTCGAGCTCGTACGCCACGGCGTACTCCCGCCAGGAAAGGCCGCGCAGCCGCACGTAGCGGTCGAGAAGCGACGCCATTCTCGTTACGCGACGCAGTGTGGCGGTGGCATCCATGAGCCGAGCGTCTGAACGCGGAGAGAAGAGCGTGCGCTCGGTGAGCGTGCGGAGGGCACACTCGCACTCGTCTCCCGTGACCATTACCGCAGGTACCGAAAGCTTCATCGACTCGTTGGGAAAGAGCTCAATAGCCGAGTGCGCCACGACCGTCTCATCCCTCTGTGACGTCCGAAACACCAGGCTGTCATGTGCATGCTGGGTGCGGCAGCCAATTCCGTAGCACTCGAAGGCTGCGCGCATCGCGGCAGCGCCCTCGTTGATGCTCGCACGCGAGTTTGCCTCGTCTTCCTCGGGGCCAAGCCTAAACAGATAGAGGTCGAAAAGGGCAACGGGGTCCGCGGCGTCATCCGCCATGGGATAGTAGACCGTTCGACGGCAGAACCTACGCACGTCCAGCCGGCGACTGGTCGCACGGTCATAGAGGTCTACCAGCGCCGTTCCGTCCGCCGGCCCCGAGGTGGAGCCCTCGCGAATCTCAACTATGCCATCGGCCACATAGGGAGGGAAGTCTCCCTCGTCGACGCGCACCAGGATGACGCCTCGGCTGTCATCTTTCGGGTCCGCGAGAAAACGGACCTCGAAGTGGGGCGCAGGCGAGACGTGCCGGCGACAGAGCTCGCCTATCACCTGGCTGACGTCCGCCGTGCCCCGCGGAACCGGCACGACCTCGCGAGAGTCATCCGCAATGCCAATGACAAGCCAGCCCCCGCGGGAGTTCGAAAAAGATGCAACGATTTTTGGGATCTTCCGACGCACACTTGGCCCAAAGGTCTGCTTGAACTCAAGGGCAAAGCCCTCCTCGAGGTCCTGGAGCTGGGACAGGTCCTCCCAGACCACGTCACCCAATGCCTTAGGCCTGCCTTGATCGTCGCGAAACGGGCTGAACATGAGTCCCCCTCGCCTGCAGTTGCGTGTGACTGCGCGGTGCGATGCTTTGAGTGTAACGCCCCGCCCGTGCGCCCCGTGCAAGCAATATGTGCGCAATTTTGCAGCGCTCGGGACCTTTCAAGGGACCCCGGACGTTCCTCTGGACCGCCGCTACGCCGCGTAACCCAGCGCCGCACGGTGCTCCCTTATCGTCCTCCATCCTAGCGCCTTCTTCGGCTTCCCGCCCCTGTACCACTCGATGTAGGAGCCCAGCCTCTCGCTGAACTCCGCGAACGTCACGCCCCGCCAGTCGGTCCCGTGGAAGAAGTCGCTCTTGAGAGTGCCGAAGAACCCCTCGCACCTCGCGTTGTCCGGGCTCCTGGCCTTGCGCGACATCGAGCGCGTCACGTGG
>FOHD01000010.1 GCA_900111695.1 Olsenella sp. KH3B4
CCGAGCTCAACCTCGTCGAGGTCGTGGGCCGCACGACCTTCCACACCGAGAAGACCATAACCGTCTCGGATATCGCCCGCGCGCTCGACATCAAGGTTCCCTCGGCCACAACCGCCGTGAACAGGCTCGTGCGCAAGGGCTACGTGATGAAGGTGCGCGACCCCAAGGACGCACGCTGCGTCAACGTGAGCCTCACCCGCCGCGGCGAGCGCGTCTTCAGGCTCCACGCGGTCTTCAACCGTCACATGTCCGAGGAGGTCTCGCTCGGCCTTACGATCCCCGAGCGCCAGGTGCTTCTCGACGGCATCCGCCGCCTCGAGCGCTTCTACGCCGAGGCGCAGCAGGCCCAGCGCGAGGAGCTCGAGAAGATCATGGCCGAGAAGGGCGGCGTTGCCTAGTGTCCTACACCATCATCGGCACGGGCTCTGCCCTGCCTGCGCGCAGCGTCACCAACGACGAGCTCTCCGCCTTCCTGGATACCAGCGACGAGTGGATTCGCACGCGCACCGGCATCCGCGAGCGCCGCGTCTGCACCACCGAGTCGCTCGACGACCTCGCCGAGCAGGCCTCCCTTCGCGCCCTCGCGTCCGCCGGGATCGAGGCCGGCGACCTTGACCTCATTGTCTGCTCCACCACAACGGCCGACCACCTCATGCCCGCCGAGGCCTGCGCCGTCGCCGAGCGCCTGGGCGCCAGCTGCCCCGCGTTCGACGTCTCAGCCGCGTGCTCGGGCTTTGTCTTCGCGCTCGACGTCGCCGACGGCTACCTCGAGCGCGGCCGCGCCAGGCGCGCGCTTGTGCTCTCTGCCGAGAAGTGCTCGCGCATCATGGACTGGACCGACCGCTCTACCTGCGTGCTCTTTGGAGACGCTGCTGCAGCCGTGGTTGTCGAGGCGGGCGGCGCAAGCCCGCTCTGGACGCGCCTGCGCACCATCCCCAACGTCGCCGCGCTGGACGTGCCCGGCGTCGTGGGGACGAGCCCCTTCGACCTCACGCGTGACGCCGCCAAGCCCAGCGCGCTCTCGATGAAGGGCCGGAGCGTCTACCGCTTTGCCGTCACCGAGGTCTCCCGCGAGCTTCGCGACATGGCTGCCGAGACGGGCGTCGCCCTCTCGGACATCGACCACTTCGTGCTCCACCAGGCAAACGAGCGCATCATCGAGGCCGTCTGCACTCACCTTGGCCTCGACCGCTCTCGCGTGGCCGTGAACATCGCCACCACCGGCAACGTCTCGAGCGCCTGCATCCCGCTTGCGCTCGACGTCATGAGCCGCGCAGGCGAGCTTGCCCCCGGCGAGCTCGTGGCCCTCGTTGGCTTTGGCGCCGGCCTCGACGTTGCCTCGACCCTCGTGCGCTGGGAGGCGGGCCCAAGCTAGCCTTTCTCGCCAGCATTGCCAGCGCCGCCGCATGTCGCGCGACGGCCACCCAAGGTATCCCGGGCGTCGCCAGGCGCCCTCGTCCGCGCCGGGACCCGGCGCCAGAAGAAGGAGAAGAACCATGGCAGAGTCCACTTTCGATCGCGTTGTCGCCATTCTCAAGGACCAGGAGGGTCTGGACGACGTCGAGCTCACCCGCGACACCAACCTCGCTGAGGTCGGCCTTGACTCCATGGCCACCGTCGAGGCCGTCATGGCCTGCGAGGACGAGTTTGGCATCGAGATCGACCCCGAGGCCAACCCCAAGACCGTCGGCGAGTTTGTCGACCTCGTCGATGGCCTTCTCGACAAGTAGCACGGCCGCGAAAGCGCGGGAGGAACGCAGGGCCGCCGGAGCCAGCCGGCGCCAAGACGAGAGCCGGGAGCAGCCGGCGCCAAGACTAAGGACCAACCTCACATGATCAAGACACCCCTCTGCGACCTGGTGGGCATCGAGAAGCCCATCTTCCAGGGCGGCATGGCGTGGATCGCAGACGCAAGTCTCGCCGCCGCCGTCTCCGAGGCCGGCGGCCTCGGCATCATCTCGGCGATGAATGCCGGTCCCGACTGGGTCCGCGACCAGATCCGCGAGTGCCGCGAGCGCACGGAGAAGCCCTTCGGCGTCAACGTGATGCTCCAGAGCCCCTTCGCGGCGGACGTCGCCAAGGTCGTGGCCGAGGAGCGCGTTCCCGTCGTGGCGACGGGCGCCGGCAACCCCAGCAAGTACATGGCCGATTGGAAGGCCGCGGGCGTGAAGGTTATCCCCGTGGTCTCCTCCGTGGCGCTCGCCCGCCTGCTCGAGCGTGCCGGCGCCGATGCGCTTGTGGCCGAGGGCGGCGAGTCCGGCGGCCACATTGGTGATCTCTCGACGATGGTCCTCGTCCCGCAGGTGGTCGACGCCGTCAAGGTGCCGGTCCTCGCCGCCGGCGGCATTGCCGACGGTCGCCAGGTTGCCGCGGCCTTCATGCTGGGTGCGCTTGGCGTGCAGGTGGGGACTCGCTTCCTGGTGGCGCGCGAGTGCACCGTGAGCCAGGAGTACAAGGACCGCATCATCAAGGCCAAGGACCTCTCGACCATCGTGACCGGCCGCAGCATGAATGGTGCCGTGCGCTGCCTCAAGACGCCCTTCTCGCAGGAGTTCGCCCGCCGCGAGCGCGCCGGCGCGACCCCGGAGGAGCTGGGCAAGTTTGGCGCCGGGTCTCTCCGCAAGGCTACCAAGGACGGCAACTACGAGGAGGGCTCCTTCATGGCCGGCGAGGTGGCCGCGATGGTCCACGAGGAGCAGACGGCGCAAGAGATTGTCGACGACCTCATGAGTGGTGCCGAGAAGTGCCTGGGGGAGGCAACCAGATGGATCGCGTAGACACCGCAGGCGCGGCAGCGCGCACCAACGTAGCCTTCCTCTTCGCCGGCCAGGGCTCGCAGAAGCCCGGCATGGGGCAGGCGCTTTACGAGGCAAGCCCCGCTGCCCGCGCCGTCTTTGACGCGGTGGAGGAGGTCCGCCCCGGCACGCGCGAGCAGTGCTTCTCGGGCACCAAAGAGGAGCTCTCGCTCACCATAAACACGCAGCCCTGCGTCTTTGCCGTCGACCTTGCGTGCGCCTGCGCGCTGCGCGAGCGCGGCGTTGTTCCGGCGGCCGTTGCGGGCCACTCGCTCGGCGAGGTCGCCGCGCTGGCGTTTGCGGGGGCGTTCGACACGGTTGCGGCAACGCGCCTGGTCTCGGAGCGCGCCCGCCTCATGACCGCCTGCTGCGAGGATCACCCCGGCGCCATGCGCGCCGTGCTCAAGCTCGACGCGGCAACCGTGGAGGAGCTGGCCGCCAAGGCCGGCGAGGCCTGGCCGGTGAACTACAACAGCCCGCTGCAGACCGTGGTCGCAGGCTCGCCCGAGGCGTGCGAGAAGCTCGACGCCCTGGTGCGCGAGGCACACGGCCGCTCTATGGCGGTCGCTGTCTCCGGCGCATTCCACAGCCCGTACATGGCTGCGGCAACGGACGGCCTCGCCGCCTACCTAACGGCAAACCCGCCGCAGGTACCGGTGCTTCCCACCTGGGCGAACCTCACCGGTGCGCCCTACGGGGACGTGCCCGCAGAGGTTGCCCGGACCCTCTCGGCGCAGGTCTCCCACCCTGTCCGCTGGGTGGACGAGCTTCTCGGCATGCAGGCCGCAGGCATCGACACCTTCGTGGAGGTTGGGCCCGGCCACACGCTCACGGGCCTCGTGAAGCGCACGCTCGAGGGCGTGACCACCTACAACGTCGAGAACCCCGACCAGCTCGAAGACGTTGTTCGAGCCCTTGAGGAGGCGTAGTCATGGCTGAGAAGACCGCAGGAACCGGCGAGGAGGCCGCCCGCCGCGTCGCGCTTGTCACCGGAGGCTCGCGCGGCATCGGACACGCCTGCGCCGAGAGGCTCGCGCGCGACGGCTTTGACGTGGCCATCATCTACGCGGGCAACCAGGAGGCCGCCGAGAGCTGCGTGCACGCTCTCGAGGGGCTGGGCGCGCGTGCCGCGGCCTACCGCTGCGACGTTGCGGACGCGGATGCCGTCAAGGCAACGGTGGCACAGGTCACCAAGGACTTTGGTCCCGTGTGGGCGCTCGTGAACAGCGCCGGCATCACGCGCGACGGGCTCTTCGCCCGCATGCGCGACGAGGACTTCGACCGCGTGCTCGACGTGAACCTCAAGGGCACCTTCAACATGGTGCGCGCCCTCGCGCGAAACTTCGTGCGCCAGCGCGGCGGACGCATTGTGAACGTGAGCTCGGTCGTGGGCCTGCACGGCAATGCGGGCCAGGTAAACTATGCCGCCTCCAAGGCAGGCGTGGTAGGTCTCACCAAGTCGGTCGCCCAGGAACTCGCCGGCCGCGGCGTCACCGCGAACGCCGTGGCACCCGGCTTCATCGAGACGGACATGACGGAGAAGCTCCCCCAGGAGGCGCGCGATGCCTATGCCGCCCGCATCCCGCTGGGCAGGCTCGGCTCCGCCGAGGAGGTCGCCGGCGTGGTGGCGTTTCTCGTCTCCGACGCCGCAAGCTACGTGACGGGCGAGGTCATTCGCATTGACGGCGGGCTCTGCATGTAGGCTTTGCCTGCTGCTCGCTTGGCTTGGGCTGCGGCGGGGCCGCACGCCAGAAGGGGGAAAGATGGATCGCAGGGTAGTCATCACAGGCATGGGGGCCATCACCCCCGTGGGCAATACGGCCGAGGAGAGCTGGGACGCCCTCGTTGCGGGCAAGAACGGCATCGGCACCATCACGGCCTTCGACACCACCGGCTTCCGCGTGACCGTGGCGGCCGAGGTCAAGGACTTCGACCCGGTCGCGGCGCTCGGCAAGCCCGACACGCTCCACAACGACCGCAACGTCCAGTTTGCGCTCGTCGCCTCGGACGAGGCCATGAAGTCCTCGGCGCTCGACGCCGAGGGTGCCATCGACCCCGAGCGCCTGGGCGTCTACGTGGGCTCTGGCGTTGGCGGCATTGGCACCACCGAGGCGCAGGTCACGCGCTACAACGACGCCGGCGCACGCAAGGTCTCGCCGTTCTTCGTGCCCATGATGATCGCGAACATGGCGGCCGGGCAGGTGTCCATTCGCCACCACGCCCTTGGTCCCACGCTTCCCGTTGTCACGGCATGCGCCACCAGCACCAACGCCATCGGCGAGGCGTACCGAGCCATCCGCTTTGGCTATGCCGACGCCATTCTCGCCGGCGGCACCGAGGCGGCCATCGTGCCGGTCTCCATCGCCGGCTTCACCAACTGCCGCGCCCTCACTACCAATCCCGACCCCGCAACGGCCTGCCGTCCCTTCGACGCCAACCGCGACGGCTTTGTGATGGGCGAGGGCGCCTGCATCCTGGTGCTCGAGGAGCTGGAGCACGCCCTCGCGCGCGGCGCAAACATCGTGGCCGAGGTCTGCGGCTACGGCAACACCGCCGACGCGTACCACATCACCAGCCCCGACCCCACAGCCGGCGGCATCACGCGCGCCATCAAGCAGGCCGTTGCCGAGTCCGGCATGGACCCGGCCGAGGGCCTCTACATCAACGCGCACGGCACCTCAACCAAGCTCAACGACAAGACCGAGACCATGGGCATCAAGCGGGCGCTGGGCGAGAAGGCCGCGCATGCCGCGCACGTCTCGTCCACAAAGTCGATGACCGGCCACATGCTGGGCGCAACTGGCGCCGTCGAGGCCATGGCCTGCGCCTGCGCGCTGCGCGACTCGGTTATCCCGCCAACCATCGGCCTTGCGGAGCCCGACGCCGACTGCGACCTCGACTACACGCCGGGCCACTCCGTTCCGTTCGACGGCAGGTGGGCCATGTCCACGTCGCTGGGCTTTGGCGGTCACAACGCCGTGGTCGTGCTTCGCCGCTACGAGGGGGAGTAGGGATGGATACCAGCAGTTCTCGCGTGGACGCGCTCGCGCAGGTGATGCAGCAGCGCGGACTGGCACGCATTCGCATCGAGGAGGGCGACTCCTCCATCGAGATGGAGCGCCCCGAGGCGTTCCCGGTCCCCGTGGCAACGGCCGCCCCGGTACCGCTGGCGGCACCTGCGCTGGCACCTGCCGCGCCTGCCGTCCCGGCGCCTGCCGAGGAGGCGGGCGAGGTCGTTGCGCCCGCGCCCGCAGACGCCCCTGCGGACGCCCCCGCAGACGCCAGCACCACAGATACCGGCGCCGCAGACGCCGAGAAGCCCCTCGACATGACCAAGGTCATCGCCGTGCGCGCGCCCATGGTGGGCGTCTTCTACGCGGCTTCCGCGCCGGGTGCCGAGCCCTTCGTGCGCGTTGGCTCCAAGGTCAAGAAGGGCGACACGCTTTGCGTGATCGAGGCCATGAAGGCCATGAACGAGGTGACCGCCGAGGCAGACGGCGAGGTTGTTGACATCTGCGTGAGCGACGGCGAGCTCGTCGAGTACAACTGCGTCCTCATGAAGATCTACTAGGAGGCACGAGATGAACAGGGAAGAGATCGAGGGCATTCTCCCGCACCGCCCGCCCATGCTGCTCATCGACGACTGCGAGCTGGTTGACGGCTATGCCGTGGGCCACACCCACGTGACGGGCGAGGAGTTCTTCGTGCAGGGGCACTTTCCCGGCAACCCCGTGGTGCCGGGCGTGATCCTCTGCGAGATGCTCGCCCAGAACTGCTGCGTGCTTCTCGCCCAGGGCGGCGCGTCCAAGAATGCCACGCCCTACTACACGAGCCTCGACAAGGTGCGCTTCAAGCACCCCGTGCGCCCCGGCGACACCGTCGAGCTTACCTGCCAGATCACGCGCTCCCACGGCATGTTCCACTTTGCCCATGGGGTGGCGAAGGTCGGCCAGACCGTCTGCTGCGTCGCCGACATGTCGTTCGCGCTGGTTCCCGAGAAGGACTGATGGCCCATGTTCCAGAAGGTCCTCATCGCAAACAGGGGAGAAGTCGCCGTCCGCGTGATCCGCGCCTGCAAGGAGATGGGCGTCAAGACCGTTGCCGTGTACTCAACGGCCGACAGCGAGGCCCTGCACGCCACGCTTGCCGACGAGGCCTACTGCATTGGCGGCCCACGCGCCAGCGAGTCCTACCTCAACACTGATGCCATCCTCACGGTGGCGCTTGCGTCGGGCGCCTCCGCGATCCACCCCGGCTATGGCTTCCTCTCCGAGAACGTGGAGTTCGCGCAGGAGTGCAACGACCACGGCCTGGTGTTTGTCGGCCCCTCGCCCGAGGTCATGCGGCGCATGGGCGACAAGGACGAGGCGCGCCGCACCGCCAGGGCCGCGGGCGTGCCCGTGGTGCCCGGCTGCGACCTTCTTGAGTCCGCCGACCAGGCACGCGAGGAGGCCGAGAGGATCGGCTGCCCCGTGCTGGTGAAGGCGCGCGCGGGCGGCGGCGGTCGCGGCATCCGCAAGGTCGAGCGCCCCGAGGACGCACCTGCCGCGTTCGAGACGGCAAGCGCCGAGGCCGAGGCCGCCTTTGGCGATGGCAAGTGCTACATGGAGAAGTTCGTCTCTCCCGCACACCACGTCGAGGTGCAGGTCATTGGCGACAAGTTTGGCAACGTGCTCTCGCTCGGCGAGCGCGAGTGCTCGGTGCAGCGCAGGAACCAGAAGCTCCTGGAAGAGAGCCCCAGCCCGTGCCCGGCCCTCACGGAGGACGTGCGCCTGCACATGGAGGCCTGCGCCCGCGATCTTGCCCGTTCCGTTGGCTACGAGGGCCTCGGCACAATAGAGTTCCTGCTCGATGACAGTGGAAACTTCTGGTTCATGGAGATGAACACCCGTCTGCAGGTAGAGCACCCCGTCACGGAGTTCGTGACGGGCAGGGACCTGGTCAAGTGGCAGCTCCGCGTGGCGGCGGGCGTGCCGCTTGACTCCACGCAGGAGGACGTGCGTGTGACCGGGCACGCCATCGAGTGCCGCATCAACGCTGAGACGGCCGACTTCATGCCGTCGTGCGGCGGCATCACGATGCTCCACGTCCCCAACGGACCGTGGGTGCGCTTTGACTCCGCGCTCTACGTGGGGTGCGTCGTGCCGCCCTACTACGACTCGCTTCTCGGCAAGCTCGTGGTGTACAGCCCCACGCGCGAGGAGGCCATTCGCAAGATGCGCTCGGCCCTGGGCGAGCTCGTGATCGACGGCGTTGAGTGCAACGCCGACCTCCAGCTGGACATCCTCTCCAACGAGGAGTTCCTCTCCGGGAACTACCACACCAACCTGATGGAGCACCTCTATGAGTAGCACGCGCGACAAGAGCGAAAACGAGCTCGAGGGCCCGGTCACCGAGGTCCCCATAGACGTGCCCGCCCGCATGGTGCTGGTGCGCTGCCCGCACTGCCGCCACGTGGTGGAGGCAGAGGAGCTCTCGCACAACCTAGACGTGTGCCCGCGCTGTGGGCACCACATGCGCCTCTCGGCAAGGCGGCGCATCAAGCTTTCCGTGGACGCGGGGAGCTTTGTGGAGTGGGACGCCGAGTTGGCGCCCCGCGACGTGCTTGACTTCCCCGGCTACCAGGAGAAGCTCTCTGCCGCCGAGGCAGCCTCGCACGAGCGCGAGGCCGTGGTGTGCGGCGAGGCTACCATCGGCGGCGAGCGCTGCGCACTCTTTGTGATGAACTCGGCCTTCATGATGGGGTCCATGGGAAGCGCCGTGGGCGAGAAGATCACACGCTGCTTCGAGCGGGCCACCAAGGCGGGACTGCCCGTCGTTGGCTTCACGGTCTCCGGGGGCGCGCGCATGCAGGAGGGCGTGACCTCGCTCATGCAGATGGCCAAGGTCACCAATGCCGTGCGCCGCCACGGCAATGCCGGCCTGCTCTACATTGCCGTGCTCACCGACCCCACCACCGGCGGCGTCACGGCGAGCTTTGCCATGGAGGCTGACATCTGCCTGGCGGAGCCCGACGCCCTTGTTGCCTTTGCCGGCCCGCGCGTGGTCGAGCAGACCACGCACAAGCGCCTGCCCGCCGGGTTCCAGAGGGCCGAGTTCCTTCTCGACCACGGCTTTGTGGACATGGTCGTCAAGCGCGCCGAGCTGCCGTCAACCCTGGCCTACCTGCTCTTTCTTCACGACCGTGCGGCGCTGGCAGACGCTTCGCACGAGGCGCCGCGCTGCCTGGCGGCGTTTCCGGACGAGCCCCGCTGGCCGGCGCCCCGTCACCCCCAGGCCGCCATCGACGCTTCCTCCGTCACGCCCTACGACCTTGTGCGCCGCGTGCGCGACACCAACCGCGCGAGCGTTCCCACTGTGGCCGAGCAGGCCTTCTCTGGCTTTGTCGAGCTCCACGGCGACCACCTCTTTGGCGAGGACCCCGCCGTTGTGGGAGGCATAGCCCTTCTCGGCAGGCGTCCTGTGACCGTCATCTGCACGGACCGTGGTCGCACCACCAAGGAGCGCGTGGCCAGAAACTTTGGCTCGCCGGAGCCCGAGGGCTACCGCAAGGCGCTGCGCCTCATGAGGCAGGCCGAGAAGTTCGGCCGGCCCGTGGTGTGTCTGGTGGACACGTCGGGGGCCTATCCTGGCATGGAGGCCGAGGAGCGCGGCCAGGGCGCCGCCATCGCCGACGACATCATGGCCATGAGCGGGCTGCGCGTGCCCGAGGTAAGTGTCATCATGGGCGAGGGCGGCTCTGGCGGGGCGATTGCGCTGGCAACGGCCGACCGCGTGCTCATGCTCTCGGATGCCGTGTACTCCGTGGTGAGCCCCGAGGCCTGTGCCTCCATCCTCTGGAAGACGCCCAAGCGCGCGGGCGAGGCCGCCGAGGCGCTGGGCATCACGGCGCCTACGCTGGAGCGGCTTGGTATTGTCGACGGGGAGATCGACGCGGCCGGCCTGGGAACGCCCGAGTTTGCCGCCCGCCTTGCCGCCAGGGTTCGCGAGGAGCTTGCCCAGCTCGAGGGCAAGGACGCCCGGGAGCTTGTCGAGGCGCGCTATGAGAGGTTCCGTCGGATGGGGAGGTTCGACGCATGAGTGAGGATACGCCCGTTAGACCCATAGGTATCGTGTGCGACAGCTCTGCCCCGCTCAAGCGGGCCGAGGCCGCGGCGGTTGGATGCACGCTCGTCTCGATGCACTACCAGGTGGATGGCGTCCGCCGCGCTGAGGTTTACGAGGGCGAGAACGACGACTACGACACGCTCTACCGCAATGCCAAGATTCTGGGCACCGAGGCGGTCTTCCAGTCCGCGTGGGCCAAGGCCTTCCGGCGCCTCCTCGAGGGCGGCTCCGACGTGCTGTGCATCACCATGTCGTCGAGGCTCTCGGGCACGTACCGGAGCGCCAAGGAGGCGCGCTCACAGCTTGTTGCCGAGGGGTTCGATGGCGAGAGAATAGCGCTGCTCGACTCGTGGACCACCTCGGGCGGGTTGGACTTTCTCATCCAGCGGGCGCGGCGGCTCATTGTGGGCGGCGCGACGCTCGAGGAGACTGTCTCGCAGCTCGAGGGCGCCCGCGCGCGCCAGGGGATCGTCTTCACCGTTCCCCGCCTCGACGTGCTCAAGCGCTCCGGGCGTCTGGGCGCCACACGGCGCGCCGTTGCCGGCAAGCTTGACCGCTACCTCATCATGACGCTTGACCAGGGCGGCATTCGCGACGTCGACGTGGCGCACGGCACCACGGCCGTGGCGAGGTCGCTGGTGAAGCAGGTGCCCGAGGGCGCGCGCGACGGGCTTCTCATCGTGACGGGATACGGCACCTCCGAGACCACGGGCGCCGTTGTCGACTGCATTCGGCGCAGGCTTCCGCAGGCGGAGGTCTCGGTGCGCGACGGCGGGCCGGTTGTCTCGCTGCACCTGGGCGTGGGCTCCGTGAGCCTTGCCTGGGACGTGCCGGGGGAGTAGGGACGCTCGCGAGCAAAGCCGGGCCGGTAACAACGAACGCGCGGGCGCCAGGGGGCGTGCTTGCCGGCCCCACCCCAGCCCGCGGCGCGGCTACCCCAGCTCGCGGATGAGGTACTCCGCAAAGCGTCGCGCCGCCAGCGGCAGCGTGGCAGAGTTGCGCCAGCCCAGCGTGATGGTGCGCCGCGGCTCCTCGCGGATGGGCCGCACCACCACGCCGGACTCAAAGCCCACGAGCATCATCTCGTAGAGAATCGTGACGCCCAGCCCCTGGCGCACCATGGCAAGGATCGAGTAGTCGTCCGTGACCTCGTAGCACACGCGTGGCGAGAGACCCTCCTGCTCAAACGCGTGGAGCGTCACTGACTCGCGGCCCTCGTCCAGGAGGATGAACGGCTGTGTGGCGAGGTCGGCAAGCGTGAGCTCGTCCTTCTCGGCAAGCGGGTTTTCGGGAGGCACCACGGCCATCATGCGGTCGGGGCCAAACGAGTGGGACTCCAGACCCGCGGACTCGGCGTCCGCAAGGTTGGTGAAGCCCAGGTCGCACTCCCCATTGCGCACCCACTCCGCAATCGAGGTGTACTCGCTCTGGCGCAGGTTGAAGCGGACGGAGGGGTACAGGCGCCTGAAGTCGAGCATGGGGCGGGGGAGAAGGTTCCTGCTCACGCTGGTGAAGGTGCCAATCGTGATGGAGGCGCGCCCCAGGCCCTGGACCTCGCGCTGCTTCTCGGCAAGCGCCCGCTCGTCGCGAGCAACCGCCTGCAGGTAGGGCATGAACTGCTGCCCGTCCTTGGTGAGGGTGACGCCGTCGCGGCTGCGCTCCACAAGCGTGCACCCAAGCTCGCGCTCCAGGGCCTTGACCGTCTGCGAGACGGCGCTCTGCGTGTAGCCAATGCGGTTGGCGACCTTGGTGAAGCTGCCCTCCTCGACAACGTCGACAAAGACTGAGTAGCGAGAGTAGCGTGCCTGTGCGTCCGGCTGCTGAGGCATGTGCGGCCCTTTCTTCAGTTGCTTCCTCGGGTTTCTGGCTATTAGTATAGCTACTCAACTAATTAGAATCATTCGTTTTACTAATAACTAAATCTGTTGCTTAATGTGCTCAGAACGCTTTGAGCGGAGAAGTTCGAGCAGGTTTGGCGGGTGATTCTTGTGGAGTTTGCAGAGACGAGAAACGCGTTTGCCACGGGCGCGCTTGCGAGTGGCGAGCGTCGGGCTCACCGTGGGGCGGGGCTTCTCGCCCGCCATGGCGAGGCGCTGCGCGAGGGTGTTCGCGACGGCGTCCCCATTGCCCTGGGATACCTGGCCGTCTCGTTCTCGCTAGGAATCGCCGCCCGCAAGGTGGGGCTCGATGCGGTTCAGGGCTTCTTTGCGAGTCTCTTCAACAACGCGTCGGCAGGGGAGTACGCCGGCTTTGCCGTGATTGGCGCAGGCGGGTCGCTCCTCGAGATGGCCGTGGTGATGCTTGTAGCTAATGCGCGCTATCTGCTTATGAGCTGCTCGATGGCACAGCGCTTCTCGCCCAAGACGCCGCTCATCCATCGCGTGCTTGTGGGTTTTGACCTCACCGACGAGCTCTTTGGCATCGCGATTGCGCGGCCGGGCGTGGCCGACCCGTACTACAGCTATGGCGCCATGGTGGTGGCGCTTCCCGGATGGGCGTTTGGCGGCATGGCGGGCGTGATTGCCGGCAGCGTGCTGCCCGAGCGCATCGCGAGTGCGCTTTCCGTTGCGCTCTTTGGGATGTTCCTTGCCATCATCATTCCGCCGGCGCGCAAGAGTCGCGTGATTGCGGGACTGGTGCTGGCCGGCTTTGCTACCAGCGCTTTGTTTGCCTGGGCACCGCTGCTCCCGGGAGTCTCCGAGGGCACGCGCACCATCATCCTCACCGTGGCGCTCTCGGCGCTTGCGGCGGCGCTCTTCCCGGTGGACGAGCGGGACGGCGGCAGCGAGAACGCGGGCGCCGCGGACCCCGCGATTGCGGTTCCTGCTCCAGAGGGGGATGCCTGCCGTGCGGCCTAGCATCGTTGCCTACCTTGTGGTGATGTCGGCGGTCACGCTGGGGACCAGGATCTTGCCGCTCACGCTCATCCGGCGGCCGATCTCCAACCGGTTCCTGCGGTCGTTTCTCTACTACGTGCCGTACGTGACGCTTGCCGTAATGACCTTCCCGGCGATCCTCTCTGCGACGGATTCACCGCTTGCCGGTGCGGCGGCGCTGGTCGTAGGCGTTGTGGCCGCGTGGTTTGGGGCGAGCCTCCCGCACGTTGCGGCTGGATGCTGCGGCGTGGTGTTTGCGCTGGAACTGCTGCTCGCGTAGGGGGCGCGTCCGGGGTTTGGTCCAGGCGACGGCCCCGCCGGTGCTGGCCCGCTGGCCCGCCGGCGGTCCCAGCTGCCCGCTGTTGCTGCTGAGAACAAATTCGACATTTTCCCGCCCTCGCCGGCTGATTTCTGTCGAAATTGTTCTCGTTAGCACCAGCCGCCCGGCCCGGCTGGCCCGCCCGGCTTCACTGCCCACCTGCCCGGCTCCCAACCTCGAGCACATGTGGCCGTTTTGCTCAGCCGACAGCCAACGCCGCGCTAACCCGCGCAATCCCCCATACTAGGGGACTTGCAAACAAGAAAACCAAGGGCGGCCTCAAGGCTCGAAGGGCTGGTAGTACCGTGGGTTCACGCAGCAAGGCGCAGGAGACAACCGACAAGATCACACGTGGCCAATGGCTTGCGCTTGCCGGCCTGGCGGTTTCTGCTTTTATCTTCAACACCTCCGAGTTCATCCCCATTGGCCTTCTCAGTGACATCGGACAGACCTTCTCGCTCACCGAGGCGCAGACGGGCATCATGATTTCTGTCTACGCGTGGGGCGTCATGGTTCTCTCGCTGCCGCTCATGGTCTTTGCGTCGCGCTTTGACTTTCGCCGACTGCTGCTGGGACTTATCGCCATCTTTACAACGGGTCAGTTCCTCTCGGCCATTGCACCCACCTACCTGCTGCTCGTTTGCTCGAGGCTCGTGGTTGCCACGGCGCATGCGGTCTTTTGGTCTGTCGTCATGGTTGTCGCTGCGCGCGTGGTGAGCCCGCGCCACTCCTCGACGGCGATGGGCATCGTGGCCACGGGAAGCTCCATCGCGCAGATCTTTGGCATGCCCATGGGACGCGCCATTGGGCTCATGGTTGGGTGGCGCATGACCTTCGTTGTGGTGGGGGTTGTGGCGCTTGTGACCCTGGTGTATCTCGCCGTGGTCTTCCCGCCGATGAGCGCGGGCGAGAAGTTCACGCTGGACAAACTTCCGGAGCTCTTCCGTAACGGCCCGCTGGTCGCGCTGTACGTGGCGATTGTGTTCATCGCCACTGGCCAGTACGTTGCCTACAGCTACGTAGAGCCGTTCCTCGCGCAGACGGTTGCGCTGGGTGCCTCCGAGGTTACCGCGGCGCTCGTGGTCATTGGCTGCGCGGGCCTTCTAGGGAGCTATCTCTTCTCGCGCTTTTATGACGGCCACAAGAAGGGATTCATTGCCGCAACGCTGGTGGGGGAGACGCTCGCGCTGCTGGCGCTTCTGCCTGCGGCCTCGAGCCTGGGTGTTACCGTGGCCGTGCTGGTGGTGTGGGGTGCCGCCGAGATGGGCTTCTGCGTTGCGTTCCAATCGATTCTCATCCACATTACCGAGAAGGACCAGGCGTCGGTGGCGATGTCAATCTACTCTGGGCTCTTCAACCTCGGAATTGGCGCGGGGTCGGCCATTGGTGGCGTCACGGTCACGCAGCTTGGCGTGGGTGCCGTTGGCCTTGTGGGCGGCGCGTTTGCGGCCGTGGGGACCGTGGTCACAGTTGGCGTGATGTTTGCGCTCATGCGGCGTGCGGGCCTGCGCGCGTAGGCGATGCGTGCGTGGTGGCACTTGCTGCGCCGTTTGGCGACGTACTTCTCGGCGGAATTACGCACGGTTGAAGGCGAGAACGACAAAAGCCCAGCAATCCACAAACCTTAATCGCAGTCGTGCGTAATTCGGCTACGAGAGGAGCGCCGGCCTAGCAAGGCTCAGCGATGCTCTCTCCACTCGCTCTCCAGGATTGACATCAGGATGTCGTCGCCGTAGCTGCCAGTCGCTGAGTCAATGACGGCGTCCCTCAATGCGCCTTCACGAACGAACCCCGCTTTCTCATACGCACGATTTGCGCGAGGATTGAAGCTGAAGACGTCAAGGGAAAGCTGGTGTAGGCCAATCTCGCTGAAGGCAAACCGCGGTCTGCTCGATTGCCCACGAACCGATTCCGCATCCAAGTGAACCTGGGTAAAATATCGCGATACGGAAATTGGCGGAGCGGAGCTTGGAATCGATTTCGTTGATGACGGATTCGCCGATGATGCGGGACGTGGGGTCAAAAAGCAGAAAGTCACGTCTGGTTTCGTCGTCGATGTTGGCGAGAAAGAACGAGACAACCTCGTCGCAATCGTAGTGCAGAGCGCTACCCGTAAGTCGAGCAACTTCGGAATCGACCTAGTCGAAGAGCCGTGCGTAGTTTTGCGCATCATCGGGTAGGGAAGGACGCAGGAGTTAGCCGTAGTCGTTGCGACAAATCATCTTGTGGCCTCTCGAAGTTACCGAAGTGCAGTCGCGTGGCGCATTGAAAACAAAGACCCGCCAGTTGAGCTTCTGCGAGAGGCCGGCGGGTTTACTGGAGACAAGTGTAAATGACTGGCGGAGAGACCTACCAACAGAAAAGGCCGCACGGGAAAATACCCCGTGCGGCCTGCTCATTATTGGTCGGGTGGACTGGATTCGAACCAGCGACCCCTTGACCCCCAGTCAAGTGCGCTACCAAGCTGCGCCACCACCCGTTTGTGCGAACCACCGTCCGCGCAAGTAAGAACTTTAACACGGAGTCGTCGAGGCTTCAACCACAAATTTCGGAAACAAGGATTTGTTCGGAGACTCTGAAGAATCTGCTAGGTCCAATGAGCATCCCTTTGGGATTGACGAGAAGAACCAACTTAAGGGTTGGCCTTGTTCTACAGAGTTCAACAAGATGAGCACGCGGGACATCCCCCGTATGGAGAAAGAACGGTCGGACGTCACGGCCGCGTAGGCGGTTCCGTGGCACAGACTCAAGTCTGCGCCATCGGGGCCGCATCCCTGGCCATCTTGTCCGAGCCCTTCGCCCCGACCATCCTGGCCACCGTAGGTGTACGGGATGGGCTAGAAGCCTGCAAGCCCTCTGCTAGAATGGACTGCACTTGTACTGCATGCGGCATTCGAGGAGAGCCCCTATGAAGTACTCAGAGCTCGTCGACTCCGGCGCCACCCCCACCGAGATTCAGGCGTTCCTCGTGGGCTCGGAGAACGTCCCGGTCACCATGCGGATCCCGCGGAACCTGCGCGACGCGGCGAAGGAGGCGGCGGAGCTGAAGGGCATGAGCCTTACAACGTACGTGAAGGTGTGCCTCATAGAGAGGCTCTCGGAGGGAAGCAAAGAATGACGCATCCCCCCTTCTTCGACAACAAGGCGAGCATCGTGAAGGACGACCTGGTCTCGACCATCAGGTCCGGAGACCGCGTGTCGGTCGCAGCCGAGGTCTTCTCGATGTACGCCTACCAGGAGCTCAGGGAGCAGCTCGACGGCCTCGACGAGTTCCGCTTCATCTTCACGTCGCAGGCGTTCACCAAGAGCCGGCCCCCCAAGCAGGAGCGGGAGTTTTACATCCCCCGTCTCGCCCGGGAGAAGGGGCTCTGCGGGACGCAGCTGGAAATCCGCCTCCGCAACGAGCTGACGCAGAAGTCGGTCGCCTCCGAGTGCGCCCGCTGGATCCGCCGGAAGGCCAAGTTCCGCTCCTTCGGCGTGGACAGGGGGATGGACAACACCTTCCTCGTGGTGGACGGCCCGGAGGGGACCGCCGCCTACACGCCGTTCTCCGGGCTGACCACGGCGGAGCTGGGCGTGGACAACTCCTCGGGCAGGCAGGCGCTCGTAATGAGGCCGGGCGCGTCCACGTCGAGGGCCCTCCTCGACATCTTCGATGAGGCCTGGGACTCCGGCCGGCTCGACGACGTGACGGATGCGGTGGTTGACTCCATCACGGCCATGTACAAGGAGAACCCTCCCGAGCTCGTCTACTACATGGCCCTCTACCGCATCTTCAGCGAGTTCCTCGACGACGTGTCCGAGGACGTGCTCCCAAAGGAGGGAACCGGCTTCCGCGAGAGCGCCATCTGGGGCAAGCTATACGATTTCCAGAAAGACGCCGCCATCGCGATCATCAACAAGCTGGAGACCTTCAACGGCTGCATCCTCGCTGACTCCGTCGGCCTGGGAAAGACGTTCACCGCGCTCGCGGTCATAAAGTACTACGAGTCCCGCAACAGGAACGTGCTCGTGCTGTGCCCCAAGAAGCTCCGGGACAACTGGACAACATACAACCGCAACGTCGTGAACAATCCCATCGCCTCGGACAGGCTCCGCTACGACGTGCTCTACCACACGGACCTCTCGCGCGAGCGCGGCATGTCCGAGACCATGGGGGTCGACCTTTCCCGCGTCAACTGGGGCAACTACGACCTCGTCGTAATAGACGAGAGCCACAACTTCAGGAACGGCGGAGACTCGGCCACCGACGACAGGCTCAACCGATACCAGACTCTCATGGAGAAGGTGGTCAAGCAGGGCGTGAGGACCAAGGTGCTCATGCTCTCCGCCACCCCGGTCAACAACCGCTTCCGCGACCTCAGGAACCAGCTCGCGCTTGCCTACCAGGGAGACCCAGAGGCGTGGTCGGCACGCCTCGGGCTCTCGTGCGACGTGGAGACGGTCTTCAGGAATGCGCAGAGTGCCTACACCGCGTGGTCCAAGCTGCCCGTCGGCCAGAGGACCACCGCCAGGCTCCAGGACATGCTCGACTTCGACTTCTTCGAGGTGCTGGACCAGGTTACGATCGCCCGCAGCAGGCGGCACATACAGCAGTACTACGACACGGCGGCGCTCGGGCCGTTCCCGAAGCGCCTCCCGCCCATCCCGCGCGACCCCAGCCTCTCGACGCTGCCTGGCGCCATCAACTACCGCGAGATCTACGCGGAGCTGGACTCCCTCACGCTCTCGGTCTACATGCCAAGCGCCTTCCTGCAGCCGAGCAAGGTGGGGAAGTACGAGGACCCCGAGAGCGGCAACCTCTCCGCCGCGGGCCGCGAGGCGGGCATCAGGCGCCTCATGACGACGAACCTCCTCAAGCGGCTCGAGAGCTCCGTGAGCTCCTTCCGGCTCACGCTTGAGCGCGTGCTCTCCTACATGGAGCAGACGCTCAGGACCATCGAGCACTACAAGCAGTGCAGAGAGGGGAACGCCTCGGTCTCGGACGTCGGGGCGGTCGTCGGGCTCGACCTCGACCCCGACGACGCGGAGGTGGTGGATGCCGGTGGCGGCACGGGGATCCTCCTCGAGGACATGGACTGGATGCGCTGGGAGGGGGAGATAGAGCGCGACGCGGACACGGTGCGCCTTCTGCTCTCCATGATCGACGACATCGATCCCGCCCACGACGCGAAGCTCCTGCAGCTCTGCGAGGACATACGGGCGAAGGCCGAGCATCCCATCAACCCCGGCAACAGGAAGGTGATCGTCTTCACCGCGTTCTCGGACACGGCGCGCTACCTCTACGAGTACGTCTCCGAGTTCGCGAAGAATGAGCTCGGCCTGAATACCGCCGTCGTCACGGGCCAGGGCTGCAGGACCAACTGCCCCGGCGTCCCCGCGCGGATGGCCGAGGTGCTCGAGTGCTTCAGCCCCGCCTCCAAGGAGCGCGCCGTGCTCTCGCCTGCGCTCGAGGGCCACGACATAGACGTCCTCATAGCCACGGACTGCATCTCCGAGGGCCAGAACCTGCAGGACTGCGACTACCTCGTGAACTACGACATACACTGGAACCCCGTGCGCATCGTGCAGCGCTTCGGGCGAATCGACCGCATCGGCTCCAGGAACGCCTGCATCCAGCTCGTCAACTACTGGCCCAACGTCGAGCTGGACGAGTACATCAACCTCAAGGAACGGGTCGAGGCGCGGATGAGGGCCACCGTGCTCGCGTCAACGGGGGACGACGACTACGTGAACCCGGACGAGAGGGGCGACCTCGAGTACCGCAGGCAGCAGCTCGAGCAGATGCGCCACGAGGTCGTCGACCTCGAGGACGTCTCCGGCGGGGTCTCGATCACGGACCTGGGGCTCAACGAGTTCCGCATGGACCTGCTTGCCTACTACAAGGAGAATCCCGAGATAGACCGGCTCCCCTCCGGGATCGAGGCGGTCTGCGAGGGCGACACGCCCGACATCGTCTTCGTCCTTCGCAACGTGAACGAGGCGGTGAACCCCGACGGCAGGAACCGCATCCACCCCTTCTATGTGGTGCAGGTCGCCTCGGACGGGACGGTGGTCCACTCACACCTGGAGCCCAAGGCGGTCCTTGACGAGATGAGGCTACTCTGCAAGGGGAGAGGCAAGCCGGACCCGCGGCTCTACAAGCCCTTCAACAGAGAGACCAAGAACGGCCGCGACATGCGCTGGGCAATGGGACTCCTTAATGCCGCCGTGAGCTCCATCATGGGCGCCAAGGAGGAGTCGGACGTGGACAGCTTCTTCGGCGGCGGCACGACCGGCTTCCTGGAGAACGACGTGGCGGGCCTCGACGACTTCGAGCTCGTGTGCTTCCTGGTGGTGAGGCCAAGATGCTAGGACTGCCGAGCACGACGGAGGTCGACAGGGTCCTGCCGAAGAGGGCGTTCTACGAGCACCTCCAGCTTGACCCCGCGACCAGGCGATCGTTCGTGGACGACATCGAGTCCCTCACCGTGAGGAACTCGATTAAGCCCTCGACGACCGGCATCCCCGCGGGGGATGCCGTCCAGGAGGTGCTCGTCCTCGAGGTGGCGCTCAAGGGGGCGACGGTGCCGAAGGCTGCCCTTGCGGCAATCGCCCGCTCGAACCCGCACAGGCTGCTGTTCGCATGCACCTGGGACGGAAAGGCTTGCCTCGCGGTGCTGCTCGGGAACCTCGTCGTGGGACAGTGGCAGGACGCCGGCAAGCTCGCACTCGGGCTCGACCCCATCGGCATGGACCAGACCTGGGACCGCATGGCATCGCAGGTGGCCTACGGCGATGAGGGACGTGCGGGCGAGACCGTGGAGGAGCGCCATGCTACGGACGAGAAGATCGAGCGTCTCAAGGAGCAGCTTGCCAAGGTAGAGACAAGGCACAGGAAAGAGAAGCAGTTCGCGCGCAGGAACCGGCTCTTTGACGAGGTAAAGGCGCTGCAGGAAGAGATCAGGCAGCTCGAGGAAGGCAGATAGATGGTTGAGAGGATCAAGCCCGGCACTCCGGACGGCACCGAGGAGAACGTCGAGCGCATAGCGGAGTTCTTCCCCGAGGTGGTGACCGAGGTCGAGGGTGCAGACGGCAACCTCGAGCACGTCGTGGACTTCGATGCGCTGCGCGACCTCCTGGGCGACGTGGCCGAGGGGCAGCGCGAGCGCTACCAGTTCACCTGGCCAGGCAAGGCAGCCGCGAAGGCGGAAGCCAGAAAGCCCATCTGGAAGACCATGCGGCCAGAGCCCGTGAAGTCCGTGGACTGGGACACGACGAAGAACCTCTACATCGAGGGCGACAACCTGGACGCGCTCAAGCTCCTCAAGGAGACCTACGCCGGCCAGGTGAAGCTCATCTACATCGACCCACCCTACAACACGGGACACGACTTCGTCTACGACGACGACTACAGGCAGACCCACGAGGAGTATGACGCGGGGAGCGCCGACTTCGACGAGGAGGGCGGCAGGCTCGTGGCCAACCTCGAGTCAAACGGCCGCTTCCACTCCGACTGGTGCTCGATGATCTACCCCAGGCTCGTGCTGGCGCGCGACCTGCTCTCCGCCAACGGCGCCATCTTCATCAGCATCGACGACAACGAGAGCGCCAACCTCCGCAAGATTTGCGACGAGGTGTTCGGTGCGGGATGCTTCGTTGGAGACGTCATCTGGCAGAAGACGTATTCGCCGAGGAACGACTCGAAAGGAATCCCAACTGTAGCCGAGCACATCCTTGTCTATTCTAAGCTTGCAAACTGGATTCCGCAACGTTTGCCCAGGACAGAGGCTATGAATGCAGGCTATGGGTCGCCCGATGGCGACAGCATGCTGTGGGCATCGGACAACCCGGCCGCTGCTGGAGGGGCAAGCCATCAAGGGATGGTTTATGGCATTCAGCACCCGTTTACTGGGCATGTATTTTACCCGCCAATGGGAACCCATTGGCGGGTCGGACAACCCGGCCTCTTGTCCATCCTCAACGAATGGGCCCCATACGAGCTTCGTGATATCGATGACGCAGAGAAACGCGCCGCAGTCTGTGGCATTGGAACCACTGAGGTCAGACCTGGTGTGAAAGCGGTGATGTTGTCGGCCCCACTTGAGAAAGCGCGGACCCTTGCAAAGGAAAGATATGACAAAGGGTCATGGCCGCTTCTGTATTTTACAGGAGGGGGAACAGGTGGAATGCGTCGCAAGCGCTATCTCGACGAATCCCGGGGCCGTGTCGCGGACAATCTGTGGCTTCACGAGGAAGTTGGCCATACCGACGAGGCGAAGAAACATCTCAAGCAGCTTTTCGATGGCTCTGCACCCTTCGATACCCCAAAACCGGTTCGTCTCCTCGATCGCATCCTGACCATTGCAAGCGATGAGGATTCTCTTGTCCTCGACTTCTTCTCCGGGTCCGCCACCACCGCGGAGGCCGTCATGCGCAAGAACGCCAAGGATGGCGGTACACGCCGCTTCGTCCTCGTCCAGCTTCCCGAGGAGGTCTCTGGGGGCTGGGGGAACCTCTGCAACGTGGGCGAGGAGCGCATCCGCCGGGCCGGCAAGAAGATTGCCGCCGAGGTCGAGGAGGCAAACCGCCAGCTCAAGCTCGGGGAGGAGCCCAAGCCCGTCCCAGACATCGGCTTCCGCGTGCTGCGCATAGACTCCTCCAACATGGAGGACACCTACCGCACACCCGGCGAGACGGACCAGATGGACCTGCTCTCGCTTGCGGACAACGTGAAGCTCGATAGGACCCCGGAGGACCTGCTCTTCGAGGTGCTGCCTAAGTTCCGCATCCCGTACTCGGCGAGGATTGAGAAGAGGGAGCTCGGCGGCAGGGAGTGCTTCCTCGTCGACGGCAACCGCCTCGTCGCCTGCTTCGACACGGAGGTAGGGACGGAGACCATCGAGGAAATGGCAAAGCTGGAGCCCGACTACGCAGTGATGCGCGACGCCTCGATGAGGGACGACGCGACGCAGGCGAACTTCGAGGAGCTGTTCAAGACCTACAGCCCTGACACCGTGCGGCGGGTCATATAGCGTCGGCGTGTGCTTGCGTTGCCGCCTGTTGCGGTTGGCGTCTTCTCTGTCGGATTGTATATGAGGTGGGGTAATGGCAAGTCTGGATGAACTGCTGTCGGGCGAGTCCCAGACGGTCGAGTACAAGGTCAGGCGATCCTCCAATGCGAAGGGCTATCTCAAGAGCGTGGTCGCCTTTGCCAACGCGCGTGGCGGCACGCTGGTCTTTGGGGTGGACGACAAGACACGTGAGGTCGTGGGCATACCCGCGGACGAGGTGTTCACTGAAATGGACGCTATCGCGAACGCTATCATGGACTCCATCGAGCCACAGATGCTGCCCGAGATTACCCTCCGGACCGTCGACGGAAAAAGTCTCATCCTCGTTGATGTGCCTGCCGGAAGGCAGTGCCCGTACTTCATCAAGACAGATGGAATTGAGAACGGGACGTACGTGCGCGTTGGCGCCACCTCTCGGCATGCCGATCTTGACTGGGTACGCGAGCTTACGCAGGAGTGCGCCCCGGAAGGATTTGACCGCCTGGTGCGCAGAGGCTTCGCAATCACGGATGAGAGGATCGAGACGCTCTGCGAGCGCATGTACGAAGTCGCCCGCTCGCACGCCGACACCAATCGGAGCGGAACCCTCCGCAAGCCTACGGTGAGCCAGCTTCTTACCTGGGGCATCCTGAAGGAGCGCGACGGGGAGGTCTTGCCCACCAATGCCTTCCTTATCCTCGAGGGTGACCGGGAACTTGTGGCACCCCTGCAGTGCGCCCTGTTCAAAGGCAGCTCCCGTGCGACGTTTCTCGATCGGAGGGACATTGCAGGCGACGTGATGTCGCAGGTGGAGGGCGCCTACCAGTTTGTGCTGGAGAAGATGAACATGGGAGCGGACCTTGGCAGCGTGGTTCGAAGGGACGTCTTCGAGCTGCCGGAGTGGTCCGTCCGTGAGGCCATCACCAACGCGGTGGTGCACCGCTCGTACGTGGAGCGCTCGTCGGTGCAGGTCGCCCTCTACGATGATCGCCTCGAGGTGAGCTCTCCGGGAGGCATCGTGAGGGGCTTCTCGCTCGACAGGGCTCTGTCAGGCCAGTCGCGACCCCGCAACGAGGCGCTGGCGCAGGCATTCCTCTACATGGGGCTCATCGAGGGCTGGGGGAGCGGCATTCCCAGGATTATGCACGAGTTCGAGGAGAGGGGGCTGCGTGCTCCCGAGTTCCAGGACATCGACGGCATGCTACGTGTGAATATGTGGCGGCCGACGGCTGAGCAGTTCGCCGCCTTCCTCCATGGATGGGCCGTCACGGATTCGAGCGGTCTGGCGCCGGACAATTATTCGGACAATAAAGACAATAAATCGGACAATAAAGACATTAAAGACAATAAATCGGACAATAAGTTGGACGGCAGGCAGGATGTCACCTCGGAGGAGGAAGCCCTACTTGCGCTGATCAGGGAGGACCCTTCCATCACTCAGGCGAGGATGGCGGAGCTGCTCGGACTGTCGAGAAGCACCGTTGCACTCATGCTCGCACGCCTCCAGCAGGCGGGCTTGGTGAGGCGCGAGGGATCGCGAAAGGCCGGCACCTGGGTGGTCGTCGTAGATGGTGGTGGACGATGAGGCTCAAGTTCAAGGTGCAGCAGTACCAGACGGACGCGACGGATGCCGTGTGCGACGTCTTCGAGGGGCAGCCCAACCAGGGCGCGGCGGCGTACCTGCGAGATATCGGTACGCTTCCCGTTCGCGGGGGCATGGGAGCACTGTTCAATGCCGGCGACCTACAGCAGGGCATGGAGGAAGGCTATGCCAACGCGCCCGTGAGGCTCACGGAATCCGAGCTCCTCTCCAACATTCGCCGCGTGGAGCGTCGCAACCAGCTTGACGAGTCCGAGACCACCTGCCGCGACATGGCGGGAATCGCCTGCCACCTAGACGTGGAGATGGAGACGGGCACCGGCAAGACCTACGTCTACACCAAGACGATGCTGGAGCTCAACCGGCGCTACGGTTGGTGCAAGTTCATTGTGGTCGTGCCCTCCGTCGCCATTCGCGAGGGTGTGAAGAAGTCGCTCGAGTCCACCGAGCAGCACTTCTTCGAGCAGTATGGCAAGCGTGTCAACGCCTTCATCTATGACTCTGACCGGCTGAACGAGCTGGACTCCTTCGCGCAGTCCTCGGACGTCTCCTGCATGATCATCAACATGCAGGCCTTCAACACCTCCATGAAGGAGGGCTCGAACAACAAGGCGTCCCGCATCATCTTCGACGAGCGCGACGACTTCGGGAGCAGGCGCCCCATCGACGTGATAGCCGCAATGCGCCCCATCGTGATCCTGGACGAGCCGCAGAAGATGGGAAAGAGGGGATCTGCCACCCAGAAGGGCATCGCGCTCTTCAAGCCCCTCTTCGTGCTGGGCTACTCCGCCACGCACCGGGAGAGGCACGACCTCGTCTACTCCCTCGACGCGCTCGACGCCTACAACCAGCGTCTCGTGAAGCGCATCGAGGTCAAGGGCTTCAAGCTCAAGAACATGCGCGGCACCGACGCTTACCTCTTCCTCCGGCAGATCCTGGTTACCAAGAACAGGCCGCCCGTGGCGGTTATAGAGTACAAGAGGATGTCGGCTTCAGGCAGGGTAGGCAAGGCCACGGGCCGCTTCGAGGAGGGAGACAGCATCTACGACGTCTCTGGCTCGACGAGGCTCGAGGCATATCGTGGCTACCAGATCGCCGGCGGCAACGACGGCGTCGTCCCCGGCGTGGACGGCCGCCCCGGACACGTCCGCTTCCTCAACGGCGTTGAGATCGAGGAGGGCACCGTCTACAACGACTCCGCCCTCGAGGACATGCAGCGCGTGCAGATACGCGAGACCATCCGGAGCCACCTCGAGAAGGAGCAGGCGCTCTTCCGCCGCGGCATCAAGTGCCTCTCGCTCTTCTTCATCGACGAGGTCGCGAAGTACCGCGACGTGACCGGCAACGGCGCGGCCGTCGGCTACGGGAAGGTCTTCGAGGAGGAGTACGCCGCCGCCGTTGCGGACAGGCTCGCGCACCCCACGACGGACGACCTCGCGGACCGGAGCTACCTGGAGTACCTGAGGCGCGACACGGCGCACCAGGTCCACGACGGGTACTTCTCCATCGACAAGAAGGGCCACGCGGTCGAGTCCAAGCGCGAGAAGAAGGCCGAGGCGGCGGAGGGCATCGGCATCAACGACGACGACGCCCGGCGCGGCTACGACCTCATCCTCAAGGACAAGGAGCGGCTGCTCTCGCTCGACGAGCCCGTGCGGTTCGTCTTCAGCCACTCGGCCCTGCGCGAGGGCTGGGACAACCCCAACATCTTCCAGATCTGCACGCTCAAGGAGTCGGGGTCGGAGACCTCCAAGCGCCAGGAGGTCGGCCGCGGAATGCGCCTCTGCGTTGACCAGGACGGCGTGCGCCAGGACGCCCAGCTCCTCGGGCCCGACGAGGTCCAGCGCGTGAACGTGCTCACGGTCATCGCGTCGGAGAGCTACGAGACCTTCGTGCGGGACCTGCAGAGCGACATCAGGGGAACGCTGCGCGAGAGGCCGCAGAAGGTCGAGGTCGACTTCTTCACCGGAAGGACGCTCGAGGTCGAAGGCGAGGAGGTGAGCTTCTCCGCGGCGGAATCCAAGGCCATCTACAAGTACCTCATCAAGAACGACTTCCTCGACGACGCCGACCGCCCCTCCGACGACTTCCGGGCCATGGTGGGGGAGGGGAAGTTCCAGGCCAATGCCATGCACGAGCTGCCCGAGGGCCTCGACGACGAGGCGCACGCCAAGGCAATCGAGGCGCTCCTCCGCGGGGTCTACGACCCGCACGCGCTCGATGGCATGGTGCAGCGCGCCCAGGAGAAGGTCACCGAGAACGCGATCGTTCAGGAGAACTTCGGACGGACCGAGTTCAAGGAACTGTGGGACCGCATCAGCCGGAAGCACAGCTACACCGTCTCCTTCGACGACGCGGAGCTCGAGCGCAAGGCCGTGGCGAGGATTGACAGGGACCTCGCGGTGAGCCGGCTACAGTACACCATGACCGCTGGCTCCCAGCGGGACGAGGGGAGACGCGAGGAGCTCGCGAGCGGGAGGTCCTTCGTCGCTCAGAGGAGCGAGACCCACGATGTGGACGAGGCAACCGCTCCGGTTGCGGTCACCTACGACCTGGTGGGCGAGGTCGCCGCAGCGGCCCAGGTCACCCGGGCGAGCGCCGCGAGGATTCTCTCCGCCATATCGCCCCAGGTCTTCTCGCTCTACCGGGTGAATCCCGAGGAGTTCATCAAGCGTGCCGGAGGGCTCATCCTCTCCGAGAAGGCCGCGATGGTCGTGGAGCACGTGGAGTACCACGAGACGGACCGCATCTACGACACAGCCATCTTCACCTCGCGCATGCCGGACGACGCGAGCAAGGCCTACGAGGCGAGCAAGAACGTCCAGCGCTTCGTGTTCCCGGACAGCCAGGGCGAGCGCAGGTTCGCCGAGGACCTGGACGCAGCCAGCGAGGTCGTGGTCTACGCCAAGCTCCCAAGGGCGTTCCAGATACCCACCCCGGTAGGCAACTACGCGCCGGACTGGGCGATAGCCTTCAGGAAGGGCAGCGTGCGCCACGTGTTCTTTGTGGCTGAGACCAAGGGCACCATGGACACGATGGAGATTTCCGGTGTCGAGAAGGCCAAGATCGCTTGTGCGGAGAGGCTCTTCGACGAGGCGAGCACATCCGACGTGCGCTACCATCAGGTGGCTGACTACGACGACCTACTCCAGTGGGTCGGGAGGCTGGAGTAGCCATGGGAAAAGAACTGTTCGATAACATCCCCAGCAAGGTCGAGGACCTCCTCCACGACGTGAAGCTGGGAAAGATCGGCCTGCCCGACCTACAGAGGCCGTTCGTCTGGCCCGACAGCAAGGTCAGAGACCTCCTCGACTCAATGCTCAAGGGCTACCCCGTCGGCTACATCATGCTCTGGTCGTCGCCGGAAGAGTACGAGAACGTCAAGCATATTGGCGACAACGAGAAGACTTACAAGGAGCCGGACGACCTTGTCATCGACGGCCAGCAAAGGCTTACGGCGCTGCTGGCGGCGTTGTACGGGACGCGGGTAAGGGACAAGAACTACAGGGACAGGACAATCAAAATTTCGTTCAACCCGCTCACGAGGGAGTTCGCGGTCTGGACGCAGGCATACGAGAGGAACACGGAGTGGATTAGCTCCGTGAGCTCGGTGTTCGAAGCCGACCGGAACCACTCCGTGTCCAAGTTCCGCAAGTCCTTCATCAGGCAGGCCAACGAGGGCCGGAGGAGGAACGACCGGCCCGAACTGACCGACGAGGAGGAGGATCTGGTAGAGGAGAACCTCAACGACCTTCTCAACCTCGGCATATACACCCTGCCGACACTCAAGATCAACTCGAAGGCAGACGAGGAGGACGTGGCGGAGATCTTCGTGCGCGTGAACTCGGGCGGGACCAAACTCACGGAGAAGAACTTCATCGAGACCTTGCTCGCGGTGTTCGACAACGAGGTTCACTCGCTCATAGACAGTTTCTGCGCGGAGTCACGCGTCCCCAAGAACGGGACCGCATACAACCAGATCATAGAGGTCGACCCGTCGCATCTCATCCGGGTTGCGGTCGGAGTCGGATTCAGGCGCGCCCGGCTAAAGTACGCCTACATGCTTCTCCGGGGGAAGGATCTCAAGACCGGCATCACCTCGAGCAAGACGCGCGAGGAGAACCTCGAGAAGTTCAAGAGGTCGCTTGACCTCGCGCTCAACCTCAACAACTGGCATGCGTTCCTCAACCTGTTCGGCAAGGCGGGATACCTCAAGGGGAGCATCGTTGCCTCCACCAACGCGGTGGTCTTCAGCTACGTCCTCTATCTCATCGGCAAGTACGACTACAAGGTGCCGCCGTTCGAGCTCAACAAGGTCATAACCAAGTGGATCTTCATGTCCACCATCACCGGCTTCTACACCGGGTCGACCGAGTCCGAGGTCGAGAAGCAGTTCGCCGACCTGAGAGGCGTCACGACGGCGGACGGCTTCGTGGCATATCTCGAGTCTGCCATCGAGACCAGGTTCACCGACGACTTCTTCACCTACAGCCTTCCGAGCAGCCTCGAGGGTTCGTCTGCCAGCTCGCCGTCGTGGTTCGGCTACGTCGCCTCGCTCATCGTCCTTGGCACGCCCATGCTGTTCAGCACGTCGCCGCTCGCCCAGTACTTCGCCATAGGGGCGAGCGGGAAGAAGGGCGCCATAGACAAGCACCACATCTTCCCGAAGAGCTACCTGACGAAGATCGGCTACGACAACGACCGCGACCGGAACCAGATCGCCAACTTCACGTACCTCGACTACAATACGAACATCGAAATCGGCGACCAGGCCCCTTCCGAATACGTCGCTGCCTTCAGGGAGAGGCTCGGCGAGGAGGGGTATGCCAGGACCTGCGATGACAACGCGCTTCCCCTCGGCTTCGAGAGCCTTGAGTACCCCGTTTTCCTCGCCAAGAGGAGGGTGCTCATGGCGGGCATCGTCAAGAAGGCGTACAAGAGGCTCTGCGAGTGAGGGCATCTGCCTGCGGGAGTACGGAGATTCCTGTGTTTAAGCAAGCCTGTTTTCGACAGCAAACAAGACGCTATCAAACACAGTTCCCGTGGCCCTTTCCCAGTGCCCCTGCACATGTGCCACGTGGATGCGTCGTTATGCTTTCCGGCTCATGGCTCTTTTTGCGGCTGCAAGCACCAGCGGGTTTGTTACCGGAATGTCCTCGATATCCTTTTTGAGCTTCAGCGCCTTCATCTGCGTGTCCGCATAATCGACATTCAGCTCAAGGCCAGACACGAAGCTGGCCCCGGCAGAGTTCACGAATACGATAGGCCATGCCATCTCGAGTGATGTGGCCAGACGACCCGCGGCTCCGGCCTCCTTGAGCAGTGCTTGCTCGCCGCCTGCCATCTTTTGGAACTCGCTCTTCATACCGGTATCGGTACTTCCAGGCAGCACCGTGTTCACGCGGATGCCCTTCTTGCCAAGCTCAGTTGAGAGGCGCGCTGCATAGTAGCTGATGCATCTCTTTGCAAAGATGTAGGCGAAGGTCGAAGGAGAAGACTTCTCAAGGTGCGCGATGGCCTCCTGGACCGCATCCCAGGACGAGGAGGATATAACCTTCTCCTCCTCTTTCCGGTACTTCATCCAGTTGAGTCCGGCGGTGGACGATACGTACATGATTGCTCCGCCAGCGCTCATGCGTGTCTTCAAGTACTGCTCGGTAATGTACCAGTTTGCCGTGTAATCGCAGTTGAACGTGGTGGCGTAGTCGGTTTTCAGACCGCTGAGCCCGGCTATTCCGAAGTAGCAGTCGATGTGGTCAGGGATCTTGAGGAATGCCTGGTCAATTGCTGCCTGGTCGGACAGGTTGACCATTATGTACTCCTTGATCCCCTCGACAGGGCACTCGCGCATGTCAAGCGAGTAAACCTCTGCGCCAAGCTCTGCCAGGATCTTAGTGGTCGCAAGTCCCATGCCGCTTGATGCGCCGGTAACAACGCACTTCTTCCCCTCGTATCCCAAGAGTTCGTCAATCATCGCCGTCTCCTCCTTCGATATAGTGTGCTGTGGCTGAGTGTACTGGCACGGCTGTTGGACAAAGCATGCGGAGACGTGGGCCTGAGACAGGTGGGGAGGATGTGTCTCATGTATTCGAGCGAGATGTCTATCATGCATGCCCTGTTCACCATCATGGACAAGAAGGCTCTGCCAGACGTCACCATGCGCGAGATTGCGCAGGAAGCAGGCGTCTCGCGCGCAACGCTGTACCGGCACTTCTCCTCGCCCGAAGACATCGTTCGGCGTTGGCTCCGAGAACTATGCCGAAAGGTGGTAACCGACCAGGATTCATGGGAACCCAACGGCCGCGAGGCAATTCTGCATGCCTTTACTGTGCTGTATGGGGAGAGAGACACCCTCAGGTGTCTGGCTCGGCAGGGGCTGGACCATGAGGTGGCCCGTGCCATGTACGACGCGACCCTGTACCAGATCCGACGGCTCGACGTTCTGCATAGCAATTATCAAATCTATTACTTTGCGGGCGCCTCGATGGGGTTGCTTTCGTGCTGGACTAGGGGAGGCATGAAGGAAAGCCCTGAGGAAATTACTGACATCTTCATCGAGCTTCTCCATGGCTACATGGATGTGCACAGCTCCCAGGACCAATAGCTCTCAGAAGGGAGGTCATTGCTGTTCGGAACATCCGCAGAGACTCAGATGCCATCTGCTTGACCGTCATGCTCGAATTGTCACGCACGAGCGAGAGCAGTCGCTCACGCGTTGCCGCAGCCGCATTCGTTATACCGACATTTATACCGTCATTTATACCGACATCGTAGCCAGACTCACCGATAGCGGGTTGGACAAGTCGATGTCTTCGTAGACCTTGATGGCGTTCTGCGCCTCGAGCAAGTCCTTGGGTGGCGTAATCGCCAGAGGACGGTTTTCTCGCCGTCCTCTGGCCACGTTTGACGCGTCCTCGCAGTCGCGCAGTCTCGTTATCCCCCCGCACGGCGTGCGGCTCGACTGCCACGCGCTCTACAGGCTGTGCTTCTTGAGCTTCTGGTCGAAGATCGCATTCACGATGTCGCTGAGCTGTGAGCGCGCCTCGTCAGGAAGCGGACCTTCCTGCGCTGCCACGGCATAGAGCTCGGGGTACTCGTGCTCGATCTTCTCGAAGGTCTTGCTCAATGCATGCTTGCGCACGAAGAACGGTATGCGCTTCACCTTGGCGTCATCCACCAGCTCCAGGATCTTCCTGTTGGCGGCCTCGCTGCTCGAAGAGCCAATCGGCCCCGTCTCCTTCTCGGCCATGCGTCTTCCTCTCCTCGGTAGATACATTGTGCACAATGTATCTTAGGTATCCTGAATGCTGCCTGCCGCGGCGACATGCGATATGCACAGCATGTCCACGGAGTCGGGAAGGCTTGGCAGAAGGACTCTCAGAGCTATGCCCTAAGGCGTCTTTTGAGCACAGGCATCACGAGCAGGTGCCCCGATCAGGCACCAGCCACATTAGAAGCGCTGGTCTCGTAGTTTTGCGATCACGATGCCGGCCAGAGCGAACGCAGAGACGCCGACATGTCCCAAGGTGGACCGTAGGGATTCCCCGCTTGCGGGGTTCCCATTCGCGCGACTTAGCTGAACGCCTCGTTTAACGCCTGGACGCGCTCATCCACCACACGGCCCATCAGTTCGGCCTCCGCCTCCTTGCAACCGTTTCGCCTTGCAAGGCTTCTCCACGAATGTGCCGCGCCTACCACCCTCGCGACCGCAGTCGCGCTCTTCTCGGCTGTGAGGCCACATACTTTTGCCAGCTCCCGCAGTCCGTCGATCTCGGACCTGCCCGTCTCGCCAAAGACCGACGTGACGCGCTGTTTCCCTGGGTCGGGATTGATGTTGACGTCAAATACGGGGGAGAGAACCCAGCTTTCTCCTTTTCGAAGGAGGCCCAAGTTCCATGGAGCTCAAATAGGGAATCCTCGTCCGTTGCCGATGCCTGCCGCGTTCCTCAGGGGGAGCGACGGGTCAATTGCATAGGCCCCCGCCGATGCAAGGTACCCCTGGTCGTAGACGAAGGATGAGCTGATGGACCCCCGACGCAGGCTGAAGTGGCAGACTCCCACGAGAGTGTCGCCTTTGGGACCCGAAGTAAATACCTGCACCGCGGGGATCACTGCCTGCTCCTCACACGTTGTGGAAGCGCTTGGTCGGCCCTTGCGCGCCCCAAGTCCGTCTGATAGGGGTCCGTTGCCTCAACTACGGCGTTGAGGGTCTGCAGCGCCCGACATGCGTTAAGGAACGTCTCGAGGCTAACGGAGGGGTCGCCGTTCTCCAGGCGCGAGATGGTCGCACGTGAGACATTGGCCTTGTCGGCAAGCTCCTGCGAGGTCAGGCCGTATAGCCTGCGCCATGTGGCTATGTTCTCGCCGATGCTCTTGGCCGCTAGTTTCGTTTTGGCTGACATAGGTCGCTTCATATTACTACCTGTCATAAATATAATACGTAAAGTACAATTACGTATAATATAGTATACGTAATCGATGAATCAATCCAGTTTGCAGGGCCCTGCGGTGACGCGGGACCAAGGATTCGTCTGGATTGCGGTGGCAACGGCTCGTGCATGACATCAAAAGCGTATACGCAAGGACCGCCACGGAGCCCTCCGCGCGCGACGCTTTCCGGCAACCTAGTACCTGTTGATTCGGCACTCTGCCTTGATGCGGCGGATGTCTTCCGGAAGTTCCTCGGCGGGCATGTTCTTGGGCGTGTCGCAGGTGCCCGACCTTGCCGCCACGTCGTAATACCAGCACTTGTAGGTAATGAAGTCGAGCGAGAGCCTGAGGTCCTCCATCTGCCTCAGGATGGCCTCACGCCGCTCGTTCACGATGCGCCGGCGCTCCTCGATGGTGGAGTCTCCCTTGCGATAGAGGTCTATGTAGCGTTTGATCTCGCGGATGGGCATGCCAGACACCTTGAGCCGCTCTATGAAGCGCGCCCACTCCAGGTCGTCCTCGGTGAACACGCGGATGCCGCCCTGGCTTCGTGCCATGTCCGGGAACAGACCGTTCTTGTCGTAGTAGCGGATGGTCGACGCCGGCATCCCCAGCACGGCCGCCGCCTCCCCAATGGTGTAGACCTTCTCCAAAACGCTTCCCCTCCTGGTGTCGCCCCGCACCCCGTCACGGGATGTGAAGCCGCTTTCATAATTTAGAGAAAGTATATTGACTTAAACCATGGTCTAAGTCTGAGAATCGTCCCAGCGACTTGAGGAAGACACAACTCGGACGATGGGAGACAGGAATGAACGACGAGAAGGACCCCAAGATTGTGCTGGGCGCCTGGGCCTGGGAAAAGAAGATGGACTAGGAGAGACAATGGCAAAGAAGAACCTTGGATCGAAGCTCGCGCTGTACCCCACGCCCGTGACGGTCGTGGGCGCCATGACGGACAAGGGTCCCAACTGGCTTCTCGTCGCGCACATCGGCATCATAGGGCACGACAGGGTGACCATCAGCTGCGCCAAGCAGCACTACACCAACCAGTGGATCCGCAAGAACGGCACCTGCTCGGTTAACCTGATCGATGAGAAGCTCCTTCGCGCGGCAGACCACGTGGGCAGCGTGAGCGGCACCAAGGAGGACAAGTCCTGCGCCTTTGCGTGGAGCGCGGCCGAGGACGGCGCGCCGCTCATCGACGAGTCGCCCCTCTCGCTTGCCTGCTCCGTCGAGGATGTGTACGAGACGGACGGCTTCGAGACCTTTGTGCTCGCGATCGACGGCACGTACGTGGACGAGGCATGCCTGGACGAGAAGGGAAAGATAGACTACGGCAGGGTGGCGCCGGTCCTCTTCGAGTTCCCCACCTACTCGTACTGGAGTCTTGGCGAGCGCGTCGGGGGATGCCTGCGTCTTGACAGGGAGTAGTCTCGTGCCTGGCGTGAACGGTGGGCTCGGATTCCGCGACATCCGGACGGCGCCAATCCAAATGAGGGAGTATTCACTATGACAAGAACGATCGTCACGTTCTTCAGCGCTACCGGCACGACGGAGATGGCGGCGGAGGCCCTTGCAAAGGCAGGTCACGCCGAGCTCTACCGGATTGAGCCCACAGAGCGCTACACGAGGCTTGGGATATAGCTGGCTTTCTGCCGAAAGGAGGCAATCGTGGAGTACGCAACTCTTGGCAAGACCGACATCAAGGTATCGCGCGTGTGCATCGGCGGCATGAGTTTTGGCAAGGTGTTTCCCGACTTTCACCAGTGGGTCATCGACCAGCCGGCAACGCAAGCCGTCCTCAAACGTGCCCTCGAGCTCGGCGTAAACTTCATCGACACGGCGAATTGCTACGCGCACGGTACGAGCGAGGAGTTCATAGGTACTTCTCTGAAGAACCTCGGGATGAGGCGCGAGGACGTTGTGCTGGCGAGCAAGGTGTTCTTCAACGAGGGGAGCCTCGGGCACCTTACCAAGGCCGCGATAGAGCATGAAATCGATGGCACCCTACGGCGCCTTGGCACCGACTACCTGGACCTCTACATCATCCACCGCTTCGACTACGACACACCCATCGAGGAGACCATGGAGGCGCTGGACAGTCTCGTGCGCGCAGGCAAGGTGCGGGCACTGGGCGCGAGCGCGATGTACGGCTACCAGTTCCACAACATGCAGGTCACGGCGCAAGAAAACGGTTGGGCCCCGTTCAGCACCATGCAGTGCCACTACAACCTGCTGTACCGCGAGGACGAGCGCGAGATGATTCCCGTGTGCCGGCAGTACGGCGTGTCGCTCACCCCGTACAGCCCGCTCGCGAGCGGCCACCTCACGCGTCCGACGTGGGACTCCGAAAGCAGACGCTCCAGGACCGACTCCACCATGCGCGAGAAGTACGACCACGACCAGGAGCTGGATATGCCGGTGGTCGCGCGCGTTGCCGAGCTAGCGCAAAGGCGGGGCGTGCCCATGGCCGACATCGCGCTCGCGTGGCATTGGGCTCGTGGGGTTACCGCGCCCATCGTGGGCTGCTCCAGGCCCGACCGCGTGGACGATGCCGTGAGGGCGCTGGACTTGAGTCTTTCTGATGAAGAGGTGGGCTTCCTCGAGGATCCATACCGCCCCCACGAGCTCGTTGGCCCCCTCGCGCGTCCGGGGGAGAGACCCCTTGCAGGCACGACCGACCCGACGAAATAGATGTGCGCGCCCGCCCGATGCCGTCGCAGTACGTGTAGTTGCCTCAGCCATATCTTTCTTACAGGATGCCTATGAGCTTGGCCACAATCTATCGTAAAGATGCAGGAGGTCAGAAATGCACATTGAGATGGACTTTGACGGAACCATCGTCTCGGGAACCCTGAACGATACGGAAACCGCGAAAGCGTTCTTCGAAGCGCTCCCCATCTCCATTCATGTGGGGTCGTCGGGAATGGATTTCTGTGGCCAGATAGAGCAGAGCTTTCCCTATGACGCGGCACAAGTCGGGTATGGATGGTCGAACGGTGACATCAACTACAACCCCGGCGGCGGTTGGTTCGCCGTCTTCTTCGATGGCGAAGACGCTTCAGGGTCCTATGGGGACCAGCTGAACATGGGCCGCTTGGACGATGGAGCCATCGAGACCTTACGCGGGCTGAAGGGATCCTATGACATCACGATCAGGAAGGCATAGCATGAAGATACTCGTCCTGCAGGGAAGCGCCCGCAAGAATGGGCATACGACCGCGTTGGCCCAGGCGTTCGCCGAGGGAGCGCGCGAAGCGGGCCATGAAGTGACCGTGTTCGACGTTGCCTCCATGGACATCCATGGGTGCATCGGGTGCGAGTGGTGCCACACCCAAGGGAACGGCGAATGCATCCAAAAGGATGACATGCAGCAGATCTACCCCCATTACGCCAGCGCTGACATGATCGTGCTGGCAAGCCCGATCTACTACGGCTCGTTCACGGGGCAGCTGCACTGCGCCATCCATCGGACCTATGCCCTTGAGATCCCGAAGGCATGCAAGAAGATGGCCATGATCCTGGATTCCGGATCTTCGGGCGTGTATGCCGCGGCCGAGCGCATCTACCATGGGTTCCTGCAAGGCTGGTACGGCGCGGAGGACTGTGGCATCTTCGAATATCCTGGCGCAGCCGCGTCCTCTCCCCAGAGCCTGGAAGAGGTTCGCCAGTTCGGCCGGAGCTTGTGAGGAGGAAGGGACCCCCGTGAAGAGAATCCTGTTGACAGCTGCCTTAGCGTCCGTGCTCTGCATCTCCTTCCTTGGGGGATGCGCTCAGGAGCAATCCAGCGATAAGAATGGCGTGAATGCATCCAGTGCGAATGCGAGCGCACCTCAAGAGATCGATCCTGCGAACCAGGATGCAACGGCATCTTCTACCAACCAAGGGGAGGAGTCCTCTATGAACCCGTCCATTTCAACGGTCACGCTCTCGGTTGAGGGACACCAGTTCGCCATCGACCTGGATGATAAGGAGACAGCAGCAGCCTTTGCGGCGATGCTCCCGCTGCAGACGGAGATGAGCGAGCTCAACGGGAACGAGAAGTACGTCTATCTGGACGGCTCGCTCCCGACCAACGCGTCCAACCCCGGTACCATCGAGGCAGGGGATGTGATGCTCTATGGGAACAACTGCCTGGTGGTCTTCTACGAATCCCACGCCACCTCTTATGCCTATACGCGCATCGGCAAGATAGCGGATGCGTCGGATTTGGCGGACGTGGTGGGAAGCGGCTCCATCAGCGCAAGCTTCGCTGCCGCGTAAGCAAATGTAAGGCGAATCCTCAGAGCAAGTGCAACGAAAAGCAGCGCGTGGCCATTGCGTGCGCCGTGGCGTCGGGCAGGCAGGTCGTCGCGTTCGACGAGCCTACAAGTGGGTTGGGCTATGGGCACATGATGCAGTTCGCAGCGCTGCTCAATTGGTCGCGCGCTGGTGAAAAAAGCCTCGGCTCCTCCTCTGTGACGAGCCCACCGGAGCCCTCGACTACCAGACCTCCAAGGAGATCCTTGCCCTTATCGAGAGGGTCTGTCACGAGCACGGATGCACCACCGTGATCGTTACCCACAACGCCGCTATTGGAGAGATGGCAACCAGGCGTCTGCGCCTAAGAGAGGGTCAGATCGTGGAAGACGAGGTCAATCCCTCTCCCATCCCCGCGCGCAACCTCGAGTGGTAGGAAGCTGCAATGCACAACCCCCTTCACAGGCGCTTTGGGCGCCAGCTGCTCCACAACGCGGGCAGGCACCTCGGCATCTTTGCGCTGCTCGTGGCCACGATCTCGGTGGTGTCTGGCTGTCTCATCACCATCTCCTCCGTGCAGGCCATTCTGGAAAACATGGACGAGAAGAACTCCGTCGAGGACGCGCTTCGAGACCTCAGAGCCGATAGACGACCATGCGCGTGCGGCCGTCGAGGACGATGGCGTCACGGTCTATGACAACTGGAGTCGCGAAGCCACGACGATGCTCGGCAACACCGAGGCTACCGTCCGGCTCTACGTGGACAGGACCGAGGTGGACACCCCCAGCTACTACGAGGGGAGGGCGCCCCAGAGCGACGACGAGGTGGCGCTGGACCGTACCTTTGCCACCCACCTCGCACTGGCCCTCAAGACGCAGGAGTAGGAGTTCAAACGTAGGTCTCACCCTGCATCCGGGAACGGCATGGCGTTGCAACCTGGTTGCATTCTTTCTATTAAGGTCGTCGTCCCGCCCACTATGATTTTGTGTGGCCCGTGGGGTCCTTCGTGCCGCCGGCATCGGCCATCCATGCGCGCTTGAGTATCTCGGGCATGCAGAGGTACTGGTACCGTGCCATGCTCTCGACGCTCAGGCCATTCTTCCCTAGGATCCATTCAATCGTGATGCCAAGGCATCCATAGGAGTACTGGCGAATCACGTACTCTGTCTCTTCGTCCAGCGTCGCTACACCCTGATACCGGCAGATGGCTTCTCGCTCGCTCTTTACATAGAAATCAAGTAGGTAGGTGTCGAGGCTGTTCTGGGAGCGATCGCTGAGAGCATTCCTGAAGAAGGCCCGCTCGCTCCAGAATCCGCGGAGCATGCCCTCGATCATCTCCCTGCTATTCTCGATGGGGCTTCGAGAGCGCTCCTTCTTGAAGAGCTGCATGAAGATCCATGCGACAAGATCGTATTTGTCCTTGAAGTGATAGTAGAAGGTGGAGCGGTCCGTCCTGCTCGCCGCGCAGAGGTCCTTCACGCGAATTGCCTGGATTGGCATCGTCTTGCTCATCTCGATGAGCTTATCGGCAAGCAGCTGCTTTGTTCTATCGGAGGCACCCATGGCTCCACCTCTTGGACTCTTCAGACATTACTCAAAATTGTAGTAGAACCCGGCAAAACCGATAAATGTCCAAATTACTGTGCTCCAAGCCGTCACAAACTTGTTGGGGGTATGACTTCGTCGAAAGGTGTGTAAAGATGGCTGACTTCTCAAGTGTCAAGGGCCGCACGGCCGTAGTTACCGGCGCAACCTCGGGTATTGGCGAATCGACTGCAAAGGTCTTTGCTGCGCAAGGCATGAAGGTCGTGCTTGCTGGACGTAGAGCCGACAGGGGAGAGGCCATCGCCGAAGAGATACGCCAAAAGGGAGGCGAGGCCCTGTTCTGCAAGACGGACGTAACTTCCGAAGACGATGTGGCGCATCTCATGCAGACCGCCCTTGATGCATACGGTTCCCTGGATGTTCTCGTCAACAACGCAGGCGCGAGTTGCCTCATGAAGCCGATTCACGAGTACGACGCTGACGACTTCCGTCGCGTCACCAACATCGACTACGTTGGCGTGTTCCTGTGCATGAAGTATGCCGTCTCTGCCATGCTCACCTCGAAGTCGACGAACTGCTCGATCATCAACGTCTCGTCCGCAGAGGGCATCAAGGCGACGGCCAACTTTGCGCCGTACAGTGCCGCTAAGCGTGCCGTTATCAGCCTTACCCAGACTGCCGGGATGGACTATGCCCGCCATGGGATCAGGGTAAATTGCATCTGCCCGGGCGCCATTGACACGGAGATCTATGCAACCATCTCGCCCGAGCAACGCGAACTGACCCAGTCCATGATTCCCAACGGACGCTTTGGACGTCCGGAAGAGATTGCCAACGTTGCCCTCTTCCTGGCGAGCGACCTCGCAAGCTATGTCACGGGAGCCGTGATTCCCGTGGACGCCGCCATGTCGTCCGGTAACTTTATCGAGGTTCCCTGGAAAGAGCCCGACCCCAGGAGCTAGCGCGGCGTTTTTTGGCTGCGGTGAGTTGCCACGGCTTTTGTGGAATATGAGTCGCGAGAGCGTTTAGACTCACGTTGGATACGCGCGCGTTTACTTGTATTTCTCAGTGTAAGGAGACCTATGACAAAGACCCTGGTGCTCAACGCAAGCCCTCGCAAGGCGTGGAACACGGCAAAGCTCTTGAAGTCGGCGGCCGAGGGCGCCAGGAGCGCCGGCTCCGAGGCCGAGTACATAGACCTCTACGACCTCAACTTCACCGGTTGCAGGAGCTGCATGCTCTGCAAGAGGAAGGGTGCCGAGAGGTGCCACTGCTACTGGAAGGACGACCTGTCCCCGATAATCGACAAGGTTTTCCGGTCGGACGTTCTTCTCGTTGGCACGGCAATCTACCTGGGCAGGCCGACGAGCCGGTACTTCGAGGTGATGGAGCGGCTGCATTTCTGCGCGCTGTCCTACGACGACTACAGCAACTACTTCACCGGGAAGGTGAACGTGGGACTCTTCGTCAGCATGAACGCGTCGAAGGAGTTCTACGACAGGCTCTACAAGGACGCGTTCGAGGGGTACGCGCGGGAGCTCCAGATGCTCAACGGCGAGGTCTGCCTGTACCCGTGCTTTGACACGCTGCAGGTGGCGGATTACTCCAAGTACTCCATGGCGGGCTTTGACGCCGAGAAGAAGCAGCTCTCGCGCGAGAAGAACTTCCCCAAGGACCTGGAGAACGCCTACGCAATCGGGCAGAGGCTGGTGCGCGAGAGCGGCAGGTGAGCTTGACGTAGAGACGCTCCCGCGCTTCTCGTCGCGACGCAAGTGGTGAGTTTATGTGCCCTGGTCGATGCCGTGTGGTCTCACTAGAGATGTATCAGTACGTGATACAATCACAACCCGACAGACGCAGGAAGTAGGGGAGCGCATGGACACCAAGTTCTCGACGGCCATTCACATGTTGATTCTTGTCTCCGAGGCGGAGCAGCCCATGAACTCGGAGCAGATTGCGACGAGCGTGGGAACAAACGCCAGCTACATCCGCAAGGTAGCCGCGCGTCTCAGCCGTGCCGGAATCATCGAGGGTCAGCGTGGCAGGAGCGGATTTGCCCTGGTCAAGGCACCTGCGGACATATCCCTTCTCGACGTGTACCGTGCGGTCGAGGAGACGGATGACGTCCACGTGTTCGACATTCACCAGAACCCCAGCGACGCGTGCATTGTGGGCAGGAACATCCGCCCCGTGCTCAGCGGGATGTTCCGCCATGCGGAGCAGGTGGTGGAGGACGAGCTTTCGGGCGCGACGCTTGCGGACTGCATGGCGCGCATGCGCGAACGGATCGAGAAGGACGAGAGAAGCTCTCACCAGCGGGAAGGCGGTAAGCAATGAAGGCAGCGATTCTGGACGGCTACGACAAGAACGGCGCGACTCTCGCGGTGCGCGACATTCCCGTCCCCGAGCCCGCGGCGCACGAGGTTCTCGTGCGCATCCACACGGCGGCGGTGAACCCGCTGGACAACATGATCGTTCGCGGAGAGGTGCGTCTCATCGTGCCGTACCGCACGCCGCTCGTGATGGGCAACGAGTTCTCGGGCACCGTCGTCAAGGCGGGCTCTGCGGCAGGAAAGTTCAAAGCCGGCGACCGTGTGTACGGACGCATGCCGCTTGCGAAGATTGGCGCGTTTGCCGAGTACGCTGCTGTGGACGAGTCGGCCTTGGCCACCGTGCCGGACTACCTCTCGATGGAGGAGGCCGCGTGCGTACCCCTCACGGCGCTCACCGCTATGCAGGCGCTCGAGCTCATGCAGGCGAAAACGGGCCAGACGCTCTTCATCTCGGGCGGAACGGGCAGCCTCGGCGCCATGGCCATCCCCATTGCCGCGCGCATGGGGCTTGTGGTGTCGACCAACGGCAGCGCCCGCAACGAGGAGCGCGTCTGCGAGCTTGGTGCCAGCACCTTCATCGACTACAAGGCGCAGCGCTACATCGACGTGCTCCACGACGTTGACTGCGTGCTCGACACCCTGGGCGAGCGCGAGTTGCCGGACGAGTTCCGCGTGCTCAAGCGTGGCGGGCACCTCGTGTCGCTGCGCGGACTGCCCAACGGCCGCTTTGCCAGGCGCGCGGGCCTCTCGCCTGTTAAGCGCGCGCTCTTTGGCATCGCTGGCCGCAAGTTCGACAAGATGGCGACGCAGAGGGACCAGACGTACGATTTCATCTTTGTTCACGAGAACGGCGCGCAGCTCGAGCGTGTGAGGGAGCTCTTCCCGGCGGAGCGTCCGCTGCAGGTCTCCATCGACGGCTCCTACGGCCTCGACCAGGTCAATGACGCGCTCGAGCGCGTGAGGTCCGGTCACTCCCAGGGCAAGACGCTCCTGCACGTCGAGCAGGACTAGGGTCACTCCGGCAAGACGCAGAACGCAGTAGCGAGAAGAACAGGGGACACAACACATGGACTCCAGCACCATCAAGGCGCGCAAGAGCGTGCGGACCTTCAACGACAGGCCAATCCCGGACGAGCTAATAGCGAAGCTCGAGGACTTCACCAAACACGACACCAATCCCTTTGGCGTGCCCATAACGTTCAAGTTCCTCGACCGCAAGCGGGACGGGGTCTCCAGCCCCGTGATTGTGGGGGCCAACACGTACGTGGCGGCCAAGTACCACAGGCAGGAGGACGCGGAGCTGGGCTTTGGCTACTTGTTTGAACGGTTCGTCCTTCTCGCCACGTCGCTGGGGCTGGGGACGGTGTGGCTTGCCGCAACGATCGACCGCAAGGCCTTCGAACGCGCCCTGGGCGTGGGGGCCGACGAGGTCATGCCTGCAGTGACCCCTCTCGGCTACGCTGCGGACAAGAGGTCCGTGCGCGAGACCCTCATGCGTAAGAACATGCGGTCGGACGAGCGGGCCCCGTTCGAGTCACTCTTCTTCAAGGGAGACTTCGACCATCCCCTTGGCGAGGGTGAAGCGGGTGGCCTCTTGGAGCCGCTTCAGACGGTGCGCTGGTCTCCCTCGGCAACCAACAAGCAGCCGTGGCGCCTTGTTGTCGACGGCGAGAAGGTTCACTTCTACGAGCACAAGACCAAGGGGTACGCGCGGGAGTCGACCGGCGACATTCAGAAGGTTGATATGGGCATTGCGGCCTGTCACTTCCAGATTGCCGCGCAGGACGCCGGGCTGGCGGGGACGTTCGCGAAGGCCGATCCGGGGATTAGGGCACCAGAAGCTACCGACTACGTGACCACGTTCGTGATTTCAAGCTAGTTCCCGCGTGTCTGGGGCCACGGTGTAAGGGCGTTGCACAATATTTGCGGTTGACGGCCTTTTTCGGGGGTTTAGCTTAGTATCACTCGGCGGGTGCCATTTCGCTACCTGCGGCTCCGCAAAAAGTTAGAGCTTTCGTACTCGGCGATTCGCCCAAAATGGGCCGTCAACCGCAAATTTTGTGCAGCGCTGCTTCTGGCGGGTGGCAGATGGTGAGGCCGGCTGGGCGGAGGGGCCCAGGCGGTCCGGCCGCCAAAACTGCGGTTTAATTGCACCTCTCGGCGGGGCCCCAAGCCCGCTACCTGCGGTTCTTCTCAGCAGACCCCGCCTTGAACTGCAATTAAGCCGCAGTTTTCCATTTCGGGGGAGGAGCGAGGGCGAGGGGAGGCGTGGAGAGGGGGCGTCCCCTGGCCTCAGAGCACGATCGCCAGCATGATGCACAGCTGCGAGATGGCGTTCACCGCCTGCTCCCGCCAGTTGGCCTTCGCGTCGCGGCCGTCCAGGTTGCGGGCGAACCAGCCCATGAGGGACATCCCCGCCAGCCCCGCGACGAGAAACGCCAGCGAGGGCATGGCCGTCGCGTGTGCCAGAACAGAGGCGGGCGACCATTTGGCGCGGTCGACCGCGAGCGAGGCGAGCGCAAGCGCAAAGCCCACGGGCATGAGGTAGCGCAGCTGCCGGTTGAGGAAGCGCACGTCTCTTCTCGCCAGCGAAAGCACGAGCTTCCAGCACACCTTGAGCGCGCCGGCAAGCACGACCAGCGCGACCCCAACGCGGAACAGAGCGCTGTCAAACCGCGTCGCCAGGACGCCCGCCCCCACGCAGAAGAACGCCACGGGCAGGCAGTCCATGAGGGCCATCGAGAGCGTGAAGCCCTCTGGGATGGAATCGCTCCGCACAGCCTCGCGGGGACTCATGCGACCAGCCACGTGTGCTCCTTCACGGAATAGAGGGGGACGAACGGGATCATGATCGGCGTCGTGGACTTGTACCTCTGGTATTCCGGGTTGTCTCCGTAGTTCTTGTCCTGCCGAATCTCCAGCCGGCGCGCCCCACCGAACATGACGTAAATGATGCCCAGGTAGCCGAGGAGTGCACAGATCCACTGGACCGCGTTGGCGTACACGGAGAGCCCGGAGATAAAGACGCCGGTCCAGAAGACCATCTCGCCAAAGTAGTTGGGGCATCGCACAAGGCGGAAGAGACCGGTGTCCACGAAGCGCTTTGGGTTAGCCTTCTTCGCTCGGTTCTTTTGCAGGTCGGCCGTGGTCTCGAGGGCAAGTCCCGCCACCGAGACCAGCAGGCCAACCATGCAAAAGACGTCGGTGCCGCTGGCGTCCGCCAGGCGGAACAGGACGGGCGACGTCTGGAGCACGTAGAGCAGCGAGGCAGACATCCAGATCCCCACCTTGCCCACGAGGGGAACGCCTTCGTTGGACTTGACCTCGCCCTGCATTCGCCTGTTGTAGGCGGTCTTCGCCTCTCGGTAGAGAAGGTATCCGGCAAGTCGGCACCCGTAGACAACGAACAGGGCGCACTGGAGCGCGGGCCCCACGGTGAGGGAGCCGCCGAACATCACCAGGAGGCCAATGCCAATAAGGGCGATGGCCGCTCCATAGCCTATGGAGATGAACCACACGTACTTGTGGAATCCGCAGGAGCTGGCGACAAGTGCCAGGACGAGAAGGATGAGAAAGACGTTCATGCTGGTACCTCGGGTTTTGGACAACGACACTGGAAGGACAGGCAGGTGTCGCCTGTGCGAGAGACGCAAACCTCGGCAGGCGAAAGTGCCCTCACCATTCTAGGGTCATTTTTCTGTCGTGCGGCATCTCATGCCGCTCCGCTATTCCCGATTGGCTCCCCGGAGGCCATCATTATTAAGCTGTTTCGCTTTGGCCAGAGGGCTTAAACGTCTGTTTGTTTTCTCTCTTCTCAATGCATAGCCACGTCACAATACTTGTTCTTTTACGTGTTGCGTATTAGGGAGTTTTAACTACTCGGTCTCAAAGCTGAAAAATGCTTGTAGGGGGATAACAGAAAGAAACCGCAGATGAGAAAGAGACTCTGCTATTTCTTGAGCGCGCTACTTGTCTTCAGCACGTGCATGCCGGGGGAACGGTCTGGACGTTCGCTGATGACGGAGGCACTCCATCCACTGTGGTGGAGAGCTCTGACAATGACAATGACCAGGACAAGGCAGACAATTCCACCACTACAGGTGCCCAGGACTCCACTTCACCCGACACTTCTGTCTCCAACGGGGAGACTCAGGGTAGCGCTGCTGCCGCCAACACGACCGGCGCTGTTGCGAGCGCTGCCCCAAGCCTCGCTCCCGCGTCTCTTACAGTACGCGTACATGGAAATCCCGATGCAGACGCCGTGTCTGGCACTGCATCGGGATTTTTTCTTAGAGTAGATGTGTAGTGCAGTTGCATACCGCTCACACGTTGTGCTGGTTCTCCTAGTACAGCACCTTGCGAATCATGGCGACAAGAGCCTTGCAGTCGCCCCGGCCAAGGACCAGGAGAGATATTAGTTGCTGCGTCACAAGCTCAGCGAGACCCTCCTTTGTCAAGCCGTCATCGAACGCATCCTCTCGCACTCCGCTGTCTGACTCAAGCGCGCAGAGCATGCTGCTCTCAAGCCGCCCAATGAAGGCTTGCATCATTTCTTTTCCCTCAGAGCGTTGATCTCGCTCTTTGGTAAGGCCAAGCGCGTGGGCGGGGAGAAACCCCGGATACCGGGCCATGCCCGCTTGTGCGCTTTGGAAGGCCCTCTCGACGTGTGAGGCGAAGTCCTTCTCGTCGCCCTTGTTCTTCTTTGCATCAGAGCTGAGAATGTCCGACCAAACGTCTGCCGTGACAGCTAGAACCAGGGCATCTTTCCCCGGGAAGTAGTTGTAAAGGGTTCCGGGAGCCACGCCGCAGGCAGAGGCAACGGAACGCACATTGACGCCAGCGAGCCCTCGCTCCCTAACGATTGCACGGCATGCCTCCAAAATGGTCTCTCTCGAGGTTGACCTGGGGTTCATTGCCGACTCCTAAAGTACGTTGAGAAGTGAGAGGCCCATCCAGATAATCCACATGTACATCACCGTCTTGGGAAGCATGAGTGCCCCAACTGCGGGCTTGCGTTTGGCGAGGAAGGTGACGGGAAGGTAGAACCCAAAACTGAGCGCGATGGCGATGCACATGCGCCAGAGGCCGTACCCGCCGGCGTTACCCGAGATGGCGAATAGAGCTATTACAAGGATTCCGGTGATGGCAAAGGGGATGTTTCTGTAGAGGGACCAACGTAGGTTCTCCTTGTTCGAGAACCAATCGTTCTGCGGAAAGAAGCAAATCACGATCCTTACGGCAGCGGTGAGGAAGATCAGCGCGGGAACGGCGGGGGAGACCTCGAGTTCCGGGAAGATCTGCCTCCAGATGAAGTAGAGCAGCACGTAGAACACCGTCATGGTTACCGAGGTTATTGCGGTGCCCATCCCCAGTTTGCGCTGCGTGTCATCCTGGACGCCACAGAGGTGCATCTGGACTCTGGGAAGAAGGTGGAACGCGTCTCCGCCGCCAAGGCAGAGGGTGAGCGCTCCGTAGAGGACGAAGACTAGCCGACCGTTGGCCTGAGTGAAGAAGATGATGGCAGCGATAAGGTCGTAGATGAGGTACGCGATGTCAAAGACGCTCTCGCCGATGCGCATTCCGCGGGGCATGGCTTCTTGTTTTGCAATTGCCTTCGAGTTGCTCATTGCGGTCCCCTCCAACAATCGGCGGGCTTGCCCACCGGATGTGTGACGTCAACGTGAACAGCGTTCATGTTGAGGAGAGGAGCCGAGACAGTCAAGTAGGAGACTGCAGCCTGCATGTGACCGTCACAGCTTGTTGCTACTTGAGCGCGGCGGTCTGCGACAACTCAACTTTGGTTGCCGCCGCGTCGAGTGCTGAGTCAAGCTCATGTTGGAAGGGGATGCGGTCGAGCGCCGTCTCTACCTCAAGCTGTAGTTGCCCGCCAGGCAAGTTCGCGTTGGAGCCCCTCACGCGCGTGAGGGGCATGGCGTCGACTGCCTCGACTGCCTGCTGTGCGTCCTTCTCGGCAGCGGGGGAGAGCAAGAGCGTGACCCGCGAGGTCCATGGCTCTGACGCTGCCCAGAAGCCGTCAAGTGCCTGCGTCATGCCGGGTACGTTGTGGACGCGCAGGACACGGGCACCGCGCGCCACCGCAGCAAGCGAGATGCCTATGGTCGCGTCGTCGCGAGCGGGGGCGCTTGCGACGCCGCTCACGGTACCCACGAAGCGCTTGCGCGACACCGCGCACATGAGGGGATAGCCAAGGCTGGCAAGGTCTTGCGTGGCGCGGAGAATGACGATGTTGTCCTCGGCGCTCTTGCCAAAGCCCACGCCGGGATCAAGGCAGATGCGGGATGCGGCGACGCCGCGCGCCTCGAGGTCGCGCGCGCGATTGAGGAGGTAGTCCTCGAGAAGCGACATCACGTGGCTGGAGTCTGGCAACAGGGGTTTGTCTCCGCCGGCCTCCCACGCGCGGTTTCCGGCAGAGGCGCCGTTCATGAGTGCAGACAGGTCGTCCTTCTCGGCAGACGCCATGACCGCCGAGCTCTTGGTTGCCGTGCCGGATACGGGACCTGAGTGCATGACCACGCAGCCGCAGTCCGACGTTGCGGCTACCTTGACCATGCGCGGGTCAGAGAAGCCGGTGACGTCGTTGATGATCTGGGCTCCTAGGTCAACGCAGCGCTGCGCGACCTCCGGGTGACGCGTGTCTATTGAGACGAGTGCGCCCTCGCGCACGAGCCAGCGCACAACGGGTTCCAGGCGCTGGAACTCCTCGTCTGGTTGTACCGGCGTGAAGCCGGGGCGCGTGGACTCGCCGCCCACGTCGATGAGGTCGGCGCCGTCGGCCAGCATCTGGGACGCCGTGGCAATCGCCGCCTTCGGGGCGTTGTGCGTGCCGCCGTCGGAGAAGGAGTCCGGTGTCACGTTGAGCACGCCCATCACGCGGGGGCGCGAGAGGTCGAGGGCAACGTTTGAGCAGTTCCAGGTGGGCGCGATAGGCATGGCAGTCTCCATGGGTACATGGCCGGACCGCCCCGAGCCTTGCTGTGCGGCGCATTTGCGTCGGCCGGGCGCGGTTGGCCCGGCGGGATTCATGATACCCGTGAAGGCCGGTGACGGCCAGCGGCGAGCCGCGGGCGCGCCGACGGGCCTGGCGACGGCCTCGGACGATAGGCGACCGGCGACGGGCCGCGAGAAAAGAAAAAAGTTCAACTTGAGGGTTGCATCCCTCGGAGCGATTCGTATAATTACTTCTCGCGTTGAGAATTCCCCGGTGGCGCAGTGGTAGCGCAGCTGACTGTTAATCAGCGTGTCGCAGGTTCGAACCCTGCCCGGGGAGCCAGAGATTTCGCAGGCCAGATGGCAATTTGCCGTCTGGCCTGTTTGCTATCTCGCGGGATTATTCTCCCCGGCAATGGAATCCCACTCCCCGGCAATGGAATCCCAATGCCGGGGAACTAAATCCCGTTTCTGTGACAGGGCTGGGCCTGTGCTAGCATCAGAAAGATATTCGACAAGAACGGGCGCCGCTTGCCCGTACAACTCCTTTGACGGGAGGAACCTTGGCTTCAGACATCGAGCCTGCTGAGAAGGACATGGCCACGGCCCCAGAGGAGGCGCCCGCCCCACAAGCCCCCGCGCATACAACCTCGGCGCGCGACGCGTGGTATCCCGCTGGCAAGCGTGACCTCTTCATCCTCCGCGAGCTTGTCTCAAAGGACTTCAAGCTCAAGTATCGCCGCAGCGTCCTGGGTGTCATCTGGAGCGTGCTCAACCCGCTCCTCATGATGATTGTCATGTCCTTTGTCTTCTCGTTCTTCCTCCGCTACGCGGACATCCAGCACTACCCGCTCTACCTCATCGTTGCCAACATCACCTGGCAGGTCTTCTCCGACTCCACCAACGCCGGCATGATGTCGATCATCGAGGCCGCACCGCTACTCAAGAAGGTTCGGGTGAAGAAGTCCGTGTTCCCCATCGAGAAGGTCCTGTTCTCGCTAGTGAACTTCCTCTTCTCGCTTATCGCCGTCTTCATCGTGATGATCTGGGAGGGCGTGGCGCCAACTCCTCTCATGTTGCTCGCGCCCGTCTGCATCGTGCTGCTCATGCTCTTCTGCGCGGGCCTCTCCCTGCTCCTCTCGGCGCTCGCCGTCTTCTTCCGTGACCTCGTCCACCTGTGGAGCGTCCTGCTCATGGCGTGGATGTACGCCACCCCGCTCTTCTGGCCCGTCTCCATGATCGAGCAGGTGCCCTTCCACGTTGTCCGCATCCTCATGTACGTCAATCCCATGTACAACTACGTAACCTTCATGCGCGACACCGTCATCTACGCGACGATGCCCTCCGTCGAGGTGGTCGTGAGCTGTGTTGTGTGGGCGCTCGTCTCGCTGGCCCTGGGCTACGCGGTCTTCCGCTCCCACGAGCGCCGCTTCATCCTCTTCATCTAGTATCTTGGCCGCTGGCCGCCCTGCGCGGTCGCTTGCGGCCCAAACCGTAAGGTCAGGTGGCACACGTGCAGGACACCCTCAATCTGGACAACGGCGGCAGCGTCTTTCTCGGCCTCTCGTCGACCTCCCTTCGCGTGGGCGACAAGCTCCAGGTTACGCCGCACTTCCGTGGGGTCGAGAAGGAAGACTACCTCTGCAATTACGTCTGGAACCTCGACGGCAGCTGGGAGAAGGGCGACTTCGACTCCACCATCGAGCACGTTGGTCACACCATCCCTCAGTACAGCTGGGAGTTTGTGCCCGACAGGCCCGGGCGCTACCGCATTGCTGTCGACATCGAGGACTCGCAGGGGCGCTTCAAGGGCAACGTCGAGCGCTGGATCATCGTTGCAGGTAAGTATGGCTTCCTGCGCCCGCCCGTTCCGCCAGCGGACGCTCCCACGGCGGTTCTCGCCGACGACGTATCGATGATCTTCAACATAGCGTCCGAGCAGTTCAACTCCCTCAAGGAGTACTTCATCGCCGCCGCGAAGCACGAGCTCACCTTCAAGGAGTTCCGCGCACTGGACCACATCTCCTTCGAGGTCAAGCGCGGGGAGGCCTTTGGCCTTGTGGGCACCAATGGGTCCGGCAAGTCGACCATGCTCAAGATCATCGCGGGCGTGCTCGAGCCCTCCGCGGGCAAGGTCGACGTCCACGGAACCATCGCGCCGCTCATCGAGCTCGGTGCGGGCTTCGACATGGAGCTCACGGCCAAGGAGAACATCTACCTCAACGGCGCGCTCCTGGGCTACCGCAAGGACTTCATCGACGAGCACTTCCAAGACATCGTCGACTTCGCCGAGCTGGACGGCTTCATGGACATGCCCCTCAAGAACTACTCCTCGGGCATGGTCGCGCGCATCGCCTTCGCCATCGCCACGGTGACCGAGCCCGACATCCTCATCGTCGACGAGACACTCTCTGTTGGCGACTTCCTCTTCCAGCAGAAGTGCGAGCGTCGCATCAAGGAGCTCGTTGAGTCCGACAACGTGACCGTTCTTCTCGTGAGCCACGACATCAGCCTTGTTGAGCGCATCTGCGACCGCGTGTGCTGGATCGAGAAAGGCCACATGCGCATGATTGGCGAGACGGACGAGGTCTGCGAGGCGTACCGCTCCCTCCAGCGATGAGACAAAGGGAGTTTCCCTTTGTCTCATCTGTGAATCGCGCGTCCTTCATCAAAGTTGGCATTCGTGCCGCCAGTTCGTGGTAAAGTTTCCTCGACCTTTAAGCGCGCACGAGATGCCCGCAAGGCTCAGGGAAGTCCGCACAGCTACCGTGTGTGGTCCACCCAGACACATGGCCTTCCATCATGGGATGTCTCGTGCCGGCTTACGTCGGTTCGGACATCTTTTTTCTTGAAGGGAGTCCCATGGGAGAGCCAAGGCTCAAGGCCGTCATCATGGACGAGCAGGCCATGGAGCGCGCCACAACGCGCATCGCTCACGAGATCATCGAGCACAACGAGGGCTCGGCGAACATCCAGGTGATTGGCATCATTCGTCGCGGAGAGACCCTTGCCAACCGCCTCGCGAATGAGATCGAGAAGATCGAGGGCACGCGCCCCCCGGTGGGCTCGCTCGACATCAGCTTCTACCGCGACGACGTCATGCGCCACATCCAGCCCGTTGTCCACGGCACCAACATTCCCTTTGAGATCGACTCCAAGGACATCGTCCTGGTCGACGACGTCCTCTACACCGGCCGCACCGTGCGCTCGGCGCTCGACGCCCTCATGGACTACGGCCGCCCCAAGTCGGTCCAGCTTGCCGTGATGGTCGATCGCGGCCACCGCGAGCTGCCCATTCGTGCGGATTACGTTGGAAAGAACGTCCCCTCCTCGCACGAGGAGGACGTGCGCGTGTGCGCGCGTCCGCTCGACGACCACGACGCCGTCGAGATCTGGGGCATCGAGGGAGGGGAGAGGTAATGCTCTCGGTCAAGAACCTCATTGACACCTACAGCCTCACGGCGGACGACATCACCCAGATCCTGGACACCGCCGCGTCGTTCGAGTCGGTGAACAACCGTGCCATCAAGAAGGTGCCGGCGCTGCGCGGCCGCACCATCGTGAACCTGTTCCTGGAGCCCTCCACGCGCACCAAGAGCTCCTTCGAGCTGGCCGAGAAGCGCCTCTCGGCAGACTCGCTCTCCATGGGCGGCAGCACCTCCTCGGTGGTCAAGGGAGAGAGCCTCGCCGACACCATCCAGACCATCTCCGCCATGAACGTGGACATGTTCGTGTGCCGCGCCAAGCTCGCAGGCACCCCGCAGCGCATCACCGAGAACACCGACGCCGTGGTCATCAACGCCGGCGACGGCAAGCACCAGCACCCCACGCAGGCCATGCTCGACCTCTACACCATTCGCAAGAACTTTGGGCACCTCGACGGCCTCAGGGTCGCCATCGTGGGCGACCTGGCGCACAGCCGCGTGTGCGGTTCTCTCGCGCCCGCGCTCAAGACCATGGGCGCCGAGGTCACGCTCGTCGGCCCCCCAACCTTCCAGGTGGACGACCCGGACTGGTTTGGCTGCCCGCAGACGGCGAGCCTCGACGACGTGATCGAGGACATGGACGTCGTCTACATGCTGCGCGTCCAGCTCGAGCGCATGGAGGGCGCGGCAATCCCGTCCCGCCGCGAGTACAACCGCCTCTACGGCCTCGACATGACCCGCGTGAACCGCATGAAGCCGGACGCCATCATCTGCCACCCCGGCCCCATGAACCGCGGCATGGAAATCAACGCCGACGTGGCCGACTGCGCCCGCTCGCGCATCCTTAACCAGGTCAACGCGGGTGTCCTCACGCGCATGGCCGAGATGTACCTGCTTCTGGGAGGAGAGAACAATGGCCTTTCTGCTTAGGGGCGCTCACGCGGTCGATCCGCAGGTCGACCTCGATAGCGTCTGCGACGTGCTCATCGACGACGGCAAGGTCGCTGCCGTGGGGGAGGGCCTCGAGCCCCCCGAGGGCTGCGAGGTCATCGACGCCCGCGGCAAGTACCTGGTGCCCGGCCTCGTCGACATGCACGTGCACTTCCGCGACCCCGGCTTCGAGTACAAGGAGACCATCGAGACCGGCGCCCGCGCGGCCACGCACGGCGGCTTCACCGACGTGGCGACCATGCCCAACACCGACCCGGTGACCGACACTGGTGCCGAGATTCGCTATCAGCTCGACCATGCGCGCCAGGCTGGCCTCTGCCACGTTCGCCCCATCGGCGCGCTTACTGCTGGCGAGAAGGGCGAGCAGCTCGCAGAGATCGGCGACATGGTCATGGAGGGCGCCTGCGCCTTCTCCGATGACGGCCATGGCGTCCAGAGCGCCGGCATGATGCGCACCTGCATGGAGTACGTATCGCAGTTCGACCGCGTTGTCTCTGCCCACTGCGAGATCGAGACGCTCACCACGCACGGCGTGATCAACGAGGGCAAGGCCTCCACGCGCCTCGGCATGTTCGGCTGGCCCGCGCTTGGCGAGGAGCTCGAGATCTACCGTGACATCGAGCTGTGCCGCCTTACTGGCTGCCCGCTGCACATCGCCCACATCTCCACGGCCAAAGGCTTGGACCTCGTGCGCAAGGCAAAGGCCGAGGGACTGCCCGTGACCTGCGAGGTCACCCCGCACCACCTGTTCCTGAACGAGGACGACATCACCCCCGCATACGACACCAACCTCAAGATGAACCCGCCCCTGCGCACTCCCGAGGACATGGCGGCGCTCGATGAGGGCATTCTCGATGGCTCGATCGACTGCGTGGTTACCGACCACGCGCCGCACGCCCCGCACGAGAAGGACTGCGAGTGGGAGATCGCCTTCTTCGGCACCGTTGGCCTCGAGACCTCGCTGCCGCTCATGCTCACCAAGCTCGTCAACACGGGCCGCATGAGCTGGAAGCGTCTGGTCGAGGTCATGGCCGTGAACCCCAGGCAGATCCTGCGCCTCGCCCCCGTGCGCATCGAGCGTGGCTCGGCCGCTGACCTCACGCTCATCGACCCCACGTCCGAGTTCGAGGTTACGCCCGACTACCTCGTGGGCAAGTCCAAGAACTCCGCCTTCATGGGCTGGCGCCTCACCGGCCAGGCGACCGACGTCTTCGTGGACGGCCGTCGCACGCTGGCCAACGGCGTGGTGGCCTAGGTGAGGACGACAAGGGACAGCGCCCGCGCCCGTCTCCTCGGCTTCCAGGTCGTCTCGAACGACCAGGTTGCCGAGGGGGCGTGGTGCATGGTCTTCAGGAGCGAGGTGGCGGCGCTCCTCGCCCCGGGCGAGTTTGTCGAGATCTCCGTTCCGTGTGACGCCTCCCAGGTCCTGAGGGTGCCGCTCTCGTTCTCGCGTGCCGATGCCGCGGCTGGCACCGTGCGCATCGAGTACTCCGTCGTGGGCGACGGCACGCGTCGCCTCTCGCTCATGCGTCCTGGGGACGCTTCCACGCTGGTGGGGCCCTGCGGCCATGGGTGGAGGCTCCCTGGCGGAGAAGGACGCTCGCTTCTCGTTGCGGGCGGCATTGGGCTTCCGCCCGTGCTCGCTGCGGCGGAGATGCTGGCGGCGGCGGGGCGCCCATTCGACGCCGTGGTGGGTGCTCAGCGTGGCTCCAAGCTGGTGGGCGTTGACGTCGATCTCCTTCGCGCGGCGGGTTCGGCAGACCCCGAGTGTTGCGTGGTCGTGTGCACCGATGACGGCAGCCTGGGGCGTGCCGGCTTCACTACCGACGCCATGGCCGACCTTCTCGCCGAGCGCACCTACGAGACGGTCTTCACCTGCGGCCCCACCGTCATGATGGCGGGCGTCGCCCGCCTCGCCGAGGGCGCGGGAGTTGGCTGCCAGGCGTCCCTCGAGCGCATGATGGGCTGCGGCTTTGGCGCGTGCAGCTGCTGCAACGTTGCCATGCGCGACGGAACGAGCCGCTCGTGCTGCATGGACGGGCCCGTCTTCGATGCCGGGGAGGTGGCGTGGTGAGCAAGGTGAACATGGCCGTCGACCTCGGCGGCATTCGCATGAAGAATCCCGTGAACACCGCTTCTGGCACCTTTGGGCACGCCTGGCAGTTCGAGGGTTTCTACGACGTGGCGCGCCTGGGGGCCGTGACCTGCAAGGGCGTGGCTGCCGAGCCCTGGCCCGGGAACCCTGCGCCCCGCGTGTGCGAGGTCTCCTCGGGGATCCTGAACTCCGTGGGCCTCGAGAACCCCGGTGCCCGAGCCTTTGCCGAGCAGTACGGTGCGTACCTCTCCGAGCTGGCGTCTCGCGGCTGCGCGGTCATCGTTCAGGCTGTGGGGCACTCGGTGGACGAGTGCCGCCGCTCTGTCGAGCTCTTGGACGAGGTGGCGCCGTGGGCCGCGGGCATCGAGGTCAACATCTCGTGCCCCAACCTTGCGCGCGGCGGCCGCCTGCTTGGGGGCACGCCCGAGGATGCGGCAGAGGTCGTCTCTGCCGTGAGAGCGCTCACGAGAAAGCCCCTCCTCGTGAAGCTTGCGCCGGCTCGTGTGGGCGAGGTTGCCCGCGCCTGCGAGACCTCTGGCGCCGACGCACTCTCGCTGGTCAACACCGTAAACGCCATGTCCATTGACGTCCACACTCGCCGCTCGAGGCTCTCTCGTCCCACCGGCGGCCTCTCCGGCCCGGCAATCCATCCCATCGCCGTGCGCATGGTGTGGGAGGCCGCGCAGGCGGTGGGCATCCCCATCAACGGCATTGGTGGCGTGGCCTCGGGAGAGGACGCCGCCGAGATGATTCTCGCGGGTGCCACAACGGTCTCGGTTGGCACCGCGAACCTCTACGATCCCACCGCCGCGTCCCGTGTCCTCGACGAGCTCGAGGCATGGGCAGGCGAGCAGGGCGTGTCCGACATCAACGAGCTGATAGGAGCCTTCGAATGCTAAGCGAGAACGAGGCGCGCGACGCCGTCATCGTCGCGCTGGACTGCGACCGCGACCGCGCCATCGAGCTTGCCGACACCCTCTCGGGCGTCGCCTCGTGGGTCAAGGTCGGCATGACGCTCTTCTTCCGCGAGGGACCCTCCATCGTGCGCGCCATGCAGGACCGCGGACTCTCGGTCTTTCTCGACCTCAAGGTCTTTGACATCCCGTTCCAGGTGAGGGGTGCCGTCGAGTCTGCCTCGCTCTCGGGGGCGGACATCCTCTCCATCCATGCGCTCGGCTCCTCCGCCATGGTCGCCGCCGCACGCGAGGGTGCCGAGGCTGCCGCCAAGGAGCGTGGGGGCAAGCGCACCCAGCTCGTCTCGATCTCTGTCCTCACGAGCATGGACCAGTCCTCGCTCGAGGAGATTGGCATCGAGAAGCCGCTCAAGGAGGAGGTCGCGCGCCTGGCGAGCCTTGCCGTGGGCGCCGGCTCCGACGGCATCGTGTGCTCTCCGCAGGAGGCAGCCGAGATGCGCGCGCTTCTCGGTCCCGACGCCCTCATCGTGACGCCGGGCGTGCGTCCCGCCGGTGCTGCCGTGGGTGACCAGCGCCGCGTTGCCACACCAGCGGCTGCCATCGCTGCCGGGGCATCAAAGCTCGTGGTTGGTCGTCCCATCACGCAGGCGGACGATCCTGCCGCCGCCATGCAGGCCATTGTCGACGAGCTACGTCAGTAGGCTGCATCCGAGCCGCTGGATGCAAAAAGCACCGTTTGTGTCGTCTCAGCGGCTCTTTGTGGCGCCCAGATTGTGTGTAGGCTGCATTCCTGCTGCTAGTAGTCACAAAGGGCTTGTAAACTGTACGAGGAATTGGCAAACTAGCTAGTTGTGTCGCTGGGGCGGCCCGTAGGTTCCCTCCCAGCCCCTCACAACAGTTTGTCTCGATGTTTGGAGGAACAATGGCTCTACCCCAGCTTACCGATGAGCAGCGCAAGGAAGCCCTCGAGAAGGCCGCCCAGGCTCGCCATGAGCGCGCCGAGCTTCGCGAGAAGATCAAGAGCGGCAAGGTCACCCTCGAGGAGGTCCTTGACTCCGACGACCCCATTGCCAACCGCATGAAGGTCTCCGCGCTCATCGAGTCCCTCCCCGGTTACGGCAAGGCCAAGGCCGCCAAGATCATGGACGAGCTTGGCATCTCCGCGACCCGTCGCGTCAAGGGCCTTGGTGCCCGTCAGCGCGAGCAGCTCATCGAGGCGCTCTCCAAGTAGTGGGACGCTCCGCTAGGCTCTTCGTCGTCTCTGGACCGTCAGGCGTGGGCAAGGGTACGCTGGTCGCGAAAGTTCGCGGCGACCGTCCCTCGCTTGGCCTGACGGTTTCCGCTACGACAAGGTCTCCCAGGCCCGGGGAGACCGATGGCGTCTCGTACTACTTTATGGATGACGCCGAGTTCTCTCGCCGGGTGAGCCAGGGCGAGTTCCTCGAGTGGGCCAACGTGCACGGCCATCGCTACGGCACGCTTCTCTCCGAGGTGAGAAGGAATCTCTCTGCGGGGAGGTCCCTCATCCTGGAGATTGACGTCCAGGGTGGTCTCAACGTGCGCCGCATCCACCCGGATGCTGTTCTCGTCTTTATCGAGCCGCCCTCGATGGATGAGCTTGAGCACCGCCTTCGCGGTCGTGGTACCGAGGACGAGTCGTCCATCGAGTGCCGTCTTGAGAACGCGAGACACGAGATTGAGCTTGGCGAGTCCTACGACGTGAGGATTGTGAACGACGACCTCGAGCGCGCCGCACAAGAGCTGGAGCGCACCATCGACCTGTACGAGTCAAATGGAGGATCTACCAAAGATGTCAGTGATTAAGCCCGAGATTGACACCCTGCTCGAGAGGACCGAGCACAACCCGTTCCTGCTCTGCTCCGTTGCGTCCAAGCGCGCCTGCGACATCAATAACATGCTGCGCGGCCAGCACCTCCGCGTGACGGCCATCCAGGACTTCGACGACATCACCACCGTCGCGTCCGGCAAGGACTCGGTCTCCATAGCCATGGACGAGATCGCCGACGGCACCCTGGGCTTCGTCCAGGATGACTTCGACGAGGCTATTCGCGGCGAGAACGCGGGCATTCAGTAGGCCATGACCGAGAGACTCTGCCTGGTCCACTACCACGAGATTGGCCTTAAGGGAAAGAATCGCTCGACCTTCGAGAACCAACTCGTGACCAACCTTCATCGCGCACTCAAGGCGTTCCCCATCTCCAACATCCAGCGCATCTCCGGCTACATTGTGGTTGAGTCCGAGGATCGCATGGCTACACCCGAGATGGCGCATGCCATTGCCAAGGTGCCTGGTGTCGCGCGCGTCTCGCTCGCCTACAAGTGTGGGCTCGACGAGGGCGAGTACAACGCTGCCGCCATCCGCGCGCTCCGCGAGGCTGGGGACTTCTCCACGTTCAAGGTTCATGCGCGTCGCAGCTCGACTACGTATCCCGTGCACAGCATCGATATGAACCACATCGTGGGCTCCGCGCTCTGCGAGGCCTTCCCCGACAAGCTCGTGCAGATGCACGATCCCGACGTCACCGTGGTGGTGCACGTGGTTCAGGGGTCGACCTTCGTCTACGCGGCATCGATGCCTGGCGTAGGCGGGCTTCCCGTGGGTACCGCCGGCAAGGTGGTGACGCTCCTCTCGAGCGGCTTCGACTCGCCGGTGGCCACGTGGATGGTGGGGCGCCGCGGCGCAACCTGCATTCCCGTGCACTTCTCGGGTAGGCCCATGACGTCTGACACCAGCGAGTACCTGTGCCGAGACATTGTCGACGCGCTTGCTCCGTCTGGCGTGGTGGGTCGCATGTACGTGGTGCCCTTCGGCGAGTTCCAGCGGCAAATCTCGCTGGTAGTGCCGCAGAGTCTGCGAATCATCATGTATCGCCGCGTCATGTACCAGGTGTCGGAGAGAATCGCACAGCTCGAGGGCGCCAAGGCCATCGTGACCGGCGAGTCGCTGGGCCAGGTGGCGTCGCAGACGCTTGACAACATCGCGGCGGTGAACCAGGCGGTCACCATTCCTGTGTTGCGGCCGCTCATTGGCTCTGACAAGCAGGAGATCATTCGTCTTGCGCAGGAGCTCGGGACCTACGACATCTCGTCGCAGACGGCACCGGACTGCTGCACGCTGTTTATGCCGCGACGCCCCGAGACGCACGCGCGCATGCGCGAGGTGCTTGACGCCTGGGAGCTCTTCGACCACGAGGCCATGGTGAACGCGCTGGTGGATGCCGTCGAGTACGAGGACTTCCCGCAGTGCCCGAGCTACCACGCACCCAAAGGCCCGCTTCGGGCGCACCACTCGTCGCTTGCGCCCAGGGATGACGCGCCTGCGCAGTGACGTGCGAGTTGTTGGTGCGAGAAGGGTTCGCGACGGCGCCGGTGCGGGCGCCGTCGCGGGCCGGTTTGGCGCCACAGCTGGGGTTTCTTACGGGGTTGCTGCCAATAGTCACCCTGTGGCGCCTGCCATCGCGCCGTCACCGCGCCGGTAGCCCCACGCTCGCGGAGTTTATCGCTATTTCTCAAAAACGCTACTTGCCAACTGGGCAAACGCCGGGAGAGTTTCAGAGAAAGCGATATTCTCTGCAAATGATAGGTTTAGGTTGAAGGGCGGTGAGATTCCGTCTCTGCTTTGATCCCATGTTGATGACACGCGATGACACGCTAGAACACCCCTCTTCCAGCGCCGAGAAATCCTACCGTTCGTACCTGCCCTAATGCCGTGAACGGTGTAGCGCGAGACCAGTATCTTGGCTTTTCGTATATAGCCTTTCCTGCGATAACAACAAAATCTGTCAGGTTGGTGTCACCAGGCTGTCGGCACCGTGTCGGACTTTCTCAATAGCTCGGCAAATCGCCCTGCCCATGCCCCCATCATCGATGTAGGGGGTGGTGGGCATGGCACAGGCATCGACACCAGGAACAAAGAGCGGAAGACGCGCTCGTCGCACGATGCAATCACTGGCGAGACGAGCTGGTTTCTCTCCTGCCAAGAAGGTGGGAATCGCGGGCGTTGTGCTCGTTGTGCTGATTGTTGTGATTGCCTGTACGCGTGTGGCTTTTGGGTCTCAGGGTGGCTCGTTCTCCGTCGAGCGCGGCGAGAGCGCTGTTGCCGCGGATTCTGCCCCTTCTGAGATGGCAGCGCAAGATGAGAGGACCGACTCCGCGAGCGACACCGTTCCCCAGGAGCCTCCCACCGTCGTGATCCATGTTGACGGCATGGTGGCAAACCCGGGAGTCTACCGGCTTGTAGGAGAGTCGCTTCGCGTACAGGATGCCGTCACGGCAGCGGGCGGGCTAGCGGAGGGCGCGGATACCTCAATGTTGAACCTCGCCGCAACGGTCTCCGATGGCGAGAAGATACATGTCCCAGCCATAGGGGAGGAGAACCCCGCTTCGGGAGGGGCGGCCGCCTCGTCTTCTGGGGAGGTTCCACCAGGTGGGTCGGAAGCGACGCCCAGCGGCATCGTAAACATCAACACAGCGACAGCTGCCGAGCTCACGGCGCTTCCCGGCGTTGGCGAAGCGACCGCCGCAGAGATCGTTCGTGACCGAGAGGCAAACGGGGCGTTTACGAGCGTTGAGGACCTCATGCGCGTCTCGGGTATTGGCGAGAAGAAATTCGCCAAGCTCAAGGAGAAGATCCGTGTCTAGGGGAGGAGGGGGGTCTGCAAGCGGTGTGCCACGTCTGCATGCGGCGGAGACATGCGATGCCCACATGCCGGCAAAGCCCGCAATCCCCGTGACGCTCTGGGCACTCGTGGCAGCCATCCTGGTAGAGCGCATAGTCTTGCGCAATGGGACGATACCCTTTGCCAATCTTAGTGTCGTCCCGTGGATTGCGGTGGCACTCTGCTTCGCTTCGGGCGCTATTGGGGTGGCTTTGGTCAGATGGCAATCCATAAGTATGAGTATCCGTCATGCATCCCTTGCCCTCGCGCTTGTTCTCGTTACGGCGCTTGCCGGTGCGCTTTTGGCCTGGCTTGCGCTGGGGCGGGTGAGGGCAGCGACAGACGCGCTCTCGACGTCACCGGTCTCGGCGTGGACGCTCGAGGTCGAGGGAGACATGACGGAGAGCGAGCGCGGGTGGCGTGGACGCGCTCGCGTACTTGGTGACAATAACGTCGAGGTAGGACGGGTATGGCTCAGTTCCCCGAATCGCCTCGAATGCGGCTCTTTGGTCACCTGTGTGGGACGGTTCCGGCCAAATGGAGATGACGAGTGGGGCACCACCTCGCGCATGCAGGGGCTTGCTGGCACGGTTTCAATCGTGCGCGTCTCGTCCGAGAGTCAGGCGAAGGGATTGCTCGGCGTCGTGCTGTGTGCAAGGCGAGCAGTGCTTGCGTCCTTCTCGCCCTACGAGTCTGACGGTGCTGCCGTGCTTGCCGGCAGCGTCTGCGGTGACCGCGCTCCCATAAACTCCCGCAAGCTGGACTGCGCGTTTGCGACCTGCGGCGTCTCTCATCTGGTCGCCGTGTCAGGAGGGCACTTGGCGATTCTCGCCGGTGCGCTTGCAGCGCTTCTCGGCAAGACAAGCATGGGACCAGCCGCGAGGGGCTCTCTCGCGCTCGGTGTGATTTGCCTTTTCATCGTCTTCTGCGGGGCGCCTGCGTCTGCCGTGCGTGCGGGCATCATGAGTTGCATCTCGTTTGGCGGGTCACTTGTGGGGAGAAGGTCTCATGCGCTCTCCTCCACATGTGCGGCGGCCCTTGTCATGGCGCTTCTCGACCCCTTTGTCACTGGCCAGCTGGGGTTTCTTCTTTCGGTTACCTCGGTAGTTGGGATCTGCCTCTTTGGAGGTTACGCGAGCCACGCTCTCGACGTGTTCACGAGCGGGTTGAGGCGCTCTGGCAGATGCTCGACGACAGTAACGCACGCCCTTGTGCGCCTGCTCTCAACGGCTTGCGAAGCCCTGGGAGTCTCCCTTGTCGCCCAACTCTTCACGTTGCCACTGACCGTCCCCGCATTTGGCGAGGTGTCGCTCATCGCGCCGTTAGCGAACCTTATGCTAGCCCCTCTCTTCACAGCCCTTGTCTCTCTGGGGCTGGTCGCAGCTGTGCTTACGCCCTTGACCGCACTGCAGGCTCCGGTTCTCACTGTGGCGACGACGGTCTCGCAGGGGTTCTGCGGTGCGCTCTCCGCTCTAGCGAGACTCCCTCTGGCGTGTCTGCCCATGGAGGTAAATGCTGCCCCCATGCTTGTGGCCCTCGTTGCCACCAGCGTCGCTCTCTACGGATTCTGGCCGGTTCCCCGGCACCGCCATCTTGTTTGTGGCGTTGCGGCGCTGGCAGGCGCATTGGTTCTCACCTTGCTTGGCCTGCGTCTGCTGCAGCCCGCAAGGGTATGCGTGCTGGATGTGGGGCAGGGAGATGCCATCCTTGTGGCCGATGGCAGCTCGGCAGTGCTTGTGGACACGGGGCCCGGCGCCGCGGCCTCGCAGGCGCTTGCGCGGCAGGGCATTATCCACCTGGACGCAATCGTTCTCACGCACCTCCACGATGATCATGCTGGTGGCGTGGACGATCTTGTGGGACGCCTAGGTTGCGACCGAGTCCTTGTGGCCGAGGGCGTTGCGGGCCAGATTCCCAAGGACCTCTCCGAGAGTATCGGGCGGCTCTCGGGCCATGCGGCAGAGGAGGTCTCCTACGGGGATACCCTCCGTGTGGGTGCGTTCTCGCTGCGCGTGGTCTCGCCCGACGCCACGGTCGACGGCACCGAGAACGCAGACTCGCTGGTGCTTGCCCTCACCTACGAGCATGGGAGCAATAAGCTCACCGGCCTCCTTACAGGAGATGCCGAGAAGGACGAGATGAGCGCCTGCCAGGCGAGAGGCGACGTTGGGGACATCGACTTTCTCAAGGTGGGTCACCACGGCTCCGAGATTTCTCTCACCCCGGTACAGGCAGCGTTTCTCGACCCTGAGGTTTCCGTCGCGAGTGCAGGCGAGGGCAACAGGTACGGCCACCCGCGCGAGGAGTGCGTCGAGGCACTTGAAGGGGTAGGCTCGGCCTTTCTCTGCACCAAGGACGTGGGAACCGTTACGGTCTGGCCTGGTGCCAGGGGACCTACGGTCTCGACGGAGCGCGCGGTAAGGAGGGACGCGGCAGCTATGGCATCTGGCCTGTGATGAAGCCTGGTTTGTGGCAAAGTAGGGAGGTCAAGACGATGGAGGGAATGCATGGCAAAGACGGCAAAGCTGCTGCCGGCATACTTGGTGGTTGGTGCAGACGAGCTAAAGCGAAAGAGCGCAATCACGCGTCTCAAGGGCTATCTGGACGAGGGGCTGGCCGCCTTCAACCTCGACGAGATTGCCCCCACGGCAGATACGGATCCCACTGCCGTGGTTTCGTCTCTCAACACGATGCCTGTGGGCAACTCGCCTCGTATCGTAATCATCGATCCTGCCGACAAGCTCCCCAAGCCAGTCTCGGAGGCGCTTGTTGCATACCTGAAGGATCCCAACCCCGCTTGTACGCTGCTTCTCTCGGCAACCACGTTGGCAAAGTCGACGCGTCTCTACAAGGCGGTTGCGAAAGTGGGACCCAAGGCGGTCATCGACTGCACGCCAGCCACGAGAAGAGACCTCCCGGGCTACGTGCAGAAGCTCGCGCGCTCGCATGGCCTTGACATCGACCAAGACGCCGCTCGGGCGCTCGTGGACCGCGTGGGAGAGTCGACCACCATGCTCGACACCCAGCTTCGAACGCTCTCTGCGCTCAAGGGCGGGCAGGGCCAGGTGACCCGCGCGGACGTCGAGGGGAACGTGGCGCGCGTCGCAGAGGTCAAGCCCTGGGAGTTTCTCGACCGCCTGAGCGAGAAGGACGCCCGTCGCTCGCTAGAGCTCTATGCGTTGCTTCGAGGCTCATCGCAAGTGGGTCTTCTCACGCTCGTGACCATCCGGATCCGCGAGCTCATCTGCGCGCGCTCGCTTGATGCCAGGGGCGAGGGTGCGGGAGTCGCTCGGGCGCTGGGCAAGCAGGACTGGCAGGTGAGGAACTACGTGCGTTGGGCTCGTCGCTTTGCGCCGGGAGAGCTCGAGCGTGACCTTGCGGCCTGCGACACCTGCGAGCGAGCCCTCAAGGGTACGGGAGACGCTGGCTCTGCGTTTCTCTCGCTCATTACGACCATCTGTGGGGCTGGCAGATAGACATCTCGTCCGCTGGCTGCACGCCCGCTCTTCTCAAAAAAAGAGCCCGGCTTGTGCCGAGCTCCCAAAGTTACGTGCATCTCAGAGAAGCAACGCTACTTCATCGAGTTGACGAGCTTCTGGACGCCAGACTTGCGGTCGGCGGCCTGGTTCTTGTGGATGATGCCCTTGGCGGCAGCCCTATCGAGCTTGCGGCAAGCGGCGTTGGCGGCAGCCTGGGCGGCATCGGCGTCGCCGGCCTCGACGGCGGCGTGAACCTTCTTGACGTAGGTCTTCAGCTCGGAGCGGACTGCCCTGTTGCGCATACGGGCCTTCTCGGCGGTGATGATGCGCTTCTTCTGAGACTTGATGTTTGCCACGGTGCGGATCCTTTCGAAAATCTTGTTCCTAGAGGCCTCTTAAGAACTAGGTAGGTGGGAAGTGGGGGTTCCGCACCAGACACGGCGAGGTCAACTCAAAGAGTATAGCAGAGCAAACGCTTATGGAACCCTCTATTTGCGCCGATGTGCTGGCTTTGATTGTTCATCGAGGATTATTCACATGTTCTCGCGAGGAGGATGCGAATCTACCTCAGGATTCTAGTCGTTAAGGACTAGTGGAGCTTATTCCTTAGCAGCCACGCAATTGCCATGATGGCAACAATAATGCAAATAAGCACCGGTGCATATGTCACGAGAATAGTGATGATAAGCTCAGGAAATCCAAGCCCGTATATCATGGCCACTCACTTCGATTGCTCTTAGTAAAAATGCCCGGTGAACGAAGCGTAAAACTCACAATAGAAATCTCCGACATAGGTTGAGATGTCAGCTACGTCGCGCATTTCTGCGTGATAATAGATGGCATTCGTTCTTCCGCCATCAAGTATTGCACGGTTGTAGTTTGAGCTAATAATTCTGCCAGCCGAGATATAGATAGCAGCCCAGTTAAACGGTGATATTTTCCCTGCTGAAGTTACCCCATAATTTGCGGAAATGATAACTGTGTTCGGTAGACCTGCAATTATCAGGTTCTTTGAAGTGCTTACGGTACGCTGAGATCCAATGGCTCGAGATGCACCGGGAAATACCCGTTGTGCCTCATCTTCGAGGCCATAATATACAGGTTCGCCTTGAAGTGCCGCTCGCCTGACGGCCCCTTCCCACCGGCAATGAGCCTCCTCACTTCCTGGAATCAATAATGCATCCGAGGCGCCAGCCTCCTCTGCTCTTGCTACGTTGGGCGAAATTGTCGCCAGTGCAAATGCACTCGCTGCGATAGTGATCAGCTCTCTCCGCGATACATTAATACTATCGAAATCAAGCATGGGCTCACCCCTTCGTAGTAATCATTGCTGCTGTGCAACGCGTTGCGGCTACAAAGTAGCGAATTAGGTTGTGGCAAATCTGTCACAAGCGAAAGATGCTACAAAGATTGGCTCGCAGACGGGGCGTTTGACTGGATGAGCGGTTAGGTCGCTACCACTAATACCACGCTTGCCTTCCAGCCGCCCTTCAAGTTGTAGCCGGAAGTGCAGCCCTCTCCCCAGGAGAAGGCGGAGACGCCCGCCCCAAGTCCCGCCGCGCCTTTCACATTCTTGATTTCGAGGACCTTGCCCGAAGGTAACTCGGATGCCTGCGCTTCAAATAAGGGACAAAAGCCCGCCTGAGCGACCTCAGAAGCTGCTGCGTCCGCGCGCATGCCAACCACATTTGGGAGGTCGCCATAGTCCGTGGAGATAGTGCCGGAGGGAGAGTCTAGGTAGCCTTTATCCTCGAAGGAATGGGCTGGCAAAAGCAATAGAGCAACCAATGATAATGCCAAGCACGCAATAGTTGCGAGGACAATCCTTCTCGTGGCGCCTGCGTTCGTCTTGCGGCGAGAAATCTCTGCACGTGAGCATTCAGAGGCCGGTGCGTTGTCGGCAGTATCCGTCGCATTGGCATTCCGCGTGACCGAGGTAGCCTCCGCCCTCGCCTGAGGAATACTCAAGAACTCTGATCGTGTGGAGACACCAAGTTTCTTGTATCCGCGCTGTCGGTAGGTGCCAACGGTCGAAGGAGTTACCCCCATGAGCCGTGCAGCCTCCTCAGCAGTCAATCCTTGGGCAACTGTACGTAAAGCTTCTGCCTCACGCTCGGATAGACCAGCCTCAGACAGCAGCTGCTCGAAGCCAGGAGTGCACTTCTCACTCGCGTCCAAAGTCGCTCCTCTCGCATGCCACGGGATTTAGCTTCCATGATAAGCTTCGGCGCAGGCGAAACGTGCTCTGCATGCGCTATGATGTCTCGCATGAAGACGACAGACACCTCACACATCCGCAACTTCTCAATTGTTGCGCACATAGACCATGGCAAGTCGACCATCTCGGACCGCATCCTGGAGCTCACGCACACGGTGGACGAGCGCGACATGGCCGACCAACTCCTCGACACCATGGACATCGAGCGCGAGCGCGGCATCACCATCAAGTCGAACGCCGTGCGCGTGGTCTACGACGCCGACGACGGGGAGTCCTACCAGTTCAACCTCATCGACACCCCGGGGCACGTGGATTTCACGTACGAGGTGTCGCGCTCGCTCGCCGCCTGCGAGGGTGCCGTCCTGGTGGTTGACGCAACCCAGGGCGTGGAGGCCCAGACCGTCTCCAACGCCACCCTGGCGATGAACGCCAACCTGGACATTGTTCCCGCAATCAACAAGATCGACCTTCCCTCGGCGCATCCCGAGGAGGTCAAGAAGGAGATCGAGGAGGACCTCGCCATCCCGGCCGACGATGCGGTGCTCGTCTCGGGCAAGACCGGCGAGGGCATCCACGACCTTCTCGAGGCCATCGTCTATCTTGTCTCGCCGCCCAAGGGAGACGCAAAGGCGCCGCTCAAGGCCCTGATTCTGGATTCATATTTTGACGAGTACCGCGGCGTTGTGGCCACGGTGCGCGTCTTTGATGGCAGCATCAAGAAGGGCGACCACCTGCGCATGATGGCGCTTGGCGACACCTTCCTCTGCGATGGCGTGGGCTGCAAGCGCCCCCTCGAGACCCCGCTGGACGAGCTTGGCGTGGGCGAGGTGGGCTATGTGGTGACGGGCCTCAAGGACCCGGCCCTTGTGAAGACGGGTGACACCATCACCTACGAGGACCGCCCCTGCGCGGAGGCCTGCCCGGGCTACCACGAGGCAAAGCCCATGGTCTTCACGGGGCTTTTCCCCATCGACAACAAGCAGTACGAGAACCTGCGCGACGCGCTCGAGAAGCTCAAGGTGAACGACCCCTCGCTCATTTGGACTCCCGAGACGAGCGTTGCCCTGGGCTTTGGCTTTCGCGTGGGATTCCTTGGACTTCTCCACATGGAGGTCGTGAAGGAACGCCTCGAGCGCGAGTTTGGCCTCGACCTTATCGCCACGTCCCCCTCGGTTGACTACCACGTCTACAAGACTGACGGCGAGATGGTTGACATTACAAGCCCGCAGGACCTGCCCGACGTCACCCGCATCGATCACATTGAGGAGCCCTACCTCAAGGCCAAGGTCATCGTGCCCCCAGACTTCATGGGCGCCGTGATGCAGCTCGTGGTCGACCACCGTGGCGAGACGAGCGACATGGTCTATCTCTCGGAGAAGTCCGTGGAGATTCACTTTGACATCCCGCTGGCCGAGCTTATTCTCGACTTCTTTGACCAGCTCAAGAGCCGTACCAAAGGCTATGCCTCCCTCGACTACGAGATTGGCGACTACCGTACGAGCGACCTCGTAAAGCTGGACATTCTCCTTGCGGGCGAGGAGGTGGATGCTCTCTCGTTCATCGTCCCGCGCGACCGGGCCTACGACATGGCGAGAAGTCTCTGCGACAAGCTCAAGGAGATCATCCCGCGCCAGCAGTTCGAGGTCCCCATCCAGGGGGCTATCGGCAACAAGATCATCGCGCGCTCCACCGTGAAAGCCGTTCGCAAGGATGTTCTCGCCAAGTGCTACGGCGGTGACATCTCCCGCAAGCGCAAGCTCCTGGAGAAGCAGAAGGAGGGCAAGAAGCGCATGAAGTCCATCGGCTCCGTCGAGGTGCCGCAGGAGGCCTTCCTTGCCGTCCTCAAGGTGGATGACGAATGACGCCTTCGCAGGTTTTGGCCGAGTGGGGACCGGCGGCCGGTTTGGCTGCGGGACCAGCGGTTCTACCGGCTAAGTCTACACATGGAGATAGACTTGACCTCAAGTCAAGGTTTAGGGTTAACCCCTTTCTCATGGCCCCCATGGCGGGCGTCTCCGATGCGGCGTATCGCACCATGGCACGTGCGGGCGGCGCTGGGCTTGCATATACCGAGATGGTCTCGTGCGCTGGTCTGCACTATGGTGGCGAGAAGACCTGGGAGCTCGTCGAGCCGGCAGAGACGGAACCCGACATCGCCGTCCAGCTGTTTGGCTCCAAGCCCGAGCTTTTCCGTGAGGCCGCAGCATCTGTATGCGAGCGGCTGGGTGATCGCCTTGCCCTCATTGACATCAACATGGCTTGTCCCGTCCCCAAGGTGACCAAGAAGGGGGAAGGGTCGGCTCTGCTCGACAGTCCCGAGCTTGCGGCATCACTTGTCCGTTCGTGCATCGAAGGTGTTGACGGACGGGTTCCGGTAACGGTAAAGATTCGTCGCGGAAGGCGTATGGGCGAGGAGGTTGCTCCCGACTTCGCGCGTGCCATGGAGGCTGCCGGCGCCTCGGCCATCGCCGTGCATGGGCGCTTTGCCAACCAGCTCTATCACGGCGAGGCAGACTGGGGCTGCGTCGGCAGGGTTGCCAAGGCCGTGGGCGTCCCGGTCATAGGGTCCGGGGACGTCTCGTCTGCCCAGGCTGCGGTACGCATGCTTGCCGAGACCGGCGCTTCTGCCGTTATGGTTGCGCGAGGAAGCTACGGGAACCCCTGGGTATTTCGGGACGCCATGGCGCTGCGCTTGGGCGAGCGTCCCGCAATTCATGGCCCGCGCGAGAAGATTGCCGCGTTCCGCTGCCACGTGCGTCTGCTTGCCGCCACGGGTGCAAACCTTAAGCGAGCACGAAGCCTCGCGGGGTGGTATTTGCGCGGGATGCCTGAGGCGGCCCGTCTCCGCGGCATGGCGGTAACGTGTCTTACCCTCGAGGACTACCTTGCCGTAGCAGACGAAGCCGAGCGGATGCTTCTCGATGTCCAGTAGCGCTATGAGCTGCGAAGGTACAGGGTGGCGCGGCCGTCTCATCGCCGAAGGCGCCAATGCTCTGTACCTGCACGTGCCCTTCTGTGTTCAGAAGTGTGCATACTGCGACTTTGCCTCTTGGGCAACCCCTCGCGGAGACACGCTGCTTGCTCGCTACGCCCAGGCGCTGGGTAAGCAGGTAGAGGAAGCATCGCGGCTTGGGATGCTCGACCACTGCGAGACGCTCTATGTTGGCGGGGGCACGCCGTCGCTTCTGGGCGAGAACCTCGGGGGTCTCCTGCGGGTGGTCGGGTCCTGTGCACCCGAGCTCAGCGAGCTTACCTGCGAGGCAAACCCCGAGTCGCTTTCAGGCACCCTTCTCGACGATCTTGTTGAGGCGGGATGCACAAGGCTCTCCATGGGAGTGCAGAGCCTGTGCGACGGCGAGCTTTCCGAGCTTGGTAGGGTCCACGACGCCGCGCGTGCTCGCGATCGCGTTGTTGCCGCGCTTGCTCACGGGTTGAATGTATCGTGTGACCTGATGTGTGCGATTCCCCTCCAGACTGCCGAAAGCTGGCAGTCCACGCTTGAAGGCATCGTTTCGCTTGGGGTTGACCACGTGAGCGTCTATCCCCTCCAAATCGAGGAGGGAACTCCCCTGGGGCTAAAGGTGGGCGACGAGGAACCTGCGTGGAACTCGCCGGATGTCCAAGCCGACAGGATGACTCAGGCTCAAGCTGTGCTTGAGGGTAATGGTTTTCGCAGGTACGAGGTGGCAAGCTATGCTCGTTCGCCACAAAGTGAATGTCGTCACAACAAGGCCTACTGGACAGGGAAGCCGTACCTCGGGCTTGGCACTGGAGCTGCGTCAATGCTTACCCGCGAGGGTTACTTGAGGCTTATGGAGGTCTGTCCTCAACTTGGACCTTTACCTGAGTGTATGTCTCGAGTGCGTCTCAAGGTTCTTTCCAGTAGGCAGGAGATCGCCGAGGATCCCCAATTGCCCTCCCTTAAGTTCGAGGAAGAGTTCCTGACAGAGCGTCAGGCTGCTGCAGAGGACCTCATGCTGGGGGCACGGCTTGCGTCTGGCCTTGACGCGGGTCTCGTGGCCTACGCGCGCGACCTTCTCGGCCAATCTGTTGACGAGACGCTCGCCCGCCTTGTGCGCGAGGGCTACCTCAGTGACGCCCTTGCGCCTACCGAGAAAGGCTGGCTCTTGGGCAACGAACTCTATGGGGAGCTTTGGGACTTGGCCGATGGTTGTGAGACGCTTGTGAGGCGAAGCTCATAGCGAGGGTTTCGTGCGGAGTTTCTGCGGGGAATGCGCCCCGTGGCGCCAAATTGACGCCACTGCGAGGGTTTCGTACGCACTTGCTGCCAAAACACACCCTCCGGCGTCAAAACGGCGCCACAGCAGCGACTTCGTACGTTGTTGCTGCGGTAACGCGCCCTCTGGCGCCAGAATGACGCCACAGCGGAGTTCTCCGCAGCACCTGCCGGAGGCAAACCGCCCCCGGCGCCGCGGTGACCTCACGCCCGTCTGCACCCGCATCTACGTAAACACTTGATTTGTCGCCCCCGGCACGCCATGCTATGGCCAGCTGCGCATTTGCACTCCCCGCACGGGGGAGACCATGTAGAAAGGGAAGAGCATGGCTGGTGAGCGTACTGACGTCATTTCGTGGGACGAGTTCTTCATGCGCGTCGCCATTGCGGCGAGCCTGAGGAGCAAGGACCCCAGTACGCAGGTGGGCGCCTGCATTGCCGACACCAACCACAGGATTCTCTCCGTGGGCTACAACGGGACCCCTTCGGCCCTCGCCGATGCCGACTTCCCGTGGGGTACCTCGGTCGACCCTCTCCACGACAAGCACAGCTATGTCATTCACGCCGAGGCCAACGCCATTCTCAACTACCGCGGCTCGCTCAAGGACATGGCTGGCGCCACCGTCTACGTAACGCTCTTCCCGTGCCATGAGTGCGCGAAGACCCTTGTCCAGGCAGGCATCGGCGAGGTTGTCTACCTCGACGACAAGTACGATGGGACCGAGGACAATCTCATCTCGAAGCACGTCCTCGACGAGTGCGGCGTGACGTATCGCCCCATTGGCATCGACCTTTCCGCCGCCGCTCAGAGGTAGATGAGGCAAAGGGACTGTCCCTTTGCCTCACGTGGTAAATGCGTTGGGGCACGGTGCATCCTGTATAGAGTCGTTGCCTTCCGGCTACAATCGTGCGAAGTCGGACCCGTGGAGGGCCCGCCCCAAGCATCGGCAGGAGACTTCGCATGGCTTCGATGAACGACAAGGATTATTACGCCATTCTCGGCGTCGAGAAGGACGCCTCCACAGAGGGCATTCGCAAGGCCTTCCAGCAGAAGGCTCGCAAGCTTCACCCCGACGTCAACAAGGCGCCCGATGCAGAGGAGAAGTTCAAGGAGGTCTCGGAGGCCTACGCCGTCCTCTCTGACCCCGAGAAGCGCTCGCGCTACGACGCCATGCGCTCCGGCTCCCCGTTTGCTGGCGCGACGGGGTCGACCGGCTCCCCGTACGCAGGCGGCTACGGTGGGGGAGACCCCTTCGGTTGGGGCTTCCCCTTTGGCTCCTACGGGTATTCGCGTCGCGGCTCGACTGGCGGTCGCTCACGTTCGTACAACCCGCGCGTTGGCGCTGACGTCGTCTTTGACGTCACGCTCGATGCTTCCACTGCTGAGAAGGGCGGCAAGCGGGGCGTCACCTACCAGCGCTACGCCGCATGCGAGGTGTGCCACGGCAAGGGCTCCGTCCAGGCGGAGCACTCGGAGACCTGCCCAACCTGCCACGGCACGGGCCGCATCTCCGTTGACCTCACGGGACTCTTTGGCTTTGGCGTCATGGACATGGAGTGCCCGGAGTGCGAGGGTACCGGTCGCGTGGTCGCGGACCCCTGCGATGCCTGCGGAGGCTCGGGGCGCGTTCTCACAGCCAGCGAGGTTGTGGTGAACATCCCCGCCGGATCTCACGATGGTGACCTCATTCGTGTGAAGGGCATGGGCAACGCCGGCACCAACGGCTCCGCTGCCGGCGACTTTGTGTGCAGAGTCGTGGTGCCCGAGGAGCGGCTCAACCGCTACCAGGCAACCGGCTTCCAGATTCTTGGCTTCGACCTGCCGTTCCTCGTCTTTGGCGCAGTATCCGGGACGCTTTCCGGACTTCTCGCCTTCATCATCGTCATTGCGGCGGTTGGCATCGCCTTCCTGGTGCGCGGCGGCGGCCTCAAGAGCAATTCGCGCTGGTGGAGAAACGCTCTGGCCTCTCTGGGCAACGGGGCGACAAGTGGCCTCATCCTCGCGCTTCTCATGGTCTCCATGTTCTCCTGCACGGCGGCGGGCCCCGGCGTGAGGTACTACGGCTTCCTGTGGTAGCCTGCGTAAGCACGCATCGCCCGGCGATTCTCGCGTTCGCCGGGTATGCCTTTGGGTAGAGAAAGACCTTGTACGCGCCGCCAAGGCGGCGTTTTTGTCTGCAGGCTTGCCCCGGGGGTCGGGGCGATTTCGGGAGTTTGGTGAGAGTGGAATCGAAGAAGGACTACTACGAGGTCCTTGGCGTGCCTCGTGACGCGGACGCAAAGACGATCAAGCGGGCGTTTCTCAAGAAGGCACGGGTGCTTCACCCCGACGTCTCCGACGACCCCAACGCAGAGGAGAAGTTCAAGGAGGTCAACCAGGCCTACTCGGTCCTCTCTGACGAGCGCAAGCGTGCGAACTACGATCGCTATGGCGACGAGAACGGCCCTGCCGGATTTGGCTCCGACTACGTCGACATGTCCGACATCTTCAACGGCTCCGGCTTTGGCATCAACGACATCTTCGACTCGTTCTTTGGCGGTGGCGCCTCCGGCGGTGCGGGTGCCCGCGCTGCTCGCACGCGTGGGCGGGACATGGGCATCCGTCTCACGGTGACCCTTGCCGAGGCCGCCGCCGGCGTCACCAAGACGCTCGCCTACGACCGCCTTGCCCCCTGCGACGACTGCGGCGGCACGGGCGTTGCCGAGGGTGGCCACGAGCGCACCTGCGACCGCTGCCACGGCACCGGTCGCGTCATCGAGGTCCAGCGCACCATCTTTGGCCAGATGCAGACGCAGACCACGTGCCCCGTGTGCCACGGCTCGGGCAAGGTCGTCGACAAGCCCTGCGAGACCTGCGGGGGTCAGGGCCGCACCCCCTCGCGGGAGACCGTCGAGGTCAAGGTCCCTGCCGGCGTCCACTCCGGCCAGACCATCCGCGTGGCGGGCAAGGGCGAGGCGGGCGTCCGCGGAGACGCCTCGGGCGACCTGGTCGTGAGCATCGAGATCGCCCAGGACGAGCGCTTCGAGCGCCAGGGAGACGACCTCTACACCACGGTCCGCGTGGATGCGCTCCAGGCCATCGTGGGTACCACGGTGACGGTCGACGGCATCATGAAGGGCGAGCGCGTCAAGGTCGAGGTTCCCGCCGGCTGCCAGTACGGGCAGCAGATCAGGGTCGAGCGCCGCGGCATGCCGCGCCAGGGCATGATCTCCCGCGGCAGCCTCATCGCCGTAGTCCAGGTTGTGGTTCCAACTGACCTCGACAAGCGCCAGCTGCTCGACATCGCCGGCATTGTTGCGGAGCGCACCCTTGGCGAGAAGAACGATTCCTCCCCAGCCGAGACGCGCGCCGAGGAGGAGGGCGACTCTCCCGCGAGGGACGAGGAGGCCGAGCACCTTGCCGGCGAGCGCTGGTCGGCGCCAAAGAATCCCTTCAAGGACAACAGGCGTAAGCCCCGCTCGCGCGGCAAGGGCGGACGCAGGTGAGCGGCGGTTACTCGGAGGAACTGGAGCCGCGTGACGGTGCGGGCGCTTCCGGCGAGCTCCGCTCCCGCGTCCAACGACCCTCCGTCGCCTATGTGAACCTTGGCTGCCGCGTCAACCGCGTCGAGACGGACCTCATTGCCGACGAGCTATCGCGCGCCGGCCTCGCGGTCTCTGCCGAGGACGAGGCCCAGGCGGTGGTCATCAACACCTGCGCCGTGACGGCGGAGGCAGAGGCCAAGGCGAGAAAGGCCGTGCGCCATGCGGCGTCGCTTCCGCAGGCTCCGCTCGTGGTGGCTACCGGCTGCGTGGCAAACCTCTTCGCAGACGAGCTCTCTGCCCTCGCGCCCAACGTGATGGTTGAGCGGGACAAGTCGCGCGTTCCTGCAACCGTCCTCGAGGGCCTGGGCAACGGCGCGCTGGCCGTGGGGGACGACGGCGAGCTTCTCGCCTCCGCCGCGCCCGCCTCAACGCCTACGCCTACCGGACGCACGAGGCCGGGCATCAAGATCCAGGACGGCTGCGACAACCGCTGCACCTACTGCATCGTGTGGAAGGCGAGAGGGGCGTCGCGTTCCATCGACGCGGCGCGCGTCCGCGAGCTTGTGCTGCGCTCTTTGGGGCGTGGTGCCAGCGAGGTCGTGCTCACGGGCATCAACCTTGGCGTCTATCGCTCGCTTTTGCCAGACGGTCGCGAGGTTGGGCTCCCCGGGCTTCTCGCATGGCTCCTTGAGACCACAGACGTTGGCCGCATCAGGCTCTCCTCCATCGAGCCGCCCGACGTCAACGACGAGCTCCTCTCGACCATGGCCACTTCAAACGGCCGAGTTGCGCCCTTCCTGCACATCTGCCTGCAGTCGGGCTGCGACGCAACGCTCCGGCGTATGGCGCGTGCCTACGACACGGCGTTCTTCCGCGCCGCAGTCGAGCGTGCCCACGAGCTTCTGCCCCAGGCATCCCTGGGGACCGACCTCATCGTAGGCTTTCCTGGCGAGACGGACGAGGAGTTCGAGCAGTCGCTCTCGTTCTGTCGCGAGATGGGCTTCTCGCGTATGCACGTCTTTAGGTACTCGCGGCGTCCGGGGACGCCGGCTGCGGCTGCGGAAGGCCAGGTGGACCCTCACGTCATGGCCTCGAGGAGCGCACGTGCGCGGGAGCTTGCCCGCGAGCTCCGCGCACGGGAGGCGGCGCGTCTCGTCGGCATGGACGACCTCGTCTGCGTGCAGGCTCCGCTGCACGGAGTCTCCGGTGGCCTCTTTGACGTCACGCTGGACGCCGAGGTCCCCGTCGACGCGATCGTTCCCGTGCGCATGACGGGCGTCTCGCCAGATGGCACGACGCTCCTGGGGCATGTGTGCTCGCAGGGGGAGCGCGCCCTGTGACGTGCCCCACGTCACCCGTTTGGCTATGATTGGTTTCTGTGGCAGCGCGGCTTCAGGCCGCGCGAGGCTCCCAACTGTAAGTTACGTACGCCTGCGTCAAGCCCGGAGGAGCATGGAACCCACTCGAGTTCGCCTTACGATTCCCGACACCGTTGACCCCACGGCCCTCATGGGTCCGGCTGACAGTCACCTGCGCCGCATCGAGGGCGCCTTCGAGGACGCGATGGTCGTCGTCCGCGGCAACCAGGTCCTCATCGTTGGCCCGGCGGAGCAGGTCGAGCAGGCGACCTCGGTCTTCTCGCAGCTCATCAAGACTGTCGAGGGGGGAGAGATTCCCACCTCCGACGAGGTCGACATCCTCGTCGGCCAGGTGACGCATGGGGCGCGGCGCGGCCGCGAGGGCGCGGGCAGCGTGATTCTCAGCCATCACGGGCGGCAGGTGCGGCCAAAGACGGTCGGCCAGCGCCGCTACGTGGAGGCCATTCGCTCGAACGCCATCACCTTTGGCGTGGGGCCGGCGGGCACGGGAAAGACCTACCTTGCCATGGCGATGGCGGTGGCCGCCCTCAAGCGACACGAGGTGAGCCGCATCGTGCTCACGCGGCCGGTCGTCGAGGCTGGGGAGTCGCTGGGCTTCCTTCCCGGCACGCTCGAGGAGAAGCTCGACCCCTACGTGCGGCCGCTGTATGACGCCCTGCTCGACATGGCTGACGCCGAGAAGGTCGCCACCTACATGGAGCAGGGGACCATCGAGATTGCCCCGCTCGCCTTCATGCGCGGGCGCACCTTCAGCGACGCCTTTGTCATCCTGGACGAGGCCCAGAACACGACGCCCCAGCAGATGAAGATGTTCCTCACTCGCATGGGCTTCTCGTCCAAGTTTGTCGTCACGGGCGACGCCACGCAGCGCGACCTTGTGGGTCCCGGTGGCCTGGACCAGGCGCGCGAGGTCCTCTCCGACATCGACGGCATTGAGTTCGTGGACCTCGATCGCAATGACGTCGTGAGAAACGCCCTGGTCGCACGGATCGTTGACGCATACGATCGTGCGGCTGGGAAGGGCGGTGCCAAAGCCCCCGGAAAGGAAGACGGCCATGGCAAACGAGTATGACATCACGGCCGACGAGGGCATGAGCGCTCCCATAGCCGAGGACGAGATTCGTGCCGACCTCGACCGCGTGCTTGCCGAGGAGGGCGTGACCCGCGACTGCCTGGTGTCCGTCTCGATTGTGGGGGACGAGCGCATCCGCGAGCTCAATGCCGAGTGGCGCGGGCGCGACACGGCGACGGACGTCATCTCGCTCGAATGCGAGCGGCCGGACGATCCCGACCTCGCGCCGGGGGAGCCCTGCGAGCTGGGCGACATCGTCCTTGCGCCCAACTACATTGCCCGCCAGGCGGAGCGTTTTGGCACCACGCCCGCCGACGAGTTCCGCCTGCTCCTCGTCCACGGCACCCTGCACCTGCTTGGCTACGACCACCTCGAGGACGATGAGGCCGAGGTCATGGAGGCCCGCGAGGACGCCCTGCTCGCCCTTCTCCCGCATGACGGCGCGTCGCAGCCCGTCACGCTCACCAGGCACCGCAAGGGGGTAGACGAGTGATTCCCGGGTCGAAGAACGACCACCCGTCGTTTCGCAAGAGCTTCCTCTTCGCCATCCAGGGCTTCAGGACGGCGGTGCGCACCGAGCGAAACATCAAGGTGATGATCGGTGGCGGCATTGGCGCCATCATGGCTGGATTCATTGTGGGTCTCGACCCTCTGAGTTGGGCCATCGTACTCGTATGCTGCGGCGTCGTGATCTCGGCGGAGCTCCTCAACACAGCCGTCGAGACTGTGGTCGACCTTGTCTCGCCGGAGTTCCACCCGCTTGCTGGTCGGGCCAAGGACATTGCCGCGGCAGCCGTGTGGGTGCTTTCGGTGCTCGTGGCCGTGGTGGGCATCATTGTCTTCGCCAACGCGATCTTTTTCTAGAATGAGACAAAGGGACAGTCCCCATGTCTCACCGAGGAGTGGCACGTGGAAAACAACAACGACAACGCAACTTTCAGAAGTGGCTTCGTGGCCCTCGTGGGAAGGCCAAACGTGGGCAAGTCCACCCTGGTCAACGCCTGCATGGGCGAGAAGGTCGCCATCACGAGCCCCGTGGCGCAGACCACCCGCAAGCGCCTCCGCGCCGTGGTGAACACCCCCAGTTCCCAGCTCGTGATCATCGACACGCCCGGCCTCCACAAGCCCAAGGACAGCCTTGGCAAGGAGCTCAACCAGGCTGCCCTCGCCGAGCTTGCCGACGCTGACGTGGTCGCCTTCCTCGTCGACGCGACAAAGCCCGTTGGCACCGGTGACGCCTGGGTTGCGCGTCATGTCGACGGCTCCGAGGCGGACTTCAAGCTTCTGGTGATAACCAAGGCCGACAAGGCCACACCCGAGCAGGTCTCCTCCCAGCTCGCAGCCGCACGCGAGCTCGCGCACTTCGACGACGAGCTGGTCATCTCCGCGCGCGAGGGGTTCAACGTCGACTCGTTCGTGAGGCTCGTCTCCGCCCATCTGCCCGAGGGACCCAAGTGGTTCCCTGACGACATGGACACCGACGCCACGCCCGAGGACCTCGTCGCCGAGTTCGTGCGCGAGAAGCTCTTCCTCAACCTCCGTCAGGAGGTGCCGCACTCCATCGGTGTGATCTGCGACGACATCGAGTACGCCAAGGATGGCCACGCGTCCGTCACGGCAACGGTGCTCGTGGAGCGCGAGGGCCAGAAGGGCATCGTCGTTGGCAAGGGCGGTTCGATGATCAAGCTCGTGGGCACCGAGGCCCGCCGGGACATCGAGCGCCTGCTTGGCTGTAAGGTCTACCTGGACCTCTCCGTGCGCGTGCAGCCCCAGTGGCGTCGCGATGCCAACGAGATCCGCCGCCTTGGCTACAGCGCCGAGGACTAGGAGAGCGAGAAGCCCATGGCAGGTCGGCGCACCCGCCGCACGCGTGGCATCGTGCTCGACCATGTCAAACTTGGCGAGCAGGACCTTATCGTGACGCTGCTCACGGCGGACGGCGCCCAGGCGCGAGCCGTCGCGAAGGGCGCCCGCAAGCCGGGGGGCCGCCTTGCGGCGCGTGTGGAGCTCTTCTCCGAGACGGACTTCCTCCTGGCTTCTGGGAGGAGCCTCGACATTGTCTCCGAGGCGACCCTCGTCGACCCTCACGAGGGGCTGCGTGGAGACCTCGAGCGCGTGAGCGCCGCCTCCGCAGCCTGTGAGGTTGCCCGCCTCACGTCCTTTGAGGACGCCGAGGACCCCTTCGTGTACCCGCTGCTCTCGCGCACGCTGAGGGGCTTCGAGGAGGCTCCTGACCAACCCCGGCTCGACCTATCAGTTGCCGCCTACGTCTTCAAGGCGCTTGCCCACGAGGGGTGGCGGCCAGAGCTCGACCACTGCATCGCGTGCGGAGACCCGTTGCCCCTGTGGTTCTCGGCGGCTGCAGGCGGCGCCCTCTGCGAGAGCTGCGCGCGCGAGGTTCCGGGGGCAGAGCCCGTCTCGCCGTCTCAGATTTCCTGGATACGGGCGCTTATTAGGTCAACGTTTGACCAGCTCCTTGCCGCAGACGTCACGCCCGAGTGCGCCCTGTGGCTCTTGGGGTGCGCACACAGCTGGGCGGCCACCCACCTCGACGCGCGACTTCGTGCGTTTGAGTTCATGCTTGCGCTGTGACCATGCGCTCGTGCGCTACACTGGGCGTCAGCACACATCTACAGGAAGGTGACCGCGCATGCCGCTCGACCGAAACAAGAGAAAAAACGCCGCTGCCTTAGCCTGCATGCTCGGCCTCGCCCTTGTCGCCTCGCCGGTCTCCGCGCTGGCCGAGGGCGTTGGCGGGGCTGGCGGCGGGGACACCCCCTCCGTGGCCGTGGCGGCCTCGGAGGCCGTGCCGTCCGCGTCTGGCCTGGGGCAGGACGGCGCCGAGGGCACGTCGCCCGAATCGTCGAGCCAGGGCGTCGCCCCATCCGGGGGCTACGGTGCCCACGACCACCCCTCAGCGAACGTCGAATCGCAGGCACCCGCCATGGCAACGCCTCCCCAACCGAGCGCCGCCGGCAACCCGGATTCCCCATCCGATGAAGGCGCGACCCCGGAGGCCGCCCAAGAGCGGAGGGATGACAGCGGATCGGCGGCCCCGTCCGCGGGCGCGACGCGGGGCGGGGGCGAGAAGGAGCCATCGGCCCATGGCACCCCGGACGCCATGGGCGATGCGGCAAGCGGCGCCCCAGACACGCAGGCGGAGGCATCGTCCGGCGCAGCCGCGTCGGCTGCCCCAGGCGTTCCGACCGCCACAGCCGTCCCAGCCGCGCCGGCTGTCCCGGCGGACGAGCGGCGGGGCCCCGATGCGCCGGCGGTTGGGTCCGGGGCCAAGGAGGAGCTCGCCCGGGTACGCGTCTGGCGTCTCTATAACCGCTGGACGGGCGAGCATCTCTACACCACGGACGAGAGGGAGTACAACTCCCTGCCCGCGTACGGTTGGGTTCAGGAGGAGAGCGCGTGGATGTCTCCCGCCACGTCGGAGTCAGTCACGTACCGCCTCTACAACCCCTACAGCGGCGACCACCTCTACACCACGGACAGGGGCGAGTACGACGGCCTGGGTGCCACAGGGTGGAAGCAGGAGGGGGTCTGCTGGTACGGGTCGGCCTCCGACGGCACGCGCGTGTACCGCCTCTTCAACCCCTTTGCCGTGACCGGCACCCACCTCTATACGACGAGCGCGGGGGAGAGACTCGGCACGACGGGTGACGGCTGGCGCTACGAGGGCATCGCCTGGTATGGCCTGGATCTGGGTCCGCTTGCGCCCGAAGCCCTGCAGTCCGGTTGGGTGAGCTCTGGGAACGAGAGATTCTACGGCAAGGAGGATGGCGCGTGGGCCACTGGCTGGCAGACGGTCGACGGCGCCCGGCGCCACTTCGACGAGAGGGGACGCGTCTCCCATGGCGTCGATGACGTCGATGGAACGCTGTACGACTTCGACTCCAACGGCGTCCCCCAGACGGGATGGCAGAACCTCTCCAGGCATTGGTACTTCTTCGACTCCTCGACGGGCGCGCTGAGGAAGGACGGCTGGCTGGACTATGCCGGCTCCACCTACTATCTCGACACCGATTCCGGCGCCATGGTCACCGGCTGGCGCAAGGTCGACGGCGTCTGGCGCTGGTTCGACGGCAGTGGCGCCTGCGACAAGGTCGGCTACCAGGTGAGATGGGGCAGCCTCCGCGTGAGCAACCGCACGGTCGTGCTGCCCTCCTACACGAGGGGGAGCTGGTGGAGCTACGTCAAGCCCAACCGCATCTCGGCATCCGCAACGAGGTCGCAGATCATCGAGGCCTTCATCGCCTCCGCCTACGACTACTGGGGTTCGAGGTGGGTTGACAACCACGCCTCGTATCCCGGTGACGAGATCGACTGCTCGGGACTTGTGATGGAGGCCCTCTATTCGTGCGGCATGAGTCTCGACGGCATAGGCGGCCGGGACTTCAACCCCTACAGCAAGTACTACTGGAACCATCACTTTGCCAACACGTGGCGGCAGCGTCAGGTGTTCCAGCCCATTGGCGTCAACGACGTCGAGCGCGGAGACATCATCTACTACAACGGACACGTGGCCATCTACCTTGGCGGTGGCCTGATAATCGAGTCGACGCCCTACTACAACGTTCGCGTGTCGAGTATGTACAGCTACCGCATCCTCGGGGCGGCCCGTCCGTTCACGAAGTAGGCGGGCGCCAGAGGCGGCCCCGCGCGAACCCGCGCGAGCCGCGCGAGCACTGCGGCCGCCTCCCATGTTGCGTTTCTATGTACGTGCGCGACGTGGCAGGCGGCGTGCTATCATACCTAGGTCATTACCCCGCACCTAGCGGCCCGCCAACTGCCTGGCGACCGTCCCGGTCCGGGGCGCATCCAAAGAACGAAAGGGGTTCCACATGGCAGTCACCAAGGAGCGCAAGGCCGAGCTCATCAAGCAGTACGGCAAGGACGAGAAGGACTCCGGCTCCGCCGCCGTCCAGGTTGCCCTGCTCACCGAGCGCATCAAGGGCCTCACCGAGCACATGAAGTCCCACAAGAAGGACTTCCACACCCGGCGCGGCCTGCTCATGCTCGTCGGCAAGCGTCGTCGCCTGCTCTCCTACATCAAGGCCCAGGACATCGAGGAGTATCGTTCCCTCATCAAGAGCCTCGGCATCCGCGACAACATCCAGTAAGTGTTCTAAGGGGGCGCCTGCGGGCGCCCCTTGCTTGTGCGCCCAAGAGAAGCGAGGGCGCGCCGCGGGCGTGCGATGCGTCGCACACGCTTTTCTCGTCCCTGCGCACGGTGCGGGGGCCCGCAAGACGGCCCGCCTGCAATGGGGCAGGCGGAGATAAGAGGAAACGTATGACAAAGGTTACACACGAGTTCGACCTCTACGGAAAGCACTACGCTCTCGAGGCGGGCGAGCTCGCAAAGCAGGCCACGGGCGCCTGCCTGGTGAAGTGCGGGGACTCCACCGTCCTCGTGACCGCCGTGGTCTCGAAGGAGCGCAAGGACTACGACTTCTTCCCCCTGACGGTCGACTTCATCGAGAAGATGTACGCCGTGGGCCGCATCCCCGGCGGATACCTCAAGCGCGAGGCAAGGCCCTCCGAGAAGGCCACCCTCACCTCCCGTATGATCGACCGCCCGCTGCGTCCGTCCTTCCCCGACGGCTTCCGCAACGAGGTGCAGGTCGTCGCCACCCCGCTTGTGGCGGATCAGATCCACTCCGTTGACACCATCTGCGTGATGGGCGCAAGCGCCGCCCTCACCGTTGGCGGCGTGCCCTTCGAGGGGCCGCTTGCCTGCGTGCGCATCGGCCGCAACCCCGAGACCGGCGAGTTCCTCGTCAACCCCACCTACGAGGAGCGCGACACCTCCGACCTCGACCTCGAGCTGGCTGGCTCGTCCACGTTCATCTCCATGCTTGAGGCCGGTGCCAAGGAGATCAGCGAGGAGGACATGCTGGCCGCCATGGCGTTTGGCCAGGAGGCCATTGCCGCCTTCTGCGAGGAGGAGAAGAAGTTCTTCGCCAAGTGGGAGGAGGCCAACGGCCCCATCGTCAAGAAGGAGTACGTCCTCGACGAGCCCACCCCCGAGGTTCACGACCGCATCTTCGCGCACTTTGACGAGATGAGCGCCGCCCTCAAGGACGCCGACAAGCTCTCCCGCATGGGCAAGGTCGAGGCCCTCAAGGAGTCCATCAAGGCCGAGTTCACCGAGGACGAGCAGGCTCAGTGGAGCCGCGCCATTGCCGTCGAGCTCAAGGGCCTCGAGAAGCACGCCATGCGCAAGATGGTCGTTGAGACCGGCGAGCGCGTCGACGGCCGTACCCCCACCGAGATTCGCCCGATCATGGTCAAGCCCGACTACCTGCCCCTGGTCCACGGCTCTGGCCTCTTCCAGCGTGGCCAGACCCAGGTGCTCTCCATCTGCACCCTGGGCATGCTCAACGAGTGGCAGCGCCTCGACACCATCGAGCCCGTCGATGGCAAGCGCTACATCCACCACTACAACTTCCCGCCCTTCTGCACCGGCGAGACTGGCCGCATGGGCAGCCCCAAGCGCCGCGAGATCGGCCACGGTGCCCTTGCCGAGCGTGCGCTTCTCCCGGTGATTCCCTCCGAGGAGGAGTTCCCCTACACCATCCGCGTGGTCTCCGAGGTCATGGAGTCCAACGGCTCCAGCTCGATGGCCTCCACCTGCGGCTCCACGCTCGCGCTCATGGACGCCGGCGTGCCCATCAAGCGCCCCGTCTCCGGCGTTGCCATGGGCCTCATCCAGGAGGAGGGCAAGACCGTCGTCCTCACCGACATCCAGGGCCTCGAGGACTTCCTCGGTGACATGGACTTCAAGGTGACGGGCACCACCAAGGGCATCACCGCCATGCAGATGGACAACAAGGCCACCGGCCTCACGCCCGAGATCCTGCGCAAGGCCCTCATGCAGGCCCACGAGGGTCGCATGTTCATCCTCGACAAGATGCTCCAGCAGATCCCCGCGCCGCGCGAGCACGCCAAGGACACCGCCCCCCAGATCATCAGCCTCCAGATCCCCACGGACAAGATCCGCGACGTCATCGGCTCCGGCGGCAAGGTCATCCGTGGCATCCAGGAGGACACCGGCGCCACGGTCGACATCCAGGAGGACGGCACCGTCTTCATCGCCGGCACCAACGGCGCTGGCGAGGCCGCTGCCGAGCGCATCAAGGCCATCGTGAAGGTTCCCGAGGTAGGGGAGGAGTACACCGGCCGCGTCGTGGGCATCCAGCCATTCGGCGCCTTCGTCGAGCTCCTGCCCGGCAAGGACGGCCTGCTCCACATCTCCCGCGTCGCCAAGGGTCGCGTCGACAAGGTCGAGGACGTGCTCAACATCGGCGACGAGGTCCGCGTGAAGGTCCTCGAGGTCGACGAGAAGGGCAAGATCTCCCTCGACCGCCTCGACAAGCCCGAGGCACCTGCAGGCTCCGGCCACAATGGCCACGGCGAGTCCAACGGCGGCGAGCGTCCCGAGCGTTCTGGCGAGCGCCGTACCCGTGCTCGTCGTCACCCCGGTGACCGCGGCGAGGGAACCGGCCGCGGCAATGGTGGCGAGGGCGGCGAGAAGCGCCAGCCGCGCCGTCACCACGAGGCGTAGCCAAGAGCTGCTACATCGAGTTTTTGCGGGCGGCATCCACACCGGGTGTCGCCCGTTCTTTCTTCTCGCTGCATACGCCGAACGACTGGCGTGCTGTGTCCTTGCGTGTTTGGCGTGCCCTGGAAACATGGGGGCGGAGTCGGTGAGTAGAGCCGTTGAGAAGAAATTCGACACATAACGGTGTCCAGGTAACTCATTCCGTCCATTTCCTTCTCGGCAGAGCTTGGTGAACTCGAAGGAGCCTGGCGCGAAGTAGGCCGCTATGGTCGCTATGACAGAAGCGTCTTTCGGGTTTTTGCTGAAAAACGCCTTAGTGTGCTCTACCATCATGCTCAGTTGTCAGTGGGTTTGAGAGGAAGTGGTTGGATGAGCCCAAAGGTTAGGGGAGTGCTTTTCTGTGGCGTTCTATCCGCGGCTCTCGCGGTTGTACCTCTGTCTGCCGTTGCAGAGGAGATCGAGGCAGCGGGAGCGCGGGCATCGGAGACGGCCGTCTTGGCCCCTCAAGACGGTTCTTCTGACGCTTCGCAGCTAACTGTCGCAGCAGATGCGACTACACCCGTTGTGAAGACCGGTGAGGATAACCAGTCAGAGGCAAACGTCGCGCAACAGAGTTCGGTCTCCGACGAGGTTAAGCCAGCAAAGGAAGCCGATAGCTCGACTGGTCTCGTGAATGGGGAATCGGCTCCTGGAACCGAGACGGGAAACGACAAGAACGAGACTGCGGTAACAGATGTCGATTCGAAGACGACGGCAGACGCCTCCGCAGGGTCATTGGATTCCGCTGCCGAGGATGCCTCTGAAACCCCATCCGATGAGACTGACCCCGTCGATGAGACCGTTTCGGAAGCCGACGTCCCCGCTCAGAACGTCTACCGTCTCTATAACCCCTATTCTGGCGAGCACCTCTACACCGCTGGGCTTGACGAGGCCAAGGGGCTGGTGGGTTATGGCTGGGCTTGGGAGGGCGTGGGCTGGGTCTCTCCAACTTCCACGGGCAACCCCGTCCTCAGGCTCTACAATCCCTACAACGGCGAGCACCTGTATACGCTCTCGGAGGACGAGGCCTCTGGCCTCGCTTCCTTGGGTTGGCGCCGAGAGGGAACCGCATGGCTTTCGGGTGGTTCGCTTGGGGTACTGCGGGAGTTCAACCCGTATGCGACGGTTGGAACTCACAACTACACGCTCAGCTCCGCTGAGGACGAATGGCTTGGGACCATCGGGTGGCGGCGCGAGGGCTCCACGTGGTCATCCCTCAATCGAGCGTCTCTCGAAGTCACGCCCTTCTGGGCAACGGGACCGTCTGGGCGCTGGTGGGTTCAGCGCAACGGCTCCTTTGCCTCTGGTCGCGTTGTCGAGCCAAACGAGGACGGTAATCCCGGCATCCGCGCCTACGCTACTTCCTCCAATGGACACGTCGTTCGTGGTGTTGAAGCAGTCGGCAACCGTACCATAGTGGCTGATGCCAAGACTGGCGCACTGCCCAGCGTAGAGGGTTGGTGGAAGTCCTCCGCTCCCACGGGTTGCGACCAGTGGTACATGATGGCCAAAGGGTCCGACGGAGTCCCCTACGCAAAGACAGGGAGGTTCGAGGACGGTGGCTCCGCCTACTATGGCATTCCAGGCGAGGGGCACATTCTCGTCGGCCGGCTGAGGAGCGGCAATGGCTACCTTCTCACGAATGGCAGCGGACAGCTCTTCGAGTCTCCCGGATTCTCCTGGATTCAGGCAGCGGGGGACCCTGGCGTTTCGCTCTACCGCATTGGCGGATACTGCGCGGGTGGTCTTGTCGGGGCGCGTGCAGACGGCATGTTTTCCGATGGTGACAACCGGTTCTACGCAGATCCGTCTTCCGGGCGAATTCGTACCAGCAGCGTATTCTATGCGAACGGTGTGTTTCGTCAAGAGAATTTGAGCAAAAAGAGCATCGGATATTGAGCAGCCTGAGCATCGGAGGCGCGCACGCTTTTTGAGCGGCTAGCTCTCCTGCATGAGGGCATGGCGGACGCGGTAGGACTCGCCGCGGAACTGGATGAGCCTCCCGTGGTGGACGATGCGGTCGATCACGGCGGCGGCCATCTGGTCGTCCCCGAACACCGACCCCCACCTGCTGAACTCCAGGTTCGTGGTGATTACCACCGACTGCCTCTCGTATGCGTCGGCGAAGACCTGGAAGAGCAGCCTCGCCCCGTCCGCGTCGAGCGGGAGAAACC